>NZ_JBDKSS010000009.1:0-50548 GCF_039680535.1 Parvibaculum sp. | reverse complement strand
CGCCGGATTTCTCTCAGGCGTCGATGACATGGTCTTGATCCTTCGCGCGCCGGACCCTCCGGCCGCGCCCTTTTAACATGGAATGGTAAATGTCGGGAAAGCGGAGATATGGGCCTTAACGGCCGTGATGCCCCGAATGGAGACCGTGGCGGGCCAGAATCTCGACGACGCCCTCAACGAGCTTCGACCGCTCGACCTCGATCTGGGCGGCGGCGCTCTGGCGCCATTCGGCATTGTCGGTGATCTCGCGCGAGACCTCCGAGCCGAGGATCAGGTCCTTCAGCGTGACGATGCCCTTGGCGCGCTCGTCTTCGCCCTCGATGACGGCGACGGGGGCGCCGCGCTTGTCGGCATATTTCATCTGGGCGCGCATGCCCGAACCGCCGAGATACATTTCGGCGCGGATGCCCGCATTGCGAAGCTCGCCGACCATGCCCTGATAGCCGGCCATATTGGCGGCATCGAGCGTCAGCACGACGACCGGCGGCGCGACAATGTCCTTCTCGACACGGCCCAGCGCCTCGAGCGCGGCCTGCAAGCGGCTGACACCGACCGAGAAACCGGTGGCGGGAACCTTCACGCCCTTGAAGCGCTCGATGAGCCCGTCATAGCGTCCGCCCGAACCGACGGAGCCGAAGCGCACGAGATTGCCGTCTTCGTCCTTCACGTCGAAGAGAAGCTCGGCTTCGAAGACGGGGCCGGTGTAATAGCCAAGACCGCGCACGATCCAGGAATTGAACTCGATACGATCGGGCCCATAGCCCGCCGCCGCGAAGAGCGCGTCCATCTCGGCAAGCTCGTCGATGCCTTCGCGGCCGATGGCGCTGTTGCCGACAACCTTGCGCCAGCCTTCGAGCACGAGCCCGCGATCGGCGGAACCCTCGTTGAGACCCGATTCCACATAGTCGAGCACGCGCGAAATCTGCTCGGGCGCCAATCCTGCGCCCTTCGTGAAGTCGCCGGATTCATCCTTACGGCCCGCGCCGAGCAGAAGCTCCACGCCGCGGCGGCCGAGCTTGTCGAACTTGTCGATGGAGCGCAGCACGGTCATGTGCGTGCGATCCTCCGCATCGGTGCCGAGGCCGATCTCCTCGAGGAGACCGTCGAGCACCTTGCGATTGTTGACGCGCAGCCGGTACTGCCCGCGCTGGAGGCCCAGCGCTTCAAGGCAGTCCGCGCCCATCATGCACATCTCGGCATCGGCCGCGATGGTCGGGGCGCCGACCGTGTCGGCATCGAACTGAGTGAACTGGCGGAAACGGCCCGGACCCGGCTTCTCGTTGCGCCAGACGGGACCCGTCTGGTAGCGGCGGAAGGGCTTGGGCAAGCCGTCGTAATTCTCGGCCACGTAACGGGCAAGCGGCGCCGTCAGGTCGTAGCGCAGCGCCAGCCACTGCTCGTCATCGTCCTGAAAGGAAAAGACGCCTTCGTTCGGGCGATCCTCGTCGGGCAGGAACTTGCCCAGCGCATCGGCATATTCGAGCGCCGAGGTTTCCAGCGGGTCGAAGCCATAGCGCTCATAGACCTCACGGATGCGCGCAAGCATGCGCGCCTCGGCCCGCACATTGGGGGCGGCGACGTCGCGAAGCCCCTTCGGCACGCGTGCCTTGGGGCGAAAGGTCTTTTCCTGCTTGGCCATGACCGTCGGAAACCGTCTGAAGGCGCCGAAACGGCGCGGGCGCATACCTAACCCATTGCGGGGACTGGAACAAGTTTGGCCTCAGCTTCCTGTCTCGGACATGAGCCACATGGCGCTGGCGGCGGGCCGCCACTGGCGCGCCTTAACGAAAAGTGAAGCGGAGGAATTTTGTTTACCAAACGCCGGCGGCCGCCCTTCGGGGCTGAAGCCATTGGTCCGAAAGAGTTTTTTCAGAAACAAAGCGACCGCTTATTCTTGTAGGTCGCTCACACGCCCCCACAAGATATCCGCCGCGTTTACCAAGTATTTACTTCTGCAGCCGATTCTTAACGCAACGTGAAGCGGAAGCCGCACTGATTTGCGGGCGGTATCCAAGGGCAATGCTTCACCAGTGCGGGAGTTAAGTTGCAGGGCGCGTTGGATGGGTGGACCGGTCGTTTGAAGCGCGACGAGAGTCTTCAAGTCGACCAAGGGCGGGGGCCGGAAGGAAGGCTTATGATGAGCCGTGCGACGCAATCGTGGTCGGCGGGCCCCACTATCAGAACCGGCTTTGAGGGACAGACTCCCCTGCCGCCGCTCGCGGCCCATGTGGTGAGCGGCAGCGGTGCGGTGCGTGACGCCTTCTTGCGGGCATCAGGCTGTGGAACTGCCGCCATCAGTTTCAGCGTGTCATCCCCGACGCAGGGCTTCGCGCCATTGCTCAGCCCCGGCATCGACGCCGTGATCGTCGACATCGCCGATGGAGCAAATGGCGAGATCGAACTTCTGAAACGCGTCATCGCGCTCGGGCCCGACGCGCCCGTGCTCGCCGTCGGCTGCGAAGACGCCGCCTTGCAGATGCGCGCCATGGCGGCCGGCGCGGAAGATTGCCTCAGTGCCGACATCGGCGCGGCGCAAACGGTCATGCTGGCACTTCGCCGCGCCGTGGCGCGGCGGCAGGCGCGCGACAGGCGCGAGATCGCCGAAGTTCGACCGGCCGCCGAACCGCAGATGACGGTGGTGCAGGAAGCATCGGAAGCGATGGTCATTCTCGACAGCCACGGCAATGTCCGCTTCGTGAATGCCGCCGCGGAGGAACTGATGGGGCGCAGCGCCGATGAACTGGTCGGCAAGCCTTTCGGTCTGCCCACGGAACCCGGCGAACATGAGGTGGCGGTACTGCGTCCGGATGGCGACAACCGCTTTGCGGAGATGCGCATCGTCGACTCGCGCTGGGGCGGCGTGCCCGCCCGCGTCGCCGCGCTCAACGACATCACCGTGCGGCGGAAGCTCGAACGCACGATGGAGGCCGCAGAAGCCCAGAGCCGCGAAGCGAGACAGCGCAGCCGCAGCTTCTTCTCAAACGTCAATCACGATCTCCGGACGCCGCTGACGCATATCATCGGCTTTTCCGAGATGATGAAGAACGAACAGCTCGGCCCCATCGGCGGAGAACGCTACCGCGAATATGCGCGCGACATTCATTCGAGCGGCACCATGCTGCTCGACATGATCGAGGACCTGCTCGGCATCGCCGACGCCGAAACGGAGAATGCGAGCCTTACGGACGAGATCTGCAATCTCGGCCAGTTGCTCGACATCGCCGTCGCGAGCCAGAAAATCCGTGCGGGCGAGGAAGGGCTCAAGATCGAGATCGACTGTCCGGCCAGACTGCCCGGCCTGCGCGGCGACGCGAAGCGCCTTCGCCAGGGGCTTTTCCGCCTCATCGCCGAGGCGATCTTCAGCGCACGGCGCGGCGCAACGCTGCGCCTCACAGTTTCGGAAAACGAGCATGGATTGCTGCTGACGCTGAACGAGGTCGTCGGGGAGAGTGAAGACCGGCTTCAGGCCCGCCTGCCCTATTCCGAGGATCCCTTCCTCAGCACCGAGGACAGCGGCGCGGCGCGCGCGCAGGGCCTCGCGCTCTCGCTCACACGCAAGGTGATGGAGCTCCATGGGGGCACACTCGAGGCGCATGGCGGCGGCCACCTGCCGATGGATATCACGCTGAGGTTCCCGGCGGAGCGTCTGATCCGCTGACGCGCCCTTCTCTCGCAATCGGATTGTTGCCGGTCTAGCATTGCGCCCGGAGCATTCAGCGGGGGCGGGGGACATTGCAAAATAACGTCGAAAAGGAAGCGGTCGCCGCGCGACATGCCGTGGTGCTTTGCACCGACCGCAACATGTTCATACCGGCGCTCTTTGTCGCCGATGCCGTTCGCGCTCATGCGAAGGCCGTCACGCCATTCGATATCGTGATCGTGACCGATGACGCCGCCGCCACGGAAGCCGACCGGCAATGGATGGCGGCAAAGGGCATCAGACACGAAATTATCGACTTCGAACCGTTACGAGACATCACCATCAACCCAGGGCGATTGACGACTGCAACGCTGGTCAAACTCCTCCTCCCCGAAATCTTCTCCCAGCGCTACGAACGCATTCTCTATCTCGACACCGACCTCACCATTCATGCAGATGTAACGCCCCTCTTCGGTCTCGATCTCGGCGGCCACGCAATCGCGGCGCAGCGCCGCGGCGTCGTCTTCACGACGGCAAAGGAGCAGGCCATTGGAGAGACCCATTTCGCAGAGCTGGGAATGAGCCGACCATACTGCTACTGCAATACCGGCGTGATCTGCATCGACGTCGCCGCCTGGAACAGCGCGGGGCTGACCGCACGCACTCTCGACTATGTGCGCCGCAATCCGAAGCTCTGCCTGCTGCCCGATGAGGACAGCCTGAATGCCGTGCTCGATGGGCAATTCGCGGCGCTGTCGCCGGTCTGGAACATGCTGCCTCGACGCAGACCGTATCTGCCGCTGCATGACCTGATCGAACCCGCGATCGTGCATTACGCCGGCTCCGACAAACCCTGGAAGCGTTTCGGCAAGGAAAAGCCGCTCTTTCCCGATCCTCAGGCCTACAGGCTTTATCAAGCCTTTCTGGCCACTTCGCCATGGCCGCGCTGGCTTGGGGCGCAGTGGACGATGTCCGATCTGAAGAACGCCATTTCGTCAGCCATTCGCACGACGAGACGGCGGCTCAAGGGGAAATACAGCGGTCCCAGCAACGCGGAGATGAAGGACTTCATCGAGCGCTTCGCTCGATATTGCGCCGAAGCGGAGTTTGCGGACGTTGCCCAAGGCCTCGTGCTGCGAGAGGGGAGCCGGCTTCGCCCGAACCGTGACGGGCCGCGCCAAGGGAGCTAGTCGAACTCGCCAAGATCGAAATGGATCAGGAAGTGAAACTCCGGATTCCCGCCCGCCAGATTCGCAGGCGGCGCGGGCAAGGGCTCGGAACGCGCAAGCATCGCCTCCACCTCGCGGTCGAGAATGACGGAGCCCGTACTCTGTTCGATGCGATGTGCAACGACCTGCCCCTCCGGCCCGACCCTCAACTGAAGTAATGCCGACCCTTCCAGCCGCATGCGCCGCGCCTGCACCGGATAGCGCTTATGCGCCGCGAGCCACGCCTGCAGCTTCGCCGAGTAGTCCTCCCGGGCGGCATTTGACGCGGTGAGCGCATCGCTGGTTGCCGTCGCGGCCGATGGCGGCGCGGCGGCCGCCGGCGCTGACGGCGTCGTGGCAGCCGGCGCCGCCACGGCGGGATGCGGAGCAATCGGCTTTGGGATGATCGGCTGCTGTCTTCGCACGGGCTGCGAAGTTCTGACGGGCTTCGGTTCCGCCTTCGGCTTCGACTGCAGTTCCGCAGGCTTTTCCCGCAACGAAAGATCGACCGTTACAAGCGCAGGCGCCGATTGATGCAAGTCAGGAGCCGCGCGGTGGAGAAGCGCAATCAGCAGCAAGGCATGCAGCGCCAAAACGCCTGCAGCGGCGACCACATGCTGCCGCATCCGCTGACGCTCGGCCGCCTCAACCATTGTTCACCGGCACGCCGAAGGGCGAGATGCCGCGCACATGATCCTCGACGCGCAGCCTCTGCTTCAGCGGCGGGAAGGCGCGTTGCGAACAATCGAGCCGCTCGCACAGACGGCAGTTAACGCCGATGGGCATGGCGCCGCGCTCGTCATTGAGGTCGTAGCCCTGGCTGTAGACGAGCTTGCGCGCATGGGTGATCTCGCAGCCGAGGCCCACCACATACTGGTCGCCGGGGACGCCAATGCCGGAGCCCGCGCGGCTCACCGTGCGCGCGATGGAGAAATAGCGCGTGCCATCCTCCATCTGGATGACCTGCGTGTAGATCTGCCCCGGTACGCGGAAGGCGTCATGCACATTCCAGCGCGGGCATGTGCCGCCGAAGCGCGCAAAATGGAAACCCGCCGCCGAAAAGCGCTTCGACACATTGCCCGCATTGTCGACGCGGATGAGGAAGAAGGGAATGCCCCGCGCACCGGGCCGCTGCAATGTCGTGAGGCGATGGCAGACCTGCTCGAAGCTCGTGCCGAAGCGGCGCCCGACGAGGCGCAGATCGTAGCGCGACTCCTCTGCCGTTTTCAGAAAGGCCGCATAGGGCATGAGCAGCGCCGCCGCGAAATAATTGGCAAGCGAGACCCGGCACAGCGTGCGCGCCTCATCGTCTTCGAGGCCCGCGGTTTCCACGATGTCCTCGATCGCGCGCGACTGCTCGAAATAGGCGAGCTGATAGGCAAGCTGGAACGAGCGGCCCGGCTGGTCGACAAGTTCGGAGAGGAAGATCGTCTGGCGGTGGCGATCATAGCGGCGAAGCTCGCCCGACATGAGATCGGCGGGCACGACGCGGGTCGTCACGCCATGCGCGACGCGCAGATAATTCCGCAAGCTCACATAGGGCTCGTCCGCGCCGAGCGAGGCCTTGCGGTAAAGCTCCTCCGCCGTTTCGTCCAGCGCCGGGAAGTGGTTGTTGCGGCTGTTGATGAAGTCGCGCACCTCTTCGAGCGGCGCATTGACCGCCTGGCCTCCATCGATGAGATCGCGGTCGGCCAGACGCTCGGCGAGAAGCGACGTGTTGGCGATCGCCTGCTGATAGGCGCGGTAGAGCGTGGAGAAAGCCTCCGCCGCTGCGGGGCTCGCCGAAGCGACTTCCTGCATGTCCTGCGTGGTAAGGCCGCTGTCGCGGAATAGCGGGTCGCCAAAGACCTCGCGCAGCGCGGTGAGCGCGCGGGCCTCGTCGTCCCCGGCAAGGCTCTTCAGCTCGACATCATAGACTTCGGCGAGCTTGAGCAGGATCTGGGCCGACATGGGCCGCTGATTGCGCTCGATCAGATTGAGATAGCTCGCCGAAATCCCGAGATCGGCGGCCATGCGGGCCTGGGTCAGGTTGCGCTCCCGGCGAAGCCGCCTAACGCGCGGACCTGCAAAGACTTTTTTCTCGGATGCCATGGCGCCGGACGCCCTCCGAATGGGTGGTTTCGCGGCACTATAATTTACTAACTTTACATTCTCAACGATTTCCTACACTCATCTTGTGAAGTTCTTTACTTTAACAATTTCAACGACTTAGGAATGGTTTGGACATTTCGTTGTTGAGGATGTATGACCGCGCCCCATAGGCGAAAAGCATAGCCAGCAGCGGAGAGAGAGCCCATGAGCCAGTCGGCAGTCGGCGCCAACCAGGACGGCGTCAAGATTCGCGGAAAAGTGAAGCCGGGTTACGAGCGCGTGCTCACCGCTGAGGCTGTCGCTTTCATTGCCGAGCTTGAGCGCAAATTCGGCGCCCGCCGCCGCGAGCTCCTCGCTGCCCGCGCCGAGCGCCAGAAGCGCTTCGATGCCGGCGCGCTTCCCGACTTCCTGGCCGAGACGAAATCCATCCGCGAAGGCGACTGGAAGGTCGCGCCGATTCCCGCCGACCTGCTCGACCGCCGCGTCGAGATCACGGGCCCGGTCGACAACCGCAAGATGGTCATCAACGCGCTGAACTCCGGCGCCCAGTCCTACATGACCGACTTCGAGGACGCGGCCGCGCCGAGCTGGGACAACATGATCGGCGGCCAGCTGAACCTCATCGATTACTGGGACGGCAAGATCGGCTTCACCGAAGAGTCGACGGGCAAGACCTACAAGGTCAGCGACAAGCATGCCGTGCTGAACGTCCGCCCCCGCGGCTGGCACCTCGATGAAGCCCATATCGAGATCGACGGCCTGCCCATGTCGGGCTCGCTCTTCGACTTCGGCCTCTACTTCTTCCACAACGCGAAGAAGCTGAAGGCGCACAACACAGGCCCCTATTTCTATCTGCCGAAGATGGAGAGCCACAAGGAAGCCCGCCTGTGGAACGACGTCTTCGTCCACTCGCAGAAGGCGCTTGGGCTCCCGAACGGCTCGATCAAGGTCACCGTCCTCATCGAGACGCTGCCCGCCGCCTTCGAGATGCACGAAATCCTTTACGAGCTGAAGGACCACATCGCCGGCCTCAACTGCGGCCGCTGGGACTACATCTTCAGCTACATCAAGCGCCTCGGAAAGAACCCGAACTACCTGCTGCCGGACCGTGCGCAGGTCGTCATGGGCAAGAACTTCCTCAACGCCTATTCGCTCCTCCTGGTGAAGACCTGCCACGAGCGCGGCGCCTTCGCGATGGGCGGCATGGCCGCGCAGATCCCGGTGAAGGGCGACGAGGCCGCGAACGAGGCGGCCTTCAACAAGGTGCGCGCCGACAAGGAGCGCGAGTCGACGAACGGCCATGACGGCACCTGGGTCGCCCATCCCGACCTCGTGCCGGTCGCCATGGAAATCTTCGGCAAGCTCACCGGCCCGAACCAGCTCGCCCGCCAGCGTCAGGACGTGCATGTCGGCCAGAAGGATCTGCTCGAGCCGCATCAGGGCGAGCGCACCGAGGAAGGCATGCGCGAATGCTGCCGCGTCGGCGTGCAGTACATCGAAGCCTGGCTCGGCGGCCGTGGCGCGGTGCCGCTCTACAATCTGATGGAAGACGCGGCGACGGCTGAAATCAGCCGCACGCAGATCTGGCAGTGGCTCTATCACGCCGCGAAGCTTTCGGACGGCCGCACGGTCACGCCGGAACTCTTCCAGGACGTGCTTGACGACGAAATGAAGAAACTGCGCGCCACCCTTGGCGAGACGCGCTGGACCTCCGGCCATTTCGAAGACGCGATCCGCATCTTCTCGGACATGGCCACCGCCAAGGAATGCGAAGAGTTCCTGACGCTGCCGGCCTACAAGCTGCTCGTCAGCTACGAGAACTGAGACCTATCCCCGATCCCCAATCTGCGATTGTTGACCCCCGAGGACAGACCCATGAGCAAGAAGACCTTCTACGACCTCATCCCGAGCGCGCCCAAGGGCCGTTTCGACAATGTGAAGCGCAACTACACCGTCGAAGACGTTGAGAAGCTGCGCGGCTCCTTCCCGATCGAGTACACGCTCGCCACGCGCGGCGCGAACAAGCTCTGGGAAATGCTGAACTCCGGCGACTACGTGCATTCGCTGGGCGCCCTCTCGGGCAACCAGGCCATGCAGATGGCGCGCGCGGGCCTCAAGGCGATCTATCTCTCGGGCTGGCAGGTTGCCGCCGACGCGAACACCGCCGGCGCGATGTATCCCGACCAGTCGCTCTATCCCGCGAATGCCGGTCCGGAACTCGCCAAGAGGATCAACCGCGCCCTGAAGCGCGCCGACGAGATCGAGCACTCGGAAGGCGGCGCGAAGCGCGACTGGTTCCTCCCCATCGTCGCCGACGCGGAAGCCGGTTTCGGCGGCCCGCTGAACTGCTTCGAAATCATGAAGGCCTATATCGAAGCCGGCGCTTCGGGCGTTCACTACGAAGACCAGCTCGCCTCGGAAAAGAAGTGCGGCCATCTCGGCGGCAAGGTTCTGATCCCGACCCGCGCGCATGAGCGCAACCTCAACGCCGCGCGCCTCGGCGCCGACGTCATGGGCACGCCGACCCTCATCATGGCGCGCACCGACGCCGAGTCCGCGAACCTGATCACGTCGGACATCGACGAGCGCGATCACGAGTTCATCGACTTCGACAAGGGCCGCACCGTCGAAGGCTTCTACCGCCTGAAGCCGGGCACGGGCGTCGATCATTGCATCAAGCGCGGCCTCGCCTTCGCGCCCTATGCCGACCTGCTGTGGTGGGAGACCTCGGTCCCGAACCTCGCCGACGCGAAGCGTTTCGCCGAAGCCGTCCGCAAGGAATACCCGGACCAGCTGCTGGCCTACAACTGCTCGCCCTCCTTCAACTGGGAAGCGAAGCTCGACAAGGAAACCATCGCGAAGTTCCAGCGCGAAATCGCGGCGATGGGCTACAAGTACCAGTTCGTGACGCTGGCCGGTTTCCACCAGCTCAACCACGGCATGTTCGAGCTGGCCTCGGGCTACCGCGATCGCGGCATGGCGGCTTACTCGGAGCTGCAGCAGGCCGAGTTCGCCTCGGAAGCCAAGGGCTACACGGCGACGCGCCATCAGCGCGAAGTCGGCACCGGCTACTTCGACCTCGTCTCGCTGGCGGCCGCCGGCGGCGAAAGCTCGACGACCGCTCTCGGCGACTCGACCGAAGCCGCGCAGTTCAAGTCGGGCCACTAATAAACGGCACGCCTAAAACGATCAGGCCGCGGAGAGCAATCTCCGCGGCCTTTTTGTATGGGGTTGTGCAATCGTAATTGTCGCTGATGAGCGCAATGAAGCCAGCACCCCTCGCCACAACGCACCGTGAACTAACAACTTGGCGCAGCGGTGCAGCATCAAGTACCAATATTCTGCCTACACGTGCGCGGTCGTTATTTTTGCATTTTCGGGGGAACGCTCGATATGATCCGGCTTGCCGCTATTCGTCAGATGCCATGGCTCGCTGCCGCTATCTGCTTCTTCGCTGTAAACGCAAATGCTGCTCCACCGCGAATTTGTGAGAGCAAAGAACAGGCGATAGCAGTCGCTAAGGACATTTTGTCTTACGTCTACCTCGAGTTTCAACCGGAGCGCCAAACTTGGAGGCCGATAGTTGAACTTGAAGACGTTAAGACCTGGCAATATTGGGTAATCACATATGTTCCATCCGGTAGCACAACTCTAGGCGGAGGACCGAAAATCGCACTCTCAAAGCCTGACTGCCATGTTCTTGAAATTCGCGAGACTGACTGAGAATCTTCATTGATGCCGGCCGCAGCTCGCTGGAAGTCGCGCAGTTCCAGTAGGCACGTGCACGCATCCTGCGATCAAGCGGTAGAGAGCGATCTCCACGGCCCTTTTTTGTCGCGCTTGTCACCCGCCCCACACACATGAGAAAAGACGCCCGCCTTCCATCGCATCCATGGAATGAAAAATGACCTCACCCGCAACGACCGATCTTTCCGACGCCCATCCCGATATCCAGCATGCCGAACCGATCTTCCGTGACTTCGGCGGCAAGCTCGCTTTCTCCGGGCCGATCACGACGTTCAAGACTTTCGAGGACAATCCGAAGCTGCGTCAGGCGCTGGAGGGCCCAGGCAATGGTCGCGTGCTGGTGGTCGATGGCGGCGGCTCTCTGCGTTGCGCGCTGTTCGGCGGCAATCTCGCGGTACTCGCGGCGAAGAATGGTTGGGCGGGTCTCGTCATCAATGGCTGCGTGCGCGATACGGCCGAAATCGCGGCCCAGCCCGTCGGCGTGAAGGCGCTTGCCGCCCATCCGAAGCGCAGCGAGCGCAAAGGCGCCGGCGAATATGATGTCGTGGTGAATTTCGCGGGCGTGACCTTTCGCCCCGGCGAATATCTCTATGCGGATGGCGACGGCATCGTGGTCAGCGCGACCAAAATAGACTGAGACTTGCGGCGGAGGCCGCGCGGATCATTTCCGCGCCGCTTCCACGATCTCCTGCACATAGGCAGGGAGCGCGAAGGCCGCCTTGTGAACTTCCGGCGTGTAGTAGCGCGTCTTGAAATTCGCTTCCTCGAAACGATGCTCCAGCGCTTCCAGCGTCACGGCCTTGACGAACTCGTCATCCGTGCCGATGCCCATTGCCATGGGTCCGCCGACATAGGTCGGGATGGTGGCGAGATAGCAGCTGCTGAACTGGAAGATGCGGTGGAACTTCGAGATGGTGCTCGTAAGCTCCACCGGCTGCAGGAACGGCACGCCGTTCTGCGTCACCATGATGCCGCCTTCGGTGAGGCGGGCCTTGGCGTTGCGATAGAAGCTTTCCTCGAAGAGCACCGCGCCGGGACCGACGGGATCGGTCGAGTCGACGATGATGACGTCGTAGTTTTCGCCCTGCCCTTCGACGAATTTCGAACCATCGGCGAAAACGAGATCGAGGCGCGGATCGTCGAATGCACCTGCCGAGATCATCGCCAGATGGGCCTTCGAGAAATCCGTCACCGCCGGGTCGATCTCGACCATGGTGATCTTCTCGATACCCTTGTGCCGCGCGGCCTCGCGCAGGATGCCGCCATCGCCGCCGCCGATGATGAGCAGCTTCTTCACATTGCCATGCGCCAGCACAGGCACATGGGTCATCATCTCGTGATAGACGAACTCGTCGCGCTCCGTCACCTGCGTCGCGCCGTCCAGCGCCATCATCCGGCCGAAGGTCGGATTGTCGAAAATGACGAGATGCTGGTGGTCGGTCGCCTCTTCGAAAAGAACGCGGTCCGCGCGATAGGAGGTGCGAAGCCCTCCCTCTTCATGGAGGGTTTCCGTGACCCAGCGCGAACCGCTCGTTCCTTCAGTCATCACACCATGCCCTGGCCGCGGCGCAGTTCCTCGACGCGGATGTTGGACGGCCCGAAGGCTTCCTGCAACACGGCAATCGAGTTCTGCGGCTCGGCCTCGCCGCACATGAAGACGTCGAGCGCGGCATAATCCGCCTCGGGCCAGGTGTGGATCGAGATGTGGCTTTCCGACAGCACCGCCACACCCGACACGCCGCCATTCGGCGTGAAGTGATGGAGGTGAATATGGAGCAGCGTCGCCTTGGAGACCTCGACGCAGCGGATCATCGTCTTCTCGATATGCTCGAGATCGTCCAGACGGCTCGCGCCGATCAGGTCGATGATCAGATGCGTCCCGGCATAACGCACGCCGTTGCGCTCAATGAAGAAATCCTTCCGCTCTTCGGCATGCGCGCGCGGTCCTTCGGACAGCGTCTCGACATCGCCGAGATCGGCAGCGTGATGAGGGAACTCGAGAACTTCCGCCTGGGTCTTCCTTGAATCGCGATTCAAGTCGATCCCCAATTGGAAGAGGGCGCGGGGCTCGGACATGGCCTCTCTCCAACCAGTAGATGACCGGGCTTGCCGAACGCTTTCCGCAACGACGGAATTATCCCTTCCGGGATGCGCCGGGGCCCATGAAACAAAAGCTTTCTTGAAGAAACGCTTCGCTAGGTTTTTGCCGAGTGCGGGGCGGTCTCGCCCGGCCTGCCCTGCATCGCAGGACGGCTCGGCTTTAATCCGGGGCGTTAGCCCCTCAGACTATAATCCGGCATATGCATTCTCCCTCGAAACCCAGCGGGTTTTGCCTGATGTGGCAGGCCGCCAAACTTTCCAAAAGAGACGCGTACGCCGTTACGTAACCAGTCTGGCCAGGGGCACGTGCGATTGCGTTTCGAGCGCTCGTGTAATTGACGCAGTGCAGCGTGTCAATGAAAACCTAGGAAAACTGCCGCTTCGACGTGCAGATTTCACAATTCTTGCGCATTCCGGTCCTGCGCATTCCGGGGCGGCGGGCGCTTCCGCTGCAATCTTGCGAGAGACTCTCAAGATTGCAGCGGCGGGGCGAGGCACATGTCCGCCCCGCCCCGCAGGTCCTTGAAAGATCAGCCGAAGTTGCGCGCGCTCGCGTAGCCGCCCATCCGCTGCGAGATGGCGAAGAATTCCTCGACCATGCCGTCGATGATCTCCTTCACCGGCTTCACCTCATGGATGAGGCCGACCGACTGGCCGGCAAGGGCGGGCGCGGCCTCCATGTCACCACCGAAATAGACATCCATGATGTTCTTCAGGATGTCGGGCGGCATGCGGCCTTCTTCATGGATCGGGTCGAGCGCCTTCGCCTTCAGCGCGCGGATGCAGGGCGTCGCCTTCTTGTTGAGGACGTAGGTTCCCGTTTCCTTCGAGTCGACGATCTTCTGCTTGTAGTTCTGGTGGACGGGGCTTTCGGCGGCGCTGACGAAGCGCGTGCCCATCTGCACCGCTTCCGCGCCCAGCGCGAAGGCGGCCGCCATGCCGCGTCCATCCGCGATTCCGCCTGCCGCAATGAGCGGCACGTCGACAGCAGCACGGATCGCCTGAAGCAGCACCAGCGTGGAGACCTCTTCCGGATTCTTGAAGCCGCCGCCTTCGGCGCCTTCGACGACGAGCCCGTCAATGCCCGCTTCGGCGCATTTCACCGCCGCATCAAGCGTCGGCACGGCGTGATAGACGGTGATGCCCGCATCCTTCAGCGGCGCGATGAACTTCGCCGGGCTTCCCGCCGAAGTCGTGACGAATTTCACGCCCGAATTGCAGACGAATTTCAGCATCGCGTCGTCGCGCAGGAACATGATCGGCAGGTTGACGCCGAAGGGAAGGCCAAGCTCGATCATCTTCATGATCTCGGCCTTGCAGTTTTCCGTTTCGCCTGACGAGGTTTCTATGATCCCGATGCCACCCGCCTTCGAGACGGCGGAGGCGAGCGGATAGCGGGCGATCCAGCCCATCGGCGCCTGGACGATTGGATATTTGGCGCCCGTATGGGCAAGCACGCGGTTCATGACAGTCCTCCCGTTTCATTCTTGATGGCTTTGCACGCGAGTAAGCCCGCTCGCGCGGCGTCGCGCAATGGGAGGCAGGGCGGCACATAAAGAAAAAGCGCGGGACCATTGCGATCCCGCGCTCCTATCTCGCCATTCGAGGCGCCTTACTTGAAGTGCCCGTAGGCTTTGACCACCGCCTCGGCCAGCTCCTTATAGGCGCCTTCGACGCCGATCTTGATCTCGTCGAAGGCGCTTTCGCCCTGCCCCGCGAGCACCTTGAGCCGCTGCTGGAGCTTGCCCCGATCGGTCTTGAGCTGTGCAACCAGACCGCGATAGCGCTTTTCCGCCGCCTTCAACGCCTTCTTCGCTTCGCGCTCGGCCTTGTCGATGTCGCGCGAGATCGTCTTGACCTGCTTTTCGAGCGCCTTCTTGGCCTTGGCCTGTTCGGGCGAAAGCTTCACGGTCTTTGCCGCCGTCTTGCGCGGCTTTGCCGGTGCCGCCGCCTTGGCCCCGGTCGCGGCCTTCGCCTTTGCAGGCGCGCGCTTCGCCACCTTCTTCAATGGCCGGGCCTCCGTTGGCCCCGCGCCCGCGGCGGCGCGTGCGGCCGCGCTGCGTGGCGCCTTGCGTGCAGTCGTCTTTCGTCTCTCCGCCATGATCATCCCCGATGAAGATTTGGCGCCGAACGTCCCGTGCCGATCGGCAAGACGGAAAGAGTGCCGACAATGTTTGGATCAATCAAGCGAAGGCTTGTCGCGCCCTCGCATCAACCGGCGGCGAAATAGTCCAGGCAACCCGCTTCGCGCAGCGCCGGAGCGATCCGCTCGCGCGCGGGCTCGCTCAGAGCGCGGAAGCGCGTGCGCAACTCCGCAAGACATTTTGCCTGATATTTGAACGCGCCCTGTTCATAAGTCATGCCGAGCGCAACGAAGGAAAAGGTCTCCGCGCCCTTCTTCAAAGCCGCCTCGTTGGCGATAAGGAATGGGAAATAGACTTCGCCTGCCATGCCAAGGAGCCCTTTCACCGCGGGCGAAAGCGGCGCAGCCGGATCGCGCCATTCGCCTTCGACACCTGAGGCATCGTCAAGCTGCGCCAGCCAACGGAAGGTGTAAGGCGCGATTTCGCGCATGAGTTCGGCTGGCGTCGGATCGACGGCGAGTTGCGAGAGCTGCCCCATCCAGCCGAAATCCGCGAGCGAGGGGCGGGAACCGAAGAGATATGGCTCCTCCGTCACATGCGCCTCGAGCAGGGCGAGCACGCGCCGCGCCGTTTCCTCGATCAACGGCTGGTTTTTCTTTGTGCAGCCGACAAGCGCCATGCGCCCGATCTGCCGCGCCGCGAACTGTGCCGCATGTTTGTCGATCGCCTCACGGCCACGTCCGGCAAGGCGGTCGAAGGCAAGCCACTCCGACATCTGCTTCTGGTCGCGCTCGCGGAACCAGCGATAATGGAACATCATCTTGGTGCCCCATTCGTCGGCCATGTCCTCAAGCAGAAATGCGAGGAATGCCTGACACTCGTCATCCGGCACGATCGAACGCTCGCCCGGATGAAGCCGTTCAAGCTCGAAGATCATGGGGGTCGAGTCGTTCCGGTGAGAACCGTCTGGAAACTGAATGACGGGAATGACAGCGGGCTTCACGTTGGCAATTTCGTAAGCGTTTCTGTCGTTCAATTGCACCCAGACATGCGGGAGTCGCCTGTAACGCAAGACAGCCCGCATTTTCATGGAATAGGGCGAACCGAGCCCTCCGAGAATCCGATAGGTACCACTGGTCATGACGCGTCTCCTCCCCAGTTCTTCCGGACGCCGCCGCGCCCATGCCGCTCTTAATGGGGCACATTAACATGGCGTCAGGACACGTGGCGAGCGGCTATGAGCGGACGATCGTCCTGATCCACGGCATGTGGAGCCGCCCGGATGTCTGGACCAATTTCCGGCACTATTTTGAGGATCGCGGCTATCGCGTCCTGACGCCGGCCCTGCGACACCGCAGCGGCGGCCAGGACGCCGCCCCTCACCCGGAGCTGGGGCGAACGAGCCTTCGCGATTACGCCGCCGACCTCGAGGCCGAAATCCGCGCGCTCGACGAGCCGCCATTTATCATCGGCCATTCAATGGGCGGACTGCTCGCGCAGATGCTAGCCGCCCGCGGCCTGCTGCGCGCAGGCGTCCTGCTCGCGTCTGCCCATTGCGGGCCCATCGTCGCACTCGATTCACATGTTGCGCGCATCTTCGCAGGCACGATGCTTCGGCCGCGCTTCTGGGAAAAGCCGCAGCTCCCGTCATACCGGACGATGCGCTGGGGTGTTCTCAATGGCTGTTCGGAGGACGAGGCGAGAGAGCTTTACGCGCGCCTCATACCGGAGTCAGGCCGCGCGCTGGCCGAAATCGCCTTCAACTATCTCGACCCTCATCGCACTTCGCTGATCCGGCGCGAAGAGATCGATTGCCCGCTCCTCTTCCTGACCGGGCGGCATGACCGCATAACTTCGCCGGTGCTCGCTCAACGCAATGCCGAACATTTCGGCCCAATGGCCCGGTTCGAACTTCTGCCGCGCCACGCCCACTGGCTGCCGAGCGAAAATGGCTGGGAGAGGATCGCGGAACGCGCCGCCTACTTTTTCGAGCATGAAGCGGCGCGCGCTATGGCCGAGGTCAAAGCGAAAGCGGGCGCTCTCGAAAGAACGCCCGCCCGCCGATGGGCCTTGCCGGCCTGATTATTCCGCCGCGCGCGAAACGGGGGCAGCCTTGTGACCCCGCACGAGCTTACCGGGCAGCGCGCCGGTGTGCTCGCCATTGCGATAGATCACTTCGCCCGAGCAGATCGTCGCCACATAGCCGTCCGCTTCCTGCATCAGCCGCCGCGCGCCCGAAGGCAGGTCGTAGACCATATGCGGCGGACGAAGCTGCAGACGTTCGAAGTCGATCACGTTGACATCCGCCTTCATGCCCGGCGCGATAAGCCCGCGATCGAGCAGACCGACCGCCTCAGCCGTATCGCGCGTCTGGCTCTTCACCACGAAGGGCAGGTCGAGCCGCTCGCCCCGCGTCCGGTCGCGGCACCAATGCGTCAGCATGTAGGTCGGCACGCTCACATCGCAGATCGCGCCGACATGTGCGCCTCCATCGCTCAAGCCAAACAGCGTGTTCGGGTTGCGCATCATGGTCAGCGTGTTGTCGAGATTGAACTCGGTGTAGTTGTGCAGCGGGAAGAAGAGGAAGCCCGTGCCGCCATTTGCCGTCAGGATGTCATAGACGATGGCGTCCGGATTCTCGCCGGTCGCCTTTGCCCGCGCGGCGATGCTCTCCTCGGGTGCGGGCTCGTAGTTCGGCGGATCGCCAAGATCGAACATCTTGTGATAGGCGCCCGCCAGCGAATTGACGAAAGGATGCCCCGCCTCCGGCGCCTCGGCGAGAAGCTTCTCCCGGAAAACGGGCTCCAGCATGATCGCCACGCGCTCTGCGAGCGGCAGATGCGCGATCTTCTGGTAGGAGGGGCGCGTCACGAAGGGATGGACGGAGCCTTGGAGCCCTAGCATCAGGCCCACCGGCCTGCCCTGCACCTGCGCCTTGATCGGGAGGCCCGCGTCGGCGGCCTTGTCGAGCCGGGCCATCAGATCGCGCCATTGGTTCGGGACGACATCCGCCTGCACCATCGAGAAGCTCAACGGCCTCCCCGAGACCTCAACGAGCTTTTCGACGAGATCGAATTCATGTTCGAATTCGCGGAAGTCCGACACCCATTGCAACACGCCTGCGCCGGCCTCGCGCAGCCCCTCGGCAATCGCGATCATCTCGGCGTCCGCCGCGCCGACTGTCGGTGTCAGATCGCCGTCCGCCGTGCGATGCACCATGGTGCGCGTCGTGGAAAATCCGATGGCGCCGGCCTTGATCGCATCCCGCGTCAGACGCTTCATTTCGGCAATTTCGGCCTCGGTCGCCGGTTCGCGCTTCGCACCGCGCTCGCCCATCACATAGACGCGCAGCGCGCCGTGCGGCACCTGCGTCACCACGTCGATGTCATGCGGCACCTTCTCGATCGCATCGAGATAGTCGGCGAAGCTCTCCCATTCCCAGGAAAGTCCCTCATGGAGCGCCGCGCCCGGAATATCCTCGACGCCTTCCATGAGGCGGATCAGCGTGTCGTGGTCAGTCTTGCGCACGGGCGCGAAACCAACGCCGCAATTGCCCATGATGACCGTCGTGGAACCGTGTATGGAGGATGGCGTCATCCGCCGGTCCCAGGTGACCTGCCCGTCGTAATGCGTATGGATATCGACCCAGCCCGGCGTGACGAGGAGTCCCGTCGCGTCGATCTCCTCGCGGCCCTGGGCGGAGACATGTCCCACTTCGACGATGAGGCCCTTGTCGATGGCGACATCGGCGATGCGGGGCGCTCCCCCCGAGCCGTCGACAACCGTTCCGCCACGAATAACCAGATCGACCTGGCCCATGTTTTTCCTCCCGACTTCCTGATGTCTGTTCTGATGTCTTGTTATCTGCAGTTTAACGCCCAAGGCCCGCGCGGCAAGAAAGCTCCACCGAGAGGAAGCCGTAAACGGTGCTTCATTAAACTTATACTAAAACTAAAACCTGAATTTCACCCGCCCTTAACGGGCCGCGCCTTAATTGACGGAAGCCCCTTCAGTCAGTGCGCGGTCCCAGATGTCCACCAAATCCAATGGCGTTCAGCCCCAGCCCGGCCCTGGCAGCACAAACACCCCCAGGCCGAACGACACCAGGCGGGCTGACGGGGCGCAACAGGGGCGCAAGATCCTCGACGGCAAGCGCATCCCGCAGGAATTGATCGCGCGGATCGAGGAACTTCACCGGCGCTACCTCCTGCGCAAGCCCAATGGCTGGCGAGCCCATCTTCGCAACTGCGATCTCAGCGGACTCGATTTGCGCGGGCTCAACTTTTCGGAAGCGCAATTCGTCTCGTGCAATTTTGCCGATGCCGACCTTGAGGACGCAAAATTCTCCCGCGCCGATCTCTTCAGCGCCAATTTCGACCACGCCAACCTGACCCGCACGAATTTCGACGGCGCCGATCTGCGCGGCGCGCAATTCGAAGGTGCGGAACTCAACGCCGCGACGCTAGACGGCGCCAATCTCGGCCTCGGCGTGGTCTTCAAGCACGGCGCGGACAGCAGCATTCGCCAGAGCGTGTCGAGCTTCAAAAGCGCCAATCTGCGGGGCACGAGCCTTTCGGGCGCGAAGCTTTCAGGCGCGAGTTTCGAAGGCGCGGCGCTCAACAATGTGAACATGAAGGGCGCGGACCTGCGCGACACGAAATTTGTCGGCGCGAAGCTCGTCGACGTGCTGCTCGCAGCCGCCAATCTCGATGACGCCGACCTGCGCGAAGCGATCATGGACGAGGACACGTTCAAGCGCACCGAGCTGTCGGGTGCGCGACGGACCCGCCGCCCGCCGTCGCCGGAACGGTTGGAGCAAATTCTCGCCGCGCATATTCTCTGGATTCACTCCGACCGCCGCGAAGGCATTCGCGCCGACTTCACCGAGACCTTTCTCGGCGGCTGCAACCTGGCGGGCAAAATCCTCGCCGGCGCGAAATTCGAACGCGCGATCCTCTCCGATGCCAATCTCGAAGGCGCGATTCTCGCTGCGGCCAACTTTCGCGGTGCCGTGCTGACCCGCGCCAATCTCTCCCGCGCCGACCTCCGCGGCGCAGACCTGCGCGGCGCGGACCTCACCGACGCAAAGCAGGATCGCGTTCTCACCGGCAATCTCGACGGCACTTCACTCGCGACGCGTCGGGCCTAAGCCCGGCGCAACTTTACGAATGCATGTTGCGGGCCGCCCTTCTCGCCATTAAGGCGATACTCGACAAGCTCGCTTGCGATGAAGAGATCGCTCAACTTCCGAAAGCCATAGGCTCTGGAGTCAAATTCCGGATGACGACTGCCAAGCACCGCACCAACCCTGCCCAAGCTCGCCCATCCCGTTTCGTCTTCCACCGTTTCGACGGCCGCACGCAAAATTTTCAATGCGGGTTTGCCAATGGCAGGCTTCTTCTTCGCGGCGCCATTCAAGGCGGCAGAATCTGCTCGTAACAGCTGGATGTCGACGAATTTGGTACAGGCTCTGACAAATGCTTGCGGCGTCTTCTGCTCGCCAAAACCATAAACGGGCAGTCCGTCCTCTCGGATACGCATTGCAAGCCGCGTAAAGTCGCTGTCGCTGGAAAGGATGCAAAAGCCGGAAAACTTCCTGCTATGCAACATATCCATTGCATCAATGATGAGCGTGCTGTCGGTCACGCTCTTGCCGCTGATGTTGCGGAATTGCTGCATCGGCTGAATTGCAAGCGCGAGCATTTCGGCTCGCCATCCCTTGAGCGACGCCATTGTAAAATCGCCATAGGCTCGTCTGACGCTCACGGCCCCGAGCCGCGCGATTTCGTCCAGAACCTCGCGCAGTGTCGAAACCGGAATGTTTTCGGCGTCTATCAGTACGGCGAGCTGCCGGTTTACTGCGGATTGGTCAACCATGCGCATCTTCAGCCGTGCCGCTTCGGGGCCTCAATGCTGCGAGCAATTGCTTAAGACAAGCTTACGTCCGGTTGGATCGCCGCCGATGAATTCCCATATCGTTCGTACGCGAATGAATTGAGCCGCATTTTGCAGCGCACAATGGATGACAGTTCTGTCAGCAACTGCTCTTGCGCCGCGATTGCACCTCCGGAGCAAAATCTCTAGACTCCCGAATTAGGGCAATTACCCTAAAACAAGAGGCGGCCGTAAGAGAGCCCCCAAGGGCCCGGCGAGCACGCCTGTCTCAGGAGGAGGAGACGCCCATGAAATTCACCTGGTTCAATCTGATGCCATGGCCCTATCTGCCGGACGACTTCCGCGAGAAGCATCGTTCGGTGTGGGTCGATATCGACTCGAAACTCTTCGATCCCGCGAAGAGCCACGAGGTCTACAACTCGCATATGGACCTGCTCGAATACGCCTCGACGCTCGGCTTCGACGGCATCGGCGTCAACGAGCATCACCAGAACGCCTATGGCCTCATGCCGTCTCCGAACATCATCGCGGCGGGCCTCGCGCGGCGCACGAAGGATGTAGGCCTCGTCGTGCTCGGCAACTCCATCGCACTCTACAATCCGCCAGTGCGCGTCGCGGAAGAATTCGCGATGCTCGACTGTATCTCCGGCGGCCGCCTCGTCGCGGGCTTTCCGGTCGGCACGTCGATGGACACCAATTATTGCTACGGCCAGATCCCCGCGCTCACGCGCGAGAAATACAGCGAAGCGCATGACCTCATCAAACGCGCCTGGTCGGAGCCGGAGCCCTTCGCCTTCAACGGCCGCTACAACAAGCTGCGCCACGTCAACATCTGGCCGCGGCCGATCCAGAACCCCATGCCGATCCACATTCCCGGCGGCGGCTCGGTCGAGACCTACGACTTCTGCATCGACAACACCTACTCCTATTCCTACCTCTCATTCTCCGGCTATATCCGCGCCAAGGCCCTGATGCAGGGCTATTGGGACCGCGTCGCCGAACGCAATGCGCCCGACGCTTCGCCCTATCGCGCAGGCTTCGCCCAGACGATCTGCGTCGCCGAGACGGATGAGGAGGCCGAACGTCTCTACTCGGAGCATGTGAGCTACTTCTACAACCGCTGCCTCCATGTCTATGGCGGCTTCGCGGACGCGCCGGGCTACCGCACGATCAAGACGATCCAGACGGGCGCGCTGTCGCAATACGCACCGCCCGGCGAAGGCGGCTACAGCAATCTCACCTGGAAGGATCTCACCGAGCAGGGCCATGTCATTGCGGGCAGCCCCGAGACGGTGCGCCAGCGCATGGAAGAGCTCATCAAGGGGCTCAATGTCGGCAACATCTTCTGCCTTCTCCATGTCGGCAACATGCCGAAGGAGAAGTGCATGTATTCGACGAAGCTCTTCGCCGAAAAGGTCATGCCGAAACTCCGCAACATGTTCCCCGAATATGCGGACGACAACCGCTTCTGGTGCAAACCGCTGGCAAAGCAGGCGACGCCTGGCGTCAGCGCGAATGAAATGAATATGGCCGCCGCCGTCGGAGGGAAGGACTGATGGAAACGAAAACGCTCGATACACACCACGTCCCCGTCCGCTATTTCGAAGGCGGAAAGGGCCAGCCCTTGGTCTATCTCCACGGCGCAGGCGGCGTGCTCGCGGAAGATCCGCTGCTGGCGAAGCTCGCGCAGAAATACCACGTCTATGCGCCGCTTCTGCCGGGCTACGGCGACTCGCAGGAATGCGGCGAGCTGCGCGACATGCTCGACGTCACGCTGCATACCGCCGATGTGGTCGCGGGGCTCGGCCTGAAAGACCCGATCCTTGTCGGCCATTCGATGGGCGGCATGATCGCCGCCGAAATGGCCGCCGTGGCGCCGAATGATTTTTCGCGCCTCGGCCTCATCTGCCCCGCGGGGCTATGGCTCGACGATCATCCGATCCCCGACATCTTCGCCATGCTGCCCTATGAGATGCCGCAATATCTTTTCCACGATGTGGAGGCGGGCACGAAGCTTATGACGGCGGGCGTGGCGCTCGACGATCCGGAATGGCTGAAGGCCTTCCTTGTCATGAATGCCCGGCAGATGGGCATGGCGGGGAAAATTCTCTTCCCGATCCCGGATCGCGGGCTCGCGCAGCGGCTTTATCGCGTGAAGGCGAAGACGGTTCTCGTCTGGGGCGACAGCGACAGGCTCATTCCGCCTGCCTATGCCCATGCGTGGAAGAAGGCGATCAAGGGCGCGGAGCTCGTCTCCATCGCGGAAGCAAGCCACATGGTGACGATAGAAAAGACCGATCAGGTCGTCGCCGCGCTCGGAAAGCTCGGCTGAAATTCGGCGTCAATAAAAACAAGCAGGCGTTGGATAGGAGCGAAGGGCCGGTGTTTCCACCGGCCCTTCTGCTTATGCCTCAGACATGCGCCGAGAAGGCGGCCATGATGAGCGTGATGAGCGAGCCGACCACAAGAACGGCGGTCGCCAGAATGCCGATGGTGAAGCCCAGCTCGCGCTTCTCGGCCGCGTTATAATAGCCGCGCGCATAGATGATACGCCCGACCGGATAGAAGATGCCGATGGCCGCTGCCCAGAGGTCATGCGTCGTGAGCGCGAAGAGCCAGAGCGCCGGCAGGAAGAGAACAAGGCCTTCCAGCGTGTTCTCATGAACGCGGATATAGCGCAGGAGTTCTTCCGGTCCGTTCATCGCAGGCGCAGGAACGCCGTGTTTTGTGCGGGCGCGCCCTACATTGAGCGCCATCCAGAAATAGACGAGCAGCGAAAGCACGGTCACGAGGCCCGTGTGCGGATAGGCGAATGGCATGTGATTCCTCCCCTTGAAGCCGCAGGCATATTAGAGGGGTGCGACCTTCCGCGCCAATGCCCCGTTCGGCCGGCGCCCCTTGGGACTGGCGCAGGCCCCGTCCTTCGAATTATTCTCCCGGCCAATCATTGGAGGATTTGAGATGCAGCTTTCACTGAACCCCGAGGATGAGGCATTCCGGCAGGAAGTCCGGGCTTTCCTGAAGGAAAAACTGCCTCGCGACGTCGCGGAGGCGCACTCCGTCGGCATCAGCGTTCCGAAGGCCGCCCTCAAGAAGTGGCACCGCACCCTTTACGAACAGGGATGGGTCGCGCCCGCCTGGCCCAAGGCCGCAGGCGGCACCGGCTGGACGCTCACCCAGCAGCACATCTTCCAGGAAGAATGCGCGCAGGCCGGCGCCCCGTCGCTCATGCCCTTCGGCCTCTCCATGGTCGGCCCGGTCATCTACACCTTTGGCAGTGACGCGCAGAAGGCACAGCACATTCCGGGCATCCTGTCGGGCGATGTCTGGTGGTGCCAGGGCTATTCGGAACCGGGTTCGGGCTCCGACCTCGCATCGCTGAAGACCAAAGCCGTGCGGGACGGCGACCACTATGTCGTCAATGGCCAGAAGATATGGACCTCCTATGCCCATGAGGCGGACTGGATCTTCTGCCTCGTCCGCACCGACGACCAGTCGAAGCCGCAGGAAGGCATTTCCTTCCTGCTCATCGACATGAAGACGCCGGGCATCACGGTGCGCCCCATCGTCTCCATCGACGAGTTGCATCACCTCAACGAAGTCTTCTTCGAGGATGTGCGCGTGCCGGTAGCGAACCGCATCGGCGAGGAGAACAAGGGCTGGACCTATGCGAAGTTCCTGCTCGCCCATGAGCGCACGGGCATCGCAGGCGTCGCCTCGTCGAAGAAGGCCGCCGAGGAGCTTCACCGCATCGCCGGCGTCGAGCGCGCAGGCGACGGACAGCGCCTTGCCGACGATCCCGCCTGGCAGGCCGCGCTCGCGGACGTCGAGGTGAAGCTCGCAGCGCTCGAGGTCACCAATCTGCGTATTCTTGCCACCACCGAGAAGGGCGGCAGCGTCGGCGTCGAGGCATCGATCCTCAAGATCCTCGGCACCGAAGTGCAGCAGGCCCTTCAAACGCTCGCCATGGAAGCCTTGGGCTACTACGCGCTCGCATCGCATCGCGATCGGCTCGAAGGTCGCAGCAATGAAGCGATCATCGGCCCCGACTACGGCGAGACGGTCTATGCGAGTTACGGTTTCGGCCGCGCCTCCACGATCTATGGCGGCTCGAACGAGATTCAGCGCAATGTTCTTTCGAAGGCCGTTCTCGGCCTTTGATCAGCGTGCAAAGAGCCTCGCGGCCGTCCCCGCGAGGCTCAGGCCTGCGATGGCGAGCGCCATCGGCATGGCCGTTCCGTCATTGAGCGCGCCGACCAATGCGCCCGCCCCTGCCGCCAACGCAAACTGGATGATGCCGGTGAGTGCCGCCGCCGCGCCGATACGTTCTCCCGCCCGCGCCATCGCCGCAGCCGTCGCATTGGCGCCGATGAAGCCGATGCTGCCGATCAGCACGAAGAGACAGGCCATCAGAAGCGCGAGCGATCCGGGCAGGTAGAAGCTGGCGCCGACCAGCGCCAGCGCCGCTGCCAGATGCACCGTCATCGACACGCCGAGGATGGTCCTTCCCGATGACACGCGCCTCAGCAGGAAGGCATTCATCTGCGATGCGGCAATGAGACCGAATGCATTGACGCCGAAGACTATCGCAAAATGTTCGGGGCTGAACCCGAGCAAGGTGATGAAGACAAAGGGCGAGCCGGTGATATAGGCGAACATCGCCGCGGAGATGCACGCATTGGCCAGCGAGAAGGCCATGAACGGCCCATCGGCAAAAAGCCCGAGATAGGCGCGCAGCACGTGGCCGAGGCCGCCATGCGCGCGCTTCTCGCGCGGCAGCGTTTCGCCGAGCCCGAGCCAGACTGCAATGAAGCAGGCAAGGCCGAAGCCTGCCAGACACCAGAAGATGACCGGCCAATGATAATGGGCAATCAGAAAGCCGCCGATCATTGGCGCGAGGATGGGCGCAAGGCCCATCACGAGCATCAACATGGAGAAGACCTGAGCCGAAGTCCTTTCATCGAACAGATCGCGCACCATCGCACGCGAAACGACGATGCCCGCGCAACCGCCCAACGCCTGAACGAAGCGCGCGGCGACGAGGCTCTCGATGTTGGGCGACAGCGCGGCCCAGACCGCGCCAAGCACGAAGGCGCCGATGCCGAGAAGCATGGGCGGCAAGCGCCCCGTGCGATCGGAGAGCGGCCCGAGCACACCCTGACCCAGCGCGAGGCCGACGAAATAAACGGCGAGCGTCGCTTGCACCTCACCGGCGCTCGCATGAAAATGCGCGGCGATGGCGGGAAAGGCAGGCAGATACATGTCGATCGACAGCGGCGCGAAGGCGGTGAGCGCGCCGAGAATGACCACAAGCTTCAGGTGACTTTTGCCGAAGTCCTGCGTGGCCATAAATTCAATCTCCGATGATCCGCCACGCGATGTTTACACGCAAACGCGCCGCCTTGCCAAAGCGGCGCGCCGGGATCGTCGGTTCTGTCAGGTCAGATCTTCTTGTCGCCCTGCCAGTAGCGGTCACGCACGGAGCGCCGGACGATCTTGCCCGACGGCATGCGCGGAAGATCGTCCGTGAAGTCGACAGAGCGCGGGCGCTTGTAGCCGGGAAGCCGCTCGGCGGCGAAGGCCAGAAGCTCCCGTTTCAGCTCCTCGCTCGGCGCGACGCCCTCCTTGAGCTGCACCACGGCCTTGATCTCCTCGCCCCATTCCTCGTTCGGCACGCCGACGGCAGCGACATCGAAAACGGCGGGATGCTTCAATATCTCCTCGTCGATCTCCACGGGATAGATATTCACGCCACCGGAGATGATGACCTCCGCGCTTCGTCCCGTGAGGAACAGGAACCCGTCCTCATCGAGATAGCCCATGTCGCCCATCGTGAAGTGGTCGCCGCGATAGGCCCCTTCGGTCTTCTCCGGCGCCTTGAAATATTCGAAGCGGCCCTGTGCCGGCGCCTTGAAATAGATCGTGCCGACTTCGTTCGCGGATGCAGGCTCGCCCGCATCGTTGACAACGACCAATTCGACGCCCGGTAGCGCGCGGCCAACCGTGCCGGGCTTTGTCAGCCATTCCTCGCTTTCGACGAAGACGCCGCCGCCCTCGGTCGCCGCGTAATATTCGAAGACAACGGGACCGAACCATTCGATGCTGTTCTGCTTTACATGCGCGGGGCAAGGTGCGGCGCCGTGCAGTATCCACCGCAGCGTCGAAGAATCGTATTTATCCCGCACCTCGGGCGGCAGACCCAGCATGCGGTGAAGCATCGTCGGCACGACATGCGTATGCGTCACGCCGTGTTCTTCGACGAGGCGCAGCGTCTCTTCGGCATCCCATTTATCCATCAGCACGCAGCCCACGCCGGCATTGAGCGGGAATACGAGATTGAGCGCGAGCGGTGCCGCGTGATAGAGCGGTCCGGTGACGAGCGCCATGTCCTCGCCCGGACGGAACTGCGCCGTCTCGGCGAGCTTTAGCTGAAGCGGCGCGACCGGCGGTGCCTCGCGGCGATAGACGCCTTTCGGATGGCCAGTCGTGCCTGAGGTATACATCATCTGTGTGCCGAGCACCGGGTCCTCAACATCATGATGCGGCTCGGTACTCACAACATCGTCATAGGAAACAAAGCCCGGGATTTCACCGCCGACCGCAAGCCGCGCCAGCGCCGCCGGCGCCATCAAGGCGGCTTCAACGGCATTGCCTGCAAACCAAGCATCGGCGATGAAAGCCTTCGCCTCGCAATTGTCGACGATATAGCCGACCTCCGATCCCTTGAGATGCCAGTTCACCGGCGTCAGACGAAATCCGCCGCGCTGACAGGCGCTGACCACCTCGACAAATTCCGGCCGGTTGGAGCAGAGCAGCGCAACCGCATCACCAGCGCGCAGGCCGGCGCGGCGCAGCGCGCGAACGAGCTGGTTGGCTCTGGCATTGAGTTCCCCATAACTGCGATTGCCCGCCTGCGAAATGATCGCCGGACGATCGGCGTCCTGCGCGGCATGCCAGGCGAGTACCATTCCCATGGCAGCAGCAGCCTCGCGGCTTGTCGCCGCGCTGTGTGCAATATTCATGTTTCCCTCCCCAGGGCGGCCAATTCTTGTTTGAAACCCTCGGCCGGCATTATTGGACAGCGCGCCCCTTGCCATCGTCAAGCTTGCTCAGGGGACCAGCGCCGAGACTTGTCTGTTCATTTGTGGTTACATGCCGCCGGGGGTTCTGGAGTTCTCACTGCATGCATTCTCTTCGCCGCGCCGTCCTCGCAGCCTCGCTCCTTTGCGCCGCTTCGGCGATTCCGGCTATGCCCGCCATCGCGGAAGAGACGGACAACGGCTTCATCTCGCTCCAGGCCGAGAACGATCTTTTCGCCAGGTTCGCCAATACCGACCGGCACTATACGAACGGCGTTCAGGCCGCGTGGCTCTCCGCGCCACGCGATGATCTGCCGGACTGGCTGAAAAGTCTTTCCGCGCCGCCGCTCTTCGGCCTTTTCACCGATGATGCCAATGTCGTGACGGTAACGCGGCGCGTCGGCGTCAATATCGGGCAGGAAATCTTCACGCCGGACGATACCGACGCGACCGCCCCTCTCCTCCATGACAGGCCCTATGCGGCATGGCTCCACTCCACCTTCACGCTGCAGAGCGTGCGTGAGAACGCGGCAGGCGGCGCCTGGCAGGACCAGTGGAAACTCGATCTCGGCGTGGTCGGCCCGTGGGCGCTCGGACGGCAGGTGCAGAATGGCTGGCACAAGCTCATCAATGTCGAGCAGGCAAACGGCTGGGAGAACCAGCTCCGCAACGAGCCGACCGTCAATGTGAGTTTCGAACGCGCATGGCGCTCGGAGCGGACGGAGTCGATCCTCTTCGACCTCGATACCGACACGATTCCTTATGGGGTCGTCGCGCTCGGCAATGCGCAGACCTATGCGGCGCTCGGCGCGATCATTCGCCTCGGCCCTGATCTGGCCGACGATTTCGGCCCCAGCCGCATCTATCCCGGCATCGGCGGATCGGACTGGTTCCGCGCGGCAACGGGCTTCGACTGGTATGTCTTTGGCGGCGGCGAGCTTCGCGGCGTCGCGCGCGATATCTTCCTCGACGGCAATACATTTCGCGACAGCCAGAGCGTCGACAAGAAGCCTCTTGTTGCCGACATGAAGCTCGGCGCAACGGCCATCCTCGGCAGCACGCGATTGAGCTTCACGCATGTGTTCCGGAGCAAGGAATTCTACGATCAGCCGAAGCCCGACCAGTTCGGGTCGCTCACCCTGACCTTCGGCCTCTGATCGGCGCTTTCGCGTGCCGCCGGAAGCGGATTAGGATGGGCGGCCCGGCAACGACCGGGCCGACTGCAAAATATAATGCCGGGGAGCGAAATCATGGCCATCATGTCCGTCGGACAAATACCCGCCTATTGGGCGGCGCGCGATCCGAACGCACCGGCGCTGACGCATGAGGGCCGCACCGTCAGCCGCGCCGAATTCGACGCGCGCACCAACAGGCTCGCCCGCGCCTATCAGGAAATTGGCGTCGTGGAAGGCGACCTCGTCACCATCGGCCTGCCCAACGGTATCGAGTTCTTCGAAGCCTGCTACGCCGCATGGAAGCTCGGCGCGACGCCGCAGCCGGTTTCCTCGCGCCTGCCAAAAGTCGAACGCGAGATGATCGTCGAGGTCGCGAACCCGTCGCTGGTCGTCGGCGCGGAGCCGGGCACACATGGCTCGACACCCTGCCTCCCGATCGGCTTCGAGCCCGACGAGTCCCTCTCGGACGCCCCGCTCCCCGAAATCACCGCGCGCTACTGGAAGGCCCCCACATCGGGCGGCTCGACCGGCAGACCCAAGATCATCGTGTCGGGCATGCCCGGCGCCTTCGACCCCGAAGAAGCGCTTTATCAGCAGCAACTCGGCGGCGCGCAGCTCGTCCCCGGTCCGCTCTATCACAACGGACCCTTCAGCTTCTCGATGCTGGGTTTGATGACGGGCAACCACATCGTCATCATGTCGCGCTTCGACGCGGAGGAAACGCTGCGCCACCTTGCCGAACACAAGATCGACTGGGTGATGCTGGTGCCCACCATGATGCATCGCATCTGGAACCTGCCGGAAGACGTGCGCAACAAGTACGACCTCTCGCATCTGCGCGTCGCATTGCATCTCGCGGCGCCCTGCCCCGCCTGGCTGAAGGAGAAATGGATCGGATGGCTCGGCGCCTCTCGCATCCACGAACTCTATGCCGGCACGGAAGCACAAGGCGGAACCTGGATCACGGGCGATGAATGGCTCGAACATCGCGGCTCGGTCGGCAAGCCCAATGCCGGCTGCGAGATGAAGATCGTCGGCAAGAACGGCGAAACCCTGCCGCCGGGCGAAGTCGGCGAGGTGTTCATGCGCCCGCTTTCGGGCCCCGGCACGACCTATCATTACCTCGGCGCCGATCCGAAACAGATCGAAGGCGGCTGGGAGTCGATCGGCGATGTCGGCTATATGGACGAAGAAGGCTATCTCTATCTCGCCGACCGCCATACGGACATGATCCTCTGCGGCGGCGCGAACATCTATCCCGCCGAAGTGGAAGCCGCGATCGACTCATTCCCCGGCGTCCGATCGAGCGCCGTCATTGGCCTGCCGCATGACGATCTCGGCAATGTGGTGCATGCGATCATCGATGCGCCGGGCGGCTTCGACGAGGCGGCATTGAAGGACTACCTCGCCGAGCGACTCGTTCGTTACAAGATCCCGCGCAGCTTCGAAGTCGCACATGAACCCCTGCGCGACGACGCGGGCAAGCTCCGCCGCTCTGCATTGCGCGCAGAGAGGATCGCGGCGGCGGCAAACTGAACGGAAACGCTCAGACTTCCGTCTTGGTGCCGAGTTCGACGACGCGGTTCGGCGGAAGCTGGAAATATTCCGTCGGGCCCAGCGCGTAGTCCATCAGCAGGATGAAGAGGCGCGACTGCCATGCAGGCATCTTCGACGAGTGCTCATGCACCAGCGTCTGCCGGCTGACGAAATAGGAGGTTTCCATCGGCGGAAAATCGAGGCCGAAGGTGCGGCAGCGCTCAAGCTGCTCGGGCACGTCCACCTGCTGCATGAAGCCGTGGCGGATTTCGATGCGCGCGAAGCCGTTCGCGAGCGTCTCGACCTTGAGCTGATCGGCGAGCGGCACGCGCGGCGTGTCCTCGGTGCTGACGCGCAGCAATGCCACGCGCTTGTGCAGCACCTGGTTGTGCTTGAGGTTGTGCAGAAGCGCCGTCGGCACGACGTCGAGATTGGCAGTCAGGAAGACCGCCGCGCCTTTCACGCGCTGTATCTTCTGATCGGCTGCCTGTTTGAGCAGCGTTTCGAGCGGTATGGCGCCATCGAGGAACTGCTCGGCAAGGAGCTTGCGCCCACGCCGCCAGGTTTCCATCAACACGACGAGCGCGAAGCCGACCGCGATGGGCAACCAACCGCCTTCGAGAACCTTGGTCAGGTTCGAGGTGAGGAAGCTCAGGTCGATGGTGAGGAAAAGCAATGCGCAGAACGCCACCGGAATGAGCGGCCATTTGGCAATGCGACGGTAATAGTAACCGCCGATCAGCGAGGTGATGACCATGGTGCCCGTCACGGCGATGCCATAGGCATAGGCAAGCCGCGATGAGGACTCAAATCCGACCACCGTGGCAAGCACGCCGACCATCAAAGCCGCATTGATCTGCGGCACGTAAATCTGGCCGGCCTCACGCGCGGAGGTGTGGCGGATACGGACGCGCGGCAACCAGCCAAGCTCCACGGCCTGGCTCGTCACGGAGAAGGCGCCCGAGATGACGGCCTGCGAAGCGATGATGGCCGCCATGGTGGCAAGCAGCAGCAGCGGAACGCGCAGAATCTCCGGCGCGAGGAGATAGAACGGATTTTCGACGGCGGTCGGATCGGAGAGCAGCAAGGCGCCCTGACCGAAATAATTGAGAATCAGCGCCGGCCAGACGAAGGCGATCCAGATGCGGCGGATCGTGGCGCGGCCGAAATGGCCCATATCCGCATAGAGCGCTTCGGCCCCGGTGATGGCCAGGACGACCGCGCCGAGCAGCAGCAGCGGATGCGTGTGGCCCGCCATCAGCAGGTTGAAGCCATGCCGCGGATCGAGCGCCGCGACGACGCCGGGATGCTGGAGAATGCCATAGACGCCCAGCGCCGCCAGAACGGCAAACCAGACCCCCATGACCGGACCGAACAGCGCGCCGACCTTCGCCGTGCCGTTGCTCTGCGCGAGGAAGAGCCCGACAAGCAGGACGGCCGCTATGGGCACCGTCATGCCGTTGAAGACGGGAGAGATAACCTCGAGACCCTCGACAGCGCCGAGAACCGAGATCGCAGGCGTCAAAATGCCATCGCCGTAAAAGAATGCAGCGCCGAGCATGCCGCCGCCGATGAGCGCTGAGGCGAGCCAGGAACCGGGCGCCGCCTGCTTGAGCGCCAGCGCCGTCAGCGCCAGCACGCCGCCTTCGCCCTTGTTGTCGGCGCGCAGAATGAAGATGACGTACTTCACCATCACCACCAGCGTGATCGCCCAGAAGACGAGCGAGAGCACGCCGAGAACAGTCTCCGGCGTGACCTTCAACCCGACGGCAGGGTCGAAACACTGGCGAATGGTGTAAAGCGGGCTTGTCCCGATATCGCCGAAAACGACGCCCATTGCGGCGACGTGGAGAGCGAGCTGGAAAGGTCGTTCTCCCTCGGATGGAGCGATGCTCAAAGGATCGGGCCCTTCAGGTTGCGAGGGGGCGCATGCTGTCCGAACTGGGCTGTGAGGTCAACCGGTCGAATTTCCTCGAATTGCGACCTTCTGTCCCCTCTGTTAGAGGAGTCGCCATCGCTCTTGAAACCCCGAAGCCAGAATTATGGGAGAATAATATGTCCGGCGCCAGCACCGAACCCGTCATCCTCGTTGAAAAGTCCGGCGGGGTTGCCCTCGTCACCCTGAACCGCCCGAACGCGATGAACGCGCTTTCTCGCGAACTCCGCGCCGCCATCGCCGAAACCTTCGAGGCGCTGGAAGCCGACCCCGAGGTCCGCGCGGTGATCCTGACCGGTGCCGGCAAGGCCTTCACGGCGGGTCTCGACCTCAAGGAACTGGGCTCGGGCGCAAGCACCGTTGGCAGCGCCGTGAACGACAAGGACCCCGTGACCTCGATCGGCCAGTTCTCCGGCCCCGTGATCGGCGCCATCAACGGCGTCGCCATCACCGGCGGCTTCGAGCTGGCGCTGGCCTGCGACGTGCTCATCTGCTCAACCAATGCCCGCTTCGCCGATACCCATGGCCGCGTCGGCATCCTGCCGGGCTGGGGCCTCAGCCAGAAGCTTTCTCGGGTCCTCGGCATCTACCGCGCCAAGGAACTCTCGCTCACCGGCAACTTCCTCTCCGCCGCGCAGGCCTATGAATGGGGCATGGTGAACCGCGTCGTCGAGCCGGACGAGCTCATCCCCACCTGCCGCAAGCTCGCCGACGACATGCTCTCCCTCATCCCGGATTGCCTCGTCACCTATAAGGAGCTCATCGACGAGGGCTTTGCCCAGACATTCGGCGAGAGCCTCAAGACCGAGCGCCGCTTCACCAGCGAGCGAAACAAGGCCGTCGATGCCGGCGAAATCGAAGCGCGGCGCGAAGCGATCCGGCAGCGGGGCCAGCAGCAAAAAAATTAAACTCCTGAGCCGGGATGTCTCCCCGGCCCCGCGAAATCCGCTAAGCTCCCTTCCAAAGCCTATTAAAGAGCATTTGGGAGGAAGCCATGCATGATCTCGTGATCCGGGGAGGCACCGTTTTCGACGGCACCGGAGGAAAGCCCTTCGAAGCCGATATCGCCATCGACGGCCAGACCATCGTCGCGGTCGGCAAGGTCGAAGGACAGGGCCGCGAAGAGATCGACGCGCGCGGCCAGATCGTCACCCCCGGTTTCATCGACGTGCATACGCATTACGATGGGCAGGTCACCTGGGACCCCTATCTCCAGCCCTCCACCTTTCACGGCGTCACCACCGCCGTTCTCGGCAATTGCGGCGTAGGCTTTGCGCCCTGCAAGCCTGAACAGCGCGAATGGCTCCTCGGCCTCATGGAAGGCGTCGAGGACATTCCCGGCACCGCCCTTGCCGAAGGCATCAAGTGGAACTGGGAGAGCTTCCCCGAATACATGAATGCGGTGGAGGCTTCGCCTCTCGCGCTCGATGTGGGGCTTCAGGTGCCCCATGCAGCGGTGCGCGCCTATGTCATGGGCGACCGTGCCCCGGCGCTGGAGCCGGCAACGGCGGAAGAGACGGAAGAGATGGCGCGGCTCGTCGTGGAAGCGCTCGACGCGGGCGCGCTCGGCTTCTCGACGTCGCGCACGCTGAAGCATCGCGACAAGCACGGCGCCTCGACGCCGACGCTGAAGGCCGAAGCCGAAGAACTGCACGGCATCGCGCGGGCCATGGGCAAGGCGGGCAAAGGCGTCCTCCAGCTCATCGCCGACTTCAAGGACACGGACGCCGAATTCGCCATGCTGCGTGGCATGGTCGAGATTTCCGGCCGCCCCATGTCGATCACCATCGAACAGGACGACCGCTGGCCAACCGTCTGGAAGCGCGTGCTGGACAATATCGCCGCCGCCAATGAGGCGGGCCTTACGATCAGGGGTCAGGTGCCGCCGCGCGCCACGGGCCTCCTGCTCGGCCTCACCGCCTCGCTCAATCCCTTTGTGATGCACCAGACCTTCCGCCAGATCTGGGGCGCGCCACTCGAAACGCAGGTGAAGGCGCTCAACGATCCCGAGTTCCGCGCGAAACTGCTGGCCGAGGAGCCGGAATATCCGGCGGGCGAGATCATCGAGATGATCTGCACCGCCTATCACAAGATGTTCGCGCTGGGCGAAGTGCCGAACTACGAACCGGCGCCTGAGGAAAGCGTGAAGGCGCGCGCCGAACGCTCGGGCAAGAACCCGCGCGAGATCGTCCTCGACCTCATGCTGGAACAGGGCGGCAAGGCGCTCATCTATTTCCCGCTGATGAACTATTACAGCGGCAGCCTCTCGGACGTCGAAACCATGCTCACCCACCCGAACACGGCTTTCGGCCTGTCGGATGGCGGCGCGCATTGCGGCATCATCTGCGACGCGAGCTTCCCGTCGACGCTGCTGACCCATTGGGGCCGCGACCGCTCGCGGGGCCGCAAGCTTCCGCTCGAATGGATCGTCCATGGCCTCACGGGCCGCAATGCCGAGCTTGTGGGCCTGAAGGACCGCGGCATTCTGGCGCCGGGCATGAAGGCCGACGTGAATGTGATCGATTTCGACAGGCTCAAGCTCTATTCGCCCCATATCGTCAACGACCTGCCGGCGGGCGGAAAGCGGCTGATCCAGCATGCGGACGGCTATACGGCCAGCATCGTCTCGGGCACGGTCGCCTTCCGGAACGGCCAGCCGACAGGCGCTCTGAAGGGGCGCCTGGTGCGCGGCGCGCAGGCGCGTCCGGCGGCAGCGCGGGTTCCCGCCGCCGAGTGACCCCCGGCAAGCCGGGCGGCCTGGCCTGAAGGGGTCGGAGCATGGGCGAAATGGCGAAACACGCCGAAGCGGTGAGAACGCGGGATCGGGAGCATCTCCCTTCCGTCCTGCGTTCATCGCCAGTTCATCGCGCCATCGTTAATTCTACTCTCGGCAAAACCCTGAAATGCGGTATGCGTATTCGCGCTGCAGGCAATACCCCGGACGAGGCTGACGGAGCTGGGCCGTCGGCGCGCCGGACAATTTAGCGATCATCCCCCAGACGGCTCTTTTTACGGGACCTTAAATGGACAACCCCGCCCCCCGTCCCTCGAGCAGGAATTCGCTCGCTCGCGTCGCGGCCTTCTTCGTCTTCGTTCTTCCCGTGGTCATCGCCGCCAACCTCGCGATATGGGCGGCCTTCAACCAGCCGCACGAGGCCGAGGCCTGGACCGGCGAAATCGTCGGCTTCTCCTACAGCCCCTATCAGCTGGGCCAGGACCCGACCAAGAACATCCACCCCACCCAGGAACAGATCGACAGCGACCTGACGCTCCTCTCAGGCACTGTGCAGGCGATCCGTACCTACAGCGTCATCCGCGGGCAGGAGAACATTCCCGACCTCGCCGCCAAGCACGGGCTCTCCGTGGCGGTCGGCGCATGGATCGGAACCGACCCGAAGCGCAATGACGAGGAAGTCGCGAACCTCATCGCCGTCGCGCCGAAGCGCAACGTCGTGCGCGTACTGGTCGGCAACGAAGCGCTGCTGCGCAACGATCTCCCCGTCAGCGAGCTCATCGACAAGATCCGCTATGTGAAGACGAAAGTCTGGAAGCCGATCTCGACCGCCGAGCCGACGCATATCTGGATCAAATATCCCGAACTGGTGAAAGCGGTCGATTATATCGGCGTGCAGATCCTCCCCTACTGGGAAGGCATTCCCGTCGATCAGGCCGTCGATGCTGTGTTCGACCGTCTCGACGAGTTGCACAAGGCCTATCCCGACAAGCCCATCGTCATCACGGAAGTCGGCTGGCCGAGCCGCGGCAAGATCATTCCGCGCAAGGCCTATCCCGGCATTTCGGAAGCCGAGCTTTCGAGCGAGGCCGTGCCGTCTCTCGTCAATCAGGCGACCTTCATGCGCGAGTTCCTGAACCGCGCCAGGGAAGCCGACCTCACATATTATGTGATGGAAGCCTTCGACCAGCCATGGAAAGCGGCCGAAGAAGGCGCGGCGGGCAGCTATTGGGGCATCTACAATGCCGAACGCCAGCCGAAATTCCCCATGGCCGGCGGCATCATCGAAGCGCCGCAATGGCGGCTCTGGGCCTCGCTCGCGGCGGGCCTGGCCTTCGTGATGGCGGTCATGTTCATGCTGCGCCGGAGGAACGTGCAGACGGCGGGCATCATCATCTTCACGATCATGACGCAGGTGGCGGCCTCGGCTCTCGCCTGGGCGGGCCTGTCCGTGACGGGTCTCTATCTCACCTCGGTCGACACGATCATCTGGGGCTTCCTCTTCCTCGCCCAGGGATTGCTGCTCATCGTTCTCCTCGCGGAAGCGATCGAGTTCGTCGAGGTGATCTGGACGCGGCATGGCGAACGCCATTTCGCCCCCTTCGATCACACCCACGCCTATCCGACGAACAAGGTGTCGATCCATGTGCCTATCCACAATGAACCGCCGGAGATGGTGCGCGACACGCTAACGGCGCTTTCGAAGCTCGACTATCCGAACTTCGAAGTGCTGATCCTCGACAACAACACCGTCGATCCCGAAGTGTGGCAGCCGGTGCGCGACTACTGCGCACAACTCGGGCCGCGCTTCCGCTTCTTCCATCTGGAAAACTGGCCGGGCTTCAAGGCGGGCGCGCTGAATTTCGGCCTCAAGATGACGGCGGAAGACGCCGACATCGTCGCCGTGATCGACAGCGACTATCAGGTCTCGCCCGACTGGCTCCGCACCATGGTCCCCTATTTCGAGAAGCAGGATGTGGGCTTCGTGCAGTCGCCGCAGGATTATCGCGACGGCCATGAGAGCGTGTTCAAGAACATGTGCAACTGGGAATATGCCGGCTTCTTCCATATCGGCATGGTCCAGCGCAATTACTTCAACGCCGTCATCCAGCACGGCACCATGACGCTCGTGCGCAAATCCGCGCTCCAGAAGGTCGGCGCCTGGGCCGAGTGGTGCATCTGCGAGGATGCAGAACTCGGCATGAAGCTCTACCGGGCGGGCTATGACAGCGTCTATATCAACCACTCCTTCGGCAAGGGTCTGACGCCGGACACGCTTGCCGGCTATATCGGCCAGCGGTTCCGCTGGGCCTATGGCGCAGTGCAGATCGTGAAGCACCACTGGGACGCGCTCGCGCCCTGGTCGCGCAAGGGGGGCCTCACGCCCGCCCAGCGCTATTACTTCCTCGCAGGCTGGCTCCCCTGGTTCGCGGATGGGCTCGCGCTGCTCTTCACCATGACCAGCATCGGCCTCTCGCTCTTCGCGCTCTACGCCCCGAAGATGGTGCAGCTTCCCGTGGCGGCATTCCTCATCCCGACCATTGGCAGCTTCATCTTCAAATTCGTGCGCTCGCTCTGGCTCTATGCCGTGCGCGTGAAGGATTGCACCTTCATCGAAAGCCTCGGCGCGGGCGTCGCGGCTCTCGGCCTGACGCATACGGTGGCGAAGGCCATGCTCAATGGCATGGTGACTTCAGGCAAGCCCTTCTTCCGTACGCCGAAATGCGAGGACAAGCCGCCGCTCGCGGCAGCCATCATTCAGGTCCGCGAAGAAGCCGTGATGCTGACACTCCTCTGGGGCCTCACCATCGCCTTCTTCTTCAATCAGGACTTCTCAGACAGCCTGTCGCGCCTGTGGATCTGCGTGCTGCTTGTGCAGTCGGTCCCCTATGCGGCGGCGGTGCTGCTCTCGTTCATCAACGTCCTGCCCGCGATCTTCAAGCGCTCGAAGAACGAACCCACCGGCGCGGCCCTGTCGCCCGCCGAATAAGCGGCACGGAAACAAAGAAAAAGGCCGGCAGAAATGCCGGCCTTTTTTATTTGGCATTCCTGCCGGGCGTCAGTTCCCACCGCCGTCGATGTTGAGCTTCTGTCCGTTGGCGTAAGGGTTGGCGTCCGACACGAAATAGACGACCGCCGCCGCGACTTCCTCCGGCGAGCAGACATGCCCGAAGGGCATGGTCGCGTCGAGTTCGTGAATATCCATGCCCTTCTTGCCGGCGCGGGCAGCGGCGAGGCGGCTGCCCATGTCGGTGTCGGTCAGGCCCGGCGCGACGATGTTGGTGCGGATGCCGTATTTGCGTTCTTCTTTCGCCAGCGTCAGCGCCAGCGCTTCTCCCGCCGCCTTGCCCATGTTGTAGGGCCCGCCATTCGCTGCGTGATGCAGCGTCGCCACCGACGAGATGATGATGATGTCGCCGCGCTTCTCCTTGCGCATATGCGGGATGACGAGCTTCGACATGAAATGCGGCGCCATGGCGTGGACGCGCAACACGCGCTCCAGTTCCAGCGGATCGGTATCGACGACCGCCTGACCACGCGAGGCGATGCCCGCATTGTTGACGAGGATGCCGATGGAACCGAAATCCTTCAGAACATCGGCGACCATCTTCTGGTCTTCCTCGAAATTCTCGACCGAGGCGGAATAGGCTTTCGCCTTGCAGCCAAGTTTCTGAATTGCGGCAACCGTTTCAGCGGCCGCTTCTTCGTCGCGGCGATAGTTGAGCGCAATGTCGGCGCCCGCTTCCGCGAGTGCGAGTGCGATGGCGCGGCCAATGCCGCGCGAACCGCCAGTGACGAGGGCGACGCGGCCCTTCAGCGAGATTTCCATTTATTCCTCCCTGTTTTTATTTTCGAAAACCCGCGCGCCTTCCCCGAAAGGCGCGCGGGCCCTGATCGTCAGGCCGCGCCCTGGCCGATATACTTCTTCATGTCCTCGCGCAGTTCCGTCTTGAGGATCTTGCCGTTGGCGTTGCGCGGCAGCGGCTCATGACGGATCTCGATGCGGATCGGCACCTTGAACGCGGCGAGCAACTTGCCGACATGGGCCTTGAGCTCTTCCTCGGTGACGCTCTTGCCGGGCGCAACCTGCACGATGGCGCCAACTTCCTCGCCCAGCACCTTGTGCGGAATGCCGACCACGGCGGCATCCATCACGGCGGGATGGGCGTAGAGAGCGCCCTCCACCTCGACGCAATAGATGTTTTCGCCGCCGCGAATGAGCATGTCCTTGGCGCGGTCGAGAATGAAGACGAAGCCTTCCTCATCGATGCGAACGAGATCGCCCGAATGGAGCCAGCCATCGGTGAAGGAATCCGCCGTCGCTTCGGGCTTGTTCCAGTAACCCTTCACGACGTTCGGCCCCTTGATCCAGAGCTCGCCGATCATGCCGGCAGGCACCTCCTTGCCGTTCTCGTCGACGACCTTGAGATCGACGACAGGAACCGCAGGGCCGGCGCTTTCAGGCCGGTTCACATAGTCCTCGGCGGTGTTCTGGGTCGTGACCGAAGAGGTTTCGGTGAGGCCGTAGCCATTGCCTGGCTGGACCTTCGGAAACTGCTTGCGAATGCGCTCGACGAGATCGGGAGCGGAGGGCGCCCCGCCATAGCCGATCGATTCGACGCTCGACGTGTCGTACTTGTAGAAGTCCGGGCTTTCGAGCACCTGCCACACCATCGCGGGCACGCCGCCGAAGGATTGGAGCTTTTCCTGCTCGATGAGTTCCAGCGCCCGTTCCGGCTGCCACTTGTGCATGATGACGAGCTTGCCGCCGCCTGCATACATGGGCACCAGGATCGAGTGGCAGCCCGTGGCGTGGAAGAGCGGCACGGACAGCAGCATGGAACGCTGCGGTCCGTTCGGATCCGGCGGCTGCGGAATCTCGCCGCGGCGCAGACAGGCGCGCGCGGGCGCATAGGCCATGCTGACGAGGTTCGTCATGATGTTGCGCTGGGTGCCGAGCGCGCCCTTGGGCTTACCCGTCGTGCCGGACGTATAGAAGATCGTCGCATCATCTTCAGGCACAATGCCGGGATCGGGCAGCGGATCGGCCGAAAGGTTCGCATAGTCTGACGGCTTGCCAACGAGATCCTCGAACGCCTCGGCAATGCCGAGTTCGTCCTTCGGCGTGCGCACGGCGACGACGCCATCAAGCGCGAGATTCCTGAAATGCGGGCGCAGGCGGTCGACGCGCTCATGATCGAGAACGACGACCTTCGAGCCGGAATCGGCGATGCAATATTCAAGCTCGGGGCCCGTGCCCCAGGCATTGACCGGAACGACGATGGCGCCCAGCGCCGCGATGGCCCAGAAGGAGATCGACCATTCGGGGAAGTTGCGCATCGCGATGGTCACGCGGTCGCCCTTCTTCACGCCATATTTGTTCGCGAGCACGCGGGCGAAGGCGGTGGCCGCACGATAATGGTTCTCGAAGGAGAGGCGCTCACCCTCATAGACGATGAAGTCGCGAGCGCCATAGGCTCGGCCAGCCTCGAAAATGAAACGGAGATGCGGCGGCGTGTTCTTGTAGACCCGTGTCGGAATCCCGCGAATCGTCACGGTTTCCATCTCGAAGGGCGTGCCCGGAGCGGTGAGCAGACGATTCGCGTCCGCAATGCTCATGGCGGGCCAAGGCTTGTCGGCCATCGTAAACCTCCCAATGCGCTTGTGATTTTGGTGTGTCGCTTGGGTATTCCAATAGCCGGTTTGAAACGGATTTTGAAGGAAAGAGATAGCGGGGCGCGGCGGAAGCTGGTCCCACCGCGTCCCGGTCGAATTGCCTCAAAGTCCGAGCTTTGCGACAAAGGCGCTTTCTTCGGCGATGCAGGCCGCGAAGCTCGGCCGCGCGTGAATCGCCTTCAGGAAACGCGCGAGATTGGGCCACCTTTTCTCATCCGGCGTGTAGCCGGCATGGGCGAAGTTGACGAAATGCGTCGCCACCGAAATATCGGCAATCGAGAATGCGCCGCCGACCAGAAACTCCTTCGCGCCGATCTCCTTGTCGAGATAGCTGAAATATTTGGGTAGTTTGTCGGCAATGGTCTTTTCGGCGGCCGCGCGATCGGAAGGCTGGCCCATCAACTTCGCCAGTACGACGGGACGGAAGACACCCATACCGATATTCGCGGCGAGTTCGGAATCCGCATATTCCTCGAACCAGAGCGCGCGCCCGTAAGCGTAGTTGTCCTTCGGAAAGAGAGCCGGCTCGGGCTTCTTGCGCTCAAGATAGGCGCAGATGACCGAACTGTCAGGCAGCGTTGCGTCAGGGCCTACATCCTCATCGCGGAGCACCGGAATGCGGCCGAGCGGCGAAATCTCGACGAACCAGTCCGGCGCGGGAAAAGGCGTCACCGGATCGAGCTTGTAGTCGAGCCCCTTTTCAGAGAGCACAACCCGCACCTTGCGCACGAAAGGCGACAGCGGCGCGCCATAAACGATCAACCCCATTTTTTCCTCCTTACGGTTTCTTGTCGCGCGATCCTGATGTGCGCGGCTTGCCGGCGCAAGCCGCAATGAGCCCGGCAAGCCATGGCTGCGCCGAACGGGACCGAAGACGATGTGAGGGGAAATGGTACAGGCGCCCCGGATCGAACGGGGGACCTCTAGATCCACAATCTAGCGCTCTAACCAGCTGAGCTACGCCTGCACCGGCGGCGGGAGCATGGGGCCGCCTCGACGACCCCTCCCGCAGTGGCCGGGAACTTAATTCGGCAGGATTGCGAAGGCAAGCCTTGGGTTTGAAGTTCCTGGTGGCGCTCGACCTCAGATCACTCGCCCGGCGTCCAGCCTGGCAACGCCTCGACGACGCGGGTGAGCAAGTGGCGCAATTCGGCCATTTCATCTTCCCCGATGCGCTCCGCGAGCAGGCCTTCATATTCCGCGCCCAAGGTTCCGGCGGTCGCCATCAATTTGCGCCCCCGCCGGGTGAGCCGCGCGAGCTTGGCCCGCTTGTCCTCGGGATCGGACACGATTTCGAGATAGTCCAGTTCGACGAGGGAATCGACCAGATAGGCCATGCTCTGCTTCGTCATGCCGGCCCGCTCCGCCAGCGTGGTGACGCGCGAGCCCCGCTCCGCGTCGATCGTGCGCACAACGGCGCTATGTGCAACGCGGATGTCGGGAAAGCCGCGCTCCTGGAGCCTCGCATAGAGCCAGCCGAGATAATGGGAGTATGGCTCCCGAAAGAGGGTGCCGAAGGTGAGCCTGCGAACCGGCACGTCTACTTTGTTCATCACATACCCTTGACATAGACAGTTTGTCTGCCTATTTAGACAGTCATTCTGACCATACCGCCCGAAATGGCGCGGGACAAGCACGAAACGACGCGGACCCTCTGGGTCTGCGGATGACGGCTTGCGCCCCGGCCGGCCGAACAAGGAGAACGGACATGACGACTGCCACCATGGACTATTCGGAGACCTTCCTGCCCCGGACGGCCACGCGCCGCATTTCCATCGCTCGCGCCTTCGTGCGCTTTGCGGTTCTTTATGCCCTGATCGGCATGGGAATGGGCATTTATATGGGTGTGGCCGATGATTTCACGCTGAGGCCCGCCCATGCTCACATCAATCTGCTTGGCTGGGCATCCACGATGCTCTTCGCGCTGACCTATCGCGCCGTGCCCGCCATGAGCGAAAGCAGGCTGGCCATCTGGCACCTCGCCATCACGACCTTCGGCATCGTCGGCATGACCATCGCCATGCCCCTCTATTTCTACGGGCAGGAATGGGTCCACCCCATCATCGGCATCGCCATGCTCGCGCAGGTGATCGGCATGAGCCTCTTTACACTGATCGTCTATCGTCATTTCTGAGGCTGTGTTGCGATTGGTGTTTCCTCAAATCGCGTATAGTGAGCCCGGAATCAACGACGTGAATGCCGGGAGAGAACATGGCCACCTATCCGATCGAAACCGCCTTCATCGAGGCGAATGGTCTCGCCTTCGAGGTCGACACATGCGGCAACGGCCAGAAACTTGCCCTGTTCCTCCACGGCTTCCCGGAAAACAAGTTTTCCTGGCGTCACCAGCTGCCGCTTCTTGCGGAACTCGGCTACACCGCCTGGGCGCCCAATCTGCGCGGATATGGCAACACGACACGCCCCAGGGGCGTCGACGCATATCGCATGGAGCACTTGACGGCGGATGTCGCGGCGCTGATCGATGCAGCCCGCGCGCGCGGAATTACCGGCCCCACGACGCTCATAGCTCATGACTGGGGCGGTGCCATCGGCTGGGCCTTCGCCCTCTCGGGTGCGCGTCCGCTCGAACGCTTCATCGTCATGAACCTGCCCCACCCCGCCCTCTTCATGAAGGGCCTGAAGACCTGGGCGCAGATCAAACGCTCCTGGTACGTCTTTTTCTTCCAGCTGCCATGGCTGCCGGAAAAGGTCTTCACCGCAAACCGCGCCGAGGCTGTGGCGCAGGCGTTTCGCGGCATGGCTGTGGACAAGAGCCGCTTCCCCGACAGCGTTCTCGAGCAGTATCGCAAGACGGCGCTCATCCCCGGCGCGATGACGGCGATGATCAATTACTATCGCGCCGCCTTCCGCAACCGGAGCGGCACGGACGCGCTCACCAACCCGCCGCAGCTCGAAACGCCGACCCTGATGATCTGGGGCGAGGAAGATGCCGCCTTGGGCAGGGAGCTGACCTATGGCACGGAAAAGCTCGTGAAGGATTTCACGATCCGCTACCTGCCGCAGGTTTCACACTGGGTTCAGCAGGAAGCGCCGGAGGCCGTAAACGCGATGATCCGCGCCTGGATCGAGGGACGCCCGGTACCTCACGCCGGTCTGCGTGGGCAAACTCTTCTTGCCGAAGAGGCCGCCTCCTAGGACTGCGCCGTCAGGAGAACCGGGACGTTCGAGTTGCGTCACCGGCGCCGGCCCTTCAATGCCCGGCGCAGCCGCAAGTTCCATCTGGCGCACACCGCCGCCAAGCCGCCCGAGCCGGACGAGAGGCAGCGTCGTCGCCTCCGAAAGGCCGAATCCTTCGACAGCCGCAATCCATATGCGTGACTTATCCACCAATTTTCGCGGCTCCAGACGGCGGACCTGCCGCCTGCGGTCACATTTCTGCCCGCGGGCGGCCCCATAATCGAAAACGAATCAGAGCCAATGACGGGGAGGAAGTCATGTCGCGCCTAATCGCCATCATCGTCGGGATCGTAGTGCTGCTCGCTGCCGTCATCGTGGCGGTGCCGATGCTGGTTCCCGCCGATGTCTACAAGCAGCGCATCGTGTCGCTGGTGAAGGCACAGACCGGCCGGGATCTCTCCATCGGCGGCAATGTCGGTTTCTCCTTCTTTCCCCGTCTCGCGGTGAAGGTCGAGAATGTCAGCATCTCGAACGCGCCATGGGCCAAGGACCGCGACATGGCGTCGATGCGCGAAATGCGCGCGGCTCTCAAGGTCATTCCGCTCTTCAAGGGCGATGTGCAGATCGACAGCTTCGCGCTCGTCGATCCCGTGATCCATCTCGAGGTGAAGGCGGACGGCACACCGAACTGGCAATTCGCGAGTGCAGGCTCGACGCCCGCCCGGACCACGCCGACGACCGCCCCACAGGGCACCGGCGCGCCTGCTCTGCGCCAGCTGAGCCTCGGTGACGTCTCGATCGAGAACGGTACCGCCACCTATCGCAACCAGAAGACGGGGGCCTCGCTCGCCTTTGAAAAAGTGAATCTCGATCTCGCCCTGCCGAGCCTCGACGACCCCTTCACTGCCAATGGCTCCCTCGTCTGGAATAACGAAGCGCTCTCGCTCAAGCTCAAGGCGAACCGCCCGCGCGCATTGACCGAGGGCGGCGAAACGCCGGTGGAGCTTGCGCTCAAATCGTCGAAGATCAACTCGACCTTCAACGGCGCAATCCGTCCCTTCGAAGGGCTGAAGTTCGCGGGCAATGTGACGCTCGACGTGGCCTCCGTTCGCAACCTCGCCGCATGGCTCGGTAACGCGCTCCCCGCAGGCAACGGCTTCGGGCCGCTCTCCATCGAGGGCAAGGCTTCGGGCGGCGACGGTATCTACAACTTCAGCGATGCGAAGATCGGCTTCGACGGCATGAATGCCACCGGCTCGCTCGCGGTCAATGCAAGCGGCAAGCGGCCCTTCGTCAAGGGAAGGCTCGCCGTCGACCGGATCGACGCCAACACCTATCTCGCGTCCGACGGCGCAGCATCCGGCGGCGGCGGGAATGGCGGCGGCGATGCCGGCTGGAGCAACGATCCGATCGACCTGTCGGGTCTGCGCGCGGCGGATGCCGACTTCACCTTCAGCACGCATGAACTTCTCATCAAGCAGATCAAGATCGGCGAAAGCGCGTTGGCGCTGCGGCTCAACAATGGCGTGATGAATGTCGATCTGACCAAGCTCGCGCTCTACGAGGGCGCAGGCAGCGGCAAGCTGACGCTCGACGGTTCGCAGCGTGTGCCGCAGGCAGCCGCGTCCTTCTCGATCGCGGGCGTTTCCGCTGCGCCGCTTCTGACCGATGCGGCGGACTTCAAGCGGCTCGATGGCAAGACGGCCTTGAACTTCGCGGTCCAGACCGTCGGCCAGAGCCAGCGCCAGATGGTCGGCAATCTCGGCGGCAAGGGCGAGGTCAAGTTCACCAACGGCGCGATCAAGGGCGTGAATGTAGCCCAGCTCATCCGCAATGTCGGTCAGGGCGCCTTGACCGGCTGGAACAGCGGCGGCTCGCAGGACACTGACTTCTCCGAACTCGGCGGCACATTCACCATCGACAAGGGCATCCTGACGAATAACGACCTGAAGATGCTGAGCCCGCTCGTACGCCTCAGCGGCAACGGCACCGCCGATCTACCCAATCGCTCTCTCAGCTATCACATCAACCCGAAGCTCGCGGCGACTCTGGAGGGCCAGGGCGGCTCGGCGGATGCAAAGGGCCTCGAAATCCCCCTCATCATCGAGGGCCCCTGGTCCGCGCCGAAGTTCCGGCCTGATCTCGAAGCCATGCTCAAGAACCCCAATGCCACCATCGACCAGATAAAGAATCTCAAGGGTGGCGGCGGCAAGGAAATGCTGAAGGGCCTCCTGGGCGGCGGCGCGAAGACCGAAACGCCCAGCGGCACAGGCACGACCGGCACAACGGGCACAACGACGGGAACGGGAGCGACCGGCACGGATACTACCGGCACCGGTCCGACCGGTACTGGCAGCCCCACCCAGGAGCAGCCCAAACCTGCCGACCAGCTGAAGAAGCTCTTCGGCGGCTAGACCTTCCTCAGATCGGAGAGGGAGACATATTCCTTCGCGCCGTCGATCCGATACATCCGCAGACCGGCTCGCGGATAGGTGCAGACGTCGATGGGCGGGCGCGTCCCGCCCATCAGATAGACGAGGGGCTCCTCCGCCTCAGCGGGTACATGCATGGAATGGGCGGGCGATCCCTTGGGAAAGCCGAGGAAATCGCCCGGCCCCACCGTGACGGTCGTTTCGCCGATCGTCGCCTCGCCGCGGCCCGACAAGACAAAGAGAAACTCCTCGTCCTGCCCGTGGAAGTGATGTTCGGTGGAGTCACGCCCCGGCTCCACCCGGACGAGGTGCAGCCCCATCTCGGTAAGTCCCGCAAGATCGCCCAGCGAGCGGGTGTGGCGGACGGCGTTGGCATTGAACTGATGCACATGCGGCCGCTCGGGCAATGCCGCGATGCGCTCCGCGCTCCAGAAATGCGCTTCAAGGGCGCCTTCGTCCCCCTTCTCGCCCTGGTCCTTGGCCATAAAACCCCTCCCCAGGCTTGTTCCGCGCCCGCACCGGTCTAAACTGTCCCAAATGGAGATTCGCCGATCGGGGCGACACAGCATGATCTACAACGCCTTGTCGACGCTCATAAAGTTCATCCTCGTGGCGGTTCTGATCGGAGCCGTCCTGAATGAGTTCGACATCAGCGCCAATCAGGTCCTTGCCGATGTCGGCTTCACGCCGGAGCATATCATTGCGATGCTCAGGGAAGGCTTCGACTGGGCGCTGCCGCATTTCATTCTCGGGGCGCTTGTCGTCATCCCGATCTGGATCGTGCTCTTCCTGCTGAAGCCGCCAAGCATCGGCAAATAGTTTCGGCGATTTAAGGAACGCAGGGCAACAGGCAGGCGCTGAAGGCTCGTCATGTTCCGCTGCGCGGGCTAGATTGCCGCAGCAGAATCAACGGACGCGCCGATGCCGACCACTTCCCCGACTTGCCTTGCCGCGCTCGCGGCCGCACTGCTCCTCGTGCCCACGGCGGCGCAGGCCGATGTGGGCTCAGGGCTCGTGGGCAATACGGTCGAACTCACAGGCCCCGCCGGCACCACCAGAATCTACTACCCCAACCGCAAGCACATCATCGTTCGCACGCCTGATGGCAAACAGGCCAAGGGATGGTGGCGCGTGAAGGGCAAGAGCATCTGTACCAAGATGCCGAAGGCCGCCAAGGAAAGCTGCACCGACCCGATCACAGAACCGCCCGTCGCCGGAAGTTCAGGCGAGTTCACAGGCGGCGATGGCAGCGTCAAATGGTCGGTGAACAAGGGCAAGGGCTTCTGACGCCGGATCAGTCTGCGAAGACCACCGTACGCTTGCCATTGAGGAAGACGCGCCGTCCCGCAAGCGCCGCAACCGCACGCGCCAGAACCAACGCCTCCACGTCGCGGCCCGCCGCGATCATCTGCTCGACACTTGTCGTGTGGCTCACGCGCTCGACGCGCTGCTCGATGATCGGACCTTCGTCGAGATCGCTGGTCACGAAATGCGCCGTGGCGCCGATGAGCTTCACGCCGCGCTCATGTGCCTGGTGATAGGGCTTCGCGCCCTTGAAGCTTGGCAGGAAGGAATGATGGATGTTGACGGCGCGGCCCGCGAGCGCGCGGCACGTCTCATCGGAAAGAACCTGCATGTATCGCGCGAGCACCACGAACTCGGCTTTCGTCTCTTCCACCAGTTCCAGCATGCGGCGCTCGGCATCGGGCTTGGTCGCCTTGGTCACGGGAATGTGGAAGAAGGGAATGCGATGCTGCTGCGCGAGCGGTGCCAGATCGAGATGGTTCGAGATGATCGCCGGAATGTGGATGGGCAGCGCATCCGTCCGATAGCGATAGAGAAGATCGTTGAGGCAGTGATCGGCCTTGGAGACCATCAGCAGAAACGACGGCCGCACGCCGACATGATGCAGGCGCCATTCCATGCCGAAGCGTTCCGCCACGGGACCGAACTGCTCGGCAAAACGCGCCTGCCCGAATGCACCCGTCTCGACGGGGTGAAAGGCCGTGCGCATGAAAAAGCGCTTCGTGTCCGGGTCGCCGAAGTGGGACGACTCCGTGATGAAGAGATTTTCCGCCGCGAGCAGACCCGCGACCGCCGCAACAATGCCCACCGCGTCGGGGCAGGAAATGGTCAGGATGTACTGGTTCTCGTCGCCGGGCATGTGTTCGCCTTGTATTCACTTTCGCGGGGCCCCAGGCCCCATGCGGGTGACTTCATACACCGGGCAACCCAATAGGACAAAAAAAGCGCCGCGGCTTTCACCGCGGCGCAGTCTTCAAATGACAGTCGGAACCCAAGGGAGCCCTGCGTCAAGGGGCCGGCTGAGCCGGACACCCTGACGCAAGACCACCCCTCTTATTCGTAGACGAACTCAGCGGCGTCGAGATTGATCTCCGGAAGCTCTTCCTTCTCGACCCAGTAGTCCTGCGTGTGCTGCCACTCGGGCTTGTCGCCGCGCTTGGGGAGGAGATGCATGCCGCGCATCAGATAGCCCGGATTGAAGTTCTCCGGATCGATCCAGGGCATGAGCTTCATGTCCTTGTCTTCGGGACGCAGCTTCACGGTGACGCGCTTCGCGCCCTTCTCCTTCATGTGGTTGAGAAGGCGGCAGACGAAATCGCCGAGCAGATCGACGCGCAGCGTCCAGCTCGCCCGGAAATAGCCGAAGACCCAGACCATGTTCGGAATGCCGGTGAACATCATGCCGCGATAGGTCACGGTATCGGCGAAGTTGAGCGGCTTGCCGTCCAGCTCGAACTTGATGTCGCCGAGCACGCTGAGATTGAAACCGGTGGCCGTGATGATGATGTCGGCCTCAAGCTCCTTGCCGGACTTGAGCAGAATGCCCTTTTCCGTGAAGGTCTCGATCTCATCGGTGACGACCGACGCCTGGCCGGCGGCTGCGGCCTGGAAGATGTCGCCATCGGGCACGAAGGCAATGCGCTGGCGCCAAGGGCGATATTTCGGCGTGAAATGCTCGTCCACGACTTCCTGCGGAAGGAACATCGCAACACCGGCAAGCAGTTCCTGCTTGACGACATCCGGCTCCTCGAAGGAGCGGCGCGTGAACTCGGCCTGATCGGCGAGAACCTTGCGGCGGGTAATCTCGTGAATCCACGCCTCGTCGATCTTCAGCGCGCGCAGCTGCTCGGTAAGCTCGTTTTCGTTGCGGCCGGGGATGAAGTAGGTCGGCGAACGCTGCAGCAGCGTGACATGCTTGGTTTCGCCCGCGATGGCCGGCACGAGCGTCGCTGCCGTCGCGCCGGAGCCGATGACGATGACATTCTTGCCCTTGTAGTCCAGATCCTCGGGCCAGGTCTGGGGATGGATGATCTTGCCCTTGAACTTGTCCATTCCCGGCCATTCCGGCGTATAGCCTTCGGAGTGCCGGTAGTAGCCCTGGCACATCCAGAGGAAATTCGCCGTGAAGTGGAAGACTTCGCCGGTATCGGTGCGCGTCGCCTCGATGGTCCAGAGATTGTCCTTGGAGGACCAGCGGGCCGAGGAAATCTTGTGCTTGTAGCGGATGTGGCGGGCGAGATCGTTCTCGTCGATCACCTCGCCCATATAAGTCAGGATTTCCTGCGCTGAGGCGATCGGAGCCCCCGTCCAGGGCTTGAAGCGATAGCCGAAGGTGAAGAGGTCGCTATCCGAGCGGATGCCCGGATATTTGTGCATGAGCCACGTGCCGCCGAAGCTTTCGAGCGTCTCAAGCACGACAAAGCTCGTCCCGGGGCACTGCTCCTGGAGGTGATAGGCGGCACCGACGCCGGAAATGCCTGCGCCGACGATCAAAGTATCGAAATGTTCGACCTTGCCCCCGGCGGTCTGGGGGGCGGGCTTCGTGAGAGTTTCTGTCCCTGTCATTGACTGCATTCTTTCTTTTCTGGTTCGCGGCCTGTTGCGGCCGGGGTCTTGGCCCTTCCGGCCTTATGGCTATTGAGTTTTGGGAGCCGCGGACCGAAGGTCAATCTCTATCTGAAAAGATAGCATGTCAAAATTGACGCAGGGGGGGCCGACGCCAAGGTCGCCGCGCGCCCGGGGATATGCCCGCCCGTTCACACGGTGGCGGCG
>NZ_JBDKSS010000008.1:0-277797 GCF_039680535.1 Parvibaculum sp. | reverse complement strand
CGACCGACGATCACTACGGCATGAGCCCGGGGGAGGCGGCGGCTTTCGCCGTCGATATTCACAATGCGGCGGGGCAATGGAACAAGGCGCTGCTCGACAATGCGGCGCGGCCTTCCGGCGCGCTGGTCTACAAGGGCGGCGATGGGGCGCGGAACCTGACGGAGGACCAGTTCGAGCGGCTGAAGCGCGAACTGGCGGAGAATTATCAGGGCGCGGCCAATGCCGGGCGTCCGCTGCTGCTCGAAGGCGGGCTCGACTGGACGGCGATGGGGCTGACGCCGAAGGATATGGACTTCATCGAGGCGAAACGCGCGGCGGCCCGCGAAATCGCGCTCGCCTTTGGCGTGCCGCCGATGCTGATCGGCATTCCCGGCGACAATACGTTTTCGAATTATCAGGAAGCGAACCGGACCTTCTGGCGACAGACGGTGCTGCCGCTCGTCTCGCGCACCGCGCGGTCGCTGACGCGCTGGCTTGGTCCGCGTTTCGGCGAGGGGTTGCGGCTGGGCTACGACACGGATCAGGTCGAGGCGCTATCGGCGGAGCGCGAGGCGCTGTGGGCGCGTGTGGGCAAGGCGGACTTCCTGACCGAGGACGAGAAGCGCGCGGCAGTAGGATATGGGAAGAAGTGAGGCTGAGTGCGCTGCCCTACGTTGAGCCGTCATCCCGGACTTGATCCGGGATCCATCTTTGCCGCGCGACCTGCGAGGAAGATGGATCCCGGCTTTCGCCGGGATGACGCAATTATTTCAGGCGAGGCCGGAGGGGACCATGAAACTTGGCGACAACGTGGGCTGGAAGCTCGACCGGCATATTCCGGTGGCGCTGGTCGTGACCATCGCGCTGCAAACGGGGGCGGCGTTGACATGGTCGGGTGCGGCGGCAGAGCGGCTGACGGCACTGGAACTGCGGTCGGGGCGCACGGATGAAGTGGTCGAACGCACGGCGCGGCTGGAGGAACAGTCGCAGGCGATGCGGGCGAGCCTCGCGCGGATCGAGGAGAAATTGGATCGGGCGGTGGCGCGGAGGTGATGCGGTTCCTCTTTCGTCACCCCGGACTTGATCCGGGGTCCATCTTTGCTGCGAGGAGGGAAGATGGATGCCGGATCAGGTCCGGCATGACGAGGTAGAGGAGAGACGTGGATGGCCGGGACGAGCCGGGCCATGACGGGAAAGATCAGAGAAGACGTGAAGGCGCCCCCTAGGGCGCCTTTTTTATTGGTTGGAGGTCAAGTGGAACAGGGCAGGCGGTCGGAACAGAAGGCGACGCGGTTCGACGTGAAGGGGCTGAAGGAGGATGGGAGTTTCGAGGGCTATGCGTCGCTGTTCGGGCAGGAGGATCTGGGGCGCGATGTGGTGATGCCCGGCGCCTTCCGCTCGTCGCTCGCGAAGCGCGGTCCGCGCGGCATCAAGATGCTTTATCAGCACGACCCGAATGAAGTGATCGGCGTGTGGCTGAAGCTCAGTGAGGATATTCGCGGGCTACGCGTCGAGGGGAAGCTGCTGCCAGATGTCGGGCGCTCGCGCGAGGTCCTCAGCCTGATGCGGGCGGGCGCCGTGGACGGGCTTTCCATCGGCTACCACGTCGTGAAGGCGACGAAGGACGGGAAGACGGGGCTTCGCAAATTGATCGAAGTCGATCTCTGGGAAATCTCGGTCGTGACCTTTCCGATGCAGCCCGAGGCGCGGATCAGCGCCGTCAAATCGGAACGGCCGACGGAACGGCAATTCGAACGCTGGCTCTCGCGGGATGCGGGGTTCAGCCGGGCGGAGGCCCGCCGCATCGTGGCGGGCGGATACAAGGCGCTTCCAGCTTCGCGGGACGCGAGGGGAGGCGATGGCGCGGGGCTGGCGCGGGCATTCCGCGAGGCGGCGCGCATTTTCAACTGACATCAAGAGGAGAGCACATGAGTGCATTCATGAACGGCGTCCCGCGCATCGGGGCGTCGCTGAAGGGTGAGGCGCGCGCGCCGGAGGTCAAAAGCGTCGGCGCGCATGAGGTTCGCGATGCGATGGACGAGTTTCTCTCGGCCTTCGAGGACTTCAAGCAGGCCAATGACGAACGCCTGGATGAGATCGAGAGGAAACTTTCCGCCGACGTGGTGACGGAAGAAAAGGTCGATCGCATCAACCGCGCGCTGGACCGGCAGAAGAAAACGGTGGACGAGCTGGCGCTGACGCTGGCGCGGCCGGAAATCGGCGGCGAGCCGCGCATGCGGCTCGATCCGGCGCGGCGCGAGCACAAGCGCGCCTTCGACCTCTATGTGCGCAAGGGCGAAGCGCAGGATCTGCGCACGCTGGAAGCCAAGGCGCTTTCGGCGCAGTCCGATCCCGATGGCGGCTATCTGGTGCCGGCGGAAACCGAACGCCTGATCGACCGCATCGTGTCGGATGCATCGCCGATCCGCGCCATTGCCGGTGTGCGCCAGATCGGCGCGGCGAGCTACAAGAAGCCTTTCACGGTTTCCGGTCCGGCGAGCGGCTGGGTGGGCGAGACGGAAGCGCGGGCGGAGACTTCCGCTTCGGGGCTTTCTGAAATCGAGTTTCCGGCCATGGAACTTTACGCCATGCCGGCGGCGACCTCGACGCTGCTCGACGATGCGGCGATCAACATCGACCAGTGGCTGGCGGAAGAAGTGCAGACGGCCTTCGCGGAACAGGAGGGCACGGCCTTCGTCAATGGCGATGGCATTCGCAGGCCGCGCGGCTTCCTCTCTTATGCCAAGGTGGCCAATGCCAACTGGGCCTGGGGCAAGCTCGGCTATCTCGTCACGGGCGCGGCGGGCGCCTTCCCGACCTCCAATCCCGCCGACGTGCTGATCGACCTCATCTATTCGGTGAAGGCGGGCTATCGCGCCAATGCGCGCTTCGTGATGAACCGCGCGACGCAGAGCGCCATTCGCAAGCTGAAAGACGCGGAAGGCAACTATCTCTGGCAGCCGGGCATCGCCGCCGGCGCGCCGCCGACCCTGCTCAACTATCCGGTGACGGAGGCGGAAGACATGCCTTCCATCGCCAGCGATGCGACGGCGATCGCCTTCGGCGATTTCAAGCGCGGCTATCTCATCGTCGACAGGCTCGGCGTGCGCGTGCTGCGCGATCCCTATAGCGCCAAGCCCTATGTGCTCTTCTACACGACGAAGCGCGTGGGCGGCGGCGTGCAGAACTTCGAGGCGCTGAAGCTTCTGAAGTTCGGAACGGCATAAGGAGAACGCGATGCGCGACATTCATCACAACATCAAGACCGTGCAGACGCTTGATCCGGCGGTGACGACGGCGGCGCGCGCGGGCGCACCAGTCGATCGGCAGGGTTTCGAGGCGGTGGAGCACATCGTGCTTTTCGGCGCGAGTGGCGACGCCTTGTCCTCGACGCTCAAGACGGATGTGAAGCTCGAAGCCTCGGAGGACGGAACGAGCTGGGTGGCCGTGACCGATGCGAAGCTCACATCGGGCGTGGCGGTTTCGGCGGCGGGTGTCTTTGCCACCGTCGACGCCGCGGCGAAGGCGCAGATGGCCTATCGCATCGGCTATGTCGGCAATGCCCGCTATAGCCGCGTGAGCCTCGCGCTTACCGGAACGCATACGGCGGGAACGCCGGTGGCGGCGCTGGCGCTTCTGACCAGGGCGAATGTGAAGCCGGTCGCGTAACCGGCCTTGCGGGGCGTCCCGGCTTTCGCCCCTCCCTCCGAAGGCCGGGACGACACTCTCAATCTCGAAAGACATCTCATGACACTCATCCTGACGGCGGGGCCGGCCGAGGAGCCGGTGACGCTTGCCGAGGCGCGGGCGTTTCTCCGGCTGGACGACACGAGCGAAGACATGCTGGTGACGGCGCTCATCACGGCGGCGCGTGCGACGCTGGAGGCGGAAACGCGGCGCGCCTTCGTGACGCAGAACTGGCGGTTGCTGTTCGATCAGTTTCCGGAGGAGGCGATTGTGCTGCCGCTCGCGCCGGTGAGCGCGGTAGCGGCGATTTCGCTTGTCGCGCGAACTGCGCCTGACGAGACACTCGACGCGGCGCTCTACGAGCTCGACCTCGGCGGCGAGCCGCCGTGCATCTGGCGTGCGCCAGGCGCCGCGTGGCCGATGACGAAGCGGCGTGTGGCGGGCGTCGCCGTCGATTTCACGGCAGGCTATGGCGGAGCGGAGAGCGTTCCCCAGCCGTTGAAGCAGGCCGTGCTGATGCTCGTCGCGCATTGGTATGAGACGCGGCTGCCGGTCGCCTTCGACGGCGCGGTCTCCGACATTCCGTTGACCGTGGCGGCGCTGATCGCGCCTTACCGGAGGTTCCGGCTGTGAGCGGGAGTGATCCGGGACGGCTGCGCGAGCGCGTGACGATCGAAATGCCGGTGCGGGCGGAGGATGGCGCGGGCGGGGCGTCGATCGGCTGGAGCACATTGGCGACCGTCCGGGCGGAAGTCATCTCGTTCAAGGGAGCGACGCTCGCCGCCACCGAGCGCGAGGAGGCGCGCGAGCCTTACCGCGTTGTCATCCGCTATCGCGACGACGTGACGGCGGAGATGCGACTTCGCTGGCGCGGACGGGTGCTCGACATTTCGGGGCGGCACGATCCCGACGGGCACAGGCGATGGCTCGCCATCGAGTGCGAGGTGCGGCCATGAGCGTCTATGACGCCGACCTCGCCTTGCAGAGGGCGATCTATGCGCGGCTCTCGGCCGATGCGCCGCTCGCCGCTCTCGTGGACGGACGCATCTACGACAATGTGCCGGGCGACGCGGGCTTTCCCTACATGACGCTGGGCGAGGCGCAGGTGAGCGACTGGAGCAGCGGCGATAGCGATGGCGGCGAACATCGCCTGACCTTCCATGTCTATTCGCGCGGAGGCGGCCGCGCAGAGGCAAAGACCATCCTCGGCGCGGTCAACGCGGCGCTGCATGACGCTAGCCTGACGCCGGAAGGTGCGAGGCTGGTGAGCATCCGCTTCCTCGATGCGGAAACGCGGCGCGAGCCGGACGGCATCACCTGGCGTGGAACGATCCGCTTCCGCGCGCTTACCGAAATCATGGAGTGACATCATGGCAGCCCAGAAAGGCAAGGACCTGCTCGTCAAGCTCGACGCGGACGGAGCGGGAACATTCACGACGGTGGCGGGACTGCGGACACGGGCGCTCGCCTTCAATGCGCGCAGCGTCGACGTGACCAACGCGGATTCCGCAGGACACTGGCGCGAACTGCTCGAAGGCGCGGGCGTGCGTTCCGCTTCGATCAGCGGGCGCGGCATTTTCAGGGATCAGGCATCGGACGCAAGCATTCGGCAGGTCTTTTTCGATGGCGCGATCAGGAACTGGCAGGTCGTGGTCCCCGATTTCGGAACGGTTGCGGGCGCCTTCCAGATCACGGCGCTGGAATTCGCCGGTGAGCATGATGGCGAAGTGACATTCGACATGTCGCTCGAAAGCGCGGGCGCGCTCACCTTTACGGCATTGTGAGGAACGACATGGCCAACAGGCACAGGGGCGAGATCGCCGCATTACTCGGCGGCGAACGCAGGACGCTGGTTCTGACGCTCGGCGCGCTAGCGGAACTTGAAGACGCATTCGGCGGCGAGGACATGCTTGCGCTCGCGTCGCGCTTCGAGACCGGACGCATATCGGCACGGGACGCGATCCGCGTCATCGGCGCCGGACTTCGCGGCGCGGGCGATACAGTGAGCGACGAAGAGGTCGCGCGAATGAATGTCGAGGGCGGCGCAGCAGGTTACATCGCTATCGTTGCCGATCTGCTGACAGCAACCTTTGGCGGCGAAACGTGAAGCGTTTTCCCTGGGCGGAGGCAATGGAAATCGGCTTCGGCCGATTGCGTCTCTCGTCTGAACAATTCTGGCGCATGACGCTGCCGGAACTGGCGACCGCCGCAAGACGCGGTGCTCCGGCGCAAGAGGCGCCGGCACGCGATGCGTTTGAGAGCTTGCTGCGAAAATTTCCAGATTGAATGAGGTGGATGGCATGTATGCGATCGATGTGGCGGCGTTGCAGCCGCTTGTGAACGAACTCGTCCTGGCGACGCTGACGGCGCTTGCTTCGGTCGTCGTGGCGAGGGCCTGCGCGTTTCTGAAGGCCAAGCGCGATGGGGAATTGGGGCAGATCCTCGACAAGACGCTGGGCATGGGCATCGCCTTTGCCATGTCGAAGCTCAAGGCGGCGGAGGATGGCCATGCGACGGTTTCGGTGAAAAGCGAGGTCGTCGCGGAAGCCGCCAATTATGCGCTTCTCCATGTGCCGCAGACGGTGAAAGCGCTCGGGCTCGATGGCGAGCATCTCGGACGAATGATCGAGGCGCGGCTTGGCGTGGCGGAGGGCGGGGCGCAGGCGTGATCGATCTTCTCGCGAAGCTCATCGGCATTCTGGGACAGTTCGGCGCGGCGTGGCTCTCCTATCTCCTCGCGAAGAGACAGGATGAGGCCGCCGCCCTTGCAAAAGAAGTGGAGAAGCAGAATGCGATCGGCGAAGCGCTGGCTGCGGCTCCTCACGATCAGTCCGATGCTCTGCGCCGGCTGCGCGGCGGGTCCTTCTGAAACGCCGTGCCTTCATCTCCGCGACTATACGGCCGCGGAACAGGCAGCGGTTGCCGATGAGATAGAGCGGCTTGGTTCCAGTTCTTCGACGGGCCGCTTCATGGCCGATTATGCGGGCCTCCGCGATCAGGTGCGCGCCGCCTGCCGCTGACGCGGCATTACCCACTTCATGACAGGAGACAGGATGACCGATCCGAACGATCCGTCGGCGCTGGCCGCTGCGCTCGATGCGGCTTCTGCGGCAACCAGGAACTTCGGCACGGAGACGGCGCGTACCCTTTCCTCGGTGACGGACAATTACCGGCGAGCCTCGTCGGGCGGGCGCGATTTCGGATCGGCGCTGACGCGGGCCTTCGACGATGTTGCGCTGAAAGGCAGATCGCTGTCGGACACGTTGAAGACGCTGGCGCTCGATCTCTCGAAGCTCGTTCTCAACAACGCCGTCAAATCGGTGGCGAATTCGGCGGGCAGCTCTCTCGTCTCGTCGCTGGGAACGCTTTTCGCCAGTGCCGACGGCAATGTAATCGCGGGCGGCCGCGTGAAGCCCTTTGCGAAAGGCGGTGTGCTGTCGAGCCCGATGCTCTTTCCGCTGGAGAACGGGACCGGGCTCGCGGGCGAGGCGGGGCCGGAAGCCATCATGCCGCTTCAGCGTGGGAGCGATGGGCGGCTCGGCGTCGCGGCGCAGGGCAACAGCCAGCCGGTGACCATCCATTTCAACGTGACGGCAACGGATGCGGCGAGCTTCCGGCGCTCCGAGACGCAGATTGCCGCAATGCTCAACCGCATGGCGAACCGCGGCGCGAGGAATCTCTGACATGGCGTTTCACGAAATTCGCTTTCCGACCAATATCGCCTTCGGCGCGACGGGGGGACCGGAGCGGCGCACCGAAATTGTCACGCTCGGCTCCGGCGCGGAGGAACGCAACAGCCCCTGGGCGCATTCGCGGCGTCGCTATAATGCCGGGCTTGGCTTGCGCTCGCTCGACGATGTGCATGAGCTGATCGGCTTTTTCGAGGCGCGCCATGGGCGGCTCTATGGCTTCCGCTGGAAGGACAGAGCGGACTGCAAATCCTGTGCGCCGGGCGCGGTGGCGAGCGCGACAGACCAGATGATCGGGACGGGCGACGGCGCGACGCGGACGTTTCAACTAGCGAAGACCTATACATCCGGCGGCATCGTCTATGAGCGGCCGATCATCAAGCCGGTGGCGGGAAGCGTCAGCGTGGCAGTCGATGGCACGGCGATGGCGGGCGCCGCGTTTTCAGTCGATACGACGACGGGAGTCGTCAGCTTTACGGTCGCGCCAGCTTTCGGCGCGGTGGTGACGGCGGGATTCGAGTTCGATGTGCCGGTGCGGTTCGACACCGATTTCCTGGAGATCAATCTGGCGGCGTTCGAAGCGGGTTCGATCGCCAATGTGCCGGTTGTCGAATTGAGGCTCTGACCCATGAAGTCCCTATTTCCCGAATTCGCCGCGCATCTCGCAGGCGGGACGACGACGATATGCAACTGCTGGAAGCTGACGCGCGGCGACGGCCGCGTGATGGGCTTCACCGACCATGACGGGGATATCGTCATCGACGGCGTGACTTATGAAGCGGCAGCTGGGTTCACGGCGAGCGCGGTCGAGAGTTCTGCCGGATTGGCGGTCGACAATCTCGACCTTGCGGGCGGGCTCAATTCGGAGCGGCTCGACGAAGGCGATCTTGCGGCAGGCATTTACGACGACGCCTCGGTCGAAATCTGGCGCGTGAACTGGCAGGCGCCGGAGCAGCGCGTGCTGATGCGGAGAGGAAATCTGGGCGAGGTGAGCCGTGGCGCGACGGCCTTCACGGCGGAGTTGAGGGGGCTTGCACATCGTCTGAACCAGCCCGTAGGCCGGCTCTTTCAATATGGCTGCGACGCCGATCTGGGCGACGCGCGATGCGGTGTCGACCTCGGCGCCGTGGCCATAAGGGGCGAGGGGCTGGTGCTCTCTTCGGAAGATAATCGCGTGATTACGGCTTCGGGATTGGGCGCCTTTGCCGAAGGATGGTTCGAGCGTGGTCGGATCGTCTTCACGAGTGGCGAAAATGCGGGCGCGGGATGCGAAGTGAAGCTGCACTCGCTGAGCGCGGAGGGCGCGACCATCGAGATATGGCAGGCGATGGCGCGCGGGATTGCGGCGGGCGACGCGTTCAGCGTGACGGCGGGTTGCGACAAGCAGTTCTCGACCTGCCGCGCGAAATTCGGCAATGGCGCGAATTTTCGCGGTTTCCCGCACATGCCGGGCAACGACTACGTCATTTCCTATGCACGCTCGGGAGCGGTGAACGATGGCGGAAGCCGGAATTGATCTGACGCGCGATGCAATCGTCGCGGCGGCGCGGGCGTGGATCGGCACACCCTATCGCCATCAGGCGAGCTGCAAGGGCGCGGGCACGGATTGCCTTGGGCTCGTGCGCGGGCTGTGGCGCGAGTTCCATGGAGCCGAGCCTGAGACGCCGCCTGCCTATACCGCCGACTGGGCGGAGGCGCCGGGCGCGGACGGAGCGCTCGTCGAGGCGATGGCGGATGCGGCGCGCCGGCATCTCATCGAGGTCGGTGTGGACGAGGCGCGGGATGGAGACGTGGTGCTTTTCCGCATGCGCGGGCGCGGGCCGGCGAAACACGCGGGCATTCTGACCGACGGGGGACGAATGGTTCATGCCTATTCCGGGCGCGCGGTCGTGGAGACGTCGCTCGGCCCGTGGTGGCGCGCGCGCATGGCTTATGCGTTCCGATTTCCGGGAGTGACCGACTGATGGCGACGCTACTTCTTTCGACGGCCGGCTCTGCGCTCGGCAGCGCGTTTCTGCCGGGTGGCCTCAGCTTTCTCGGCGCGACGGTGAGCGGCGCCGCATTGGGAGGCGCTATCGGAGCGGGGCTCGGCTCCTATGTCGATCAGCAGCTTTTCGGTTCGACCGTCGCGAACTCGGAAGGTCCGCGGCTTTCCGATTTGCAGGTTCTGTCATCGACCGAAGGCGCGCCCGTGCCGCGCCTCTATGGACGCGCACGGCTTGGCGGGCAGCTGATCTGGGCCACGAACTACAAGGAGCACAAGTCGACGGAGAGCACCGGCGGCAAGGGCGGCGGTGGCGCGAGCGTGACGAGCTACTCTTATACGGTCTCCTTTGCCGTCGCGCTTTGCGAAGGACCGATCACGCGTATCGGCCGCGTCTGGGCCGATGGCAACGCGATGACGCTCGAAGATGTGACCTGGCGGTTGCACAAGGGCGACGGTGCGCAGATGCCTGACCCCACCATCGAAGCTGTTGAAGGAACGGGCAATGCACCTGCCTATCGTGGCGTCGCCTATATCGTTTTCGAGGACCTGCCGCTGGCCGATTACGGCAATCGCATTCCGCAGCTTTCATTCGAGGTTTTTCGTTCGCTGAGCGACGTCGAGGAAGCGGTGCGGGCGGTGACGATCATCCCGGGAGCCGGAGAGTTCGTCTACGACACGAATGCCGTACGCGAAATCCTGAGCGAGAGTTCGAGCCGCGCGGTCAACACGCATTCAAGCGAGAGCGGGAGCGACTGGGCGGCGGCGCTGGATCAGTTGCAGGACCTTTGCCCCAATGTCGCCAGCGCCTCGCTGGTGGTGAGCTGGTTCGGCGACGATCTTCGCTGCGGGCAATGCACGGTACGGCCGAAGGTCGAGACGGGCTGGAAGATCACGACGCCGCAGCCATGGAGCGCGGGCGGCATTTCGCGCGGCGCGGCGCAGGCGGTGAGCCAGGTGGACGGCATGCCAGCCTTTGGCGGAACGCCATCCGACGCGTCGGTCGTTCGTGCGATCGGGGACATGAAGTCGCGCGGGCTTCGCACGGTCTTCTATCCCTTCGTGATGATGGACATACCCGGGAGCAATACGCTCGCCGATCCATGGAGCGGAGCGGCGTCGCAGCCGGCCTATCCCTGGCGCGGACGCATCACCTGCTCGCCTGCGGCGGGGCAAGCCGGGAGCGTCGACAAGACGGCGGCAGCGGCGGCGCAGGTGGCCGATTTCTTCGGTGATGCGGGGCCGGGCGACTTTCACGTCGTAGGCAATGCCGTGACCTATTCGGGACCGGAGGAATGGTCCTATCGGCGCATGATCCTGCACTACGCGCATCTTTGTGCGGCGGCGGGCGGCGTCGATGCGTTTCTCATCGGCTCTGAACTGAAGGGGCTGACGCAAATCCGCAGCGATGCCTCGACCTATCCGGCGGTGGCGGCGCTCAAGACGCTGGCGGCCGATGTCGCCGGCATTCTGGGCGGGGCGACGAAGATTTCCTACGCGGCGGACTGGACGGAATATGCGGGGCACGATCCGGCGGACGGGACGGGCGACCGTTTTTTCCATCTCGATCCGTTGTGGGCGGATTCGAACATCCACTTTGTCGGCATTGACGCCTATGCGCCGCTGACGGACTGGCGGAAGACGAACGACCATCTCGACCGCGACCTGGCGGACACGATCTACGATATCGATTATCTGAAATCGCGCATCGCGGGCGGCGAAGATTTCGACTGGTATTATGCGAGCGATGCGGACCGCGCGGCGCAAATACGTTCGCCGATCACCGATGGCGCCTATGGCAAGCCCTGGGTGTTCCGCGCCAAGGATATTCGCTCGTGGTGGGCGAACGAACATCGTGACCGGCCCGGCGGTGTGGAAAGCCCGGTGACGACGGCGTGGGTGGTGCAAGGAAAGCCGGTCTGGTTCACGGAGATCGGCTGTCCGGCCATCGACAAGGGGACGAACGAGCCAAATCTTTTCGTCGACGCGAAATCGTCGGAGAGTGCCATGCCGCATTTCTCGACGGGCACGCGCGACGATTACATCCAGCGTTGCTTCATCGAAGCTCAGACAGGCTATTGGAGCGAAGAGGGCGCGCATAATCCGGTGTCGTCTGTTTATGGCGGCAGGATGCTCGATCCGGGCGACATGTTCTTCTGGACATGGGATGCGCGGCCATTTCCCGCCTTTCCGGACCGCACCGATCTTTGGGCCGACGGAGAAAACTGGCAACGCGGCCACTGGCTTAACGGCAGGCTGGGGGCGGTGCCGCTCGGCGCGCTCGTCTCGGCAATTCTCGGCGATGTCGGGTTTTCGGCGTTCGATGTCGGCGAGCTTGCGGGTGTTGTCGAAGGGTTCGTGATCGACCGCATCATGTCGCCACGGCAGGCGATCGAGCCGCTGATGCTTGCGCGCTTCTTCGATGCGGCGGAGAGCGAAGGCGTCATCCGCTTCCGGCATTATGGCGCGCAGCCCGTCGCGGTGCTGACGCCGGATCGATTGGCGGTGGAGGAGGATAGTGCCGAGGCCGGCTACAGACTGACGCGGGGACAGGAGACCGAGCTGCCTCTCTCCGCCAAGCTGTCGTTTATCGACGGCGGGACGGAGTACCGGCAGGCGACAGTGGAGGCGCGCAGGCTCGGCGTTTCGACGCAGCGCGTTTCATCCGCGACGATGCCCATGGTGATGACGGCGGAGGATGCGCAGGGCGTCGCGGATATCTGGCTGCAGAAGAGCTGGAGCGAGCGCGAGACCGCGACGCTGAAGCTTCCGCCCTCGCTTGTCGCTCTCGATCCGGGCGACGTGGTGGAACTTGCCTTGCCCGCACGGACAGCGCGCTATCGGCTGATGGCGCTGACCGATGGCGAACATCGCGAGGCCAGGGCGGTGGCCAGCGAGGCGAGCCTTTATGGCCGATTTTCGGCGCCACGGAGGACCGGAAGCGCGGCAACGGTGGCGAGCTATGGCGTGCCGCTTGCGGTCTTTCTCGACCTGCCGATGCTGACGGGCGAGGAAACACCCTATGCGCCGCGCGTCGCGGTGGCGGCCGATCCATGGCCGGGTGGCGTTGCGCTGTGGAAGAACGCCGGGAACGGTTTCGCGCTCGACCGGGTGATTTCGCGGGAGGCGACGTTAGGCCGAACAACCAGCGCCCTAGCCCCCGGCGTGACCTCGCGCTGGGACTATTCGCAGGTGCTGACGGTTTCGCTGGTCTCCGGCGCGCTGTCCTCGGCGACCGAAAGTGCGGTGCTTGGCGGCGCGAATGTCGCGGCGGTGCAGACGCCCGACGGAGACTGGGAGGTCATCCAGTTTCGTGGAGCAGCGCTAATTTCGGCAGGGACCTACGAGCTTTCCGGGCTTCTGCGCGGACAGGCGGGGACGGAGGCTGCGATGCGGTCTTCGCTCGCGGCGGGCGCGCGCTTCATGCTGATCGACGGAGCGGTGAACGAGATCGGCCTTGGCGACAATGAGCGCGGGCTGGAGCGGATATGGGCCTGGGGCCCGGCATCGAAACCGATCGACGATGCGAGCTATGCATCGGCGGCGCAGGTCTTTCAGGGTGTGGGCCTGCGGCCCTTGTCGCCGGTGCATCTGCGCGCAAGACGCGAGGCGAGCGGCGACATCGCGATCGGTTGGACGCGGCGCACGCGCGTTAACGGCGATGGCTGGCTGGGCGTGGACGTGCCGCTCGGAGAGGAAGAGGAACGCTACGCCCTCGACATTCTGAGTGGCGGCAGCGTGGTGCGAAGCTTCGATGTGACGAGCGCGGCGCTCAGCTATTCGTCCGCGATGCAGATCGAGGATTTCGGATCGGCAACATTTGCGACGCTCAACTTCCGCGTTGCGCAGATAAGCCGCGCATTCGGGCGCGGAACCGCACGAGAGGCGACACTACATGTCTGAGACATTGCATCTGAAACTTCCATACCTCGAAGCGGCACAGGCGCAGAAGCATGTGACGGTGAATGAAGGGCTGCGTGCGCTCGACGCGCTGGTGCAGCTTTCGGTGCGGTCGCGCGCGCTGAATACGCCGCCATCCACTCCTGTGGAGGGCGACCGCTATATTGTGGCCGGATCGCCATCCGGCGCGTGGAGTTCGGCGGCAGGACAGATCGCCGCCTTCGCCGATGGGGTGTGGAGCTTTTTCGCACCACAGACCGGATGGCGCGCCTTTGATGAAGGCGCCGACGAATTCGTCTACTGGTCGGGAACCGTATGGGCGCGGGAGCCGTCGGGCGCCGGCGTCGTGAGCGCGCATGGCGCCGCGACGATGCTCTCCATTCTTGAGGGCGACCACACGATTGTCGCCGGCAGCTACAACGACACCTCCTTCGCGATCCCCGACCGCGCCATCGTGGTTGGCGTCACGGGGCGGGTTCTCGCCGGGATTACCGGGGCGACCGCATGGAATCTTGGCGTAGCGGCCGACGGCGCGCGCTACGGCAACGGCATCGCCGTGGCGGCCGGCTCCACGGTCATCGGACCGTCCGGCACGCCTGTCACATATTGGGGCGCGACGCCTCTTCGGATTTCATCCGTAGGGGGATCATTTACAGGCGGAGCCGTAAGGCTTGCCGTGCATTACATGGCGTTGACGGGCGTCGGGGCCTAAGGCGAGACGGCCGGGCGCCTGCTCCCTCCTTGAAGGTTGGGGCAGGCCTCGTGCGGCCTCAAGGGGTGACGGATGGGCCCCGACCCCCTATAAGGGTGGGGCGCGACCCGGGGGAGCCGCGTGAAGTCCTTTGCTTCACTCAGTTTCGATGATGGGGTTTCATGGCACGGCCTCGTATTTTTTCGTCGCGCAGGATGTTTGAGCCGCGCCGGACGATCTTCACGAATTCCGGTCCGAGGTATCCATTTCTTCGCATCCTGGGATTCGTGCTTGCCGCCGCACTTATTTTTGCGGCGGGCTTCTATACCGGTCAGGCCTTTCCCCACATCTCTGGCTCGTCGCAGCCGGCGCCGGTTGCCGCAGCGGAATTCTGATCTTTCACCTCAGACGCCTCAGAATCCGGCATAGGCGCTTGCCGCTCGGCCCTCTTCACGCCAAATATGGCTTCCAACAAAGCCGCAGCCCGGGTCGCGGCATATGGGGAGGCTCATGGATCTTCAGCTTGCAGGCAAGACGGCGCTCGTGACAGGCGGCAATCGCGGGACGGGGCGGGTCATCGCGGAACGGCTGGCAGCGGAGGGCGCACGGGTCGTCGTGCATGGATTTGCGGAGGGCGATGCCGCCGGCGCGGCTGCTGAGATCCGCGCTGCCGGGTTCGAGGCATTTGCGGCTGCGGGCGACATCACGACGGACGAAGGTGCCAAGGCTGCCCATGATGCCGCAGTTGCCGCGGCTGGGCCGATCGATATTCTCATCAACAATTACGGTGTCGCCGAGGCCGGCTCCTGGTCGCGTTCTGAAACGCCCGACTGGATCGATGCCTATGAGAAGAACGTGCTCTCCGCCGTGCGGATGACGCGTCTTTGCGTGCCCACGATGAAGGACCGGCATTGGGGCCGTATCATCATGCTCGGCACCATCGGCTCGACGGAGCCTGCCGCGCGCATGCCGCATTATTATGCGGCGAAGGGCGCGCTTGCGACGATGACGATCAGCCTTGCCAAGGAGCTGGCCGGTACGGGCATTACGGTCAACATCGTCAGTCCCGGCCTCATCCGCACGAAGGAAGTGGAGGAACGCTTCCTCGCGCAGGGCTACGAAAAGGGCTGGGGCACGACATGGGAGGAGATCGAACCCCATGTCCTCAAGACATTCATGAGCAATCTGACGGGGCATGTGACCACGACGGCGGAGGTCGCCGACCTCGTGAGCTTTGTCGCAAGCCCTCGCGCGGGCGCCCTGATGGCGCTCAATCTGCGTATCGACGGCGGTTCCACCGCGATCGTGACCTGAGAGAAAAAAGAGAATGCAGACATTCCGTTTCGATCTTTGCGAATTGCCGGAGGAGACGAAGGGACTTCGCCAGGAAGTGCGCGATTTCCTTGACGTCGAGCTGAAGCATATTCCTGCCGTGACGCGGGCTCAGACATGGTCGGGCTCCGATCCGGAGTTCAGCCGCAAGATGGGCGCGAAGGGCTGGATCGGCATGCGCTGGCCAAAGCAATATGGCGGGCATGAGCGGTCGGCCTTCGATCGCTATGTGGTGCTCGAGGAAATGCTCGCCGCAGGTGCGCCTGTGGGCGCGCACTGGATCGGCGACCGCCAGTCGGGTCCGCTGCTGCTGAATTTCGGAACGGAGGCGCAGCGCCAGCTCATCCTGCCGAAGGTGGCGCGGGGTGAGTGCTATTTCTGCATCGGGATGTCGGAGCCTGACTCCGGCTCGGACCTTGCCGCGACGCGCACGAAGGCCGAGAAGGTCGACGGCGGCTACCGGGTCAACGGCACGAAGCTGTGGAGCTCGGGCGCGCATCACGCTCACTACATGATTGCCCTTTTCCGTACGAGCCCGGACAAGCACACGGGGCTGACACAGTTCATCGTCGATCTGAAGAACACGGATGGCATCACCATCCGTCCGATCAAGGATCTCGCAGGAAATTCGCATTTCAATGAGGTCGTCTTCCAGGACGCCTTTGTGCCGGACGGCATGCTGGTCGGTTCGGAAGGCTCCGGTTGGGCGCAGGTCAACGCGGAACTGGCCTTCGAGCGATCGGGTCCCGAGCGCTATCTTTCGAGCTTCCTGCTGATGGTCGAAATGATCCGCGAGCTTCAGAAGAAAGGCGGCGCGGAGGGGGCGAGAGAGATCGGTCGCCTCGTCGCGCATCTCGTGACGCTGCGCCAGATGTCGCTGTCGGTCGCCGGTATGCTCGACAAGGGCGAGAATCCGGCGCTCGAAGCCTCCGTCGTCAAGGATCTCGGCGCGGTCTTCGAACAGAACATGCCGGTGATCGCCCATGAGCTGCTGGGCATTGCACCAACGATCGGCACGGGCAGCGATTTCGAGCAGGTGCTTGGTTATCTGACGCAAACCGTGCCTTCCTTCTCGTTGCGCGGCGGCACGCGCGAAATCCTGCGGGGCATCATTGCCCGCGGGCTTGGACTTCGCTGAGGAGAGCGCCATGAACGAATTGCAGACGATCCTCTCCGACAGCGTCGCGAAGCTGCTTGGCGATCTTGCAACCAAGGAGACCATCCAGCAGGCGGAAGATGGCCAATGGCCCGCCGAGCTCTGGGACGCCCTGGTCGAGAACGGCATGACGCGCATTCTGGTGCCTGAGGCGCAGGAAGGCGCGGGCGCCAAATGGGAAGACGCCCATGTGGTACTGAAGGCGGCAGGCGAACACGCGGCGCCGGTCCCTCTCGCCGAAGCCATCCTCGCGGGCTTCATTCTGGGACGGGCGGGCATCGCGGTGCCGGAGGGCATCGTCACGGTCATGGAAGGCGACTTCAAGCTTGAGAGCGGCAGGCTTTCGGGTGTCGCGCGAAACGTGCCCTGGGGGCGCAACGCGACACATGCCGTTGCCGTGGTCGAGAGCGGGTGGGGCGTCGAAACCGTTCTGGCGCCGCTTCAATATGCGCGGATCGAGAAAGGGCAGAACGTCGCGCGCGAGCCGCGCGATACGCTGACCTTCGACCATGTCGTCGTCGATACGGCGTGGGCCGGGCTGCCGGGGAATGCTGTACGGCTCTATGGCGCACTCACACGCGCAAGCCAGATGGCCGGTGCGCTCGACTATCTCACGCGACAGTCTGTGCAATATGCGAACGAACGGACCCAGTTCGGAAAGCCGATCGGCAAGTTCCAGGCGATCCAGCAGCAGCTCGCAGTCCTCTCGACGCAATCGGCGGCGGTCGGCATTGCGGCGGCGCATGCTGCAGCCCGCGCCGACAAGGTCAGCTCAGGCGACGCTGCGGCGTTCGAGGTTGCCGTGGCGAAGGTCCGCGCCGACGATGCGTCGAGCGCGGCGACTTCCATCGCGCATCAGGTTCATGGCGCAATCGGCTTTACCTATGAGCACGGCCTGCACTTTGCGACGCGCCGGCTTTGGTCATGGCGGACGGAATTTGGATCCGGCGCCGAATGGGCCGATTGGCTCGGCCGCGAGACATTGGCTAGGGGCGCGGATGGTTTGTGGCCTTACGTGACCGCCCGGTGAGGCTGACTGACCTGCATTTTGTATCTGTCGCCCGGCCTTGTGCTAGGCGGCTTCCAATCTTGATGGAGACGAGCTGTGGATGTACTTGACGCCCTGAAGACACGCATTTCCTGCCGTGCCTTCCTCGACAAGCCGGTGCCGGAGGCGACGGTGCGTGCCATCCTCGACGGCGCGAAATGGGCCCCCTCGGGCGGCAATCTGCAACCCTGGCATGTCTATGCCGTCGCCAACCAGCGGCTGAAGGATTTCCTCGCGCTGATCGCTGAAAAGCAGAAGACGGCGCCTTTCGGCGAGGGGTCGGAATACGACATCTATCCGAAGGATTTGAAGGAGCCCTATAAGGCACGCCGCTTCAAGTGCGGCGAAGACATGTACGCAACCATTGGCGTGGCGCGCGAGAACAAGGCGGGGCGCCTGCAGCAGTTCGCGCGCAACTTCCAGTTCTTCGATGCGCCGGTGGCTCTGTTTTTCGCCATCGACCGGCAAATGGGGACCGACCAATGGGCCGATCTCGGCATGTTCGCGCAATCGGTCATGCTGATGGCCCGGGAGCACGGGCTTCACACCTGCGCCCAGGAGGCCTGGGCCATCTGGCCGAAGACGATCGGGGAGTTTCTCAACATGCCGTCGGAGCTTATGCTCTTCTGCGGAATGGGGCTTGGCTACATGGACACCTCGGCGCCGATCAACGGCCTGCGGACCGAACGGGCCCCAATGGAAGAATGGGCGAGTTTTTCAGGGTTCTGAAGCGCGTCCCGTTCATCAAGGGTTCAGTCTCGATGACCTAGAACCGAGGCATGATGAGGACGCAGATACATATCGCTCTCGCAATGGTTGCCCTCCTCGCCCTTCCGGGCGGCGGAGCGGCGGCTGCGTCCTGGCCTCGCGAGCACTCCGTGATCGGCCGGCCCATCGAACGGGCCGATATGCGCTCCGACCAGAACGACGCCCGCGAGGGCGTCCGTTCCGGTCGTATCCTGCCGCTGGGCAAGGTGCTGCGGAATGTGCACGCGCGCTATCCGGGCCAGCTTCTCGACGCGCAGCTTGTGGACGCGGGCGGCCGTCCGGTCTATCTCATCAAGCTGATGACGCCGGACGGAAATGTAGGCATCGTTTCTGCGGATGCCGCCACCGGCGACATACTCGATTATCGCCAGGGAGGGCGCTGACGCATGCGGTTGCTCGTCGTAGAGGACGACCCCGATCTGAACCGTCAGCTCGTGAGCGCGCTCACGGACGCGGGCTACGTCGTCGACAAGGCGACGGACGGCGAGGAAGGCCACTTTCTCGGCGAGACGGAGCCCTATGACGCTGTCGTGCTCGATCTGGGCCTTCCCGGAATGGATGGCGTGACGGTGCTCGAGAAATGGCGTCGGGCGGGCCGTAACATGCCGGTGCTGATCCTGACGGCGCGCGACCGCTGGTCGGACAAGGTGGCGGGGTTCGATGCAGGCGCCGACGATTACGTCGCCAAGCCATTCTTCATGGAAGAAGTTCTGGCGCGGCTGCGCGCGTTGCTGCGCCGATCGACCGGCCACGCGACGAGCGAACTCGAATGCGGCCCCTTGCGCGTCGATACGCGAACGTCGCGTGTGACGGTCAGCGGCACGGCGGTGAAACTAACCTCGCTTGAATATCGGCTGCTCGAATATCTGATCCATCATCAAGGACGGATCATCTCGCGGACTGAACTCGTCGAGCATCTTTACGATCAGGATTTCGACCGTGACTCCAACACGATCGAGGTCTTTATCGGGCGTTTGCGCCGCAAGCTCGGCAAGGACATGATCGAGACGGTGAGGGGCCTTGGTTACCGCCTCGCGGCCCCGGAAGATGCTGCCTAGAAATATCCACATCAGAGATAGTCTCGCGCTTCGTCTCATTGCAGGCGCGGCGCTCTGGAGCGCCATTGCGCTGGTCGCCGGGGGCATCATCCTTTCCTCCATTTTCCGGCATTCGGTGGAGAGTTCCTTCGATGCGCGCCTCGAAGTACTGCTCGGCAGCCTTGTCGCGACAACGGATGTTGGCGACAGGAAACAGCTGACGCGAACACGCGATCTCAACGAGACCCGCTTCGACTTTGCCTATTCCGGGTGGTATTGGCAGATCGCTCCGCTGGCGCAGCGGCTCGCATTGCGCTCACGCTCGCTCTTCGACCAGGCCATCGATCTCACCAATTCCACCAATGCGACGCGCGATGTCTCGGGCGCGAGCTTTTTCGACGCGATTGGGCCTGAGGACCAGCGCTTGCGCGTGGTCGAGCGTCGTTTGATGTTGCCGGGCTACGATGTGCCTGTGTCGTTTGCGGTGGCCGCCGACAAGGCCGAGATGGAAGACGATATCAGTCGCTTCAATTCCACGGTCTTTACGGCTATGGCGGGCCTCGGTCTGGGCATTCTGGTGGCGCTGCTCATTCAGGTGCGCTTCGGTTTGCAGCCGCTCGACAGGGTGCGTCGCGCACTTGCATCGATCCGGTCGGGCAGGTCGACCAAGCTCGAAGGCCAGTTCCCCGCGGAGATCGAGCCGCTGGCCGAGGAGATCAATTCGCTTCTCGACAGCAATCGCGAAGTGCTGGAGCGTGCCCGTACCCATGTCGGCAACCTCGCTCACGCATTGAAGACGCCGCTTTCCGTTCTCACCAATGAGGCGCGGGCGCACCCGGACGCCTTCGGGGAGCAGGTGGTGCGGATCGCGGCGACAATGCGAGAGCAGATCGACCATCATCTGGCCCGCGCGCGCATGGCCGCTTCTGCAAATGTCTTTGGGGCACACACGCCGGTCGGACCGGTTCTGACAAGGCTCGCGCGCGCGCTCCAGCGCATCTATGTCGAGCGGGAGATCGAAGTATCAGCCGAAAGTGTGGATGGACTTGGGTTCCGCGGCGAGGCGCAAGACCTCGAGGAGATGGCCGGAAATCTGCTCGATAACGCCTGCAAATGGGCCGCGTCGCGGGTCGAGCTCAGGGCGATGCCATTGCCCGATTTCCGGAAGGGCCGACCGGCCTTCATCATCACGGTCGAGGATGACGGGCCTGGCGTTCCAGAGGAGAAATGGGCCGAGGTGCTGAAACGCGGGGGGCGGCTCGACGAGACCAAACCGGGCTCGGGCCTCGGCCTATCCATCGTCACCGAAATCGCCGAGCTTTACGGCGGCGAGCTTCGGCTTGCTGCATCCGGGATGGGCGGGCTGAAAGCCGAATTGATACTGCCTGCCTCAAGCGAGTAATCCCACACCGTATCAATGCCAATCCGTACGAAGATCGTCTGAAAGTTAAAAGGCCGCCGACCCCTTAGGGGGCGGCGGCCAAGGAAACGGCTGCGACGCGATCCGTTATTGACGCTGTGCCGGATCGCTCCGTTTGTCGCTCATTTGCAAGCGTCGCGTCACCGGGGCTAAGCCCCTTGGTGAAAAGAATGTTGGCTCAGGCGGAAAGGTCCACAGGAGTGCCCGACCTCACCTGCCTCGCCACACGACCCTCTGTCGCGATCGAAATGCTGGCAATGGCAAACGGTGTCATCAAACCGTTAGACATCGGATCACCTCCTTTCAATTGTTGAACTCAGGGAACTTCAGCGTGAAGCGCAGCGTGATTCGTGTCAATAAATCGGTTGCGATCAGGGGCTAAGTCAACGCTCCTGCGGCCTCGCTTTCCTGCGGCTTACGGCCGCTTAGCAGATAGCCGGAGGTGGCAAAATCGCTCGGCATCAGCCTTCCAACCAGCCAAGCGATTGGAAAAAGCGCGAAGGCGAGCGCCAACATCAGGGGTGCAGAGACGATCGTGGCATTCGGTTCTCGAGCCGCGCGTGCGAGGAGAACCAGTGCCGCCTCTGGCCAGGAATTTCGTTCACGGATTTCGAGAGCCTCAAGGCCGCTGAAGAGACTGGACAGGCCGTATTTGGTGTATCTGAAAAAATCATGCGGCCGGTCGTGCAGGGGAAATATGAACGGTGTCGATAAAAGCAGAGAGCCGCCGGGCTTCAACAGCCTTTGCACCTCTGCCGCCGCACGCAGCGGATCGACGACATGTTCCAGAACTTCGATGATCACAATCGCGTCAAAGTGAGCGGATGGAAAGGATGACTGCGTGATATCGTCGACAACATCCGGCTTGCGCGCCGGATCTATGTCGGTGCTTACAACGGAGAAGCCATATTTCCTGGCGCAGGCTTCAGTCAGGGCTTGAATGTCGCCGCCTGCGCCCACATTCAGAACGCGCGCATTTGCGGGGATGAGCTTCAGATGGCCGACGATGAATTGGTTCAGACCCTTTCGCGAAAATAACTTCGACGCCTGAGAAACTCGAAATCGCCAACCCATCATATTACTCCAAAGCTCACACCGGCGACGCGGACCGCCATTGCGCGCCTCGCGCGCTGGGCGGATGAGCAAGCGAATGTACCGCAATTTTCCGACATGTTCAGACTAGTCGATCTCATCTTGGACCACATTCGTTGAATGTGGTCCTTGAGGCGCCTGGGCTGCGCGTTCTGTCTGCGGCAGGAGTTTCTGTTTCGGTGTGAGTAAATATTCCTACGTACGCAGAATAACAGGATGGAAGGTGGGCCGCGCTACGCGGCAATTTTGGGTGCCATCCCGATCAGATTTTGACCACTGTGCCCTTCGGAGCGCCGGCGCTCATTTGGAGGAGGTCAGCCATTGTGGTCCCATCCAGTACCTTCGCTTCGGCATCGGCAAGACGAGTGAAGTAGCTGTCGACCCGTGGCTCGTGCGCAAGCATGGCATCATCGATGCCGCCACGCTCGGTGCGACGCTGGATGGCCGCCAGCACGTCGGCCAGGCGGACGAGTTCGGGCGGCTTGCCCGGCAAGAGCTTGCTCGGACTGTCCGCCGAATGGGTGATGAGGCCCGCCTCTTCCAGCGCGTTCTCGATTATCTGAAGGGCCTCCATCGGTAGATGGAGATGCGCTGCCAGCAACTCGTCGGTCCACGGGGACTGACCCTTCTCAAAAGCCTCGTGAATGAGCAGCATGGCCTGAAGGCTCGTCTGGCGAAGCTGCCGCATGTTCAGGATGCCGAGGCCGGCCTGAGGTGAGAGGTGCGCGCGGTTCTGGAAATAAAAGGCAATGGCGCATCCGACCAGCAAAATGAGCCAGGCTACATAGAGCCAGATCATGAAGACCACGAGGCTCGCGAAGGCGGAATATATCGCCACATATTGGGCCGACTTCACGACGAATGTGGCGAAGGCCCAGCCGGTAGCACCCCATACGATTCCGGCGACCGTTGCGCCCGCGACGGCGGAACTCCAGCGCACGCGAGTGTTGGGGATCGTCAGGTAGAGAAACGCAAACGTGCCGATGAGGACGAGGTACGGCACGGCGCGGCTCATTTGCGCCAGGAAAAAGCGAATTGGGGCGAACTCCGCGAGGCCACCCACAATCGAATTCGACAGCGCCCCCGCCATGATGCCGAGGACGGTGAGCACCACAATGGGGCCGAGGACGCCGACGCCCAGAACCTCTGTAAACTGACGGGCAAGCGAGCGGCTGGCTGCGACATGCCAGATGTTGTTGAAGGCCTCTTCGATCTTGCCGATCATCGAAATGACCGTATAGAGCAGGAATGCAAAGCCCACCGTGCCCAGGACGTTCGTGTTCACACGGTTCACGAACTCCATCATGCGGTCGGTGATCTCTCGCCCCTGATCGCCAAGTGGGCCGAGAAATTCCGAAAGCATGCCCTCTATGTAGGTGTCGTAGCCGAAGGCCCGGAAGACGGCGAACCCGATGGCGAGGGCAGGGACGATCGAGAGCAACGTCGTATAGACAAGGCTCATCGCGCGGAGATTGAGGCGCCCTTCGATGAGGTCTCGCGCCACCACCCAGGCGATGCGGGCGGCTTCGACGGCCGCGACGCGCCAGAGGGGGGCGCCGTCGAGCGGCCTATCCCAGATGAGACCGCGCAGGCGGCGATAGAATGGAACCTCGATCAGCATATGGGCGATGCTAATGGGGCCCCGGAAAAATGAAAGGCCCTCCCGGTCAGGAGGGCCTTGATCGCTTTCGGCGGAAGCGGGGATCCGCTCAAGGACCCGACCTCGTCAGCTGAGGACCAGATCTTCCGCGGAGAACCGGCCGTTGCGGCCTTCGACCAGTTCATATTGAATCTTCTGGCCTTCCTTCAGGGCCTTCTGTCCAGCCCGCTCGACGGCCGAGATATGGACGAAGACGTCTTTTCCACCGTCTTCCGGCGCAATAAACCCATATCCCTTAGTGGCGTTAAACCACTTAACAACTCCAGTAGCCATAGTCCCTTTATCGCCTCATCGTGAATAAGGAACGACGCCAATTTCACGGCGCCGATGAAAAAGCCTAGCACCTTCCCTCGGGGCGGCCTAACAAAAATTCTTCCGGGAATGGCCGTATATCGTGCATTTTCCGGCTCATTGGGCGGGGTGTGGAAGGTTTGTTAAGCATGGCGTCCTAGTCTTGAAATTGGTAGCCCGCTCCGGGAGGTGGTCCCATTCGGTTCACCTCTCGATGTCCGAAATGCGCAGGTCATGGAAACAAAACCGACAGCGCCTTTTATCGAACGCCTGAACGAGTTCCTGTCGCGACTGACGCCAGGGACTGCGGCGAAGCTTGCCGCAGGGCTGGAGCGGGAAAAGATGCGTGGCGGGACGGGTCTGCCCTATGACCTGATCCTGTCGTCCATCCGGCCGTTGCTTGGCAAGCGGGAGGGGCAGCGGCCCGGTGCGCCTAGCGTGCTGCGCCAGTTCTGCATGCCGTTCGAGGATCTGCTGACCGACGACCGATCTCCGTCGCCACATATGCCCCATATCCGTCGCAGCTCCATCATGCCGGTCTGGGCATGGCTCGAGACCGAGCTTCTGCCAGATACGCTCCCGGACATCGCCCGGCGGCTGGAAGAAAAGACGGGCGGCGCGGACGGCATAGCGCAGAAGGGCAGTCTGACGGTTCTGCACGCAAGCTCTTCCAGCGCCATCCTCTCTGCCTTCGATGAGTCCCGCAAGGACGGCGCGTTGCGTCGGAAGATGGAACGTCAGCTCGGCGGCGAAAATGTCGTCGAGGATGCGCGGACGATAGGGCGCACTCTCGCCGTCGCCCCCTATCTGCTGGCGGTGCGCGACGCTCTGCCCAGGCACATCGTCGACTTCGATGAAGGTATGGTTGCGACCGTCGCGGAGCTTTACGACGAAGCGCGGGCGACCTCGCTGGATAGCGCGATCTATGTGCCGCTCATCGCTGTCGCGCGCATGCATGAGCCTTGGCAGATATTGCGCCTGGCGCGGAAGCTCGCGGGCTTCAGCAACGAGGACGCGGTCAACCGTTCCGGGCTTGCCGGGCTCGGCGAAATCTTCCTTGGGGAGCTTGAGGAGATTGCCGAGAAAGTGCAGCCGAGGCGGGCAGTTCCTCTCGACCTCGACGACCTACTGTCGAAAATCACCCAGTTTGCGGAGCTTTCGCAGAACTTTATCCGTGAGATCGATGTCCGCCGCTGCAGCGACTGGGGCAACCGCATTCTCGCGGCTCGGGCCCGCCTTTCGACCGCGCTCACCGAAGCGATGGCCAAGTTCGAACTCGAACTCGCCCGAGCTCTGCCGCTGCATCAGGTTGGCAGTTACGGCAGGAATGGGCCACGCCGTCCCGACATTTCCACCGCTCCCAATTTTGAGCGCAACGAGAAGATGCTGGCGTGTCTCCGATTTCTGCGCGGGGTTGCCTCGGCGGCGGAGTCGATCGGCGCGCAATCGCATTGCAGGACTGTGGGCCAGCAGATCGAGGCCTATCTGTCCTCTTATGAAGACGGCCTGATCGAGGATCTGCGCCGGGCCAAGGGACCGCAACTCGCCAATGCGCAAGCCTATCTCGAAATGGTGATTGCCTGCCGTGAGACGTTGGGCGACGCGGGTATCGCAGCGACGCTGCGTCGCCGGGGGCAGGTTGCCGTCGCGCAGGCGTCCTAAGCGACTACGCCGCTGCTGAATTCCTCTTCATAGGCGAAAAGGCCGGGCATGCCGCCGGTGTGCAGGAACACGAGCGCTTCCTCCGGCGGGTACATGCCGGCGCGGATGGACGCCAGAAATCCTGCCATGGCCTTACCGGTATAGACCGGATCGAGCAGGATGCCTTCGGTGCGGGCGACGAGTTCGACGGCCTCGACCATGGCCTTGGTCGGAAGACCATAGCCTTCACCCAGAAATCCCTCTTCGAGAATGACGTCGCTCTCGGCCGGCGCGGGCGCGTTCAGCGCCTCGGCCGTCGCGCGGGCAAGTTTCAATATGTCGGCCTTCATGGCCGCGTGATCGCCGCGATAGACATTGACGCCCTGAACCACGGGGCCCTTCCCCCGCAAGGCGGCGCCCGCCACGAGGCCCGCCTGAGTGCCGCCGCTCGACGAGCCATGAACGATGCGGGCCTTCGCGATGCCGAGAGCATCGAGGGCATCGGCTATTTCGATGTAGGCCCCGAGGTAGCCGAGCGATCCGATGACGTTCGAGCCGCCCGTGGGCACGAAGAAGGCTTTGCCGCCGGCTTCGGCGATTTCGTCGATAACGGTTTTGATAAAGCCGGCAGGGCTTGTCCCTTGTGGGACGACCCTGACGTCGGCGCCGAAAATGTCGTCGAGCAGCAGATTTCCGGAACGGCGATAGGCGTGGCCCCGGTAGGGCACCATGTCGAGGAGCACGAGGACGGGCCGAAGCCCCGCCGCGATGGCTGCGGCGGCGGCCTGTCGGGCATGGTTCGACTGCAGCGCGCCAGTGGTGACGATGGTGTCCGCACCTTGCGACAGCGCTTCGCCGATCAGGAATTCGAGCTTGCGGGTCTTGTTGCCACCGCCGGCGAGGCCGGTGCAGTCATCGCGCTTGATGAAGAGACGCGGCACATCCACGCCTTCGGATGCCAATGCCGCACGAAGGCGCTTCATTTCCGAAAGCGGCGTCGGCAGGTGAGCGAGGGCGAAGCGAGGGAAGCGCGACAAGGCGGCGTGCATCAGATCGTTCCCTCGGCCCGGAAGGCGGCGATCTCGTCGGTCGAATAGCCGAGCTCGGTGAGGATTTCGTCCGTGTGCTCGCCGAGGAGTGGCGCACGGTCGCGGAGGGTCCCCGGCGTGCGTGAGAGACGAACGGGTGTCTCCATGATCGGCGCAGGCTTCGGCAGGCCCGGAAAGGCCAGCGGATGCAGGTAATGCATCGCGTTGATATGCGGATCGTCGAGGGCCTGCTGCGGTGAGAGGACGGGGCCCGCGGGAATGCGCGCCTTTTCGAGCAATGCCAGCGCCTCCTCGGTCGTGAACTGTGCAGCCCATTGCGAGGTTCGTTCCGAGAGCAGGGCGCCATGATCGCCACGTGCGCTGTCGTCCTTGAAACGGGGATCGGTGAGCCAGTGGTCTTCACCGATCAGTTTTGCCCAGCGCTTGAAGAGCGGGGCACCCATGACCTGCACGAGAATCCAGCCATCCCTGGTCCGCACGATATCGGCGGGCCCGGCATAGGGGCTCTTGTTGCCGATGGCGACGCGGTTGATCTTGCGGAGATCCTGTTCGATCAGGTGGAAGTTGAAGAACGAAAGCGCGGTTGAGAGAAGGGCGCCTTCGACGACCTGTCCCTTGCCTGAGCGCGCACGTTCCATCAAGGCGGCGAGAGTGCCGAATGCCGAGAGCGAGGCCGTGCCAAAATCGACCCATGGGGCATAGCTCTTCACCGGTTCCTCGGGATAGCCGGTGAGGTAGGCCGCGCCGACCATTGCCTGCGCAATGCCATCGAAACCGGTGCGCTCGCTATAGGGACCGCCATGACCGAAGGCGGAGACCATCGTCAGAATGATGTCGGGCTTTATCTCGACGAGGCTTTCGTAATCGAGGCCCATGGATTTCAGCGTCGAAGGCGGCAGGTTGGCGACGACGACGTCGGCGGTCTCGACCAGCCGGCGGACGATGCCGCGTCCGGTCTCCGTCATGGGATCGAGGGTCAGCCCGCGCTTGTTGCGGTTCACCTGAAGGAACATCGCTCCTTCGCCGCCTTCGCCCGCCTCGGCGCCCGGCACGATCGGCTGGACGAAGCGGTCCTCGCTCCCCTCGCGCTTCTCGATCCGGATGACCTCGGCGCCCAGATCGCCGAGAAGCGCCGCGCAAAAGGGGCCCGCGATATAGCGCCCGAAGTCGAGGACGCGCACCCCGGAAAGAACCTGCGTCTGGTTGCCGCCTCTTTTCATCATCGTTCTCGTCTCCCTGAAGTCCGCCCTTTGGACGTTTTTATGCCGGCACGATAGGGGGCTGTGGGCTTGGATGAAAGCGGGGCGGGCCGGAATTTCGCTTTTTGTTTAGGCTTTCCCCCTAGAGTCGCCCTGCGTTTGGCGGGCAATGCGTCCGGCGCGAGGGGGGACCCGTGTGGCCGAAATCGTGAATGCAAATAGCTTGGAACCGGTGGTTCGCACCGGCAGCGGTGGCGACGCAGGGGCGCGCGCGGCGGAGGCCTATGGCTGGACGGGCGAGTTTCTCGATCCGGCTCTGGAGCGCCGCTTTGGCATTGCGTCCTGGCTTGAGACGACGGAGCGCGTGCGCGCCATTCAGGTCGGCATCTACCTCTTTGTCGGCTGGATCATTCTCGACTTCATCATTCTCGGTGCGACGGTACAGTTCGCAGTCATTGGACTCCTGCGCGTTGCGACGCTCGCGATCGGGCGCCTTCCATTTCTCTTCTTCTCCGATCCGCGCAGGCCTGGGCTGCTGCACGCATCGTTGAGCCTCGCTCAGGCCTATGTTTTCGGCGTCTTCCTGCTGCTCGTGGCCGCGGGGGGCTTCGGGGCGGCCGACCATGCGGTGAGCGCGGCTGTCATCACGATTGCATTCTATTTCGGCGTACCCAATCGGCTTGCCTATAACGCGGCCCTGTCGATTGCCTGCGGTGTCGCATTTACCGCGGTCATCTCCTTCTATCCGAACATGTCGCTCACATCCGGGCTGCAGATATTCATGCTGCTTGGCGTCGCGAATGCGGTCGGATTTCAGGCGATGCGCGTTACCAATCGTCTGCGCCGCAATCAGTTCCTGACGATGGAGCATCAAAAGGAACTGAATGAGCAGCTCACGCAGGAAATATCCGTCCGGCAGGAGGCGCAGCGCGTCATGCGCGCGACGGAAGAAAGCTTCCAGAGCATATTCGTCGCTGCGCCGCTGCCTCTCGCGCTGATCGACCCGGCAACCTATCGCATCGTTCAGGCAAACAGGGCGGCGCTGGACCTCTTCGGCCTCAACGGCGAGGATGCCATGCAAATCGATGCCAGGCGGTTCTTCGTCGACGAGGAGATGAAGCGTCAGCTCGGCGAGGCGGCGGCGGGAAGCCGGCTGCGCGGGCCGATCGAGGCGCGGTTGCTGGGCAGCGAAGGCACCATTATCTGGGCCCATATCACGGCGGCGCTCGTCCGTTTCCAGGGGCTGCCGGCGCTCCTCATCGGCATTCAGGATGTGACGGCACGACGCACGGAAGCGGAAGCCCTCCGCGAGGCGCGCGACGAAGCGACCGCGGCGAGCCGTTCGAAGTCCGAATTCCTTGCCAATATGAGCCATGAGCTGCGCACGCCGCTCAATGCGATCATCGGATTTTCAGAGGCGCTTGAGCGCGAACTCTTCGGGCCGGTCGGCAATCCGCGTTATCGCGAATATGCCGAAGACATTCACGACAGCGGCGTCCACCTGCTCAATCTGATCAATGACATTCTCGATCTTTCGAAGATCGAAGCTGGGCACTTCAAGCTGCATGAGGATGAGACAGACCTCGACGGCATTGTCGCATCCGCATGCCGCATCGTGCGCCACAGGGCCCAGCAAGCTTCGATTTCGATCGAGGTGAACCTGCCGACGCCGCCCGTTTCGCTGGTCGCCGACGAAAGAGCGCTGAAGCAGGTGCTCATCAATCTGATGTCGAACGCGGTGAAGTTCAGCGCCGACGGCAGCACGGTGCGCGTCGAAGCCGCGGTTCAGCCCGGCCGGCTGCGTATCGCCGTGATCGATCGCGGCATCGGCATCGCGGAGGCCGATATCCCCAAGGCACTGGCGCCCTTTACCCAGATCGACGGCACGCTGTCGCGCACGCATGAGGGCACGGGGCTCGGACTGCCGCTGGCCAAGCATCTGTCCGAGCTTCACGGCGGTTCGCTCATGATCGAGAGTGCGCCGGGCGAGGGCACGACGGTCTATGTCGACCTGCCGGCCTCGCGCCTCATATCCCATCAATCCCATATCCGCGCGGGTTGGTGAGACAGTCTCTGGACAGGGCGCTGCCGCTCGGTTAGAACCGGCGCCCTTTTCGACACACCCGTCTTCATCGACATTGCGATACCCCCTGCCGGCTGGCCGGTCAGCGGGACGCGCGAGGTATTTCATGTTCATCGGCCTCGACTTCGGCACGACGAACAGCGCTTTGGCGCTGGCCGACGCCACAGGTCCGTCGCGCCTCGTTCCGCTCCTTCATAATGGGGTTGGACATTCGACGTTCCGGTCCATTCTCTACTTCGATGCCGATGAACGCGACAGCCGCGGCAAGCCGCTGGCCTATGCGGGCCCGGCCGCCATCGACGCCTATCTGGAACCGGGCGCAGAAGGTCGTCTTATCCAGTCGATCAAGTCATATCTGGCCAATCCGGATTTCACGTCGACCAGCATATTCAATAGCCGCTACACGCTGGAGAACCTGATCGGGCTTCTCGTTTCGCGTCTGCTCGAGGCGACGCCGCCCTCCGATAATCTTATCGAACGCCTCAAGGCCGTGCCGATCGTCGTTGGGCGCCCCGCGCGTTTTGTGCGCAACAGCCTCGGACAGGCGCAGGAAGGGCACGATGACTTTGCCGTCTCACGCCTGCTCGCTTCGCTGGAAGGGGCCGGTCTCGCCGATGTCCATTTCGAGTTCGAGCCGGTGGCTGCCGCCTATGCCTATGAGTCGGGACTCAATCGCGACGAACTGGTGTTGATAGGCGACTTTGGCGGCGGCACCAGCGACTTCTGCCTGCTGCATGTCGGCCCGGGCATGCGAGAGGTGAAGAACCGCGCTGAAACCATTATCGGCGTTTCGGGTGTCGGCATCGCCGGCGATGCTTTCGACGCGCGCATTGTCGAAAACGTCATCGCCCCGCGGCTGGGCCGGGGCTCGGCCTACAAGAGCACCGGAGGCAAGGTTCTGCCCATGCCAGCGTGGCTCTACGACAGTCTCAAGCGCTGGCACCAGCTGAGCTTCATCAACACCCAGAAAACCCGGCGCATGCTCGAGGAAATTCAGCCTGTGTCCGATGCTCCCAATGAAATCGAGGCGCTGACCCACCTCATCGAGGAAAACAAGGGTTTCGAAATGTACCGGGCGGTGGAGGCGGCAAAGGTCGCGCTCTCCGGCTCGACGAAAGCCCATCTCAGCTTCAAGGCCGCGCCCATCTCCATCGAGGCCGATATCGCTCGTGGCGATTTCGACCGCTGGGTCGCCCCGGAGCTTGCCGAGATTGGCGGTTGCGTGGACCGGTTGATCGAAGAGTCCGGCGTCGCGCCTGAAAAGATCGACCGGGTCTTCCTGACCGGCGGCACATCCTTCATTCCGGCCGTTCGGGCCCTCTTCGTTGAGCGTTTCGGGCATGAACGGCTGGCGGGTGGCGGCGAACTCACCTCGGTGGCGACCGGCCTCGCGCTTTCGGCAAGGCAGCGTTTCGGCGGCTGAGGGGGGCATGCGGCAGCGAGCCGCTTCCCGGCTCGCCCGCAAGCCTCTATACAGGTGCGGCCCAAGTCCCGCGCCCGCCCCCTCAAGACCGAGCCTGCCTTGTCCCAGACCTTCTCAGACCTGCTGCTTTGGTTCTTTTTCGCCGTCATGACCGCGGCGGTGATTGCCGCCGTGCTGCGGCCGCTGCGCCGGACGAAAGCGGCGGGTGGAGCCGATCGCGAGGTCGCGCTTTATCGCGACCAGCTCGCCGAGGTGGAGCGCGACGTGGAACGCGGCGTCATCGAACCCGCCGAAGCGGAGGCCGCAAAGGTGGAGGTTTCTCGCCGCCTGCTCGCGGCCGCCGACGCTATGGAGAATGAGCGGGCGAGGCCGGGTGTCCGCAACGGGTTTTCGGCTCGCGCCGTGGCTCTTGCCGTCATCGTTGCGGTGCCGGCGATTTCGCTTGGCCTTTATCTCGCTCTGGGATCGCCGGGGCTTCCCGATGAGCCGTTCAAGGAGCGCATGGCTGCGCCGGTTGAGCAATTGCCGCTCGATGCGCTGGTGCTCCGCGTCGAAGAGCATCTGAAGGCTGATCCCAAGGATCTGCGCGGCTGGGAAGTGCTTGCGCCTGCCTATGTTCGCCAACGCCGTTTTGACGATGCGGCGAATGCCTGGTCGCAGGCGATTGCGCTGGGCGGCGAAACCGCCGCGCGGCTTGCGGCGAGAGGCGAGGCGAAGGTTTTTGCAGCGGGTGGGATTGCTCCCAAGGCGCACGACGATTTTCAGAAGGCCGTGGCGCTCGATCCGCACGAACCGCGCGCCCAGTATTATCTGGGCGCGGCAGAGGTCGAGGCTGGAAAGAAGGACGCCGCCATCGCCCGCTGGAAGTCGCTTCTCGCTTCGGCGCCCAAGGATGCTCCGTGGCGCGCGAGCCTCGAGGCGGAACTCGCGCGGCTCGAGAATCCGGGCGCGTCCGGCGCAACGGCACCGGGGCCGGATGCGGCGCAGGTTGGCGCTGCGGCCAACATGTCGCCCGAAGAACGCCAGAAGATGATCGAGGGCATGGTCGGCGGACTTGCGGCGCGCCTCGAAAAATCACCCAATGATATCGAAGGCTGGCTGCGGCTTGTCCGGGCCTATGGCGTGCTTGGCAAGAAGCCCGAAGCGCTGGCCTCGCTTGCGAAGGCTCGGCAGGCCTTCGTGAATGACAAGGCGGCACTTGCCCGCCTTGATGAAGCGGAGAAGGCCCTTCCCTGATTTGTCCCCGCTGGTCGTTCCCTTCTTATGCTCCGCATATGGATCATCAGGAAGGGAATGGAATGCTCACGGAACTTCAGAAGAGAACGGCGCAAGCCATCGTCAACATCTTCGAGACAGGACGCGCGCGCGGCGATTACGCGAGCGTAACCCTGCTGCCCGGCGATGCCGGCCATCTCACCTATGGCCGTTCGCAGGCGACGCTCGCAAGTGGCAATCTCCATCTTCTCATCCAGGCATATTGCGACGAGCCGAAGGCCGATCGCGGTGATGCGCTGACTCCCTATCTGGAGAGGCTTGCCGCCATCGACCTCAGCCTCGACCGCGATCAGGCGTTTCACGCCGCGCTGAAGGCAGCGGGTGGAGATCCCGCGATGCAGGACGTGCAGGATCGTTTCTTCGACCGCGCCTATTGGGCGCCTGCGACGAAGGCCGCCGTCGCATTGGGGCTTTCGACCGCGCTCGCCGCTGCCGTCATCTATGACAGCCATGTCCACGGCTCATGGCGTGTTCTTCGCGAGCGAACATCGAGGGAGCATGGCGAAGCGGCGCGGCTGGGCGAGCGGTCCTGGATCGCGGCTTATGTTGCGGAGCGCCGCGACTGGCTTGCGACCCATTCCAATCCGCTTCTGCGGCGCACGGTCTACCGCATGGATGAGTTCCGGCTCCTTATCGGGAGCGGAAACTGGCGGCTCGACCTTCCGCTGCGCGTGCGTGGCGTCCGCATCGATCTCGCGTCGCTCGGCCTCCCGAACGCTTTGGCCGATGGAGGAGCAAGCTGACGGCTGCAAAGGGGCAGGTGGGGCCGCGACCAAATTGCAGTTAAGAACCGCCCGCTCTTGGGCTATACCTTCGGCGTCTCGAAATCGGGGATAGGAAAAACATGACGCGCAAACAGCGCCGTGCCGGCTTTATTGCCTTGGGCCTTGGCATTGTCGGCATTGCGATCGGGCTGGTGCTCTACGCGATGCGCGACAACATCGTCTTTTTCTATAGCCCTACGGAAGTTGTGGAAAAAGGGATCGGGCCGGGAACACGGTTCCGCCTGGGCGGCCTCGTCGAGAACGGCTCGGTCGAGCACACGGGCCCCGCGACCATCAAATTCGTGGTGACGGACCTCGCGAAATCGGTGACCGTCTCCTATACCGGAATTGTTCCCGACCTCTTCCGCGAGGGGCAGGGCGTTGTCGCCGAGGGTGCCATCGGTCCCGAAGGCGTTTTCGTCGCGGATTCGGTGCTGGCCAAGCATGACGAGAAATACATGCCGCCCGAAGTCGCCAAGGCGCTAAAGAAGTCGGGCCGCTGGGAAGAGGGCCAGATGAAACAGGACGAAGGAAAAGGCGCGGCTCAATGATCGTAGAACTCGGCCATTTCGCGCTGACCCTCGCGCTGGCGGTGGCGATCCTGCAAATGGTCGTGCCGATGATCGGCGCGCAGCGGCGCGATTCTGCGCTGATGGCGGTTGCGGCGCCCGCAGCTCTGGTTCAATTCGTGCTCATCGCCATCGCCTTTGCGGCGCTGATGCATGCCTTCCTCACGTCCGATTTTTCCGTCGCGCTGGTGGCGAAGAATTCGCATACCGCCAAGCCACTCATTTACAAGATCGCCGGCGTCTGGGGTAACCACGAGGGCTCGATGGTCCTCTGGGTTCTGATCCTTTCGTTCTACGGTGCGATGGTCGCGCTTTTTGGCGGCAATCTGCCGGACGCGCTTCGCGCGCGCGTCCTTGCCGTTCAGGCGGTGATCGGCGTCGCCTTTCTCGGCTTCATTCTCTTCACCTCAAATCCTTTCCTCAGGCTCGATCCGGCGCCTATCGAAGGCAACGGTCTCAATCCGATCCTTCAGGACCCAGCGCTCGCCTTCCATCCGCCCTTCCTCTATGCGGGCTATGTCGGCCTTTCGATGGCTTTCTCGTTCGCCATTGCGGCGCTGATCGAGGGGCGGGTCGATGCGAGCTGGGCGCGCTGGGTTCGGCCCTGGACGCTCGCCGCCTGGATTCCGCTGACGGTCGGCATCGCCATGGGCTCGTGGTGGGCCTATTACACGCTGGGCTGGGGCGGTTTCTGGTTCTGGGACCCGGTGGAAAATGCCTCGCTGATGCCCTGGCTTGTCGCCACCGCGCTTCTCCATTCCGCCATCGTTGCGGAAAAGCGCGGCGTGCTGAAAAGCTGGACCATTCTCCTGGCCATCTTTGCCTTCTCGCTTTCGCTGGTCGGCACTTTCCTCGTCCGTTCGGGCGTACTGACATCGGTCCACGCCTTTGCTGTCGATCCCTCGCGCGGCATTGCGATCCTCGGCATTCTCGTCTTCTTCATCGGCGGGGCGCTGACGCTTTATGGCTGGCGCGCCCCCGTGCTGAAGGCTGAAGGGCTCTTTGCGCCGTTGAGCCGGGAAGGGGCGCTGGTCATGAACAACCTGCTGCTGGCCGCGGCCGCGGCGGCGGTTTTCATCGGCACGCTCTATCCGCTGTTCCTGGACGCAATGGGTGGCCCGAAGATCACAGTGGGCGCTCCCTTCTTCAACATGACCTTCGTGCCGCTGATGATCCCGCTCTTCTGCCTTGTGCCGATCGGCCCGCTGCTCAAGTGGAAGCGGTCCGATCTCGTCGCGGCGAGCGAGCGGCTCATGGGCGCGGGTGTCGCGGCGATCATCGTCGTTGTCGCGGTGCTGGCTTTCCAGACAAGGGGGCCGTGGCTCGCTGCGTTGGGCATGGGGCTTGCCGCCTGGCTCATCGCGGGGGCGTTCTTTGAAGTTGCGTGGCGCATCGGGCTTTTCTCGGGGAATATTCGCGAGAGCTTCCGCCGCGCGCTGCGCCTGCCTCGTGCCTCGTGGGGCATGGCATTTGCCCATGGCGGCCTTGGCATCGTGGTCGCGGGCATTGTCGGTACGACGGCGTGGCGACAGGAGGTTGTGACCGCGCTCAAGGTCGGCGACAGCGCCGAGCTTGCGGGTTACACGCTGACGCTCGAAAAAGTCGGCATGCGCAACGGGCCCAATTATCAGGCACTGGTCGGCGTTGTCCGCGTGACCCGCGATGGGCGCGACGTGGCCCTGATGCTGCCGGAAAAGCGTAGTTTTCCGGTCGAGCGCCAGGAAAAGACCGAGGCGGCGATCCGCACCACGGGCTTTGCCGATCTCTACATCGTCATCGGCGACGAGAACGGTCAGGGCGCCTGGACCTTGCGTGCCTATTACAACAATCTTGCGCCATGGATATGGGTGGGTGGCATGATCATGGCGGCGGGCGGCATTGTCTCGCTCACCGACCGGCGCTATCGCATTGGCGCGCCGAACCGCGCGCGCGCGCGGCTTGCCGCGCAACCGGCGGAGTAGGCGATGCGCGCGCTCGTCCTTTCGCTCCTGATGCTGTTCGTTGCCGGCGCGGCCTTTGCCGTCGACCCGGGCGAGCAATTGAAGGATCCCGTGCAGGAGGCCCGGGCGCGGGCAATTTCGAAGGAACTGCGGTGTCTGGTTTGTCAGAACCAGTCGATTGACGACTCCAATGCGGATCTTGCCAAGGATCTGCGGCGCATCGTCCGTGAGCGCATCGTTGCGGGCGATGACGACAAGCAGGTCGTCGATTACATCGTCGCGCGCTACGGCGAATTCGCGCTGCTGAAACCCCGTTTCGAGCCTTCGACCTGGGCACTCTGGTTCGGCCCGCTGGCGGCGCTGCTGATCGGAGCCGCCATTACGTGGTCGGTCTTTCGCCGGAGCCGACAGGGGACGGCCCCCGCACTCGACGCCGAGGAAAAGGCCCGGCTCGACAAATTGCTGGGCCGCCCGGAATAGGCCAATTCTCGCCGCTCAAATGCCCGAATCCGGGCCGAGATTTTCCCGCGCAGGCCTGGCGACGCCATTCTCCGCCATCATTATGCCTTACCAAAACGTAATGTTTGAGACATGAATTGGTAATGCATGATGCCCGAATGTCTCAGGGCAGGGATGTGCCTCGGTTTCGCCGACGGTCATGAGCCGGCTTCAGAGACGGCCCGGAGCCGGAAGATCGAGATAATAGCGCCGCCCATGGCGGCAGTCACAGCCACAGGAGTTCACGATATGACGAACAGCGCTCCCCAACGCGGCCTTCAGGCGCGCAAGACCGCGCGTCGCGCCACGGCGCTTGCGACCGCTTGCGCCATTGGCATTGGTGGCTGGGGTTTGGGGGCATGGGGAACGGCGCCCGCCTTCGCCCAGACCGCCCCGCTCAACGCGCCTTCGCAGCAGCGCACCGAACTCTCGACCCTGCCGAGCTTTGCCGATCTCGTCGAGAAAGTGTCGCCCGCCGTCGTCAGCATCAAGGTGGTCGAGGAAGAGGCGGCCACCGACGCCGCCATGCCCGACATTCCGCTGCCGCCCGGCAGCCCCTTCGAGAAGTTCTTCAAGCAGCTCCAGCCCAAGGGACCGGACGGCAAGCCGCTGAAGCGCAAGGCGATGGCCCAGGGCTCCGGCTTCTTCATCACGGCCGACGGTTATGTCGTCACCAACAATCACGTGGTGCAGAACGGCAAGGAAATCACGGTTGTCTTCAACGACAGCAGCGAGCTGTCGGCAAAGCTCGTGGGACGGGACCCGAAGACGGACCTCGCTCTCCTCAAGGTCAAGACGGCGAAGCCCGTTCCCTATGTGGCATTCGGCGACTCCGACAAGCTGCGCGTCGGCGACTGGGTGTTGGCGGTCGGCAATCCGTTCGGCCTTGGCGGTACGGTGACCAGCGGCATCGTCTCGGCGCGCGGTCGCGAAATCGGCGCGGGCCCCTATGACGATTTCCTCCAGATCGACGCTTCGATCAACCGTGGCAATTCGGGCGGCCCGACCTTCGACATTCATGGCAATGTCGTCGGCGTGAACACGGCCATCTACTCGCCGACGGGCGGCAGCGTCGGCATCGGCTTCGCGATCCCGTCGAACATCGCTTCCGGCGTCATCGACCAGCTTCGCAATCACGGCAAGGTGACGCGCGGCTGGCTCGGCGTCAGCATTCAGCCAGTCGATCCCGATCTTGCGGCGTCTCTCTCGCTCGACAAGCCGAAGGGTGCGCTCGTCGCGGAGGTCACACCCGCCAGCCCCGCCGCCAAGGCCGGCATCCAGCCGGGTGACGTCATCACGGGGCTCAATGGCAAAGACATGGTCGATGTGCGCGATGTGAGCCGCTCGGTCGCAGACCTGAAGCCGGGCACCAACGCCAATGTCGTTTTGTGGCGCGACGGCAAGGAGAAGGCGATCAAGGTTGCGATCGCGCTCTTCCCCGACAAGCTCGATACGGCTTCGGCGGAAGATAGTGCTCCGACTGCAGAAGAAGCGACGCAGAGTCTTGGGCTTGCCCTGACGCAAAGCGACGAAGGCGTCGTCGTGCAGAGCGTCGATCCCAACAGCGAAGCCGCCGAGAAGGGCATTCAGGCCGGCGACGTCATCATCAAGATTTCCGGCAAGGAAGTTAAGACGCCGGCAGATGTCGTCCAGGGCGTGAAGGAGGCGAAGAAGGCGAGCAAGCAGTCCGTTCTCCTTCTTCTCCGCAGTCAGGATCAGCAGCGCTTCGTCGCGCTGACGATCAACAAGGCTTGATGAAGCGGTATCCGGCGCCGGGCTGGTCCGGCGCCGGAAATTCACAGATGTGCGATTGAGGCGTGACCCCCCATGCGGATTCTCGTCATCGAAGATGATCTCGAAGCGGCGGCCTATCTTGTTCGGGGCTTACGCGAGAGTGGACATATCGTCGACCATGCGGCTGACGGCGAAGAAGGCCTGACGCTCGGACTTTCGAGCCCCTATGACGTGATGATCGTCGATCGCATGTTGCCGAGGCGCGACGGGCTCAGTGTCGTCACCACGCTTCGTGCGGAGGGCATCAGCACGCCCGTGCTGATCCTCTCGGCGCTTGGTGAAGTCGACGACCGCATCATGGGGCTCAAGGCGGGTGGCGACGATTATCTGACGAAGCCATATTCCTTTGCCGAGCTTCTCGCGCGCATCGAGGTGCTGGTGCGCCGCTCCAACCCGGATCAGGTGCGCACACGGCTTCAGGTGAGCGACCTTGAGGTCGATCTGCTGGCGCGAAAAGTGGTGCGCGCCGGGCAGGAGATCGACCTGCAGCCGCGCGAATTCCGGCTGCTCGAATATCTGATGAAGCATGCGGGGCAAGTCGTCACCCGCACGATGCTGCTCGAAAATGTCTGGGAATATCACTTCGACCCGCAGACCAATGTGATCGACGTGCATATCTCGCGCCTTCGCGCCAAGATCGACAAGAATTTCAGACAGCCCTTGCTGCATACGGTCCGGGGAGCTGGTTATTCGCTACGCGCGGCTGATTAATCTCCTCAAGACCTCGACCTTCCGGCTCGCGGTCCTTTATCTGGCGCTTTTCGCGGCTTCCGCGATCACGCTGCTTGCCTATGTCTATTGGAACACGGCAGGCTTTCTCGTGCGCCAGACGGACGAGGCCGTGCAGGCCGAGATCACCGGCCTTGCTGAGCAATATGCGCAGGGCGGCTTGCCGCTTCTCGTTCACACCGTCATCCAGCGTTCGCGCGATCCGGGGCAGGGCCTCTATCTTGTGACCGGTCCCAATGGGCAGGTGCTGGCGGGCAATATCGACGTGCGGCCGACGGCGGCGCCCGGTCCCGACGGATGGATGGACTTCTTCTACAATCGCAAGGTCGTTGACCGCGTCGAGGTGAAGGCCGCGCGGGCACGGGCATTCGTTCTGCCTGAGGGGTTCTTTCTGCTTGTCGGACGCGATGTGCAGGAACGGCGCATCATCGAAAGCCTGATCACCAACGCACTATTCTGGGCGATCGGACTTACGGTGGCGCTCGGCCTTGCAGGCGGGCTCGTCATGAGCCGCAACATGCTCGCCCGCGTCGACGCGATCAATCGCACGAGCAGCAGCATCATGCGAGGTGATCTCTCCCAACGTCTTCCCATCGCGGGCACGGGCGACGAGCTCGATCAGCTCGCGCGCAACCTCAACGACATGCTCGACCAGATCGAAGCGCTGATGACCGGCATGCGCCAGGTCACGGACAATGTGGCGCATGATCTCAGGAGCCCGCTCAACCGTCTGCGCAGCCGCCTTGAAGTGACGCTGCTCAAGGACGCCTCGCCCGAGGAATATCGTCAGGCGCTGGAGCGGACGATTGCCGAGGCGGACAATCTGCTGGGTACGTTCAATGCGCTTCTGATGATCGCACGGGCGGAGGCTGGGTCGCTGCGCGAGACGATGAATGTGATCGATCCCGCAGTGATCGTCGCAGACGCGGCGGAACTCTATGAGCCGCTTGCCGAGGAAAGCGGATTGCGACTCGATGTCGATGCGCAGGCCGGGCTTTCCGTCAGCGGCAATCGCGAGCTTCTGTCGCAGGCGGTCGTCAACCTGATCGACAATGCAATCAAGCATGGACGTCCGCTGAACGGGAATGTCGAGCCGCTCATTGTCGTTTCGGTCAAGGCCGACGCGGCGGGCCGGGTGCTCATCAGTGTTGATGACCACGGCGTGGGCATTCCGCAGAAAGAGCGGGCGCATGTTCTGGAGCGTTTCGTGCGGCTGGAGAGCAGCCGCAATACGCCGGGCAGCGGCCTCGGCCTCAGCCTGGTCGCCGCCGTGGTGCGGCTGCACGGTGGGCGGCTTGCATTCCAAGACAATAATCCGGGCCTGCGCGCGACCATTTCGCTTCCTCCCGTGACGGTTTGAATTCTGTTAGTCTCCCCCGGATTTGAGAAGGGAGACCGATTTGAGCGTGAATGTGAAGGCATTGCGGGAGCGCGCGGCGCTGGCCCCGCGTCCATATGATGCGGAACGCGCGGCGAATGCGATGCAGGACATGGAGGCGAGTCTCGCCGCCATCGAGGACGAGACGACGCGCCGCCGCATGGAGAGCCTTCTTGCCGACCCGGACACGCGACGGCTTCTTGACGGCATTTTTGGAAACTCCCCGTTTCTCACGCGGATCCTTCGTGTTCATCCCGACTGGTTGCCGAGGCTGGTAGATGAGCCGCCAGCGGCGACGCTCGAAGCGCTGCTGGCCCGTACGCTGGCTGCGGCCGGTTCGCAGACGCAGGCGGACCTGATGCGCGAGCTGCGTCTTGCGAAGGCGGAAGTGGCGATCCTGATTGCGTTGGCCGACATCACGTCGACCTGGAATCTTGAGGAAGTGACGGCATCGCTCACGGCGTTCGCCGATGCGGCGGTTCAGGCGTCAGTCGAATGGCTGCTCAAGGACGCCGCGCGGCGCGGGCAGGTATTGCGCCCTGTAGAGGACACGACGCAGGAAGGCAGCGGCCTTGCCATTCTGGGCATGGGCAAATACGGCTCGCGCGAGCTCAACTATTCGAGCGACATAGACATTGTCGTCTTTTACGAACCCGGCCAGTTGCCGCTGAAGGATGGCGTGGAGGAGGGAACTTTTTTCGTTCGGCTGACGCAAGCGCTCGTGAAGATACTGCAGGAGCGCACTGAGCATGGCTATGTGTTTCGTACGGATTTGCGCCTTCGGCCCGACCCCGGCGGCACGCCCGTCGCGGTGTCTCTGCCAGCCGCCGAGCACTATTATGAAAGCCGCGGACAGAACTGGGAACGCGCAGCTTTCATCAAGGCGCGTGCCGTTGCCGGCGACCCGCAGGCTGGGCAGCTCTTCCTCAAGATGCTGACGCCCTATATCTGGCGCAAGAATCTCGACTTCGCCGCCATCGACGATATTCATTCGATGAAGCGGCAAATCCACGCCGTCGGCGGGCATGGCACAATTGCGGTCGCGGGCCACAATGTGAAGCTCGGGCGCGGCGGCATTCGCGAGATCGAGTTTTTCGTCCAGACGCAGCAATTGATCGCGGGCGGTCGCGACAGGGAGCTGCGCGGCCAGCAGACATGCTCGATGCTCGACGAACTCGCGCGCAAGAACTGGATCGCGCCCGAGGCGGCGGACGAACTCAAGACGGCATATCGCTTCCTGCGCAAGCTGGAACACCGGCTTCAGATGATTGCGGATGAGCAGACGCATACCCTGCCTGCGACCGATGAAGGGCTCGATCACGTCGCCTGCTTTCTGGGCTTCGACAGCCGCGCCGATTTTGCCGAGGCGCTTGTCGGCTATCTGCGCTGCGTTCAGGGACACTATGCCAAGCTCTTCGAGACTGCGCCGCCGCTTGCAGAGGAAAGCGGAAGTCTCGTCTTTACCGGCACCGAAGACGATCCCGAAACCCTCGAGACGCTTCGCAATCTCGGCTTCGCGCAAGCCTCCGAGATGTCGGCAACGATCCGCGCCTGGCATACCGGCCGCTTCGCGGCGACGCGCTCGCCGCGTTCACGCGAGCTTCTGACGGCCCTGATGCCGGCGCTGCTCCGCGCGCTTTCGCGCACATCGCAGCCCGACACCGCCTTCATCCGCTTCGATCAGTTCCTGACGAAGCTGCCGGCGGGCGTGCAGCTTTTCTCGATGCTCTATTCCAATCCGAGCCTGCTCGATCTCATCGCGGATATTTGCGGCACGGCGCCAAGGCTCGCGAATTACCTTGCGCAGAATTCCGCGGTTCTCGAATCCGTCGTCGATCCGAACTTCCTCAAGATGCGGCCAGACCGCGAGATTCTGCGCGTGAGCCTTGCGCAATCACTCGAGCACGCGCGGGATTATCAGGACGTCCTCGATTTTACGCGCATCTGGGCGCGTGAGCATCGCTTCCGTCTCGGTGTACGCGTGCTGGCGGGAAATGCCGATGCGGAGGAGGCGGGCCCCGCCTACGCCGCCATCGCCGGTACGCTCGTCGCAGCGTTGGCGCCGATCGCAGAGGAGAAGATTGCAGAGCGGGCGGGCCATGTTCCGGGCGGGAGCTTTGCCGTCGTCTCCATGGGCAAGCTTGGCAGCGAGGAGATGAGTGCGGCCTCCGACCTCGATCTCATCATGCTTTATGATGTCGCAGATGCCGAAGCGACGTCGGATGGCGCGCGGCCTCTCTTTGCCTCGCAATATTATGCCCGTGTCTGTCAGCAGCTCATCAGCGCACTGACGGCACCGACCAGCGAAGGCAAGCTCTACGAAGTGGATATGCGCTTGCGGCCGTCCGGCAATTCGGGCCCGGTGGCGACGCATTTCCAGAGCTTCGTCGAATATCAGAAGAGCGAAGCATGGACATGGGAGCACATGGCGCTGACGCGAGCCCGCGTTCTCGCCGGCCCCGATGAGCTGAAGACGCGCATCGACGCTGCCATTCGAGAGGCACTGCTGCGTTCGCGCGATCTCGGCAAGACGGCTTTCGACGTGGCCGACATGCGCGCGCGCATCGAGCGCGAATATCCGAGCGAGAACCACTGGGAACTCAAATATGTTCGCGGGGGGCTCGTCGACATCGAGTTCGTCTGTCAGTTCCTGCAACTCGCCCATGCGCATGACCATCCGGATATCCTCAAGACCCATACGCGGGCGGCGCTGCAGGCGATTGCAGATGCAGGTATCGTCAGTGCGACCGATGCGGACACTCTTCTCTCCGCCGTCGATCTCACGCTCAATCTGACGCAGGCCATACGCATCTGCGTCGAGGGCGTGTTCAAGCCGGAGGAGGCGACGCCCGGATTGAAGGCGCTGCTGGCGCGCGCCGGCAATGCGCCCGATTTTTCGGCCCTGGAAGCGCAACTCAGGGAATCCCAGGCGGCGGTCCATGGCATCTTCGAGCGCCTGATTACCGCTGTTGCCGTTTCCTGATCGCTCCCGATTCCGCCGGATTCCTTGGCGGAACTCTTGCACCTGACCCTTGCCGACCAGGCGCAATCGTTAATGGATGAGCCTCCCGCGCTCATTTCCTGGCTGATTGCCTTGGAATTTGTGGTTAATGCTCCTTCCGGTTTCGGCACGGTTAGGGCGATGGACCTGCGTCGCGTGCCAAAGCGGCACAGACCGGGACGTCATCCCTGCTGCGGCGGGGCGGTGCGATTTGAGGTTCGGCGCATGGAGCGTCATGACGCGATCATCATCGGAGGGGGGCTCAACGGTCTGACGGCTGCGGCTTACCTTGCGCGCTTCGGCGCGCGCGTCCTGGTGCTTGAGCGCAATGCGGCTCTCGGCGGCGCCGATGCGTCTTACGAAATCGTCCCGGGTTTCAACATCGCGCGCTACAACCTTGGCATCTCGACGCTGCCGGCTCGCATCGTTTCGGAGCTTGATCTCGCCCGGTATGGACTTCGCTTCATCCGGGTCGATGGCGGCATATCGCTGCTGAAGGACGGAGGCTACATCGCGAGCTACCGCGATGGCGTCATTCATCGCCGCGAGCTCGCGCGACATTCGCTGAAGGACGCGGACGGCTGGACCCGCTTTCGGCGCGACATGTTGCGCGGCGCCCAACAGCTGCGGCCATTGCTCGCAACGACCATGAGCGATCCGACGCGGCGCTCCTTCTCGACCTTGCGCCGCCTCCTGAGCACGGCGTCGCGCTGGGGAGCGAGGGATGTCGACGAGCTTCACGAGTTGACGCGTCTATGGACTCTGTCCTGCGCCGAGTTTCTGGACGCATATTTTCACTCGGACGCCGTGAAGACGCGGCTTGCCGGAGATGCATTGGCGGGAACTTCGCTCGGCCCCCATGCGCCGACCGGTGCGCGGCACCTCATCGGGGCGTTCATCGATGAAATGGCAACCGCGAGCGGCGGCGCTCCGGCCCGTGTTCTCGCGTCTGGTGGGCCAGCGGCGGTGGCAGGTGCGCTCCGGGCCGCGATCGAGGCGCATGGCGGGACGATCCGCACAGACGCGGAGGTTACCGACGTTCTGCTGCGCGAGGGCGCAGCGCGCGGCGTAGTGCTCGCGAATGGAGAGGAGATACAGGCGCGTGCGGTCGTTTCCGATCTCGATTTGAAGCGGACATTTCTCGCGCTCTTCCCGTGGTCCGCCCTGCCTGGCGGTCTGGTGGAAAAGGTGGGGCGTTTCCGCATGCGCGGCGTCAGCGCCAAGATCAACATTGCGCTCGACAGTGCGCCCGAGTTTCCCGCTGTGCCAGCAGGTTGCCCCGCGCTTCTGGGTGGCGTTCGCCTGGCGTCGTCGCTCGACGAGATGGATCGTGCAGCCGACGATTGGCGTGACGGCATTCCGCCGCGCGTCCCGCTCATCGACATGCTCATCCCGACACTTGCGGATCCGACGCTTGCGCCGCATGGGCGCCACGTGCTTTCGGTCGCTGTCCACTATGTTCCGGAGTCCCTGCATGACGGCGCGTGGACGGGCGAGCGCCGCGACGAACTCACCGATCTCGTTGTCGACCGTATCGCGGAGGCGAGTCCCGGCATAAAGGATCGCATCGTCGCGCTCGAAATGCTGACGCCGCCGGATATCGAAAGCGAAGTCGGCGTCACGGGCGGCGATCTCTCGCATGGCGAGACGACGCTCGATCAGTCGTTCTTCAACAGGCCTTCCCCCGCGCTGGCAGGCTATGAAACGCCGATCCGCAATCTTTATCTCTGCTCGCAAAGCGTTCATCCGGGGCCATTGGGCGTCGGGAATGCGGGCGCCAACGCCGCGGCTCTTGTTGCCGCCGCGCTCGGAAAGCGGGGCTGACCATGCGGCTCGCCGACCGGAGCTTCGATGCGATCGTAATTGGGGGCGGCCATAATGGTCTTGTCGCCGCCTGCTATCTGGCAAAGGCTGGGAAGCGCGTCATTCTGTTTGAGGCTTCCGACCATTTGGGCGGCGCGGTTACGACTGGCGAAATCACGCCTGATTACATGATCTCGACGGCGTCCCATCTCATCGAAGCCTTGCCGCGCCGCATCGAGAAGGAGCTGAAGCTCTCGCGCAATGGGCTGCGCTTTGCTGCGCGCAACCTGCCGACCATCGCTCTCTCTCGCGACAAGCGGCATCTCGTCCTGTCGAGCCGGAGGCGGGACATCGCGGCGCTTCGGGAATGGAATGCACATGATGCGGCCGCGCTCGTCGAGTTTTCAGCACGGCTCAAGGCCTATGCGGCTGCGCTTCGTCCGTTGCTTCTTGGCGTGCCTCCGAGCTTCACTGGACCGTCGTCAGATGCGGTGACGGCCCTTCGTCGTCTGGTCTGGCGGATGCGCCGCCTTGGTCAACCTTCATTCGAGGATCTTCTGCGTGTCCTTCCGGCGAGTATCGGCGATCTCGTCGACGCGACGTTCGAGACGCCGCTGCTTCGCGCGGCTTTTGCCTTCGAGGCGCTGCGTGGAACGGCGGAGGGGCCCTATTCGCCGGGGACGGCCTTCAACCTGATCTATCGTCGTGCCTTGCAGCTGGAGACCAGGGGCACATCCCTTCCGCGCGGCGGCATGGGGGCGCTGGTGACGGCGCTTCGTCATTCCGCGGAAGGGCTGGGCGTCGCGATCAGGACCGGTGCGGCGGTCAGGTGCATCATCGTCGAGAACAATGTGGCCGTGGGCGTCGAGACGGTGGCGGGCGAGTTTCTTCGCGCGCCCGCGATCCTTTCGAGCGTCGATCCCCGCGCGACCATGCTCGATCTCGTCGGCGCGGCAAACATTGATGCGGGGCTTGCGATGCGCCTCGCCCAGACGAGCCGCAGGGGGGCGACGGCAAAGCTCAATCTGGCTCTTGATGGATTGCCGACGATATCAGGCCTTGCGCCCGCGGAGTATGGTGCCCGGCTTCTGGTCGTTCCTTCGCTCGGCGAACTCGACCAGGCATTCGCATCGTTCAAGCGTGGCGAGGTTCCGGCCGAACTCGGCATGGAAGTGACGATTCCGAGCGTTGCCGACACAAGCCTTGCACCGGCCGGCCACCATGTCATGTCGGTCCTCATCCAGCATGTGCCTTACGAGGTGGCGGGCGGTTGGACGCTGCAACGCGATCGTCTGCTGGACCGGGTCATAGAAACCCTGGCGCGATATGCGCCGGACCTTCGGGCGAGGATCATTGCCGGCGAAATGCTTCTCGCGCCCGACATCGAGGCAAAGTTCGGGCTTGCGGGCGGCGAGTGGCATTGCGGCGAAATGCGCCCCGACCAGTTGCTGATGTTCCGTCCCACGCCGGAGCTCGCCCGGTATCGAACGCCGCTCCGGGGCCTCTATCTCTGCGGGGCGGGTAGCCATCCGGGCGGCATTTCCGGGCTGGCGGGTCAGCTTGCCGCCAGGACGGTGCTGTCGGAAGGGGGGCGCGCATGACCGGCGGTGGCGATATACTCGCCGTTGACGGGGCGGGGCCCGGAGAGGCGGAAGAGACGTTGAATTTTCAGATGCAGCCCGAGTTCGAGGAGCCTCAGGCAACCGCCGATGCTGGTCCTTTCTCGACTGCATCGGACGAGCCGCCCTTCAGTCGCCGCGTGCTGACGACGCCGCTGCATCTCAGCGTTGCAATGGAGAGCATCACCAACCGGTGGACGGATTGGAATGGCTACACGACGCCGGAAATCCTGACGACGCTTGATGATGAATATCGCGCGCTGCGGCATGCCGCGGCGTTGGCCGATATCTCTCCATTGGTCAAATATCGGATCGGCGGACGCGACGCGGCGATCTATCTCGACCGGCTCGTCACCGACAATGCGATGCGGCTTTCGGTCGACGAGGTCATGCCTGTTGTGTTCTGCGAAGACCGCGGATTCGTCGTCGGCGACGGTCACCTTTTCCGCCTTGGCGAGGACGAGTATCGTCTGGTGACGGATGAGCTGCATCTCGCGTGGCTTCTCGACAGTGCCCTTGGTTTCGACGTCAGTGTCGAGGATGTCAGCGTGGCGCTTGCGGGTTTGAGCCTGCAAGGTCCGCATGCTGCGGCGATCCTCAATGCGACGGGCTTCTTTGAGGTCGAGACGCTGAGGCCCTATGCAGCGCGCTGGTTCGACATTGTGGGCATGCCGGTCTATGCGAGCAGGACAGGCGCGACCGGCGAGCTCGGCTTTGAGCTCTGGCTCGATCCGGAAGATGCGCCCATGCTCTGGACGCGTCTCATCGACAAGGGCGCTGAATTCGGTATTGCGGCGACGGGATACGCCTTGCGTGAACTGGCGCGCATCGAGGCGGGCATTCCGCGCGCGGGCCGCGATTATCTGGGAGCCTTCTCGGCGGTGGACGCGGCCGACGCCTCAACGCCCTTCGAGCTTGGACTGGCGTCGCTCGTTGATCTGGAAAATGGGCATTTTACGGGGCGGGATGCGCTGCGCCGCTTGAAGCAGCAGGACCCTCGTCATCTGGTCGTCTCGCTGGCTCTGGACTTCCCCGAACCCGTGCAGTTCTGCGCCGTCGAGCGGCAAGGTGAAATCGACGGGACGGCCACGAGCGTCGTCTTCTCCCCCGCGTTGGGCATCAATCTTGCGCTGGTCCGGCTCAAATACCGGCCGGCACCGGTCGCCCTGAGTGTCGGCGTCGACTTGCGGGAGGGATTGAGCGTTCGCCGTCTGAAAATCCCTGCGCGCCTCCTGACCGAGCCGGTCATCGGCTCTCCCCTGCGCCACGCCGTCCCCGCGCCGCTCCTTGCGGAATATTAATTATTGTGTTCCCTTTCAGGACGTTTTCGGGCGACGGAATTCATTTTGACCGCCGTTTAGCATTGTGAGTGACAGGACGACGTTCCCACCGGTCTACCTTTCCCCTTCGGACCGGAGTTAACCCGTTACTCCTGGTCGGGAGTGGGCGCATCAACCCTCCCGACCGCCTTTTTTCAGGAGGTCGACTTGGGTGGATTCAGGGCGGAATTGATCGCCGGTTTTGCAGCCATTGCGCTGGGCGCCTTGTTGCCATTTGCGGTTCAGGCCGAAGACAGTGCCGCGCCCGCCACGGCCCGCGCCACGGCTCACGATGCCAGGTTCAAGGCTGCGGACACCAATAATGACGGGGTCGTCTCCCAGGCGGAGTTCACCGCCGCAGCGCAAAAGCGGGCGGCCGAACGCGCTCAAATCGCATTCAAGCGCATCGATGCCAATGGCGATGGCAAGGTCACGAAAGCCGAATACGACGCCGCTGGCGCCATGCGGCGTGAGCGTATGAAGGCGCGGCACCACGATGGGGGTGCCGCCAAACCCGATGCGACCGCGCCGAAAGCCGAGTAGGGTTGGCGGGTCCGCAATCATCCTGAGCGGTCTGAATTGACGAAGGGGGCGCGGTCGCTTGAACGACGCGTCAGACGACGAACTGGTAGCGCGCGTGGCGCTTGGCGACGAGGCGGCCTGCAGGCAGCTCGTCGACCGGCATCTCATGCGTATGCTTGCCTTGGCGCGGCGCATGCTCGGTAGCCATGCCGACGCGGAGGAAGTTGCTCAGGAAGTCTTTCTAAGGGTGTGGACTCACGCCTCGCGCTGGGAGCCGGGCAGGGCCCAATTCAGCACCTGGTTGCACAGGGTTGCGACCAATCTCTGCCTCGACCGTCTGCGACGCCACACCACCGACGACATCGATTCCATTCCCGAGCCGCAGAGCGAGGACCCGACGCCGCAAGAGGAACTCGAGCGGCAGGATCTGGCGCGGCGCGTCGATCAGGCGCTGCAGGCCTTGCCGGCGCGGCAAAGGGCGGCTGTCACGCTGACGCATTATCAGGGGCTCTCGAACATCGAGGCCGCTGAAATTCTCAATGTGAGTATCGAAGCGGTTGAATCTCTGTTGGGGAGAGCGCGGAGACAACTTCGTGTTGCTCTTGCGACGGAACGGGATGAGTGGCTACGTAAAAGTGTGGAACAAGGCTGATGAAGGCCGGGGTGAGGCTATGGCGAAACTCGAGATGACATTGGAGCGGTTGGCGGAGATCGCCGGGGCCTATGGCGCCTCGCCGAAGCTGTGGCCAGTGGACGAGCGCCACGCAGCCGAGGCATTGGTGGCGGGCTCTTCGGACGCACGCGCCCTTGTGGCGGAGGCGGGTGACCTCGACCGGCTGCTTGCCATGGCACCGGCTGTGGAGGCTCCTTCTACGGAGCTTCTGTCGCGCATCATGGCGGCCCGTCCCCGCGCGGTGACGGGGCTGATCGTTTCTCGCGAAGAGCGTCGTGCGGGCCTGTGGCGCTCCATCGCTCGCATCGTCTGGCCATACGGCCCGGCCGCCTTCCCGGCGGGTGCGCTCGCGGCTTCCATCATGCTCGGCATCAGCTTTGGTGCTGCCTTGCCGTCGAGCGTCACGGCGGAGGGGCTCACTTCGCTCGGCCTTACGTCAGCGGCGGTGTCCGCATCGGCCTCCGCGGGAACGACCGGAGAGCAGCTCGTTTCCTTCGCCTTGGCCGAAAATGAATATCCTGAGGACTGGAAGAAATGAATGAGTTGCCCGCGAACGAGGCCCAGGCGCGGCTTGCGGAGCGCCGCTGGGTAGGGCCGGCGCTCCTCGTTTCTCTCATCATCAACCTCTTCCTTGTGGGAATGATTGCGGCTGCCCTGATCTTCGGGACCCCGGTGCCGCCCGGTGTGGAACCGGGTCGCGTGCCGGCGCCATTTTTCAAGACGCTGCACAAGGGTGCCGACGGTCTGCCGCCGGGTGACCGCGCGGCCATGCGTAAGATCATGATCGACCAGTTTCCGCTCATCAAACCGCGCCTCGCGGCGCTTGAGACCGCCCGCAGGGAGTTGGCCGATGCGCTAGGCGCGCCGACCTACGATGCGGCCAGGGTTGCGGCCGCTTTCGCGAAGGTCGACACGGTCCAGGCCGAGATCAGTCAGGCGGCGCGCACGGCCATGATTCAGGGCTTTTCCAGACTGACACCCGAGCAGCGCGCCCGGGTTGCGGATTCGATGCGCAGGCGCGCGGAGCATCGTTTTGGCCCGGCAGCAGGCCCGGGCGCACCCGACGGTCCGGATGGCCCGGACGGCCCGAAGCCCTGATTCCGCGCCGCGTGATATGCTTCCGGCTCACCCCGAGTCGAGTATATCGCGCGCGCAAAAATGACCTGGTATCACGAAAGCCTCTATGACGCGTCTTCACCTGCCGGAAGTTTCTGGGAGGACGATACGCCTCCGCTGGCGGCCGGCGTCGATCTGGGGCCGCTGGCGGGCGACGCGCAATGTGACGTCGCGATCATTGGCGGCGGCTACACCGGCCTTTCGGCGGCGCTTCATCTCGCGCGAGATCATCATGTCGATGTGCGGCTCCTCGAGTCGGGGCCGCTCGGCTGGGGCGCGTCGGGCCGCAATGGGGGCTTCTGCTCGCTTCCGCCCAGCAGCCTTGGGTTGTCGGGCCTCATTCGCCGATACGGCGAGGCCGAAGCGCGGCGCTTCATTTCCTCGCAGGTCGATGCCATCGAACTCGTCCGTTCACTTGCCCACGATGAAGGCATAGATTTTCGCCCGCAGGGCGATGGCACGCTGCATGTTGCTCATTCACCCTCGCGTTTCGCGGCGCTTGAGGAAGAGCGCGATCTCCTCGGGGGTAAGTTCGGGGTGCCGGTGGCGCTGCTCTCTCGCGCGGAAGTCGCCGAGACGTCATATGATTCAACCGAGCAATTTGGAGCGCTGCTCAACAAGATCTCCTTCGGTCTTCATCCGCTGAGGTTTGCGCGCGGTCTTGCGGAGGCTGCGGCAAGGCGAGGCGCAAAGCTGCATGGCAACTCTCATGTCGAGCGATGGGAGAAACGGGGCAGCGAACATCACCTCGTGACAAGGGGCGGCACCTTGCGCGCGCGGCGCGTCATCGTTGCGACCAATGGCTTCACTCGCGCGCCCGTCAATCGCATGTTGGCGGATCGCCTCATGCCGGTGCTGTCGAATATCATTGTAACCCGTCCGCTGACGGATGATGAGCTTGCCGCACAGGGGTGGAAGACGGAACGTCCCTGCAGCAACACACGCAATCTCCTCTTCTATTATCGGCTGCTTCCCGATCGCCGGTTTCTCTTCGGCGCGCGCGGCGACCTCACCGGCAAGCCGCAGGACGGTCTGCGGATGCGTGCGCTCCTCGAGCGGCGTCTTGGTGAGGTCTTCACCGCATGGAGAAATATTCCGACGACGCATTACTGGCGCGGCTTTGTCTGCATGACCGGGAGATTGACGCCCGCTATCGGGCAAATGCCCGACGATCCGACCGTCTCTTTCGGTCTTGCCTATCATGGCGATGGGGTTTCCGCTGCGCCGTGGAGCGGGAAAATGCTCGCAGACATGATCGGCGCGGGAATGCCTCTTTCCGAAATTCCCGAGCCTTTCCGCGGAATTCCGCCGCGGATTCCCTTTCCTTCGCTCCGGCGCTGGTATCTCGGGGCCGCTCTCGGCTACTATTGGCTACAGGATAAATAGCCAACAGGTACATGATGAGCGAACGCGAAAAACCGCGCACAGACGGGCGTGCGACATTGGCCGAATTCAAGGCCTTTCTCGCCGAACAGGGTGACATCGATTATCTCGATGCTGTTTTCGTCGACATGTGTGGAACAGTGCGCGGCAAGCGCTTTCCCATCGAGGAAGCCGAGAAGGTGTTCACCTCCGGTGTGCACATGCCGAAGTCGCTCTATTTCTTCGACGTCACGGGTGTAAACGAAGACATTCTCGGCATGGGCTTTTCGGACGGCGATCCGGACGGTCAGGCCTATCCGATTTCCGGTTCCATCGTGCCGGTTCCCTGGGCGTCGATGAAGCAGGCGCAGGTTCTCATGACGATGGAGGAGCGCGACGGCACGCCGCTCAATCTCGAACCGCGCGTGGTGCTTTCCAATGTCGTGGCGAAGCTCGCCGAGATCGGCCTTCACGCGGTAACGGCCTGCGAATTCGAATTCTATGTGCTTGACCGCGAACGTGATCGAAAGGGATTGCCGCAGGCGCCGATCAATCCGGCAACAGGTCAGCGCGAAACCGCGAACGAAGTTTACGGCATCACCGAGCTCGACGGCTTCATGGGCCTGCTCAAGGACATAGATGAAGCTGCGGCGGAACAGGGCGTTCCTGCCTCGGGCGCCACGGCCGAATTCGCGCCCGGCCAGTACGAGATCAATCTCAACCACGAGCACGATGCCGTTCGCGCAGGCGACCATGCGATCATGCTGCGCCATCTCATCGGCGCCATTGCCCGCAAGCACAATTTCATCGCGAGCTTCATGGCGAAGCCTTTCGTGGGGCAGGCGGGCAACGGGCTTCACGTCCATTGCTCCCTTCTCGACGAGAAGGGCAACAACGTCTTCGATAACGGCACCAATGAGGGCAGCGTCAAGCTTCGCCACGCCATCGGCGGGCTGCAGGCGACGTTGGGCGAAGCCATGCCCTTCTTCGCGCCGAACCTCAATTCCTATCGCCGTTTCGAGCCCAACCTCTTCGTGCCGGTGAATCGCGCCTGGGGCTACAACAACCGTTCGGTCGCGTTCCGCGTGCCCGCAGGCTCCCACTCGGCCATGCGCGTCGAACACCGTGTCTCGGGCGCCGACGCCAATCCCTATCTGGTGCTTGCGGCGATCCTCGCAGGCATCCACTACGGTATCGTCAACGAGATTGATCCCGGCGAACCTGCCGAGGGCAATGCCTGCGACAGCATGGACGAGAGCATTCCCTTCTACCTGCCGAGCGCGCTGAAGCGCCTGCGCAACTCGACCATCATCCGCGAATATTTCGGCGACCAATATGTCGACGTCTACGCGGAAACCAAGATGCTCGAATTCGACAAGTTCCAGCGCGCGATCTCGCCGCTGGAATACGACTGGTACCTCTAGGCTTTCTTTCGAGGATTGAAGCCGGCTGCCCAAATCAAGGGCAGCCGGTTTTGTTTTGACCGGTTGATGCTTGCGAAACCCGCACGAATGCGCGGCCTTTCCTTTGGCATATTGCATGCAGTCCCATCGGGAAAACATTTCCTGCGAGGCTGCCAGTGACCCCCGACCATTACATTGTCGATATAGCCGGCGAACCCGTCCGGCTTCCGCTCGTTCCCATCAACGACACATTCGCCATTTCACTGCTCATGGTCATCGACATGGGCGTGCGCTTCGGTGAGCGCATCGGCAAGGCGATGGCGGAGAAAATCCGCGATCTCAAGCCCGACATCATCGTCGGCACGGCGACACTTGGCATTCCGGTGGCGATCGAGGTCTCGCGCGCGCTGGGGCTCGACCAATATGTGATCCTGCAGAAGTCGCCCAAGATTCACCTGAGGGACGCGATGCGGCGTGAGGTCGTGTCGGTCACATCATCCGGCTCGCAGCGCCTACTGCTCGACCGCGCAGCCATTCCCCTCGTCAAGGGCAAGCGTGTCGTGGTCGTGGACGATGTGGTCGCGACCGGCTCAAGCCTTGCCGCCAGCGTGGCGTTGGCGCGCGACGCTGGCGCGGAGATTGTCGGCATCGGCGTCATCCTCACCGAGGGGCACGACTGGAAGGCGCAGTTGGGCGCCGACGCGGCCCTCGTGCAGGGTCTCGGCCATATTCCGCAGTTCGACGTGAAGGACGGCGTCGCGACGCCGAAGCCCGAAACGCTTGCCTAGAGCGGCAGCGTAAAGGTCACCCGCGTGCCGACGCCTTCGGTGCTGTCGATGACGAGCGCGCCGCCATGAAGCTCGACAAGCGAGCGGGAGAGGGCGAGGCCGAGCCCGGTGCCCTTGTGTTTCTTCGAGTGCTGGTTCTCCACCTGCTCGAAGGGGCGGCCGATCTTCGGCAGGGCATGGGCCGGGATGCCGATGCCCGTGTCCTCGACGGCAAGGGCGATGAACTTGTCGTCTGCGCCGCCGCGCATGGTGATGGTGCCGCCCGCAGGCGTGAACTTGATCGCGTTGGACAGAAGGTTGAGCAGCACCTGCTTGATGGCGCGCTTGTCGGCCTCGACCTTCGGAAGCTCTCCGACTTCGTTGACGATTTTCACCGACGCAATTTCGGCGCGGCCGGAGACGAGGCGCATCGACTCCTCGATCACGACGCCAAGGTCGGTCGGCTGCTTTTCCAGCGTCATTCGGCCGGCCTCGATCTTCGACATGTCGAGAATGTCGTTGATGAGTTCGAGGAGGTGCTGGCCGCTTGAGCGGATATCGTGAGCGTATTCCTTGTATTTCGGCGACCCGAGTGCGCCGAACATCTCCGTTTCCATCATCTCCGAGAAGCCGATGATAGCGTTGAGCGGTGTCCGAAGCTCATGGCTCATATTGGCGAGAAATTCGGACTTGGACCGGTTGGCCGATTCCGCGCGCGTCTTTTCAGAGGCGTATTTCTCTGCCAGATCCACAAGCTGCCGCGCCTGATGCTGGAGCTTCAGGCGCGAGGCTTCGAGATCGCGCACCGTCTTTTCGAGGGCCGACTTGTTCTGCGTCAGCGAGGATTCCTGAACCTTGATCGCGGTGATGTCGGTGCCGACATTCACATGGCCGCCGCTATTGGTCGGCCGTTCGCTGATCTGGAGCCAACGCCCCGAGGGAAGAAGGATTTCCCATACCGCTTCCTCGAGCCCGCCGGCGCGCGGCCAGTCGGAGCCGATTCCAGCATCCGCCATCACCTGTTCCAGCGTCGTGCCCGGCGCAAAGCCATCTTCCGGCAGGTTGAGGAACTCGGCAAACTTGCTGTTTGCGGTGACGAGGCGATTGTCGTCATCCCACAGCGCGAAGGCTTCGCCGATGCTTTCGATGGCGTCGCGCAGCCGGTCGGTGGCGCGGCGCTCGCGTTCTTCGGCGAGCTTCTGCTCGGTGATGTCGATGGTGATGCCGACGAGGCGTTCGCCGGCGATGCGCCCGCCGCCCCAGACCTGTCCCTTGGCATGGACCCAGACCCAGCTTCCATCCACATGGCGAAGCCGGAACGTCGTGTCATAGGAACGCGAGGCGCGCGAGGCTGCGCCGATGATCTCGTCGATCGCCGGGCCATCGTCGGGATGCGAGAGAGATTTGATTTCGGCGGGCGAAAGGCGCTTCGAAGGCTGGCGCAGGCCCAGCATGTCGAACATGGCGGACGACCAGTAGACGCGGTTCGCCGTCAGGTCCCAGTCCCAGATGCCGCAGCGCGCGCCGGCAAAGGCCATGTCGAAGCGCAGCTGGTTCTCGACGAGAGCCGTTTCCGCCTCGATCTTCTTCTCGCGCAGCCGCACCAGCAGAAACGCCAGCAGGAAGCCGCCGAGAGAGAGCACGGCAGAAAGGCCGAGGGCGTCGGTATAGCCATCCCGCGCATAAAGCACAGCATTGGCGACGCCGAGCGCGATGCCGAGGATCGCGAGCGCGATGCGCGGCAGCCATCCCGAGGCCAGCGCCGGGCGGCTCCGGGCCATGTGCTGTTGCCAGGCCAGGACTTCCGTTCTCGACGAAGTCGCGTCGGGGATACTCATCTGAACCACGCCGGCGGCTTGCGCCTTCGGCCCCTCATTGCCCGTCGAAACGCCAAGGGGGCCGGGAACCGGGCGCCGAGATGCCCAATCCGATCCACCCGGGGTCGAATCATTCAGTCGATGATTCGGGAGGCCCCGGCCTTTGTCCAGAGATGGCGGCTCGCTTTTTGGCATCCGATGCATTTCAGACTCACTCGCTCTCTGTTCCGGTGCCTCAAGCAAGCGTCTTGCTGGCGATTTCGTAGACGTCGCGGGAAATGCCTTCGGCGCTCGCGATCCGTTCGAGCTGGCGCGACATCAGGCTGCGACGCTTTCGGTCGAACTGCCGCCAGGTCTTGAACGCACCGAGCAGCCGGGCCGCTACCTGCGGGTTGAGCGCGTCGAGTTCGAGCACCTTGTCGGCGACGAGAGCATAGCCTGCGCCGTCAGCCGCATGGAAGCGGACCTGATTGGCGGTGGCGAAGCTGGTGATCAGGGCGCGCACCTTGTTCGGGTTTCGTATGGTAAACACCGGATGGCGCAACAGGCTCCTGACGTCATCGAGAGCGCGGGGAAGCGAGGAGGTCGCCTGGATCGTGAGCCACTTGTCCATGACGAGGTGGTCGTCCTTCCACTGCCTGTAGAAGCTATCGAGAGCCCGTGCGCGATCCGGCACGTCGAGATTGGCGAGAATGCCGAGGGCGGCGATCTGGTCCGTCATGTTGTCGGCACTGTCGAAATGTGCCGAGGCGAGCGCCACGCCCGAACCGTCTGGCAGGCTGGCGAGATAGCCGAGGCACGCATTCCTGAGCGCTCGGCGGCCTGCATCCCCGGCGTCGGGGCTATAGGGCCCTTCGATCCTCATGCGGTCATAGGCGCGCCTCAGCTCATCGCGCACTTCCGATGCGATGGCAATGCGCAGCGTCTCGCGGGCTTCGTGAATGGCATCGACATCGACATCCTTGCCGATCATCTGGGCGATGGCCTGTTCGCTGGGCAGCAGGATCATCTGGGCCACGAAGTCGGGATCGAGCTTCCGGTCGCTCAGAACCTTGCGCATCATCTCCGCAAAGGCCGTTCCGCGCCGCCGTTTGCCGCCCGACCGGATCGCCTCGACATTGGCGATGAGGAGCCCGCTCGCATAGCGCTGCGCCGCTTCCCAGCGATTGAAGGGATCGTTGTCATGCGCCATCAGGAACACGTAGTCGCGTTCCTTGAGGTTGCTCGAAAGCGTCACCGGCGCGGTGAAGCCGCGCAACAGCGAGGGTATGGGCTTTTCCGCGACATTGCGGAAGCGGAAAGTCTGCGTGCGCTCGGTGAGGCTCAGCACGCGTGTCTTCGCGCCGGGCTTTTCCTCGCCGTCGAGCTGCAGCGGCATGTCCTTGCCGTCGGGGCCGACGAGCCCCACCGCGATCGGAATGTGATAGGGCTCTTTCACCGACTGGCCCGGGGTCGCGGCGCAGACCTGCGTCATTTTCAGCGTGTAGGTTTCTCGCGCGCTGTCGTAGCGGCCCGAGACGAGAACTTCCGGCGTGCCGGACTGCGCGTACCAGCGCTTGAACTGGGTGAGGTCGATCTTCGCACCGTCAGCGAGCGCGCCGAGGAAGTCCTCCACTGTCGCCGCTTGGCCATCATGACGTTCGAAATAGAGATCCATGCCCTTGCGGAAGCGCTTCGGCCCCACAAGCGTATGGATCATGCGGCAGAGTTCGGCGCCCTTCTCATAGACGGTCGCCGTGTAGAAGTTGTTGATCTCGATATAGCTGTCGGGCCGGACGGGGTGGGCGAGGGGGCCCTGGTCTTCCGGGAATTGATGGCTGCGAAGCAGGCGCACATCGGCGATCCGCTTCACGGCGCGGGAGCGCATGTCGCTGGTGAATTCCTGATCGCGGAAGACGGTGAGGCCCTCCTTCAGGCAGAGCTGGAACCAGTCGCGGCAGGTAATGCGGTTGCCGGTCCAATTGTGGAAATATTCATGCGCGATGATCGCTTCGATCGAGGCGTAGTCGGCGTCGGTCGCCGTGTCGGGTCGCGCGAGGATGTATTTGTCGTTGAAGACGTTGAGGCCCTTGTTCTCCATCGCGCCCATGTTGAAGCTGCTGACCGCGACGATCATGAAAATATCGAGGTCGTATTCGCGGCCAAAGGCCTCCTCGTCCCAGCGCATGGAGCGCTTCAGCGCTTCCATGGCATAGGCGCAGCGATCCTCGTTGCCCGGCTCGACGAATATGCGCAGCGTGACCTTGCGGCCCGACTTCGTGACGAACTTGTCCTCCACATGGCCGAGGCGGCCCGCGACCAGCGCGAAGAGATAGGCCGGCTTCGGGAAGGGATCGTGCCATTCCGCAAAGTGCCTGCCCCCGCCAAGCTTGCCCGCCTTCACGAGATTGCCATTGGACAGGAGAACCGGCGCTTCCTTTTCATTCGCGACGATGCGCGTCGTGAAGACGGCCATGGCGTCCGGCCGGTCGAGATAATAGGTGATGCGGCGGAAGCCCTGCGCCTCGCATTGCGTGCAATAGATGCCGCTCGAAAGGTAGAGCCCGGTCAGAGCCGTGTTCGCCTCCGGTCCGCAGGTCGTCACCGTTTCGAGGGTGAATTCGCCCGCAGGCAGCTCCGGGATCGTCAGATGGCGCCCGTCCACCTGATAGGCGTTCGGGCTCAGGGTTTCGCCGTTCAGGCGGACTTCGTGCAGCGTCAGCTTTTCGCCGTCGAGCACCAGCGGGCCACCGCCCGAGGCCGGGTTGGCCCTCATTTTCAGCCGCGAATGGACCCGGGTTGCCGCCGGATCGAGCTCGACTTCCAGCGAAACGGTGTCGATCAGATAGGCGGGCGGCGCATAATCCTTGAGGAGGACGGCGCGCGGTTCTTCGGTTCTCATTGGGGTATGGCTCGAATTTGAGGGCAGGGCCTGGCCGGGCCGCCCGGGACATTTGCGACAAGTCTAAAACAATAGCTTCAGATATGGCGAAATTTCGTCGCTTCGCCGGGAGTGGACGCGACGGCACTTGCGCTCAGGGGCGCTTTCCGCCATCAACGGGCACGGCCAATCAGGGATAAAACGATGGACAAAGCGGCTTTCAGGGCGCGCAAGCATCAGGTGCTCGGCGACGCGACCATTCCGGAGCTTCCGAACCATTACAAGGGCAAGGTCCGGGACAATTACGACCTGCCCGACGGCCGCCGCATCATCATCGCTTCGGACCGGCTGAGCGCCTTCGACCGTATTCTGGCTGCCATTCCCTACAAGGGCGAGGTGCTGACCCAGACGGCGCGCTTCTGGTTCGAGGCGACGAAGGATATCTGCCCCAACCACGTCATCGAATATCCCGATCCCAATGTGGTTGTCAGCCGCCGCCTCGACATTCTGCCGGTCGAGATCGTGGTGCGCGACTATCTCGCCGGTACCACGGGCACATCCATCCTGACGCTCTACAAGAAGGGCGAGCGGGAGATGTATGGCATCCGCCTGCCGGACGGGCTTCGCGACAATGAGCGCCTGCCGCACCCGATCATCACGCCGACCTCCAAGGCTGATTACGGCGGGCATGACGAACCGCTCTCCGCGCAGGAGATCGTCTCCAAGGGCATCCTCACGGCGGAGCAGTGGCGTATCCTCGAAACCTATGCGCTCTCGCTCTTTGCGCGTGGTCAGGAGATCGCGGCGACGCGCGGCCTCATCCTCGTCGATACGAAATATGAATTCGGCACGGATGCGCGCGGCCATATCGTGCTCGCCGACGAAATCCACACACCGGACAGCAGCCGTTACTGGCTCGCCTCGTCCTATCAGGAGCGTTTCGAAAAGGGCGAGAAGCCCGAAAGCTTCGACAAGGATTTCGTGCGCAACTGGGTCGCCTCGCGTTGCGATCCCTACAAGGACGAAATCCCGGAGATCCCCGAAGCGCTGATCCTCGACACGGCGGAAGTCTATATCCACGCCTTCGAGACGATCACGGGCCAGACCTTCAAGCTGCCGGAAACCGACGAGCCGGTTCTTGATCGTATCCGGCGGAATCTCGCATCCTATTTCTGAGTTCGCGTCTGTCGTTCAGCGGTCACAACACGCCGAATGCTCGCAGCAGCCACAGAATAACGGCAATGACGACGACGATATTCAGGATTTGTTTGATCTTGCCGTCCATGGGCACGTAGTTGTTGACGAGCCAGAGCAGGACACCGATCACGATCAGAACGACGACGAGCTGAATCAGCGGCATGGAGGTTCTCCTGTTGGAAGGCTCCCCGAGGGGTGGCCTTCTCTTACTGGGCGAGAGTGGCCCCGTCGCTATTTCTTTTCGATCGTAATGCCACCCGGTCCGGCATTGATCTGAACGCCCTCAGGCTGTTTTCGATCCTGATAAAGTTGATAACCGAACACTATGGCCGCAAGTGCGAGTGCGCCGATAATGAGATAGAGAGCGTTGTTGCGGTTCATTTTCTATCCTTCCGCCAACGGCAAACGTGAGCCCCGGCTGTCGACCGATCAGTAGAAAAGCCCGTAGACGACCTGCAGGATATCGCCCGAGTCGGCGTTGATCAGCAGAGCGTCGTCGCCGTAGCGGACCCATTGGCAGTCGTAGGGCGGAATGGTGAGCCCGAACATCCAGTAGTCGTCGATCCAGTAATTGCGGGACCAGAAGATCGACGGCAGCGTTTCGCCGTAGGACCAGCTGCGTTCATACCAGCCATGCGGGCGCTCATAGCGTCCCAGGTTGAAGCGGCGCTGCGCCTGATAGTTGTGGTGATAGTCGTTCGGGTCGTAGTCATGGGGCCGCCCGCTATACGGTCCCGGAGGGTGGCCGACCATGTAGTCGCTCGGGCCTGCATAGGGCTCCGTCGGGCCGAGCGGCTTGCCCTGCCACATGCCGCCGGATTGGCCGCGCGAAAGAACATCGTGTTCGCTGCCTTCCCAGGTCGGTTCTGCCGATTGAAGCTGCGGACCGGAGTTCTGCTGAACAGGATGCCATGGCTCAGTCTGCGTCGGCGTATTCTGACCTGGCCGCTTCTGCAGCATGCCGGGCTTCGTGGCGCCTTTCTGCAGCGGCCCGGTTCGGGCCGGGCCGGTCTGCATCAGCCCGTCGGGAACCATTCCGTTCTGCAGGATTCCGTTGGTCACGCCGCGCTTGCTGTGCTCGGGCTTACCGCGTTGATATTTGTCGCCCGGACGGGAGTCCCGGCGATGGTCCTGCAGAATGTCTGAACCGGCGCGCTTCTCCATGGACCGCTCCGCCTGGCTCTCTGCATCGTTCGGCGGGGCTGCGTGAGCGATCGTGCCCGACAGAGCAAGGCTCGCCAGCATCAGTGGAGCGAGCGCGGGAATGAAGAGCCGGTTCATCGCAGGTCTCCTGTCCGATCGTGCTGTCATAAATGAAAACGCGGTGCCCCGCGGTTACTCGTCCAGCCATGACAGGATCACGCGCCCGGAGACCCGGCGCAATCAAAAGCAGCACCGATGATCCATCCTGGCGCAAGAGGTTGTTCCACGATGAAACCATCTACCGCTCAAAGCACTTTCATGCTGCGCGTATTGGCATATCCTTCGCCGATTGGCTTCCACATGGAGACGTCGAATGGCCGTTGAACGCAAAGTCGCCGTGCTGGTCGGCAGCCTTCGCAAGGAGTCCTTCAACCGCAAGATGGCGGTGGCGCTCGAAAAGCTTGCGCCGCGAAATCTCAAGCTTGGCATTGTCGAGATCGATGGACTGACGCTCTACAATCAGGACCATGATGCCGGCCCGCCCGTGTGCTGGGTCGAGTTCCGCAATCAGATCCGTCCGGCGGATGCGGTGCTATTCGTCACCCCGGAATATAATCGCTCTGTACCCGGCGTTCTGAAGAATGCCATCGATGTCGGATCGCGGCCTTACGGGCACAGCGTGTGGGCGGGGAAGCCTGCGGCGATCGTCAGCGTGTCGCCGGGCGCGATGGGCGGCTTCGGCGCCAATCATCATTTGCGTCAATCGCTGACCTTCCTCGACATGCCAGTGCTGCAGCAGCCGGAAGCCTATATCGGCAACGCGTCGGCGCTTTTCGACGAGAGCGGCGATATCTCGAATGCCGGCACGCGCGATTTCATGACGAAGTTCATGGCCGCTTTCGCCGGCTGGATCGAGAAGACCAAGGGATAGGGCTTCCGGCTCAGGCCGCGTCGATCTTCTTCGTCTGCTCAATGACGGTCCGCGCGTCGCGCGCGAGTACGAGGACTTCTTCCGGCAGGTTTTCCGGATTGCTCGCGGCGTAGTCGACCAGGCGGTTGAGAAGCACCAGGAATTTGGGGCTCGCCGCCATGATCCGGGCCTGCAATTCGACGCGCTCGGGCGCAAAGTCGTATTCCATGCCGGGGACACGCCAGCCGCCGCCTTCTTCCGTATTGGTCATGATGACGGGAAAGGTGCCGGGGAAGGGGTGCGTCGCGCATTCTTCCGCCGAGCGCCACTTGTTCGGCTGGCGGACGACGCGCCATTCTTCCATTGTAGGGTCGATATCGGTCAGCGCGGCGGATTGCTCGGTCTGGAGTTCCGTTGCGGTGAAGTCGCGCCCCAGGCCAACGTCGTAAAAGACGCGGAGAGGCTCGTCGACGTCCTTCACCCATTGCGGTACGACGCGCTCGATCACCGCCCATGTTCCGACGGGCCTGACATAGACGCGCTGATTCTTGTGGAACTGTGCCTTCGCCATGGAATTTACCGATTCAGGGGGGTGGACCTCGTCCCCAGTATGAGGGGCCCCGGTTAGCGATTGCTTAATCTGTATGGCGCGCGGACCGGAGAGTCGATGCAACGGATCGGCACATGTGCAGCGCAACGGCGGACGGCCGGCCCAAGCGGACGCGGCGTCAAACCGGTGCCTCTTTTCACCGCGCCGAATTGCAGGAACAATGCGCGCAAATCGGATACGCGTCGTCACTTTTTGGCGGGGATCCATAAGCCTGACCCGGCCGTAAAACGGGCCCGATCGAGGCGGGGCGGCACCAGCCGCCAGCGCGCGACCGCAGCCTTGAAAAACATGCCAGGCCAAAGATTGCCAGAGGGAACGCCTATGAATTTTGATTTTTCCGACGACCAGAAAATGCTGAAGGAGCAGGTGCGCAAGTACCTGACGGACAAGTGCCCCTATTCGGTGCCGCGCCGCATCCTCGACAGCGACGAGCCCTATGCGAAGGAGGTCTGGAAGGGCCTCGTTGACATGGGCCTCACCGGCACCGCCATCCCGGAGGCTTACGGCGGCCTCGGCCTTGGCGCGCTTGAGCTTTGCGTCATCGCGGAAGAGCTGGGCCGCGCCGTTGCGCCGGTTCCTTTCTCGTCCTCCGTCTATCTCGCCTCCGAAGCGATCAAGCTTTTCGGCACCGAAAAGCAGAAGCAGACCTGGCTGCCCAGGCTCGCCGCCGGTGAGATCATCGGCACCTTCGCGATTTCCGAAGGGCTTCACGCACCGAGCGCCGCGAACATCAAGACGAGCTTCGCGGGCGGCAAGGTCAATGGCGTCAAGACGCCGGTTCCCGATGGCGACATCGCCGACGTCGCGGTCGTTGTGGTCAATGCGGCCGGCAAGGTCGCGCTTGCCATCGTCGATCTGAAGGGTGCGGGCGTTTCGCACGAGGTTCTTCGCACCTTCGACCCGACGCGCAGCCATGCCGAGATTACCTTCAAGGATGCGCCCGCCGAACTCATGGACGGTTCGGGCTGGGATCAGGTCAGCCGTATTCTCGACGGCGCGGCCGTGCTCTTCGCTTTCGAGCAGGTCGGCGGCGCGGAAGCGGCGCTTGAAATGGCGCGCGACTATTCGCTGGAGCGCTATGCCTTCGGTCGTCAGATCGGTTCCTATCAGGCGATCAAGCACAAGCTTGCCGACATGTATGTGAAGAAAGAGATCGCGAAGTCGAATGCCTATTTCGGCGCGATGATGCTCAACGACGAAGGCTCCGAATTGCCGGAAGCGGCCGCCGCCTCGCGCATCGCAGGCTGCGATGCCTATGTCTTCGCCGCGCAGGAGAACCTGCAGACCCATGGCGGCATTGGCTACACATGGGAAGCGAACACGCAGTTCCATTACCGCCGCGCGAAGCTTCTCGCGCTGACGGTGGGCGCCGCCATCCAGTGGAAGGAAAAGCTCGTCGCGCGTCTTGAAGCCAAGAACGCCGCCTGACGCTTTTTACAGACATTCGAAGATCGGAACAGAACCATGGATTTCAACGATACACCGGAAGAAGCCGCCTACCGCGCTCAGGTGCGGGGTTGGCTCGACAAGAACGCCGTTCGCAAGGCCGATGCGAAGGACTTGCCCCTTCCCAAGACCCTCGAAGAGGTGCTGAAGCAGTCGAAGGCCTGGCAGGCAAAGAAGGCCGATGCCGGCTATGCCTGCATCACCTGGCCGAAGGAGTGGGGCGGCGGTGGCGGCACCACGATCCAGAACGTGATCTACGGCCAGGAAGAGTCGAACTACGCTGTTCCCGGCGGCGTCTTCGCCATCGGCCTCGGCATGTGCATTCCGACCGTCATGGCCTGGGGTCCTGAAGACGCGAAGAAGCGCTATGTCGGCCCCGCCGTGCGTGGCGACGAGATCTGGTGCCAGCTCTTCTCCGAGCCCGCGGGTGGCTCCGACGTCGCGGGCCTTCGCACCCGCGCCGAAAAGGATGGCGACGAGTGGGTCATCAACGGCCAGAAGGTCTGGACCTCCGGCGCTCACTACTCCGACTTCGGCATCGTGCTGACGCGTACCGATCCCTCCGTGCCGAAGCACAAGGGCCTGACCATGTTCTATATCGACATGAAGAGCCCGGGCATCGAAGTGCGTCCGATCAAGCAGATGTCGGGCGGCTCGGACTTCAACGAAGTCTTCTTCACCAATGTCCGCGTCAAGGACAGCCAGCGTCTCGGCAATGTCGGCGATGGCTGGAAGGTCGCGTTGACCACGTTGATGAACGAACGTCTCGCCGTTGGTGGCAGCCAGGGCAATGCCGATACCGACGATCTCATTCAGCTTGCGCGCGAGACCGAGATTGCGGGCGAGCCCGCGATCCGCAACGGCGCCGTGCGTGAGCGCATCGCCAACTGGTATGTGCAGGCGCAGGGCCTCAAGTTCACGCGCTTCCGCACGCTCACCGCGCTTTCGCGCGGCGAGACGCCCGGACCGGAAAGCTCGATCTCCAAGATCGTCGCGGCGAACAAGATGCAGGAACTCGGTTCCTTCGGCATGGACCTTCAGGACATGGGCGGCGTCATCCGTGATCGGAGCGTTTCTCCGGCCGAGGGTGCCTATACCGAGCAGTGGATCGGCGCGGCGGGCTACCGCATCGCCGGTGGCACGGACGAAATCCTGCGCAACATCGTTGCCGAGCGCGTTCTCGGCATGCCGCAGGATGTCCGCGTCGACAAGGATCTGCCGTTCAATCAATCGCCCAAGGGCAAGTAATCCCGATCGGCTCCGGAGCAGGCTTCCCGCTTGCTCCGGTCGCCATTCCAACGACAAAAGCCCGCCGGCATCCCGCCAGCGGGCTTTTTTGTGACCTGTTTCGGGAGATAACCGACGAAATGGGCGGCAGCGTCACGGTCTTCAAGGGCTCGCAATTCTGGATGCACAGGCGTCTGTCTGTTGGGCTATAACTGTCGCCGAAAAACCACAGGCGGGCGAACGGTGCGGCGTATTCAGATCTGGCTCGAAACGGCGAAGAGCGATGTTCTCGCCTTGCTGCCGCCGTGGAGCGACCGCCGCGCGCCCTATCTCGTTTTTGCGGGCCTGCTGCTCTTTGCGGCGGCGCTCGCCTATTACCTCGTTTACCTTCAGCCGGTGTCGCAGGGACTTGGGACCATCCGCAGGAGCGGCACGCTTGTGGTCATTACGCGCGTGGCTCCGACGACCTATTACTCCGGCACGCTCGGCGAAACCGGCTACGAATACGATATGGCGCAGGCGCTCGGAAAGGCGCTGGGTGTCAGGGTCGAGTATCGAACCTATGACACCGAGCCTGAGGTGCTCGAGGCGCTTGCGGCAAGGCGCGGCCAGCTTGCCATAGGCCTCGTTGCCACCGAGGCGCGACGCAAGGCATTTGTCGCGGGACCGGATTATCAGACCGTTCGCGAAGTGATCGCCTGCCGCCGCGATATCGCATTGCCCAAAAGGCCGGAAGACCTCGTCGGGCTCAGGATCGCTGTAGCCGAGGGCACAGCCGGCAGCGATGCGATGAACGGTCTCGCCACAAAGACCAAGGGGCTCTCATTTGGCCTGAAGCGGGAGCCAGTCGAAAATATCCTCGCGGCCGTTGCCGATGGCGAACTCGATTGCACGGTCGCAAGTTCGCTCGAACTGCAGATCAACAATCCCTATTATCCGGAACTCGCCGAAGCCTTCGCGATCACGGGCGACCAACCGCTCGCGTGGCTTGCCGCGCCGGGTTCCGAGGATGTGGTCGACTATCTCGCTGACTGGATTGCCGACCTGAAGAAAGCGGGTGAACTCGCGGAGATCGGCCGCCGCTATTTCGGCTTCCTGCCGCCTTTTGACTATGTCGATGTGCGGGCGTTCCGCGACGCGATCAAGACCACCTTGCCCGAGTATGAAAAGGCGATGCGCGACGCGGCTGACAAGACCGGTCTGCCCTGGCAGCTGATTGCCGCGGTCGCCTACCAGGAATCACACTGGAAGTCCGACGCGCGCAGTCACACAGGCGTGCGCGGCATCATGATGCTGACCGAGGATACGGCGGATGCCCTGGGCGTTGCCGATCGGCTCGATCCGATCGCGAGCATTTATGCCGGCGCGCGCTACATAGCCGATATCGAGAAGCGAATTCCCGACTCGGTGCGTGAGCCGGATCGCATATGGTTTGCGCTCGCTGCCTACAATATGGGTTTTGCCCATCTGCAGGACGCGCGTTCGCTCGCGGAACGATTGGGTCTCGACCCTGATAGCTGGACAGGCGTGCGCCGCGCCCTGACGCTGATTCAAAAGCCCGCCTATGCGGAGCATCTGAAATATGGAACCGCGAGAGGCGGGCAGGCGTTACGTTTCGTGCAGCAGGTGCGTGCCTACCGGCACATACTCGAAGCGCCGCGCGGATAATCCGTAGTCTGAAACTGCTGATTTTTCTAGGCTTTTGGGTGCTGTGCGGTCACATACGTAGAATTCCCTATGCGACAACCTGCGCGTCATGTGCGACAGATTGCGCACAGTAAAGCTGCGTCATTTCTACGACACTGTGGCCAACGGGAACGCACCCCATGGTGCGCGGCAATGGAGAAGAAGATGCAAGGCAACAAGACTTCCAAAATCGCAGCCGTGGCAATTGCGGCGCTGCTCGGTACGACCGCTCTGTCGGTACCGGCTTTCGCTGCGGATACGTTTAACGGTAAATCGGCTGGCGACTTTGTTGTCCGTGCGCGCGGCCTCTGGGCGGCCCCGCAGGAAAGCGCCGATGTTTCGATCGGTGGTGACGTCAACGTGGGCAACGACTTCGTTCCCGAAGTCGACTTCAGCTATTTCGTCACCGACAACATCGCCCTCGAACTGATCGCGGGCACGACGAAGCATGATGTGAGCCACACCTCGGGCGCGAATCTCGGTTCGGTCAGGCTGCTGCCGCCGACCCTGACGGTGCAGTACCATCCGCTTCCGAAGGCGCAGCTCAGCCCCTATGTCGGCGCCGGCCTGAACTACACGTTCTTCTATGATGAGGACGCCGGCGATTTCTCCACGATCAAATACGACAACCACATTGGCTATGCGCTTCAGGCCGGTGTGGACTATCAGCTTGGCGGCAACTGGTCGCTCAACCTCGACGTGAAGAAGATCTTCCTCAACACCAACGTCTCCATCAATAACGGCGCCGTGCGCGCTGACGTTGACCTCGATCCGTGGCTTGTCGGTTTCGGCGTCGGCTACCGCTTCTGAAGTTTCAAGAGAGCACTCCTCCTGAACTTGATGGCCTCGCGAGGGAAACCTCGCGGGGCCTTTTCCCTTTCCGGGGGCAGCCGGTGAAACCGACGGGGCGAACAGACCGATTGTCTGCGGCGACCTGTCGCTATATAGAAGGTCTAGGGCGTACACCCTAAACGGACCGCAGAGGCCGCGTATGTGCGCCCAATCGCCAGTTTCAGGGAGCAGAGAAGCCGTGGACGACTTTTTGAGCCAGCCGGGACCCAGAGCAGCCACCGCGCAGAAGCCGCTTCAGATCGCCATTCTCGGCACGGGCATGGGCGGCCTCTGCATGGCCGTCCAGCTTCGCCGGGCCGGCATCGACTCTTTCGTCATGCTCGAAAAGGAAGACGACATCGGCGGCACCTGGCGCGACAACACCTATCCGGGCTCCGGCTGCGACGTGCCCTCGCACCTCTACTCCTTCTCCTTCGAGCCGAAGGTCAACTGGTCGCGCAAGTTCGCGCTCCAGCCGGAAATCCTCGATTACATGAAACATGTGGCGCGGAAGTACGGGTTGCGGCCTTTCATCCGCTTCAACACCGAGGTTGAAGAAGCACGTTTCGACGAAGCCGCTGGCCTGTGGCGCATCCGCACCAAAACGGGCGAGGAGATCACGGCCAATGTCGTCGTCTCGGGGACCGGCCAGCTCAACCGGCCGTTCACGCCACAACTACCGGGAATCGAGTCGTTCGCGGGAAAGGCGTTCCATTCCGCGCGTTGGGACCAGAGCGTCGACCTTCGGGGCAAGAACATCGCGGTCATCGGCAACGGCGCGAGCGCCATCCAGTTCGTGCCGCAGATCGCGCCCAAGGCGAAGAAGCTCACCATCTTCCAGCGCTCGGCGAACTGGATCGTGCCCAAGGCGGATCGTCCCTATACGGATTTCGAGCAGCGGATGTTCCGCCGCTTCCCATGGCTGGTGAAACTCCATCGCCTGCAGATATATCTGCGTCTGGAGCTCAATTATCTAGCCTTCGTTCGCGGTAGTTTCTTTGGCAAGCTTTTCGAGAAAGCGTCGCTGAAGGAGCTTGAAACGCACATCAAGGATCCAGAACTCCGCGCAAAGCTCACACCTGATTATCCTGCGGGCTGCAAACGCATTCTCCTGTCGAACGACTGGTTTCCGACCATGGCGAGGGAGAACGTGGATGTTTCAACCAGCGGCATCGAGAAGGTGACGCCGGACGCCATCGTGACCAAGGACGGCGTATCCCATCCGACCGACGTCATCATCTATTCGACGGGCTTCGTGACCACGACCTTCCTTTCGCCGATGAAGATCGTCGGGCGTAACAATGTCGATCTCAATGTGGCCTGGGCGAATGGTGCAGAGGCGCATCGCGGGGTCGCCATCGCCGGCTTCCCGAATTTCTTCATGCTTTATGGCCCGAACACCAATCTCGGTCACAACTCGATCATCTTCATGATCGAGTGCCAGGTGAACTACATCATGCAGTGCATCGGGGCGCTCCGGAATCCCAAGGTGCGCTATCTGGACGTGAAGAAGGAAGCGGAAGACGCCTTCAATCGCGATCTGCAGGAAGACATGCAGACCACCGTCTGGGCGGCGGGTTGTTCGAGCTGGTACAAGACGGCGGACGGCAAGGTCACCAACAACTGGTCGAGTTTCACGGCCAAATACTGGTGGCAGATGCGCCATCCGGATTTCGCGGAATACAGCTTTGTAGGCTGAACATTGCCGATGGCCGCGAGATGTCGCGGCCATGGACAGGCTTGCGAGAAATAGCGCTCATTGACGGCTGTCTTTTGCCGGGAGTTATGCAAAACTCCCGCGCAAGATGAGTAGCTGGTCCTTGCTTATTTCCCCGATCGTTCCCGACGCCCAAGGCAATGGCCTTGCGCGGCGCGCATGGATGTGGGCGCGCGAACTTTCGCAGGCGGGGGAACTTGTCACGCTCGTGATCGGGAATGCGTATGGCGTCGCCGCGCTCGATGATCCGCGGCTGTCTTTCGTGCCGCAGGCGCCCGGGCGCTCGAAATGGATGAAGACGATTGGCTGGTCCTCGCCGGACCTCGCCGCAGTCCGGAGCGCCTCCGACAGATTCCCGGCCACTCCGCCCGACAGGGTGGTCGTCTTTCGCCTCGGCATCTCGCCGGCGCTCGAAGGATTGCCGGCATCGTGGCTCGATCGCGTTGAGGTCGATCTGGACGATTGGGAGTCTGATCGCTGTTTCAGCCTTGCCGGGCTCGCGCTGCGGAGCGGTTCACTCTTTCGTGCGGCTCAGTTTGCCGCGGGCGGGTTGTTTTACCGAAATCGAGAGAGATGGGCCTTGAGCCGCTTTCCCGTTATGCATGTTTCGGCGGAAAGCGACGCCGCAGCGATGCAGGCGAAATTTGACCCACAAAGGGTGAGGGTAACGCCTAACCGGATTTCCGGCCCGCCCTGTCCGCTGCCAGATCGTCCCGCGAATGGCACTCCGTCGATCCTGTTCGTCGGGACTCTCGGTTATTTGCCCAATCGCGACGCCGTCGAATGGCTCATGAAAAGCATTCAGCCGCGGCTGGCGCGCGTTTTGCCCGGCCTTGCAGTCACCATCGCCGGCGATGCGCCGGAACGCACCGCGGCACGCCTCATCGCATCGGATCTGGACTGGCGAGGGTATGTCGCCGACCTGCGCGATCTCTACGAAGAGGCGACAATCGCCATCGCGCCGTTGCGCGGCGGCAGCGGAACGAAGATCAAGGTTCTGGAGGCGTGGCGCTATCGGCGGGCGGTCGTCGCAACGAGCCATGCCGTCCGGGGCCTTTGCGTCGTTCCGGGGCGGCACGTATTGGTGGCGGATACCACCGGAGAAATGGTCGATGCGTGCCGCCGCCTTATAGAAGATCATTCGTTGCGGGAGCGGATTGCCGCGGAAGGGCACAAGCTGTTCTTGTCGCACTACATGATCTAGCCGGAGAACACTTTTGATCCCCCGCATTATTCATCAGACCTGGAAGACGGATCTCGTTCCACAGGAGTTCCGAACGTGGTGCGATAGCTGGACCGCCTTCAATCCCGGCTGGGACAGGCAGATGTGGTCCGACCGCCGTCTGCTCGAATTCGTAGCCGGCCATTATCCGGAGTTTCTGGATCTCTATTGCTCGCTGCCATCGGGTGTCATGCGCGCCGATGCCGGCCGTTATATGTTGCTGCATCATTTCGGCGGTCTCTATGCCGATATCGATACGGAGTGCCTCGGTTCCCTTGACGCAATTGCGGAGGAGGGGCGCATCGTCCTCAGCCTTGAGCCCTCGACGCATTGGCATCCGATCGCCGCACAGCGAGGCCTGCCGCATCTCATTTTCAACGGGATCATGGCGAGTCCCGCCGGTCATCCGTTCTGGCTGCATGTGCTCGAGCTGATGCGGAAAAATCGCCACGCCCGCAATGTCATCGACGCCACGGGGCCATGCCTCCTCACGGCGGCGCGGCTTTCGTTTCCCGATCAATCCGCAATCCGCCTCGCGCCGTCACCGCTGTTCAACGGTCGCGACAGGCATGGCAACGAGCCGGACGATGACGAAGGAGGGCAACGCCTCGCGCGGCATCATTGGGCAGGAACATGGCTGCACAAGCCGCGCAAGCGGCCGGTCGCGAACTGGTTGAAGAAAGAAGCGCGCCGTGCGCGTCATGTGCTGGCGGGCGGTCCGCGCCTCGATCCGGTCCGCGCGCGGGCGGCGGTTGATCCGAAGGCTGTCGCAGCTGCGCCATCTGCCGGCGTAAATCTCGCTATCCTGATTCCGCTTCGCGATGCCGCGCAGCACATTGCGCCTTGTCTTGCGCAGATTGCGCGACTCGATATTCCGAGAGAGCGGATCAAGCTCGTCTTCTGCGAGGGCGACAGCACAGACGATAGTTGGGAGAGGCTCAACGCCCTGGTGGAGCCGATACGCGCGACCTACCGAGGCGTGGTCCTGCTCCGGAAAGAGGTGGGAACTCAACTCACGCATCGGTTGCGCTGGAAGAACCATGTGCAGAGGGCGCGCCGAGCCGGTCTCGCGAAGGTCCGCAATCACCTGATCGACCACGGGATCGACTCGTCGGACGATTGGGTGCTGTGGATCGACGCCGACGTATGGAGCTATCCCGCCGACATCGTGTCGACATTGAAGGCGACCGGCGCGCGGATCGCGGCGCCTCATTGCGTGACGCGCCATGGTGGACCCTGCTTCGACCAGAACACCTTCATCACAGCCGATGCGAAGCGCGACCATGCCTATTACCGGGATGTGAAGCACGGGCTTTACATGCCGCCGCTGAACCGCGGACGCAGGCTCTATCTAGACGATCTGAGGCATAGCGACATCGTGCCGCTCGACTCGGTGGGGGGCACGATGCTCCTTGTCGACGCAGCCCTCCACCGCGCTGGGCTTCGCTTTCCCGAAATTCCCTATGAGGATCTGATCGAGACGGAAGGTTTGGCCCGCCTTGCGAGAGACCTCGGAATTCCCATTGCCGGGCTGCCGAATGTCGAAATCCTCCATGTTCCCTGGTGAGGGAGGAGGCATCCTGTCCTTTTCCTTGCAATTGGGGCTTTGCGTCGAGGTCCAAATACCCTATTTAACAGCCAACTGGCCGAGTGGCCTGACTAATAACAAAATTTTATGTAAATAAGGCCCGGGCACCCGGGAAAAGCCAGATGCTCGACGACCTCATTGCCATAGCGCTCAAGGCTGGCGCCGCGATCATGCCGATCTACGAACGGTTCGACGCTGCCTCGGTTGCGACCAAGGGGGATGGCTCGCCCGTCACCGCCGCTGACGAGGCCGCAGAAGCTGTGATCCTCGCCGAGCTGGCGCGGGTTGCGCCCGGCATTCCGGTGGTTGCCGAGGAGTCGGTCGCCGCCGGCAAATGCCCTGCAACGGGCAGCCGCTTCTTTCTGGTCGATCCGCTCGATGGCACCAAGGAGTTCATCAGCCGCAACGGCGAGTTCACGGTCAATATCGCGCTGATCGAGAATGGCCGTCCGGTGCTCGGCGTCGTCTACGCGCCGGCCATCGGCGACATCTATGCAGGCGGCGAGGGCCAGGGCGCGCGCGCGGCGAAGGTGGCAAATGGCGTCGTCGGCACGTGGCGGAAGATTGCCGTGCGGGCCTGCACCGGCTCCGGCATCAGCGTACTCGCCAGCCGCTCGCATCTGACCGACGAAACGAAAGCCTTTGTCGAGAAATTCTCCGTCGCCGATTTCGTCTCGGCCGGTTCATCGCTGAAATTCTGCAAGCTTGCGGCGGGCGAAGCCGATCTCTATCCGCGGCTCGGCCGGACGATGGAATGGGACACGGCGGCGGGCGACGCCGTTCTTCGCGCGGCAGAGGGCGGGGTGATGACCATGGACGGCAAGCCGCTCGTCTATGGCAAGCGCAACCAGACGGAAGATGTCGATTTCGCCAACCCGTGGTTCGTCGCCGCGGGCAGCTTCGATCCCTTCGCGACCGTAACCGAATAATGCGTGTAGACGAGGTATCTGTAATGTCTCCCGATCGGAAGTCTCATCTGAAACGGCTGGAGGATGAGAGCATTCACATCATCCGCGAGGTTGCGTCCGAGTTTCGCAATCCGGTGATGCTCTATTCGATCGGCAAGGACAGCTCGGTCATGCTGCACCTCGCCGCGAAAGCATTTTATCCCGCGCCGCCGCCTTTCCCGCTGATGCATGTCGACACGACATGGAAGTTCCGCGAGATGATCCAGTTTCGCGACGAGACGGCGAAGCGTCTGGGGTTCAACCTCATCGTTCACACGAACCAGGAAGGGCTCGCGCAGAACATCAATCCGTTCGATCACGGATCGTCCTACTACACGAATGTGATGAAGACGGATGCGCTGAAGCAGGCACTCACGAAATACGGCTTCGACGCCGCTTTCGGTGGCGCACGCCGCGACGAGGAAAAATCGCGTGCGAAGGAGCGTATCTTTTCCTTCCGTACCGCCAATCATGGCTGGGACCCGAAGAAGCAGCGCCCCGAGCTCTGGAACATCTACAACACGCGCGTTGCGCCGGGTGAATCGATCCGCGTCTTTCCGATCTCGAACTGGACCGAGCTCGACATCTGGCAATACATCATGCTCGAGGACATTCCGATCGTTCCGCTCTATTACGCGGCGAAGCGTCCCGTGGTCGAGCGTGGCGGCCAGCTCATCATGGTCGATGACGAGCGCCTGCCGCTGGAGCCGGGCGAGGTTCCGCAGGAAAAGCTCGTTCGCTTCCGCACGCTGGGCTGCTACCCGCTGACGGCTGCCATCGAAAGCGATGCCGCGACGCTGCCGGAGATCGTGCGCGAAATGCTGATCGCGCGGACATCGGAGCGTTCGGGCCGCCTCATCGACCATGACGAGGCAGGGTCCATGGAGAAGAAGAAGCGCGAGGGGTATTTCTGATGAGTGAGGTCGCTGAAAATCTCTCCGCGCAGGATCTGATCGAATATCTCGCGCAGCAGGAAAACAAGACGCTGCTGCGTTTCCTCACTTGCGGTTCGGTGGATGACGGCAAATCGACGCTGATCGGTCGTCTGCTTTACGACACCAAGCTCCTCTTCGACGACCAGCTCGCGACGTTGGAGCGCGACAGCAAGAAGCACGGGACGGTGGGCGAGGATATCGACTTCGCGTTGCTGGTCGATGGGCTCGAGGCCGAGCGTGAACAGGGCATCACCATCGATGTCGCCTATCGCTTCTTCACGACCGACAAGCGCAAGTTCATCGTCGCCGACACGCCGGGGCATGAGCAATATACGCGCAACATGGCGACCGGCGCTTCGACCGCCGATCTCGCCATTCTGCTCGTCGACGCGCGCAAGGGCATCCTGACGCAGACGCGGCGTCATGCCTTCATCGCCTCGCTGCTCGGCATTCGTCATATCGTTGTTGCGGTGAACAAGATCGACCTTGTCGATTATTCGCAGGACATCTTCGAGAAGATCCGCGACGACTTCGCGGCGTTCGCGAGCAATTTCGGTTTCAAGCAGATTGTCGCGATCCCGCTTTCCGCGCGTTTTGGCGATAACGTCATTGCACGTTCGGACCGCACCCCCTGGTACAAGGGCCCAGCGCTTCTCGATCATCTCGAAACGGTCGAAGTGGAAGACGAGCAGCTTGCGAAGCCTTTCCGCATGGCGGTGCAGTGGGTCAACCGGCCCAATCTCGATTTCCGCGGTTTCTCGGGCACCATTGCGAGCGGCACGGTGCGTCCGGGCGACCGCATCGTGGTCGCGGCGTCCGGCCGGACGAGCACGGTCGCGCGCATCGTCACCGCCGATGGCGATCTCGATGCCGCGGGCGCGGGCGACGCGGTCACGCTGACGCTTGCCGACGAGGTCGACATTTCGCGCGGCGATCTTCTCGTCGCCGCCACCGACCAGCCTGAAGTCGCGGACCAGTTCGCGGCGCATGTGATCTGGATGCACGAGGATCATCTGCTGCCGGGCCGTCCCTATCTCGTCAAGATCGGCACGAAGACGGTGACGGCGCAGGTGACGGAGATCAAGCACAAGATCGACGTCAACACGCTCGATCATCTGGCGGCAAAGGAGCTTGGGCTCAACGAGGTTGCCGTCTGTAACTTTTCGCTGTCTCAGCCCGTCGGCTTCGACGCCTATACGGCCAATCGCGGGACCGGCGCCTTCATCATCGTCGACCGCCTGTCCAATGCGACAGTCGGCGCCGGCATGATCATGTTCGGCCTTCGTCGCGCGACGAATATCCACCTGCAGGCGCTCGACGTGAACAAGGCTGCGCGCGCGAACCTGAAGGGCCAGAAGCCGGTCATTCTCTGGTTCACCGGTCTTTCGGGTGCGGGCAAGTCGACCATCGCGAACATTGTCGAGAAATACCTGCTCGCGCAGGGTCGCCACACCTACATGCTCGACGGTGACAATGTGCGTCACGGTCTCAACCGCGACCTCGGTTTCACCGAAGGCGATCGCGTGGAGAATATCCGCCGCGTCGCGGAAGTCTCGAAGCTGATGATCGACGCGGGCCTGATCGTCCTCGTCTCCTTCATCTCGCCCTTCAGGGCGGAGCGCCGCATGGCGCGCGAACTGGTGGAGGAGGGCGAGTTCATCGAGGTCTTCTGCGATACGCCGCTCGAAGTCGCCGAAAGCCGCGACCCGAAGGGCCTCTACAAGAAGGCGCGCGCCGGGCAGATCAAGAATTTCACCGGCATCGACTCGCCTTACGAGCCGCCGGAGAATCCCGAGATCAGGCTCGAATCCGGCACAAAGTCGGTCGAGCTGCTGGCGGAAGAAGTGATCGCGCTGCTGCGGTCGCGTGGCATCATCGTCTGAGAAGATTTCGGCTCGCATTCGGTTTGAATGCGAGCCGAAATTTCATTTGCATCAGGCGTCGAGGAAACCTTCGAGACGCTTGCGGATGATCACGGTCGCCTCGCTCATGATCCGGTCGATCAGTTCCTTCACAGTCGGAATGTCGTGGATGAGACCCGCGACCATGCCGCAGCTCCAGGCACCTGCATCCATTTCACCCTTCTGCATGATGCGCGGATAGACGCCACCGACGAGTTCGCGAATATCCTCGATGCCGAGGCCTTCGCCCTTGGTGTGCTCGATCTCGACGATCTTCTCGACCGCCGCATTGGTGAGCACGCGCTCCGTGTTGCGGAGATTGCGCATGATGAGGCGCGTGTCGAGTTCCGAAGCAGCGACGATCGCCTTCTTCACATTCTCATGCACAGGGGCTTCCTTGGTGGCGATGAAGCGTGTGCCCATGTTCATGCCTTCCGCGCCGAGCGCCAGCGCCGCGACGAGGCTGCGGGCATCCGCCATGCCGCCCGAGGCGACGAAGGGGATCTTCAGCTCTTCCGCCGCACGGGGCAGAAGGATCATGTTCGGCACATCGTCTTCGCCCGGATGTCCGCCGCATTCGAAGCCGTCGACGCTTACCGCGTCGCAGCCGATCTTCTCGGCCTTCAGCGAATGGCGGACGGAGGTGCATTTGTGGATCACCTTCACGCCGCCGGCCTTCAGCGCGGGCATGTACTGCTCTGGGCTGCGGCCCGCCGTCTCGACCGCCCTCACGCCGCCCTGAATGATCGCGTCGATATATTCGGGATAGGGCGGATTGGCGAAGCCTGGCAGGAAGGTGAGGTTCACACCGAAGGGCTTGTCGGTCATCTCGCGGCAGCGGGCGATTTCCTTCGACAGCGCTTCCGGCGTCGGCTGCGTCAGGCCGGTGATGATGCCGAGGCCACCGGCATTGGAGACGGCGGCCGCCATCTCGGCGAGCCCGACGAAATGCATGCCGCCCTGAATGATCGGATGCTTGATCCCGAAAAGTTCGGTGATACGCGTCTTCATTTTTCTGTTCCTCGTCGTTTCCGTGGCGGCATGTCACCGCGTTCTGATTCATACCTTAAGTTCATTCCCTGAACCTACAAAAGGGTTTGGAATCCCGAGTCTGCGACGCAGCGTCAGGGCCATGTTTCGCGGTGGGTTGGGGCGCCATGCGGCGGGCCGGATGAATCGGCTGGCCCTGCGCCGCCGTCTGGCTAATCTATGCGCCAATCCGGCTGGGAGGCCGGTTCAGAACAAAATGCCTAAGGCATTTCGTCGCCGGTGTCCGGCGGCAGGAGGAGGGTTATATGAGCACTGCGGAAGCGAGCAATGCGTTCCCCGGCTACACGCGGGACAGCATCGACGACGAGGTCGTCAATCCGGAACTTTATGCCAATGAAGATGATATCCATGCGGTGTTCGCGAAGCTGCGCAAGGAAGATCCCGTTCGACTGATGAAGCCGCGCGGTTTCCGGCCTTTCTGGTCGATCACCAAGCATGCCGACATTCAGGAGATCGAGCGCCAGAGCGACAAGTTCGTGAACCGGATGCGCACCTACCTCTCGCCCGTCGAAGGCGAGGAATGGCTGAAAGCTACCGTGGGCGATACGCATCTTTTCCGTACGCTGGTCGATCTCGACGATCCCATTCACTACAAGCTGCGGAATCTCACGCAGAGTTGGTTCATGCCGCCGAACCTCAAGAAGCTCGAAGGGCGGATCGCGGGCCTCGCAAAGGATCATGTCGACCGAATGCAGGAGCTCGGCAGCGAATGCGACTTCGTGAAGGAAGTTGCGCTGTGGTATCCGCTGCGCGTCATCATGCAGCTTCTCGGCGTGCCGAAGGAAGACGAGCCCTTCATGCTGAAGATGACGCAGGAAATCTTCGGCCCCGGCGATCCGGATGTGACGGCCGCGACTGACCACAAGGGCGATGACGATACCGTCGTCTTCAGTGGCGAGCGCGGCCAGAGCGTCGATCTCGCGGCGACGGCCCAGGCGCTGTTCGACTATTTCGGCGCGATCACCGCGGACCGCCGCAAGAATCCGAAGGACGATGTCGCCAGCGTCATCGCCAATGGCATGATCGACGGCCAGCTCATCGGCGACCGCGAAGCGATGAGCTACTACGTCATCGTCGCGACGGCAGGCCACGACACGACAAGCTCGGTGACCTCGGGCGGGCTTCTCCAGCTCATCAAGAATCCGGATCAGATGGCGAAGCTCAAGGGCGATCTTTCCCTGTTGCCGGGTGCGGTCGAAGAATCGATCCGCTGGGTGACGCCGGTGAAACACTTCATGCGCACTGCGATGGAGGACTACACGCTGCGCGGAAAGACCATCAAGGCGGGCGACGGTATCTGTCTCCACTATCCGAGCGGAAACCGCGACGAGGAGGTCTTTGACGAGCCCTTCAAGTTCAAGGTGGATCGCACGCCGAACCGCCAGATCGCCTTTGGCTATGGCGCCCATCTCTGCCTCGGCATGCATCTCGCGCGCATGGAGATCAAGGCGCTCTACAACGAGCTTCTGCCGCGCCTGAAGGATATTGAACTGGCGGGCGAGCCGAAGAACACGCGGGCGAATTTCGTCAGCGGCCTCAAATCGATGCCGGTCCGCTACCGCTTCGCCTGAAAAAAGTCGACAAGGAGAGAGAAATGAAAATAACCGCAGCGGTTGCACGTGGCGCCGATGTCGATTTCAGCATCGAGGAAGTCGAGATCGACGATCCGCGCGCCGATGAGATTCTCGTTCGCGTCGTGGGCGTCGGGCTTTGCCACACTGACCTCGTCTTCAAGGCGGCGGGGCTTCTTGGCCTGCCCGCCGTGCTCGGTCATGAGGGCTCGGGCATTGTCGAAAAGGTCGGCTCCAGCGTCTCCAAGGTGAAGGCGGGCGACCGCGTTGCCATCACCTTCCGTTCCTGCGGCGAATGCGACCGCTGCGAGAAGGGCCAGCCCGCCTATTGCCGCACCATGCCGATGCTGAACTATATCGGCATGCGGCCGGACGGCACCAAGGCGCTGCACAAGGGCGGCGAGGATGTGTCGAGCAACTTCTTCGGTCAGTCCTCCTTTGCAACCTACTGCCTGACCTATGAGCGCAATGTCGTGAAGGTGCCGGAAGGCGTCCCGCTGGAACTTGTCGGCCCGCTCGGCTGCGGCGTTCAGACGGGTGCGGGCGGCATCATCCGTTCGCTCGCCTGCGAGAAGGGCTCCTCGGTGCTGATCCTTGGCGGCGGTGCCGTCGGCCTCAGTGCCGTCATGGGTGCGGTGATTCAGGGTTGCGGCACGATCATCGTGCTGGAGCCGCATGAGGCGCGGCGCAAGATCGCGCTCGAACTTGGCGCAACGCACACGATCGACCCGAAGGCTTCGCCCGATCTCGCCGCGGCGGTGAAGGAGATCCTGCCGTTCGGCGTCGACTATGCCTTCGACACGACGGGCATTCCTGCCGTGGTGAACGCGACGATGAACTGCCTCGGCTCGCATGGCGTCTTCGGCATTGTCGGCGTCTGCCCGCCCGGCACGCCGGTTCCGGGCGATCTCTCCACCGTCATCACCTTCGGCCATACGATCAAAGGCATCATCGAGGGTGACAGCGATCCGGATGTCTTCATCCCGGAGATGATCGAGTATTACAAACAGGGGCGTCTTCCCTTCGACAAACTCATCCGCACCTATCCGCTGTCCGAGATCAACAAGGCTATCGCGGAGCAGCATCATGGCGATTGCGTCAAGGTCGTGCTGCTGACCGGCGCCTGAGAAAGGGCGGGGGGCGCGGCCGTCGCGGCTGTGCCCCCCAACCCCTCGTCAGGTCTGCCTGCAGGGGCGGATACGCTTCGTCCCGCTGTCCGCCGGGGGCCAAAAATGGCGGTTCTCCGCCGGTCCGGCGGGTGCGACGCGATAGACCTTTCTTCCGCCATAAAAATCGGGCACTTGTTTCAGGTCGCGTTTCTGTTCCAGCACGATCCACATCGAATGGCGCATGCTTCCGACACTCGCGCAGGCAGAACTGCGCGGGGATTCGACACCTGTCGTCGGCTGTGTACCGCTCGACAATGCGCGCCATGGGGCGCGTGAACAGGAGATGCGACCATGACGGCGCAGGATGAACGCGCGGCCCCGCGCCTCGATGCGGGCCGCCTGGCGCGTCTGCTCAATCATTATCGTGATGCGAATACCGGGCGCGGAATCTTCGAACTTGCGGTGACGGCCGTACCCTTCGTCATCGCCTGGGGCTTGATGGCGCTCGCCTTCTATCGTGGCTATATCTGGCTCTACGCCCTGCTGATGCTGCCCGCAGCCGGGTTTCTGGTTCGCCTGTTCCTCATCCAGCATGATTGCGGCCATGGCGCCTTCCTGCCGAACCGGGCGGGTAACGACTGGGTCGGCCGTATCATCAGTGTGCTGACACTGACGCCCTATGACCACTGGAAGCGCAGCCACGCCATTCATCACGCAACGGCCGGCAATCTCGACCGGCGCGGCATTGGCGATGTGGATACGCTGACGGTTGAGGAGTACCTCGCACGCTCGCGCTGGGGGCGGCTTCGCTATCGCTTCTATCGGCACCCGATCGTGATGTTCGGAATCGGCCCGATGTATCTCTTTCTTGTGCAGAGCCGCGTGCCCACCGGCTTCATGAGCAAGGGCTGGCGGCCATGGGCGAGTGCCATGTCGACCAACATCGCTATCGCGGTGGCGGCGGGCCTGATGATCTGGGCGGTAGGCTTCTGGCCCTTCATCCTCATCCAACTCCCGGTCGTGCTTCTCGGTGCGACGGCGGGTGTCTGGCTCTTCTTCATTCAGCACCAGTTCGAAGAGACGCAATGGTCGAAGGGCGACAGCTGGCATATGCAGGATGCGGCGCTGCATGGCAGCTCCTACTATGTGCTTCCGCCTGTGCTTCGGTGGTTCTCCGCGAATATCGGCGTGCATCATGTGCATCACCTTTCGAGCCGCATTCCCTATTACCGTCTGCCGGAAGTTCTGCGCGACCATCCGGAACTGCGCGGCGTCGGTCGCGTGACGCTGCTGCAAAGCTTCAAATGCGTGAGCCTCGCCCTTTGGGACGAAAAGCGCCGCCAGCTCATTTCCTTCAGGGATTTGCGCCGGGAATACTCGGCCGCCTGAGTGCGGCGATGCGTTCGGCCTCCGCGAGGTCGGCAGGCGTGTTCACATTGAAGAAGGCCTGCGGATCGTCGATTGAGCGGTGAATTGCGCCGAAGGCCGCCAGGGTTTGCCACACGCTGCGGAAGCTTCCATCCTCGACGCCTTCGCGCAAACGGGACAGGCAGTCGAGCGGCCACAGGGCGCAAAGCCCCTCGATCCCCGCGGCGCTCGTTGCGACGACAGGCCTTGCCGCATGGGGCTCGCGGACGGCGGCGAGCCTTGCGACGAGATTGCGTGGAAGAAACGGCGCGTCGGCGGGAAAGGTTGCGAGCCATTGGGCCGAGCCAAGTTCCGCCGCCCATTCGAGGCCCGCGACGACGCCACCGAGCGGACCGGCATTTCCCGAGAAAGGATCGTGCAGGCAGGCAATGCCCCGGGCCCGCCAGTCTGCATAGGCGTCTGCTGCATCAGCGCGAATATTGATGGCGAGCGCCGAGACCTGCGGTCGGGCGAGGTCCATCACCGCATCGAGAAGCGTAGCCCCGCGAAAGGGCGCGAGCGGCTTTTCCGGGGCGCCTAATCGCGTCCCGCGGCCACCCGCTATGATGATGCCTGCGATATCCAGCTTATGAAGCTCCTGTTACCCATTCGGGTTGATGCAGGTCAATGTAACGCCTCTCCATTTCGGCTGCGATGCTTTTGAAGTGTCACTCAGCTCCGATGTGGTCGCCGCCCATGCCCACTCACAATCCCGATATCGCGCAGGCGCTGGATGATGTGGCCGATCTTCTCGAGCTTCAGAATGCCAATCCCTTCCGCGTGCGCGCCTATCGCAACGCCTCCCGCGTCATTCGCAGTCTCGACACGGAAGTTTCGGTCATGCTTCAGCGTGGCGACGATCTGGCCGAGCTTCCCGGCATAGGTGACGATCTGGCCGAGAAGATCGCAACGCTCGCGAAGTCCGGCCATCTTCCGCTGCTCGACCGCTTGCGGAAAGATATTCCCGCCGTTGCCACCGAATTGCTGAAGCTGCCGGGGCTGGGACCGAAGCGCGTGCGCGCTCTTTGCGAGGAACTCGATCTTCACAATGTCGAGCAGTTGCACCGCGCGCTTCTCGACGGGCGTGTCCGCGCATTGCCGGGATTTGGTGCTACCACGGAAACGAAGCTTCTTCATGCAGTGGAGGCGCGGAGCAAGGCCCCGGCGCGGCTGAAGCTTGCGCTGGCGGAGAGCTATGTCGAACCTCTGCTCGCCTGGCTGCGCGGCGCGCCCGGTATCGAGAAGCTCATCGTCGCGGGCAGCTACCGCCGTTGCCGCGAGACGGTCGGAGACATCGACATCCTTGCCACCGCGCCAAAAGGCGAGCCGGTGGTTGCGCGGTTCACGGCTTATGAAGAAGTCGGAAAGGTGATGGCGGCCGGCACCACCCGCGCGACCATTGCCTTGCAATCCGGTTTGCAGGTCGATCTGCGTGTCGTGCCGCCGCAGAGCTATGGCGCTGCGCTTCATTATTTTACAGGCAGCAAGGCTCACAACATCGCCATTCGCAAAATCGGCCAGAAGCGCGGCCTGAAGATAAATGAATATGGCGTCTTCCGGGGTGAGAAGCGCATCGCCGGCAAGACGGAGGAGGAGGTCTATCGCGCCGTCGATCTACCTTACATCGAGCCCGAGCTTCGCGAGGATCGCGGCGAGATCGAAGCGGCGGCAGCGGGAAAGCTTCCGCATCTGGTGGCGCTGAGCGATCTGCGCGGCGATCTTCATGCCCACACCAATGCGACGGACGGCCATGAGACGCTTGGCGAGATGGCCGAGGCGGCGCGTGCGCGAGGTCTCGAATATCTTGCCATTACCGATCACTCGCGCCATCTCGCCATGACGCATGGTCTCGATACGAAGAGGCTGATGCGGCAGGGCGACGCGATCGACCGCATCAATGCGGAGAAATCCGGGATCACGCTGCTGAAGGGCATCGAGGTCGATATTCTGGAAGACGGAAAGCTCGATCTGCCAGACGAAGTTCTTGGCCATCTCGATTTCGTGATCGGCGCGGTTCACAGCCAGTTCGGACTTTCGCGCGCGAAACAGACCGAACGTATTCTCCGCGCCATGGAGCGTCCGCATTTCACTGTGCTCGCGCATCCGACCGGCAGGCTCATCGAAGAGCGAGAGCCTTATGATGTCGACATGCCGAGGATCATCCGCGCCGCGAAGGAGCGTGGCTGCTTCCTCGAATTGAATGCCCATCCGGACCGGCTCGACCTCACCGACATCCACTGCCGTCTGGCGAAGGAGGAGGGGGTTCTCCTCAGCATCGGAACCGATGCGCACAGGGCGCAGGATCTCGCCTATCTGCGCTTCGGCGTTGCGCAGGCGCGCCGTGGCTGGCTCGAAAAGAGCGACGTGCTGAACACGCGCTCTCTCAAGACGTTGCGGCCGCTTCTTGCGCGCACGATGCGATAGCCTAGTCGCCGACAAAACTCGTCAGTACATCGCCAAGACCGTTATCGAAGCTCGCGACGATGTTGTCGCCTGCCTTGACGGGAAAGGCGCGGACGAATGACCCGGTGAGGATCACGTGACCCGGTTCGAAGGTGACGCCGAATTCGCCGAGCTTGTTCGCAAGCCACGCGACCGATGTCACCGGATTGCCGAGAACGGCCGAGGCAAACCCCTCCTGCTCGACCTTGCCATTGTTGATGATCGAACCCTTCACGCGGCGAACGTCGATGGAATCAAGCGGGCGCGGATTGGCGCCGAGCACGACCGCGCCGCAGGCGGCGAGGTCCGCCACTGTGTCGATCAGGTTCATTCCTGGTTCGCGCGCGAGGCGGAAATCGACGATCTCTATGGCGGGCAGCACGAAGTCCGTGGCGCGGATCACGTCCACGGGCAGGACGCCCGGGCCTTGCAGCGCATGTTTCATCACGAAGGCGATCTCGATCTCGATCATCGGCGAGAAAAAGCGCGAGGCGGGGATTGGCGTGTCTTCCGGGATGAAGAGATCGTCGGTCATCGCGCTGAAGTCGGGCTCCGTCGAGCCCGCCATTTCCTGCATCGGCTTCGATGTGAGACCGACCTTGTAGCCCTTTATGCGGGCGCCGGCCTTCACTTGCCGGGCGACGAACTCTTCCTGAATGCGATAGGAGTCCTCGACCGTGATACCCGGATAGGTCTTGGTGAGAAGACGGATCGGCTGGCGCGTCTCGTAAACCCGGAACAGATCGTCGACGATCTTGCTGCGCGTCGCTTTGTCGAGCATCTCAGTTTCCTTTCGCGGCAGTGCGGACCGTTTCGAGATCCATGCGGGTGGCCATGGTGAGCGCGGCAATATCCGTGGTCACGGAAATCATCTGGAAGCCCTGCGAAATACGCAGCGGTGCGACCTTGGAATTGGAAAGCACTGCGGTCGCGGCGCCGGCCTGTTTCGCGGCTGCGGCCACCTTGGCGATCGCGGCGTCGAAGGCGGGCTTGCCGTCATTGTCTCCCGGGGGAAGGCCAAGGGCGACCGAGAGGTCGAAGGGGCCGACGAAGAGCGCATCGACGCCAGGCACCGCGGCGATCTCCTCGACGGCGGCAAGCGCTTCCGCTGTCTCGATCATCGGGATGACGGCGACGCGGGAATTGGCCTCGCCGAAATAGCCGGGGCCGTCGCGCATACCGACGCGCACCGGGCCGAAGCTGCGGCGTCCCATGGGCGGATAGAGGCAGGCATCGACGGCCTTCCTTGCGTCTTCCACCGTCTGGATCATGGGGATGACGACGCCGAGCGCGCCAGCGTCGAGCACGCGGCCGATGATGCCCGGATCGTTCCAGGGCACACGGACGATCGGAATGGCGGAAGTGAGATCGATGGCGCGGATCATCGAGAGTGCAGTCTCGTAATCCATGCAGCCATGCTGCATGTCGATCAGCACCCAGTCGAAGCCGTTACGCGCCAGCGCCTCGGCCGAAAGCGCGCCCGGCATCATGCACCAGGCGCCAAGTGTTACTTCCCCCGCGCGCCAGCGGGCCTTCAAGGCAGCAGCCATGACAAACCTCCCCAGTCGTCCGCGTAAAATCGCGGAGCGTTATATAACTGAGTGTCATCATAAATGATGAAAGTCAATATGGGCGATGCGGCCCGCGCCTAGTGAGCGACGATGCCCTCGATGGCGAGTTCGAGTCGCGGGCGAAGTCGCTTTATGAATTGCGTCTTGGTGACAATGCCGCTGAGCCAGCCTACGAGGCCGATGTAGTAGATCGCGAAGAGGCTCTCGGCGACGAGAAGCGGGTCGATGTCGAGACGCAGCTTCCCCGCCTTCTGCCCCGCGATGATGAGATCGGCGATCCCGCCATAGATTACCGGCATCAACGCCATGAGGTCGTCATGGCGGGAAGATTTCTCCGGCGGGACGGTGATCTCTCTGATGAGCGCCTTGGCCAGGTCGATATCCCGGGCGTGATAGACGATCATCATGTCGAAGACATGCATGAGCTGGTTGATGAGGCTCGATCCGGCGGGCAGCGTCTTGAACGCTTCCTGCGAGGTCGCAATCATTTCGTCCTTGAAGACCATGACGAGCAGGTCTTCCTTCGACTTTGCATAGAGAAAGAGGGTGCCGGTTCCGATATCGGCCTTTTCGGCAATTTCCTGCGTGGTCGTCTCGGCAAAACCCTTGGTGCCGAAGAGTTCCTTCGCGGCCTCGACGATTCGAGCGAGCTTTTCCTGCTTGTTGCGTTCCCGCCTTCCGGCAGGAACGGCCTCGCGCCTTTCCTCTGCCCCCGCGCGCGCCTCCGAAACCTGCTTTTTCTTACGTTCGACCACCGCTCGCCGCCTCTCCGCACAGAAAGAACCTGAAGCACAACATGTCGGTTGAACCGGCAATGTCAATGCGCCCGACCGCAGCATGCCCCCTTCGACTTGACAGCCTCGGGCGAGTCTATAATCTGAGTGTAGTCATAATTGAGAACCGTCACAACAGCCGGGTCGCGGCGACGTCAGGGAGGCGTCGGCGCGGAAAAAGCGGCGAACGGTCAAAGACTGGAAACGCTCAGGGAGGGAAACATGCCGGCTCGTACCGGGAGGCAGTTCTTGCAGGGCCTCAAGGGGCCTCGCGAGATCTGGATCGGCGCGGATAAGGTTGAGGACATAACGGAGCATCCGGCCTTTGCCGGTGCGGCGCATGGGCTCGCGGGGGTCTTCGACCTTCAGCATCAATTTGCGGATGACTGCCTGATGGCCGACCCGGAAACGGGCGAGGCGATCAATGTCAGCCACATGATTCCGCGTTCGAAGGAAGACATTCTTCGCCGCCACAAGGGGTTGACGCGCATCGCCGAATACACGGTCGGCATCATGGGTCGCTCGCCGGACTACATGAATGTCACCTATGCGGGCTTCGCGGGCCGCGCCGACGAGTGGGGCGCGAATGGCAACGAGCAGGGCGCGGAGAACCTCGTCAACTACCAGAAGTTCCTGCGCCGCAACGACATCTCGCTGACCCATACGATCATCCAGCCGACCATCGACAAGGCGCAGGGCGATGCGCCGAAGCCCGGCAATGACGTCGCGCTGCACAAGGTCGGCGAAACGGAGCATGGCATCGTCGTGCGCGGCGCGCGCATCCTTGCGACGCTCGCGCCCTTTGCCGATGAACTAGCCGTCTATCCCGCCGCGCCGCTGCCGCCCGGTGCGGATGATTATGCGCTCGCCTTCTGCATCCCCATGTCGACGCCGGGGCTCAAGTTCATTTGTCGCGACAGCTGCGCCGGTTCGCGCAATCTGCACGACCACCCGCTGTCCTCGCGTTTCGATGAGCAGGACGCCTTTGTGATCTTCGACGATGTGGAAGTGCCTTGGGACCGGCTCCACATCAACTGCAACCTCCCGGTCTACAATCAGGTGATGACCACGGGCTGGTACCCGAACGTCATGCAGCAGACCATGATCCGGGCGCAGACCAAGCTGGAATTCGCATGGGGGCTCGGCACGCGCATGTGCGAGGCGATCAACGGCCTGCAGCCGCCCGCCATGCAGATGCTCGGCGAAATCTGGACTTTCTCGGAATTCGCCCGCGCCTGCATTCAGTCCGCCGAGGCAAATGCGCATGAATTCGGCAACGGCGTCTGGTTCCCGCAGGGCGCGCCGCTCGTCGCGCTTCGCGCGACGCTGCCGACCTGGTTTCCGCGTGTGAACGAGATCATCCGCCTCCTCGGTTCGCACAACCTGCTCGCTGCGCCGACGGAAGCGCAGCTTGCGGATCCGAATCTCCGTCCGCTCATCGACCAGTTCATGCGCGGAGCGGGTGCCGTTACCGCGCAAGAGCGCGCGCGCATCTTCCGCCTTGCATGGGATTTCGTCGGCAGCGCGCTGGCGAGCCGCGGCGAGCAGTATGAGCGTTTCTATCTCGCGTCCGGTGCACGCAATCAGCAGCTGGCGCAACTTTTGGCGGAGCGCACACGCGCGGACCGTCTCGTCGATCGCTTCCTGAATGAGGGAAGCGAAACCTCGAAGCAGAAGGCAAAGCCTGTGGTGGAGACTGTTTGATGAGTGGAAATATCGCGAAGGTCGCAGGCGTCGAGGTCTCGACCGATCATTATATCAACGGACGGCGCGTCTCCTCGAAGGAGCGGTTCTCGAATTTCTCGCCGGTCGACGGTTCGCATCTCGCGGACGTCGCAGCGGCGGGCAAGCCCGAGGTGGATGAAGCGGTGGCTGCCGCCCGCAAGGCGTTTCCGGCCTGGGCGGCGCTCGGACCGAAGGGACGCCTGCCATATCTCAAGCGCTTTGCCGATGGCATCAGGGCGCGTGCCGCCGAGCTTGCGGCCGTCGAAACGATGGATAACGGCTCGCTGCTTCTCGGCAATGTGCACAGGGGAGTGCCGCGGGCCGCGCAGAACATCGAGTTCTTTGCCGACTGGGCGCTGACGCTTGATGGGCACTCGATCGAGGGGCCGGAAGTCGTCAACCATGTGAAATACGATCCGTCGGGCGTCGCCGCGCTCATCACTCCATGGAACGCGCCGCTGATGCTGACCACGTGGAAGGTGGGCCCGGCACTTGCAGCGGGCAACACCGTTGTCGTCAAGCCGCCGGAGTGGGCGCCGCTCACCTGCTCGCTGATGGCTGACATCGCCCATGCGGCGGGTATTCCCGCGGGCGTCCTCAATGTGGTGCAAGGCATCGGCGAAGTCGCGGGCGATGCGCTGGTCAATCATCCGGATCTCGACCGCATCAGCTTCACCGGCTCGACCGACACCGCCAAGATCATCGGTCAGGCGGCGGCGCGTTCGATCACGCCGATGAGTTCGGAGCTTGGCGGCAAGTCGCCTTTCATTGTCTGCGCCGATGCCGATCTCGATGCGGCGGCCCAGACGGTCGCGGGCCAGTACATGAACGCCGGTCAGGTCTGCCTTGCGGGCACGCGCATTCTGGTCGAGAAATCGATCGAAGAGCCATTCCTCGAAAAGGTTCGCGCGGCCGCAAGTCATATGGTTGTGGGCGATCCGCGCGACAAGGACACGCGCGTCGGGCCCCTCATTCATCCCGAGCATTTCGAGCGCGTCGCGGGCTTCGTCGAACGCGCGAAGAAGGACGGTGCGGTTCCGCTCTGGGGCGGCAGCCGTGCGAATTTCGGCGAGCTCTATTTCCAGCCGACGCTCTTTGCCCATGTGAGCCCGGAACTTGAAATCGCGCAGCGCGAAGTCTTCGGTCCGGTGCTGACCTGGCAGAGCTTCTCCTCGGATGACGAGGCGATCGAGGTCGCGAACAATACGCGTTACGGCCTTGCCGGCACGCTCTTCAGCCGCAACGAGGCGCGTGCCATGAACATCGCCTCGAAGGTGGTTGCCGGTACGCTCTGGGTGAACTGCTTCTTCGTCCGCGATCTCGCGGCGCCATTCGGCGGTTCGCGCGACTCCGGCATCGGTCGCGAAGGCGGCAGCTGGAGCTTCGATTTCTACAGTGACATCAAAAACATTTCGGTCCGCAAGGGATCGTTTGCCTGAGGGGGGAATCATGACGGCAGAAGTCACAGAGCTGGGCTACGTCACGCTCGGCGTCAGCAATCTCGCTGCTTGGGAGCAGTATGCTTCGCAGATCCTGGCCCTTGAGGTGCGCCCGGGCGAGGATGAAAAGACCCGTTATCTCCGGATGGATTATTGGCACCACCGGATCAAGCTGGTCGAGAATCCGGCGGACGACCTGCTGGCCATGGGCCTCCGTCTCGCGGGCGTTCTGGAGTTCCGCGAAATGGCAAGCCGACTCAAGGGAGCGGGTGTCGATGTCAGGATAGGCACCACTGAGGAAGCCGAGGCCCGGCATGTGCTCGAAGTCATGTTCGTGACAGATCCGAACGGATTTGCGATCGAACTCTTTCACGGTCCGCTCGTGCAATATGACCTACCCTTCCATCCGGGCAGGGGGATGCATGGAGGTTTCAAGACCGCGGGTGGGGGGTTCGGTCACATGATGCTGAACCGTCGCGCCGGGTTCGAGGAGCTACATGCATTCTACACGCTGCTCGGGATGCGGGGTGGAGTCGAGTACAAGATCGCGATCCCGGGTATGCCGGAAAAGGTTGAGTTGCTGTTCCTTCACTGCAATACGCGGCAGCATACTCTCGCTTTCGGCGGACCTTCGGAGAAGACGATCAATCATCTGATGTTCGAGATGCAGCGGCTCGAAGATGTCGGGCTAACGCATGACTTCGTGCGCTTGGCGCAACTGCCGGTGATCATCGAACCGGGCAGTCATGCCAACGATCACAACTTCTCCTTCTACTTCAAGAACCCATCCGGCTTCATGAACGAAATCGGATGGGGCGGACGCGAACCGACGGGTCAGTCTGAATATTATCAGCGGGATGCCTACGGTCACGTACCGATTTTCGAGAACATGAAGGGATTCATGGTGCCGGCCTGAAGAGCCTCACCGGGAAAAAGACAGGGAGAAATCAATATGTCCGTTCTAGAAGGCCCGCGCGAGGAATGGCGCCGCATCCTGCATGAGGGCACGCCGAAATGGGTGCGGCCTGAAGGCGATCTGCTGCGGCTTGGCGACGGGCGCACCGTCGCCGATGCCGACGCGACCTATCTGCCGCCTTGCGATCCGACCAAGATCATCTGCATTCATCTGAACTACGACTCGCGTCGCGTCGAGTTCAAGGCGCCGCCGCTCGTCACGCCGACCTATTTCCAGAAGCCGCTCACCGCGCTCAATTCGCATCGCGGCTTTCTCAACCGCCCGGCCGATTGCCAGTATCTCAACTATGAAGGCGAGATCGCGGCCATCGTCGGCAAGCCGATGCGCAATGTCGCGCGCGAGGACGTGTGGGATCATCTGGCGGGCTTCGCCGCGGCAAACGATGTCGGCGCACAGGACTTCCGCGATACCGATGCGGGCTCCATGCTGCGCGTGAAGGGGCATGATGGTTTCTGTCCTGTGGGCCCCGGCATCGTGCGCGGCGTCGATATTCGGGAGCAGACGGTGCGTACCTATATCAACGGCAAGGTCGTGCAGGACGGTCCGGTCAGCGAGATGACCTTTCCGATCGACTACATCTTCGCCGATCTCTCGCGTCACATCACCTTCCTGCCGGGAGACATCGTGCTCACCGGCACGCCGGCCAATTCACGCCCGATGAATATCGGCGACGTGGTCGAGGTCGAGGTGACGAATATCGGCAAGGTAACGAATACGGTGCAGGAAGTGCCCGCGCCGCTGCACAAGGTCGGCCATCAGCCGACGGATACCGAGGCGGTACGTCGCGTCGCGCTCGGACAGTTCTGAAATAACGCTTCGCAAACAAAGAAGCCCGGCAATCTTTCGATTGCCGGGCTTTTCTCTTTTATGGATCGCCGATCAATCGACGCCAATGGCCTTGAGCATGGCGGGCACTTCCGTCCATTCGCGCTCCATCTGGGCGAACATGTGGTCCAGCGCGAAGTTGCGCGGGGCGCTCGCCAGATAGAAGCGCTCGTAGAGTTCGACGCGGCCGCCGAGCGCGGAGCCCGCGAAGTCCCAGGCCGTGCGGAAGAGCTTGGCCCGGTCGCGTGCGCTCATGCCGTTCGAGCCCGGCATATAGGTCTTGATGAGGTGACCGATTTCCGGATTGTCGATGGCGTCGAGCGATGGCGTGGCGAGCAGGTTGTGCGAGCCGATCGTCTTGATCGCGTCATTCGCCTTCACCATCCAGCCGGGCATCATGGCGCGCGTTGCACGGAAGGGGCGATCGTCCGGGAAGAAAGCGCCATTGCCCCAGTCATGGGCGCCCGCCTCTGCCGCCGTGATGGCAGAGCGCGTCAGCTGCGAATAGGCCCAGAGCTCGCCGAGGAGCGCGGCGGTTTCGGGGCGCTTGTCCGCATTGGTCGCCTGCGCCATGCGGGTGCAAAGCTCATAAGCGAATTCGAGCTTCACCGCGGCACGGATGCAGGTCTGCTGCATGATGTTCGCCGCCCAACCGTGGCGCATCAACCCGTTATAGATGTCGAGGTCGCCGTCGATGAAGACGCGCTCATTCGGGATCTCCACATCGTCGAAGATCATGAAGGCGTCCTGCTCGTCGAAGCGCGACGAGAAGGGATGGTCGCCCGCCGATGAGTTGACGCCGTAATGATCGCGGCAAAGCGTGATAAGGCCCTTGGTGTTCATCGGGATGGAGAAAGCGAGCAGCGTATCCGGATTGACGCTCGGCGGCTGCGGCACGCCGGGATAGACAAAGAGCTCATCGGCGAAGGGCCCAAGCGTCGCAAGAATCTTGGCGCCGCGCACCACGATGCTGTCCTTCGTGCGGCGCACGACCTTCAGCGCGCATTCGCCGTTGACGCCCTGCGTATCCGGGATCGACTTGTCGACGACGGGATGGATGATCGTGTGGGTGAGGGAAAGATCGCCTTCGACGACTTCGCGATAGAAGCGGCGCAGCCTGTCGGAATAGGTCTTGTCGCCCTTCGATTCGAAAATGTCGTTGCGAGCGACGAAGCCCGCCAGCGTCACATTCACATAGTCGGGCGTGCGGCCGAGCATACCGACCGAGTAGCGTGCGAAGCGCTCGAAGGCCTTGTGGCGGCGCTGAAGATCTTCGGCGTTGCGCGGCACGATGAGGCTCGCGCTCATCGGCTTGCCGGTTTCGGGGTCGGGGGTGAGGCAGTCTTCGGCATGGGTGTTCTGCCAGTCGAAATATCCGGCCATGCCCTTGAGCGATCCGGCGAAAGCCGGATGGCTCATGATGTCCACTTTCTCATTGCCGAGCCAGACGGTGCGGTCGTCGCGCAAGCCGTCGAGATACTGTTGACCAGTACGTGCCGTCATCGTTTCCTCCCAAGCCCTGTCGGGCGGGCTCCCTATGGTTCAGGCGGCCCTTGGGGCCTATTATGTGAAGCCAAATAATGTGACCTCACATGAATAATGACTGAGCGTAGTCAGTTTTGCAAGGAGGCGGTTCGGTGTTCACGCCGGAAGAATTCGAAATCCTGTTGAGAGAGCGCTTCCGGCAGGAGGGGCCCGGTGTCGACGTCGCCGCGAACAGTGTCATCGTGGGCATGGTGCTGGGGGCCATGCGGGCCGAAGTGGTGCTTGAACAGCAGGTCCATCGGCCGCAGGGACTGACCTGGGCAGGGTTCCGCATGCTCTTCTGCCTGTGGATATGCGGACCGATGAGCACGGGTGACTTGTCGCGCATGCTTTTCACCACTGCGCCAACGGTCTCCAGCGTGCTCAATACGATGGAGGGCAGGGGCTATGTCGAGCGGCGGCGCTCAAGCGAAGACCGCCGACAGGTCTCCGTGCATCTGACGTCCGTGGGTGAAAAGCTCATCGCCCGTGCCTTCCGCGCGCAGCACGTGCTCGAAAAGAAATGGGTGGCGGGTCTGCCGCCTTCCGATGTTGCCGCCTTCCTGCGCGTTATTCGCCATCTGACGGAGAAGGTGCAGGCATCGGCGTGAGTTTTCAGGATTTCTTGATTAAATGGATCGTTCCGGCGATGTTCCGGCCATGAATACGCCGAACCACCGTATTTCCGTTGCGCCCATGATGGACTGGACGGACCGGCACGACCGGTACTTCCTGCGCCTCATCACGCGCCGCGCGCTGCTCTATACGGAGATGGTGACGACGGGCGCCGTCATTCATGGCGACCGCGATCATCTTCTCGGCTTCGATACGAGCGAGCATCCGGTGGCCGTGCAGCTTGGCGGATCGGAGCCTGCCGATCTCGCGGAAGCGGCGAGGATTGCCGAGGGCTACGGCTATGACGAGGTGAACCTCAATGTCGGCTGCCCGTCGGACCGCGTGCAGTCCGGACGCTTCGGCGCCTGCCTCATGCGCGAACCTGCGCTCGTCGCAGAATGCGTCGCGGCGATGCGCAAGGTGGTCTCAATCCCGGTCACGGTCAAATGCCGCATCGGCGTCGACGATCAGGACCCGGCCGTGGCGCTGCCGACGCTTGCGCGGATGGTGAGTGACGAGGGATGCAAGACGTTGATCGTTCATGCGCGGAAAGCATGGCTCGAAGGGCTGAGCCCACGCGAGAACCGCGACATTCCTCCGCTCGAATATGACCGCGCCTATCGGTTGAAGCGCGATATGCCGGACATGGAAATCATCATCAATGGCGGCATCCAGACGCTCGATGAGGCAGCCGCGCATCTCGACCATGTCGATGGCGCGATGCTTGGCCGCGCCGCCTACCAGACGCCCTATGTGCTGGCCGATGTCGACCGGCGTTTCTATGGCGAGACGAAGCCGCCATTGAGTCCGCATGAGGTGCTGGAAGCATTCCTGCCCTACGTCGAAGCGCAGCTTGCTCGTGGCATTCATCTCCATGCCATGTCGCGCCACATTCTGGGAATCTTCCACGGGGCGCCCGGCGCGCGGGCCTTCCGCCGCTATATCTCGGAGAATGCGCCGCGGCACGGCGCGGGTGTGCAGGTTATCCGCGATGCGATGGCGCTGGTGCCTCGCGAGGCGCTTGTCTCAGCGTGAGCCGATGATGGCCCAGGCGCCGCTCGCATTGAGAATGAGCTTGTCGCCTATGCGCAGTTCCGATCTCAGGAAACAGACCGAGCGTCCCTGACGCAGCAATTCGGCGCGGCCTTCGATCCAGTCGCCTTCGCGACCGGCGCCGACGAAATCCATGGTGAGCGTGATGGTGGCGCATGGCGCACCCCCAATTGCGTGGAAGACGAGGCTTCCCATCAACGTGTCGGCGAAGGTCGTGAGCATGCCGCCATGCACCACGCCGAAGGGATTGCAATGCTTGCGTGCGGCACGAAAGCCCCACACGGCCACACCTTCGGGCGCGTCCTGACGCTGGTAGAAGGGACCTGCCAGAGTCTCGAAATTTTCCGTGCCTGAAAAAGCTCCCACGGGCACGAAGCCCGTGGGAATGTCGATGGCCATGTTTGCTCCCCCCGGAGACTGATCAGATCTTCTGGTCGTAGGCGCCCACTTCCGGATTGGCGGAAAGCCGCTTGTCGATCTCGCCGAAGATGCCGCGCATGTTCGCTTCGGAGACCGGGCTTTCAACCACGACGACGAGGCCGGGCTTGTTCGACGAGGCGCGCACGAGGCCCCAGGTGCCGTCTTCCAGCACGACGCGGACGCCGTTCACCGTCACGAGGTCGCGAATCTTCTGGCCGAGGATCGTCTCGCCTTTCGCCTTCATGTCGGTGAAGAGCTTCACCATGCGCTCGACGACTTCATATTTCACTTCGTCGGGGCAGAAGGGCGACATGGTGGGCGAACCCCAAGTCTTCGGCAGCGCCTCGCGCAGTTCCGACATCTTCTTTCCCGGATTGCGGTCGAGCATGTCGCAGATCGCGATGGCCGAGACGAGGCCGTCGTCATAGCCGCGACCGATCGGCGGATTGAAGAAGTAGTGGCCGGACTTCTCGAAGCCGACCAGCGCGTTCAGCTCATGCGCGCGGCGCTTGATATAGGAATGGCCGGTCTTCCAGTAATCGGTCTTTGCGCCATTGGCGATCAGCACCGGATCGGTGAGGAAGAGGCCGGTCGACTTCACGTCGACGACAAATTGCGCATTGGGAAAGCGCGCCGAAAGATCGCGGGCGAGCATGACGCCCACCTTGTCGGCGAAAATTTCCTCGCCCGTATTGTCCACGACGCCGCAGCGGTCGCCGTCGCCGTCGAAGCCGAGGCCGACATCGGCGCCTTCCGCCAGAACCTTGTCGCGAAGGGCATGGAGCATTTCCATATCCTCCGGGTTCGGATTGTAGTTCGGAAAGGTGTAATCGAGCGAGCAGTCGAGCGGGATCACTTCGGCGCCGATGCCTTCGAGAACCTTGGGCGCGAAATAGCCCGCCGTGCCGTTGCCGCAGGCGGCGACGACGCGGAGCTTGCGCGAGATCTTCGGGCGATTGGTCAGATCGGCGATATAGCGCTGGGCCATATCCGTCACCTGAATATATTTGCCGCCTTCGCGCTCCTTGAAGGCGCCGGAGAGAACGATTTCCTTCACGCGGCCCATCTCGTCGGGGCCGAAGGTTAGCGGACGCTGCGCGCCCATCTTCACGCCGGTCCAGCCGTTTTCATTATGGCTCGCCGTCACCATGGCGACGCAGGGCACGTCGAGCGCGAATTGCGAGAAATAGGCGACCGGCGAAAGCGCGAGGCCGATGTCGTGGACTTCGCAGCCGGCCCGCATCAGGCCGATGATGAGCGCCTGCTTGATCGAGACCGAATAGGACCGATAATCCTGCCCGACGGCGATGGCGGGCCGCACACCCATTTCGTGGATCAGCGTTCCGAGGCCGAGGCCGAGCGCCTGCACGCCATTGAGGTTGATCTGCTCGGGATAGAGCCAGCGCGCATCATATTCGCGGAAGCCGGACGGCGAGACGAGCGGCTGCGTCTCGAATTCATAGGTGTTGGGCTTCAGGTCGGCGCGCGGTTTGGGAAACATCCCTCTCTCCTTGATGTCGCATCATGCTCGACTCTTATAGCGGGTCGGCACACTTGTTTGGATGCGGATTTTGGTTTGTTTGTGGCAAAGTCGGGGGTGGTGCGGGCCGCCGCCCGATTTTATTCTTCTTCTCTGATTACTCACGCAGGATCAGGCGGTCGCCCTGAAATTCGAAGCCGCGAAGCGCGTCGAGGAAGCTCATGCCGAGCAGCGACTGGGTGAGCCCGTCGCGCGAAACCGACGCCCTGACATTGCGCATCCTGATACCGGCAATTTCGATCTCGTCGAGTGTCACAGGTGCGGCCATCGCGGTGCCGTTGGCGGTGCTGTAGGGAATGGTATAGGCGAGCTTCGCCGGATCGAATCCGAGCCGCCTTGCATCGTCCGCCGTCAGCGCCACGTCGCTCGCGCCCGTGTCCACCATGAAGCGGACATGGGTGCCGTTGACGAGAGCGTCCGCCACGAAATGTCCCGAAAGGTCGCGCGACAGATAGGCGATGCCGGGCGCGGATTCGATGGCCCGGCTGGGGACCAACTCGCCCATTGTGCGCTGGGCCAGCGTCTTGCCGACGCCCATGAAATCTTCGCGGTAGGAATAGGCGACAATCAGAATGAAGGCGACGGCGATCCAGGCCAATGCCTGCTTCAGCGCGAGGTTCGCGCGGCCGCGCCAGCCGAGGGCGACACTGCCCAGGATCAGCGTGAGCCAGGTGAGGCCGTAAACGAGCTGGATTTGCCGGTTGTCATCCGCAAGCGCGCCGGGAAACCGGCTGTTCAGGAAAAAGAGCAGGGCCACAACAGCCAGCAGAACCAGCGCTGCCCATGTCCATCTATTGTCTCTCATGGTGAGGAGCCTAGTTTGAAGGCGTGACCAATCGTTGAACGCTACACCAGAAACCTTGGCGCCGGGGGCCGTTCGCTCTTGATCGGGATGCATCTTCCCTATATTTACGTCAGAATTGGCAAGCGGTTTTTAAACCTCAGCGAAAAGTCGTAAAATGAGCGACAAGATCGTAAAGCTGGGCGGACGTGTGGCGGAGAATGTTTCCGCGCGCCTCGGCCTGCCTGCTTTCGAGCCCGGTTGGGTCTGGCTCGTCGGCGCGGGGCCGGGCGATCCGGGTCTGCTGACGCTTCATGCCGTGAACTCGCTCAATCAGGCAGATGTCATCGTTTATGACGCGCTGGTGGACGAGGCTGTGCTCGGCCTCGCGAACCCGCGCGCGAAGCTCGAATATTCCGGCAAGCGCGGCGGCAAGCCGAGCCCGAAGCAGCGCGACATCTCGGCACGCCTTGTCGAGCTTGCAAGGCAGGGCAAGCGTGTGCTCCGGCTCAAGGGCGGCGATCCTTTCGTCTTCGGGCGCGGCGGCGAAGAGGCGCTGGCGCTGGTCGATGCGGGCATTCCGTTCCGCGTCGTGCCGGGTGTCACCGCGGGCATCGGCGGCCTTGGCTATGCGGGCATACCGGTGACGCATCGCGATGTGAACCATGCCGTCACCTTCATCACGGGCCATATGGCCGACGGCGAGGTGCCGGAACATCTCGACTGGCCGTCGATCGCCAAGGGCTCGCCCGTCATCGTGCTTTACATGGCGTTGTCGCATCTGCCGCGCATCGCCGATCTTCTCATCGCCAATGGCCGGGCGGCGCATGAACCCGTCGCGCTTGTCCGCAATGCGACGCTGAAGGATCAGGAAGTGCTCGAGACGACGCTGGCGACCGCCGCCGCCGATGTCGAGCGCACGGGCTTCAAGGCGCCTGCGATCATCGTCATTGGCGAAGTTGTGCGGCTGCGCGAAGGTCTCGACTGGCTCGGCGCGCTCGAAGGCCGCATGCTGAAGCGCGATCCGCTGGAAACGCGCGCGACGCGCGACGCGGGCTGATCTTGCTTATCATTCTTGGTGGCCTTCCCGGCGCCGGCAAGACGACCATCGCCCGCGAACTCGCGCGGTCTCTCGAAGCCGTCCACATCCGCATCGACACAATCGAGCACGCTCTGGCGCAATCCGCGCACGGACACGTTACGGGTGAGGAGGGCTACCGAGTCGGTTATGCGCTGGCCGAAGACAACCTCCGTCTTGGTCGAACCGTCATCGCAGATTCCGTCAATCCTATAGAGATAACGCGGGCAGCCTGGCGCGGGGTTGCGGTGCGCGCTGGTGTGCCCTTTGCTGAAATCGAAGTGATCTGTTCTGGCGCCGCTGAACATCGCAGCCGCGTCGAAAGCCGGACGGCGGATATTGTGGGCTTCAAATTGCCGACATGGGCTGAAGTCGAAAAGCGGGACTACCATCCTTGGGAGAGCAAACACATCGTTGTCGATACCGCAGGTCGCAGCGCCGGCGAAGTCGTTGCTGAAATCACCTCGCAGATTGCGAAAGATGCGGGCTAGGCCGCCTGCTTCAAACCGCCCGCTTGCGATTCCAGCCCGCGCCGCCTAAAGAGGGGTTCCACCCTCCAGACGGAAGAACGCCATGACCCTCATCGTCAAAGACAGCAACGGCACGCAGCTCAGTGACGGCGATTCCGTCATGGTCATCAAGGACCTGAAGGTGAAGGGTACGTCCGTGACGCTGAAGCGCGGCACGCTTATCAAGAATATCCGCCTCACCGACGACGAAGACCTGATCGAGTGCAACGCCGAAAAGGTGAAGGGCCTCGTTCTTAGGACTGAATTCCTGAAAAAGGCCTGATCCGTAGTTCTGGATCGCAAGCCCGCCGCTCTGCTAGCTTCTCCGCCGACCATCGAAAGGACCAGCGGATGAGCGACGTGATGAGCGAGGCCCCGAAGCACCGCCGCCTTCTTGATGGCGTCGCGCTTTTTGCGAGCGCATGGCTGCTCGCCTTCGCCGCCGATGGTGTTTTCTCGGCGTTCGACGATCTGTTGACGGGCCTGGCGGCTTTTCATGGACTGACGCTCCTGCGCGGGTTCGTTGCGGTCGTCGTCCTCGCGTTGGCGGCGCTCGTCGCTCTGATCCTCGTCTTCGTGCCGCAGGTGCCGAAGCGCATTTTCGTTCTGCCGGTCGGCTATGCCTTCTGGGCCAATCTCTGGGGCTGGCCGCTCGCTGCAACGGCAGGGCAGCCGCTTTCGAGTCTGCCGCTCGATTTCATCCAGATCGGCCTTGCTGCATTGGCCCTTTATCAGGTCAGGAAGCTGAGCGGGCGCTTTCTGCTTCGCGCCAGCGATCTTCCGATGAAGACGCATCTCGTCCGTCGCACATTCATTGCGCTGGGCGTCATGTTTTTCGGGCTGGTGGTCGCGATGCCGATCATCGGCGCAAAGCTCGTCGCATCGGCAGTAGAAGAGCACACGGGCGGCTATATCGACTTCACGTCGAAGGGTATCGAGGCGCGAGAGTCGACTTTCATTAAAGATGGCAAGACCGTCCGTCTCATCGGCATGATCCATGTCGGCGAAGGGCGCTTCTATCGCGATCTTTTTGCGAGCTTCCCCGCCGACGCGCTGGTGCTGGTCGAGGGTGTCAGCGACGAGACGGGGCTGCTCAGGGGCAAGTTCTCCTACAATCACATCGCCGGCGCGCTTGGTCTTGCCGAACAGTCGGGCATTCAGGCCGAATGGATGGCGAAGAAGGCAGGCGAGGCGCTTCAAAAGCCTGCGCCGAACGCCGGCGCTGCTCCGCAGAGTTCGAACGTGATCCGTGCGGATATCGACATCTCGGACTTCTCCACCAAGACGGTCGATTTTCTCCGCGAGGTTGGCGAGCTCTATAACGCGCCGTCGATCTGGGAAGCTTATCGCCGCATTCAGGCGATGAGCGAACGCTACAGCGACAAGGATGTCGCGGCGATCTATGGCGAGTTGATCGACAAGCGCAATGCGAAGCTGATCGCGACTTTCGACAAGAATGCCCCGGCGAGTGCGACGGTCATCATCCCCTGGGGCGCCGAGCACATGCCTGGCGTCGAGAAGGCCTTGCGCGATCGGGGCTACGCCTTCCAGTCGCGCCGCGCGCTCAATGTCGTGAAGTATGGGGCGTTGCTGTAGCGGCGGGCAGCGTGACGGCAACGCGCAGGCCGCCGAGCGGACCCTTCTCCAACGCAAGCTGGCCGCCATAAGCCTCCACGATGTCACCGACGATCGCGAGGCCGAGGCCCGAGCCGGATTTGGTCTGGTCGAGACGAACGCCACGTTCAAGCACGGCAGTGCGTGACTTTTCAGGTATGCCCGGGCCGTCATCGTCGATCAACAAGGTCGTCGTTTCGCCTTGCGCGGCGGAGGAGAGGCGCACCTTGGTCGCCGCCCACTTGGCGGCATTCTCGACGATATTGCCCAGCAGCTCCGCAAGGTCGTCGGGGTCGATCGCTGCCAGGACATGTGGTGCGATTGCGTTTTCCCACTGCAATGCACTGCCGAGCGGCGTCTTGCGAATGGTCTGAATGAGGCGTTCCGCAAGCGGCGCGACCGGCGTCGCGATGCGCTGGCCGCTCCTGAGGCGGGCCTTTGTCAGCGCGCGTTCGATGTGTCGCCGCATCGTCTCGGCGATCTCCTCGATATTCCGCGCCGTCTCCGCCTCGCCGCGCTCGCGCAATATGCGTGCATCCGCGGCAAGGGCGGTAAGCGGCGTCTTGAGGCCATGGGCGAGGTCGCCCGCGCTGGCGCGCGCCTGCTCCATCGCCTTATCCTGCGCATCGAGCAGATTGTTCACTTCCTCCGTGAGCGGCGTCACCTCCTCGGGGAAGCCGCCGGGCAAGCGTCGCCGATGACCGGACCTGATCGCGCCGACGCCCCGGCGGATTTCTTCCAGCGGACGAAGGCCAAGCTGCACCTGCGCCCAGGCGGCAGCGAGGAGCACCGCGCCGAGAAGGACGAGCGAGGGGATGAGATCGCCCGCGAAGGCGCGCGCCGCCGTTCTCGCTTCCGATGCGTCGATGGCGACGGCGACGCGAAGTGTCCTGTTTTCGCCGGCGGTTCGGTAAGTGATAGAGCGCTCGCGAAGGATGAGCGGCACCTTTCCGGGCCCCTGCAACTCGTGCCGATGGACCGCGCCATTACCGAGCGTGTCGCGGGGAAGCGCGAGCGTCGCATCCCAGAGCGAGCGGGAGCGCAGCAGCGTGCCGCGCGCGTCCTCGCCGACCTGCCAGTAAAGGCCGCTCAGCGGCTGGTTGAAGCGCGGATCGGACAAAGGCGTCGAGATGGTCGCGGCGCCGTCTGGCGAAAAGGTCACGAGGCCTGCGAGCTGGTTCAGATAAGTCTCCAGTTCGCTGTCGATGCGCTGTTCGACATGGCGTTCGAAGAGGTAGACAAGCCCGACACCGGAAATCGCCAGCGCCAGCGCATTCGCGACGAGCGCCATGAAGAGGAGGCGCAGGCGCAGCGAGCGCAGCTTCATGGCGCAGCCTCCGGCACCATGTAGCCGAAGCCGCGCCGCGTCTCGATGAGGTCGACGCCGAGCTTCCGCCGCACGCGGCCCACCATCACCTCGATCGCGTTCGAGTCGCGTTCGAAATCCTGCGCGTAGAGATGCTCGGTCAGTTCGAGTTGCGAGACGACGCGGCCGGCATGATGCATGAGATAGGAGAGGAGGCGATATTCCTGCGGCGAAAGGCTCACCGGCACGCCATTCACGGTGACTTCCATGCGCCGCGTGTCGAGACGCACAGTGCCGTTGACGAGGATGGACGATGCCTGTCCCGCCGCGCGGCGGACGAGGGCGCGCAGGCGCGCGATCAGTTCCTCCATCTGGAAGGGCTTTGGCAGATAGTCGTCGGCGCCCGCGTCGATGCCCTCGACACGCTCGGCCCAGCGTCCCCGCGCGGTGAGGACGAGAACGGGAAAGCGCCGTCCGCCATCGCGCCAGCGCTTCAAAACCGCAAGCCCGTCCATGCCGGGAAGGCCGAGGTCGAGGACGACGGCGTCGAATTCTTCCGTGTCTCCGCGAAACCAGGCTTCCTCGCCATCGGCCTCGCGCTCGACTGTGAAGCCCGCCGCCGTCAGCGCGGTGGCGACGTCGGCCGCGATCCTGTCATCGTCCTCGACGAGAAGAATGCGCATCAGTCGTCCTCCCGCTCGATGATGCGGCCTGTCGCGGCATCGACCTTGATTTCCTCAAGGTGCCCCTTCGCGTCGATGATCCTGAATTCGTAGACCCAGAGCCCGTCGTCGCGCTCGAGCTCGATATGCGAAATCTCGCCCGGTGCTTCGCGGGAAACGGTCGGCATGATTTCTTCGAGCGACTTGATCTCGCCGCGCTCCCGTGCGCGGCGGGCCCGATCGTGGTCATGCTCCTCGATCTGCTGATGCGCGGGCTCGCCGGCGAAGGCCTGCGGCAAGACGGCGCAGAAGGGCGCCGCCACCGCAATCGCCCTCAGGAGTCCCCGCCATTTCGTTCGCTGTTTCATCATTCGTGCAGGATCGCATCCGCTAGCTGACAATTCGCTGACAGCCCCTCTCAGCCTTCTGTCAGCGCCACTCCGTTAGGGTCGCATTCGTCGGGGATCGGAGCGATCCCATCCAACAGGAGAGTTTCACAATGCGTAAGATGCTTCAATTGTCCGCCGTCGTCCTCGCCATGGGTGTGGCTGTTCCCGCCTTCGCCGAGGAAGAGGGCAAAGCGAGCTGTGGCAATGCGCCGCGCGAACAGTGGCTCAGCGAAGACGCCATCAAGGCGAAGGGCACCGCGCTCGGCTATGAGGTTCGCCGCGTGAAGGCCGAGGACGGCTGCTACGAACTCTATGTCATCGACAAGAACGGCGCCAAGGCCGAACTCTACTTCAATCCGGTCACCGGCGAGCGCGTCAACGGCAAGGAAGACGACTGATGTCTCGCGCGCTTGAGACCCTGGACGCCGGCCGCGACACGCGGCCGGCCACCGTCCGCGTCTGGGACCCGCTGGTGCGTATCTTCCACTGGTCGCTGGTGGCGGCCTTTGCGATCGCCTGGGCCACCGGCGACGAGTTGCAGAGCGTTCACGAGACCACGGGCTATGCCATCGCAGCGCTTGTCGCGATCCGCGTCGTCTGGGGCCTCGTCGGCAGCACGCATGCGCGGTTTTCGGACTTCATCTATCGTCCCTCGACGGTGATCCGTTACCTCGTCGACACGATGATGTTCCGCGCGAAGCGTTACATCGGGCACAACCCGGCAGGCGGCGCGATGGTGATGGCGCTCCTCGCCATGCTCGCCGCGCTTTGCGGCACGGGCATCCTGATGACGACCGATGCCTTCTGGGGCGTCGAGTGGGTCGAGGAAGTGCATGAAGCACTCGCGAACCTCGCCCTGATCCTTGTCGGCCTCCACATCGCCGGCGTTTTCGCCGCCAGCATCGAGCACCGGGAAAATCTGGTGCGCGCCATGTTCACCGGCCGCAAACGGGCGGAGTGATGCGAAACATGAAACGGACGCGGCATCGAAATGCCGCGTCCGTATTTGTTTGCGCCGTCCGGATTGCTTTCCCACCCCCTGCAGGACGCATCCACATCACTTGCTGTCATCCCGGCGAAAGCGGGGATCCAGGGGCCGCTTGATTGGGGATGCGAAGATGGACTTCGGATCAGGTCCGGGGTGACGGTTGGGGATGGGTGTTGTGCCTACAACGCCTGCCCGCTCGGATTTTGCTTCATCACCCGATCAAAAACGAAAATCGCCGCGCTCGCCGCGCCCGCAACACCCGCGATCATCAGGAAAAACGCGCCTTTATCCATCGTGCTCCAGAAACTGCCGAGCCAGCCGGCGAGGAAGTTGCCGGTGAAGTTTGTGAGGAACCAGAAGCCCATCAGCATCGAGATGAGGCGGGCAGGCGCGATTTTCGAGACGAAGGAAAGGCCGGTGGGCGAGAGGTAAAGCTCGCCCGTGGTCACGATGGCAAAATAGGCGACGAGCCAGAGGGCGCTCGCCTTGCCGGTTGCGCTCGCTTCCAGGGCGGCGGCGACCATGAGGAGATTGCCGAGCGCGACGCCGAGGCAGCCGAGCGACATCTTGGTGAGTGTCGACGGTTCCGTGCCGCGCCGCGACTGCCGCGCCCAGAGTGCGACGACGAAAGGCGTGAAGGCAAAGATCATGAAAGGGTTCAGCGACAGGAACCATGTCGTCGGAACGTCGCCTTGCCAGAAGAGAAGATTGACCGCGCGGTCGGTGTTTTCATCCGCCCAGAGAGCGATGGTGTTTCCCTGCTGCTCATAGGTCGCCCAGAAGAAGGTGACGAAGACGCAGAGAAGCGCCAGCACGCCGACGGCGCGCCATTCCTCGCTCGTAAGCGGGGTGCGCGGGCTCGACGTTGAGGCCTTTGCGCGCGGCCTCTCTTCGGGAAGATAGGGCGTGCCGAAATGGTAGATCGCAATGGCGATCAGCATGCCGACGCCAGCCGCGCCGAAGCCGTAATGCCAGGCGACGCGCTCGCCCAGCGTGCCGCAGACAAGCGGCGCGAGGAAGGCGCCGAGATTGATGCCGACATAGAAGATCGAATAGGCGCGGTCGCGCCGCGCGTCGCCGGGTGCGTAAAGTGCGCCGACCTGGCTGGAAATATTGGGCTTGAACGCGCCATTGCCGAGGATGAGCGCGAGCAGCGCGAAAAGGAACAGGTGCTCGAAGGCCATCATGAAATGGCCGAGCGCCATCAGCAGCGCGCCGATGATCACCGTGCGGCGATTGCCCAGCCAGCGGTCGGCGATCAAGCCGCCGAGAACGGGCGTGAGATAGACCAGCGCCGTGTAGGAGCCGTAGACCTGCGAGGCGAAAGGCTGCACGTCGAGCGGGCCGAATATCGCTTCGAGCGTGCGATGGAACGCATCGAGGCCGAGCACGCGGTCGCGGTTTTCCGGCAGCAGCAGATATTTGACCATGTAGAGGGTCAGCAGCGCCCGCATGCCGTAATAGGAGAAGCGTTCCCACATCTCCGTGCCGAAAAGGAAGGAGAGCCCCTTCGGGTGGCCGAAGAGTTCGGGACTGCGCGCCGTCATCTGGCGAGTACCGAGGCGATGCGGGCGCAGGCCTCGTCTGGCGCCTTGGCGCGGGGGCCGAGCGCGTCGAGGCGGGCGGGCAGGGTTTTCATGATCGCGCGGCGCTCATCTTCGCCGAGCCGCGACCATTGGGCGATCTCGTCGAGCGACCGGGCACAGCCGGCGCAGAGCCCGGAGGCGGCGTCGATCTCGCAGACATCGATGCAGGGGGAGGAGATGGCTGGCAGGGCGTTCACGTCATTTCCGGGTTCTATCGCGGTCCGGGGCAGGGTATAGGAAGGCACCTCCCAATTCCGAGACAAATATAATGACCCGTCCGCCCTCCGGCCTGCCTTTCGACGATATTCGCGACCTGATCGCGGGACTTCCCGCCGGGGATGATGTGGCGACGGTGACGGCCGCCGCCCATGCAGGCGACCTCGTCGATGCCGGCGGCCTTGGCCGGCTCGAGGAAATCGCCGTCTGGCTTGCCCGCTGGCAGGCGAACCCGAAGCCCGCCGTCGAGCGGCCGCTCGTTGCCATCTTTGCCGCCAATCATCGGGTCGCCTCGCGGGTCTCCGACCTGCCGCAGGCGCGGACGCGCCAGATGGTCGAGCTTTTCGCGGCAGGCGGCGCGGCGGTGAACCAGTTTGCGCTGGCGGCCAATGCTGGGCTGAAGGTCTTCGATCTGGCGCTGGACATGCCGGTGCCGGACATCACGGGCGCGGACGCGCTTTCCGAGCAGGCCTGCGCCGCGACCATGGCCTTTGGCATGGAAGCGATTGCGGGCGGGACCGATCTTCTCTGCGTGGGCGCGGCTGGTGTCGGCAATGGCGCCGTGGCCGCGGCCCTCGCGGCGGCGCTTTTCGGCGGCGAGGCATCGGACTGGACGTCCGATCCGCGCGAACAGGCTGTTGTGGAAGAGGCGCTCGCCTTCCACGGGAATGCGCTGCGCGATCCACTGGAGGCGCTTCGCCGCCTCGGCGGGCGCGAGCTTGCCGCCATTGCGGGCGCGATCCTCGCTGCCCGCTACCAGCGCATTCCGGTGCTGCTCGACGGCTTCGTCGCTTGCGCCGCAGCGGCCGTTCTCTACAGGCAGGACCAGGGCTCGCTCGACCATTGCCTTGCCGCGCATCGTTCCGGCTCGGTGCCGCACGACATATTGCTCGAAGCGCTGGGCAAGGAGCCGCTGCTCGATCTGGGCCTCACGCTGGAGGACGGCACTGGCGCGGCCCTGGCCGTGAACCTCGTCAGGTCAGCGGCGGGCGCGCTTTCCGGCATGGCGACACGGGAGCAGGCGGGTTTCGCCTGAGCGCGATTCGGCCTCTTCCGGCCCCCCTGCCGCAGCGGCGGGCGGGGAGTTTGCGCACAGGAGCCCGTTTCCCGGCGCACAGCCGCCGGCCTTGCAACGGCCCCGTGGGCCGTTAATATCACGGCCAAAATAAGCGGCCGGGCGGGCTGATCGCGCCGGCCCTTTCTCGCGTATAAATCGGCAGTTTTGCGGAAGCAGCGGCTCCGTTTGCCGCCGAACAGGAGGAAGTTTCGATGGATATGAGTTTCTCGCCGCAGGATCTCGCGTTTCGCGACGAAGTCCGCACGTTCATTGCCGAGAATTATCCGAAAGACCTGAAGTCGCGCCGGACGCGTGGCGAGATGACCAAGGAAGAAATCCTCACCTGGCATCGCATCCTCTACAAGAAGGGTTGGGTCGTTCCGCATTGGCCGGTGGAATATGGCGGCACGGGCTGGACGATTACGCAGCGCTATATCTGGAACGAAGAGAATGCGCGCGCCGAGACGCAGCCGCTTCTCCCCTTCGGCCTCTCCATGGTGGGCCCGGTCATCTACACCTTCGGCAATGAAGAGCAGAAGAAGCGCTTCCTGCCGGGCATTCTTTCCGCCGATGTCTGGTGGTGCCAGGGCTATTCGGAGCCGGGCGCCGGTTCGGACCTCGCCGGCCTCAAGACGCGCGCTGTGCGCGAGGGCGACCATTATGTCGTCAACGGCCACAAGATCTGGACGACGCTCGCGCAATATGCCGACTGGATGTTCTGCCTCGTTCGTACCGATCCGAACGCGAAGGCGCAGGAGGGCATCTCCTTCCTTTTGATCGACATGAAGACGCCGGGCATCACCGTTCGCCCCATCATCACGATGGATGGCGCGCATGAGGTCAACGAAGTCTTCCTCGAAGACGTGAAGGTGCCGGCCGAGAACCTCATCGGCGAGGAGAACAAGGGCTGGACCTATGCGAAGTTCCTGCTCGGCAACGAGCGTTCGGGCATCGCCGGCGTTTCGCGCTCCAAGAAGGCGATCGAGCGTCTGAAGTCCATCGCGACCGCCGAACTCGTGGACGGTGAACCGCTCATCAAGACCGACGAGTTCGCGCGCAAGATCGCCGAACTAGAGATCGACCTTGCGGCGCTCGAGGTGACGGAGCTGCGCACGCTGGCCGCCGAAAGCAAGGGCGCGGGACCGGGACCTGAAGCCTCCATCCTCAAGATCAAGGGCACAGAGATCCAGCAGCGCATTACGGAACTGACGCTCGAAGCCGTCGGCAATTACGGCCACGTCAACGTGCCGACCGGCGATCTTACCGGCAATGAATTCGTCGCCGGGCCGGATTACTCGAACGGCGCCGCGCAGAACTATTTCAACATGCGCAAGACCTCGATCTATGGCGGATCGAACGAAATTCAGCACAACATCATCGCAAAAATGGTGCTCGGCCTTTAAAGAGGTCGCAAGCGCCGCATAGAAACCAGACTTAACGGGAAGGGCAAGGACATGGATTTTTCGTTCACTGAGGAGCAGACCCTGCTCCGCAATACGGTGCAGAGCCTGCTGGCCGACAAGTACGACTTCGACACGCGTCGCAAGATCGTGAAGTCGCCCGAAGGCTGGAGCCAGGCGATGTGGCAGCAGTTCGCCGAGCTGGGCCTGCTCGCCGCGCCCTTTTCCGAAGAGCTGGGCGGCCTCGGCGGCGGCAGCATCGAAACCATGATCCTGATGGAAGAGTTCGGCCGTCATCTCGTGGTCGAGCCCTTCGTCGAGACGGTCGTGGTCGCTGGCGGGTTCCTCCGCGAAGGCGGCTCCAAGGAGCAGCAGGAAGCCCATATCCCCGGCATCATCGGCGGTGAGACGGTCTGGGCCTTCGCCTATGCCGAGCCGCAGGGCCGCTACAACCTCGCCGACCTCGTCACCACGGCGAAGAAGGACGGCGCGGGCTACACGATCAACGGCTACAAGGCCGTGGTTCTCGGCGCTCCCTGGGCGCAGAAGCTCATCGTCACCGCGCGCACCTCGGGTGGCCAGCGCGACCGTGACGGCGTTTCGGTCTTCATCGTCGACAAGAACGCCGCTGGCGTCTCGACCCGCGACTATCCGACTGTCGATGGCCGCCGCGCCTCGGAGATCACCTTCGAGAACGTCAAGGTCGGCGCCGACGCGCTGATCGGCGCGGAAGGGAAGGGCCTGCCGCTCGTCGAGAAGATCACCGATCAGGCGATTGCCGCTCTCTCCGCCGAAGCCGTCGGCTGCATGGGAGAGCTCAACAAGGCGACCGTCGAATACTGCAAGACGCGCAAGCAGTTCGGCGTGCCGATCGGCAAGTTCCAGGTTCTCCAGCACCGCATGGTCGACATGTTCATGGCCTATGAGCAGTCGGTTTCCATGACTTACATGGTCAACCTGAAGCTCGATGAGAGCGAAGCCGAGCGCACCAAGGCCGCCGCTGGCGCCAAGGTCCAGATCGGCAAGGCCGGTCGCTTCGTCGGCCAGCAGGCCGTGCAGCTCCATGGCGGCATGGGCATGACCGACGAACTGAATGTCGGCCACTACTTCAAGCGCCTCACCATGATCGACACGCAGTTCGGCAATGTCGACCACCAGCTGAAGCGCTACTCGACCGCTGCCTGAAGTATTCGAGTCTGACTCAAGGGAAAGGCCGTAACTCATGTTACGGCCTTTTCTTTTTGCCCCGAATCTGAGGATTTTGTTGAGAGTCTCGCGCTATCAGGCGGTGGCGCGGCATTCCGACGGCGCAAGCTGGCGGAGGCGGGCGAGGGGGAAAACGGCCTCGGCCTGAGTGCCCTGGCCTAGCGTGCTGCGGAGCTCGAAGCGTCCGCCGTGAGCTGCAAGCAGGCCCTTGACGATCGAGAGGCCGAGGCCCGTGCCCTTGCCGGGTTGGGCAATGCCTGCCGCGCCCTGGGCGAAGGCTTCCATGACCTTGTCGATCTCGGACCCGGCGATGCCCGGCCCTTCATCATGGACCCCGAAGCGAAGGTCACCCGTCGGGTCGAGCCGCGCGATCATCCTGACCGTGGTGTTGGGCGGCGAGAACTTGATCGCATTGGTCAGCAGGTTGATCCAGGTCTGACGCATGGCCCGCGCATCGGCCCGCAGGACAGGCAGGCCGGTATCGAACTCCTCGATCACGTTGACACGCTGGGCCTGCGCGCGGATGTCGAGCAGGCGCTTGCAGTCCCGCGCCAGATAAACGATGTCGACTTCTTCCTCGACGATCTCGAAGCGGCCCGCCTCGATGCGCGACAGGTCGAGAATGTCGTTGATGAGGCCGAGCAGGTGCTGGCCCGACTGGTTGATGTCGTTCGAATATTCCTTGTAGATCGGCTTGGAATGCGTGCCGAAGATCTCCGTCGCCATGACTTCCGAAAAGCCGATGATGGCATTGAGCGGCGTCCTGAGCTCATGACTCATATTGGCGAGGAAGCTCGACTTGGCGCGGTTCGCCTCCTCGGCGCGGGCACGCGCCGCATCCGACTCGCGTTTGGCGCGGAAAAGCTGCTCGATGAGCGCGTTCTTGTCCGACTGAAGATTGGCCGCGCGGAGCATCGTGTTGTTGACGATCCTGGCCAGATGGAAGAGCAGCGCGAGAAACAGGCCGAGCGCGACGAGGAAGGTCAGGTGGGTGGCTTTGCCATAGGCAAGAAAGCGCAGCCCGATTCCACCTGCAACCGGCATCACTGTACAGCAGAAGACCGGGAAGTAGACGATCGTGATGAGTGTCAGAGGCGCCAGCGCCACGGTCATCAGAGCCAGAAGAAAGGTCTGATGGTCGGCATGGTTATGCGGCCAGAGGAAGTAGAGGGCGGAGACGAAGGCCGTGCTGAAGGCGAGCGTCAGCAGTTCGAAGCGGCGGGCCCATCGTCCTGCATCATCGGGTTCAATGTGGCTTTGCAGAAATTCCCGGGCGTTGATGTAGCTCGCTGCCTGCAGCGCAAGCATGACGAGCAGCCATGCGCCGATCTTCCACCACGCCACGTCGTCGCCGAGGCTCAGGCCGAAAGTGGCGACCATGAGCGGGAAAACGAGAGGAATGCTGACCTGTGGCTCCGCCAGCGCGCGAAGCTGGGAAAGGCGGGCTTCCGGCGACATGCGGGAGGGGCGGTAATGGCGCGCGCGCACGAAGGACGCGATCAGCGTTTCCCAATGGAAACCGATCCCACCCCCGGAAGTGCTATCGCCTGCGTGCCGCCTTTTCCGGCCGACACCTTGCGGCGCGTCTTCCACTGCCATGCCCAAACGTCCCTCAATGACGGAAAGCCTGCGCGTTGCAAAAGCTCGCTCGCGGAATCTCCCGCTTTCCGTTTGTGCCAAGGGTCGGCTAAAATTGTTAACAAGCCTTTCCAGCCATTGGTTAACGCAGGCTTTCACGCGGTGTTTCCTGGGGAAGACCGTGGACCAGACAAGTTGCGGGGCAAAGCATCCCGCACCAGCGGAGGACGTCGGATGAGTGAAGCGTTGTTGTTCGAGAAAAAGGGTCATGTGGTCACGCTGACCATCAACCGGCCGGAGAGCCGCAATCCGCTGGGTGCGGCCGACGATCCGGAGAACTTCACGAATGCTGTCGCGCGCATCAATGCGGATCGCGACGTGCGCTGCGTGATCCTGACCGGTGCGGGCAAGGCGTTCTCCGCGGGCGGCAATGTCAAGGCGATGCGGGAGGGCGGCGAAGGCTTCGGCGGACCCGGCACGCATATCCGCGAACGCTACCGCAACGGCATCCACCGCATCGTTCGTGCGGTCTGGAACATCGAGGTGCCGGTCATCGCCGCCGTGAACGGTCCGGCCATTGGGCTCGGCAATGACGTCGCCTGTCTCTGCGACACGCGCATTGCCGCGGACTCGGCGATCTTCGGCGCGACTTTTCTGAAGATCGGCCTGATTCCGGGCGATGGCGGGGCATGGCTCCTGCCGCGCATCATCGGCATGGCGCGGGCGTCCGAGCTTCTTTACACGGGCGACACCATCGACGCGAAGACGGCGAAAGAGTGGGGCCTCGTCTCTGAAGTCGTCCCCGCAGCCGACCTGATGCAGCGTGCGCATGAGGTCGCGAACAAGATTTCGGTCCAGGCGCCCGACGTGCTCCGCATGACCAAGCAGCTGCTGCGCCACGGCATGACGACCAGCTTCGACGCCATCATGGAGCTTTCGGCCTCTATGCAGGCGATCGCCCATCACAGCGCGGACCACAAGGAAGCGCTGGACGCCTTTTTCGAAAAGCGGGCGCCCGTCTACAAGGGCGAATAGCTGTTCAGGAATGAACCGGGGGCCGTTCGTGTGATTTGACGCAGCGTATCAGAGGCGTTGAAGCGGCCCCCCAATGCCACTAAAGTCGCGCCCAATCAATAATTCAATCAGGGAGCTGTAAATGAGCGTCGTAGGCATTGTTGCCACCATCAAGGTGCAGGCGGGCAAGGAAGCGGAATTCGAGAAGATCTTCTCCGATCTGCGCGCCAAGGTCCGCGCCAATGAGGCGGGCAACCTTCAGTACGATTTCTTCAAGATGAAGGACGAGCCGACCTACGTCGTCATGGAGCAGTATGCCTCCGAGCAGGCGATGGCGGAGCACGGCCAGTCCGAGCATTTCAAGGCGGCCGGTCCGGCGCTGGGTACGGTTCTCGCGGGCCGTCCGGCGCTTCAGATCGTCTCCAAGGTCGAATAAGGACACTGCAATGGATCTGTCGTTCAGCAAGGAAGACGAAGCCTTCCGTCAGGAAGTCCGCGCCTTCATCGCGGAAGCCTATACGCCCGAGATGCGCGCCAAGCACGCGCGCTCGAAGCACGGCTACATGGACAAGGCGAGCCATGTGCAGTGGCAGAAGTCGCTCGCGAAGAAGGGCTGGCTCGCGCCGAACTGGCCCAAGGAATATGGCGGGCCGGGCTTCTCCGCCTCGCAGAAGTATATCTTCGACGTGGAGATGGGCGCCGCTGGCGTTCCGCACACCGTTCCCTTCGGCCCGACCATGGTGGCGCCCGTCATCATGAAGTTCGGCACGCCGGAGCAGAAGGCAAAGTATCTGCCGGACATTCTCGAAACGAATGTGCTCTGGTGCCAGGGTTATTCGGAGCCGGGCTCGGGCTCTGACCTCGCCTCGCTCCAGACCAAGGCCGAGAACAAGGGCGACCATTATCTCGTCAACGGTTCCAAGATCTGGACCTCGGTGGCGCAGTGGGCCGACTGGATCTTCTGCCTCGTGCGGACCTCGAAAGAGGGCAAGCCGCAGGAAGGCATTTCCTTCCTGCTCATCGACATGAAGACGCCGGGTGTGAAGGTCGAGCCGCTGGTGCTGCTCGACGGGACGCCCGCGCCGCATCAGGAAGTGAACCAGGTCTTCTTCACCGATGTGAAGGTCCCCATCGGGAACCGCATCGGCGAGGAGAACAAGGGCTGGACCTATGCGAAGTACCTGCTCGAATTCGAGCGCGGCAATCCTTATTCGGCGGGCCTTTATCGCGCGCTGAACAAGGTGCGCAAGCGTGCGAAGGAAACGATCGTCGATGGCCATGCGGTTGCCGACGAGCCTTCGTTCCAGGCGCGTGTCGCCGATCTCGAAGCGCAGATCACGGCGATGGAGTTCACCGAGCTTCGCATCTTCTCGGCGCTTTCGACCGGCGGCAATGTCGGCCCCGAATCCTCGCTTCTGAAGTGCCGTGGCACGGAGCTTCAGCAGGAAGTATCGCAGCTCGCGGTCGAGGTTCTCGGCAGCTACGCGATCCCCTTCGTCGAGGATGGCATGATCGAAACCAATGAGCCTTCGATCGGACCGGAAAACGCCTTCACGACGGCGCCGTACTACTTCTCGCTCCGCAAGGCTTCGATCTATGCGGGCTCGAACGAAGTGCAGCGCAACATCATGGCGAAGGCTGTGCTCGGGCTTTGAGCCAGGCCTCCGACAATGTGACTATAAGACTTGCGAGCGCCGGAGACATTCCGGCGCTCGCGCGCGTTTGGCACGATGCATGGCATTCGAGCCATGCTGCGATTGACCCTGACGTCGCCGCGCGCCGGCCGATCGGGTTCTTCAATGAGCGGATCGGAACGGCGCTGCCGAATTGCGCCGTGGCCGTCGTTGGAGGCGATGTCATCGGCTTTGCGAGCTGGCAGGGCGACAGTATCGGTCAGGTTTTTGTAATGCCCGCCTTTCATGGACGCGGTATCGCGGCGCTGGTGATAGGCGCCGCGGAGGATGCGCTGCGGGATGAGGGCTTCGAGCGCATCACGCTTTTCTGCCGCACGGGAAACGACCGCGCGCGGGCTTTCTACGAAAAGCAGGGCTGGGAAGTCGTCGGCGAGGTGCCGCACGATCTTGGCCACATGGAAGGTCGAAAGCCGGTTACCGTCTGGCGGCTGGAGAAGTCGCTGGACCAGGAATCCCGCTAGCCTTTCGTCATGCCGGACTTGATCCGGCATTCATCGTCCTTCGCGTCGTGGCGCAAAGATGGCCCCCCCGGTCGAGCCCGGGGTGACGGATCTTGTTGGGACGAGGCGCAACAAAAAAGGGAGCCCGGAGGCTCCCCTTAATTCGTCCGTAGACGGCGTTTCTTACTTGCCGCCGGAGGCGAGCTTGAAGAACTTGCCGGTCTGCTCGCCACCCATGAAGTAGGGCGCGGCGTTCGAGAAGTCGGAGATCTTCTCCCAGTTCGCGGCAACCTTCTCGGCGGAGAGGTCGGCACCGCCAAGGAACACGCCTTCGGACTCTTCCATGCGGGCCGCGGCAAAGACGCCGGCGCCGGCGCAGAGGATCATGCCCGTCGGGGCATCTTCCGAAACGAGGAACATCACGCCCGGTGTGACCGATTCCGGCGAGAGCATCTTTTCAGCTTCCGGCGGCATCAGGTCCGAGGTCATGCGCGTATAGGCGACCGGCGCCAGCGCGTTGCAGCGGATATTGTCCTTCTGGCCTTCGAGCTTCAGCGTGTTGATGAAGCCGACGACGCCGAGCTTCGCCGCGCCGTAGTTGGTCTGGCCGAAGTTGCCATAGAGACCGGTCGACGAGGTCGTGACCATGATGCGGCCATAGCCCTGATCGCGCATGATCTGCCAGACGGCCTTGGTCGGCTTCACGGTGCCCATGAGGTGCACGTCGACGACGAGCTGGAAGTCGGCGATTTCCATCTTCGAGAACGACTTGTCGCGAAGAATGCCGGCATTGTTGATGAGGATGTCGATGCGGCCATAGGCGTCCATGGTCTGCTTGACCATGTGGGCGACGCCCGCGTCGTCGGTGACGCTGGAGCCGTTGGCGATGGCTTCGCCGCCGAACGCCTTGATTTCCTCGACGACCTTGTTCGCCGCATCCGACGAACCGCCGGAACCGTCGCGCGAGCCGCCGAGGTCGTTCACGACGACCTTCGCGCCGCGGCGGGCGAGTTCCAGGGCGTGGCTGCGGCCGAGGCCACCGCCGGCGCCGGTGACGATGGCGACCTTGCCGTCAAAACGAATGCTCATGGGTCTAGTCTCCCGTTAGGTGTGTCGCGCCTGAGGCGGCCTTTGGTGCCCTTGGGGTAGGGCCAGTTTCGGGGTGACTTTGTGCATGATGGCCGGTAGGGGGTCAAGGGAGGGCATTGTTGCGCGGATGAACAGGCGTCAGACAGACTTATCCCCGGCCCCCCTGCAGGCCATTATGTTCCGGCCAGCCTGACCGATTCCCGCGAGGGACAACGTTATTGGAGTGAATATGCATCTTCTGTCCCTGCAAAGCGCTTTCGGGCTGGTCGTCATCGTCTGCGCGGCCTGGGCGCTCAGCGAACGCAGGGGCGCCTTTTCGGTTACTCAGGTTGCCGTCGGCGTGGGGCTCCAAATCGCCATTGCGCTCCTGCTGCTCAAGGTACCTGCGACGCGGGGCGCGCTGCTTGCGCTTAACGGGGCGGTGGACGCGCTGACCGAGGCGACGCGCGCAGGCACCGGCTTCGTCTTCGGGTATCTGGGCGGCGGACCGGCCCCCTATGAGGTCAAGAACCCGGCCAATGTCTTTGTGCTCGGATTTCAGGCCCTGCCGCTGGTCGTCGTCATGTCGGCTCTTTCGGCGCTGCTCTGGCACTGGCGCATACTTGGATGGGTGACGCGCGGTTTCGCCTTCCTGCTGCAACGGAGCATGGGACTCGGCGGGGCGGTCGGTCTCGCTTCGGCGTCGACGATGTTTCTCGGCATGGCGGAAGCGCCGCTGCTCATCCGGCCCTATCTCGAACGGCTGACGCGGGCGGAACTCTTCATCATGATGACGGTGGGGCTCGCCAGCGTTTCCGGCACGGTGCTCGTTCTCTATGCGAGCGTTCTCGAGCCGGTGGTGCCGGGCGCGCTGGGGCAGATTCTCGTCGCGTCGCTCATCTCGCTGCCGGCGGGCATTACGATCGCGCGGGTGATGGTGCCGGAGGAGGCGGGCTTCGTGGGCACGGGCGTTGCCGGAGAGGAGCCGCTCGTCGACTACGAGAGCAGCATGGACGCGGTGACGCGGGGCACCGTGGACGGCCTCCACCTGCTGCTCAACATTCTCGCCATGCTTGTCGTGATGGTGGCGCTGGTCGCGCTCATCAACATCATCCTTGGCGCATTTCCCGACGCCGGCGGCGCGCCGCTCACCTTGCAGCGCATGCTGGGCTGGGCCTTCTCGCCGCTCGTATGGCTGATGGGCGTGCCCGCAAGCGAAATGCAGACGGCAGGGCAGCTCATGGGCACAAAGACGATTCTCAACGAGTTCATCGCCTATATCGATCTGGCGCATCTGCCCCAGGGGGCGCTCAGCCCACGCTCCGCGCTGATCATGATCTATGGGCTTTGCGGCTTCGCCAATCTCGGCAGCGTCGGCATTCTGATCGGTGGGCTGACGGCCCTGGTGCCGTCGCGTCGCTCTGACATTGTGACGCTGGGAACGCGGGCCATCGTGTCCGGAACGCTCGCGACGTCGATGACGGGCGCGGTGATCGGTCTCATTACCTGAAGCGAGCCTTGCGAAATACGTTGCCGTGGTTTCCGGGAGGATAGTAACGTCCGTTTACTAACCTTTGGGGAGGCGGGAACAATGAACAAGGGCCAGCACAAGCCCGGCGTGCCGAAGCTCGGCAAATGGGAGCTATTCGCTTATGGGCAACTCGTCGTGCCCATGGCGGTCATCGGGCTTCCGCTCGCGATCTACATTCCGCCTTTCTATTCCGGAACGCTTGGCCTCGATCTCGGCGCCATCGGCGTCATTCTGATGCTCGCGCGGCTGAGCGACGTTTTCGTCGATCCCTTCATCGGCCGCTGGAGCGACCGCACGCATACGCGCTGGGGCAGGCGGCGGCCCTGGGTCATCGTCGGCGTCGGCATCATGATGATCTCGGCGATCATGCTCTTCGTGCCGCAGGGGCAAGTGACGAACCTCTATCTGCTCGGATGGATCTGCGCGATCTATCTCGGCTACACGCTGATCGAGATTCCCTATGGCGCATGGGGTGCGGAGATTTCCGACGACTATCACGAACGCAACCGCATCACCGGCAGCCGCCAGATATTCATGCTGGTCGGGTTGCTGATCGCCATTTCGGTGCCCATCGTTGCAAGCCAGACAGGCAACGGCGCCTCGGCGGCAAGCGCGGCGTCGCGCGGGGCCATGGCGGCGCTTGGGTGGCTCACGGCGGGGTTGTTGCCGGTCTGCCTCGTCATTCTTCTTGTGTCGGTACGGGAGCCTGCGCGAGGGCACAGCACGCCGATTTCGTTTGGCGCTGGCGTGCGCGTGGCAATGCGGAACGGGCCACTGCGCATGATACTTGCGACGGTCATTCTCGGCGCGCTGGCGGGCTCGATCAATGCAGGCGTGGCCGTGCTTTTCTTCGAGCATGTGGCGCAGATGGGCAGCAGCAGCTCCGTGCTGATTTTCGCGCTCTTCGCGGCGGGCGTGGTCGGTTCGCCCTTCTGGGTCGGGATTGGCGGGCGCATCGGCAAGCACAAGGGGATCGGCGTGGCGGGTTTCGTAAGCCTCGCGGCCTTCGCGTTGGTGCCCGTCATCATTTACTGGGTGAAGCCGAATTATCCCGACGCGGTGTTCCCCGCCATGCTCGGCATCACGGTGATACAGGGCTTCACGATTGGCGCGGCACCCATTCTCGGCCAATCGATCCTCGCCGATGTCGTCGATCTCGACACGCTCAAGAGCGGCGAGCAACGCACGGCATTTCTCTTCGCCTTTCTGGCGATGGTCAGGAAGATATTCGAGGCGGCCGGCGTGGGCATTGCGCTGCCCGTGCTTTCCTGGATCGGGTTCGATCCGCAGTCGCACACGAACAGCGCGACGGCGAATTTTGCCCTTACCGCCATGTATTGCCTCGTTCCGCTGGCGCTATGGATCGTCTCGACGACGATCATCTGGAACTATCCGATCACGCATGAACGGCAGGTGCGGCTGCGCGCTGCGCTCGACCGGCGGACGGAGCGGCGGGCCCGGATGCAGGCGGCGGACTAGATACCGAAGGCTTCCGCCAGAAGTTCATAGGAGCGGATGCGGTCTTTCTGGTCGTAGGTGATGGTGAGGATGACGAAATCATCCACGCCATATTCCTCGCCCATGGCAAGGAGCCGCCCGCGCACCTGTGCGGGCGTGCCGACGATGCCGCGGCGTTCGACGGCGCGAAGCATGACCTTTTCATCGTCGGAATACTGATAGGCGAGAGCCTCTTCAACCGAGGGGAAGGCGCCTGCGCGGTTCTGCAGGAGATGCAGCACCCATAGATTTCGCGGCGCGGCGATGCGGCGGGCGTCCTCTTCCGTCTCGGCGACAGTGACCGACACGGCGATGGAGCCATGCGGCGACGACAGATGGCGCGATGGCTTGAACTGGCTGCGATAGAGATCGAGAGGCCCCGTGCCCGCGTCCTGATTGATGAAATGGGCGAAGCAATAATGCATGCCGAAGGAGGCGGCATAGGCCGCGCCGTCGCCGCCGGAACCGAGCATCCAGAGTTCCGGCATTCCGGGCCCGCGCGGCGTCGCGTGGATGCCGCGCCAGGGGTGTGTTTCGGGGAAGCCGCCTGCGTCCCCTGACAGCCCATTCGAGTCTTCGAGGAACTGGATCAGCAACTCGACCTGTTGCGGGAAGACGTCGATCGGATAGGCATTGGGGCCGGGCTGAAGGGCGCGGGCGGTGCGCTGGTCGGAGCCGGGCGCGCGGCCGACGCCGAGATCGATGCGGCCGGGATGGAGCGTCTCGAGAACGCGGAAAAGCTCCGCCACTTTCAGCGAGCTGTAATGCGGCAGCATGACGCCCGCCGAGCCGACACGGATGTGGGCGGTCGCCGCGGCGATGGCGGCGATCATGATCTCCGGCGCGGAGCCCGCGAAGGAGTTGGTGTTGTGGTGCTCGGCAACCCAGTAGCGGCTGTAGCCCAGACGCTCCGCATGGCGCGCAAGGTCGAGCGTGTTCGCCATGGCCTCGGCGGCGGTGCCGCCCTGACGGATCGGGGACTGGTCGAGGACGCTCAATGTGACCATGGCTTTGGCTCCGGCCGCTGCTGCGCGCTAGTGGGATTCAGGCTTCTGCCGGACCCGCTTCACGATGCCGCTGAAATTCAAGAGGACGCGTTCGCCCTCGGCGCTTGCCGTGTAGACGCGGCCGCGAAGGAAAACCATGCTGCCCGTATTCTTCATGACTTCGCCGCGCGCTTCGACAATGTCGCCGGGGAGTCCGGCGGCGGTGAATTCCGCATTGAAGGATACGGTGACTGCGTGGCCGCCGATCACGTCGCGGCCGATGGCGAAGAGCGAGAAATCGGCGAAGGTCATCAGGAGGCCGCCGTGAAGGAAGCCGCCGCCATTGCAATGGGCAGGCGTGGCCTCGAAGGCGCAGCGCACTTCGCCCGTTTCGAGCCTGCGGAAGAAGAACGGACCGGCGCGATCCTCGAAGGGGTCGGTGCCGTCCCAGCTTTCATAACCGGCGAGACGGGGGGGAGGAGTTTTCATGGCAGGCCCTCAAAGCAGCTAGATAGGTCAAGTCTCCGGTTCATAGCAGGCGGAAGGGTTGCGCCGAAGGGGAGAATTGAGGGCGGAACGGGCGATTTTTCCCTATTTTCCGAGGGGCTTTGATCTTTCGGCACCAGCGGCTAAATTCCGCCCCTGCATACCCCCAGAAGAGCGGAGCGAACATGGCCCTCGATGCCGAAACACGCGAACAACTGATCTCCTCCGTCCGTCGCTTCGTCGACGAGCGGCTGCGCCCGATCGAGGACCAGGTGGCGGAGAACGACGCCGTTCCCGCCGGGATCGTCGAGGAAATGAAGGAGCTCGGTCTCTTCGGCATCTCCGTGCCGGTCGAGTATGGCGGGCTGGGGCTCAACATGGAGGAGGAATGCCTTCTCATGTTCGAACTGGGCCGCACCTCGCCAGCCTTCCGCTCCGTCATCGGCACCAATGTCGGTATCGGCAGTCAGGGCATCGTCATGCATGGGCGGCAGGACCAGAAGGAATACTGGCTGCCGAAGATCGCCAGCGGCGAGGTCATCATCAGCTTCGCGCTGACGGAGCCGGAAGCGGGTTCGGACGCGGCCTCGCTCAAGACGACCGCGATCCGCGACGGCGACCATTATGTGGTCAACGGCACGAAGCGCTTCATCACCAATGCCAACAAGGCGCATGCCTTCACGCTGATGGCGCGTACCGACCCCAAGACGCCGGGCGCGAAGGGCGTTTCGGCCTTCGTCATTCCGCGCGACATTCCGGGCATCAGCATCGGCAAGCCCGAGAAGAAGATGGGCCAACAGGGCGCGCATATCTGTGACGTCATCTTCGACAATGCCCGCATTCCGGCGGATTGCCTTCTCGGCGAGACGGAGGGCAAGGGCTTCGTCACCGCGATGCAGGTGCTGGAGCGCGGACGCCTTCACATTTCCGCCGTCTGCATGGGCGTGGCCTCGCGGCTCGTCGAGGACTCGACGAAATACGCCGCCGAGCGCCATCAGTTCGGCGCGCCCATCGGCAATCTGCAACTCGTGCAGGCGATGCTGGCGGATTCGAAGATGGAGCTTTATGCGGGCCGCTGCATGGTCATTGACGCCGCGAAGCGCCGCGACGCGGGCGAGGAAGTTGGAACGGAAAGTTCCTGCACCAAGCTCTTCTGCTCGGAGGCTGTGGGCCGCATCGCCGACCGCGCGGTGCAGATCCATGGCGGCGCGGGCTATGTCGCCGATTACGGCATCGAGCGCTTCTATCGCGACGTTCGCATCTTCCGCATCTATGAAGGCACGAGCCAGGTGCAGCAGGTCATCATCGCACGCAACATGCTGAAGGAAGTTCAGTAGGGCAAATGGGCCGGAGCGCGCTCGACAAGCTCGCAAAGGAAATCCGTGCCTGCCGACTCTGCATTGAAGAGCCGGCAGGCAAAACGCTTCCGCATGAGCCGCGCCCGGTCTTGCGCGTGTCGCAAACGGCGCGGCTTTGCATTGTGGGGCAGGCTCCCGGCACAAGGGTTCACGCATCCGGTACGCCCTTCACCGATCCGAGCGGCGACCGCTTGCGCGACTGGATGGGGGTGAGTTCGGAAGAGTTCTATGACGTCTCCCGCGTCGCCATCGTGCCCATGGGTTTCTGCTTTCCGGGGCTCGACGCCAAGGGTGGCGACCTGCCGCCGCGGCGCGAATGCGCGGGCCATTGGCGGGCGCGGCTTTTCGAACTCATGCCGCAGATAGAATTGACGCTGCTTGTCGGGCAATATGCGCAAAGCTGGCACCTTGGGCCGAGGCGCAAGGCGAGCCTGACTGAAACCGTTGTGGCGTGGCGCGATTATCTTCCTTCCGCCATACCTCTGCCACATCCCTCCTGGCGTAATAATGCCTGGATCAGGAAGCATCCATGGTTCGAAACGGACGTTCTTCCGGCGCTGCGACGAGACGTGCGCCGGCTGATTGGATAAGGCAAATGCGCAAAGCACTGCGGGTGGCGCTCGGATCGGCGCTTGTTCTGGGCGTGACCTTCGGCTGCGCCCCGCGCCTCATGGCGACGGGCGACCCGGTCTATACGCCTCGGATCGAGAGTCAGAATGTCGTGACCTCGGATGGCGCGCGGCTGCCCTTGCGCGTCTGGCCGGCGGCGAGTCCGAAGGCCGTCATCATCGGCGTTCACGGCTTCAACGATTATTCCAATGCCTTCGACATGCCGGGCCAATGGTTTCCGGAGCATGGGATCAGCGTCTATGCCTATGACCAGCGCGGCTTCGGGCGCGCGCCGGGACGCGGGCTCTGGGCGGGCGATGCGCGAATGGCCGACGACCTCAATGCCGTGGTCGCACTGGTCAGGAAAGAGCATCCCGGGGTGCCGGTCTTTCTGCTCGGCGAGAGCATGGGCGGCGGCGTGGTGATGCGCTCTTTCACTTTGCCCAATCCTCCCAAGGTCGATGGCGTCATCCTCGCGGCGCCCGCCGTTTGGGGCTGGCGTGAGATGAACACCTTCTACGACGTCGTGCTCTGGTCGAGCGCACATATGCTGCCGGAAATGACGGTGACCGGGCAGGGGCTCAAGATCAGGCCGTCGGACAATATCGAGATGCTCCGGGCGCTCGGCCGCGATCCACTGGTCATCAAGGAAACGCAGGTTGGAACGATCTATGGCCTCGTCAACCTGATGGACGAGGCGGCTGCGGCCGCGCCGCGCATCAACGTGCCGGTGTTGTTGCTCTATGGCGCGCATGACCAGATCGTGCCGGAACTGCCGGTGGCGCATTCGCTCGCCGAAATGAAGGCGGCGCATGTCGATGTGAATGCCGCCTGCTACGCAAACGGCTATCACATGCTGCTGCGCGATCTGGAGCGGCAGGTCGTGTGGACGGACATCGCCAACTGGATCGACGATCACGATGCGCCGCTCGCCTCGGGCGCGGGCGATCTCAAACCATGTGGCGATATTGCGTCTGCCAGCGAAACGCGTCAGGCGCGGTCGGGCGCGAGTTCCGTCATTCCCTGAGCAGGTTCCTGCGCCGGTTCGTCCTGCCGTTCGCCGATATCGATGTTGAAGCGCGTGGCGATCTCGTGTTCGAGGTCGCGGACGAGATCCGGCACCGCGTTGAGATGCGGCTTCTCTGCCGCGAGAATGGCGCGGAAAAGGCGGCCCTTGAGCTTCGCAAGGTCGATGCCGGAGGCCGCGACATTCGGCGCCGCCGCGCTCGCTACGATGTCGACCAGCCGGTCGGCTGTGTGGAGGCGGCCCCAGAGATAATCGTTTTCACGCGCCCGGCGGCTGAAGAAAGCCGCGAAGTGGCCGAGATCGCGACCCATCAGCGTGGCGCGCGCGCCGCCGGAACGAATGGCCTTGGCGTCTTCGGGGCTGATGCGGTCGATCTGCACCGTATCGACGTCGTCGAGATCGTTCCACTTGTTGAGCGGCAGCGTCAGCACGTCGAAGAAGGGGAAGCCGACAAAGGCGTGGATGAGTTCGAGCCGGACCGCATAAGGCAGATAGCTGCCTGACATGACGGAGATGGTCTGGTCGATCACATGATCCGCGCCGACGAGATCGAGCATCGGGCCGATCTTCCCGAGGAGCTCATCGATGGCGTCCGGCGTTGGCGCACCGTCGCCCAGCATCTGCGAGCAGAGCGCGATGATCTCCGGCGTACGGATGCGGGAGGCCGGGCGCCTGTTCAGCAATTCAAGACATTCATAGAGGTTTGCCTTGAAGGCATCGAGCGCTTCGGTGTGATCGGGTGCGCTGGCCTGCTCTTCATAAAGCTCGTTGAGGCGGCGAATGACGAAGCGCAGACGCCGGATACGGAAACTCAGATCGAAGTCGCGAAGGAAGCGGACCCAAGACGTGGCGGCGGTCGGCGTCTCCATGTGCCCGTCGACGCGTGTCCAGCGGACCGGGAAGATATCGCGCTGATGCGCCCATTCCTCGATTGCGCGCGAAAGCTTCTGGCGGTCGCGCGGCTGGACCACGGTGCCGCTCGCCTCGACGATGAAGTTCGTGAGGCGATCGAGGACCGACATGACCTTCAGCTGAATATAGCCGTCATAGGCGTAGCCCGCCTCAAGCGCGGATTGCGTGTTGGCGAGGTCGCGCCACCGGGCCAGAGCGTGGGGGCTCGGCGAAATCTGGGGGCCGCTCTCGATCACCTCGCGGATGCGCGCGGCGACATGCGGACGCGTCGCGGTGACGATCCGGCGATACTGGCGGACACGTTCGGAAAACTCGTGAACGGACTCCAATTCGTCGCGTACCGGCTGATTGCGCGGAATGTCGGAGAGCGCACCACGGATCGTGTGGAAGAAGCCGGGCGGCATGCCGCCCGCCTCGAGATGGCCGCCTTCCGGATCGGGATCGATATAGACGATGCGGCGGTCGACCTCGCGATAGGCGGGGCGGCCGCGCAACGAGGCGATGGCTTCACCGAAGGGCTTGTTGTTGAGCACGCTGCCATCGATGAAGGACGTATTCACCGGGTCGGCGCCCGAGGCGATCAGGGGCTTGAAATTGCCGCTCAGGAACTCGGCGCGCGTCGGCCAGGAGTCGCCGCGGCGTTCGAGCGCAAGATCGATTTCGCCGATCTCCGCGGGCGGAAATGCACCGGGGAAAGACGATGTCGCGCGCGCGGCGAAGACGAGGCCGGGAACATGGTCGCTGTCGAAATCGGTATCCATCTGTCCGCCGGGGTGCTGGAGATAATCGAACTTCAGCACATGGCGATGCTCGCGCTCACGGATCGAGGAGGGATCGTGCAGCGGAATGTTCTGTGTGTATCCGTAGAAATCGGTAACGGAAACGATGAGCTCGAGCTTGTGGCCGATGGGGAGCAGCGAACCGCCGGGCTGCGCATCCTTCTCCATTGCGCGGCAGGCATCGAGCAGCATGTTCGTCAGCAGCATGCCGGAGAAGGGCGGGTTGAACCAGCGCGAGCGCGTGAAGAGCAGAAGCTTCTGACGCATCTCGGCGTCGGGCGCGAATCGCGTCAGCCAACGGCTGTTGATCGCCCAGAAGACCGGCTTCATGAAGAGCTTGCTCCACTTGCCGGCGATATGTTCCTCGTCCATCAGGGAGAGGATATCCGCCTGTTCGAGCCACATCTTCCTGTGGCCGTCGAGCGAGAGATCGTGGGCAAGCGCGCGGGCGAGAAGGACGCCGTTGATGCCGCCGGCGGAGGCGCCGGCAATCGTGTCGACGAAGACGCGGAGCTCAAGCGTTTCGCCGATGGCGCGAAGCAGCTCGAAATAGATCTCTTCCGTATCGCATTCACGGCCGTTGCCCGGCTCGAGATCGGTGAAGTTCGCCGACTGGCGGCGCTGGCGATCATGTTCACCGTGATAGACGCGGGAGGCGCGCACCAGCTTCAGGATCTCGCGCGAGACGCCATACATGTAGACGGCCAAGGACACTCCGCCGTAGCAGACGAGAGCGAGCCTGAGTTCCTTTTCCTTCATGCGTCGGACCGCGCTGCCCGCAGGTGAGATTGCCTGCGTTGGTTCATCCTGACCGACATTGGTAAAGGAACATTAAGGATGTTGGGAAGGATTTTGTCTCTTTCTGACACCAGCCGAGGCGATTGCCTCCGTCCCGAAGCACAGGCTTGTGACACTTTTAGCGACTTCAGCAAGGTCCTCTTAAATCCCCGCGTGAAATAATGGCTTTTGACCGTGCCAAATTGCTTGGGCGGTGGCTGAGGGCGCATTCGAGTAGCAGCAGGCATGACCTCGGAAGAGCATATTCGTCGCAAGGTGCTTCTTTACTGGATATCGCTGGAGGACAGGCTTTATCTGTTCCGGTGCTCCTTTCCGCTTGCCCTTGCGGTGACGACCATGGCGGCCAGCGGCCTCACCAGCGGCGTCGGCTGGTTCATTGCCGCCATTGCGCTCGACACGGGCACGCTGATCTGGCGCCGCAAGGTGAAGCAGAGCATCGTCGATATCGATACGGAGCGATGCTGGCGCGATGCCGGTCTCTTTCATGTCGCCTCCGTCGCGACCTACACGATAGCGGGTTACAATTGGGTCCTGGCGGAGCCGCATAACTTCGTCGTGACAGCGATCGTCTTTGGCGCAAGCGTGATGACGCATTGCTCATGGACGCCGACGATGCGGCAATGGCCCAATTTCATCGCGCTCGTCATGCCTTTCACGCTCATCGTCTATGCGGCGGACCGGGCGGGCCTGCTGACGGTGCTGTCGGGCGTGCTCTGCCTTGTCCTGCTGGGCACGACCGTCGTCATCATGCATTTCAACAGGCAGAAATATTTCGAGACCTTCGCCCAGCTTCAGGCTGAGGAGGATCTGGCGCACAAGCTCGACGCGGCCTTCGAAACGGCAGTATTCGAGAAGGCTCGGGCCGAGGAAGCAAACCGGATCAAGTCGGATTTCCTTGCCACGATGAGCCATGAAATCCGCACCCCGATGAACGCGATCATGGGGTTTTCGGATCTCATCACGCACATGAGCAAGGAACCGAAAACGCGCGAATATGGCCAATATATTCATGACGCGTCCGTGGGGCTTCTCACCGTGCTCAACGACGTGCTGTTGTTCTCGAAGATAGAAGCCGACAAGATCGATCTCGACGAGCGGCCCACGGAGCTGTCGGCCATCTTCGAGTCGTTGCTCTATTGGCAGGCAATGGCGCGAGAGAAGAACATCAAGCTCAACGTGGACTGCAGCGCCTTGCCGCAGGAGAGCGTGCTTGCTGACGAAGGCAAGCTGCGTCAGGTGCTCACCAATCTCATCTCGAACGCGATCAAGTTCACGCCCTCGGGCGGGCGGGTCGATCTGCGCTGCATGGTGCTGAACCGGCAGCGCGACGCCCTGCGTGTCCGCTTCGAGGTGGAAGATACCGGCATCGGCTTTACCGATGACGTGGCTGCCCGTCTCTTCAAGCCATTCGTGCAGGCCGATGGCGATATCGCAAAGACATATGGCGGCACCGGCCTTGGACTTGCCATCAGCGCCAAGCTGGTGAGCCTGATGCGCGGCGATATCGGGGCGGAGGCAATGCCCGACAAGGGCGCGCGTTTCTGGTTCGAAGTTCCCTTTGCCTTGACGGTGATACCGCTTTCGCGGAGCGCCTGAGACAGGTCACCGGTCGAACCACGGGCCCTCGGGCAATGCGGGAGCCTCGTTCCAGCGCGGCTCCGCGCCTGCGTCCGCGCTGATGAAGACCGCCGTCGCCAGGGTGAACCTGCCGGGCGCATGTCTGCCCTCGAGCAGTGGCAGCAGGGTTTGCGGCCAGACAAGGCTCGTTTGTTGCGCGGGCACACCAATGCCGCCTCTGCGCTCCCCCTGCAGATCGCGAATGCCGCTGAGGCCTGCCCTGCTGCGCACCAGCGTCTGCCATGCGCTCGCCTGGGGCGGAGCCTCGCCACCCGTGCGATCGATTGAAAAGCCGCCTTCGCGCGATATCAGAGGCACGGGGGAGTTGATGCGATGTATGCGGAGGAGCCAGGGTAGATCCGTCGCGATGAGCCATGTCTCGATGGTGACGTCGCCAAGGCGGGCGGACTTCGCGCTCTTCCAGGGTTGCCATATGGAATGAACGAGGCCCGGCTCTATCGCGACAACCCTTGCGTCGCGGCGGATTGCGAACTGGCCCGGTTGATCGGCAAGGGCGAGGGCGAGCATGTTGTCGGGCAGAATGCCGCTCCCGTTTGACGTTGCAGGCGAGACGCTGAAGCCAAAGCGCGAGGAATAGGCGAATTTCCCGTATTTCGCGGCCGCCGAGCGATGCAATGGCGCGGTCTGTCCGCCGGAGAGCGCGACGACGTGAGCGCTGTCCTCGACAATGACCATGCCGGGGTGACGCTGTGCCGACGCGGCGTGGAGCGACGGCGGCGCTTCTTCGGTGGCCCAGAAGGGATGCGTCGCGGGCAGGGCGAGCGGCAGAAAGGCCTTCATCGCCCAGTAGGGCGACTGCGGCGAATTATATTCCTCTCCCATGGCGGGATTTTCATAGGCGTAGCCGATGGTGAGCGCGCCGTGCCCGTTCGCGATGTCGCGCCGCGACCACCAGCGCATGTGACGCAGATAGACTCCCTTGATCTCGCTCCAGGGCAGCGCTTCGACGTCCGCGAAAGCGAGTGCGCCCCAGAAGCCGGCCGGCGCGAAGCGGTAGGTGAGGCTGCGTCCGAAGGGAAGGGCGGCGCCGTCAGCCGCGAACCAGCGCCGGTAATCGGGGGCGAAGAGGCGCGCGCGCGAGCGGAATATCTCGGCGCGCTCAGGGTCGCCGCAGAGACGCGCATGGATCAGCCCATAGAAGTGGAAGGCGAAGGCGATGTAGTGGTCGACCTGATTTCTGGCGCCGTCGCTGTACCAGCCATCTCCGAGATAGAAGCTGTCGAGACGCGTGAGCGCGGCATCCACCGCAGGCTGACTGTATGCTGCGCCGACATGCTTCAGGCCGAGGTTCACCATGACTCGGAAGAAGAGCCAGTTGTTGTCGACGATGCCGACTTCGTTGATGTAGTGGAGCCAGCGCGCGACATTGCGCTTGGCGGCCTCCGGCAGCGGGATCCAGATATGTTCGGGCACGAGGGCCAGAGCGAAGCCGATCGCCGCCATTTCGACCAGCCGTTGATCGCGATTGCGAGGTGGGCCCCAATATTCGCGATGGGATGGGTCGGTGCCGTTGGCGAGGCCTTCGCGGATCATCTCCCAGTAGGGAAATTCATAGCCGCCCGCCGCCAGCGGCGCGATGCCCCAGAGCGGGCGCGCGAAACCTTCGAGTTGCGATGGCACCTCGCCGAAAATGGCATGAGACCGCGCGAGGCGGACGCGCGCGTGGCCGGGGCTGTAGAAGGGCAACAGCGGCCTGAAGAGATCGAGCGCGGCGCGGGCGACGTCGTCGCGTGTCGCCAGCGGATTGCCGGCGAGGGGATTGGGGGACTCCGGGCTCATTCAGACTCGGCCTCTTCGGCAAGCCAGTTGCGGAGGGTTGCCGCGTCGCGCCGCAGCGTTTCCGGATCGTCGCCAGCGACAAATTCGAGCAGGGCATAGCGAGGGCGGCCAGGTGGGGCTGCGAGCGCGCTTACCCGGCGCAGGAGCGGGCGCCAGAAATCGGCGCCTTCCGCGAGAGGGCGCCGTTCGCCGGAGGCACTCCAGCAAAAGACGTGGAGATGAGTGAGATGAGGCGCGATGGCGTCGAGTTCCGCCGCGGCTTCCTCGAGAGTGATACCGGGGCGCGGTTGCCAGTAGGTATGGAGGTTCGGGTGCCGTGCGGCCGCGAGGAGGGCGCGCGATGCCTCTGCGCCATCGTTCAACGTCTGCGGATGAAATTCGAGGGAGAGCGAAATACCCAGACTAGCCGCCTTCGCGGCCATGCCCCGCAGCGCATGGGCCGCGCCGTTCCGGTCTTCCAGACTGGCTTCCGCAGAGGGGATCCCTCTGCGCCCCGCCCATATGCGGATGTTGGGCGCGCCGAGCGCCTGCGCCGCTTCCAGCACATCGGCGAAGTTCTGACCTGTAATATGGCTGCCCGCTTCGACATAGGAGCCGTAGGACACGATTGCGAGGCCTGCATCGCGGCACCGTGCGGCGACGGCGCGGGCGATTGCGCGATCATGCGGTCTCACATGGACATCGGCTCCCCATTCGATGCCCTTCAAGCCGCATTCGGCCGCGAGCGCGATGATGGCGTCCGGCGGCAGGGCGCGAAACGTTACCGAACACAGACCCGGTGTCAGAGCGCTCATGCCTGATGCTCCAGCTCGGAGAGCGCCACGCGGTGTTGCAGCGGCTTGCCCTGAATATAGCGCTCGATCTCGTCGAGGATCATGTCGGTCATGCGCCGGGTTTCGGTTCCCAGCGAGCCGGCGATATGGGGGGTCAGGAACACGTTGGGCAGATCGAACAGTGGCGAGCCGGCAGGCAGTATATCCGGCTCGGTCACGTCGATGATGGCGTCGATGCGGCCGCTCGATGTTTGCTCGATGAGAGCGTCCTGATCGACGATGGCGCCGCGCGCCGTGTTGATGAGCGTCGCGCCGGATCTCATCAGGGCAAGCCGGCGCCGGTCGATCATGCCTGTGCTCTCCGGCAGCAGCGGGGCGTGGATGCTCACCACGTTGGCCGTCTTCATCAGCGTGTCGAGTTCGACGAGCCTGGCGCCGAGCTGCAACGCTTCGGCGGCATCAACCAGGGGATCGAACAGAAGCACTTCGAAGTCGAATGGCTTCAGCAGGGCGATGACGCGCCGCCCGACGCGCGAGGCGCCGACGATGCCGATCGTCTTGCGATAATTGCCGAGACCGGGCGCAAGCTCGGCCCATGCCGAGGCGTGCCGCGCCTCGCGATAGGCGTTCCGTAGCGCAAAGACCTTTTTGTTGGCGAAGAGGATAGCCGCGAGCGTGTATTCGGCGACGGGGAGCGCGTTAGCATCGGCAGCCGAAGTCACGGCAATGTCGCGAGCCCCGATCGCGGAATCGAGAAACGGCTTCACCGAACCCGCCAGATGGGCGACGAGGCGGAGATGCGGCGATGCGGCGAGTTCTGCGGCGCCGAGATGCGGAGCACCCCAGCCGGTGATGAGGATTTCCGTCTGGCTGAGCAGGACACGCGCCGCCGTATCTTCAAATGAAGCGAGAGGATTGGGGGCGAGCAGCGTGACGAGATCGCGCAGCCGGGCGGTGTGCTCCGCGGAAAATGAATCGGCGTGAGCCTTGGGGTCGAAAGCCAGCAATGTCAGGGGCTTGTGCGGCATCGTTGGCTCCGGCGCGGAAGTATCAAGGCTAGGTCTCGGCATTATGCCTTGGAAACGCGCGAGAGGGAGCCTGATTGGATCGAGCTTCCCTTCCGTTGAGCCAGGAGCCCGCGGGCCGGTGTTATTTACTGCGCCTTTATGGTCACGGCCCTTCCGATAATGAGAGCAGATCGCCGCACCTGACGCGGCATATCTTGACTGACCTCATAAATTAGGTGGAATGCACCTAACGATAGATCACATAAGCGAATCAAAAATAGGTGCATGTGGTCTTAGTTGTGCGGATGCCTGTCCGCGCCGAGGAGGAGACGCAAAATCACAAACGGCATCGCAACCGCGCCCGAAAGGGCGTGAGCGCAACCGCGCGCCCTGGACATTGCTTCGTGCGATGGCGTCAGGGGGCTGCGCAAGAGGCCGCCGTTTCAAAGAAAACAAAAATTTGAAATCGCCTCTCGTGTGAGGCGGTCAATAGGGAGAGGAGTAATGAGTAAGGTGAAACGCTTACAACTTCTGGTCATGGCCGGAACGATCGGCTTCGCGGCCGCCGGCGCGCCGGCATTCGCCGAAGGATTCAAGTTCGGCGAGATGGATCTTTCCGTCGACACCACGGTTTCGCTGGGCGTCGGCGTCCGCACGAGCAAGCAGAGCTGCACGAAGATCAGCGGAGAAAATGGCGGCTGCCCGGTCAACCCGAGCGCGCCGGCACCCGCCCATGTCTATAACGACGTGAACCTCGATGATGGCAACGTCAATTTTGGCCAGTGGGATGCCTATTCGGAACGTGTCAAGTTTGTCACTGACGTGCAGGCGAAGTGGCAGAACTACGGCGCCTTCGTCCGTGTGAAGGGCTTCTACGACTATATCGGCGATCAGGTCGCGGGTCAGAGCAGCACCGATTACGGCAAGCGTCCGCTGAGCGATGCGCTGCGCGGCAATGACGCGCATAACGCCGCCGCCTGGGACCTCAGCGTTCTCGACGCCTTCGTCTACGGCAATTTCGACGTCGCCAACGGCCTTCCGCTCAACCTCCGTCTCGGCAAGCAGGTTGTGAACTGGGGTGAGAGCCTCTTCATTCCGGGCGGCATCAACCAGTTCATGTCGGTCGACCTTGGCGCGCTGCGCACGCCGGGCGCGGAGATCAAGGAAGCCCTTCTACCGCAGGAAATGCTCTATGCGTCGCTCGGTCTGCCCAACGACATGAGCCTCGAAGCCTGGGCCGGCTTCAAATGGCGTCAGACGCAGCTCGATCCCGTTGGCACCTATTTCGGTAACGACATCTTCGGACCGGGGGCGCCTATCTGAACATCGCCATCGACGGTCCGGCCAATACCTACTACCAGTTGCCGGTGAAGCCGTCCAAGAAGCCCGGCGATTTCGGTCAGTTCGGCCTGAAGCTCGGCTACAATGCTGACTGGCTGAATGACGGCACGGAGCTCGGCCTCTACTACGTCAATTACGACTCCAATGTTCCGTTCCTCGAATATTCGAACGGAGTGCCCGGTGTGTTGTCGGGCTCAGCGGACACGGCCCAGTATTACCGCGCTCACTATGCCGAAAACATTCAGGTGATCGGCGCGAGCTTCTCGACGGTGCTGGCCGACTTCATCTATGGCACGGCCTTCTCGGGCGAACTGGTGTATCAGCCCAATCTGCCGTTCCAGATCTCGTCGGGCGAAATGCTGCTCGGTCATTGGGGCACGAATACCGGTGGCGCGATTCCCTATGACTCGACGCTTCCTTATGACATGACGCCGGGCGCGTTCCCGGACGGTTTCATCCGGACGGACTCGGTCACGGGTCAGATCGGCACCGTCTCGACGCTTCCGACTTCGGACTCGATCACGAGCGGCCTCGGCGCCGATCTGGTCATCCTGGTCGCGAACTGGGGCTTCCAGTGGATGCCGGGCATTTCGGACGTCAAGCTCAATGCGCTCGCCGCATCGATGTCTGAATTCGTCACGCCGGCGCTCGCCACGCGCAACCCCTACTTCCAGCTATACCATCCGGACCGCTTCTCGCATGGCTACCGCCTGAGCGCGAGCGTCCAGTACAACAACGCTTTCGGTACGGCCATCACGCTCACGCCGCTGGTCCAGTTCGCGCAGGATTTCGGCACCTCGGCCGGCCCGGTCGGACCGGGCTTCCTCGACAACAAGAAGACGCTGTCGCTTGGCGTTCGCGGAACCTACCAGAGCAACTGGAGCGCCGGCGTTCAGTGGACCGCCACGCGCGGCAACGCTGTGCAGAACGCATTCGAAGATCGCGACTTCATGACCTTCGACATCAGCTACGCCTTCTAAGCGAAAGCTGAACAGGAGTTCTACCGCGATCCTCTCATCCGCTAACTGGTCGCGGCAGAAAAAGAAGACCCCGGAAAGAAATTTCCGGGGTCGTTTCTTTGTAATGAGGGATGCCGTTCAATCCGCCCTCAACCGATAGCCAACCCCGGTCTCAGTCAGAATGAGTTGCGGACGGGTGGGGTCAGCTTCGAGTTTTTCACGCAATTGTCTGATGTAGACCCGAAGGTATTGAACGTCCTCGGCGTGTGCCGGTCCCCAGACTTCCTTCAGCAGGAAGCCATGTGTCAGCACTCTGCCTGAATGAGCGACGAGGAGCCTGAGAAGATCATATTCCTTGGCGGAGAGTTTCACCTCGTTGTCGGCAACCGTCACGATCCGACGCACGAGGTCGACCGACAAGGCGCCACTTCGGAAGATCGGAGTCTCGCCCTGGATCTGAAGGCGATGGCGGAGCGCGGTCCTGAGCCTCGCCATGAGCTCTTCCATCCCGAAAGGCTTGGTTATGTAATCGTCGGCGCCGAGATCGAGAGCCCGAACTTTTCCCTGCTCGTCATTGCGGACCGATAGCACGACGATGGGAACCTGGGAGGAAAGACGCAGTCTTTCGATGACGTCGAAGCCTTCGCCGTCCGGCAGCCCCAGATCGAGGATGACGAGGTCCGGCCTTTCCTTTGCGGCGAGCGCTACAGCTTCAACCGCGCTTCCTGTTTCGGAAATGCGATAGCCCTGAGCATTGAGGCTGGTGCGCAAGAAGCGACGGATCTGTGGCTCGTCATCAACGACCAGGATATGCATAGGCACGGTCAAGATTTAGCTTCCATAGATTGACGAACGATTGGAAGGGTAGGAAGGCGAACCGTAAATATTGAGCCGTGGCCATCGGTCCTGTTTGCGGCGCTGATGGTGCCACGAAATGCTTCCACGAAGCCCCTGCAAACTGCAAGGCCAAGTCCTGTGCCTGCGGGACGATTGTCACCTGATCCCGACCGGCGAAACTTGTCGAAGATCGCTTCGATCTCATCGGAAGGAATACCTTCGCCCTCGTCTGTGATGCTGATCGAAATTTCTCCCGTCGCGGCCCGCGCTTCCATGCGAATGGTGCTCCCTGGCGGGGAATATTTTGCAGCATTGTCGAGGAGGTTGAAGAGGACTTGTTCGAGAAGAATGGGATCGGCGGATACCGGCGGCAAATCTCTGGGGATGTCTACCTGGACTTTGTGCCCCGAAAGCATCCGGCCCGCACGCCGAAGTGCTGTCTCGGCGAGTTCGGCAATATCGACTTCGGTCAGCCGGATGTTGAGCGCACCAGATTCGAGCCGCGTGATGTCGAGAAGGTTTCCGACGAAGCGGTTGAGACGTTCCGCCTCGTCCTCAATGGTCGACATGAGGTCATTCCGCTGTGCAGCATCGAAGCGATCGAAATAGGTCCTGAGGCTGGTCACCGCACCGATGATGGAGGCAAGTGGCGTCCTCAGATCGTGCGAGATGGACGTTAGAAGCGTGCTTCGCAGGCGTTCTGTCTCACTCAGCACGCGCGCATTGTCGACATCCTCGGCTAGCTGAATACGTTCGATCGAAACGGCTATCTGATCGAGGAGCGCATCGAGTAGCCGGCGTTCCTCTGCGCTGAAAAGCGGACCTGGCGCTTCCCGATCGAGACCAACGACGGCAAAGGCACCGGCCGTTGTCTTGAGCGGCAGGAAGAGGCGTCTGGCGCCGGGAAGCGTATCCGATGCGCGCCCAGCGGCGCGTTGATGATCGAAGGCCCATCGTGCTGCGGCGAGGTCCGCTTCGTCGGCAACGTCGTCGGGAGGATAGGCCGCCGCCAGAACCATGTGGTTCTCAGCCGGAAAAAGAAACACGACACGCAATTTCAACATTGAAGCGATCTGGAAGGCGGCCGCCCAAAGCAGATCATCAAGGTCGCTGATGCCGGCCAGTTTGCGGCTGAACGCATTCAGGTCAGCCGTTGTTCTTACTTGAGACTGGGCGACGATCACCTGCCGTCTCGTGCGCGCCGTCAGGTTGCTCGTCAGGATTGCTACAATGGTGAAGAACACCAGCGCCAGAATGTTCGCGGGATCTACGATCGTGAACGTATAGAGCGGCGGCAGGAAAAAGAAGTTGTAGACGAGTGTGCTGAGAAGAGATGCATAGAGAGACGGCCAAAGACCGAAATTGACCGCCGAAAACAGAATGGCAGCGAGAAAGACAAGTGAGATGTTCGGCAAGGGTACGAACAGAAGAATAAACCGACCGATACCCAATGCAGCGGCGACCGCAGCACTGCTGACGGCATAGGGATAGAGGTCGAGCGCCTCATCGGTCCTGCGCGTGATGATCTGAGGCTTTTCCCGTTTGCCGGTGACCGGGATTACGTGAATGCCGATGTCATTGGCTTTCGCGATCAAATCACTGACGGTGGATCTACGCCAATACCCTGACAACCTCATCCGCTTTGGTCGCCCCACCACAATCTGGGTCACGTTTGCGTCGCGTGCGTAATCAAGTATCGCGTCGGCTGCGTTCTCTCCAGTCAACGTAACCGTTTCCCCTCCCAGCGATGTAGCCAGGTTATAGGCTTCGGCAATATGAGCGCGCTCCGTCTCGGTCGGCTGATCGCCGCTGGTCGCTTCGACGTGGAGCACCGCCCATGAGGTTTTTAGCCGGTCGGCCGCCCGGCGCGCGTAACGGATAAGTCCGGCGGCGTTCTCGCTGCCGTCGATGCACACAAGAAGACGTTCGTCGGTCGGCCAAGGTCCCGTGATCGCATGAGCTCGCATGTAGCTCAGCATCTGCTCGTCGACGCGCTGCGCGGTGCGCCTGAGCGCCAGCTCCCGCAGGGCGGTGAGGTTGCCGGGAGAGAAATAATGCTTCAGCGCGCGCTGCGCCGCATCGCGCACATAGACTTTGCCTTCATGAAGCCGCTGAATGAGCTCCTGAGGCGTAATGTCGACGACCTCGATTTCGTCCGCGCGGTCTATGATCGAGTCCGGGACGGTTTCACGCACACGTATGCGGGTGATTTGCGCCACCACATCGTTGAGGCTTTCGACATGCTGGACATTGAGCGTTGTATAGACATCGACGCCCGCCGCCAGCAGCTCCTCAACATCCTGATATCGCTTGGGGTGGCGGGAGCCCGGCGCGTTGGTATGCGCCAGCTCATCGACAAGCACCAGCGCGGGTCGGCGCGCGAGCACTGAATCGATATCCATCTCTTCGAGAATGCGACCCTTGTAAGGGATGTGCGCTCGCGGCAGCGTTTCGAGAGCGAGTGCCAGGCGTTCCGTCTCGGCTCGCCCATGGGTCTCGACAATCCCGATCACGACGTCGACGCCCTCGCTCTTTCGCTGAGCGCCGGACGAGAGCATCTCATAGGTCTTGCCGACGCCCGGTGCTGCGCCGAGGAATATCTTGAGCTTGCCGCGACCCTCGAGCGCTGCCTGCTCCAGCAAGGCCTCAGGAGTCGGTCGTCGTGCCTCCTGATCGATGCTGGCCATTCGTCTGTCTGTCCATCATTTTGCAGCCATCTCGTCCAGAGCCAGATTGAGATTCAGGACATTGACGGTCGGTTCGCCGATGATACCGAGCATTCGCGGTTTGGTGAACTGTGCCACGAGGCTCTCGATCCGCTCCTGATCGAGGTGGCGCGCTTTCGCGACACGGGGTACCTGAAAGAGAGCGGCGGCCGGCGTTATGTCGGGATCGAAGCCGCTGGCGGAGGTCGTGACGAGATCGACGGGGACCGGCACAGCAGGGTTTTCGGCTGCGAGTCTGGCCGTCTCTGCCTTGATCCGCTCGATCAAGGCTTTGCTCGTCGGTCCCAGATTGGAGCCCATGGAGTTCGCAGCGTTGTAAGGTTGGGAAATGGTGTTGCCCTTGTCGTCAGTTCCGGTCGTTGCGGACGGCCTTCCGTGGAAATAGCCGGCGCCCACGAAATTCTGACCGATAAGTGTCGAGCCTATCACTTTGCCATCCCGGCTGATCAGGCTCCCCTCGGCCTGATGAGAAAAGAGGAGACCTCCCAGCCTGGTCATGCCCAGCGGATAGGCGAGGCCGGTAAGCAGTGTAAGGAGCAGGAGAAGGACGATTGCGGGGCGAATTTCATTCGACATGACACTTATCCTCAAATGAGGCCGATGGCGGAAATGACGATATCTATGAGCTTGATGCCGACGAAGGGAACGATGACGCCACCTGCGCCATAGACGGCAAGATTGCGCATGAGGAAGGCAGCGGCGCTTCGCGGCGAGTACTGCACGCCGCGGAGCGCGAGCGGGATCAAGGCGATGATGATCAAGGCGTTGAATATGATCGCCGACAGAATGGCGCTTTCCGGCGAGTGCAACCTCATGATGTTGAGGACGCCGAGTGGGGGATAGAAGGCTGCGAACATTGCCGGAATGATAGCGAAGTATTTGGCGACATCATTGGCGATCGAGAAGGTCGTCAGCGTGCCGCGCGTCATCAGAAGCTGTTTCCCGATGGCGACGATTTCGATGAGCTTCGTCGGATCGCTGTCGAGGTCGACCATGTTTCCGGCTTCCCGCGCGGCTTGCGTTCCGGTCTGCATGGCGACCCCCACGTCTGCCTGCGCAAGTGCCGGTGCATCGTTTGTGCCATCGCCGCACATGGCGACGAGCTTTCCCTTCGCCTGTTCTTCGCGAATGAGACGAAGCTTGTCTTCCGGCGTCGCCTGAGCCAGGAAATCGTCGACGCCAGCCTCCGCCGCGATGGCGGCAGCGGTCAACGGGTTGTCGCCCGTGATCATGACGGTGCGGATGCCCATGCGGCGCAGCGCTTCAAATCGCTCCCTGATGCCGCCCTTGATAATGTCCTTGAGATGGATGACGCCGAGAATCCGGTCATCTATCGAGACGGCAAGCGGCGTACCGCCGGAACGCGCCACCCGATCGACAATCTGCTGAAATTCCTTCGAGGGTGCAGCTTTGCCTTGCGGGAGCTTACCGGCGATGAACGCGAGAACGGCATCGGCGGCTCCCTTCCTTATCTGATGGCCGTCGACGTCGACGCCGCTCATTCTGGTCTGCGCGGAGAAGGGTACGAAGTTTGCGCCATGCCCGGCGAGTTCTCTGCCGCGCAGGCCGTATCTCTCCTTGGCAAGGACCACGATAGACCGGCCTTCCGGCGTTTCGTCGCTGAGCGAGGAAAGTTGCGCAGCGTCGGCGAGCTCGGATTCCGCCACGCCGGGAAGCGGGATGAATTCGCTGGCGACGCGGTTTCCGAGCGTGATCGTTCCCGTCTTGTCGAGGAGAAGCGTATCGACGTCCCCCGCGGCCTCGACGGCGCGACCGGACATGGCCAGCACATTGAATTTGACGAGCCGGTCCATGCCCGCGATCCCGATGGCGGACAGAAGTGCGCCGATGGTCGTTGGAATGAGGGTCACGAAGAGCGCGACGAGAACCACGACCGGGATGTGGCCGCCTGCATAGGCCGCAAAGCTTGGAATGCTGGCCGTCGCAAATACGAAGATGATCGTCAACCCGACGAGCAGAATATTCAACGCGATTTCATTCGGCGTCTTCTGCCGCGCGGCTCCTTCGACGAGGTGAATCATACGGTCGAGAAAGGTTGAGCCCTGAGCAGCGGTGATGCGTACCTTGATATGGTCGGAGAGCACGCGCGTACCGCCGGTCACCGCCGAGCGATCGCCGCCGCTTTCGCGGATGACCGGTGCGGATTCGCCCGTGATGGCGGATTCGTCGACCGAGGCGACGCCTTCGATGACCTCGCCGTCGCTTGGGATGAGGTCGCCTGTTTCGACCAGGGTAACGTCGCCGACCTTGAGTTCGGCCGCGGCGACGACCTCGTAGTCACCGCTATCAAGGAGACGTTTTGCGGTCGCGTCGGAGCGTGTCCGACGAAGCGCATCGGCCTGCGCCTTGCCGCGGCCTTCGGCAATCGCTTCCGCGAAGTTGGCGAAGAGAACCGTAAACCAGAGCCAGCCGACAATCTGCGCCGTGAAGTCGATATGACCGGCTCCGATGGCGATGTCCCGGACGAGGATGACGCTGGTGAGCGCGGCCACCGTCTCGACTACGAACATGATCGGGTTCTTGATCAGCGTCCGTGGGTCGAGCTTGACGAAAGAGTCGATGATCGCCTGCTGGACGAGCTCGCCTTCAAACAGGGAGCGGGTGCCGATCTTGTGCGTACCGGGACGATCCGGCGTGTGTAGGAGAGACATGATGAAGCCTCAATAAAGCGTGCCGTTGAGCATGGAGAAATGTTCGACGATCGGTCCCAGGGAGAGCGCCGGGAAGAAGGTGAGGCCGCCGACGACAAGGATGACCGCTACCAGAATGCTGACCCAAAGAGCGCCGTCCGTCGGAAAGGTGCCCGCAGAGGCGGCGATTTTGCGCTTGCGTGCCAGAGACCCGGCGACGGCGAGCATGGGGACGATCATGGCGAAGCGGCCAATCGTCATCGCAAGGCCCAGGGTTACGTTATAGAAGGGTGTGTTGCCCGTGAGGCCGCCGAAAGCGCTTCCATTGTTGCCTGTCGCCGAACTGAAGGCATAAAGGATCTCGCTGAAGCCATGCGGCCCCTGATTGGCGATGCTTGCGACCGCATTCGGAAGCGCGGTGGCGAGCGCCGTGAAACCCAGGATCGAAAATGGCAGGCATATGATCGCGAGCGCCGTCATCTTGACGTCGAAGGCTTCGATCTTCTTGCCGATATATTCCGGTGTGCGACCGACCATCAGGCCGCATATGAAGATGCCGACGATGGCAAAGAGCAGCATGCCGTAGAGGCCTGAACCGGCACCGCCGAAAATGATTTCGCCGAGCTGCATGTTGAGCAGGGGGACCAGTCCACCCAGCGGCGTGAAGCTGTCATGCCAGGCATTTATGGCGCCACAAGATGCATCGGTCGTGACGGTTGCGAAAAGCGCCGAATTGGCGATTCCGAAGCGGACTTCCTTGCCCTCCATGTTGCCGCCGGCCTGAAGTGCGCTTGCAGCCTGATCGACGCCGAGGCTCGTCACGTTCGGATTGCCGACCGCCTCGAAGTGATAGGCGATGAGCGCACCGGCAAGGAAAAGGACACTCATTGCGGTGAACAGGGTCCAGCCCTGGCGTTCGTTGCCTACCATGCGGCCGAAAACATTCGTCAGCGCGGCGCCGATCGAGAAGATCAGGACGAGCTGCACAAGGTTGGTCAGGGCATTCGGATTCTCGAAAGGATGAGCGGAGTTCGCGTTGAAGAAGCCGCCTCCATTGGTGCCCAGCATCTTGATGACCTCCTGGGAGGCCACCGGACCGACGGCGATCGATTGATGCGCACCCTCCAGTGTCGTCGCGTCCACATAGGCGCCGAGCGTCTGCGGCATACCCTGCCAGATGAAGAAGAGGCCGACGACGATGGAAAGCGGCAAAAGGACGTAGAGTGTCGTGCGTGTGAGATCGACCCAGAAGTTGCCGATCCCGTTCGCCGAAACGCGCGCGAAGCCGCGAATGAAGGCGACCGAAAGCGCGATGCCGGTGGCTGCCGAGACGAAATTGTGAACCGTGAGCCCGGCCATCTGAGTGAAATAGCTCAGCGTGGTCTCGCCGCCGTAGTTCTGCCAGTTGGTATTGGTGACGAAGGAGATCGCGGTATTGAAAGCCAGCAGCGGATCAACATTGCCGAAGCCCTGCGGATTGAAAGGCAGATAGGCTTGGAACCGCAGCATTGCGTAGAGGAGAGAGAAGCCCGCAAGACTGAAGAAAAGCATGGCTGCGCCGTAACGGAGCCAATGCTGATCGGATTTCTCGTCGACGCCGGCAAGGCGATAGAAGAGAAGCTCCACGGGACGCAGGACTGGCGTCAGCCATACGGGATCGCCGTTCAGGACGCGCGTCATGTATCCGCCGAGCGGCCGGGTGATAAGGAGGATGATCGCGCAAAAGAGCGCGATCTGAAGAAGACCATTCGCTGTCATGACATGCCTCAGAATTTGTCGGGTCGCGCGAGGACCACGAACAAGTAGCCAAGTATGAAAAGGGCGACGGCTGCCCCAAGGACGAGATCGAAGCTCATGTCGCCCTCACAGCCGATCGCAGAGATGGAGATAGGCGTAGAGCGCTGCAAAAGAGATGAGCGCGATCGCCAGCATGCCGATGTCGAGCATGGTCAATCCTCAAAAGCGTTTTGGTGCGCTGAGCTGACCTCGGATCGGGGTAAAAATTCGAGAGGGATTGATAAGTGTGAAAATAAGAGCGGTATAAATTAATTGGTCGGCGGACAGCGGCTGCAACGGTTTTGAGGCTGTCGGGGACGCCTTTCCGGCGAATGGTGGCCACGTCGCACTCCCGCTGTGATCAAAATGCGATCAGAGGGCTTCGCGGTGCTTCTCGGCGGGGAGCTCGATGCTAGCTATTTGATTTTTATAGCTTATTCAATGGTGGGCGGTACTGGACTCGAACCAGTGACCCCTGCGATGTGAACACAGTGCTCTACCAACTGAGCTAACCGCCCGCGCGGGATTCGGGGTGCCTGGAGGCTGCGCCCGAGCCGGGCCTGTCTATAGGCTTTGGGCGAACCCGAAGTCAAGACGTCTCGGGGTGATGTATCCGCTGCTCGCGGGCTAAGCTGTGTGCCTGGCGGCATCGGGAGCGCGAGAGGGAGGGAATATGGCAGGAGCAGGCATTCGAACAGTGGCAACGCTGGCAAGGCTCGCGGGGCGGGGGCTTCTTCGCGCATTGCGTCCGGAGCCCGCCGGCCCGGAAGGCGGCGCCGGATTTGAGACGGTGTTGAGGGCGCTGGTCGCCGCACCTTCGGTTGCGGCGGAGGTGAGAGAGGTGCGCTTCGTCACGCTTTCCGCGGATGAGAGCGGCTGGCTTGCGGCTGCTTGCGACGTTGCGCCGGGCGATGAGGTGACCGTCATTGCGGCGGGCAATTTCTGGGCCTCGAAGGCGCTCGACATGCGCTTCGGCGCGCGCATCGGCATTTGGCTCCGCGCGGGCGAACATGGTCGCATCCGAAAGACGCGGGGCGCCGCGTCAAGTCTTCGGATGGAGGAAGGCGGGCCGCTCTATCTGGTCGCGAAGCCGCCGGGCGAATGGGCCGATGAGCGGGGCGCCTTCGATCCGGCTTTTCCGCGCGGCGGATTGCCCGGCGCGATCAGCGTGTGCGTCATCACCTGGAAGAGTGGCGCTGCCAAAGGGCTCGAAGCGCTGGCGCAGGCGGGCGACTATGCGGGGCTCGTTGCCGAAGCGCTTGAGGATGCGCGCCATCCCATCGAAGCGCCGGAAGGCTGGAACTATCTCTGGCGTCTGGGCGAGGGCCGCATCTATCGCGCGGCAGAAGGGGACGGCGCGCGCCGCATCTGCTGCCATACGCATGAGGATGTCGGCATCCTCCAGTTTCCCGTCAACTTCCCGCTGACGGAAAGCACGCGCCTCAGGTGGCGCTGGAAGGTCGACAGGCTGCCCTGCGATCTGCCGGAAGATATCCAGCCGACGCATGACTATCTCTCGATCGCGGCCGAATTCGAGAACGGTCAGGACCTCACTTACATGTGGTCGAGTACGCTCGGCGAGGGCACGATCTTCCGCTGTCCGCTTCCCTATTGGGACAAGGTGGAAACGCATTGGGTGTTGCGTTCGGATGCGAGCCGGCTCGGCCAGTGGCTTTCCGAGGAACGGCCGGTAAGGGCCGATTACGCGAAGGCGGTTGGCGTGCCGCCGCAGCGTATCGTGCGCGTCTGGCTTATCGCCGTCAGCGTCTTCCAGCGCGGAACGGGCATTTGCGAATATGCCGATATCGAACTGGTCGACGGCGACCGCGTACTGAAAGTGCTCTAGCGCCAGCCGCTGAAGTGATCGGGCAGCAGCGTTGCGATGGCGCGGGGGAATTCGTCGAAGTGGTCGATGATGACGTCCGCGCCGAGCTCGGTCACGGGCTGGCGCGTGTAGCCGAAGCTGACGCAGATCGAGGGCAGGCCGGCATTCTTCGCCGCGTCGATGTCGGTCTCGCTGTCGCCGACCATGATCGTGGCCTTTCGGTCGCCGCCAAGCAGGCGGATCGCCTCGAAGAGATGTTCGGGATCTGGCTTCTTCACCGAGAGCGTGTCGCCGCCGATGACGACCGGGAAATATTTGTCGATGCCCAGATGCTCGAGAAGCTGACGCGAGAGGCGCTCGACCTTGTTGGTGCAGACTGCGAGCAACACGTCCGCCTCTTCCAGCCGCTGCAGCAGCGAGGCGACGCCGGGCCATAGCTCGGTGTGGTCCGCGATGTGCTCGCTGTAATAGGCGATGAATTCCTCGAAGGTCCGGTCGAGCAGCTCCTCGCTCGCGGCGGGCCCCGTTTCCTTGAAGCCGCGTTCCATCAGCAGCCGCGCGCCGCCGCCGACGAGGTGCCGCACGCGGGATGAAGGTATGCGTGCGCGGCCGTGGCGGGCGAGGATGACATTCATGGTCTCGCAAAGATCGCCGGCCGTGTCGGCAAGCGTTCCGTCGAGATCGAAAAGGAGGGTGGGGCGGGGCATGGTCGACCGGATCGTGTTGTGTCCGGCCTGTCTCGCACGCGCACCGGGCGCTGGCAAGTCTCTCCTTGAAATGCGGCAGGGGGCAACCTGCTTTCAAAGTGGTCCATTCTCCAATCGGCGATAGCAGGGCTTTCCGCCATTATTTTTGCATGACGGTACTTACGCGCTACCAGATGCGGATGGCATGGCCGGATCAGGATGAAGAACTGATCGCGCGGCTGAAGATCGTCTGCTGGCGCGAGGCATATCCGGGCATTCTTCCGCAGCCCATTCTCGATGGTCTCGACCTCGGCCGCTCAGTGGCGGAGTGGGAGCGCGCCTTGCACAGCGGTATTGCGTGGATCGCCGAGCAGGCGGGCGTGCCGATCGGGTTCGGCCATGCGCGAAGAGACGAGGTAACGACGCTTTATGTGCGCAAGGCTGATCATGGTCAGGGCGTCGGCATGGCGCTGCTGCTGCATTGCTTCGACGAAATAGCCTGCCTCGGACATGACCGCGCCCATCTCTGGGTTCTCGAGGAGAACGTCAAGGCGCGCCGCTTCTATGAATGCATGGGCGGGCGGATGGTGGCGCGACGGGCGGTCGGCTACCGTCAGTATCCGGACATCATGGAAGTTCGCTACGAGTTCACTCTCGCCTGACACACAGGCGACGGGCAGACAGGGTGCTAATCCGCTGCCCGGACGCATTCATGCGACCAATCAGCCAGGCCGGAAATCGTTTCGCGATAGCAGGCGAGCGCATTGCGGATGACATTGTCGCGCCAGCTCCTGCGGCGGGGCGCATAATCGTCGCGGATCTCTTCGAGATAGGCCTTTGCTTCCGGCGCGTCGAGGCCGCCTTCGAAACGCAGCCAGCGTTCGAGGATCGACGCGCGGATGGTCTTGGTCGGGCTCGGCTTCTGGCGGGCGGAGCGGAACTCGATGACGGCGCCGGCGAGCCGCGCATGCGGCGCGAGTTGTTCTTCGAGCCCCCAGAACATGATGCCGCGCCGTGTCGGGCGTTTCGATCCCCACATGGAGTTGACCGTTGCGGGGTCGAGAGCGTCTTCACCCCACCAATGCGCGGCGCGCGCGAAATCCGGACCTTGCGGATTCGAGAAGCAGAGATAGATCAGGTCCCCGTCGCCAGCCGGTCCCGAATGCCAGTCGATGTAGGCCACGCGGCGCGCGGTGGCAAGGTCGATCGAGACAATGTGGCGAAGCGTCGTGTTCGACCATTCCGGCTTGAGGCCGCCATAGTGATAGCCGTCGGGATGCGTGTATTGGCCGCGGCTGATCGCATCTTCCAGCGCCCATTGCCCATGTTTCTGGACGAAGCGCGCGCCCGCGCCGACGAGCTTGCTCATCGATTGATCGTCCAGACGCTTCGGACAGAGAAATTTGTGCAACTCGTCGTAGAGCGGATTTTCGGGGTGGGGTGCGCTGTGGTCGAGGAAGTTGCGGTTGAGATCGACGTTGTTTTCCGTGCCCCGGAGGCCCCAGGCGAAGCCGAAGGGGTTGACCGCATGAACGAGCAGCGCGGCCGTGCGCGGCGGGAGGTCGCGGGGGCCGCATGTCGTCATCCAGGCCAGCTGGGCCGCCGACCCCGCGAAGCCCTCGGTTCCATGGGTGCCGGAGATGTTGAGAAGAACGGCTTCGGCGTCTTGGGGGCCGAACCAGGCGGTGTCGAGACAAAGAGCGGAGCCTTTCGGTCCGCGCGCCAGCGGATTCTCGTAGGTCTTGAGCCTGCCGCCAACCTGAATCGCTGTTTCCATGAAGCGCGTGCGGGCTTCTTCATAGGTTTCCGAGAAAAACAGGCCTGCTTCCATGGGCTTTTTCTGTTCCTCTTTCCGGCCTTGGCGCCGGATGGTAACTAAGAGGGCCTTGGAGGTCCGCTCGACGCATCAGTTTGAGCCCGACCCCGTTCAATAAGCAAGCCGCTCCCGAGGAGTTCACCATGAAGCTCGCCGCGCGTCTCAAAGACCAGAGCCTGTTGAAGACACTTTGCTATATCGACGGAAAATGGGTCGGTGAAGGGGCGGCGCAAATCAAGGTTACAGACCCCGCGACCGACGAGGTTATTGCCACGGTCCCGTCGCTGGGCGCGGCCGAGACCCGCGAGGCGCTGAAGGCCGCGGAAAGGGCGCAGAAGGCATGGGGCAGGCGCCCGGCCAAGGAACGCGCCGCGATCCTGCGCCGCTGGTTCGACCTGATGATGGCCAATCAGGACGATCTCGGCGCGATCCTCACGGCAGAACAGGGCAAACCGCTCGCCGAAGGGAAGGGCGAAATCGCCTATGCGGCCTCGTTCATCGAATTCTACAGCGAGGAAGCGAAGCGCGTTTATGGCTCCATCGTGCCGTCGCCTTCGACGGATCGGCAGATCGTCGTGCTGAAGCAGCCGATCGGCGTTTGCGCGGCGATCACGCCGTGGAACTTTCCTTCCGCGATGATCACGCGCAAGGCAGGCCCCGCACTCGCCGCCGGTTGCGCCATGGTGGTGAAGCCCGCTTCGCAGACGCCGCTCTCGGCGCTGGCGCTTGCCGAGCTGGCACACCGCGCGGGCATTCCCGCCGGCGTCTTCAGCGTCGTCACCGGCAAGGCCGGCGAGATCGGCACGGAAATGACGACGAGCGAAATCGTGCGCAAGGTCACGTTCACGGGCTCGACGGAAGTCGGCAAGAAGCTGATGGAACAGTCGGCATCGACCGTAAAGAAAGTGTCGCTGGAACTCGGCGGCAACGCGCCCTTCATCGTGTTCGACGATGCCGATATCGATGCCGCCGTCGAGGGCGCGCTCGGATCGAAATATCGCAATACCGGCCAGACCTGCATCTGCACCAATCGCTTCCTCGTGCAGGACAAGGTCTATGACGCCTTCGTCGAGAAGCTCGCCGCGAAGGTGAGGGCGATGAAGCAGGGCAGCGGCTTCGAAGAGGGCGTGGCGCAGGGCCCGCTCATCGACATGGCTGCCGTCGAGAAGGCTGAGGAGCATGTGGCGGACGCGGTTGCCAAGGGCGGCCGTGTGGTCGTCGGCGGCAAGCGCAGCGCGCTCGGCCACTCCTTCTACGAGCCGACGGTGATCGCCGATGCGAACTCGTCGATGAAGCTCGCGCAGGAGGAAACCTTCGGCCCCGTTGCGCCCGTCTTCCGCTTCAAGACGGAGGACGAGGCGATCGCGCTCGCGAACGATACGCCTTTCGGCCTTGCCTCCTATTTCTACGCCCGCGACATTGGTCGCGTGTGGCGCGTCGCTCAGGCGCTGGAGGCGGGACTTGTCGGCGTCAATGCCGGTCTCATCTCGACCGAGGTGGCGCCTTTCGGCGGATACAAGGAATCGGGCATCGGCCGCGAGGGCGGGCCCTGGGGCATCGAGGAATTCCTCGAAGTGAAATATGTGGCGATGGCGGGGCTGTGAGTAGATGACACCGGCTGAACAGAAGAAGGCGGCGGCGGCCAAGGCAGCCGAATATGTCGAGGACGGCATGAAGCTCGGCATCGGCACGGGCTCGACGGCGGAGGAATTCGTCCGTGTGCTGGCAGAGCGCGTGAAGGGCGGCTTGCGCGTCATTGGCGTACCGACGTCGGAGCGCACGGCGAAGCTCTGCACCGAGCTTGGCGTGCCGCTGACCAATCTCGACGACACGCCGCATCTCGATCTGACCATTGACGGCGCGGACGAGTTCGATCCGGCGCTCCGGCTCATCAAGGGCGGCGGCGGCGCGCTGCTGCGCGAGAAGATCGTGGCAACGGCGTCGGATCGGATGATCGTCATTACGGATGCGACGAAGAAGGTTGCGATGCTCGGCGCCTTTCCGCTGCCGATCGAGGTCATTCCCTTCGGATCGCTCGCCACGGTGCGCCGCGTCGCGGAAGTGGCCCGGGCCCATGGCTGCGAGGGCAAGATCGTTCGCCGCGCGGACAGCTATGGCGAGCCCTTCTTCACGGATTCGAACAATTTCATCTTCGATTGCAGATTCGGCCGCATTCCCGATCCGGATGGCCTCGCGCGTGAGCTGAACCTCATTCCCGGTGTCGTCGAAACCGGATTGTTCATCGGTATCGCCACATTGGCCCTTGTCGGCACGAGTGCGGGTGTCGATATCATAGAGCCGAAATAATTTCAGAGCGCGGCCGGCCATGACCAAATACGACTACGACCTCTTTGTCATCGGCGCGGGCTCGGGTGGTGTGCGGGCGAGCCGCATCGCCGCGAGCCATGGCGCGAAGGTGGCCGTTGCCGAGGAATATCGCGTTGGCGGCACATGCGTCATTCGCGGCTGCGTACCGAAGAAGCTTTTCGTCTATGCGAGCCAGTTCTCCGAGGAATTCGAGGACGCGGAGGGCTTCGGCTGGACGGTCGGCGAGACGCGCTTTTCCTGGGCGAAGCTCATTGCGAACAAGGACAAGGAGATCGACCGGCTCAACGGCATCTATATCCGCAACCTGGAACGCTCCGGCGTCGCCATCATCCAGTCGCGCGCGATCCTGAAGGACGCGCACACGGTACATCTCGTCGGCGAAGGCCGCGACGTGACGGCGGACAAGATACTGATTGCGACCGGTGCGACGCCATTTCTGCCGCATGACGTGAAGGGCATCGAACACGCCATCACGTCGAACGAGGCCTTTCACCTCGAGGAATTGCCGGATCATATCATCGTGGTCGGCGGCGGTTATATCGCGGTGGAATTTACCGGCATCTTCAACGGCCTCGGCGTGAAGACGGCGCTGCTCTATCGCGCCGACAGGATTTTGCGCGGTTTCGACGAAGATCTTCGCGTCGGGCTGATGGACGAGATGCGCAAGAAGGGCGTCGACCTTCGCACGCACGCGCATATCACCGAGATCGAGCGCAAGGGCGGCAAGCTCCATGTGACGCTGAAGGATGGCACGGTGATCGAGACGGGCGCGGTTCACTATGCGACAGGCCGCAAGCCGAATTCGCGCGGGCTGGGGCTTGAGGAGATCGGTGTCAGCATCAGGAAGAACGACGCCATCGAGGTCGATGCCTATTCGCAGACGAGCGTGCCGAACATCTATGCCGTGGGTGACGTGACCGACCGCGCGGCGCTGACGCCAATCGCCATTCGCGAAGGGCAGGCCTTTGCCGAGACGGTCTTCAACAACAATCCGATTGCCGTCGATCACTCGGTCATTCCGACCGCCGTCTTCTCGCAGCCGGAACTCGGCACAGTGGGTCTTACCGAGCACGAGGCGCGGGAGAAGTTCGGCGAGATCGACATCTACAAGACGAGCTTCCGGCCCATGAAGCACACCATGACGGGCCGCGAGGAAAAGACCTTCATGAAGCTCGTGGTCGACCAGAAGTCCGAGCGGGTGCTGGGCGTCCATCTGATGGGGCCTAGCTCCGGCGAGATCATCCAGGCCGTCGGCATCGCCGTCACCATGGGGGCGACCAAGAAGCAGTTCGACCAGACAGTCGCCGTTCACCCCTCGGCGGCGGAGGAACTCGTCACTCTCAAGGAAAAATGGGCGCCGCCGGTCCAAAAGGCCGCCGATTAACCGGTTGTTCCGCTATATCCAGCCGATTCAAGGGCTTAGACTTCCCTTTGGAGGGGTTGTGGCCTATAAAGCCGCCCTCCATATGGAGAGCGAGCGGCGCAGGGCCGGGCGAAGGCGTCCGGATGCGCCTATTCGTGTTTCGGAGTGACGATCATGGCGGAGACCTGGACACCGGATAGCTGGCGGGCAAAGCCCTCCAAGCATCTGCCCATTTACCCGGACGCGGCGGCCCTGCAGGCTGTCGAGGCCCGTTTGCGCTCCTATCCGCCGCTGGTTTTTGCAGGCGAGGCCCGCAACCTGAAGCGTGAACTGGCGGCTGTCTGCGAAGGCCGCGCTTTTCTGCTCCAGGGCGGCGACTGCGCCGAGAGCTTTGCCGAATTCTCTGCCGACAATATTCGCGACACGTTCCGCGTGCTGCTGCAGATGGCGGTCGTGCTGACCTTCGCTGCCGGCTCGCCCATTGTGAAGGTGGGCCGCATCGCCGGTCAGTTCGCGAAGCCGCGTTCGGCGCCCGAGGAGACGATCGGCGGCGTGACGCTGCCGTCCTATCTCGGCGACAACATCAACGGCATCGAGTTCACGGCGGAATCCCGCATCCCCGATCCGGAGCGGCTGCTGCGCGCCTATTCGCAGTCGGCCTCGACGCTGAACCTCATCCGCGCTTTCGCGACCGGCGGCTATGCCGATCTCGATTTCGTGCATCGCTGGAATCTGGGCTTCGTTTCCGACAGCCCGGAAGGCGCGCGCTATGAAGAACTCGCGAACCGCATCACGGAAGCGCTCGACTTCATGCGCGCCTGTGGCGTCAATTCCCAGACGCTGCCACAGCTCCACACGACGGAGTTCTACACGAGCCACGAGGCGCTGCTGCTCGGCTTCGAGCAGGCGATGACGCGCGTCGACTCGACCACGGGCGATTGGTACGACACCTCCGCCCACATGCTCTGGATCGGCGACCGCACGCGTCAGCCCGATCATGGCCATGTCGAGTTCCTGCGCGGCGTGAAGAACCCGATCGGCATGAAGTGCGGTCCGTCGCTGGACCCCGAAGAGCTTCTGCGTCTGACCGACATCCTCAACCCGAAGAACGAGCCGGGGCGCCTGACGCTCATCTGCCGTTTCGGCGCGGAGAATGTCGAGAAGCACCTGCCGGCGCTCATCCATGCGATCAAGCGCGAGGGCAAGAAGGTCGTGTGGTCCTGCGATCCGATGCATGGCAACACGATCAAGGCGTCGAACGGTTACAAGACGCGTCCTGTCGACCGCGTTCTCGCCGAAGTGCAGTCCTTCATGGCTGTGCACCGCGCCGAGGGCACGCATGCCGGCGGCGTCCATTTCGAGATGACCGGCCAGAACGTCACCGAATGCCTCGGCGGCGCGCAGGCCATCACCGAGACGGATCTCGGCGACCGCTACCACACGCATTGCGACCCGCGCCTCAATGCGAGCCAGTCGCTCGAACTCGCCTTCATGATTGCCGAAGGGCTGAAGACCGAACGCGTCAATGCGCAGAAGCTGGCCGTCGGCGCGAAGTGATCTTCGCGTACAGATGAATTGAAAAGGCCCGGTGGAAACGCCGGGCCTTTTTTCTTCTCGTCATGCCGGACCTGATCCGGCATCCATCTTCTTCACGTCGCGGCGCAAAGATGGCCCCCGGGTCAAGCCCGGGGTGACGAATGGTGGTCAACTCACCTTGATGAGCCTGCGCCCATGGTTCTCGCCCTCGAAGAGGCCGATGAAGGCCTTGGCGGAGTTTTCGAGGCCTTCGGAAATATCTTCGGTGTAGACGAGCTTGCCTTCGTGAATCCAGCCGGCCATTTCGGTCTGCGCGGCGCGGAAGTCCTTGAAGTAGTCGAAGACGACGAGGCCTTCCATGCGCAGGCGATGGGTGATGAAACGCGTGACGTTGCGGATGCCATGAAGCTCGTTGTCGGCGCGGTTATATTCGCTGACCTGGCCGGAGACGACGATGCGGCCATGTTCCTTCATGTTGAGGATCGCCGCGTCGAGCATTTCGGCGCCAACATTGTCGAAATAGATGTCGACACCGCCGGGGCAGGTTTCTGCGATGGCAGCGCGGAGATTGCTCGCCTCGCGGTAGTTGATCGTGCGGTCGAAGCCAAGGCTTCGCACATAGTCGCACTTGTCCTTCGAGCCCGCGATGCCGATAACGGTGCAGCCCTTCATCTTCGCGATCTGGCCCGCCGTCGCGCCGACGGGACCGGCGGCTGACGAGATCAGCACCGTGTCGCCTTCTTGCGGGCGTCCAAGATCGAGAAGGCCGAAATAGGAGGTGAGGCCCGGAATGCCGAGAACGCCGATGGCGGCGGTGGGGCGGAGCTTGCCGTGGTAGAGCGCGGGATCGAGCTTCTGGATGCCGCGGCCATTCGACAGCGCGTGGCTCACCCAGCCGAAGCCGCCCGTTACGCGGTCGCCCGGCTTGAACTTCTCGTTGTTCGACACTTCAACAATGCCGACCATGGCGCTGTCGATGGTCTCGCCGAGCGGCAGCGCGGCGGCGTAGCTCGCGCTTGAAAGCCGCGAGCGCATGCCGGGATCGACGGAGTGATATTCGGTGCGGATCAGAAGTTCATGCTCGCCGGGATCGGGCAGGGTGATCTCTTCCAGCCGGAAATTATCGAGCTTCGGTTTGCCCTCCGGGCGCGACGCAAGCACCCAGCGTTTTGCCTTTGTCGGCATGGTTCTCTCCCCCCGTTTGGTCTTCCCCCCGTCATCCTGGCCCGGACAAGCCGGGCCAGGACGTATCGGGAAAACTAGATCGCCTTGTCCGGCCCGATCTTCACGAGCATCTTGCCGACATTGGCGCCCGAGAAGAGGTTGAGGAAGGCCTTGGGCGCGTTCTCGATGCCGTTCTCGACCGTTTCCTGCCAGTGCATCTTGCCGGCTTTTTTGAGCTTGGCCATCTCGGCATAGAAGGCGGGGATGATGTCGAAATGGTTCGAGACGATGAAGCCCTGGAGCTTCAGGCTCTTGCCGACGGCCATGATGAGGTTGGATGGGCCGGGGCGCGGGGCCGTGTCGTTATATTGTTCGATCATGCCGCAGAGTGCGAGGCGGCCGAAGGGGCGCATGTGGTTGATCGCAACTTCCAGATGCTTGCCGCCGACATTCTCGAAATAGACGTCGATGCCCTTCGGGAATGCCGCGCCGACTGCCTTGTCGAGATCGCCGCAGGTCTTGTAGTTGATGGCCTTGTCGATGCCGGCGACCTTTTCGAGCCATTCGCATTTCTCGTCGGAACCCGCCGAGCCCACGACATAGCAGCCATGCGCCTTGGCGAGCTGGCAGACGACCGTGCCGACGGCGCCCGAGGCGGCGGAGACGAAGACCGTCTCGCCATCCTTCAGCTCACCGATCTTCATGAGTCCGGCATAGGCCGTCATGCCCGGCATGCCGAGCGTGCCGAGATAGGCTTCGATGGGCCCGAGCGCGGGATCGACTTTCTGGAAGGCCTCCGCTTTCGCGAGCGCATATTCGCGCCAGCCGAACATGCTCTGCACATAATCGCCGACTGCGAGCTTCGGCGATTTCGAGGCGATCACCTGTCCGATGGCGCCGCCCTGAAGCGCTTCGCCGATCTGGAAAGGGGGGACGTAGCTTTCGCGGTCCATCATGCGGCCGCGCATATAGGGATCGACCGACATCCAGATATTCCGGACGAGGACTTCACCTTCGCCGGGCTGTCCGACTTCAGTGGTTGCGAGTTCGAAATCCGAAGGCTTGGGCGCGCCGACGGGGCGCGACTTCAGACGGATTTCCTTCGAGACGAGGTTGGACATGTTTCTCTCCCAGAATTGTTGTTCCGGGGAGTAAACACGCTTTCCGTGACGTCAGGAAGCCCGCAACGGCAAACAGGGCCTGTTCAGGACTTCCAGCCGCCGCCGAGCGCCACAAAGAGATTGACCGCCGCCGTGTACTGGTTGAGCCGCGCCTGCGCCTCGCTGTCGCGCGCGGTGAGCCAGGCCCGCTGCGCTTCGAGAACCGAAAGGAGGTCGCTCGCGCCGGCCTTGTAGCTTGCCTGCGAAAGGTCGTAGGAGCGCCGCGCCTCGACGGTGGCGACGGTCAGCGAAGACTGGCGGCGGCTATAGGCGTCCGCGCTGGCAAGCGCGTCCTCGACTTCGCCGAAGGCCGTCAGCACCGTCTTGCGATAGGTCGCGGCGAGTTCCGCGTCGCGTGCCTTGGCGGTCTGGAGATTTCCCTCGAGTTCGCCGCCGGAGAAGATCGGCGCGAGGATCGATGCTGCGATGGAACTGCCGTTGGTCGTGCCCAGATTGGCGATCCAGTCTACGCTCTTGCCTGCCGAGAGATCGATGGACGGGAAGAAGGCCGCGCGGGCCGCGCCGATATCGGCGTTGGCAGACTGGAGGTTCGCTTCCGCTTCACGAATGTCGGGGCGGCGTTCGAGCAGCGCCGAGGGCTGGCCGACCGCGACCGCAGGAAGTGTCAGGCCGGTGCCGCTCGCCGTCTTCACGTCGAAACCTTCGGGCGCCTTTCCGAGCAGGATCGCCAGCGCATGCAGATTTGCCGCAAGCTCGGACTCGAGCGGCGGAATGGTCGCCTCGATACCTGCGAGCGCTGTGCGCTGCTGGGACACCTCGAGGCCGGAGGCGGTGCCGAACTGGAAACGTGACTCGACGAGCTTCAGCGTTTCGCGCGCCGCGTCGAGGGACTCGCGCGCAACGGCGAGCCGATCCCTGAGGTTGAGGACATTGAAATAGGTGGTCGCCACCGAAGACTGCACGACGAGGACCGACGCTTCCCTGGCGTAGATGCTGGAACGGAGGCTCGCCTCGGAAGCCTCACTCTGGGCGCGATAAAGGCCCCATAGGTCGAGGGCATAACTCACATTGAGCGCGCCGCTGGCGCCGCGCGTCGATCCCGACTTGTCGCTGGACGTGGTGCGCGAGGCGCTGCCGCTCGCATCCAATGTCGGGAGGAGCGAGGAATTGGTGCTGCGCAGCTGGCCCTGCGCCTGCTCGACGCGGTGAAGCGCGGCAATGATGTCGAGATTTTCCTTCAGCGCCTCGTCCATCAGGCCTTGAAGCTCGGGATCGTTGAAAGAGGACCACCATGTCGAGGAAACCTCGACCGTTCCGGTCTTCGCCGCGGGGCCCGTGAAGGATGCAGGCACGGCCACCGCGGGGCGTTGGTAATCCGGCACCATGGAGCAGGCGGCAAGCGCGGATGAGAGCATCAGAAGCGCGGTGAATGTGGCGAGCGGGCGCCGGGCGGTCAGCATTCGGGAAGTCCTTATTCAGACGAGAGCGCGACCACGGGGTCAAGGCTCGCGGCTTTGCGTGCGGGTAAATAGCCAAATAGGAGGCCGGTGGCAAAGGCGCAAGAGAAGGCGAGCAATGGCGGCGTGATCGAATAGACAACGGAAACGCCGAATGCCTCGCAGAGCATCGCCGTGCCAAGCCCGCCAAGCACCCCGATGATGCCGCCGACGCCGCAGACGACGAGGGCCTCGGTGTTGAATTGCAGCATGATGTCGAGCTGGCGCGCGCCCGTCGCCATGCGTATGCCGATCTCCCGCGTTCGTTCCGTGACGCTGACGAGCATGATGTTCATGACGCCGATGCCGCCGACGATGAGCGAAATCGCAGCGACCGAGCCGAGCAGGATTGTCAGCGTATTCTGAGTGGCTTCCGCCGTTTCGAGGATCGACGCCGTATTGCGGACCTGAAAGTCCTGCGTCTTGTGCCGTGCCGTCAGCAGCGCCGTGATCTTCGCTTCGGTTTCGTCGATGGCAGCGGCGTCCTGCGCTTTCACTGAAATGGTGCTCACATAGCGCTTGCCGAAAAGGCGCATGTAACCGGTGGAGAGCGGCACAAAGGCGATGTCGTCCTGATCGCTGCCGAAGCTCGATGCACCTTTCGCTTCCATGACGCCGACAATCTCGAAGGGCACGTTCTGCACGAGAATATATTTGCCGATCGGGCTTCCGCCGTCGGGGAAGAGACTTTTGACGATGGTCTGTCCGACGACAATGACCGGCGCGTAGCCGTCGAGATCGCTCTTCGTGAAGAAGCCTCCGCTCGCGATATTCCAGTTGCGGACGAGCGGATAGGCGGACCAGGTGCCGGTCACCTGTGTGCGGTAGTCGATATTGCCATAGCGGACGGTGACGGCGGTGGAGCGCTCCGGGGCGGCCGCCTCGACATTGGGGAGCGCGGTGATCGCCGACGCGTCGTCGGGGATGAGCGTTGCTATGTCGCCTGTGGGCCGCATGCCCGGCGCGCCGGGGCGGATCATCAGCAGGTTCGTTCCCATGGCCGAGATGCGATCGAGCACATCCTGCTTCGAGCCGTTGCCGATGGCGAGCATGGCGACCACCGCGCCGACGCCGATGACGACGCCGAGCAGCGTGAGCGCGGTGCGGAAAATATTGGTCCGGAGAGAGCGAAGCGCCATCTTGATCGCCTCACCGAGATCGCCGCGCAGGAATGTCGTCGCCGCGCTCGGGTGCTCCGCCGGTTCATCGAGTTTCAGCGTAACGGTCCGCGAGGGTTCGCGTTCCGTGTCCTCGATCACCCGCCCGTCGGATAGGCGAATGAGGCGGCGGGCATGGGCGGCCACGTTCGCGTCATGGGTGATGAGGATGACGGTCTTGCCTTCGGCATTGAGCGCGGCGAGCAGCGCCAGAACCTCGACGCCACTTTGCGAGTCGAGCGCGCCGGTGGGCTCGTCGGCGAGGACCACGTCGGGATCGTTCATCAGCGCGCGGGCGATGGAGACGCGCTGCTGCTGGCCGCCTGAAAGCTCGTTCGGACGGTGGGCGGCGCGGTCGCCGATGCCGAGCCGCGTGAGCAGGGACTCGGCCCGGCTGACGCGCGCGCCATGCGCCATGCCCGCATAGATCGAGGGAAGCTCGACATTTTCCGTCGCCGTCATCGCGGGGAGCAGATTGTAGCGCTGAAAGACAAAGCCGAATGTGTCGCGGCGCAGCGTCGCCATGTCGTCCGACGAGAGCGTCGCGACATCGACGCCATTGACGAGATAGGTGCCGCTCGACGGCCGGTCGAGACAGCCGAGAATATTCATCAGCGTCGACTTGCCGGAGCCGGATTGGCCCATGATGGCGACGAACTCGCCCCTGCGGATCGTCAGCGACACATCGTCGAGGGCGCGCACTTCCGTTTCGCCCGTCTGGTAGGTCCTGCTGACGTTGCGAATATCGACCAGCGCGGGCGCGGAGCCTTGTGTCATAGCGTGGGCGCCCTGCCGCCGCCGGAACCCGCCTTCCTTGTGCCGCTCGCGCTTTCGGTGCCAGTGACGACAATGTCGCCTTCTTTGAGGCCCGAGACGACTTCCGCCGTGATGCGGTTCATCAGGCCGATCTTCACGTCGCGAGGCGTGGGCCTTCCGCCATCCATCACCATCACGCGATAGGCGCCTGCCTCGCCACTCTTCGCGGGCCTGAGTGCCGCAACGGGAACGATGGGAACATTCTTCGCTTCGCCGAGCAGGAAGAAAACCTGCGCCGTCATGCTCGTCATCAGCGCGTGATCGGCGTTCGCGACGTCGATGAGCGCGTTATAGAGAATGACGTCATTCACCGTTTCGGGCGTCGGCAAAATTTGGCGAACGGTGGAGCGCCATTTGCGGTCGGGCATGCCGAGTGTGGTGAAATAAACGGGCATGCCGACCTTGAGCTTGCCCACATCGGCTTCCGCGACCTGCGCCTTCACCGTCATGGTGGAGAGATCGGCGATCTGGAGGATGGTCGGCGCGGTCTGCCTGTTGTTCAGCGTCTGGCCTTGCAGCGTCGTCTGCGAGGTCACGGTGCCGCTCATGGGCGCGTAGATTTTTGTATAACTCAGATTGGCTTCGTCGCCCTGAAGGGTCGAGTTCGCCTGATCGAGCTGCGCTTTCAGCGAGTCGAGCGAGGCCTGATCCTGCTTGACCGTTGCGGCGCTTGTGTCGGCCGCGTCCTTGCTGATGGCGTTGATTTTCAGCAGGCCCTGATTGCGGCGGTTCTGGATGCTGGAGAGTGCGAGCTGCGCTTCCTGCCGTTTGATCTGCGCTTCGAGGTCGCGGACCTTCGCCTTGTCGGCGGCCACAGTGGACTCATAGACGGTGGGGTCGATCTCGGCGAGAAGGTCGCCCTTGTTCACGTGGTCGCCGATCTGGACATGAACGATCTTCAATTCGCCGGACGCCTGCGCGCCGACATCGACATAGTCCTTGGGTTGGAGCGAACCAAGGGCGGTGACGGTCTGCTCTATGTCGCCGCGGGTGACAGCTTCCGTCTTGAATCGCGTCGCGCCGGTTTCGACCGAGCGGGCATACCAGACAAGCGTCGCCACGATGAGGATGAATAGCGCAGCGAGAACCCATTGCGTCCTTGGGGTCAAATTGCGCCATATGCCGGGCAGGGTGGCAAGCCGCTGCCTTAGTCCTTCGAAATTCATGTGGTCGCATTCCGTCCGGGGAAACTCGACAGGTTATATGCAGTTCAACGTGACAGGCGCATTTCTCCGTCGAGTGGTTCACATCAAAAAGAAGCGGCGGAGGGGACCCCTCCGCCGCATTTCGTTCAGCTCACCCTCACCATGCGCTTGCCGATATTCTCGCCGGCAAGGAGGCCGATAAGCGCTGCGGGCGTATTTTCAAGGCCGGTCAAAATATCTTCACGCACCTTGATCTTGCCTTGCGCGACCCATGACTGGAGGTCGGCCATTGCCTGTTCGCGCTTGTCGTTGAAGTCCGTCAGGATGAAGCCCTGCATGGTGAGGCGTTTCACGACGATGAGGCCGGGAATGCCGCGCGGTCCATGGGCGGGCGGAGCGCCGTCATATTGGGAAACGGCGCCGCAGCAGGCGATGCGTCCGTAAAGGTTCATGTTGAAGAGGCAGGCTTCGAGAATGTCGCCGCCCACATTGTCGAAATAGACGTCGATGCCTTTGGGCGCGGCGGCGCGGAGCGCCTTGCCGACGGCTTCCGTCTTGTAGTTGATGGCGTGGTCGAAGCCGAGTTCGTTCTTCAGCAGCGCGCATTTGTCGTCGCCGCCCGCGATGCCGATAACGGTGCAGCCCTTGAGCTTCGCGATCTGGCCCACGATGGAGCCGACAGACCCGGCGGCAGCCGACACGACCACCGTATCGCCTGCCTTCGGCTTACCCACGTCGAGGAGCCCGTGATAGGCGGTGAGGCCCGCAATGCCATAGACGCTGAGGAGATGACTCAGCGGCTCGATGGCGGGAACCCTCTCAGCGGTGTTCGCGGGAATCGCGGCATATTCCTGCCAGCCCGTATCGGCGAAGACGAGGTCGCCGGTCGAAAAGCCGGGAGCCTTCGACTCGATCACTTCCGAGATGGAGCCGCCCGCCATGACGGTGCCGGACTCGACCGCCGAGCGGTAGGTCGCACCCTGCATCCAGGCGCGGTTTGCGGCGTCGAGCGAGATGAGTTTCACCCGGACGAGCAGTTCGCCCTCCTTCGGGCTCGGAATCTTGCCCTCCACCAGGCTGAAATTCTGCGGGGCAAGCTTGCCCCTGGGCGTTTCGACCAGAAGTATCTGGCGGTTGGTACCCGTTGCCATTCGTCCTCCCAAGGCCCGTTCAGGGCGCGTTAAATGTCGATGGGCGAGCTTACCGGGATTGCGGGAAAGCCGCACCTGTCCAGAGGGTTCCCGCCCGCCTATTGTTCGGCGGGGCCGCAAAGGCTAGAAACGCCTGCCAAGACACGGATTCACGGGACTTATGACCGACAAGCTCCGCATAGCGCTCGCCCAGCTCAATCCCATTGTGGGCGATATTGCCGGGAACCTCGAAAAGGCTGTCGAAGCGCGCCGCACGGCTGCGCTCAAGGACGCCGACGTCGTGATGTTCCCGGAACTCTTCCTTGTTGGCTATCCGCCGGAGGACCTGGTCCTGAAGCCGGCTTTCCAGCGGGCGGCCATGGCCGCGGTCGCAGAGCTGGCCTTGCAGACGGCGGATGGCGGCCCGGCGGTGCTGATCGGCGCGCCCTGGGTGGATGACGGCAAGCTCTACAATGCCTTCCTGCTGCTCGATCATGGCGAGATCAGGGGGCATAGCTTCAAGGTCGATCTGCCGAATTACGGACCCTTCGACGAAAAGCGCGTTTTCACGCCGGGGCCTGCGCCTGGGCCGCTTTCGGTGCGTGGCGTCCGCATCGGCGTTCCGATCTGCGAGGACATCTGGACGCCGGACGTCGTCGAATGCGTTTCCGAGACCGGCGGTGAAATCCTGCTCGTCCCGAACGGATCGCCCTATTGGGCCGACAAGGTGGATGAGCGGCAGAACATCGTCGTCTCGCGCATTCGCGAAAGCGGGCTCCCGCTTGTTTACCTCAACCAGATCGGCGGTCAGGACGAACTTGTCTTCGACGGCGGTTCCTTCGTCGTCAACGCGGATTACTCAGTCGCGGTGCAGATGCCCGCCTGGGAAGAAGCCATCGCCATCACCGACTGGACGCGCACCGATCTCGGCTGGGTCTGCGCGCCCGGCGAAAGGGTGCTGGTCGAGGAGGATCTCGAGTCCGTCTATCTCGCGGTCGTGCAGGGACTTCGCGACTATGTGCGCAAGAACCGCTTTCCGGGCGTCGTGCTCGGCCTTTCGGGCGGTATCGACTCCGCGCTCGTCGCCGCTGTCGCAGTGGATGCGCTGGGCGCCGACAAGGTTCACTGCGTCATGCTGCCTTATCGCTATACGTCGGATGAGAGCATCAAGGACGCGGCGGAATGCGCGAAGCTTCTTGGCGTGCGCTACGACGTCGTGCCGATCGAAGGGCCGGTCGCGGGCTTCACCGATGCATTGGGGCCGCTTTTCGAGGGTACGCAGTCGGGCATCACCGAAGAAAATCTTCAGTCGCGCTCGCGCGGCGTGATCCTGATGGCGATTTCGAACAAGTTCGGTTCGATGCTGCTGACGACGGGCAACAAGTCGGAAGTGTCGGTTGGCTATGCCACGCTTTATGGCGACATGAATGGCGGCTTCAATCCGATCAAGGATCTTTACAAGATGAAGGTCTTTGCGCTGTCTCGCTGGCGCAATGAGCGCAGGCCGAAGAACTGCCTCGGGCCCACAGGCCGCGTGATCCCCGAAAACATCATCACGCGTCCGCCGTCCGCCGAACTTCGCCCGGACCAGAAGGACGAGGACTCGCTGCCGCCATACGAGGTTCTCGACGCGGTTCTCGAATGTCTGGTCGAGAAGGAAATGGCGATCCGCGACATCGTTGCGCTGGGTTATGACCGCGCAGTTGTGAAGCGGGTGGAGCATCTGCTCTATATTTCCGAGTACAAGCGCCGTCAGGCGGCGCCGGGCGTCAAGATCACGCAGCGCAATTTCGGCCGCGATCGCCGCTATCCGATCGTCAACGGTTTCCGCGATGCGGATTGAACGAGCGTAATCATGACCGTCATCGCCCGCTTTGCGCCCAGCCCGACCGGCAAGCTTCATGTCGGCAATATCCGCGCGGCGCTGTTCAGCTGGCTCTATGCGAAGAAGGCCGGCGGAAAATATCTGCTGCGTCTCGACGATACGGACACGGAGCGGTCGACGGAGGAATTTGCCAAGGCGATCGAGACCGATCTCGAATGGCTTGGCCTGAAGCACGATATTTTTGCGAGGCAGTCTGACCGGATCGCCGAGTATGAGTCTGCTGCGGCGGCCTTGAAGGAAGCGGGGCGCCTCTACCCCTGCTACGAAACCGAGGCCGAACTCGATCGCAAGCGCAAGCTTCAGCTCTCACAGAAGAAGCCGCCGGTCTATGACCGCGCTGCGCTGAAGCTGACCGAAGATGAGAGGCGCGCGCTCGAAGCGGAGGGGCGTCGCCCACATTGGCGTTTCAAGCTCGACAGCGAGAAAACGGGCTTCGACGATCTCGTTCAGGGGCATGTGGCGGTCGACGCGGCTTCGCTATCTGACCCGGTGCTGGTGCGCGAGGATGGAAGCTTCCTCTACACGCTGCCCAGTGTCGTCGACGATATCGAGTTCCGGATCACTCATGTCGTTCGCGGCGCCGACCACATCACGAATACCGGCGTGCAGATTCAGATCGCCCGCGCGCTGGGCGCCGAGCCGCCGGTCTATGCGCATTTCTCGCTTCTGCAGGGGCCCGAGGGGCGGCCGCTTTCAAAGCGCGAAGATGCCGCCTTTTCGATAGAGGCGCTGCGCGAAGCGGGTTACGAGCCCATGGCAATCAATTCGCTGCTCGCGCGACTGGGCACTTCGGACGCGCATGAGGCGCTGTTGTCGCTCGATGAGCTTGCTGCGGGTTTCGACATCTCGCATCTCGGCCGCGCCGACATCCGCTTTGAGCCCGCCGAACTCGACAGGATGAATGCGTCGATCCTGCACCTCACGCCATACGAGGCGGCACAGCCACGGCTTGCTGACTCCGGCTGCGATCTCGGCCCCGCGTTCTGGGACGCGGTGAAGCCGAACCTCGCGCGGTTTGCAGATGTGAAGGAGTGGGCGCGGGTCGTCCGGGGACCGATCACGCCGGTGATCGAGGATGCCGACTTTGCCGCGGAAGCCGCCGCCGAACTTCCGGCCGAGCCTTGGGATATCGCGACATGGGGCCTCTGGACCGAGGCGGTGAAGGGGAAGACCGGCCGCAAAGGCAAGGCACTCTTCATGCCGCTCAGGCTCGCGCTTACAGGGCTCGACCATGGACCGGAGCTCAAAAATCTGCTACCTCTCATCGGACGCGAGAGGGCGGAAGCCCGACTTCGTGGCGTAAGTCACTGATAAGGCTTATGTTTTTGTAACGGCGAGACGATGGCACCGAACATGGCGATGAAACGCCCGGCCATTATTGGGATTCTCATTATTCGCGGCTGACAACAGTCTGCCGCCGCCGTACAAGCTCGCTTAAATTCCATGTGAGATAACGGGTCCGGTCGCGGCAGGGTGATGCTGTGCGCGTGATACGGAATATGACCATGAGCAGAGAACGCCTCTATCTCTTCGACACGACGCTCCGCGACGGAGCGCAGACGCAGGGCGTCGACTTCAGCGTCGAGGACAAGCGGCTTATTGCGGGCCTGCTGGATGAGTTGGGCGTCGATTACATTGAAGGCGGCTATCCCGGCGCCAATCCCACCGACACGAGCTTTTTCAGCGAGCGGCCGGCGCTGAAGCGCGCGAAGTTCACGGCTTTCGGCATGACGAAGCGCGCAGGGCGCAGCGCCTCGAACGATCCCGGCCTCGCCGCGATCCTCGATGCGGATACGGACGCCGTCTGCCTCGTTGCCAAGAGCTGGGACTTCCAGGTGAGGGTCGCGCTCGGCATCACCAATGAGGAAAACCTCGAGTCGATCGCGGATAGCGTGAAGGCCATCGCCGCCAGGGGCCGCGAGCCGATGATCGACTGCGAGCATTTCTTCGACGGGTACAAGGCGAACCGCGCCTATGCGCTCTCCTGCATCAGGACGGCGCTGGACGCGGGCGCGCGCTGGGCGGTTCTTTGCGACACCAATGGCGGCACGCTGCCGGACGAGATCGAGCGCATTGTCGGCGAGGTGATTGCTTCCGGCGTCTCCGGCGACCGGCTCGGCATCCATGCGCATAACGACACGGAGAACGCGGTCGCGAATTCGCTCGCCGCGATCCGCGCGGGCGTGCGTCAGGTGCAGGGAACGCTCAACGGGTTGGGCGAGCGTTGCGGGAACGCGAACATGGTATCGCTGATCCCGACGCTGCTTCTGAAGAAGGAATATGCCGACCGCTTCGAAATCGCCGTCAGCCTCGAAAGGCTGAAGACGCTGACGCATGTGTCGCGCACGCTGGAGGAAATCCTCAACCGCGCGCCGAACCGTTATGCGCCTTATGTCGGCGAGAACGCCTTTGCCTCGAAGGCGGGCATCCATGTCTCGGCGATCCTGAAGGACCCCGCGACCTATGAGCATGTGCCGCCGGAAACCGTCGGCAACCAGCGCAAGATCGCGGTTTCCGATCAGGCGGGCCGTTCGAACATCCTTGCCGCGCTTGAAGAGGCCGGCATCAAGATCGATCCAAAGGATTCCCGCGTACAGCGCCTTCTCGACGAGGTGAAGGAGCGCGAGTTCCTCGGCTATTCCTATGACGGCGCTGGCGCGTCCTTCGAACTTCTGGCGCGGCGTCTTCTCGGCGAAGTGCCGGAATACTTCGTGATCGAATCCTTCCGTGTGCTGGTTGAACGTCGTTACAACGCAGTCGGCGAATTCGTCACCGTTTCGGAAGCGACGGTGAAGGTGAATGTGGACGGCGATGTGCTGATTTCTGTGGGCGAGGGCAACGGCCCGGTCAACGCGCTCGATCAGGCGCTGCGCAAGGATCTCGGCAAATATTCGCCCTATATCGAAGACCTGCGCCTTGCTGACTTCAAGGTCCGTATCCTGACGAGCGGCACCGAAGCCATCACCCGCGTCATGATCGAGAGCGCCGATGGCAAGGGCAACCGATGGTTCACCGTCGGCGTCTCGCCCAACATCGTCGACGCCTCGTTCCAGGCGCTTGTCGATTCCATCACCTACAAGCTGCTGCGCGACGGTGCGCCCGCGCCCGTCAAACCGGCCAAAAAGATGGAAGTGCGAGTCTAGTTTTCCGCAGAGCGCAACCTCGCCCGCGCTCCGGTCGGAGCGTCTGGGCGAGGAGGCGAAACAAGGCTCTGCATCATGACGACGACACAAAACGAAACCCTGTCACGCGAGGCCAATCTTGGCGGCCTTGCCGCCGGCGCCGGATATATGTTCTGGGGCCTTTCGGTCATTTTCTACCGGCAGCTCGCGCATGTCGTGCCCTTCGAAATTCTGGCGCACCGCACGCTCTGGAGCATTCTGCTCATTACAGCGTTGATCTTCGGCTTGAGGCGCAGCACGCATCTTCGGGAATTGCTGAGCGACCGCCGGAAGCTGGCGACGCTCGCTCTGAGTGCGCTGTTTCTTGCCTCGAATTGGGGAATCTTCATCTGGGCCATCAATTCGGGCCGTATTCTTGAAACGAGCCTCGGCTATTTCATCAATCCGCTGGTGAGCGTTCTCGCGGGCGTCGTGCTGCTGAGCGAACGTCTGTCGCGCCCACAGGCCGCTGCCATCGCTCTCGCCGCCGCGGCTGTCGGATGGTTCACTTTCTCGCTCGGGTTCCTGCCGTGGATTGCGCTGTTTCTGGCTGCGACCTTCGCGGCCTATGGCTATTTGCGGAAGATCACCCGGGTCGACGCCCTATCGGGGCTACTCATCGAGGTCTTGGTGATGTCGCCCTTCGCGATTGCCTATCTCGCTTATGCCTCGGCACATGGCGGAACGGGCTTTGCGAAGGACGGTTGGCTCACCGATGCATTGCTCGTTGCGACGGGGCCGATGACGACGCTGCCGCTTGTGCTTTTCACTTATGGCGCGCAGCGCGTTCGGCTGACGACGCTTGGGCTACTGCAATATCTCGTGCCGACCATGTCCTTCGTGATTGCCATCTGGGTCTATGGCGAGCCGCTTGGACACGGCCAGATGGTGACCTTCGGCCTCATCTGGATCGGTCTTGCGATCTTCACGATGGACGCGTGGCGGAAGGAGCGGGAGCTTCGCCGCGCTGCGACGATGACAGCGCGTTGAGTCTCAGGGCGTGATGCCGAGTTCGTATTCCCACATACGGGCGGCGTTCTGCCAGTTTAGCGTAACGCGTTCGCACAACGCGCCCTGATGGAGCATCACCCACAGTTCGTCATCGTTGAAAAGACGGATGGCGGCAGCGGCTACTTCTTCATCCGTCCGAGCGATGATGCCATTCACGCCATGCCTTACCCGTTCGCTCAGCGCCCCGATTCCACGCGTTACGACCGGCAGGCCGACGCATTGCGCCTCGGCCGCCGCCAGGCAAAAGGTTTCATCACGTGCACCGGGAAAGATCATCATCCGCGCCGTCCGGTAGAAGGTCGCGAGTTCGGCCATGGACGCGCGCTTGTGGAAGACAACGCCAAATTCTCCAAATCTGGCCATGTCTGGCCCAAGGTGGTCCTCGACATGGCCGAAGATATGGAATTCAGCATCCGGAACCTTGGGAAATATGTGTGTGGTCCAGATATCGAGTGTCTCTTTGAGCCCGCGCTGAGGTTGCGAAACCCACACGGCGATCCTCTTCTGGCCGGAACTCGGCTCGGCGTTTCGAAACACATCCGACACACCGTGATAAATCGTGGATCGTCGGCTGAAGGGCAGCAGGCCGCTTGTTCTCCGCCGTGACACCTCTCCCGCAAACACTGCATGCGGTCGGTATTGGAACAAGGGCCGGATTTGCTTCCTCCGAAACAGGCGCTCGATGATAAGTGGATTGTGAACCCACAACACCTTCTTGGCCTGTTGGGGGGCAACGTCAAAGGCGTGCAGGTCGTTGCTTGAGATGAAGATGTCGGCCGTTTCGCCTTGGATGTTGCCCAACGGAATGTTTTTGAAGCCATTGTGAAAGGTAACGGAGGTCGTTGGTGTGCCCAAGATGACCTCGTGGCCTCGCTCCGCGAGCCTGGAAGCGAGTTCGATGTTTGTGGTTTCGATCCCACCGAGCAGCGACGTATGCAGATCTCGGGCTCTGAAGGCCCTTCGAGTGGCGCTGACCAGAAGGATTTTGGCCATCACATGACGGCCTCGATGCGGGGAAGAATGTCATCCACCTTGTCGACGACGGAATAGATGCTCCTGATCTGCGAGCGTGCGAAGCCCTGCTTGATCATGTGATCGAGCAGCGCGATCAGCGGATCCCAGAAGCCGTTGAGGTTGAGGAACACGATGGGCCGGTTGTGACGGCCGAGCTGCGCCCAGGTCATCATTTCGATGACTTCTTCCAGCGTCCCCACGCCGCCCGGCAGCGCCACGAAGGCGTCGGACCGCTCGAACATCAGCCATTTGCGGGCATGCATGCTGTCGGTGACGATGAACTCGGTAATCTCCTTCAGCTGCACCTCCTTGGTGCAGAGGAAGTCGGGGATGATGCCGGTGACCCGTCCGCCCTCGGCCATGACCGACCGGGCAATGGCGCCCATGACCCCGACACCGCCGCCGCCATAGACGAGGCCGACGCCGGAGCGGGCGAGGATACGGCCGAACTCCTGCCCGGCTTCGACATAGGCAGGCTCATTGCCATTGCTCGAGCCGCAATAAACGCAAACATTCGAAATTGTCATGGGACGAAACCTGAAGGGGGTACGCGGGAACCGGGGAGGTGAGCCGTCATGCTATTCGCGACAAGCCCCGGTTTAAAGCGGTACGTGCCGAAGGACGGTCATGCTGGTGTCGTCCTTGCAGGCTAGAGGGTTGAAAATGTCTGGGCCGGCCGGTTGTGCCGGAATGGGACAGAGCCTTACCATCGGGGATATACGCCCGGGGCAGGAGCCCATTGAGGGCGGATGAATAGGGGATTGAGCAGGATGCGTAACACGGGTTTGGTTGCCGGGGGCGTGGCAGTCGTCCTGGCCCTTCTGGTCGGGGCCTATTTCCTCTTCTTCCGCCATGGCGGCGAAACGACTGCGCCGGCCACTCAGGCGCAGGTCGAGACCAAGGCTCCTGCCGCGGTCGAGGACAAGAGCATTCCGACATTCGATGTCGTGCGCGTGGAACGCGACGGCTCGACGGTCGCCGCAGGCCGCGCCCTGCCGGGGGCCAAGGTCGACCTCAAGGCCAATGGCGAGGTGATCGCCACGGTGGAGGCTGACGGCAATGGCGAATGGGTCATCGCGCTCGACAAGCCGCTGAAGCCCGGCAACATCGTCATCACGCTGACGGCTCACAATCCCGACGGCTCGGTGAAGGACAGCCTCCAGTCGGTTGCCGTCAACGTGCCGGAGCAGAAGGACAAGGTCGCTCTCGTCGTCATGAGCGAACCGGGCAAGGCCAGCCGCGTGCTGCAGGGCCCCGGCGTCGCGTCCGATGCGGGCAGCCTCGTCCTCGAAGCGGTCGACTACGACAAGGACGGCAATCTCATCATTTCCGGCAAGGCGACGCCGCTCTCCACCGTTCGCGTCTATGTCGGCGGCAAGCCGGTGGGAGACGCGACCGCCGATGCGAAGGGCCACTGGGAGCTGCGTCCCACGGTCGAGATCGCGCCGGGCCGCTACGCCCTGCGCGTCGATCAGCTCGACAAGGCGGGCAAGGTCGTCGCCCGGGTGGAACTGCCCTTTGAACGCGGTGCGCCGGACCAGATCGCCGAGGCGCTTCGCAAGGGGCAGGTCATCATCCAGCCGGGCAACAATCTCTGGACCATTGCCCAGCGGCTTTACGGCTCGGGTTTCCGCTACACGGTCATCTACGAGGCTAACAAGGACCAGATTCGCGACCCGAATCTCATCTATCCGGGCCAGGTCTTCGCGACGCCTGCGAAATAGCGGCGTCCGGCCCCGGGACGAAATGTCCCGCCGGGCTTGCCCCGGGGGCAGGAATCCTTATTTAAGGGCGAAGTTTGGCGCCCCGCTTCGGCAGATGGCCGGGGCGGGGCGTTTCCCTGCTGGCAGGATGGCTTGCGTCCCGCCGTCAAACCGAGGACCCTCGCCGCCATGAGGCATTTGAAGTCATCCGGCCCCGAGGGCGGCGCCCATCCGGTTACCGGCGGCGCCGCGCCGGCACAGCACCGGCGCATCGAGACGCTGAGGTCCTTTGCGCCCTATATGTGGCCGAAGGGCAGGCCGGACCTGCGCATGCGCGTCGTCTGGGCGCTTCTGCTGCTTGTTGCCGCGAAGGCGATCACGGTCTATGTGCCGTTCCTCTACCGCGACGCCACAAACGTGCTGGCGCCGAAGGTGGGCACCGGCGCTGTGCTTGCGGTCCCGCTGGGGCTGCTCGTCGCCTATGGCCTCGGCCGCATCATGATGGTGGCGCTCGCCCAGTTGCGCGACGGCGTTTTTGCCAAGGTAAGCCAGAACGCCGTGCGCGAATTGGCGCTGCGTACCTTCCGGCATCTTCACGCGCTATCGCTGCGCTTCCATCTCGAGCGGCGGACGGGCGGCCTCTCGCGCGTCATCGAGCGCGGCACGAAGGCGATCGACCTGCTGCTGCGCTTCTCGATCTTCAATATCATCCCGACCATCATCGAGCTGGCGCTTGTCGGCGTCATCTTCGTCTGGGCCTTCAACGTCTGGTTCGCCGTCGTCACCGGCGTGATGATCGTTCTCTATATCTGGTTCACCTTCGCGGTGACGGAATGGCGCACGCGCTTCCACCGCCAGATGAACTCTCTCGACAGCGAGGCGAACACCAAGGCGATCGATAGCCTGCTGAATTTCGAGACGGTAAAATATTTCAACAATGAGGAGCATGAAGCGTCGCGCTTCGACCGCTCGATGCGCGGTTACGAGGTGGCAGCCGTCAAGACGACGACGTCGCTCTCGATCCTCAATGCCGGTCAGACGGCGATCTTCACCGTTGGCCTTACCATTCTCATGGTGATGGCAGCGCAAGGCGTGGTGAAGGGCACGATGACTATCGGCGATTTCGTCATGGTCAATGCCTATCTCATTCAGCTCTACCAGCCGCTCAACCTGCTCGGCATGGTCTATCGCGAAATCCGTCAGGCCCTGATCGACATGGAGACCATGTTCGATCTGCTCGAAATTCCGACCGAAGTCGCCGACGCGCCCGGCGCCAGGCCACTTGCGGTCCGCGGCGGCGAAATCGTCTTCGAGAACGTCTCCTTTCACTACGACAAGGAGCGCACCATTCTCGATGGCGTTTCATTCCGCGTGCCCGCCGGGCGAACGCTCGCCATCGTCGGCCCTTCGGGCGCGGGCAAGTCCACCATCTCGCGCATCCTTTTCCGCTTCTATGACATTGCCGAGGGCAGGGTGCTGATCGACGGGCAGGACCTGCGCGAGGTTACGCAGGCATCGCTCCGCGCCGCCGTCGGCATGGTTCCGCAGGACACGGTGCTGTTCAACGACAGCATCCGCTACAACATCCGCTATGGACGCCCCGATGCGAGTGACGGCGAGGTCTTCGAGGCCGCGGCGCAGGCGCAGATCGCGGATTTCGTCGCGCGTCTTCCCAAGGGTTTCGACACCATGGTCGGCGAGCGCGGGCTCAAACTTTCGGGCGGCGAGAAGCAGCGCGTGGCCATTGCCCGCACGATCTTGAAGAACCCGCCCATTCTCATTCTCGACGAGGCGACTTCGGCCCTCGACACGCATACCGAGAAGGAGATCCAGGCGGCGCTGAAACGCGTCTCGCAGGACCGCACGACGCTCATCATTGCACATCGTCTTTCCACGGTGGTCGATGCCGATGAGATCATTGTGCTCGATCATGGCCGGATCGCGGAACGCGGGCGGCACGAAGAGCTTCTAGCCCGTGGCGGCAAATATGCCGCCATGTGGAACCGCCAGCGCGAGGCGGATGCGGCCCGCGAGAAGCTCAAGGAAACCGAGGACGAAGGCTCGCCCGAACCCGACGCCGCCATTGATGCGCTTGTCGGCGAAGCGGGTTAGACTGCTCATTCGAGATTGAACCCGAAAGCCGGAAAGAACCTATGGACAGCCTGACCTCAATCCTGGTCCCCATCCATCGCGAAGGCCACCGCTTCGTCATCATCTTCGCGGCGGTGACGGTCGTGCTTTTCCTGATCTGGTATCCGCTGGGCTGGGTGGGCGTCTTTCTTACGCTCTGGTGTCTTTATTTCTTCCGCGATCCGGATCGGGTAACGCCGAAGCGCGAGGGCCTCGTCATCAGCCCTGCCGACGGCGTCGTCAACATGATCACGGAAGCCTCGCCGCCGCCCGAGCTTGGCCTCGGAGACATGCGCCGCACGCGCGTCAGTATCTTCATGAACGTGTTCAACTGTCATGTGAACCGTTCGCCGATGGCGGGCAAGGTGGTGCGTGTCGCCTATCGGCCGGGGCAGTTCCTCAATGCGAGCCTCGACAAGGCAAGCGAGGACAATGAGCGGAACTCGCTGGTCATCGAACGCGCGGATGGACAGCAGATCGTCGTCGTGCAGGTCGCGGGTCTCGTCGCGCGCCGCATCGTATGCGACGTGGCGGAAGGCAAGGCACTCGAAGCCGGCGAGCGCTATGGCATCATCCGTTTCGGCAGCCGCCTCGATGTCTATCTGCCGGAAGGCGCGATCCCGCTCGTGGCCGTCGGCCAGACCGCCATTTCCGGCGAAACCGTGCTTGCGGATTCGATCTCGGTCGAGCCGCACCACATTTGAATAGGCCACCTTTGAACAGGCCACATTTGAACAGGCAAGAGGACGAGCCCATGGCCAATCCCATTCCGCCCTTCGGTCAGCGCCCCGAAAGGGGTCGCGGATTCCGCAGCCGGCGTCCGGGCGGCCACTTCGGGCATATGCCGATCCGCACGATCATTCCGAACGCGCTGACCGTGCTTGCGCTCTGCGCGGGCCTCACGGCGATCCGCTTTGCGCTTGAAGCGAAGTTCGAGGCGGCTGTGGCCGCAATCATCGTCGCCTCGGTGTTCGACGGTCTCGACGGCCGCGTGGCGCGGCTTCTCAACGGTTCGTCGAAATTCGGCGCCGAGCTCGACTCGCTGACCGATTTCGTGAATTTCGGTGTGGCGCCGGTGCTCGTTCTCTATCTCTGGTCGCTGAACGAAATCGGCGGTATCGGCTGGATCGCGGTGCTGGGGTATGCCGTTTGCTGCGCGCTGCGTCTCGCGCGCTTCAATGTGGCGCTGGAAGATCCGGATAAGCCCGCCTGGGCCGGCAATTACTTTGTCGGCGTGCCGGCGCCCGCAGGTGCGCTGCTCGTCATGCTGCCGCTCTATCTGAGTTTCATTGGATGGGAGGGGCTCAATACGTTGCCGCTGCTCATCGCGCTGCATTGTTTCTTCGTCGCCTTTCTGCTGATCAGCCGCATCCCGACCTTTTCAGGCAAGCGGATGGGCATTCGCATCAAGCGCGACATGGTTCTGCCGATTTTGTTGCTGGTCGGTTTTTCCGCAGCGGTGATCCTGAACTATCCCTGGATCGCATTCACTGCGATTGGCGTCGGCTATCTGGCCATGATCCCTGTCAGCGTCATGCGCTACCGCTACCATCAGGCACGCATGGCGAGCACGAATATGCAGGAGGCCGATAACCTTCCCATCGGCTGATTGCCGATGGCGTATCAGTCCCGGTCGGACCGGGGCTGACGCGACGTTTCCTTCTGCGCGGGGCGCAGGGGCGACTGGCGGCGCAGTGCGCCGGACGCGTCGAAGATAGGTTCGATGCGGCGAGGTTGGGCAGCTACTTTGGTCGTCGGGCCTTGCATTTTGTTCTCCGTGGCGTCCTGTGCATCCGAACCGGCTTCCGCGCCTGTCTCCACCCGCTACATCGGTCAGTCGATGGTCATCGGGTCATTGAGTGCGCGTTTAGGGACTCGGTGCATTCGCGCATGGATGAAGATCAGTTTCAGTTTTCGGCTTTCCAGCGCACGGCTCCGCGCCATCCAAAGGTCAGCCTCATCCATTAACATGGCGGCCTTTTCGGGCTGAATTTTGGCATTTTTAAGGTGGCCGTGTAGCGCCTTCCAGGCGGACTGGATGAGCGCGACGTAGGCATCGGTTACATCCTCCATGCCTTTGACCTCGTAGCGCAGGTGGCGGAGCAGCTCGGAGTACTCCTCCATCGTGCAGGGCGAGGGCTTCAGGGGTTCGGCGGTTCGCCAGCTGTCCAGGACGTCGCTCTTTTGGCGGTCGGCCAGAACGAAATCCGTGATCAGCAGCGCTCCGCCATCGACAAGAGCGCGCATTGCCGAGGCGAGGAACTTCTTCCTGTCACGGAAGGAGAAGAGCGCCTCGCGCGCAAAGATGGCGCCATAGCGCTTGTCTCCCAGCGGCTCTGTCTCCGGATTGCCGTTGCGTATCGGTGTCTGCGCCAGCATGCCGAGGCGATCGGAGATCATGCCGCCGGCGATGGCAAAGAGCGGATCGGCCTCAAGCCCCTCGATGGAGAGGCCATAGGCCTTGGCGACCGCCCGCATGCTGCCGCCGAGGCCGGGCGCCACGTCGAGACAGGGGCAGCCTTGGGGAAACGATATGTCGCCGAGCAGGCCTGGAAAGAAGCCTTCGCCGCCGGGCAGGCTGAAGCCATCTCCCCAGATGTTCTGAATGACCTCGATGCGTTCCTCGACCGGCGAAGGCGCTTGTGGTGCCGGCTGAGGGGCCGCCATCAGCGGGGCACTGGGGAGCGAAGAAGCGGTGGGCTCGATCTTCGCCGGCCTTTTTCCGTTCGCACGCGCCGCTTCTAGGCGCGGAAGGTCGTCGACGGCGACGCCCTCCCACCAGGCGCGGAGCCGATGCCTGAAGCTGATCGAGCGGGCGGATTTCGTCGATTTGGGCGCCGCTGCGGCCGGGTTTGGCGCTTTTCGGGCCTTTCCGGCCTTTCTCGCCTTTCCGGCCGGCGCGGGGCGCGCCTCTTCGCCGCCGAGGCGCTTTTCGGGATGTTCGACCAGATATTTCTCGAGCGTCTGGCGGTGGTCCTTGCTCAGCTTGCGCATCTTGCGGAACCGCTCGATAGCCTCGCCTGACATCTGTTCGAGGCTCGCCCGGAAGACGGGAACGGACATGGCCTTGAGTTCGGCGGTGCCGACCGTCGCCAGATTGATTCCTGTTTCCGCGCCCATAGCCTTCCTGCCGGTATGCGTCTTCGGCGTGTCGCCTCGATGGTCACGCCGCCCATTCTGGACGACGCCTCGCTCTTCTTACGCTCGATGTCGTTAAGAACGGGTTGGCGCCGGCGCCATGAGCGAGGCGGGTTGTGCCGTCACGGGACAAACGCTTAAACTCGCGCGACCACGGGCCCGGTATCGGATAGCGGGCCGGGCGGGAGGTGGTTTCCAAGAGGCGGCGGGGCGGCGCCAATCCAATGTTGAGACTTGTCGAACCGGTGCTTCGCGCGCCGCGCATCGTTATGGCGCTATGCTTCCTTCTCTGCATGATCGCGGAAGCCGGGTTGCCGCGCCTCAGCCTTTCATCGGACACGCGGGTTTTCTTCGATCCAAAGAACCCCGAGCTGCACGAGCTTCAGAAGTTCGAGCGCAAATACGGCCAGAACAATAGCGTGCTCATGGTTGTCTGGGCTGGCGGGCAGAAAGTGACGACGCCCGCGGCGCTCGCGGCGATCGGCGACCTGACCGCCAGGGCCTGGAAGCTGCCGCATTCGACGCGCGTGGAGTCGCTCACCAATTTTCCGCATGTCACCGCCGACGCGGACAGCTTCGCCGTCGACGAACTCGTGCCGCATCCCGATCGAGTGACGCCGGAACAGGCGGCGGAGGTCGAGCGTGAGGCTGTATCTGACAGTCTCGTGCGGAACCGCCTCATTTCCGCCGATGCGCGGGCTGCCGGCGTGATCGTCAATTTCAATCTGCCGGTCGAGGGCTCGAAAGAGGTGCGCGAGATCATCGCCGCCAGCCGTGCGTTGGCCGAGGCCACCGAGGCGGCGCATCCCGGCGTCGAGGTGAAGGTCACCGGCAACGTGATCCTGATGGGCACCTTCTCCGAGGCGGCGGTGCGTGACGCCAGGTTCCTGATCCCGGTGAGCCTCGCGGTGACCGCCCTCATCATGGTCATCTTTGTTCGGTCACTGAAGCCGAGCCTCGCCATTCTGACGCTGCTGATCCTGTCCAGCGCCTCGGCCATGGGCATCGCAGGCTGGTTCAACTACGTCATCAATCTGTCGACCATCGCCGCGCCCATCATCATCATGACGGTGAACATGGCCGCGGCTGTGCGCATCGTCACGACGACAATGGCCGAGCTTGGCGCCGGACGGTCGAAGGTGGACGCGATCCGGGAATCGCTGCGCATCCATATCCGCCCGGTGAGCATGACCAATGCGACAAGCGCGCTAGGCTTCCTGTCGATGAACCTCGCCGACGCGCCGCCCTTTGTCGATCTTGGCAACATTGTCGCGATGGGCATCGGCATCGCCTATGTCATGACCTTCACCTGGCTGCCCGCCATGCTGCTGCTCACGCCGCTCACGCCCGCCGTGAGCCGTTCGGAGCGGATCATGATCGGGCTCGGCCATTTCGTGAACCGGCATTACGCCGCGCTCTTTGCCGTAACCGGGCTGCTCGTCGTGGCGTCCTGCTTCTGGCTCGGCAAGATAACTCTCGACGACGACTTCCAGCGCTACTTCGACAAGCGGTTCGCGTACCGCCAGGCGTCGGACTTCGCCGAGGATCATCTGACAGGCCTCAACCTCATCGAGTTCGACGTCGGCTCGGGGCGTGACAATGGCGTATACGATCCGGCGTACCAGCAAAAGGTCGCGGATTTCGCCGCGTGGCTGCGCGCGCAGCCGAAGGTCGTCAGCGTGCTGTCGCTGCCCGACATTACCCGGCGCATCAACAAGACGATCAATTTCGGGAAGCCCGGCAATCAGGACATGATTCCGGATGATTCCAACCGGATCGCCCAATATTTCCTGCTCTATGAAATGTCGTTGCCCTATGGCGCGTCCATCACGGACCAGATCAACGTCAACCGTTCGGCGAGCCGCGTGACGGCAATCCTCGCGCATGCGACGGCGAGCGAGATACGGGCGACCAACGGGGCAGCGCAGGCATGGCTCGCGGCCAATGCCCCACCTGCAATGCAGGCAAAGGGCATCAGCATCAATGTGCTCTTCTCCCATCTCTCCTGGGACAACATCCGGTCGATGATCGGAAGCACCATCGTATCCATGCTGCTGATCGCGGTCGTGGTGGGTGTCGTCCTGCGCAGCGTGACCTACGGCTTGCTCAGCATCGTTATGAATGTCCTGCCCAGTGTTGTCGGGTTCGGTCTCTGGGGCCTGTTCATCGGCCAGCTGGGATTGTCGGCTGCGGTCATCACCGCGATGACGATCGGTCTCGTCGTCGACGACACCATCTATTTTCTGCTGATGTATCAGGCCGCGCGGAAGAGGGGGCTCAGCGCCGAGGAAGCGAACAACGACGTTTTCGTGAATGTCGGCGTCGCCATGCTTGTGATCACATCGTCTCTCGCCGTGGGTTTCGGCGTGCTGATGTTCTCGGGCTTCGAGGTCAATTATACGCTCGGCGCGCAGACATCGATCATCATTCTCGCCAACCTTTTCATCGACTGGATGATGCTTCCGCCGCTGCTTCGACTCATCGACCGCCCGCGGGCGCCATCAGTCGAGGCGAGCGAGGCGCATGTATAAGATGCGCATACGGAAATTATGGTTAAGATTTGGCTAAAATTTGCATTTTCTTAAGCTTTATGATTGCCTAACGAAAGTTTTCTAGAGTGGGCTGGGGGCTAAGTAATGCGGACTTATGAGCAGCTGACCGGGGCTGAAGGCCGGCGCATGTTTTTTCGTGCCGAGCGATACAAGCCGGAAGATATCTTCAAGGAAGTTATTCCTGCGGTGTATCTGGGCAACGAGAAGGCCGCCATCAAGAACATCAGCATGACGGGCATTGCCGCGCAGAGCAGCGATCTCGATACATGGGACGGGCGGCTTGGCTCCGAGATCCCCTTCGAGCTGAAAGTGGGCGACGAGAAGCTCTATCACGGCTCGGGGCTCATCCGCCGGGTGGAGCCGCATGGTGCGCGCGCGACCGTGGCGCTGGAGTTCACCTCCGGCTATCTCGACATTCCTGCGATCGTCACCAAGCATGACAATCTTCTCCTGTCGCGCGCGCTGGCGGACCCGACTTTCGGTACTTCCGAAGGAATCCTCCCGGAATTCGCGCAGCTCTGCATGGAGATCGTGAATCTTTTCCGCTCCTACAAGCAGGTGCTCGAGGCCTATGAGGCACGGCTGACGGCAACCGGCGACGAACGCGACATGAAGCTGCTTGCTGCGTTGATCGCCTGCGAAGAGCGGATCGTTCCGCAGTGGAAGGACCTTTGGTATCGCGGCAGCGACATTCTCGAGCCGGTCTGGGCGGACCCTGCGGTTCTCGCGCGCCACAAGCGCTATGCCGAGCGCGTCCTGACGCCGGACTTCATGCCGGGTGCGGTCATGCGCCGTTGCTACGAGAAGCCGCTCGGCTATCCGGGCGACTACCAGATCATGAACTATGTCTATGAGTGGCAGCGGATCGGCAATACGCCTTACGAAAAGCTGCTTCATCGCATCGGCATCGAGACGGGCGCCTGCGTCGGAACGCGCCTGCGCATGACCCAGAAGATCATTGCCGACGCGGTCGCTGAAAATCCCGGCGACAAGTCGATGAATATCGCCAATCTGGGCTGCGGTTCGGCCTATGAGGTTTACGACTATCTGCGCATTGAGCGCCTGCCGCGGCCGGTCAACTTCACCTTGATCGATCAGGATCAGCGCGCGCTGAGCCATGCCTATGAGCACGGCTTCCGCGAGGTGACGCGCCATCGCGGCCGCGCCAAGATCCAGTGCCTGCAGGCCTCCTTTGCGCAGTTGCTCAAGGCCGGTGCTCTTTTCCGCACCCTGCCGCCGCAGGACATTCTTTATAGCCTCGGCCTCTTCGACTACCTGTCGCACCGACGCGCCAAGGCGCTCGCGCATGATCTCTATGAGCAGGTTGCTCCGGGCGGAAAGCTCATCATCGCGAATGTGAAACAGGGGCGCGAGACTTGTCAGTGGCCGCTGGAATTCGTCACCGACTGGAGCCTGATCTATCGCACCGAGGACGACATGCGGGCGATGGTCGAAGGGCTCGATGTCACCAACGTGACTGTCACTGAAGACGCGACGAAGTGCGTCTATCTCATGGTCGCGGACAAGCCGGCCTGATCTCTCGAGGGCTTCGGTGGGGCTGCGTCAGCGCACGTTCCATCGAAGCTCGCCCGCCGGGTCCGGAGCGACGAAGCGGCTCTTCGGGAAAGTTGCGGTGACGATCGTTCCCTGACCGGGCTCGCTTTCGAGTTCCACCGTGCCGCCGTGAAGGCTCATGATCTTGCGCACCAGCGGCAGGCCGAGGCCCGTCCCCTGATGGGTGCGCGACATGGCATTTTCGACCTGCACGAAAGGTTCGAAGATGCGGACGATATCGGCCTTCTTCACGCCGATGCCGGTGTCGCGGACCGTGAGCGCGAGGTTGCGAGTGGCGTCGAGGCCGATCTCGATCCAGACATGACCGCCTTCCGGCGTGAATTTCAGCGCGTTCGAGGTCAGGTTGATTGCCACCTGATTGAAGAGGCGCGGATCGGCGATGATCCAGGGAATATCGTCGCGGACGCGGAACGAGAGTTCGACGCCCAGTTCCGACGCGCGCTGTCTGAACATGCGCATGGCGCGGTTGAGCGACTCGACGGGATCGATCGGTTCTTCTTCGAGAAGAAGCTTGCCCGCCTCGGCTTTCGAAATGTCCAGAATGTCGTTGATGATGCTCAGCAGATGTGTGCCGCTCGAGCGGATGTCGCCGGCATAGTCGGCGTATTTCGGCTGGCCGACCGGCCCGAACATCTGGTTCGCGATGATTTCCGAGAAGCCGATAATGGCGTTGAGCGGCGTCCGAAGCTCATGGCTCATGATGGCAAGGAAGTCGTTCTTCGCGCGGTTGGCCGCTTCCGACTGGCTGAGCAACCGTTCGGAGCGCGTACGCTCGCGGCGCAGGCGCTCATTGTCGATGAAGCTGCGGCGAAGCTGATATTCCTGGATGTAGTTGACGAAGACGCTGACGCCGATCGCGAAGGCGAGAAAGGCATTGTTGTTGAAGAGGATCATGCTCGGCATCGGATTGACGTAGAACACAACCACTTCATACAGGATGAAGGTCGCCACCGAGATCGCGGTCGAATAGATGTAGCTCAGCCGCCAGAGGCAGTTGCTGTAACCGATGATGATGATGAGGCCGCCATAATAGAGCTGGCTGCCGGGTGCCTGGGCGAGTGCGATCATGACCACGACGCTGACGCCAGGTATGGCCATGGAGGTCGACAAAATCGCCTGATGCTTGTAGTTGAACCAGGGCGCATAGCTGGTGGCCGCCAGCATGAGCAGGAGTGGGCAGGCGATGCCGAAGCGGATGAGCCAGGCTTCGTAGAAGATGTCCGGAACGATGTAGGGATCGAGCAGGGCATAGGCCGCGAAGATCACGGCGCCCATCACGATCGAAAAACGGGTCAGCCCAAGCTGCTGGCGGTAGTTGCGCCGGCTGTAGGAGTCCTCGAGTTCCGGCTCGCGGAAACGGAGCGTGATCGGGTTAATGGCATAGTCAGCTGCATTGCGGCCGATCGCGTCGGCAGCACCAGCGAGGCTATCCATGGTCCGGCCGGATGGCTGGTCATGTACGCCTGAAGCTCGATCGATCGAATCCGTCATCTTCGCTCGGGCAAAACACACACTCTCCTGTTGGATAAACCAAAAGGGCTAATGGAGAATTAAGCGGGCGAACTTGGTAAGGATTGATAAAGGTTAACGAAAGCTGACGCGCTCAGAGCGCCCAGAAATAGCCGGCGAGAGCGGCGCCGAAGAGGATCCGGTACCAGCCGAAGGCCACGAAACTGTGGCGGCTGACGAAGGCGACGAGCCAGCGCACGACGAAAATGGCAGAGACGAAGGCGGCAACGAAGCCGACGGCGATTACCGCGCTGTCGTCTGCATCGAGCAGATGGCGGCTTTTCCAGAGATCGAGAACGGTCGCCCCGAGCATGGTCGGAATGGCGAGGAAGAAGGAGAATTCCGCGGCCGTCTTGCGCTCGACGCCGAGCAGGAGAGCGCCCAGAATGGTGGCGCCCGATCGCGACACGCCGGGCACCATGGCAAGGCACTGAAAAAGGCCGATCTTGAGGGATGTTGCGGGCGTCAGTTCTTCGATGGCTGCGTAGCGCGGCTGCGGCCGCCACCGTTCAATGGCAAGAATGGCGACGCCGCCGAGGATCAATGAGGCGCAGACGACGGCCGGGTTGAACAATACGGACTTGATGAAGTCGTGGAGGAGGAAGCCGAAGAAGGCCGCGGGCAGGAAGGCGATAATGATCGCAATCGCGAAATGCCTTGCCGCCGGATCGCTGGCGAGGCCGAAAGCGACGCCCAGCAGCTTGCGGGCGTAAAGGACGCAAATTGCCAGGATTGCGCCCAGCTGGATCACAACCTCGAAGACGGTGGCCAGAGGTCCCGAAAAGCCGATGAAATCGCCGGCGATGATGAGGTGACCGGTCGAAGAGACCGGCAGGAACTCGGTCACACCCTCGACGATGCCAAGGAAGACGGCCTGTAACAGAAGCAGCATATTCATTTATGGGAGCTCTTGGCGGTGCGGAATCTGGCGATCTGGCCCAACCTACCCGGGTCCGGCATCGCCTGGCTACCATCGACACTGGACGGCAAGATTAAAAATTGGTTCATCCTGCGTTCAGCCGCCACATGGAAATATGGCGATCATGGCAGTTACCCTGCCTGGCGTTAAATCGGGAGGCACCTCATGGTGCGCATTGGAAAAACATCCGTTCGAATCGTGCTCGCGACCATGGTCAGCATTGCGGCCTTGAGCGCCTATGGAGGCTTGGCCCAGGCGGAAGACTGGCGGCATCGCGGCAACCAGAGTGACGATCAGCAGCAGGACCAGGGCCGCCAGCAGCGGGAGCAGCGCCAGCGCGACCAGCGTGATGAGCAGGACCAGCGGCGTCAGCAGTATGAGCAGCAACGCCGGGAACAGGACCAGCAGCGGCAGATTGAGCAGCAGCAGAGGCAGCAGCAGCAACAGGACCAGCAGCGCGAACGGCAGCGTCAGCAGCAGTTCGACCAGCAGCGCCAGCAGCAGTTCGAGCGCCAGCGCCGCGACCAGGACCAGCAGCGCCAGATCGATCAGCAGCGCCAGCAGCAGTTCGAGCGCCAGCGCCGAGACCAGGACCAGCAGCGCCAGATCGACCAGCAGCGTCAGCAGCAATTCGATCGCCAGCGTCGCGACCAGGATCAGCAACGCCAGATCGACCAGCAGCGCCAGCAGCAGTTCGAACGCCAGCGCCGCGACCAGGATCAGCAGCGCCCGCAGCAATTCGATCGCCAGCGTCGCGACCAGGATCAGAAACGCCAGTTCGACCAGCAGCGTCAACAGCAGTTCGATCGCGAGCGTCGGGAACAAGACCTGCAGAGGCAGATGGATCAGCAGCGTCCGCGGCAGGATCGCGACCGCATCGAGCAGGGGCGGCCGGATCAGCCTCGTCCCGGCGAACGTCCGCGGCGGGACGACCGCGACCGGTTTGACGGCCGGCAGGAGGGCCGCGACTGGCGCTCGCAGCAATATTCGCGCTTCGAGCATGATCGCGACCGGCGGCGTATCGAGGCGCGCCGCGAGCAGGAGCGCCGGTGGGGCGACCTGCGTGAACGCAACTGGTCGCGTGTCCGCGACTGGGGCCCGGGATTCCAGCACCGCGAATATTATCGCGGGCCCGATTGGGACGACTGGCGTCGCCGGCATTATGGGCCGCGTCCGCGCTACTACTGGCATGACGACCACTATTCGCGTCCGTGGTTCGACTATGGATCGGTCACCTATGTCTCGATCTTCATGCCGACCTATGTCATTCCCTACGACGCCTATGACACCTACGGCTCCAGCTATTACGGGCCGGTCGGCTGCAACCGGGATGTGGTCGGCGCGGTGCTTGGCGGCACGGCGGGTGCTCTGATCGGGGCGAGCAATCATGGCGGCGCGGGTGCCACCATCGGTGGCGCCATCGTCGGTGCGATCCTGGGCGGCGCGCTCGGTCAGGCAATCGATATGAGCGATCAGGCCTGCTACGGGCAGGTGCTGGAATATGTGCCGAACAATCAGCCCGTCTATTGGGAAAACAACGGCGCGCAATATCAGGTGACGCCGCTTCGGACCTATCGCGACGATGAAGGCCTCTATTGCCGCGAGTATCAGACCGAGATCTATATCGATGGCTATCCGCAGCAGGCCTATGGCAATGCCTGCCGCCAGCCGGACGGCTCCTGGCAGCTATCGGATTGATCTGAATACCAACAAAAAGGCCGGCGCTGCGAAAGCAACGCCGGCCTTTTCCGTCTGCGCGAGCGATCAGTCCTCGCGCTTGCCCGTGATGCGCGTCACGTCGCGAACGGCACCGCGGGCCGCGCTGGTGGTCATCGCGGCATAGGCCTGAAGCGCGGGCGACACGCGGCGTTTGCGCTTTTCCTTCGGGTGCCAGCCGTTGTTCTCGGCAAGTTCCCGGCGCGCGGCGAGTTCCGCGTCGTCGACGGCCAGATGGATCGAGCGCTTCGGAATGTCGATCTCGATGCGGTCGCCGGTTTCGACGAGGCCGATCGTGCCGCCTTCCGCCGCTTCCGGCGAGACGTGGCCGATGGAGAGGCCCGAGGTGCCGCCCGAGAAACGTCCGTCGGTGACCAGCGCGCAGGCTTTGCCGAGGCCCTTCGACTTGATGTAGCTCGTCGGGTAAAGCATTTCCTGCATGCCGGGTCCGCCGCGCGGGCCTTCATAGCGGATGACGACGACTTCGCCCGCCTTCACCTCGCCGGTGAGAATGCCGGAGACGGCCGAGTCCTGGCTTTCATAGACGCGCGCCGTGCCGGAGAAGACGAGGATCGACTCGTCGACGCCTGCCGTCTTCACGATGCAGCCATGCTCCGCGAGATTGCCGTAGAGGACTGCGAGACCGCCATCCTTGCTATAGGCATGAGCCGCGTTGCGGATGACGCCATTTTCGCGGTCGAGATCGAGATCGGCGAAGCGGCGCGACGTCGAGAAGGCTTCCGTGGTGCGGACGCCGCCGGGCGCCGCGCGGAAGAATTCATGCGCGTGGTTGTTCTTCGAGATGCCGATGTCCCAATGGTCGATCGCTTCGCCAAGGCTCGGGCTGTGGACCGTCGAGACGTTGCGATGGATGAGACCGGCGCGGTCGAGCTCGCCGAGAATGGCGAAAATGCCGCCGGCCCGGTGCACGTCTTCCATATGGATGTCGTTGCGCGCAGGCGCGACCTTGCAAAGGTTCGGCACCTTGCGGGACAGGTGGTCGATGTCGCGCATGGTGAAATCGACTTCGCCTTCATGCGCGGCGGCGAGAAGGTGAAGCACGGTGTTGGTCGAGCCGCCCATGGCGATGTCGAGCGACATGGCGTTCTGGAAGGCTTCGAAGGTCGCGATGTTGCGCGGCAGAACGCTTGCGTCGTCCGTCTCGTAATAGCGGCGCGTGATCTCGACGATGAGGCGGCCCGCTTCGAGGAAGAGGCCCTTGCGGTCGGCATGCGTCGCCAGCGTCGAGCCGTTGCCGGGCAGCGAAAGGCCGAGCGCCTCCGTCAGGCAGTTCATGGAATTGGCCGTGAACATGCCCGAGCAGGAGCCGCAGGTCGGGCAGGCCGAACGCTCGATCACGGCGACCTGCTCGTCCGAAACCTTGTCGTCGGCGGCGGCGACCATGGCGTCGATGAGGTCGATGGCGCGTTCCTCGTCGTCCCACTTCACCTTGCCGGCCTCCATCGGACCGCCGGAGACGAAGACAACCGGGATGTTGAGGCGCATGGCAGCCATCAGCATTCCGGGCGTGATCTTGTCGCAATTGGAGATGCAGACCAGCGCGTCGGCGCAATGGGCGTTGACCATGTATTCGACGCTGTCGGCGATGAGGTCGCGCGAGGGCAGGCTGTAAAGCATGCCGTCATGGCCCATGGCAATGCCGTCATCGACCGCGATGGTGTTGAATTCCTTGGCGACGCCGCCCGCCTTCTCGATTTCGCGGGCGACCAGCTGGCCGAGATCCTTCAGATGCACGTGACCCGGCACGAACTGCGTAAACGAGTTCGCGATCGCGATGATCGGCTTTCCGAAATCGCTGTCCTGCATGCCGGTGGCGCGCCAAAGGCCGCGGGCGCCGGCCATGTTGCGGCCATGGGTCGATGTGCGTGAACGATAGGGGGGCACTGCCTTGTCCTTTCGAGTAGGAACGGGTCGGTGGGAGCGGGGGCCTGTGACCTTATATGGGGATGGCCGGGGCTCTCGTCGCCGGGATTTGGGCGTCTTTTTATCCGCCGAAGCCGGAGGACACAAATAGCACGAAATAAGGGGTGTAACCCGATGTAATGTGCCGAAATATCCATGTTTCCCGCGAGGTTTTTCAGGGGCGGCCCGAGTCGAAGCTGCGAGGCGGTCGTATCGCCTGTGGCGGCGTCGGCGGAGCGGTGGAGGCCGGCGAATCATCGTCGCCGCCTGCGGTCACCCCAAGGTGGCGGCCGCGCGAGGACGATCATTACATGTGCGTAATGATCGGCGCGTCGTCCCACCCGCATGTTGCGCGCCCACAAAATTTGCAGCTTAGAGAAGTGCGGCGGACAAAATCTCCCGACCTTCTCCGCGTTGGATCGAGCGGGCTCTGCGTCTGCCTCCGCCGCGAGCGGCCGTGACCATTCGATGTGCACACCGCAGCCAGGCGCCGAACCGCGTGACTTCGCGTCAACATTGCGGGATTGGCAATTTGAGGGATGAAGCGCGCCCGGAATGGCGCTAGCATTATTTTTGCGGCTGCGATGTGGCGGGGGGCTTCTGCCGCTATTGCGCCGCTCCTTTATCGGGCATGCAATGCCCCAAGCTTCAAAACGAAGCCAACAGGAGCTTCTTCATGATCGGAAAAATCGGGACAGGGCTTGCCGCGCTGGCCATTGCCGGGATGATCTCGGTCGGTGCGCATGCCGAAGAAAAAGTCCTCAACATCTACAACTGGTCCGACTACATCGCAAAGGACACGGTTGCGAAGTTTGAAAAGCAAACCGGTATCAAGGTTCGTTACGACGTCTATGACGGTAACGAAACCCTGGAAGCGAAGCTTCTCGCTGGACATTCCGGTTATGACATCGTCGTGCCGACGGCTTTCCCGTTCCTGGACCGGCAGGTCAAGGCCGGCGTCTATCTGAAGCTCGATAAGAGCAAGATTCCGAACTACAAGAATCTCGATCCCGCGCTCATGAAGCAGGTTGCCGCGGCCGACCCGGGCAACGAGCATGCGGTCATCTGGCTCTGGGGCACCACCGGCCTCGGCTACAACGTGAAGGCGATCGAGAAGCGCATTCCGAACGCGCCCGTCAACTCGCTCGATCTGATCTTCAAGCCGGAGAACGCGCAGAAGCTCAAGGACTGCGGCGTCACCATGCTGGACAGCCCGACGGATATCATTCCGATTGCGCTGAACTACCTGCACATCGATCCGAACTCGCAGAAGCCCGAGGACCTCGAAAAGGCCAAGGCGCTGCTGCTGAGCATCCGGCCTTACGTGAAGTACTTCCACTCGTCGCAATACATCAACGACCTCGCCAATGGCGACATCTGCCTGTCGCTCGGCTGGTCGGGGGACATTCTGCAGGCGGCTGCCCGCGCCGCGGAAGCCAAGAACGGCGTCGAGGTGAAGTACTCGATCCCGAAGGAAGGCACGATGGTGTGGTTCGACAACATGGCGATCCCCGCCGATGCGCCCCATCCTGAATATGCCCTCCAGTGGATCAATTTCATCCTGCAGCCCGAAATCGAGGCTGCGAATTCGAACTACGTCTCCTACGCCAACCCGGTTCCGGCGTCGAAGGCATTGATCGACGATGCTATCAAGAACGATGCGAACATCTATCCGCCGGAAGACGTGATGAAGAAGCTCTTCGCCGTGCCGACGAAGTCGGAGAAGTTCAACAGGCTGCAGACGCGAGCCTGGACGACGATCCGCACGGGTCAGTAACAATACCAGAGACCCCGGCCTTCACGGCCGGGGTCTTCTCTTTCCAGTAGATATCCAGCTAGCGTACTGCTTCGGGGGTGATATGGCAGACGGGCGAACTTACAGCTTGTCGGAGCGGATGTGGGCCGCGCTCGGCCGCGTCGGTATTACGGGCAAGCGTGTCGTGATCGGCGTTCCGCTGGTCTGGCTCACCATCTTCTTCATCCTGCCGTTCCTGATCGTCCTGAAGATCAGCTTCGCGACACAGATCGTCGGCATTCCGCCGTTCACCGGTCTCTTCGACTGGAGCGAGGGCGGTGCATTCCCGAAGCTGCAAATCGACTGGTCGAACTACAGTTACCTCTTCGAAGACCAGCTCTACATCATCGCCTATCTGAACTCGGTCAAGATCGCCTTCGTTTCGACCTGCATCTGCACGCTGATCGCCTATCCGATCGCTTATGGCGTCGCGCGGGTGCCCGAGACGTGGCGCAATCCGCTGCTCCTGCTGATCGTGCTGCCGTTCTGGACGTCGCTGCTGCTGCGCGTCTATGCCTGGATCGGCCTCCTCAAGAACAATGGCGTCATCAACAATTTCCTCATCTCGCTCGGCGTCATCAGCGAGCCGCTGCCGATGATGAACAATGCCTTCTCCGTCTATGTCGGCATCGTCTATTCCTATCTGCCTTTCATGCTGCTGCCGCTCTACGCCACGCTGTCGCGCCTCGACTTCACGTTGCTCGAAGCCGCCGCCGACCTTGGAGCGTCGCGGACGCGCGCCTTCCTCAGCGTGACCCTGCCGCTCTCGATCCCGGGCGTCATTGCCGGCGCGATGCTTGTCTTCATCCCGGCCATTGGCGAATTCGTCATCCCCTCGCTGCTGGGCGGCCCGGCGACCACCATGATCGGCCGTGTCATCTGGGACGAATTCTTTGAAAATCAGGCCTGGCCCGTTGCCTCGGCGGTGGCCATCGCGCTCATGCTGTTCCTCGTCGTGCCCATCATGATCTTCCAGTACTACCAGACGCGTTCGGAGGCCCAGCCATGAAGATCACCGGCCTTTCGCCCTTCGTGCTCGTTTGCATGGTTCTCGGCTTCATCTTTCTCTATGCGCCGATCGTCATGCTCATCATCTTTTCTTTCAACGCTTCGCGTCTCGTGACCGTTTGGGCGGGTTTCTCGACCCATTGGTATGGCGAACTGCTGCATGACGATCAGATATTGAGCGCCGCCTATCTGAGCTTCCGCATCGCCTTCATGAACGGCCTGCTCTCGGTCGTCATCGGCACCATGGCGGCATTCGCGCTGGTGCGCTTCGGCCGCTTCTGGGGACGGGGCGTCATGATCCAGTCCATCTCCTCGCGGCTCGTTCTGCCGGATGTGATCCTCGGCCTGTCGATCCTGCTGCTCTTCGTCTCCACGCGCAGCGTCATCGGCTGGCCGGAGCAGCGCGGCGTGCTGACGATCCTCATCGCGCATGTGACCTTCTCGTCGGCCTATGTCGCCATCGTCGTGCAGTCCCGCCTCGCCGGGCTCGACCGCAGCTTCGAAGAGGCGGCCTTCGATCTTGGTGCGCCGCCCTTCGCCGTGTTCCGCACGATCACGCTGCCGCTCATTGCGCCGTCGCTGGTTGCCGGCTTCCTGCTGGCGTTCATCCTTTCCTTCGACGATCTCGTCATCGCGAGCTTTGCGTCGGGGCCCAGTGCGACGACGCTGCCGATGGTGGTCTTTTCCAAGGTCAGGCTCGGTATTTCTCCCGAGATCAATGCCCTGGCCACGATCATCGTCGTCGTCGTCGCGCTCGGAGTCGCCTTCGCCGGCAACCTGCTTCAGCGGCAGAATGCGCAGCGCCAGAACGAAGCGGGGCGGGGCTAGTCGCCCATTTTCGTCGCAAGATCGAGCGATTGCAGGGCGGTTGCTACAACCGCTCTGTTGTCCTGCTCCCAGGGATGGAAGCCGCGGCGGAAGTAGGTGCGCCATGGGCGCCACAGGCCGTAGAGCGGGCTTTGCCGGCTGCGGAGGAATCTGAATCCGCCGATCCAGAGCCTGAGCTTCGAACCCTCGTAGCTCTTGAGCATCAGCCGCATGTGCCGGAAGGCGTCGAGGAAGAAGTGGATGGTGATGACGAGCATCAGCCTGCGGCGCAGATATTCCGAACCTCCGACCGCGCGATAGACGTCGAAAGCGACGGCTTTGTGCTCGCTCTCTTCGATGGCATGCCACCGCCAAAGTCTCGCCATCTCAGGCGTTGCGCCCTCGAAGGTCTCGGGCCGCCGTAACACGGAATCTGCGAGCATGGCCGTCCAGTGCTCATAGGCGACTGTTGCGCCGAGATGGACGATGGGAGGCATGTGCTTCTGGATGAGCGAGATCCTCCTGCGCAGGGGCGCTTCGAGCTGCTCCAGCGAGTAGCTGCGGCTCGCGCAGAGCACCTCATTGTATTTCTGATGCTCGCGGCGATGAATGGATTCCTGCGCGGTGAACCTGCGCACCTGTTCTGCGAGCGCGGGATCCGCGATCCTGTCGCGATAGTGCTTCACGCTGTCGATGAAGTGCTGTTCGCCAAGCGGAAACATGATCGACAGCGCGTTGTAGAAAGCCGTGCGGAACGGATCGCCGCCGTGCCAGTCGGTTGCCAGCGCATGCTCAACATCAAAGCTGATATTTCGCACTTCGATCGATATGTCGTTGGGTGTACTCAAAAGATTTTCGTTACTCATGGCACGTCTCCACGGCGGTGTCTTGAATGATCTGTGTGTAGAGGAGTGATGGCGATGCTTGGAGGGCATTTCCGGCCAAGGAGGGAGGCTAAAGCGGTCATCATTCCGTGACGAATGGACACGGAGAAACATAAAAAGACGTAGGCGGAGCAAAATGAAGGCAGCGCATAAAAATGCCCGGCTGGTGAGGAGACCAGCCGGGCTGAGGGACGACTTACGCTTCAGTCAGCGGGTTAGAAAGCGTAGGACGCCGTCAAGGAAACAAAATCCTTGTCGTAATTCGCATTGCGATACGGATTGCCCATGAAGGTCGTGTAGGCGAGGCCGACCTTGTAGCGCGCCTGGTAGTCCGCATCCACGCCCACCGTGAGCGACTTCGTGCCATCCACAAAGCCGGGTCCAATGGGGCCGGCCGAGTAGCCGGAAACGTCGTGATACCAGATGACCTTCGGCGTCAGGTTCCAGGCCGTTCCGAAGGATGACGCATATTGCTGCATAGCCATCAGGCGATACCCCCAGGAGAAGGCCGAGGCATATTCCGCCGCGATGTGGCAGGTTCCGGCTGCGATGCAGGGATCGCCGAAGGCGGCAGCCATGCCCGGATTTGCATGCGTCTTGAACGACATGGGAATGGCGAAGCGGTTGCCGTCGGCATCCGGTAGATATTGAAAGCCTGCATTTGACACGAGGATCAGCAGATCGCCGCCCGTCGCTTTCACGAACCAGTTCGAAGGTGTCAGGGTCGACAACGTGTAGAACTGACCAACCATGGCCTTGGTACGCCGATAGCCCGGAATGACCTGGCCTTCTCCGACCATCTCGCCTGTATAGAGAGGGGCCTCGCCCGGCGCGGGTGTGAAGCCCGCGTTGATCGCATCAACGCCCTGCAGTTCGGTGATGTCGACCTGGAAAGGCATGTTCGAATAATACGCGAGTTCGCCCGACAGCGCGGTGCCGCCCAGAACCGGGATCGTTGTGTTGAAGCTGCCACCCAGCATGTGGATATCGGTCGGATACTGGGCGAGCAGATTCTTGTTCTTGAACGTGGGGTCGAAGCCGAACTTGCCGTATTGCGCAAGCATGCCCATCAACGCCTGACAATTGGTGATCTCGTATCCTGCATCATCGAAGAGATAGATGCTTCCCATCATGCAGTCCGCGTCCGACATGTGCGGCGTAAAGGGGGGGAAGGGGGTCTCGCCGGGGAAGGTAAACGTGTCGGACGTGAAGGTGGCGATGGGCAGCTTGCTGTGAAAATTCACGAAATAGAGGCCCATGTCCGTGCCGTCGTTCAGCCAGTCCGCGTAATAACGCATCGCGACGCCCCATTGCCCCTGCTCGCGCGCATTCTGCGACTGGGTACGATGAACGACGACGGGCACGAGCATGGCCAGACTGTTCGGGTCGTTGCCGTCGCGCGTCGTGCCGTCGGCGTTCATGTACATTTCGCCCGACAGCATTCCGTAGGCGCATCCGTCGCCGAGCGCGTCGCTGACCCCGAAAAAGCTGCCGCAAGCCGGCAGGGTCGACTTGTCCCATTCGGCGATATACATGCCCTCGATTGAAAAGTTGTTGGGGAGACCGAGGCTGGCATAGAGGGTGTTCTGCGGCAGGAACACTTCCTTGAGTTCCGTGCCGGGCTGGTAAAGCGCGCTTACATCCATCGGCAGGAATGATGAGATACCACCCTGAATGAAGGCGCTTTCGCCCCAATTGACGACTTGTCGGCCAGCGCGGACGTTCAGAGGCTGACCGTCAATATCGAAATTGCCATAGGCGTAGGCGTCCAGAAGCTTCAGGCCACGCAGTTGCCGCCGATAGGCGTCGCTGCCTTTGTAGTAATCCTGCAGCGAACGCCGCTGCGCAGGCGCGCCGTTCGCGAGCGCGGCGACGGGGCCATAATTGCCGCTGCTATCGCCCAGGTCTCTCGCAGCAGCATCGTAAAATGCCTTGCCGCTGATAAAGACGCCATAGTTCTGGTATTTGAGGCTCAGCTCCGAGAGAACTTTGACAGGCGCTGAAAATATCTCTCCGCGTTGGACGTTGACGTTGCCGTCGTCATTGTTGACGTCCCAGGTGCGTCCAGCCTTGTCGGCGCAACCGCCGTTGTAAACCGAAATATGTGTGCAGTTCTGCGCTGCAACCCGCATACCTGCCGATGCGGAGACGATCGTATCGAGATGAGCGTCGATCTCTCCAAACTTCATTTCAAGCGCGAGCGCAGGCGTAGACGCCAGAAGAGCCGTCGCGGCGGCTAGTATCAAGCTCCGATACCGGCGTATCGGAGAAACCATTTGGAAAGACATTATCCCCCTCTTTCACCTGACGGCGTTTCTGACTAGTTTTGCATTTCCTCACGCAGATTCAGCAAAGCGCTGGCCCTCCCTGATGCGGTGGCCTCCCTGCTCAAAAGCGCTCTGGTCTTTTCGAATAGCGTTGCGTCCATATAAAGGTCACAAGCGGTCAACCAGAGGGTCACTTTCGGTCACAAAATGCGTATTGAACCTGCTTATGTTTCGGCCTTTGCCAATGCGATACGCGAATGCGGCTATGACCCGGCGCGTTTCGGGCTGAAGCGGGAGGCCATTGTCGACGAGGACGAACTTTTCGATCTGTTTGTGCGCGTTCTGGCGGTTGTGGATGATCCGACGCTGGCGCTCCGTCTTGGCATGGCGCTTCACATAGGGACGCATGGCGTTCTGGGGCATGCCCTTATGAGTTGCCGGACGTTGAGACAGGCAGCGGAGATTCTCGTTCGCCATAACCCGTTGCGGAGCCGTCGCGGAAGCGTCAGCCTGGCGCTCACTCCAGAGCAGGCAATCCTGACCTTCACCCCGCCATTTCATGTTCCGGGCGCGCCGTGGTTTCTGCCCGAGGTGTTTCTGGCGGCGGGCACGGCTGTGATTCGACAATTGTCGGGATCTGACATATCGGCCTGCAGCCTCGAATTCGCGCATGCCGCGCATATGGATGAAAGGAACTATCAGGCCATTCTCGGCCTGCCGGTTTTCTTCGGCTGCGCGCAGAACCGGTTCATCGGGCCGCGTCCCGCGGTCGATTTTCCGCTGCCGACAGCGAACGATACGGTGGCGGAGATGTATCTCCGCCAATGCGACAAGCTGCTGCGAGAGATGAATGCAGTGAGCGGCTGCGCTTCAGACGTGCGGCATGCCCTGTTGAGTTCGCGCGGGCGGTTTCCCTCGGCGAAGGAGGTCGCCTCGTCGCTCAATATGAGCGAGCGGACATTGCGGCGCCGGCTTGACGAGGAGACGACGTCGTTCATGCAGATCGTCGACGACGTGCGCAACCATCTCGCCAGGCAATATCTCAGTGAAACAAAGCTGACGATTGCGGAGGTCGGCGAGCTTCTGGGCTTTGACGATGTGGCCAATTTCCGTCGCGCCTTCAAGCGCTGGAATGGATATCCGCCGCGAAGCATGCGAGAAGCTGATTTGCCGGATGTGCCTGATGTGGGCGCCGCGAAGGCAGCCGATTGACGACTGGTGCTCCTTTGTCAGAAGCCTCACCGCTTGAAATTTATGTCGATGCCGACGCATGCCCCGTGAAGGATGAGGTATTGCGCGTTGCCGAGCGCCACGGATTGCCGGTCTATATTGTGAGCAACAGCGGAATGCGTCCAACCGGACATCCGCTCGTGCGGCCTGTGGTTGTGACCGAGGGGCCGGACGCGGCGGATGACTGGATCGTGGAACACATCGCTCCCGGCGACATCTGCGTTACGTCCGATATTCCGCTTGCCTCCCGCTGTCTCAAGCAATCGGCACGCGCCATACGGCCGGATGGAACTCCGTTCACGGAGCAGAGTATCGGCATGGCGCTCGCCATGCGCGATCTGATGAAAAATCTGCGCGAGACAGGCGACGTGCGGGGCGGAAATGTGGCTTTCGGAAAGGCCGATCGCTCGCGTTTCCTGCGGGAACTCGAACAACTTATTCAGACGTCGCAACGCCGCTGATCGGTAGTCATTCGCCGGGGCTTGTGTATCAGGGTTCGGATCGCGCAAGTATGAAGTGCCAGCCGGAAATTTCCGACGTCTCGAACAGGGCCTTTCTGCGCTTGCCGCGGAATTCGTAGGCAACGACACCACGCGGCGTTTTCAGGATCGTGTTGACCGCTGCCCGGAGCGACGGGTCACCTATGTCGGCGGGATGCTCGAACATGCGATCCGGATCCTTGTGAATGGCGGTGCGGCCTTCACCATCCAGCGCGTAGAAGATGAAATTGTCAGGCATGCGTGCCTTTTGCACGATCATGGATGCAAGTAGACGGGCGCGAACCGAAACACCGACGGCGCCGACGATTTTTCCATCCTTCGTCACCGGCGCGGCGACGATGATCGAGCGATGGCCGGTCGATTTGCTGATGACGAGCACGCCTTCTACTGCCTTGCCTGCGAGCAGATCGGGGAAATAGGTGCGGTCCTTCAGGCTCTCCTTGCTGAGGTCGCCGTCTGCGGTGTAGTAGCGCCCATCTGGCAGTGCATACCAGACGGCGGCTTCGGTCGTGATGCCTTTGGCGAGCGAGGACAGGGCAGGCTTGATCCTCGCCCAGTCGGCGCTTCGAGCGTCGGAGGTGGCGGCAAGCGCACGCTCGGCGGCGAGAATCCCCGCGAGATGATCCTCGGCCAATGCGCGATAGGCGCCGAGCGCCATGCGTCCGTCGGTGCTGAAATCGTCCGATGCGGCCACGGCTTTCGATGCGGCGGAGGCCGTCGCGGTGAAAGCCATGAAGGCGAGGGCGATCATTAGCGCTCGGATCATACTCAGTCTCTCCTGTTACCGGTCCGGTTGGCATGTCGAGAACGTGGACGAAACATCGTCCGCCAGCCTTGACCCCGTCAAGCCGGTTACCCCCGAGTGGTTGAAGGCTCCTAACCTGATGGCAAAGGCCCTCGATGCCCTCCCTGGCTGTGCGGGTCTCGAATGCCAATCCCTGCGGTACGAGATTTTTGAGATTGCCATGGAGGATGATCCGGACGTTTGCCATCGATGACTACGGCGCCCTTCCGCACTACGTAGCAGGTAACCCCATCATTACCGATGATGTAGTGCTTGAGATGCGACCACATCAGGAATCCCTCGAAGTCATCGAACGAGAGCTGAGACGACGCGCCCGGGTGAGTATGCCATGAGGCTGTGATTTCATCCTTATACAGAATGAGGCTTTTGTCGGGGATTTCGAATTCCTCAAGGGATCAACCGTGACATTGTTTGTCTCGATGACTTTTCCATCGGACAGGATTGATCCACACCGCTCGGGGCCTTCATCGCTATAAAATTGTTGAAGAATTTCTATCTGCTTTTTATGGCCGAAGGGACTTCGGAAAATATCTTGACAATCCAATGCCGGATTCTTCAGATGAAAATTCACTGCTAGTAGTTGGATATGATGAAAAAGATCACCACCCTGACAATCCTCTTCAGCCTCACGGCTTGTGTAGCTGCTCACGTTGAGGCGCAGAACGATCGTGATGGTTTCCCTACCCCCACGGTGGTTACGATGGGGGAGGACCAGTGGGGTGTTACCCACAAGGGGCAAGAGGTCCGCGTCTATAGGCAGTGCTCGGTATGTAAGCCCGACAGTCTCACCTACCATGATCAGGCGCGTGAGGCCGTTCGGCGCGTGACGGGGTGTGAGATCGCAGAGTTTACCCCTGTACCTATCAGTTCGGCGTATTTCGGGCGGCTTCAATGCGCTCCCGCAGCCGCGCAGGGAGCAGCTCCATCAGGTCGACCTGACCAATCTGGGCATCAATCTTGACGTCCGGGTGGCGATAAACGGCCATCTTACGGTTGAGCCACATCCCCCGGCTGCATCTCGCGCTCGACCGGCCAGAAACCATCCCGCTTAATGTGCTCGATGTAGAGGTCCATACCCTTATCCAACCAATTGTCCAGGCGGGCATAGTTGGAATGAAGATCGGTCGCTTCTCCGGCCTTGTCACGGCATCAGGTCAGGGCATCATATTGCACAGGCGAGTCGGGAGAAATCATGCCGCGCAAGGGCGATGCGACACGGGGCGGGAATAAGCAGGTGCCGCCGAAAGAGACCCGGCTGACGCTTCGGCTCGACTTCGAGGGAGCGGGGCGCCTGGGGCCCGGCAAGATGCGGCTGCTGGAACTGCTCGAAGCCAATGGGTCGATCAGCGCGGCGGGGCGCGCCATGGGCATGTCCTATCGCCGCGCCTGGCAGCTTATCGATGAACTCAATCGCACTTTTTCCGAGGACGTCGTGAAGACGCAGCAGGGGGGCGTTCGCGGCGGCGGAGCCGTTCTGACCCAGACGGGAAGAGATATTCTCAACGCCTATCGCGGCATCGAGAAGAAGGCGCAGAAGGTCGCCGCCGCCGAAATCGCGCTCATCGCGCGAGCACTCTCCAAGTCCTGATCAAAGCACCATCTGAGTCTGGGTGACGATGGCGGCGAGCTTTCCGTCGCCCCGCGAGATGTGTGTCTGCCAGACCATGAGCTTTCTCCCGCGATGGACCGGCGTGCATTTCGCCGATGCGGTGTCGCCGAGGGGAACCGCGCTCAGGAAGTTCGTTTTGCTTTCAACCGTCGTGGTCGACGAACCCTTGTCGAGATTGAGAAAGGTCGCCATGCCGCCCAACGTGTCGGCCAGCGCCATGATGGCGCCGCCATGAAGAATGTCGGGGATGGTGCAATGCTCCTTGCGGACGGTGAGCTTCGCCTCCACGCAATCCGGCGAGGCTGAAACGAGTTCAACGCCCATGAGATTGGCAAAGGGAAGGGCGTTCTGTTTCAGGAGTTCCAGTGCGTCGGACATTGCAACCTCGTTTGTGCGTGAAGGCCGGTGCAAGGCTAGTGGCACTGGTTCGCGCTGGAACAGGGCCGCTTCCCCAATTGTGAGGGAGCCAATTTTCAGGTGGCGGAGTCCCTGGCGGGATTTGACGAAGCGGGTGGAACGCTTTCGATCCGTTCGCGTTAACTCACATAGGGCAAGGCGGGGACGCTGACATTTTATCAACAAGATAGGGCGCGCCTCACATGGAACAAATGCCTTCGTCGTTAGCGTTTCGAGAGGTCTCCAAGGGGGGATTTGGCGGCCGGCCTACCCTCGGTGAAATTCTGAAATCGGACGAACTCAGCCGCTCGCTGCTCGAGGCCGTGCGCTGGCCGCAGGGCCCGGTTTGTCCCAGCTGTCACGCGGTCGACGCCGCCTGCAAGTTGAAAACGAGACCCGGCCTCTGGACCTGCAAGGCCTGCCGCCATTGCCAGTACAGCGTGACATCGGGCACGCCATTGCACGGGACGCGCGTCAACATGATGGCGTGGGTCGTCCTCTTCCATACGCAGGAAGTGCGCGGGCAGCGGCTCAGCATTTCGCAGGTGAGCCATAAGCTCGGCGTGTCGTACCTGACCGCCAAGAGCATGCTGCAGCGGCTCGATCAGCTCCGGGCGGAGATGCCCGACATGGTGGAGCGCTTCCGCGGCCAACTCAGCGAGCTCGCCGCGGCGCGCATGATTGCCTCGCCGTGACCGCCAGCGCTTGACAGGGTTCTTTTTTGGAACTTACATGCTCCCCATATGCAAGGTGAGGGAGCGAGCATGGCTGCGAAGCGGAATGCGACGGCGGCGATCGTCGGTGCGGGCGATTACATCGGCGGCGCGATCGCGAAGAAATTTTCAGCCGAGGGCTACACGGTCTTTGCCGGGCGACGGACGGCGGACAAGCTCCAGCCGTTGAAGGCGGAGATTGAAGCGGCGGGCGGCGCTTGCGTCGCGCGCGGCCTCGACGCGCGCAAGGAAGAAGAAGTGGCGGCCTTCATTGCGGATGCCGACGCCCACGCGCCTCTGGAGGTTGTGATCTTCAACGTCGGCGCCAATGTGAATTTCCCGATTCTCGATACGACCGAGCGCGTATTCCGCAAGGTGTGGGAGATGGCCTGCTATTCGGGCTTCCTCGTCGGGCGCGAGGCGGCACGGCGCATGCTTCCGCGCGGGCAGGGGTCCATCTTCTTCACGGGTGCGACGGCTTCATTGCGCGGCGGATCTGGCTATGCGGCTTTTGCTTCGGCGAAATTCGGCCTGCGTGCGGTGGCGCAGAGCATGGCGCGGGAACTCGGGCCGAAGAACATTCACGTCGCCCATCTCGTCATCGATGCTGGCGTCGACACGGCCTTCGTCCGGGACCGCATCAAGGCAGCAGGCGGCGAGGAAGCGCTTGACCGGCTTGCTCCCGACCAGCTCATGAACCCCGCTTCGATCGCGGAAACCTATTGGCTGTTGCACAACCAGACGCGGGACGCCTGGACGCATGAGCTGGATATTCGTCCTTATGGGGAGCGTTGGTAATGGTAAAAGTTGAGCATCATTTCGATTTCGGCAGTCCGAATTCATATCTGGCGTGGAAGATCATCCCCGATATCGAAGCGCGCACGGGCGTCACCTTCGTCAATGTTCCGATCCTGCTCGGCGGCGTCTTCAAGCTCACCGGCAATCAGCCGCCGATGGTCGCCTTCGGTAATATCAAGAACAAGCCGCAATACGAGAACCTTGAGATGCAGCGCTTCATAGCGCGGCACAAGCTCACCAGGTTCAAGTTCAATGCTCATTTTCCGGTGAACACGGTGCAGATCATGCGCGGCGCCGTGGCGGCAGAAATGGACGGTGTTCTGGCGAAGTACATGGATGTCGTTTTCCGTGCCATGTGGGAAGACTCGAAGAAGATGGACGACGCTGACGTCATCCGCGAAGTGCTCGACGCGGGCGGACTCGACGGCGCGCGCATCCTTGCCCGCGTTCAGGATCAGGATGTGAAGGACAAGCTGCTCGCAAATACGAGCGCTTCCGTCGAGCGCGGCACGTTCGGCGCGCCGACCTTCTATGTCGGTGACGAGATTTTCTTCGGCAAGGACCGCCTCCGGGATGTCGAGGAGGAGATCATCCGCGCGAAGGCCTAGTTCTTTCATTCCCTCCTTCGTCCGGTATAGGCTTGGCCGAGGATCAAGGGAGGGAAGAATGAAAAATCAGGAAATCATTGCCATACGCGAGTTTCTCGCCTCGATGCCGGAACCGGCGGATACGGCCGAGCTGCGCCAGACCTATGACAATCTCGGCTCGGTCTTTCCGACGGCGGCCGATGTCACGCTGGAAAGCGTCAGCGCCAATGGCGTTCCCGCGGAATGGGGCTCGACGCCGGGCGCGGCGCAGGATCGTGTCGTCATGTATGTGCATGGCGGCGGCTATGTCATCGGTTCGGTCAAGAGCCACCGTCATCTGGTCACGGAGCTTGGACGGGCGGCGGGGACGCGAACGCTGTCGGTCGATTATCGATTGGCGCCGGAACATCCCTTCCCGGCTGCCGTGGACGATGCTCTCGCGGCCTATCGCTATCTCCTCGCGCAAGGCTTTGCGCCCGGTAACATCGCCGTCGCTGGCGACAGCGCGGGCGGCGGCCTGACGGTGGCGACGCTGCTCGCGATACGCGATGCGGGACTGGAGCAGCCTGCCTGTGGATTTTGCATTTCCCCCTGGATCGATCTCGAAGCGACCGGCAATTCGATGACGGAGCTTGCCTCCATCGATCCGATGGTGAGCCGCGAGGAGCTCGATGGCATGGCGGCCGCCTATCTTGCCGGCGCTTCCGCCAGGACGCCGCTTGCCTCGCCGCTCCATGCGGATTATCGCGGTCTCGCGCCTCTGCTCATCCATGTAGGTGCGGCGGAGACTTTGCTGGACGACGCGGTCCGTCTCGCCGGAAAGGCCGGCGCCGCCGACGTCGATGTGAGACTTCAGGTGTGGCCCGAGATGATCCATGTCTGGCATTTTTTCCATCCCATGCTCGGAGCGGGCCGCAGCGCTATCGCGGAAGGGGGAGCATTCATTGCGAATGCCATGGATGAAGCCGGAAAGCTGAAGGCGATCGCCTGACGGTCGGTGCCTGCCGCCTCATGCAAAATGAGCGGCGGCGCATTCCGTTCAATCGAAGATCATGCCGACCGAACCGACGATGGCGCGGGGCGGTCGCGGCCTTGCGGATGAGTTCCTGGCGGCTTCCGCGAACAGGCTCTTTTCCAGCGGCGCTTCGAGCATCACCACGATCGTTTGAACGAGATGCGGAAGCGTGTTCTTCGAGCTCCATGTCGGGTGAGGGCGCGTGCGGTCGGTCAGTGCGGCTTCGCGCATGGCAAGCACGCTGCCGAGATATGCGCCCATGAAGACGAAGCGCTGGTTCTTCGCCGTGGCTGGCATTTCAGGCATCAGCCGGCGGAGATGTTCGAGCGCGCGGAGATAGCCGGAGTTCCAGCGTTTTTCCAGCGCGTCCATGAAGAGTTCCCGGTGACTCATGCCGAGATGCACGATGAAGCGCGTATAGGTATCTTCCTCGTTCTCGTTGTCGCCCGCGAGGCCGATCGAGGGATAGACCAGCGCCTCGACGACGTCGCGCACGGATGTCGGTCCGCCCTTCGCCTCGAGCGCATCGAGAAATGCGTTGCGGCGTTCGTCGATGAGCTTCGCGCCATCGGCGACGAGCTCGCGAACAAGCGCTTCTTTCGTGCCGAAATAATAGCTCAGTGAGCCGTGATTTTTCTGCGCCGCCGCCTCGACGATTTCGCGAACGCTGACGCCGTCGATTCCCCGCAATGCGAAGAGACGGCGCGCCGCGAGTTTGATCTGTTCTCGCGCGTTTGCCCTTGCGTTCGCCACGGCTTTGGGCGGCTTGGATCTGGCGGGAAGCTTCGTCATCTTGACATGATGGACGAGGTCGTCATTATAGGTCAAATAAATTATCCAAACGACCTAATTCAAGGCGTCGTGGCAGGGAGGTACTCGTGGCGGAACTCGATTTTTCGGGCAAGACTGTGCTCGTCGTCGGCGGATCGAGCGGCATCGGCAATGGTATCGCGCAGGCATTTCGCGCGAAGGGAGCTGCGGTTCACGTCTGGGGCACGCGCGCCAATGCGTCGGACTATTCGGCGGCTGAAGGCTCCGACCTGACCGGGCTGCATTATGATCGAATGGACGTTTCCGATTTCGACGCCATCGAAAACTACAAGGCCCCCTTCGCATCGCTCGATGTGCTGGTTCTGAGTCAGGGAACCGTCATCTATCAGCGCGGCGAGTTCAAGATGGACGGCTTCCAGAAGGTGATGGACGTCAACGTCAACAGCCTGATGGCCTGCGCGATCAAGTTCCACGACATGCTCGCGGCGTCCAAGGGCTCGCTTATCACCGTGAGCTCGACGGCAGCCTTCCATTCGACCAGGGGCAATCCGGCCTATAACGCGTCGAAGACCGGCGCGGTGGGTCTCACGCGCACGCTCGCCGAAGCATGGGCGAAAGACGGCATTCGCGTGAACGGCATCGCGCCGGGTCTCGTCGACACGAAGCTGACCAAGGTCACAACGGACGATCCGGACCGGCTCGCGGCTTCGCTTCAGGGCATTCCGATGCGTCGCCTCGGCACGCCTGAAGACATGGCAGGCGTCGCGCTTTTCCTTGCATCGCCGCTCGCGGCTTATGTCCTCGGCCAGACCATTCCGGTCGATGGCGGTCTCATTCTCTAATTTGCAGTGAGCGGAGCAATCCAATGAATTTCGAACATACCGACAAGGTCAAGACTCTGATCGCGAAGCTCCAGGGCTTCATGGACGAGCATATCTATCCGAATGAGCAGGCCCATTTCGACTGGGCGTCGAACCACGCCAATCTCTGGAAGCATTGGCCGGGTCTCGATGTGCTGAAGGAAAAGGCGAAGGAGGAGGGGCTCTGGAATCTCTTCCTGCCGCATGAATATGGCGAATGGAGCCCGGGGCTAACCAACCTCGAATATGCGCCGCTGGCGGAGATCATGGGCCGGGTGCCGTGGTCTTCCGAAGTCTTCAACTGCGCGGCGCCCGATACCGGCAATATGGAAGTGCTGGCGAAATATGGCTCGCCCGCGCAGCAGAAGCAGTGGCTGCGACCGCTGCTCGATGGCGAAATCCGTTCGGCCTATGTGATGACCGAGCCGCAGGTCGCATCGTCGGACGCAACCAACATCGAGACGTCAATCCGCGCCGATGGCGATGACTACGTCATCAACGGCCGCAAATGGTGGATCTCCGGCATCATGGATCCGCGCTGCAAGGTTCTGCTCATCATGGGAAAGACCAATCCGGACGCGGCGCGCCATGTCCAGCAGTCGACCATCATCGTTCCGCGCGATACGCCGGGCATCCACATCGTCCGTAATCAGTCGGTCTTCAACAGCCATAATTCGCCGGGCGGCGAAGCGGAACTGCGCCTTGAGAATGTGCGCGTGCCGAAATCCAATCTCATCCTCGGCGAAGGCCGTGGCTTCGAGATCGCGCAAGGCCGGCTTGGACCTGGCCGTATCCATCACTGCATGCGCTCGATCGGCCAGGCGCAGCGCGCGCTTGAGATCATGGCGCGTCGGGTCGAGAACCGCGTCGCCTTCGGCAAGAAGCTCTCGGATCAGAGCAGCATCCGCCAGGATGTCGCGCGCTCCTATTGCGAGATCGAACAGGCGCGCCTTCTGACGCTGAAGGCTGCCGATGCGATGGATCGCTATGGCAACAAGGTGGCGCGCGATCTGATCGCCGCGATCAAGGTCATCGCACCCCAGATGGCTCAGACCGTATGCGACCGGGCCATTCAGGCGCATGGCGGCATGGGCGTCAGCGCCGATACGCCGATTGCCTCCTTCTTCACGCTGAACCGCTTCCTGCGCATCGCCGACGGTCCGGATGAGGTGCACATGTCGCAGCTCGGCAAGCTCAAGATTGCGGAATACAACGCGAATAAATAAGCGCTGTCGTTCAGCGCGCCTGGGAGGACGCCATGACGGAATCGAGTCGCTCGGTCAAAGGCCTGACCGTGCTTGTAACGGGTGCGGCCAGTGGCATGGGCCGAGCGACGGCGGAGGTCTTCGCCGCCGAAGGCGCCAATGTCGCGGTGACGGATTACACGCTGGAAGGCGCGGAAGCTGTGGCCGAGGGCATTCGCGCTTCCGGCGGAAACGCCCGGGCGTGGAAGCTCAATGTTGCGGACAAGGTTGAGATCGATGCGGTCGTGGCTGCCGTCGCCCAGCATTTCGGCGGGCTCGACAATGTCGTCAATAATGCCGGCATTTCCGGCTTCTCGCCCATCGACGCGCCGGGTTACGACGAGCTTTGGGACCGGCTCGTCTCCGTTCTGCTTACGGCGCAGCAGCGTGTGATCCGGGCTGCGCTGCCGCATCTGCGCAAGTCGAAAAGTCCGCGCATCGTCAACATTGCCTCGACGGAAGCGCTTGGCGCGACCGCCATGGACAGTGCCTATGCGGCGGCGAAGGCCGGCGTCACCGGATTGACGCGCGCCCTTGCCGTCGAGCTTGGGCGTGAAGGCATCACGGTCAATTGCGTTTGCCCGGGGCCGATCAACACCGGCATGACGCAGGCGATCCCCGACGAGCAGAAGCAGATCTATGCGAAGCGGCGTACCGCACTCGGCCGGTATGGGCGACCGGAAGAGGTTGCCCACATCACGCTGAGCCTTTGCCTGCCGGCGGCGTCCTACATCACGGGCGTTACCATTCCCGTCGATGGCGGCCTGATGGCGCGCAACGCCTGAAATTCAAGAAAAGGGAACACGGCAAATGAAGGCGCTTTGCTATCACGGTCCGCGCGATATCCGCTACGAGAGCTTCGCCGACGCCTCGCTTCAGAGCGACACGGACGTTCTGGTGAAGATGGAGAAATGCGGCATATGCGGCAGCGATCTCCACATCTATCACGGCGAGGGCTTCAGCCCTGATATGGGTTTCTGCGTTGGCCATGAAGCCGTGGGCGAAGTGGTTGAAGTGGGGCGTAGCGTCAAACGCTTTCGCTCGGGCGACAAGGTGATGCTCTCGGCTGCGGTCGGTTGCGGCGCCTGCGCGCAGTGCCTTGCTGGCCATATCGCGCTTTGCCTCAACAATGCTGCCGGTTGCTACGGCCTCAGCCATCATCTCGAGGGCTGTCAGGCGGAAGCGATCCGCGTACCGCAAGGCGACTTCAATCTTGCCCGCGTGCCCGAAGGGCTCAGCATGGATCAGGCGCTGATGCTCACCGATGCGATGCCGACTGCCTATTTCGGCTGCCGCAACGCCGACATCGCACCGGGAAAGAATGTCGCGGTGGTCGGGCTCGGCCCCATCGGCCTGATGGCGGTGGAGGCCGCCTTCGTGCTTGGGGCCGCCCGCGTCTTCGCAATCGACCTCGTGCCGGAGCGGCGCGCGCATGCGGCGGCGCTTGGCGCCGTCGCGCTCGATCCGGCGGATGCGCCTGCCATCATCCGGGATCAGACGCATGGACGGGGTGTCGAGAGCGTCGTCGAGGCGGTCGGCCATGACGCGACGATCTCGCTCGCGCTGAAGCTTGCGGCGCGCGAGGGAACGGTGTCCGTCATCGGCGTCAACCAGACGAAGAAGTTCGACTTCCCCATGGGTGTCGCCTTTGCGAAGGGCCTCACCTTCCGCATCGGCACCTGCTCGGTACAGAACGAATGGGCCGAACTCGTGCCGCTCATTCAGAGCGGCAGACTCCATCCCGAGAAATACATCACGCATGAACTGCCGTTGTCGGATGGCGCGGAGGCCTATCGGCTCTTCGACGCGCGGACGGCGGGCGCATTGAAGATGATCCTGGTCCCCTGAGGCGAAGAAAATGGCACTTGAAAGCTGGACCGAACTAGTCGATCTCGACAGGCTCCGCGACTGGATGGATACGCAGGGGCTGGAGCGCGGGCCGCTGGAAGAGGTGACACCCCTTGCGGGCGGCACGCAGAACATCCTGCTGCGTTTCAAGCGCGGTGGGCGAACATTCGTGCTGCGCCGCCCGCCGCATCGCCCGCATATGAACGGCAGCGAGACCATGCGGCGCGAGGCGAGGGTGCTTGCGGCTCTCAAGGGCAGCGATGTGCCGCATCCGGGGTTGATCGCCGCCTGTCCGAGCGAAGACGTGCTTGGCGCAGCTTTCTATCTGATGGAGCCGGTGGAAGGGTTCAACGCGACTGTGGGCTTGCCGCCGCTGCACGCGGGCGATCCGAAAATCCGCCACGGCATGGGGTTGGCGATTGCCGACGGCGCGGCAGCGCTGGGGCGGGTCGATTATCTCGCCGCCGGTCTCAGTGATCTCGGCAAGGTCGAGAATTATCTTGAGCGGCAGGTGAAGCGCTGGCGTTCGCAGCTCGAGTCCTATGCCGAATATGAAGGCTGGGCAGGCCCCGGCGACATCCCCGGCGTCGACAGGGTTGCCGACTGGCTCGATGCGAACCGTCCCGCGTCCTTCAAGCCTGGCATCATTCATGGCGACTATCATCTCGCCAATGTGATGTACCGCTTCGATGGCCCGGAGCTTGCCGCCATCGTCGATTGGGAACTCACGACCATCGGCGATCCGCTGCTCGATCTCGGCTGGCTCATGGCGACATGGCCGGATGCGGAGGGCCGGGGCAGCACGGGCTCCGTTGGCGTTCAGCCCTGGGATGGCTTCCCGACCGCTCGGGAACTTGTCGCGCGTTATGCCGAAGGTTCTTCCCGCGACCTCTCCGCCATCGAATGGTATGGCGTGCTTGCCTGCTACAAGCTCGGCATCATTCTGGAAGGGACCAACGCGCGGGCAGCGGCCGGAAAGGCGCCGAAGGAAACCGGCGACATGCTGCATGCCTCGACCATCGGCCTGTTCCGGCGTGCGCTCGGCTGGATCGGCGGATAGCTGGCCTAAAGCGTTTCCGCCCGGCAGCGCGCTGACAAATTGTCTCCACCGGACGTTGATTGACGCGGCCTATCTCTGACAGACTTTCTTCAACAAGAAATCTGACAGGGAGGGAACCATGGCGCTCAAGACAAAGGCCCAGTATGTCGAGAGTTTGATGGACGGACGCGAAAACTTCTGGAACGGCGAGCGGATCGACGACATCACTACGCATCCGCGCTTCCGCGTGCCGATCGAAGTGGCCGCCGGCGATTACGACTACGACAACCTCCAGCGACGCGACATTATCACCTATCGGACTGAAGAGGGCGACCTCGCCCACCGCGTCTATCAGGTGCCGCGCTCGGCCGAGGATTTGACGAAGCGCATGGAGCTTCTGCGCAACATGTCGATCGTCGGTGGTGTTACCGGCGTATTCATGGCGCTTCTCCAGATCGTCGATCCGTTGCGAAAGGTCAATCCGCAATTTGCCGAGAACATAGAGCGGATGTATCGCTTCGCACGTGACAATGATCTGCGTGCTGCTGAAGTCATTACGGACGCAAAGGGAGATCGTTCGCGCAAGGCGCATGAACAGGATGACCCGGACCTCTATCTGCGCATTGTCGAGCGGAACAAGGATGGAATTGTCGTTCGCGGTGCGAAGCTTCATATCTCCGCCGCGGCTCTTGTTCACGAACTCGTGGTCATGCCGACCAAGGCGATGGGCGAGGACGAAAGGGACTATGCGGTAGCCTTCTCGATCCCGGTGAACAGCAAGGGCGTCAAGATCATCAACCGGTCATTCGCCGCACCGGAACTGAACCCGTTCGATTATCCCGCCTCCGCACATCATTCCATGCCGGAGGGCTTCATCGTCTTCGACGATGTCTTCGTCCCGTGGGAGCGGGTCTTCCTTGCCGGCGAGTGGCAACTTTCAGGAGCCTTTGCGGGCGCGCTCGGCCTCTGGGAGCGGACGGGCGGCCTCGTCGACGCGGTGGAGAGTTCGCAGGTCATGGTGGGTCTCGCCCAGCTGGTTTCCGAGCAGCAAGGCAAGGGCAAGAAGCCGGAGGCGCAGAACGGCATTGCCGAGCTGATCTGCTATGCGGAAATGCTTCGCATGGGACTGGACGACGCTTGCCGGAATTTCGAGCGCACGCCTTCGGGCATGGTTCATCCGAACACGCTTGCGATCAATGTTGCCAAGTATCACTACGCGAACAACTTCCATTCCATGGTGAAGATACTCCACGATCTGGCCGGCGGCTTGACGCTGACTTTGCCGGAGGAGGGCGACCTGCGCTCGAACGAGGTCGGGCCCTATCTTCGCAAATATCTCCACACCACGAAGGATGCCGATGTCGAGACGCGGATGCGGGTCTACAACCTCATCCGCGATATTTCGGCAGACAGCTTTGGAGGCTGGAAGCAGGTCGTTGCGCTTCAGGCGGGTGGAGGGTTGCTCGCGCAGCGGGTCATGATGCATCGCTCCTACGATATGGATGCCGCCCGCGCCAAGGCGCTGGCGCTTGCGGGCGTGAGGCCGACCTCCGGCGAGTGAGGGGCGTTTTCCGTATCACTCCGGGGCAGGCTCCGGAGTGATACCTCCTTGGTACATTCATCCGTCTACCCGACTTATTCCCGGCCCAAGTCGATCGTTTATCCTGGAAGAGTGCATAGGCGGCCACGGACCGTCTGTCACGGACTTGTCCGCGTGCTATGCTCCTATGGATCCGTCAGGACTCTCGCGAAGGCCAATTCCATGCAAGCTCTCTCCCGATCCTCCATGTCAGCCTACGGCATTCTGATCCTTGCATTGCTCTGCCTGATGTCCGGTATGAGTGCACAGGCCGCCGATGGGACACTGTCGGTTGCCCGGATCACCCCCGCCGGCGAGGATGTTCCGGCGGAACGGCAGATCGTGATCGAGTTCGACCGCGCGGTGGTGCCGCTTGGGCGGATGGAGCGGAAGGCATCGGAGATACCGGTCGAGATTTCACCGAAGCTCGATTGCGAATGGCGTTGGCTCAACGAAGGTGCGCTTGCCTGCCAGTTGAAAGAGGCGGATGCGCTGAAGCCTTCGACGCGCTATTCGGTGACGGTCAATCCGGGACTGAAGGCGGCGGACGGAACGACGCTTGCGGGGCCCTTCCATCACCAGTTCATAACCTCGCGCGTTGCGCTCGATCGGGCCGAGTTCTCGGAGTGGGGCGGCCCGGGCGAGCCTGCGATGCTCGTCACCTTCAATCAGCCGGTACGGCGGGATTCCGTCGCCAATCGTCTGGCCTTCGTCTGGAAGGGGGAGGCGTCCGGTGAAGCCGGCGTTCATGTCGCCGCGGGCCCCGACTGGTCCAAGGGACCGGACGATGCGCTTGTCCCGGTCGCGCGCGAGCCTGGCTTGCGGGGATTCTTCCGTCGCCTGCTTGCATATTTTCCGTGGTTCCGCCCGGAGACGGTTCCCGGAACGGAGGAGTGGGCCCGGCGCACATGGCTCGTCACTGCAGCAAAGCCCTTACCGCTCGATATGGAGGCGGAACTGGTCATGCGCCCGGGGCTGATCTCCGGCATGGGACCCGAGGAGGGCATTGTCGATCAGTCGGTGCAGAAATTCGCGACCTTTGGCGCATTTCGATTCACGGGACTTCGCTGCACGGCGAATGACGGCACGGAGATCACCATTCGCCCGGGCGATGCCGGGAAGCCCAAGGCCGATTGCGGGCCGTGGAATGTCGTGCGCCTTGTGTTCAGCGCTCCGGTGAAGCTCAAGGAAATTCGCGATCATGTCGCGCTTTCGCCCGAACTCGGCAAGGCGGGGCCCAATGACGATCCCTGGGCCAATGTCGATGTCGATCAGACAGAAGGCTATTACAGCTGGAAGGGGCGGCAGAAGGGCGACGAATACACGGCGCGCTTTCCTGTCTATCTGCGCTCCGACCGCGATTACGAAGCGACCTTGAAGAAAGGCGACAAGGTTCAGATCGTCGACATGTTCGGCCGTGAGCTCGAAGGCGACATCGACGTGCGCTGGCACATGGACAACCGCCCGCCGAATTTCGAATTGCCGAACAGCATTGCGGTGCTCGAAAAGAATGTCGACAGCGAGGTGCCGCTTTATGTCAACAATCTGACGGGCCGTGATTTCATATTTTCGCGGATGACGCCGCGCGGCGTCGAAAGAGGGCTGTCGGTGCATGAAGCGCTCGATCCGATCCGCAACATCCAATATGCGATTCAATTCGGCGTGCGCGGCATGCTCGGAGGGAAATCGGGCGCGTTGCTCGGTGCGATGACCACGACGCCGGAATTGCCGAACAGGAAGTCGGGGCTGCTCTTCGCGCAGGTAACGCCTTTCGGCCTTCATGTGAAGATCGCGCATTACAACACGCTGGTCTGGGTGTCGGACCTTGCGACCGCGGAGCCCGTGGCGGGTGTAAAGGTGGAGCGCTATCGCGACCCGGTATTGAGCACCGCCGTTTGCGAGAACACGGCGCCGGGAGACTGGTCGGAGCCCGATCATATCGAAGCCTCCGCGATCACGGATGAAGGCGGCCTTGCCATACTTCCCGGCGTTGCGCCGCAGGCAGGCGTTTATGAGTCCGATTGCGACAAGGCGTTGACCATTCGCGCGACAAAGGGCGACGACATGGCGCTCCTGCCGGTCGCCTACCAGTTCGAGGTGGATACGTTCCGCGCCTCGGGCGAACAGATCTGGCCGCAGTCGCAAAGCGAGCAGGAGCATATGCGCGTCTGGGGAACGACCGCGCAGGGCGTTTATCGCGCCGGCGATACGATCCAGTACAAGATTTATGTGCGTGGCCAGTCGAATGAGGGGCTCACCGCCGCGCCGCCGTCCGAATATCGCCTGCAGCTCGTGGACCCGACGGGGAAGCTCGTCGCCGATATCAAGAAAGTGGCGCTCAACGAATTCGGCGCGACGGACGGTTCCGTCACTGTGCCGAAGACGGGCGCAGTCGGTTGGTACAAGTTCCGTCTTCTGCAAAAGCTGCGGGGCGATGCGGGTGAGCCGCAGAACGAGGAACAGGGCGAAAGTGCAGATGCAGCGGGCGCATTGTCGAACGGCTGGTTTGCCTGGATGCCGACGCAGGTGCTGGTCAGCGATTTCACGCCCGCGCCCTTCCGCGTAACCGCGAGCGTGAACGGCAAGGTCTTCGGTCCGTCCAAGGCGGTTGAAGTCGAAGGGAAGGCGGAGCTGCATTCCGGCGGACCTTATACAAACGCCAAGGCGCGCATCACTGCGATGTTCACGCCGAGGCCCATGTCGTCGACGCATCCGGTGGCGGCCGGTTTCGATTTCTCCCGTGGCGATCTCGAACATGAGAGCTACGACAAGATGCTCGCGCAGATGGAGCAGCCGCTCGACGCGCAGGGCATCGCGAGGGTTAATGTTGCGATTCCCGATCAGGGCAACGACACCTATGGCGATCTCAATTTTGAAGTCGCGGTGATGGACGACAGGGGCAAGAACATCGCGAACTCGGTTGCGGCGACATTCGCTGCGACGGATCGCTTTGTCGGTCTCAAGGCGAAGGAATGGATCTATCAGGTCGGAAAGCCTGCCGCCTACAGCTACATCGTCGTCGATCCGGAAGGCGTTCCGGCCAGGGGGGCGAAGGTCGATCTCAAGATCGAAATGAAGAAGGTGACGGCGGCACGGGTCAAGTCCGCTGGCAACGCCTATCAGACCGTCTACAACACGAGCTGGGAACAGGCCGCGACCTGCGAGGGAACGCCGGAGGCCCAGCCCGCCGATTGCAGCTTCGTGCCGAAGGTGGCCGGCGAATATCGCATCTCGGCGACGGTCAAGGGGACGTCCGGCAAGGCGCATGTCGCAACCAGCGACTTCTGGGTGGCGGGCCGCGACATCGTGCTCTGGGACAGCTCGCCGGATACGGCGCTGCAGATGTTCCCGGAAAAGCCGAGCTATCAGGTCGGAGAGACTGCGCGTTATCTCATCAAGAATCCCTATCCCAATGCCAAAGCACTCATCACAATCGAGCGTTACGGAGTGCTCGACCATTTCGTGCAGACATTCACGACATCGACGCCAATCGTCGAATTTCCGGTGAAGCCGAATTATGCGCCCGGATTCTACGTCTCCGTGGTGCTGATGAGCCCGCGCGTCGACAAGCCGCTGGACGCAAATCAGGTCGATCTCGGCAAACCTGCTTTCCGCATGGGCTATGTCTCGGTGCCGGTGACCGATCCCTATAATGAGCTTTCGATCACGGCCAAAGCGGAACGGGAGGAATATCGCCCGGGCGACATCGTCAAGGTGGCGCTGCATGCGGAGCCGCGCCACGCGGAAAAGAAGGAGCAGGTCGAGCTCGCCGTGGCGGTTCTCGATCAGGCGGTCTTCGATCTCATCGCGGGCGGCAAGGCATATTTCGATCTCTACAAGGGCTTCTATCGCCTCGATGGGCTCGACGTTCACAACTACAATCTGCTTCTGAAACTGGTTGGCCGGCAGAAGTTCGAGAAGAAGGGCGCCAATCCGGGCGGCGACGGCGGGGCCGACTTCAAGTTCCGCGACGATTCAAAATATGTCGCCTATTGGAACCCGAGCCTGCGCGTGGATGCGAGCGGCAATGCGTCTGTTGAATTTGCCGCGCCCGACAATCTGACCGGATGGCGCATTCTCGTCATCGGCACGACGCCGACCGACAAGGCGGGGCTGGGCGATGGCGGCTTCAAGGTCAACCGTCCTACCGAGATAAGGCCCGTCATGCCGAACCAGGCGATGGAGGGCGACCGCTTCGAGGCCGGTTTCAGCGTGATGAACCGTACCGACAAGAAGCGGCATATCAAGGTCGATATCGAGGTGGCGGGGACGCTGGATCCCAGGACGCAGACATCGCTCATGACGGAAGTCGATCTCGATCCCTATCAGCGCACGACGATATTCATGCCGCTCGTCGCCGGTCGCGTTGCTGCGAAGCCGGGCGCCGATCAGGGCGAGATCGCCTTCAAGGTTGTTGCGGGCGATGCCACCGACCGGGACGGCTATCTCGCGAAGCTGCCCATCAACAAGCGCGTCGATCTCGTCACCGCAGCGATTTACGGAACGACGGAAGGGGCGGATGCCTCCACGCCCGTCTCCTTCCCGAAGGATGTGAGGCCCGACGCCGGCGCGCTCGACGTCGTGCTGAGTCCGACGGTTGTGACGGATGTGGCGGGCGCCTTCCGCTTCATTGCCGATTATCCGTTCCTGTGCTGGGAGCAGCGGATCACCAAGGGTGTGATGGCGGCGAATTTTGCGACGCTCGGGAGGTACCTGCCGGCCGACCTCACATGGAAGGGGGCGGCCGACACCTTGAAGGCCATGGTCGCGAGCGCGGCCGACTTTCAGGCGCCGAATGGCGGCATGGCCTATTGGGTTGCCGCCAACGACCGCGTCGACCCCTATCTCTCGGCCTATACGGCGCTGGCCTTCGGCTGGCTGCATGAGAGAGGCGTCGATGTGCCTGCCCCCGTCGAGGAGAAGCTTCTCGGCTATCTGAAGGATTTTCTGAGAAAGGATACCGCGCCCGATTACTACACGGCCGATATGGCGGCGTCCGCCCGCGCGACGGCGCTGGCGGCACTGGCACAGCGGGGGCAGGTGACCTTGCGTGACATCGAGCGGCTGCGGCCCCGTTACAAGACGGTGGGTCTCTTTGGCGATGCGATGCTGATGCAGGCGGCGCTATCGCTGAAGGACGCGAGCGGCGACAAGCTCGCCGACGAGCTTGCCGAAATCATCATGGCGCATTCGAACCAGACCTCCGGCAAGTTCCTTTTCAGCGAGGAAAGGGGAGAAGGCTTCGGACGGATGCTCGCGACGCCGCTGCGCGACAATTGCGCGATCCTGTCCAGTCTCGTCGCCTATGGCCGCGAACCGCGGAACAGGACGCGCATGGAGGATGTGACCTTCAAGCTCGTCCGGGCCATTTCCCAAAGCCAGCGCAAGGCAGGCTATTGGGGCAATACGCAGGAGAACATGTTCTGTACCTCCGCGCTCGCCGACTATGCGGCGGTGTATGAAAGAAGCGAGCCGAACCTTCGGGCGACCGTGGCGCTGGGCAGCGAGCCGCTTGGCAGCGCAGATCTGAAGGGCGTGCAGGCTCAGCCTGTTACCTTGACGCGGCCGATCGGAGCGGACGACGCGGGCAGAAGCGCCGAGATCTCCATCAAGCGCGAAGGCGAGGGAAGGCTCTATTACGCAACGAGGCTTTCCTATGCGCCGACCGATGCCAATGCCTATGCGGTCAACAGCGGCATTGAGGTGCGGCGCGAATATAGCGTGGAGCGAAATGGCAAATGGGTGCTGCTTGGCGACAAGGCCGAGGTGACGCGGGGCGAGATCGTGCGCGTCGACCTCTACCTGTCCCTGCCATCGGCGCGGAGCTTCGTTGTCGTCAACGATCCGGTGCCGGGCGGGCTTGAGCCCGTCAATCGCGACCTCGCCACGGCTTCCTCCGTCGATGCGGGCAAGGCGGATTATGTCGCGCCCGAAGGAAGCTGGTGGAGTCACGCCAGGGACTGGATCGAGTATGAGGCAGGCTTCTGGAGTTTCTATCACCGGGAATTGCGCTTCGACAGCGCGCGGTTCTATTCCGACTATCTCGACGCGGGCAATTATCACCTGACCTATATGGCGCAGGCGATTGCGACCGGCGAGTTCCAGCGGCGCGCGACCAAGGCCGAAGAGATGTACGATCCCGACGTCTTCGGGCTCGGCAGGCCGGGGACATTGACGGTGAAAGAGAAGCCGTGACATGAGCTGGCTGCGCTGGAGCTGGTCTCAACTCGACCGGACACCGATGCGTCCGAACGAATGGGGCTATGCGCGTTGGGCGTCGCTTTCTGCGGCGGCCTTCACGCTCTGGCTCGGCGTCGCGACATGGACCGGTCTCACGCCGGAGGCTGCACTCGATCTGAAGCCGAAGGCGACGAGTCACATTCTGCTCGACCGGCAGGGCCGCCCGCTCGTGGAGGAAACGGGCGCATGGAACATTCAGAACCAGGTGCCCCTCTATCGCGTGCCGCAAAGGCTCAAGGACGCCGTTCTGACGGCCGAAGACCGGCGCTTCTTCGCGCATCGCGGTGTCGACTGGTTTGCGCGGGCGCATGGGCTTTGGCAGGGCATCGCGGCGGGGCGCAACGTGCGCGGATCGAGCACGATCACCGAGCAGGTGGTCCGCATGCTCAATCCGCGTCCGCGCTCGCTCTGGTCGAAATGGCTGGAAGGCTTCGATGCGAAGCGGCTGGAGCTGCGCTATACGAAATCCGACATTCTCGAATTCTATCTCAATCAGGTTCCCTACGCGTCGAACCGGCGTGGCGTCGCGGAGGCGGCCAGGTTCTATTTCGACCGCGATCTCGACACGCTGGATACGCGCGAGATGCTTGCGCTGGCGATCCTGCCGCGCGCGCCTTCAGGCCTCAATCCCTATCGCGGCGGCGTGAAGGTGCTGGACCGGCGCAGCGCAAGGCTTGCGACCGCGATGCGGCATGCGGGCATGTTGCCGGCGGCGGAGTGGCAAAGCGTCATCGAGACGCCGCTCGATCTGCAGCCGCCGCCGAGGCGCGCGGCCATCGGCCATTTCCGCAATTATGTCGAGCGCCAGATCGCGGATGCGAGGAACGGCAACGTGCCGCTCAGGGTCGCGACGACGCTCGACAGCGGCCTTGTCGATTTCGCGCAAGACCTGCTTGACGAGCGGCTGGCGAACCTTGCGCCGAGACAGGTTCACAATGGCGCGCTTCTGGTGGTTGACCGGCGGAGCGGCGACATCCGCGCCTGGGTGGTGGCGGGCGCCGATGACAGCGCGGGCATGCCGGGCCGTTTTCTCGATGCGGTGCTGATCCCGCGCCAGCCGGGCTCGGCTTTGAAGCCGTTTCTTTATGCCGCCGCCTTCGATGCAGGCTGGTCGCCCGCCGAACGCATCGAGGATGCGCCCTATTCGGAAGCAGTGGGAACCGGCCTTCACCGCTTCAACAATTACAGCAGGCAGTTTTACGGCGAGGTGAGCGCCCGGCAGGCGCTGGGCAATTCGCTGAACATTCCGGCGATCCACGCGGTCAACTTCGTCGGGCCGGACCGTTATCTCGACATTCTGCATCAGCTCGGTTTCGAGAGCCTGAAGAAGAGCGCCGGATTTTATGGCGACGGTCTGGCGCTCGGAAATGGCGAGGTGTCGCTGCTCGAACTCGTGCGCGGTTTCACGGCATTGGCCAATGGCGGCACGGTGATGCCGCTGCGCGCCGTGATGGATGCCAATGCGCGGGCCGTTCCCGGGGCGCGGGTGTTCAGCCGCGATGCGGCGTTGCTCATCGGCAATGTGCTTTCCGATCCCTGGGCGCGGGCCATGGAGTTCGGACGCTATTCGACGCTCAACCTCCCGGTCCAGACGGCGGTGAAGACCGGGACCTCGTCCGACTATCGCGATGCTTGGGCCGTCGGCTTCGATAGCCGCTATGTGGTCGGCATATGGATGGGCAATCTCGACCGGACGCCGACGGACGGCATTACGGGTTCGACGGGCCCTGCGCTCGTGCTGCGCGGCGTCTTCGCCTATCTGAACCGCGACCAGAACACGGCGAAGCTGCCGCTGCCGGACGGTCTGCCGCTGACCGACAGTTGCGCGTTCGGCCAGACGGGTTGCGAGCAGATTTACGATTACAGGACGGCTGCGACCACGCGTGCACCCGCCGCGACGCAGACGGCGGGACCGTCGATCCTGTCGCCGACGCCGAACTTGCGCCTTGCCTATGATCCGCGCCTGCCTGCGGACAGGCAGATGTTTCGCTTCGCTCTGGGCGATGTCGGGCCGGAGGCCCGCGTGACATGGATGCTCAATGGCGCGCCGGTGGCGGAAACGCGGGGGGCGGAGTTCATGTGGCCGGTGGCCCGGGGTGTCTATGCGGTCGAGGCGCGCGTGGAGGACGAGGACGGCGCGCGCGTACTGGGGCCCGTCGCCTTCTCGGTGCGCTAAAGCCACGCATCGCGGAAAATTTTTGCCGCCATCTTGACGGTAAGGGGGTGACGCCCATATTAGCTGCCCAGGCAGTCATTGCTGAGGCAGAGATATGGGAAAGCCCTATTACTACGCAGAGAATTACAGGGCCAAGACGGCGATCTCCTATCTGGTGCGCCGGGCGCACAACCTCATCATGCCGAGAGTGGAAACGCTCTTTGCCGAGAACGATCTGACCTTCACGCAATGGGCGGTGCTCATGTATCTGCGGGACGGGATGGGCGAGAGCTGCGCGGATATCGCGCGTGACATGCACCACGACAGCGGCGCGCTGACCCGCATTCTCGATCAGCTTGAGGAGCGCGGCCTTGTGGAGCGTCAGCGCAGCGGCGTCGACCGTCGCGTGGTGAAGCTGTCGCTCACGAAGGACGGGATGACGATGGTCGAATCCCTTATCCCGCTCGTGGCTGGCTATCTCAACGATCTTATGGGCGATTTCAACAAGGCGGAGGCGGATCAGTTGATCTCGCTGATGACGCGGCTCGTTGCGCGAGCCGAGCAGGTGAACGAGGCGAAGCCATGAGAAGTGCAATCGCATTCGCCGCGCTGACCAGCCTTCTGCTCGGCGGCTGCGTGCTGCCGCCTTCGGTGGAGCCGCAGGAGAAGGCGCTGTCGAGCGACGCATTGGGACTCGGCAGCGTGAACGCGCCCAGTGCTTCCACCGCGTGGTGGAAGACCGTCGGCGATCCGCAGCTCGACGATCTCGTGACGCGCGGCCTCGCGCAGAATCCGACATTGGCGCAAGCGCTCGCCCGCGTGCGCGCGGCACAGGCGCAAGGCGCGGTGGCGCAATCGCAGCTTCTGCCGCAGGTGACGGTTGACGGCGAAGAACAGCGCCAGCGCTTCAGCGGCACTTATGTCTACCCGCCGCCCTATGCCGGGAACTGGAACTGGATCGGCAGCCTCAATACCAACCTTTCATGGAACCTCGACTTCTGGGGCAAGCAGGCGGCGCTGGTCGCGCAGGCGGGCTCGGAAGAAGAGGCCGCGCGTCTCGACGCCGAAGGCGCGCGGCTCGCGATTTCCGGTGCGCTGGTGCAGGCCTATATCGCGCTCGACCATGCCTATGCGCTCGACGATATCGCGAAGGAAACCGAAAGGCAGCGCCAGCACATTCTCGATCTGTCGCGCCAGCGCGTGACTTCGGGCCTAGACACCAATGCGGAAGTGAAGCAGGCCGAGGCGCTGCTGGCCGCGGCCCGCGTTGCGCGGGAACAGGCGGCGAGCGGACGCGAATTGGCGCTTCATCAACTGGTGGCTCTGACCGGCGAGGGGGCGAACGCCTATGCAGCCGTCAAGCGGCCTCAGCTCCGGCTCGACGGTGCTCTGCCGCTGCCGGGCGAACTGCCAGCCGACCTTCTGAGCCGGCGGCCGGATGTGCTGGCCGCGCGCATGCGGGTCGAGGCAGCGCTTTCCGGCCGCAAGGCGGTGAAGGCTTCCTTCTATCCCGACATCAACCTGATGGCCTTTGCAGGCTGGGCGGCGATCGGCCTCGACACCATGCTTCAGGGCCAATCGCAGAACTATGGCGTCGGACCGGCGATCCATCTGCCGATTTTCGACGGAGACAAGCTCAAGTCGGAATATGTCGGCGCGACGGCGCAGATCGACGGCGCCGTTGCGGGCTACAACGCGACCGTTGTCGAGGCTGTACGAAACGTCGCCGACCGACTGACCGAGACGGGCTCTCTCGCCCGGCAGTCCGATCAGCAGCGGCAATCTCTCGATGCCGCGAAGGAAGCCTACCGTCTTGCCGAGCGGCGCTACGCGGCGGGGCTCAATACCTATCTCTCTGTACTGAGCGCCGAGACGCTGCTGCTGGACGCGCGCCGGCAGGAGGCATCCATCGCCGCGGCGCAGGCGACGAACCGGGTGCAATTGCTGCTTGCGGTCGGAGGCGACTTCGTGCCGCCCGCGCAAGAAATGGCGCGCAACGACACCATCCCATCTTCCAATCATCAGCCTGTGCGGTGACGAGCATGAGTTACGATTCGAGCATTCTTGGCCGAGGAACGCCGCGCCAGCGCGGGCTCGCCATACTGGGCATTGTCGTCGTCGCGGGATTTCTGATCTGGGGCGGCTATTGGTTCATCTTCGGCGGGAACTATCAGTCGACGGATGATGCCTATGTCGCGGGCGACATCGTGCAGATCACGGCGGAGCAGGCGGGCACGGTGCAGGTCTTGAGCGCCGACGACACGCAGGCCGTGAAGCGCGGGCAGGCGCTGGTCACGCTCGATCCGTCGAGCGTCGAGATCGCGTCGCGCGCGGCCGAGGCGGATCTTGCCCGGACGGTGCGTCAGGTGCGGGCGCAGTTCGCCAAGGCGGACGCATTGCGAGCCGATATTGCTCAGCGCGCGGTTTCGGTGCGGCAGGCGGAGAGCGACCTGAAGCGGCGTCAGGCGCTTGCCGGCGACGGCGCCGTGTCGGGCGAGGAACTCGCCCATGCGCGCGACGCCGTTCAGGCGCAGGAAGCGGCGCTGTCTTCCACCAGGGAGCAGCTCAACGCGACGCTGGCGGCCATCGACGGAACGACGATTGCCACCAATCCCGATGTTCTCGCCGCGGCGGCGAAGGTGCGGGATGCCGCGCTGGGCGTTCGCCGGACGCACATCATTTCTCCCGTCAATGGGCTCGTCGCGCGCCGCACCGTTCAGCTCGGCCAGCATGTCGCGGCAGGCGCACCGCTGATGGCGGTCGTGCCGCTCGAAGACGTATGGGTCGACGCGAATTTCAAGGAGGGGCAACTCGCCGATCTCAGGATCGGTCAGCCCGTGACGCTGGAGGCCGACATCTATGGTGGCGACGTCACCTATCATGGCCGCGTCGTCGGCGTCTCCGCAGGCAGCGGCAGCGCCTTCGCGCTTCTGCCGCCGCAGAATGCCTCGGGCAACTGGATCAAGATCGTGCAGCGTCTGCCCGTCCGTATCGAACTCGATCCGGTGGAGGTGAAGGCGCATCCGCTGCGCATCGGTCTCTCGATGACGGCGAAGGTCGACGTGCGCGACAAGTCGGGGGCGCTGGTGGCAGGTCAGGTCCGCTCGGTGCCTCTGCCGGAGCGCCCGCGTGACGATGGCGACGCGGCAATCGACCAGACGATAGGACGCATCGTGGCCGAGAATGGCGGCAGCGACGCAGCGGCCGCAACTGCGGCACGGGTGCCATGAGCAGCGCGCCGGAGAAAGCTCCGGCGGCGCTCGAGGGCGGCTCCCTCGCGCTGATCTCGCTGGCGCTGGCGCTCGGCACCTTCATGCAGGTGCTCGACACCACGATTGCCAATGTGTCGATCCCGACCATCGCGGGCGATCTCGGCGTCAGCGCCAATCAGGGAACCTGGGTCATTACCTCGTTCGCTGTGTCGAACGGCATTGCCGTGCCGCTGACCGGCTGGGTGATGCGGCGCTACGGGGCGGTGCGGACCTTCGTGGTCTCCGTTCTGCTCTTTACGCTCGCCTCGTTCCTGTGCGGAATGGCGTGGAGCCTTCCGACGCTTATCTTCTTTCGTATCCTTCAGGGCGCTGCGTCGGGGCCGATGATCCCCGGCTCGCAGGCGCTTCTGATTGCAATCTTCCCGCCCGCCAGACGCGGCACGGCATTGACCATCTGGTCGATGACCACGCTTGTGGCGCCGATCTGCGGGCCGATCCTCGGCGGCTATATCTCGGACAATTTTCACTGGGCATGGATATTCCTGATCAACGTGCCCGTCGGCCTTCTCTGCGCGGCGGTCTGCTGGCGGGGCCTCAAGACACGAGAGACGCCGACGCAGAAGATCCCGATCGATTCAATTGGCCTTGCGCTGCTCGTCGTATGGGTCGGCGCATTGCAGATCATGCTCGACACGGGCAAGGATGCCGACTGGTTCGCCTCGACGGAGATTGTCGTGCTGGCGCTCGTTTCCGGCATCGGCTGCATCGCCTGGGTCATCTGGGAGGTGACGGAGAAGCACCCGATCGTCGATCTGTCGCTTTTTACCAACCGCAATTTCGCGATCGGCGTTTTTGCGTCGGCTCTCGCCTACGCCATTTTCTTCGGCAATGTCGTCATTCTGCCGCTGTGGTTGCAGCAGCATCTTGGCTACACGGCGACATGGGCCGGTCTCGTCGCCGCACCAAGCGGGCTCGTGGCGGTCGTTCTGTCACCGCTGGCGGCGCGGATCATGTCGCGCCTTGACGCGCGCTGGACCGCGAGCTTTTCATTTCTGGCCTTCGCCGCGTCCTATTTCATGCGGGCGGGACTGACGGCGAATGCGGGCTTCCTCGATTTCGTCGCGCCGCTGCTGGTGCAGGGCGTCGCCATGAGCTTCTTCTTCGTGGCGCTGCTCACGATTGCGCTCAACGGCGTCGATCATCAGCGCATACCGCTCGCCTCGGGCCTCAACAACTTCATCCGCATCACGGCGGGCAGCTTCGCGGCCTCGCTGACGACGACGCTTTGGGACAGGCGTGAAGCCCTGCACCAGAGCCGGCTCGCGGAGGCGTCGAGCCTTTACGATCCGACGATGCAAAACACACTGGCGACCCTGCATGCCCTGGGTGTGCCGGACGCGCAGGCGATGGCCATGCTGACGCGCAACCTGCAGGGGCAGGCCTATCTTCTTGCCTCCATCGACTACTTCTGGCTGTCGGGGTGGCTCGTGCTCCTGCTGATCGTCACTGTCTGGTTCGCAAAGCGCTCGCTGTCTGGCGGCGGTGTGGCGGCAGGCGGCGACTAGCTGCGCAGCGCGCCGCGAAGCAGGAAGCCGTAGAGCCTGTCGGAAAGGCTTCGCGGCCGGTCGAGCGCCATACGTTCGAGGCATTCCCGCTCGACATCGTTGGCGGCCGGCGGCAGCCCGCGTAGAGCGAGGGCCATAAGCCTGACGGGAAATTTCGACGCGGCCTGCACGAGTTGCAGCGCCGGGAGAAGGCGCAGTTCAGTTTCCGTGAAATCGGTGCCGAAGGGGAATGGGTCCAGAAGCCCGCTTTTGCGCAATGTCGTGAGCGCGGATTCGATCCGCGCGGGCGTGTTGTTGCGGAAGGCCTCGGGAATTTCGTAATCCGCCTCGATCTTGCCCGCCTTTTTCGCAGTCGCGAGCAGTTCGGCCTGAAAGCGCGAATCTGCAATCGAGAGCATGGCTGCGATGCAATCCCGGTCCGACTTCCCGCGCAGATCGGCGATGCCATATTCGGTCACGACAATGTCGCGCAGGTGGCGCGGAATGGTCGTGTGCCCGTAGCTCCAGCGAATGTTCGAGAGTGTCTTGCCGCCGCCTTGCCGCGTCGCGCGAAGCGTGATGATGGAGCGTGCATCTTCGAGCGCGAAGGCCTGGGCGACAAAATTATACTGGCCGCCGACGCCGCTGACGACGCGTCCATCCTCGAGCGCATCGGAGACGACGGCACCGAGCAGCGTGACCATCATGGCGCTGTTGACGAAGCGTGCGCCGACCCTTGCCCTGCGCTTCGCCTCTTCGTCGCCGTAAAGCTCGTTGACGTAAGAGATGGGTTTCATGCGTATCCGGTCGCGTTCCGCATCGGACATTTCGCGAAGGCGTCTGTAGAAGCTCCGGGGCCCGAGAAAGAATCCGCCATGGAGGACGGCGCCATCCACCTCTCGCTTGATGATGCCGGTGTCCATCAGTTCGAGGAATGTGTCGACCAGCATTTCGCTCGACCCGAACAGGCCCTTGTCGAAAGGAGCGAGATGCGTCTGGTCGGCGGGCAGGTTGTCTCCCTCCAGTTGCCGTGTCGTCGCGAGGAAGGTCTCGTTGTCGTCATCCCGGAGGATGAGCCCCCGCGCAACGGCGTCGCCCATGGACCCGATGCCGATCTGCAGCGTGCCGCCGTCTGGAACCAGGCGCGCGACGTGAAGGCCGACGGCATAATCCTGAATGCTCACGGGCTCCTTGGGCGGAGCGAACAGGGGGAAGTCGGTTGCGGTACCATCGAGCATATGACTGAACGCCGATGCGGGAAGCTCGGCGTCGTGAGCAAAATAGGGAAGTTCGCTGTTCACCTCGCCGACCAGAATGAAATCCGCCTGTCCCGCAGCGCGGGCGGCCAGCATGTCGACGGTGAGGTCGGGATTGCTGCTGATGCTGTAGCGCGTCCCGTCAGGGTGTCTGGCGACAAGCTGAGCGATGACGTTCGGGCGGCGGGCGAGAATGTAGCGCTGCGCATGCGTGTAGTTCGTCGAGATGTAGTTCTGCTGCGCCCGCGCGACGCCGAGCCAGCGCCCGGCGAGGAAGAAGAATTCGCTCACATCTACGTTCGGCGGCAGCGTTCCCGCGCGGAGCGCCTTCGCATAGGAAAGCGCGGGATAGCCTTCGAACAGCCGTTCGACGATGGGGTTCGAAAAGCGCCCTTCGAGTCCCTTGGCAGCTTGCGGCTTTTCGAGGGTAAGCGCCGTGATGATCTGAAGGGAGACGGAAGGGTCGGCAACCGCGCGTGCGAACAGCGCATTGACGATGTGGTTCGCCTTACCGAGGCCGAGGGGCAGCGCGAGAACGACCTCTTTTCCGACCTGCGCGATAATGGCATCCGCGATGGCGTCAGGATCGGTGAAGGGAAGGGGAGCGTCGCTCATGCGAGGATCGCCAGGGAAATATTGCGGTCGTCCATTTCAGTCGAATCCGGTCGTCGTCCTGTCTCGTTTCGCATCATGGTCTGTCCTGGGCAACTATGCCAGCATTGAGCGAAGTCATAGACCCGGCGAGGCGAATCTCGTCGAATTGTCATATCTTCGTCTCCTCGTCGACGGAGAAGCGTAATCGAAAAGGGAATGTCATGACCGCGACCTTGACCGTCCACGGTGCCGCCCGCACCGTCACGGGCTCCTGCTATCTGATCGAGACCGACGACTGCAAGTTTCTGGTCGATTGCGGCATGTTCCAGGGACCAAAGACCCTGAAGGAACTCAACTATGGAGAATTCCCCTTCGATCCGCGGCAGATCGACTTCGTTCTTCTGACGCATGCCCATATCGACCATTCCGGCCTGCTGCCGAAGTTGTCGAAACATGGGTTCAAGGGCCCGATCTACGCGACGCATACCACGATGGACCTTGCCGGGTGCATGCTGCCGGATTCGGCGCATATCCAGGAGGTCGAAGTGGAGGAGCTGAACCGGCGCAATGCGCGCCGCGGGCGGACCAATGTGACGCCGACCTATACCGTCGAAGATGCGGAAGAGTGCCTGAAGCTTTTCAAGCCGGTGCAGTACGACACCTGGGCGCGACCCGCACAGGGAATTCGGGCGCGCTTCTGGAATGCAGGCCATATTCTGGGCTCGGCATCGATCGAAATCGAGATCGATACGGACGTCCCCACCGCACGCGTGCTGCGCATGCTCTTTTCCGGCGACATCGGTCCCGATGCGCAGACCTTTCATCCCGCGCCGGCATCGCCCGAAAATCTCGATTACGTCATATGTGAATCGACCTATGGCAACCGGACGCGTCCGAAGCTCACCCATAACCAGCGCCTCGATGTTCTCGAACGGGAAGTGAAGGACGCCTTCAAGGATGGCGGCGCGCTGCTCATTCCGTCCTTTGCGGTCGAGCGCACGCAGGAACTTCTGGCCGACATCATCGAACTCGTGGATACCGGCCGTATTGCCAGGGTGCCGATCTTTCTCGACTCGCCGCTCGCCATCAAGGCGACGGAAGTATTCCTCGAACATGCGGACGAACTGGAAAATGGTTCGGAGTTCCGCAAGGCGATGGCGACACCGCTGCTGCAGACGACCGAGTCCGCGGCAGAGAGCATGCGCATTGAACAGGTCGAGGGAAATCACATCGTCGTCGCCGCAAGCGGCATGTGCGATGCGGGACGCATTCGCCATCATCTTAAGAACCATCTGTGGCGGGAAAACACGACCGTGATGCTGGTCGGCTTTCAGGCAAAGGGAACGCTGGGGCGCATTCTCGCGGAGGGCGCGAAGGCGGTGCGAATTCAGGGCGAAGAGATCAAGGTCCGCGCCAAGATTCGTCAGCTCGACGTCTACTCCGGCCATGCGGATGGTCCGGCGCTTGCGAACTGGATCAAGGATCGTGCGCCGGTGAAGCGCGCATTGTTTCTTGTTCATGGTGAAGAAGAGGAGATGGCGGCGCTGCACAAGCGGCTCGATGAAATGGGCATCGATGGAGAGCGCGTCATCGAGCCGACGCTCGACGATGTCTTCGACCTCATCACCGAAGCGCCCGGCGCGCGCTCGCGGCCCGGGCCCCGCCGCTTGCAGCCCGAGGAAGTGGGGCACTTCGACTGGCACAACGATCTTTCCCGCCTCTGGCTCGATATCAGCGACCAACTGGATCACGCTGCGGATGACAAGGCGCGCAATGTCATTCTTCGGCGTCTGCGCCGCTCGCTTGAGACTCCGAACGGCAGGGAACGGGAGCACGCATGACGGCGAAGATCGTAACGCTGACCATGAACCCCTCGATCGATGTTTCAACATCGGTCGGGGAGGTGAAGCCGATCCACAAGCTGCGTTGCGCGGCGGGGCACCGCGATCCCGGCGGCGGAGGCATCAATGTCGCGCGCGTTGTGAGGCGCTTCGGCCTGCCGCTGACAGCGGTTTATGTCATAGGCGGCATTTCAGGAAAGCTCCTGCAGCGGCTTGTCGAGGATGCGGGCATCGACAGTCAAGTCATCGAAACGCCCGACGAGACGCGCGAGGATTTCACCGTTTACGAGGAAAAGAGCGGCAATCAGTTTCGCTTCGTGATGCCGGGGCCAGAGCTGCCGGAGGCGGTGTGGAAAGCGGCGCTCGAGGCGGTGACGGCGTTCGATCCCGCGCCCGGCTTCATCGTGGCGAGCGGAAGTCTGCCGCATGGCGTGCCGGAAGATTTTTATGCCCGCGTGGTCGAGGCAGGACGCAAGGCGGGGGCGAGAGTCGTCGTCGATACATCAGGCGCGGCGCTTGCGGGCGCGCTGTCTGCCCGACCTTTCATGATCAAGCCGAGCCTGCGCGAATTGCGGGAGCTTACCGGCGCGCCGCTGACCGATGAGGCTTCCATGATCGGCGCGGCACGCGGCCTCGTCGCGGAGGGCAAGGTCGAGACGGTAGCACTGACTCTTGGCGAGGATGGCGCCTTGCTCGTTACCGGGGATGCGGTGTGGAGAGCCAATGCGCCCAAGGTGAAGGTATTGAGCGCGGTCGGCGCGGGCGACAGCTTCGTCGGCGCTATGGTCTGCGCCTTGTCGGAAGGTATGGCGATCTCGGAAGCATTCCGTCGCGGTGTTGCGGCGGGTTCGGCGGCACTTCTTGCCGCCGGCACCGAGCTTTGCCAGCCGAAGGATATGGAGCGCCTTCTCCCGGAGGTGAAGGCGTCAAAGATCGTCTAGAGCCAGACGAAGGCGCCGAGCAGCATGCTGATGCGTCCGTCGCCCCACATGGGAAGAAGCAGGCGCGCGACGTTGCCCTGGCGCTGGTAGGTCGGGGCGCGGCCTTCGACGGTGGCACTCGCCTGCGCGCGGAAGAATTCCAGCGGCGCGTGCGGCTCAAGCTCATCGGCGAAACCGCCGGTGAAATCCTTGCCGTATCGGGCGACGACGTCCTTGCCCACGATGTCGAAGCGGAAACGCTCCGGCTTGTCGAAGACTTCGATGAGGGCCAGACGGTCGACAAGTTCGGGCAGGTCCGAGAGCTTCACATCGTCCCAATAGGGCATGTCGCTCGCCTTGCCGCGAATGAGCCCGTGCCAATAGGCGCGCGCCTTCCCGAGATCGGCTTCGAGCGTTGCGGGAAGGGCGTAGGGGGACGTGGTCATTGTCTCTCGATCTCCGTTGACTCTCGACGTGGAAACTAGCCTGCCTCGATCATGCGGGCAACATGAGCGGCTACCGGAGCCTGCGGATCATGTCGCGATAGGCAAAATACGAGGATTTCGGCGTGCGCTTGAGGGTTTCGAAATTGACATAGGCGAGGCCGAAGCGATTGCCGAAACCGGCCCCCCACTCGAAATTGTCGAGCAGCGACCAGACGAAATAGCCGCGAACATCGGCGCCCTGCTTTGCCGCTTCGCCCATGGCGTGAATATAGGCCCGCAGATAGTTGACGCGACGCTCGTCGACGACCTCGCCTGCGGCGTTCGGCGCGTCGGGATCGCCGCAACCATTCTCGGTGACATAGACAGGGAGCCTGTAGCGCGTCCAGGTGTCCATCAGCGTTTCGCGAAAGGCGTCCGGGTGGATGGGCCAGAGGAAATCCGGATGGTCGGTGCGATCCGGCGATTTGCCCCAGGCAAAGCCGAGTTCCGAATTGGGTTCTGCCCGCGCATAGATCGGCGAATAGTGATTGAGGCCGATCCAGTCGATCGGACGGCAGATCTTCGCCATGTCGCCAGCCTGGACATATGGTTCCATGTCGGCGGCGGCGAGCGGCGGATAGGCGGCGAGGCACTGCGGATCCGTGAAGATCAGGTTCCAATGCGTGTCGAGCAGGGCCGTGGCGTGAAGGTTTTCCGGAGTCTCGCTCTCGGGATAGACGGGCTGGCGGTTATGCACGATGCCGATGGAGGCACCGGGCACGAGATCGCGGATCACGTCGACCGCGCCGCCATGGGCGAGATTGAGATGATGGACGGCCTTCAGATAGGAACTGCGGTCGGAGACGCCCGGCGCGTTCCAGCTCATGGCATAGCCGAAGAGAATGGCGACACAGGGCTCGTTGAAGGTGGCGAAGCGCTTGACGCGGTCGCCATATCGCCGCGAGATCAGCGCGGCATAGTCGGCAAACCAGCCGGCGATATCGCGGTTCGTCCAGCCGCCGAGATCGCCGAGCGCTTGCGGCAGATCCCAGTGGTAAAGGCAAAGCCAGGGCTCGATGCCCGCTTCCAGCACGCCGTCGATCACGCGGTCATAGAAGTCGAGGCCCTTTTCATTGATGGCGCCGCGCCCGCGCGGCAGCACGCGCGGCCATGCGACGGAGAAACGATAGGCGCCGATGCCGAGCCCTTTCATGAGGGCGATGTCTTCCGGATAGCGATGATAATGATCGCAGGCGACATCGGCCGTGTCGCCATGTTCGATACGGCCTTTCTGGCGAGCATAGGTGTCCCAGATGCTGAGGCCGCGGCCATCCTCTTTCGTCGCGCCTTCGATCTGGTAGCTTGACGTCGATACGCCCCAGACGAAGTCCTTGCGCAGGACGCCGGGCTGCAGATCGACACTCACGGTCTTGGCATCGATGACGACGGGCTTCTTCATGATGGATCCGGTCATATCAGAAAATCTTCTCGTCTTCCGCGAGAAGAAGGGAGGCGGCATGTTTCACGGGAGGTCCGCCGAACAGGAACTGCCCATCGGCTGCGCGGCTGAGGCTCAGCTTGCGGGTATAGAAATGGTCATGGTCCGCGTTGAAGCTTATTCCGATCACGGTGATTTTCGGAAACTCGCAGATAACGGCATCGAGAAGCTTTGCCTCGGCCGCGGCGTCGAAGGCATCTGTCGCTTCTTCCATGAAAATCCAGTTGGGCTTATGGAGGAAGAGGCGTGCAAAGCCGATGCGCTGCTGACCGCGGAAGGTGAGCACACGCTCCCAGGATGACACCTCGTCTAGACGTTCGCGCAGATAGCCGAGGCCGGAATTATCCAGCGCGGAATGGAAGGCATTGTCGTCATAGGCGTCGGGTTCATTCGGATAGGCGAGCACCGCGCGCAGGCTGTCGTTTGGAATGTAGGGCCGCTGAGGCATGAAAAGGATCGTGCGATCCCTCGGCAGCAGCACCTCGCCACGGCCCCAGGGCCAGAGCCCGGCCACAACCTTGAAGAGATTGACGGCCGCGCCGGAATCGCCGTCGATCAACACGCGTTCGCCTTCCTTCACCTCCAGATTGAAGCCGTCAAGAACGAGCTGACCGTCCGGATTGACGATCTGGAGCTTGTTGATGGCGAGCGTCGGCGTATTGGCATGGCCGACGGCGATGCGGTTCTCGTCCGGGGCCGCCTTGGCATCGGCGAGTTTCTGGAGATCGTCGGCGAGGGAAATCACGCGATTGGCCGAAGCGCGCCACTTCGCCATGTCCGAGAGATTGTCCACCGGCCAGGAAAGTGCGGAGGTGAGCTTCTGGAATGCTTGTGCCGTCTGCATCAGGACGCCGAGCGTCATGGTGCCTGCGATGTATTGCGGCGCGGCGACGAGGATGGGGAAGACGGGGAGCAGGGCGCCGTATCCCGATGTGAAGAACATGATGCCCGTCAGTGCGAACGTCTGGCGGAGCCATGACTCACGGATGCCGACAAAGAGATCGACGAAACGATGCCGCTCGACCCTCTCGCCGCCTACGAGCGCAATTTCCTCGGCCTTTTCCCGTGCGCGGGCGAGCCCGTAGCGGAAATTGGCCTCCGCCGTTTGCAGGCTGTTGGTTGCGCGGACCAGCGGGCGGCCCAGGAGAAGGCCGAGCGCCGTGCCGACGCCTGCATAGCCAAATGCGAGGAACACCATGTAGCCGGGAACGTGATAGCTGGCGCCGCTGACGCTGACGGTTGTGCCGCCGGCGACGTTCAGCAGAATGTCGATGAAGGTGCCGAGGACGAGGAATGAATAGACGAGCGTGTGGGTAAGGGCGATCGCCTGTTCCGTTGAATTGTTGATGTCATCGGCGATGCGTCCATCCGGATTGTCATGCTCGCCGGGTGTGAAGATGAGCTGATAGTGATGCTTCTCTGACATCCAGCGGTCGACGACGCGACGTGTCAGCCAGCGACGCCAGTTCACTTGCAGGCGCTTTTTCACCTGCAGATGCGTGGCGGTGACAGCCATGGTGAGGATGAAGATGACGACAAATATTCCGATCTGGGTGAGGAACTTCGGCACAGAGCGTTCGCCGAGCGCGTCGAACAGGGCGCCGTTCCAGTAATTGGTCCAGATGGCGAGCACGACCTGAGCGACGGTCAGCACGAAGAGCGCGACCGTCATCGAGATGGCGCGCCATTTATCAGGCCCCGTCCAGAAGGGACCGGCGAAGCGAACGAAGCGCACGATAAAATGCAGGCGCTGGAAGAAGGTCTCGTTCTTTCCCGCCGCTGTGGCTTCGGCGCTCATGGGTCTATCCCGCCTTCTTCTCGGCTTCCGCCACGACCTTCATCGTGCGGATGAGGCTGGCGGGGTTGACGCTGATCGAGTCGATGCCAAGGCGCGCAAGATAAACGGCGATCTCCGGATCATTGGCGGGTGCTTCGCCGCAAATGCCGATATGCCGGTGGTTGCGCTTGGCGCCGGTGATCGCGAGCCGAAGCATTTCCAGCATTCCCGGATCGTTTTCCGCGAAGTCGAACGCGACGATCTCCGAGTCCCGGTCCACGCCGAGCGTCAACTGGGTCAGGTCGTTGGAACCGATGGAGAAGCCGTCGAAAAGTTCGGAGAAGGCGTCGATGCGAATGACGTTGTTCGGGATTTCGCACATGACGAAGATCTCAAGTCCCTTCTCGCCGCGCTTTAGCCCATGTTCGGCCATCGTTGCAATGACCTTGCGCGCCTCGTCCTCGCGGCGGCAGAAGGGCACCATGATGCGGAGATTGTCGAGACCCATTTCGTTGCGGACGCGGGCAAGCGCCTTGCATTCCAGCGCGAAGCCCGCGGCATAGGCGGGATGGGCGTAACGCGAAGCGCCGCGGAAGCCGATCATCGGGTTTTCTTCCTTGGGCTCAAAGCCCGCGCCCGCGATCAGGCTGGCATATTCGTTCGACTTGAAGTCGGACAGGCGAATGATGACGGGCTTCGGATAGAAGGCGGCGGCGATCGTGCCCACACCTTCCGACAGTTTCTCGACGAAGAAATCGGCAGGCTTCTTGTAGCCGCGCGTCAGTTTTTCGATCTTCCTGCGGTCGGCGGCGGAGGCGACCTTCTTCGGCTGCGCCAGCGCCATGGGGTGGACGCCGATATATTCGTTGATGATGAATTCCATGCGGGCGAGGCCAACGCCGTCATTGGGCAGCATGGCCGTACGGAAGGCGAGGTCGGGATTGCCGAGATTGGCCATGATGGCCGTCTTCGGCTTCCCGATCTTGTCCGCCGATGACTTGGCGACGTCAAACGGGATTGCGCCCTGATAGACATGGCCCGCCTCACCCTCGGCGCAGGAGACGGTGACCATCTGGCCCGTCTTGATCGTCGCGGTCGCGCTCTCCGCGCCGACGACAGCAGGCACGCCGAGTTCACGCGCGACGATGGCCGCATGGCAGGTGCGCCCGCCGCGATCGGTGACGATGGCTGCCGCCTTTTTCATGATCGGCTGCCAGTCGGGGCTCGTCGTGCGGGCGATGAGCACTTCGCCCTGACGGAACTTCGAAAGATCCTTCGTGCTGGTGATGACGCGGGCCTTGCCGGTGGCGATCTTTTCGCCCACGGCGCGGCCGGTGGCGACGGCGCGCCCCTTGCCCTTGAGCGTGTAGGTTTCAAACGTGCCGGCGGCACGCTGGGAGGCGACCGTCTCGGGGCGCGCCTGAATGATGTAGAGCTTGCCGTCCGCGCCGTCCTTCGCCCATTCGATATCCATGGGGCGCGGCATGCCTGCGGCCTTCGAGTAATGCTCCTCGATGGCGATGGCGTGGCCGGCGAGATCGAGGACTTCGCGGTCGTTCAGGCAGTAACGCGCGCGATCGGCGACGGGCGTGGACTTCAGCACGGTGGTCGCGGCGCCCTTGCCCTTCGCATAGGTCATCTTGATCAGCTTCGAGCCAAGCGTGTGACTGAGAACGGCGCGGTGTCCGGCGCGATAGGTTGGCTTGTGGACATAGAACTCGTCCGGGTCCACTTCGCCCTGAACGATTGTTTCGCCGAGGCCATAGGCGCCTGTAATGAAGACGACATCGCGAAAGCCTGATTCCGTGTCGAGCGTGAACATGACGCCGCTCGACGCGAGGTCCGAGCGGACCATCTTCATCACGGCGACGGAGAGATAGACCTTGAGCTGGTCGAAGCCGTTGTTCTTTCGATAGACGATGGCGCGGTCGGTGAAGATCGAGGCGAAGCAGCGGCGGCAGGCTTCTATCACATGCTCAAGACCGGAGATGTTGAGGTAGCTCTCATGCTGCCCGGCGAAGCTCGCATTCGGTAGGTCTTCGGCGGTGGCGGAGCTGCGAACGGCGACCGCTACGTTCTTGCCATATTCCTTCTGGAGCTTCGCATAGGAGGTTTCGATAGCCTGCCGGACTTCCTTCGTGCCGGTTGCCGCATAGACGATGGCGCGGGCGGATTTCGCGGCGCGTGCGAGGGCCTTGGTGTCGGTGACGTCGAGCTTCGCGAAGAGGTCGCGGAGCTTCTCCCACGCGCCGGCCTTTGTCAGGCAATCGCGATAAGTCTCGGCCGTCAGCGCGAAGCCATTGGGAACGCGGACGCCTTCGCCGGAAAGCGCGTTGTAGAGCTCGCCGAGGGACGAGGTCTTGCCGCCAACCAGCGGAACATCGGCGACGCCAAGATCGCGAAACCAGCGGACATATTCGGCCATGACAATTACCTCTGCGAGTCGGCCCGAAGCGGCCAGACCTCTTATCGGCAATAGGATGGAGGGGAACATTGATCGCCGTCAAACGGGTGAACCCCGCAAACGAACTCGGCCCCGCTTTTGGCGGGGCCGAGACAGGCAGAGTTCTGAAGGCGATGGTCTCAGGACGGGCCGGAATGGGCATGCCCGCCCGCGCGGAAGTGCTCGCCGGCTTCACCGGCGCGGCCCGGCTTCACCTTGACCTCGGGCTTCTTCACGCCGGCAATGTTGAGCAGCGGGAAGACATGCTCGGCGAAGCGATAGGCCTCTTCGAGATGCGGGTAGCCAGAGAGCACGAAATATTCGATGCCAAGGGCGCGATATTCGCGGATGCGCGCCGCGACGTTCTCTCCCGAGCCGACAAGCGCCGTGCCGGCGCCGCCACGGACAAGGCCGATGCCCGCCCAGAGGTTGGGGCTGATGAGGAGCTTGTCGCGCCGGCCGCCATGGAGGGCGACGATGCGCTGCTGGGCGACCGACTCGCTGGCGGCCAGGCGCTTCTGGATCGCGGCGATCACATTGTCGTCGAGATCCTCGATCAGCTTTTCAGCGTCGCGCCAGGCCTCTTCTTCCGTTTCGCGGACGAGGACCTGAAGGCGGATGCCGAAGCGGACCTTGCGGCCCTGCGCTGCAGCCTTCGCGCGAACTTCGGCGACCTTCTCGGCAACCTGCGCCGGGGGCTCGCCCCAGGTCAGCCAGGTGTCGATGTGCTTGGCCGTGACGTCGATGGCGGCATCGGACGAGCCGCCGATGAAGAGGCGGGGGCCGCCCTCCTGCACGGGCGGGAAAAGGAGCTGCGCGCCTTCGGCCCGGATGTACTTGCCTTCGAAGTTGACCTTCTCGCCGTTCATCAGCCGCTGCCAGACGGTGAGATATTCGTCGGTGAGGGCGTAGCGCTGGTCGTGATCGAGGAAGACGCCGTCTCCGGCGAGGTCGGTCGAGTCGCCGCCCGCCACCACGTTGAGGAGCAGACGGCCTTCGCTGATACGGTCCAGCGTCGCGGCCTGCCGCGCGGTTGCAAGCGGTGACGAGACGCCCGGGCGCAGGGCTACGAGGAATTTCAGCCGGCGGGTCAGCGTGGCGAGGGACGAGGCCACGACCCATGCATCTTCACAATTGCGGCCCGTCGGGATCAGCACGCCTTCATAGCCGAGCCGGTCCGCCGCCTGAGCCACCTGCGCGAGATAGCTGAACTCGGTCGGGCGGGCGCCTTCGGCGACGCCGAGCTTCCGTCCGTCTCCATGGGTCGGGATGAACCAGAAGGGGTGGACGGCATCGTCCGCCTGGTCGCGCGCATCCGCGAAGTCTGAAATTTCCGCCATACCTGCTCTCCATCGGTGGGAATATCGTGTTTTCATACTAATACTATCAAACCGATAGACAAGGTATAAAGTGACGCAGCCGAGATAGTCCGCAGCCCAGGTAGGCCAACGAGAGGGCGGCCGGCCGAGCCCTGCGCGTTGATCTGGAACAATTCGGCGCGGCGATCCTCCGTTAGCATTGAGCCGTGTCGGAGGTGCCGGATGCAGGAACCAAGCCTGAGCAATTTTCGATCTGCCATGGTGGAGCGCCAGATTGCGGGCCGTGGCGTGCGCGACGCAGGCGTGCTCGCCGCGATGAGGGAGATTCCAAGGGAAGAATTCCTGCCGCCCGAACTGCGCGAATTCGCCTATGACGATGCCCCGCTGCCCATCGAAGGGCAGCAGACCATCTCGCAGCCCTACATCGTTGCGGTGATGGTTGAGGCACTTCTCCTGAAAGGCAGCGAAAAGGTCCTCGAGATCGGCGCCGGTTCGGGCTATGGCGCGGCTGTTCTGTCGCGCATTGCCGGTGAGGTCTACACCGTCGAGCGGATCGCACAACTCGCGGAGAAGGCGGCGGGTGTGCTGCGGACCCTGGGCTATCTCAACGTGCATGTGCGTCACGGCGACGGCACGGGCGGCTGGGCGGAGCAGAGGCCTTACGACGCCATCGTCGTGACGGCGGGCGCGCCGAATGTTCCGGATGCTCTGAAGTCGCAGTTGAAGATCGGCGGCAGGCTCGTCATCCCCGTCGGCAAGACGCCCGGCTTGCAGGAGCTTTTGCGCGTAACGCGCCTTGCGGCCGATGAATACCGGACCGAGGAATTGCTCGACGTGCGCTTCGTGCCGTTGGTCGGCGCCGAGGGATGGGCGGCGGGGGAAGCCGCCGAGCAGGTAGCGCCCCGTGTGCGGAAGGATCTTTCGCCGGATGTGGCATTGGCGAAGCGCATCGGGCAAGTCGGGGAGCGCTTCGATGATATCGACAGTGTCGATCTCGAACCGCTGATGCAGCGCATCGGCGACGCGCGGATCGTGCTCATCGGCGAGGCGTCGCATGGAACGTCGGAATTCTATCGGCTGCGCGAAAGGATCACGCGGGCGCTGATCGCATGGAAAGGATTTTCATTCGTCTCCATCGAGGGCGATTGGCCGGATGCCGCGCGCATCGACCATTATGTGCGCCACCTCGAATATGCGCCCTCCGAATGGACCGCCTTTGCGCGCTTTCCGACATGGATGTGGCGTAACCGGGAGGTGGGGGCCTTCGTCGACTGGCTGCGCGAATATAATGGCGAGCAGGAGGCGGCGCGACGCGTGGCCTTCTACGGCCTCGACCTTTATAGCCTCTATAATTCCATCCGCGCCGTGCTCGATTATCTCGACGATGTGGACCCGGAGGCGGCGCGGATTGCGCGGCTGCGCTATGGCTGCCTCACGCCCTGGCAATCGGACCCCGCGACCTATGGGCGGGCGGCGCTTTCCGGTTCCTACCGGAGCTGCGAGGAGCATGTGGCGCATATGCTCTCGGACCTGATGGAGAAGAGGCACGCCTATGCACGGCATGATGGCGAGCGGTTTCTCGACGCCGTGCAGAATGCAAAGCTCGTCGCAGGCGCCGAGCAATATTATAGGATCATGTATTACGGCTCGCGGGCATCGTGGAACCTGCGCGACACGCATATGTTCGAAACGCTGAAGACGCTGCTCGATCATCACGGACCGGCGAGCAAGGCGATTGTCTGGGCGCATAACTCACATATCGGCAATGCGGCCGCGACCGAAATGGGCATGCGGGGCGAGATCAATATCGGCCAGCTTTGCAGGGATGCTTTCGGCGATCAGGCCTATTCCATCGGCTTCGGAACCGACCACGGCACGGTAGCTGCCGCGACCGACTGGGACGGGGAGATGGAAGTCAAGCACGTGCGTCCCGCATTGGCGGGGAGCTATGAAAGGCTTTGCCATGAAAGCGGCGCGGCGCGTTTCCTGCTGCCGCTGCGCGGGGCTGATGCAGACTTGATCGCGGGGTTGATGAAGCCTCGCCTCGAACGGGCGATCGGCGTTATCTATCGTCCGCAGACGGAGTTGCAGAGCCACTATTTCGAGGCGACGCTGCCGCGCCAGTTCGACGAATATGTCTGGTTTGACGAGACAAAGGCGGTAACACCGCTGACGACCGCGGAATTGAGCGGCGCCGCGGAGACCTATCCCTTCGGGCTTTGAGCTTCAGGCGTGCTCGTCGAAATCCGAGCAGCTTTCGCCGAATGCGTCGAGGCCGGCTTCGAGATAGTCGGCAAGGAGCGGCAGGCCGGTGAGGTACTCGGCCGTCCGCGCATTGTGTTCGAGAGAGGCGGTTTCCACGGCTTCGTCCCAGTCGGCGGCATCGAAGGTGCCGCGTCCGACCCAGGCGAGGGCAACAAGTTCGATCTGCTCGTCCTCGTCGAGCGCGCGAATGAACTCCACCAGCTCCTGATAGGTTGGGTCGTCGGCAAAATCCTCGAGAATGTCGCGCATGTCCTCGTCGGATGCGTTGGAGCCCGAGCGGGGGTTCGTCACCTCTTCCTTGACGTCGAACATGCGCGCCCGGGAAATGACGTAGCAGACCTTGTCTGTGTTGATGTCGGGCATGTCTTCGTTCCTGCTCAGGTCTTCAGGCGCTCGCGCTCGCGGCGGGCCTCAATGCCGGGAAATCATCCGGCGTTATCGTCTCTTTCGCAAGGAGGAGCTTCGCACCTGCCGCGAGATCGTCGTGACGGGTCTTCAGGATGTCGATCGCGCGGGCATAGGCTTCCTCGATGAGCTTGCGGACGGCAAGGTCGATTTCGCGCGAGGTCGCTTCGGAATAATCCTTGTCGCGGACGCTCAGCATGTTGTCGCCGAGATAGGCGGAATGCTGCGCTTCGAGGACGGCCTGGCCGACTTCCGGCGCCATGCCGAAACGGGTCACGATCTGGCGGGCGACGTCCGTGACCTTGGCGAGGTCGTCGGCAGCGCCGGTGGAAATCTCTCCGAAGGTTACCTGTTCCGCAGCGCGGCCCGCGAGGAGCACGACCATGCGCGATTTCAATTCGCCGAGCGTGATGAGGAAGCGATCTTCCGTCGGACGCTGAAGCGTGTAGCCGAGCGCGCCGATGGAGCGCGGTATGATGGAAACCTTGTGCACCGGGTCGGAGCCGGGGATCGTGGCGGCGACCAGAGCGTGGCCCATCTCGTGATAGGCAACGCGTTCGCGCTCCGCGGGCTTGAGCAGGCGGCTTTTCACCTCGGAGCCTGCAACGATCCGCTCCACCGCGCCGGTGAAATCGTCGAGCGTGACGCTCTCGCCGCCGCGCCGCGTGGCGAGGATCGCCGCTTCGTTGACGAGGTTGGCGAGATCGGCGCCGGTGAAGCCGGGTGTGAGGCCCGCGATGGCATCCGGGTCGGCGTCCGGTGCAGCGGTGATTTTCCGCATATGGACCTTGAGGATCGCCGCGCGGCCGCTGCGCTCCGGCCGGTCGACGACGATCTGGCGGTCGAAGCGGCCAGCACGCATCAGCGCGGGATCGAGAATTTCGGGCCGGTTGGTGGCAGCCAGCAGCACGATGCCTGCGCGCGGGTCGAAACCGTCGAGTTCGGCGAGAAGCTGGTTCAGCGTCTGCTCCTTCTCGTCCTGTCCGCCGAGGCCGCCCATGGCTGAACGCGCACGGCCGAGCGCGTCGAGCTCGTCGATGAAGATGATGCAGGGCGCCGCCTTGCTCGCCTGCTCGAAGAGGTCGCGCACACGCGCGGCGCCGACACCGACGAAGAGTTCGACGAATTCGGAGCCCGAGATCGAGAAAAAGGGCACGCCTGCTTCGCCGGCGACCGCGCGGGCAAGCAGCGTCTTGCCCGTGCCGGGCGGGCCGACGAGAAGGATGCCCTTCGGCACATGGGCGCCGAGGCGGCCATATTTTTCCTTGTTCTTCAGGAATGCGACGACTTCCTGAAGCTCCATCTTCGCTTCCTCGACGCCTGCGACGTCGGCGAAGGTGACGCCGGTCTGCGTCTCGACATAGACCTTGGCCTTGGACTTGCCGACATTCATCAAGCCGCCCACGCCCTGCCGGTCGGCAAAGCCGCGGAAGAGGTAGAACCAGACGCCGAGGAAAACGAGCGTCGGCAGAACCCAGGACATGAGCGTCGTCAGCCAGTTCTGGTCCGAGCCGCCCGTGAATTTCACGCCTGACGTAGCGAGTTGCCGGGCAAAATCCGGTTCGACACGGGTTGTCGCGAAGAGAGTCTTGCCGTCACGCGGGCTTGTGAATTTGCCCTGGATCTGCGTCTCGGTGACAGTGACTTCGCTGATCGCCTTCTGATCGAGCAGCGTGAGAAATTCGCTGTAGTCGATCTGCGCGACCTGCTTCGACCCGAGCCAGAGCTGGAAGGCGGTGATCAGCAGAAAGGCGACGATGAAGTAGCCGGCATTGAACTGGAATTTCTTGTCCATCTGCGAACGACGGCCTTCTTCGGTTTACGCTTCGATGATGACCTTCAGCGCATGCGTGCTGGCCGCCTTGCCGAAGGTCTCATAGGCATCGAGGATATTCGCGAGCTTGAAGCGATGCGTGATGAGCTTCGTCGGATCGATCTTCTTCGATTGAACGGTCTTGAGCAACATGGGCGTCGTCACCGTGTCGACCAGGCGCGTCGTGATCGTGATGTTATGAGACCAGAGGCGTTCCAGATGGAGATCGGCCTTGACGCCGTGGACGCCGACATTGGCGATGGTGCCTCCGGGCGCGACTATGTCTTCGCAGAGAAGAAAGGTCGCCGGAATGCCGACGGCCTCGATGGCTGTATCGACGCCGCGCCCGCCGGTCAGCGCCTTGACGGCGGCAGCCGCCTTGCCGTCGGAGCTGTTGATTGTCTGCGTCGCGCCGAAGGTCTTCGCCACGGCGAGACGGTTGTCATCGAGATCGATCATGATGATCTCGGACGGTGAGTAGAACTGCGCGGTGAGGAGCGCGGCAAGACCGATAGGGCCGGTGCCGACAATGGCCACGGTCGAGCCGGGTTCGACCTTGCCATTGAGCACGCCGCATTCGAAGCCGGTGGGCAGAATGTCACTCAACATGACGAGGGCTTCTTCGTCCGCGCCTGCGGGGATGTGATAGAGGCTCGTTTCCGCATGGGGGATGCGGACATATTCAGCCTGCGTACCGTCGATGCTGTTGCCGAGAATCCAGCCGCCGCTCGTGCAGTGGGAGTACATGCCTCTCCGGCAATATTCGCATTTGCCGCAGGAGGAGATGCAGGAAATGAGCACGTGGTCGCCGGGCTTGAAGGTGGAGACGGCCGCGCCCACCTTTTCGATCACGCCGACGCCTTCATGGCCGAGAATGCGGCCGGGCGCGCAGGTCGGAACGTCGCCCTTGAGGATGTGAAGATCGGTGCCGCAGATGGTGGTGCGGGTGACGCGAACAACTGCGTCGGTCGGCGCCGCGATCTCGGGCATGGGGCGATCTTCCAGCGCTTTCCTGCCGGGGCCTTGATAGACGAGGGCTTTCATGGCGGTGCTCCATCGGCGATGAACTGATCCGCCTATAGGCGTGCCGACGCCGACGCGACGCATTGACCTCGATCAACGGGATGCCGCGACGTAAGCGTTCTTTCAATGGGGGCGCTTGTTTTGTATAAGGCAAAGGTTCGCTGTCAGCTCACGAGGCCCCTCGCGCCATTATGTCGGAATTGTGAAAGATGCCTCTCCATTCAAAGCCTATCGAGTTTCGCGGCCGTATCGTCATGGTTGGCTTTGGCAGTATCGGACGAGGCGTCCTGCCGCTGATCCTGCGCCACATCGGCGTAACGCCGGACCGGATGGTCATCGTCACGGCGGAGGAGGAGGGGCGGCGCGAGGCACAGCTTCAAGGCATTCGCTTCATCCTTCAGCCGCTGACGCGTGAAAACTACGCTGCCGTTCTGGGGCCGCTGATCGGCGAAGGCGACTTCCTGCTCAACCTGTCGGTCGATGTGTCCAGCCTCGCGCTGATCAAGCTCTGTCACGAGAAGGGCGCGCTCTATCTCGACACCTGCAACGAGCCCTGGCCGGGGCGCTATACGGATGTCACTCTCACTCCGTCCATGCGCTCCAATTATACGCTGCGTGAAGAGGCGCTGGAGCTGAGGGAGCGGCTTGGGGCGGGCCCCACGGCGGTGATGACCCACGGCGCCAATCCCGGTCTCGTGTCGCATTTCGTCAAGCAGGCGTTGCTCAATCTCGCGCAGGATCAGGAGGTCGAAGTCGTCAGACCTGCGAACCGCGCGGAATGGGGCGCGCTGGCGGAGCGGCTCGGCGTCAAGGCCATCCACATTGCGGAACGCGATACGCAGGTTTCGCCCATTCCGAAGCGCGTCGGCGAGTTCGTCAACACATGGTCCGTCGACGGATTTATCGGCGAGGGCTGTCAGCCCGCGGAGCTCGGTTGGGGAAGCCATGAGCGGCATTTCCCGGCGGATGGATTTCGCCACGAGTTCGGCTCCGGCGCGGCGATCTATCTTGGGCGTCCCGGCGCTTCGACCCGGATGCGGAGCTGGACGCCGCTTGAAGGGCCGTACCACGGTTTTCTCATCACGCATGGCGAGTCGATTTCGATTGCCGATTACCTGTCGCAGAAAGATGGCGACGCGCTGCGCTACCGGCCGACTGTCCACTACACCTATCATCCCTGCGACGCCGCGGTGCTCTCCGTTCATGAGCTTGCGGGGAAGAACTGGAAGGAGCAGTCCGAGAAGCGGATCATCGTCGACGAGATCACGAGCGGTATTGACGAACTTGGCGTTCTACTGATGGGGCATGAGCGGGGCGCGTACTGGTACGGCTCGCAGCTTTCGATCGGCGAGGCGCGGAGCCTCGCACCCTATAACAACGCGACCGGATTGCAGGTGACGGCTGCGGTTCTCGGTGGCGTGGTCTGGGCGATCGAGAACCCGGCGCGCGGCATGGTCGAGCCCGAGGAGATGGATTACCAGCGCGTGCTCGAAGTGGCCGAGCCCTATCTCGGCAATGTCGTCGGCGTCTATAGCGACTGGACGCCGCTGCTCGATCGCGGACAGCTTTTCGCTGAAGACCTCGATACCGAAGACCCCTGGCAGTTCAAGAATTTCCGCGTCGTCTGAACGGGCGCATATCGAGCCGATTCAGACCGTCATCGGGCCGTAATGTACGGATTGCGCCGCACGGACCCATGGCGCTCGCCGGGCGGCTCTCCGGCGACGCCGCGTGACGCTGCGTCAATTTCGGCGTCTTGCGAGCGATGCGGGGCATTGATTGACGCCGTGCCCATGGGGGCGGAAACTCCCCGCAAATCCGAACACAAAGGGAGATCCCAGTGAAAGAAGCATGGATTATTGACGCGGCGCGCACGCCGCGCGGCGTCGGCAAGGTCGGCAAGGGCGCTCTTACCGAAGTTCATCCGCAGCGCATTCTCTCGACGGTGCTCAAGGCGCTCGGCGAGCGGAACAATCTCGACAGCGACGACATCGACGACGTGATCGCCGGTTGCGGCACGCAGACGGGCAAGCAGGGGGCGTGCATCGCGCGCATGGCGGCTCTCGATGCGGGCTGGAAGAACACCGCGCCGGGCTTCTCGCTCGACCGTTTCTGCGGTTCGGGCCTCACCGCCGTCAATCTCGCTGCCATGGGCATCATGTCGGGCATGCAGGATCTCGTCGTCGCGGGCGGCGTCGAGTCCATGTCGTATGGCTCGACCCTGCCGCGCACGGGCGGCGCCACGCTCGACAGCCACAATCTGCATCTGCGCGAAATCCATCCGCAGCCGCATCAGGGCGTTTGCGCCGATCTTATCGCGACGCTCGAGGGCATCACTCGCGAGGATACGGACAAGCTCGCCTATGAGAGCCAGCAGCGCGCCGATCACGCGATCCGCAACGGCCACTTTGCGAAGAGCCTCATCCCCGTCTATCACGACGATGGCCGCCTCGCGCTGGACCATGAAGAATTCCCCCGGCCGAGCACGACGCTGGAAAGCCTCGCGACGCTGAAGCCCGCCTTCGCCGCGATGTATGACTTCCCACTCGACGAGGAAGGCCTGACCTACAGGAAGCTCGTCGAGAAGAACTATCCGGATGTGAAGATCGAACACATCCATCATGCCGGCAACTCGTCGGGCGTCGTGGACGGCGCTGGCGCCGTCGTCATCTGCTCGCCGGAATATGCCAAGGCTCACGGCCTGAAGCCGCGCGCCCGCATCCTTTCGGTTGCGACCGCAGGCGACAGCCCCGAGCTGATGCTCAACGCGCCGGTGCCTGCGACGAAGAAGGCGCTTCAGATCGCCGGCATGACGATGAAGGACATCGACCTCATCGAGATCAACGAAGCTTTCGCGGTCGTGCCGCTGAAGTTCATGCGCGATCTCAACGTCGATCCGTCGATCGTGAACGTCAATGGCGGCGCGATGGCGCTCGGCCATCCGATCGGTGCGACCGGCGCGATCATCGTCGGCATGCTGCTCGATGAGCTCGAACGCCGTGACCTCAATGTCGGCCTTGCCACGCTTTGCGCGGCGGGCGGCATGGCGCCGGCGACCATCATCGAACGCATGTAATTCGTTCGGAATGACGAAGCCCGCAAGGTTCCGGCCTTGCGGGCTTTTTCATTTGCGGAAGTGCTCGAAATAGAGCGCGAACATCCAGGCGAGTTCGTCCACGAGTTCGTCCGCATGCTCAGGCTCATCCACCGCCATTTCGCCTGCGGCATATCCAAGTTCGGTGGTGAGCCGCGCGGCGACGAGCAATCGGTGCGGCGACACGCTGGGGAAGATGCTGGCAAGCGCTTCGCCAATGCGGGCGGCAACCAGTTCCCGCGAGGCAATGCGGACTTCGCGCAATGTCGGTACGGCGCGGAGGGCGCGCATGATCCATCTGCCGCCGGGCTCCTTCATCGTGATCTCGTTCACGCGCGCCTGTATGACGAAAATGCTCTGACGAATTTTCTCGACACTGCCCGATTTCAACTCGCCATTTTTCAGCCACTCGAAAACGGCTTCGTCCTGCCGCTCCATCAGCCGCGCGCCCAGTTCGCGCAGCAGCGCATATTTGTTCGGGAAGTACCGGTAAAGCGCAGGCGGCGAGAGCTTGGCGCGCTTGCAGACGAGATTGGTGGAGAGCTGCTCGATGCCGACTTCCTCGAGCAGTGCGCCGGCTGCGGCGAGAATGGCGTCGTAGGTCTTGCGCGACCGCTTCTGAAGCGGCTGCGTCTTGACTTCCATGTCGACCGCTTGCGCCTTGCCGCGGCGCACCGGGCGAACCGGTTTGCCGCCTCCCGCGGATGATGCCTTCGTCGTGCGCTTGCCGGTGCCGGTCACTATGGATCGCCAGGAGTCATTGCCACTGGATCGAGCTTGTCGCGTGATGCGCGGCCGGTCAACGGTTCTGACCATAACCCCCGAAGCGGAGGAATATGTCTTTCATCTGCTGGTCGCTCAGGACATGGGGCGATCCGAGAATCTGCGCGCCGTAATAGACGGCGGCCTGTTCCTCGACCTCCTCGGCAACAGCCAATGCGTGATCGAGCGTGTGTCCCAATGCGATCTGGCCATGGTTTGCCATCAGGCAGGCGAGGCCCTCGCCGATAGTGGCGACGACCGCATCGGCGAGCTCCGGTGTGCCGAATATCCGATAGGGCGCGACGGGAACTTCTGCACCGCCGGTGACACTGACCATGTAATGCACCGGCTCGATCGGCCGGTGGCAACAGGCAAGGATCGTCGCATGGCGGGAGTGGCAATGCACCACGGCATCAACGTCGCTGCGCTGCTGGAGGATGCGCCAATGCATTTCCCACTCGCTGGAAGGCCGCAGGGCACCGGGCTCGGTTGACCCGTCGGCAGCGACATGGACGATGCCTTGCTCGTCCATGAGATCGGGCGCGAGGCCGCTCGGCGTGATGAGCATGCCGCCACCGAAGCGAACCGAAGCATTACCCGACGCGCCCTTGTTCAGTCCGTTCGCGGCCATCTTGCGCATGACGCGCACAAGGTCCGCGCGCAGCTTGCTTTCCTGGGTATCAGGCGCGCTCATGGTCTCGTCCTTCCTTTCCGAACCGGGTTCTGGTGGCGGTTCGGTTAGCATAGACGGGGCCGGGCGGTTAAGTCTCGGTGGGCCTCAGCGTGGCTCGCCGAGAGCTTCGAGCACTTCGGCTTTCAGGTGGGTGAAGCCACCATCTGTGCGGTCGCGCGGGCGCGGCAGATCGACGTCGACAATTTTGGCGATGCGGCCCGGACGGGGCGCCATGACGACGACGCGGTCGCCGAGGTAAAGCGCTTCGTCGACGTCATGTGTCACCAGAACCATGGTGATGCCTTCGGCCTGCCAGATCTGCTGCAACTCCTCCTGCATATGGGCGCGGGTCAGCGCATCGAGGGCGCCGAAGGGCTCGTCGAGAAGCAGGAGGGCGGGCCGGTTGACGAGGCCGCGCGCGATGGCGGCGCGCTGCGCCATGCCGCCCGAGAGCTGGCGGGGATAGGCTTTTTCGAAGCCGTTGAGGCCGACGAGTGCAATATGCTCGGCAATGCTCGCGCGCTTTTCAGACGCGCTCAGATGAGAGTTCTCGAGCGCCAGCGCGATATTTTCCTCGACCGTGAGCCAGGGGAAGAGCCGGTGTTCCTGAAAGATCAGCCCGCGCGTAAGGCTGGTGCCGGAAATGCGGGTGCCGCCGAGCTGGATCTCGCCGCCATAATCGCCGTCGAGGCCGGAGATGAGGCGGAGCAGCGTGGACTTGCCGCAACCGCTCGGACCGACCAGCGAGAGGAATTCGCCGGGCTCCACGGTGAGGCTCAAATCGTCGATGGCGGCGAAGCCATCGCCCGCGACCTGGAAGCGCTTGTTGACATTTCGAATGTCGAGTGTGCCGAGGTTCGTCATTTCTGGAGTGCGATCCGATATGGGTTATTGGGGGGCTTGCCAGCGCAATACGCGGGCTTGCAGCCGGTTTGCGACGACGTTGAGAAGGAAGCCGACGCCGCCGATGATCGCCATGCCGAGAATGACGAGATCCATGCGGAACTGTTCGCGGCCTTCCATGATGCTGCTGCCGATGCCCGGCGCGACGGCGAAGAGATATTCGGCGCCGATGGTCGCGAGCCAGCCATAGATCAGGGCGAGGTGAATGCCCGTCGCAATCGACGGAGCAGCGGAGGGAAGGATCACTTTGCGGAGCGTCTGCGTCCGCGTGAGCTTCAGCACGCGCGCGACGTCGAGCAAGCGGGGGTCGACGCTGCGGACACCCTGATAGGTGTTGAGCAGAACGGGCAGGAAAACCGCAAAGCCGATGAAGGTGACCTTCGCCAGTTCTCCATTTCCGAGCCAGATCGACATCAGCGGTATCCAGGTGAACAGCGCGATATGCTTCACGCCATTGAGCAGGGGGCTCAGCAACTCGTCGAGGAGGCGCACGGTGCCGAGCCCTACGCCGAGGGCGAGGCCGACCAGCGTGCCGCCGAGAACGCCAAGCAGGTCGCGCTTGAGGCTTGCGCCGAGCGCTTCGTAGAGCGAGCCGTCCGTGAGCTGTTCCCGCGCGGTTGCTATGACGCCTTCGGGCGAGGCCCAGATGCGGGGATCGAGAAATCCGTCATGCACACCGAGGTACCACGCGGCCAGAATGAGGAGCGGGAGAGTGACGCCGGAGCCCAGATATTTTTCGAACCTGTTCATGCGGCGGCTCCATAGCGGCGCCTGAGCGAGGTTTCCGCCTGGGCGAGAATCTTGTCGAGTGTGAAGCCGATGACCCCGATGACGATCATGGTCGCGATCATCACGTCGAGCTGAAAGAGCTGCCGCGCCATGACCATCTGGTAGCCGAGGCCCTCCGTCGAGGCGAGCAGCTCCACCACGACCAGCGAGTGCCAGGCATGGGTGAGGCCGTAGCGCAGGCCGGTAAAGACCGGCAGCAGCGCGCCCGGCAGCATGATGCTGCGGAGTATCTGCAGATTGTTGAACCTGTAGATGCGCCCGACCTCGAGATAGGCGCGGGGAACATTGCGGAAGCCATCCAGCGTGTTGAGTGTCACCGGGATCAGCGCGGCCTTGGCGATGATGACGATCTTCAATGCCTCGCCAATGCCGAAGAGGATCATCAGGAAGGGAATCCAGGCGAGCACGGGAATTTGCGCGACGGTGAGGAACGTCGGACGAAGGAAACGCTCAAGACGCGGCGAAAGGCCCATGCCTGCGCCGAGGAGGAGGCCCAACCCCGCGCCGGCCGCGAAGCCCAGGGCCACGCGCTGAACGCTGATGGAAAGATTGGCGAAAAGCTCGCCGGACTGCACCAGCGCGATGAAGGCGTCATAGACCGTTGCGGGAGCGGGCAGGATGAGTTGCGGAACGAGCCCGGCACGCGACGACAGAGCCCAGAGCGCGAGCAGCGCCAATGGCGTCAGTGCGCCGAGAAGGACAGGGCGCCGAAGGAACTTGCGTGTCTTCGGCGTCGCCTGCTGGCGTGGCGTGACATTCGCCCCGGGCGCGGACGCCGCGGTCGTCGGCAAGGCGATGACCGCAGCGCTATGGGTGGGTTCCGGCTCGACGATCGCCGCACGCGATGCCCGCCGCAAACTCGACGTGCTCATTGGGCGACCACCGGCTTTCCGTCCTTGTCGAACTGCGGCCAGTAGTTTTCGAGGCCGAGGGACTTGAGGGCGGCGTTGAGCGGCTCGCGGTCGATCCAGCTATCGACGTCGGCGGGCGAACGGATGAGCTTGAAGTGCAGCGAATTTTCGGCGGAGCGCTTGAACTGCGCCGTAATGAACGGATCGAAGAGGGGGCTGTTCAGCACCTTGGGGTCTTCGCCTTTCTGCGCTTCTGCAAAGAAGGCAGCCGGAATGCCGACCTTGGCCCAGATGTCGTAGAGCGCGGGCTGGTTCGCCGGTTCCGACGCCCAGCGGGCCTCGCCGACGAGAACCTTCACGACGCGGTTCACGACGGAGGGATGGGTCTTCGCGAAATCATCGGTGACGAGGAAGCCTGCCTGCGAGGTGAGCTTCGGATCCTGCCCCTTGGTCGTATAGAGATATTTGATGAGGCCCTTTTCGCGCAGGCCGAAGGAATAATAGGAGGTGAAGGCGGCATCGACCTGATGGGCCGAAAGCGCCGAAAGCGCCGTTGCGTTGTCGAGATTGACGATCTTCAGATCGCGATAGGTGAGGCCGACGGTCGAAAGAATGTTCGCGGCGGTGAGCTGGTATAGCGTGCCGTTAAAGTTCGAGACCGTGTGTCCCTTGATGTCGGCGAGCGTCTTCAGCGGTGAGTCGGCGGGCACGGCGATATAGGTATTGAAACGCGTGCCGGTCGCGAGCAGCAGCCGCGTCTTGAGGCCGAGCGAGCGGCCGACAAGCGCGGGCAGGTCGCCCTGCCAGGCGAAATCGACCTTGCCGCTGGCAAGTGCCTCGTTCACGGCTGGGCCCGCTCCGCCGAAGAAGTTCCACTCGACCTTGGTGCCGTCGGCGGCGAATTCCTTTTCGAGCAGGCCTTTCACATGCACCGCCGAAATATAGGTGCCTGCCGAAAAGGGGCGGCCGCCGACGCCAGCCATGGCGACGCCGATACGGATCACCGCCGGCTTGTCTTCCGCATGAGAGGGGAGCGCGCCGCCAATGAGGCTGGCGGCGAGGATCAGAGCGAGTCCGAGAATACGCCTTACCAAGGTGGACATCCTTTCGAAATAACGAGCAAGGAGTGTGAATAAACAAACGCCTTGCATTGCTGTTGTGATTATATAACCCTATTAATTCCATAGGGACAAGGAAGTTATTTCGAAATCCCAGGTTCATGGCAGTGCATTCAGGAGGCGTAAATGACGGCAAACGACAAACAGACCCTCGCCGAGCTCGGCTTTGAGGTTGTCCCCGTGGCGGGGCGCATCGGCGCGGAAGTGCGCGGATTGAAGCTTGGGGCGGATCTGAGCCCGGCGACGCTCGCAGCGTTTCGTCAGTCGCTGCTGCGCCACAAGGTGCTTTTCTTCCGCGATCAGGCACATCTCGACGACGCCTCGCAGGAAGCCTTCGCTGAGGCCATCGGCACGCCGGTCGCGCATCCGACCGTGCCGGTCCGGCCGGGGAGTTCGTACCTTCTCGAACTCAACTCGGAAGTCGGCGGTCGCGCCAATTCCTGGCACACCGATGTCACCTTCCTCGACGCCTATCCCTGGGCTTCGATCCTGCGCGCAGTCGTGGTTCCGGCGGCGGGCGGCGACACGGTATGGTCGAACACGGCGGCGGCCTACGAAGACCTTTCGCCGGAATTCAAGGCCTTTGCCGATCAGCTCTGGGCGCTGCACACCAACGATTATGACTATGCCGCCGTGCGTCGGGTCATTACCGACGAGCAGATCAAACGGCATAGGGAAGTCTTTGCCTCGACAGTTTACGAGACCGAACACCCGATCGTGCATGTCCATCCCGAAACCGGCGAAAAGCACCTGCTGACGGGCCATTTCGTGAAGCGGATTCTCGGCGTGTCGACGGCGGATTCGGCGCGGCTCTTCTCCATCTTCCAGGACCATGTGACCCGTCTTGAAAATACGGTCCGCTGGCGCTGGGCAGCCGGCGATGTTGCCATCTGGGACAACCGGGCGACGCAGCATTATGCGGTGAATGACTATGGCGACGCCCATCGCGTCATGCGCCGGGTCACACTGGCGGGCGAGGTGCCGGTGAGCGTCGACGGTCGCCGCAGCCGGAGCATCAAGCCCGGCCCGGTCGCCATCGCGGCCGAGTGACGCAGAGACGATGGCTCGCGGGCGCCCGTTCAACGGAGCGCCCGCGAGCTTCCTGCCTGGAAAGCCCCAATCCGCCGCCGATTTAATCGCGCGTTTTTGCCTGCGCCGTGCTATGACGCGCGCTTCCCAGATGAACAGGTCTCGATGCGCGGCGAAACCGCCCGCCGGACCCAGCAGGATTTGGTTTCAGCTTTGGCTTTTTTACCGACAAATCCGTCGCTCGCGCGAGCGCTGGCGGAACGCGATTACAATGACCCAACGCCCGTGCAGAACGCCGTGCTCGAGCCGGAAGCGGTCGGCCGCGATCTGCTCGTCTCTGCACAGACAGGCTCGGGGAAGACCGTCGCCTATGGTCTCGCAATGGGCGAGACGCTGCTCGGCGACGCGGAGTTTCTGGGTGAGGCGGGCGAACCGCTCGCTCTCATCATCGCGCCGACCCGCGAGCTCGCCTTGCAGGTGCAGCGCGAACTCGCATGGCTTTATGCCAAGACGAAGGCGCGCGTCGTCTCCTGCGTCGGCGGCATGGATCCGCGCGCCGAAGCGCGGCAACTGGCGCTGGGCGCCCATATCGTCGTCGGAACGCCGGGCCGGTTGCGCGACCATCTGGAGCGCGGACGGCTGAAGATCGCAGCCCTGAAGGCTGTGGTTCTCGACGAAGCCGACGAAATGCTCGACCTCGGATTCCGCGAAGATCTCGAATTCATCCTCGAAGCAACGCCGAAGGAGCGACGCACGCTGCTGTTCTCGGCGACGCTGCCGAAGGAGATCGTGACGCTCGCGAAGACCTATCAGCACGATGCGCTGCGCATTCAGGCGGCAGGCGGCGAGCGCGGCCATGCCGACATCACTTATCGCGCGATCCGCGTCGTACCGAACGAAGTCGGACACACCGTGGTCAATGTGTTGCGCCATGCCGAAGCGCCGACCGCTATCGTCTTCTGTAACACGCGCGAGGCCGTTCGCCATTTGCAGGCCATCCTCTCCGAGCGTGGTTTCTCGGTCGTTTCGCTTTCGGGCGAGTTGAGCCAGAACGAGCGCAACCATGCGCTGCAGGCGCTGCGCGACAGCCGCGCGCGGGTCTGCGTGGCCACGGACGTTGCCGCGCGCGGAATCGATTTGCCGAACCTCGACCTCGTCATCCACGCGGACCTGCCGCATGACGCGGAAGTGTTGCAGCACAGGAGCGGCCGCACCGGCCGCGCGGGCCGCAAGGGCGTCAGCGTTCTGCTGGTGCCGCAGTCGCGCCGCCGCAAGGCCGAGCGAATGCTCAACGACGCGCATATCCGGCCCGAATGGGTTGCGCCTCCCTCCGCCGAGGAGATCCGGAAGCTCGATCAGGAGCGTCTGATCGCGAGCGACATCTTCGCAGACACTGCGGATGAGGACGACCTGACCATGGCCAGGGCGCTGCTCGCGTCGCGCTCCGCCGAAGAGATCGCCGTGGCGCTGGCGCGCCTCTACAGCTCGCATCTTCCCGCGCCGGAAGAGGTGCTGGATGCCGGCCCGCTGCGCGAGGCTGGCGACGAGCGGGGGCCGAAACAGAAGCGCGAGCGCGGCAACGATCGCGAGCCGCGCGAGCCCCGTGCCGCCGCGCCGCGCCGCAAGACCGGCGTTTCGAGCCTGCCGGAAGGCGTCTGGTTCCGCCTCAATGTCGGCCGCCAGAAGAACGCCGATCCGCGCTGGCTTCTGCCGATGATCTGCCGTCAGGGTGGCGTCACACGCCGCGAGATCGGCACCATCGACATCTACGATCAGGAAACGCGCTTCGAGGTCCAAGCGGATGTCGCCGATCAGTTCGAGGCCTCGATCCGAAACGTGCCGAAAGGCGAGGCCCGCATCGAGCGTGTGCGTGGCGACGCTCCCGCGCCGGAAGGCACCGCCGGGTCCGAACCGTCGGAACGGCCCCGCCGCGAACCGCGCGAGGCCCGTGAACCCCGCGAAGTTCGTGAAACTCGGGCAAAGTGGAGCCCCCGCGAGCAGACAGAGCGTCCTGATGGACCCAGGCCGGAACGCGCGAAGGGGCCCAAGCGCGAATACGCGCGCGATCGCGGCGAAGAGGCGGCAAAGCCCGAGCGCCCTCGGCATGAGCCCAGGGAGTGGACGCCGAAGGCGGAGCGGGCCGACAGGCCGGCGGGCAAACCCGACAAGGGCAAGCATTCGTCGGACAAGCCCTACAAGGGGAAGGCCGGTGGCCCCAAGGCAGGCGGGCCGAAGCCGGGCGGCAAAGGGAAGCCCGAATGGGCAGGCAAGAAGCCTGGCAAGGCAGGTGGCAAGCCCGGCGGCAAGGCTGGCGGCGGCTTCGACAAGCCCAAGCGCAAGGCGCCGAAGCGCGGCTAGGCATCTTGCCGCGACCTGCATCGGCGTTCAGACTGTCCGATGACGGAGGTGGCCATGAAGCTCGCGACGATCGGCTATGAACGCCGAACCCTTGCGGAACTGCTTGAGCGCCTGAAGGCGGCGAAGGTCGACACGTTGATTGACGTGCGTGCCGTCGCCGCTTCACGCCGCGCGGGCTTCTCGAAAACCATACTCGCGGCTTCGCTCAAGGAAGCCGGCATCGACTATGTGCATCTGCGCGCGCTCGGCACACCCAAGGACGGGCGCATCGCCGTGCGGGCAGGGCGCTTCGACGAGATGCGCGAGATCTACGAAAAGCATCTCGAAGAACCTGCGGCGCAGCTTGAGCTGCTGCGCGCGACAGAGATCGTGCAGACGCACAAGGCCGCGCTTCTCTGTTTCGAGGCCGATTTTGCGCATTGCCACCGCGCGATCGTCGCCGATCGCATACGCGACGCCATCGGCTGCAAGATCGAGAACCTCTAGCGCGATCCGCCTGGCGGACAGCCGCCCCGGTCCGTCGATGATTTTTCAGCATAATACGATTTTGTAATCTCTCCGGCCGCGCCAGTGGGGCGCTTGCCGTGCTAAAGCTGCGGCATCCGAATTTCGAATCCAGTTGAGGAATGCCGATCATGACCGACCTCTTCGAGCCCCTTTCCTTTGCCCATGGCGCGCCCATGAAGAACCGCTTCATGCTGGCGCCGCTCACCAATTGTCAGAGCCATGTGGATGGCACCTTGTCCGATGAAGAATTCAGCTGGCTGACCTACCGTGCGACGGGCGGCTTCGGGCTCGTCATGAGTTGCGCGGCGCATGTGCAGAAGTCGGGACAGGCCTTCCCCGGCCAGCTTGGCTCGTTCTCCGACGAGCTTCTGCCGGGGCTTTCGCGTCTCGCCGCGAAGATCAAGGCGGAAGGTGCTCTCTCGTCCGTCCAGCTTCACCATGGCGGGATTCGTTGCCCCTCCGATCTCATCGGCGAAGCGCCGCGCGGCCCCTCCGAGGATGCCGACACGGGCGCGCGGGCGCTCGCCACGGAGGAGGTCGAGGAGTTGGTCGAGGATTTCATTGCCGCCGCCGTCCGTTGCGAAAAGGCGGGCTTCGATGGCGTCGAGATTCACGGAGCGCATGGCTATATTCTCTGCGCCTTCCTCAGCCCCGAGCTCAATCGCCGGACGGATCGCTATGGCGGTTCGCTGGAGAACCGTACCCGGATCATCCACGAGATCGTGGACGGCATTCGCGCCAGGACGGGCGCCAATTTTCAGCTTGGCCTGCGCCTCTCACCCGAACGCTTCGGTCTTCGCATGACGGAACAGATCGAGGTCGCGCGGCAGGTTCTCGCGCGTGGCGATCTCGACTATCTCGACATGTCGCTCTGGGATGTGTTCAAGGCGCCGGCCGAAGCGGAATTCGCGCACAAGCCGCTGATCGACTGGTTCATGGATATTCCGCGCGGCGAGACGCGGCTGGGCGTCGCGGGCAAGCTGATGAGCGGCGCGGATTGCCGGCGCGTTCTCGAGCACGGCGCGGACTTCGCGCTGATCGGCCGGGGCGCGATTCTTCATCACGACTTCCCCAAGCGGATCGCCGCTGATGCCGATTTCCGCTCGACGGCGCTGCCCGTTACGCGGGCCTATCTCGCCAATGAACGGCTGAGCCCGACTTTCATCAACTACATGAATAACTGGAAGGGCTTCGTGGCGCAGGACGAGGCGGAGGAGGCTGCCGTCTGACGGCGGCCTCACAAGTCCTCAGCTCGCGGGCGAGTATCGCGCCCGCAGCATGTTGATCTTCTTGTATTCCGGTTCGCCGGTTACCTCGCGTCCGATCCATGCGGGCAGGGGAACGTCGACGTCTGCGTGCTTGAGTTCGACCTCGGCCAATATGATGCCGCTCAGGACTCCCTCGTAGACGTCCACCTCCCAGGTGAAGCCGCGATAGGGGACGTAATAGCGGGTCTTTGCCAGCTTCGTGTCGCCGCAATAGAGCGCGAGAAGCTGCTCGGCCTCCTCCATAGGTATTTCATACTCATATTCTGCCCGCGTGAATCCGACCTGCTTCGTCTTCACCGCGAGCGTGGCGCGATTTTCATAGAGCCTGACGCGGACCTTGAGCCCGTCGGTCGAGGCGAGCAGCCCATCCCTCAGTCTTTCGCGAGATGTATAGAGGTTTTGCCAGGCAGGGTCGGCTACAAGGAACTTTCGTTCGATCTCGATCAGCATCAGGCAGGCTTTCGATCGCGGGAGGGCATCGACTTGATTGCGCGATCCTATCGTATTTGCGAGGGGAAAATCACTTGTGTCAAACCGGCGCAACGGAGATTTGGACGAGAACCGCCGAACTTCCTTAAACGCCTCGGAAATTCATGCTAAGTCTCTTGGCAGCGCGAGCGCCTGGGGGGCTTCTGCGCTGCGTGATGCGTTGCCGACGCTGGCGAAGGCCAGCCAGCAGAGTTCGGCCGCTGGATATCCAGTAAAATATTCGTACAAGGATTGTATGCGTCAGGAGTGATTTCTGCGTCCATAACATGACCGTTCCCGCATGCATGGGGATGGCAGGGGGAGCGAAGCATCATGATCAGGCGTCTTGAGAACCTCGTATTCGGCGCGCGCCGCCTCATACTCATTCTGCTCGCGATAGTCACGCTCTTTGCGCTCTATTTTGCGGCGCATCTGCGGCTTTCCACGGGCTACGACAAGGCCCTGCCCATGGGCCACGAATATATCGACACGTTCCAGAAATATCGCGACCAGTTGTTCGGCTCGAACAGCGTCATCATTGTTCTTGAGCCACGGACCGGCACGATATGGAACAAGGAATTCTTCAAGGTCTACAAGAACCTCACCGACGACATCTTCTATCTGCCGGGCGTCTCGCGAGAGTCCGTCACTTCGCTCTGGACGCCGAACGTTCACTACATCGAGATCACCGAAGATGGCGCGACCGCGCAGGACGTGATCCAGAACGGCGTTCAGGTCGATGCATTGACGCAAGAGGACATCGCTGCGATCCGCGACAAGGTGATCAGCGGCGGCTTTGTCGGGCGCGTCGTCGCCAATGATTTCACAGGCGCGATGGTCTGGGCCGACATGCAGGATTTCGATCCTTCGACGGGCAAGAAGATCGACATCTTCGACGTCGCCGACAAGCTCGAGAAGCAGATCAGACATAAATACGAGAACGACAAGTACTCCGTCCGCATCATCGGCTTTGCGAAGGCGATTGGCGATGTGGCGGACGGCGCGAGAAGCGTATTCATCTTCTTTACCATTGCCTTCGCGCTGACCGCCTTGTCGCTCTATCTCTATTCCCGATCGTGGATGCTCACCGGGGCCACGCTGCTGGCCTCGCTCACCTCCGTCATCTGGCAGTTCGCGGCGCTCGAGCTGTTGGGCTTCGGCCTCGATCCGCTCGCCATTCTCGTACCCTTTCTCGTCTTCGCCATCGGCGTGAGCCATGGTGTGCAGCAGATCAACCGAGTGACTGCGGCGGTCAGTGCCGGCGCTTCGAGCGAACAGGCCGCACGGGCGAGCTTCGATGCGTTGCTGGGGCCGGGCGCCATGGCGCTGATGACCACCTTCATCGGCTTTGCCACGCTCTATCTCATCCCGATCCAGATGATCCGGGAGCTGGCCATCGCTGCGGCCATCGGCGTTGCCTTCAAGATGGTGACGAACCTCGTCATGCTGCCGCTGCTCGTCAGCTATATGCGCTTCGACGAAGGATTCGCGCATCGCGCGGCGCGGGCCCGCCGCTTTCGGCTCGATGTCATGCACTGGCTTGGCGACAAGGTGTCGAGCCCGCGCAATTCCATCATCATTCTCTGCGTTGCGGCGGTGCTGTTCACGCTTGCCGCCTATGCGAGCCGCAACCGCCATGTCGGCGCGCTTTACGCCGGCGTCCCGGAGCTTCAGGAGAACTCGCGCTACAATATCGACTCGCGCGACATCGCCTCGAAGTTCTCGCTGGGCCTCAATATCCTGACCGTGGTCGTCGAAACGCCGCCGGATTCATGCGTCGACTACGATACGCTCAACTATCTGAACAAGTTCTCGTGGCATATGCGGAACGTGCCCGGCGTAAATCTGGTCGTCTCGCTGCCGTTCTCCCTCAGCGCGCTCAACGTGCCGTTCAACGAGGGCAACCTCAAGTGGCACACGATTCCGAAGGCGCGCGAAGCCTTGGCGCAGGAAGAGGCCGTGCTGCCGGGGAGCGGGGCGGTGATGAACGGGAACTGCACGCTGTTGCCCCACATGATCTTTCTGGAAGACGCGCGTGCGACGACGATTGCCACGGCGGTGGCAGCGGTCAAATCCTACCGTGACGAACACCCCATGAAGGGTGTCAATCCGCGGCTGGCCGCCGGCAACATGGGCGTTCAGGCAGCCGTGAACGAGGAGGTCTCGAAGGCCGAACTGCCGATGATGCTGTGGGTCTATGCGGTCGTCATCGCGCTGGTCGCAGCCGTCTATCGCGACCTGCGGGCGATCATTACGTGCTGCGTGCCGCTGACCTTCGCGACCTTCCTCGGCTATTGGTTCATGGACATGCTGCAGATAGGTCTGACGGTGGCGACGCTGGCCGTCATGGTGCTGGCGGTGGGCATCGGCATCGACTACGCCTTCTACATCTACAATCGGATCCAGTATCACTTCCATTCGGAGCGCGACGCGACCGAGAGCGTCAAGCATGCGATGCTCGAAACCGGCATGGCGACCTTCTTCACGGCGGTGACCCTGGCCATCGGCGTTTCGACCTGGGCCTTCTCGCCGCTGAAGTTCCAAGCCGATATGGGGCTCCTCCTCACCTTCATGTTCCTGATCAACATGGTCGTGGCGATCACGGTACTTCCCGCCATCGTCGTGGTGCTCGACCTTCTGTTCCCGAGGGCCTGGTCGACGAGGCGCCGCAAGGATGCGATGGCGCATTAGCAAATGGGAGGCAGGCCAAGACGCCGCGGCCTTTGCAGGGCAGCTGGGGCGAGTTCCGAAAATTGGCGGGGGCAGGAACACAAGAGCTTGAATTTCGTATGGCATTCGATTAGACAAGCCCAGCAAACGTGACAAGCGGCGGGCGCAAGCCTTGAATGCCGAGTAGTCATTGATCCTGTTGGGGGATCGTCTAACGGTAGGACAGCGGACTCTGACTCCGCCAGTCTAGGTTCGAATCCTAGTCCCCCAGCCAGCCCCCCTTATCTATTTGAAATCACTGTGCTTTCGCGCCAAGACCCGAAAGGCACAGGATGTACTCGCCCACATCTCACCCACAAGCCGCACACATTGCGCTAAAGCCGGGGGGCATTTTCTACTTCAGAAGGCGGCTTCCAAAGGCCATTGGAGGCGAGGTAAGTCTTTCCCTCCACACTGGCGATTACCGAAAAGCCCGCCTCCTTGCGAAGCTCCTCAATCGCGCCCTCAAGTCTCTGCTATCGTCCAAATTGCCGATGTCCGCCGATCTTCAGTCGATTCTCCGCCAATACCTCCAGCAACTCATTGACGACGATCTGAGACGGTACAACTCCGCCGCCCCGGGGGAGCCGATATACGCGAAGGGCAAACCGAGCGTTCACGACGAGATGGATGTCGTGGACTACGACTTGGAGACCATCAGTTTTCTTCAGATGGACCTCAGGGAGTGGATTGCTAAGCGGGAGATCAAACACGTCCAGCAGGACATGGACGAACTGATGGCGAAGCATGGCCTGACCGAGGAGCAGCGCATTCCGCTGGGGCGAGGCCTTCTGCAAGCGCAGCTTCAGGCGCTCGACGTTGCCAAGAAGCGGCTGCTGAAACACGAACACATCGAGCTTGCCTCCTTATCCCCTTTTGCAGGCCCAACAGCGACCACGGCGACTGCGGCCCCCATTCTGGTCGGCCCCTTGATGTCTGAAGCCCTGCCAGCCTTCATCGAACACCAGATGCAGGAAGAGGGGTGGACAGGTCAAACGCTCCTCCAGAACAGAATGACCTATCGCATCTTCCAAGAAGTATGTGGTGACAGGCCCGTCTCTGATTACAAGCGGCGCGACTGTACTGCCTTCTATGACACATTGAAGGGCTTGCCTGCACTCTGGTCGAAGGACACTCGCTGGAAGGGAATGGGTATCCGCGAGATCGTCGAGCAGTCCAAGGGCGAAGACATCAATCGTCTCGCAATAAAGACCGTGAAGCGTCACTTCAGTGCGCTGGGCAAGTTCTTCGACTATCTGAAGCGTCGTGGCGAATACGAGGGGGAGAACCCTGCCCACGAACACAACTTCCCCACCAACAAGAAGGGTCGCAGCAACCGAATGCGCGACCAATGGAAGGGAGAGAAGCTCTCGAAGCTCTTCAGCTCACCTGTCTGGACCGGCTGTGTCTCGGCAGGCAGAAGAACGGCAGTAGGCAAAGTGATCGTCAGGGACGAAAAGTTCTGGCTGCCTATCTTGGGTCTCTATCACGGCAACCGGCTGGAAGAGTTCGCGCAGCTCGTGCGATCAGACATTCGTCTAGAGGGCTCGATCTGGTACTTCGACATCAACGACGAGGATGGGAAACAGGTCAAGAACGAGCAATCAAAGAGGCGTGTTCCAATCCACCCTGAAGTCCTCAAGCTTGGCTTCCTCGTATACCTTAACGAGGTCACCTCCAATCCTAATGATCAGGTGTTCCCTGAGCTGACTCCCGGCGGGGCAGATGGGAAGTTGGGCCACAACTTCTCGAAATGGTTCACCCGCTACCGAAAAGACATCGGCGTCTATGAACGGGGCCTCGACTATCACTCTTTCCGCCATGGTGTAACGACGAAGCTCTACGAGGCGAATATCAGTCCTGTGATTGTTGACGAACTTACGGGCCACGAAGGCGTCGGCACAGGCCAGACTGTTTACAAGAAGGAAATGTCTCTCTCAGTGCTCCACGATGCGATCAGCAAAGTGGATTGGCCTGAAGTGGACCTCTCCCGCCTCTACATCACCGCCTAACGCCATTAACCAGTCGTGCAGCGTCTCACGCTTAGCAGCGTGTGCGAACTATTGCGCCCGCGTTCACCCAGCGCACTCAAAACATCAGCAGATCAGAGGAGAACTCTATGTACATCGATCTCGCTCAGCACACCCGGAGCAAAGCCGTCCGCGTCCTCGACCACCCGATTAATCCCGATCTCTGCCTAAGCGTGGAACTGCTGCCAAGCGGCTTCGTGAAATCAGCCACTCTCCTCAGGTACAGCGCCGAGAATGACGCGTGGTGTGCCGAGGAGGCCATCAGCGAGCCCGAGAAACTCGCATTCACCGCCTTGGAGTTCGGGGTGCTCTGCCTTGCGCCTCAGTACGACCACTGATCTGCAGCCTCTTGATGGACACATGAAGATGAACAATCGCTTCCTTGCATTCGCCACCCTCATTGCTCTTGCGGCCTGCCAGAGCCCGAATACGTCGACGACAAACCGGGCTCAGCTTTCAATGATTGGTATGAACCGCGAGCAGGTTCTGGCTTGCGCCGGAGTTCCATCCAGCTCGATGAAGGTCGGTAATACGGAGGTGTGGCGCTATGTTGCTTTGGGCGCAACCGAGGGTGATGTCAGCGCCTCAAGCTCAAGCCTTGGCGGTTTCTCCAGCACTCGCGGTTCAATCGAAGCAAACGTAATCTCTTGTGAGGTGTCGGTTCGTTTCACTGATGGTCGTGCGTCGGAGCTGAACTACGCGCGGTCCGGAGATCATAGAGTTGTGCAAGGTGGACTCCTCAACGTGCTAGCCGGGGAGAAATATCCTGAGTGTGCTTGGATTGTCTCCAGATGTGTCATCCATTGACGTTGTCGGCCCGTTCCGGAGCATTGATAGAGGTGCGAACCACAGATGAGTAAACTACCAGTGCATTCGACTTTCAAAACCACAGGGGAACTAGCCTATTGATACAGGGGTGACGTCGCGAACTTTGATCACTTGAGCAAGCCTGTGACATCACCGGTTTGGCTCCGATACTCATAATATTTAGAAGGCCTGACTAATGCTTGGATAGCGGGCCGCGAGCTAAAGCAGCCGGAGATACTCTAGCTAGGAGGGAAAAAGAAGGTCGAAGACCGACACTCTCCCTTCTGATCACTTTGTGCTGTTTCGTAGGTGATGAAATCTGTGAGCTGGTGAAAATAGCATCATAATCAATTAAGAGGGCTATCCAAAAGCATTGCCTTTACCTTCTCAAAGCTCAACGCAGCTTCGTCCACGTTTTCATCCACGCTAATCCACCATTTAAAAAAGTCAGCCATAAGTTGTTCATAGGAGCGGTTAAGGATTTTCGCCAACCCATCAAACCAATCATGATCTTCATGCGCATTCAGAGCAAACAAGGTCTTTTTGATATCGGACTTGCCAAGAATCTCTTCGAATGCGGAAACATCGCCATTGGTCATCTGCCGAAATTTTTGTTCCATGCGAATATTGCCGGGCAGAAAGAGCGCTTTTTTCTGGACGTCTTTCGGCACCTTATCTCTTACGTCGCCGTCGTAGAGTCCGAACATCCGGAGACCTGCTCTGGTGTCCGGAAGATTGCGCAATGCCAATGTAATTGCGCTTTCTCCGGCCAAAGCTACGAGTTCAGTTCTCCTTGCCAAGCTCGCATCAAAGTGATCCAACCAAAGCTTTCCAAACAGTGCAGCTCCGCGGTCCTCCACGAGAAATAAAAACTCGGTCCCTTTTGTCAGGCCAATGGTTTGCAGCAAGCTGTCGAGGTCACCTTTTGCGAGAACGGAATTCTGGCCATCACGGTAGAAGAAACGAATTGACTCCTCGGGTAGCATTCCAATGATTTCAGGTGAGTGGGAGGTTAGGACGCTGAAGAGCTTATTCCTAACCACTTTAGACGCGAGGTGATTCAAAAATGCGACTTGAGAGCTTGGAGTCAGAAAAGACTCGGGCTCCTCAATGAGTAGAAATGTGCCGCGCTCACTTCTGCGAAGAACCCACCAGAGATACAGCGCCGAAAGTTCGCCGAGTCCCATTGTGCGAACATCGTAACTGAGTCCGCTTGAGTTCACCGTGAAGAGCGGTATGACGTCAGCGCCGTCGTCCACCTCATATATCCGCACATAATTATAGTCCTTAGCTGTGAGGTACCGGACTTCTTCGAGTTCTCCGGATGTAAGTTCAAACGCTGCTTCGCCGTTTGTAGTGTCCTCGATATTGGGGAAGTCGCAAAAAAAATTCTGCACGTAGCAAGCGCATGAAGAAGTATCGACGTGCTCAACCAAAATTTGTTCTGGTACGGTCGATGTCACGTTTCCGTCGGCGAACGAGGCAACCACCTCAATTTGCTCGTCGCCCAAGCTGCCCTGCAGTGTGACACTTCCTGTCTTAAGCCGTAGCTTCGTGGAAACTAACGACTGAGCCGGTTGAGGAGCTAAGGTTGCCCAAAGTGCTCGCAGTAGAGTGGTTTTGCCGATGCCATTTGGCCCACAAAATGCTGTCAAGGATAACTGAAATGTAATTTCACCGGCGGCAACACCGAGTAGGCCGCTGTGCTTCATTGAGAGAATGGGTGCCGCTGCCGCAGGGGCCTTTTTTAATGCCCGCCAGAAATCATCTGCTTTATGCACTTTCATTGAGTGAGCGCCCCCCAGGCCTCTACGTTGATCTCGGAGCCAAACATCTCCTCGAGTTCGCGGTGAGCGCCTTCTTCTGTGTTCAGCAAGGTTGGTAAGATTTTTGCGCCAACTAACGGTCGATGTCCGCAATGCGAATATGCAGCCCAAAGAGCCACATCACGATAGACAACAGACGTGACATCCGAAACGCGCAGGCTTGCGCGGTCGCTGAACAACCTCAGAAGATCAACAGGGAACTGATCATCGTTGATCTGGCGAGCCGTTTCGAAACGACCGAGAAAGTTGATGTCGGGCCGGCTTTCTCCGAATCTTAGAAAGAATAAGAGCCACGAGAGAAGGGTTGCCTTGTTGAAGCGAAGGCGCACAGATGGAGAGTTCAGCGCGGCGGCAGCTCGTGAATCCGAGAACCATCTGATTGATTGCTCGGCGCGTCGTATCACATCTTCAGCGAAAAACTTAGGTATCTTAAATCTCTCAGAAATCAGCGCCTCCTTAGCCTTTACCGAGAAGGAGCCGCTTTCAATGAAATACAATAGCTTTGCCAAGACGTCGTCGTAAGCCATTCGTACATTCGAAAAGCCCAACGAGCTTTGGTCATTGAGTTGGTCGGAAAAGAATTGCACGAGCGCTTTAAGTTGCTGCCGAGCAGGTCCGTACAAAGCATTTCGTTGCTCGCCTGCCGTAAGACTGGATGGTTGGTTGAGGCGATAAAACAATTCGCCCGGCTCGGACGGTTTGAAATCGGTGATTCGGAATATGCGAAGTACATATTGATCAAACTTTCGACGCACCAGCGGCGGGAGTTCGTCATATCGCAAGCCACCGAGCGCCTCGATATAGGGGTCTCTGGGTTCAATTTGCCCATCAATTGAAAATTCACCCGCAACAAAATCACGGATGGCAGTTAGGCGCTGCTGCCCGTCAAGCACCTCCAACCTGCCTTCAGAATTCACGACTACGTGAAGGGGCGGTATCGACCACTCTCGCAAGATCGTGTCGATTAATCTGCGCTTCTTTGTGTAAGGCCAAATGTCACCCCGCTGAAAATCGGGCTGGAGATCAATTTCACCATTCTCAACCCAATTTACAGCAGTCCGGATATCCGGCTCCCACGACGCTAATTTCATCGAAATCCCAATCTAGTTCCGAGGGCGCACCAATATCAGAGATCGCCTTCTTTTATTGTCTAACCAAAGTGACCAAGACACAACTCAAGCACAGCCGTAACCCAGAAGAGCTTTTTGCAACTTGTCGCGCACAATAGTGTGGGTAATGAATATTGCATCCGGAGCCAGCATTACCCGAGCTTCGCTTCTCCACCTAGTTGGTCCGATGATAGGGACGCATCATGTTCCCGCCCGTCTTTGCAGGTGCGTTTGGTCGTTTATAGGCTCCGTTCTACCGATTGCTTCGAATCGCCTGAGAATTTACCCGAATCCGGTCGGAGGGTTCGCAACGCCCGCCTGACCGGCAGCTTTTTTTCGCGCCACTCCTCTAGAAGGTTCATGAAGGCTCGTTCTCTTCGAGCATTTGAAGTGGAGGGGCCTAGCGGCCCTCGTGGTCCCTTTTATTATCTACATAATATCTATGTATAATGTAATATGCTTGCGTTGCCCCCTTGGCATAGTACGATGTGATATTACGTTTCAGACAACGTCCATAGTCTGAAATGAGATAGTGCATGACCAAGGCTTATGTGGGATACGCCCGAGTCTCCACCGACAAGCAGGGTCGTTCAGGTCTCGGCCTCGAGGCGCAGGAAGCTGCGATCCAGTCCTACGTGGACCGGCAGCTGGGGGCGTTGGTCCTGCCACTCTTCGTCGAGGTCGAGAGCGGTCGAAAAACGAACCGGGCCGAATTGAACAAGGCACTGGACCGAGCAAAGCTCCTCGGTGCCACCTTAGTTGTCGCCAAGCTCGACCGACTGAGCCGGGATGCCTCCTTCCTCATGGAGTTGGTGAAGGCTGGAGTGGAGGTTGTGTTCTGCGACATGCCCGAGCTGCCCGAGGGAGCCATGGGTAGCTTCATGCTTCGGCTCATGGCGTCGATTGCGGAGTTGGAGGTGGGGCTAATCAGCCAACGCACTAAGGCCGCTCTGAAGGCGGCTAAAGCCCGTGGGAAGGCGCTGGGAGGCTACCGTGGAGGACCGAAGGTTGATTATCGCCTCGGGCTCAAGGCCCGTCAGGAACGCTCTCAGGCCTTCAGGGAGCGCGTTATTGCCGTGATCTCCGACCTCGACCCCAGCGGGATGCAGTCAGCGACCTCGCTTGCCAAGCAGCTTACAGAGTTGGGCGTTAAGACATCGAGGGGTGGCTCAAAGTGGACTGCAGGTCAGGTCCTTCGTCTGGTCGAACATCGCTGAGCTGCGCTTCTGCGCGTCGCCACCAAAAATCGACGAAGTGAATTTTGACACCCCCACGGGGTCTGAAGGGCATCTCTTCCAAAAAGCCGCTAAAGGGTCGCGTTGTTATTGTTGTTCTCACCTTTAAAAGCGGAGCCTCTGCGCCAGAGTTTCACCTGTCGCAATGCTATTTGCACTCAGGGGAGGGCATCGGGTGGGTCGGCAGAACACTCCCCCTCATTCCGCGTCGATTTGCGGGAACGGGGACGACGGTTTGACACCCCTTGGATTCACGCCCCAGAGCCGGGGTACCCAGGCATTCGAAAGTGGTCAAAAAGCTAGGATTTCCGCCAAAAATGACGCGCAACGGGTTCCAAAACCCCGAATATAACAGGAAGACTCCCCCCCCGGTTCACATACCAACTGAAGAAGGAACCTTAGGTGAGACCTAGGGTGTACCTAAGGTGAACTGAGGTGGAACCTCAGTGATCTGAGGATGATCTCTTTCTTTCTATCTCTTATCCCTTACTGAAGATAATCGCAGGGTTCACCTGAGCAGCGTTAGTTCGATCAACCACAGGATCGTCCCTGCGCTCTTAGGGAAGATGATCGCAATTAAATGATTGAAGTTCAGGTTCCTCTTCATTGCGTTCATCTAGTAGGTGGTACTTCGACGAACATCGAGGTTCTCCAAAGTCGGATTTTAATATTCCTTCTCTCAATCTCGCCATCTGGCCTTGGTGTCCCCCATGTGGGCAACCACGACACTAGCGTTGCACACCTAAGCATCAGCCGATGCTCAGCGTTCCGCTAAACAGGTTCTCTTCAGCTCGACGGAGCGAGGAGAGCCCCATGAAACTCCACACTCAGATTTCCGGAAATCATCTTGGGTGATCTCATATCAACTTTGTTCGGTGGTGGAAGCGAGCAGAGAAAAGAAACAACGCAGTCCGGTCCTTGGAGCGAGCAACAGCCCTACTTGAAGCTTGGCTTCCAGAATGCTCAGGACCTATTCAAGTCCGCTCAGGGCTCTCCGTTCTACACGGGCAATCTCTATGCCGGGATGAACGATCAGCAGAAGCGCGGATATGGTCTGCTCTCCACCTTTGGTTCCACTCAAGGGTCAGGTCTCGCGGATGCTGCCACAGCCGCCGCGAATACGAGCCTTGGTGTTGGAAGCGCAGCTTCGATTACTGCCACAAATCTTGCGAACGGCAACTTCGACCGAGGCGGCTCCACTCCCTACGATACCTCTGCCGTGAACACGGGGCTCGATCTGCTCAGCACAGGAGCGAGGACCCTCGGTGCGACCCTAGGTGATCCCACGGGGCAGAACGTCGGCACCGCCAATCGCTACATCAACAGCGATGTGCTGAACGGTCAGATTGATGCGATCGGGAAGGACATCTCTCGGAACCTCAATGAGAATGTGCTTCCCGGCCTTAACAGGGCTGCGTCAATTGGTGGAAACCTGAACAGCTCTAGGGCTGGCGCTGCAGAAGCCATCGCAAAACGTGCTGCTGCCGATACTCTCGCATCTACAGCAGCGAACATGCGTGGCGCTGCCTACGCGAACGGACTGAACCTTGCCGAGCAGTCCCGACAGGCGAATTTGGATGGTGGCCTTAATGCAGTGGGAGCTGGCGCGTCCATCGCTGACAACTCCCTCAATCGCAGCGAGAGCCAACGTCAGTTCAACCTCGGCACCATGCTTGGCGCGAATGGTCAGCTCGTGGAACAACTGGGGCTTGGCTTCAATGGAGCGAACTCAGCGATGAACCTAGGTGGTTCTGCAGCAGGCATGGTGACTGATGCCGGAACGGCGGCGCAGGCCGACGCCCAGAACGAGATGAACGAGCAGTACAGGAAATGGCAAGGCAACGATCAACGTCCTTGGGACTTACTCAGTCGCTATTGGAGCATCGTGTCCCCGGCGATTCAAACTCAGCAGGGGCAATCCACTCAAAGCGGCAGCACTAGCAAGGGCATCTTCCAGAGCATCCCATTATTCTGATTGGCATCGCCTCCATCTTTGATTGTGAATTCTAAGGAGGACCTTCAGTGGTCCTCCTTTTTATTTTAATTGCCCATTCGGCGGCGTACTGTCGATCTGGCCAGTGAATCGGAGAGAAGCCGATGGAAGAAGACAGTGACGATGAAGCGTCCGCTACGTTTGAACGCGAGGAGACGGCGCCGACGAGTATTCCAGTATCCATTAGGGGCGCACCAGACGACGACAGGGCAAGGGCAGAGAAGTTCGCCCATCGACTGGCGGCCATAGTCCGCGTCATTAGCAAGTATCTAAACCTGCAAACACTGGACGGAATTACCGTGGCGACGGATTACGCAACCGCTTTACGTGAATTGGATCGGGGTTATGAGACCTCCTACGTTCTGACGCCGAGCGAAGATTTTGGATCTGGTGTCGCCATGACACCGAGTGTAATCCGCGATGGGCTACTGAGGAGCCATATCGTCTTGAGCGCGGATTTAATGTGGCCTCTGGGGGACGAAACGCATGAGGGGTTCGAACTCGCAATTCACTTGCTCTTCCACGAATGTGCTCATGTCCATATAACAGCCGCATACGACAAGGCATTTCCAAATGTTCTGCTGAGAAAGGCGCTTCACGTTCACGAGAACCTTAGGTCTCAAGTCATTCTTGCTTGTTGGGATGAATATGCGGCTACCTGTCTAAGCGCCGGGTGCGGCAAAGAACTCACTAAAGACTATGAAGAGATTTTCCTGAAGGCGCTCGCGGAATGCCGCAATCAGGCTGATGCGTGTATCGCGAGTTTTCGCTTGCATCGCAATCACAGCCAAGTGTTGCATGAGGTATATGGCTTATATGGATGCCTCATGAAATACGCCTGCTATCACGCAGGCAACATGAGGGGATTAGGCTTAGGCCTCGACGACCTACCTCAAACTAAGGCCGCACTCACCAATCATTGGTTCTCTCCTTGGTTCAAAGCGCTGTCAGAAGCGTGTGAAGACTTAGCCGAGCAATTCGGAAGCTGGACGGATCACACGCTATTTGAACGGATTGGGGGCCTCGCTGACCAAATTGTGGCTGAAGGTGGAATAACAATAACCGATCTGTCTGATGGCGGGGCGAATATTAAAGTCCGCCTCTGGTGATAGGCGATGATGGCCGCACCTTCATATCTTAGCTCAAATTGTCGCGAGAAGGTCCCATGCCACCGCTCAGCTCGTCATTTGGATTCTATCCAGCTCCTCTCACAATTGTGGGCGAGGTATCAATCAAGCCTCTCCCGAACTTTGAGGACACCACTCGAGGATATGAGGCGTGGGCTGACGTCGAAGCTGGCTGGATTTATGCACCCATGATGGAACGGCGGTCTTTTGATGGCTATGTCCACCCTCTGCCGTATCCTTCTCGTGTCTTTGGGTTGCCGAAGACCCATGAGATTTCTATCGCTTCTTCAGAAGACCGGGAGCAACTTGAGTTTCATGTCTGGGTGCTCTCGTTCTTTGTCGGAATGAGGCTAACAACGACAGAGGCCGGCTTCGTCGACGCCACGCCTGCTGTCCCGAACAAACTGTTCGACTTCATTGTTGGTCATTCAGACATCGAGCGAAGCATCGAACTTGCAGAAAGATTCTGGCGGAAACACCGCAACAAACCGGTGCTTGCAAAACGTCTCACTGCCGCAATTCATGCGTTGCTTCTTGCTCAGTACCCGCAGGCGCTTCAGTACGAGCAATTTATTCATTTGTACGCGGCGTTGGATGCCTGCTACGCAATCGTAGAATCGGTGTTTGGTCCCACGCAGAGAATAATTCACGCCAAGCGCACTCAGTGGATGTGCGAACAGTTGAAGTTAGACACTCCTGAGTGGGCCAAAGGTCTGGAGGCTCCCTCGGCAAATGCCGAGGTGGCAGCGTTGAGAAACGCCGCCATCCATGAAGCGCTATTCGTTGGAGAGCCCCTAGGCTTCGCCATTCGTAGGACTGAAAGCGCTTCGGACATCACTCTGGAGATGACTGCTTTGGTGTGCCGCATTCTGGTTTCCATCCTCGACGGTGGGCCTTCTCAGTATTTGGCCTCTCCGGTGAATACGAGGCAAAGATACTTTCTGAGTTTGCCTCGATGATCTAAAGGTGCAGGGCCACCTTGACGCCTCACCCACAAATCACCGAGACTCGCCCACATAGTCGACCACACGCGTCGAAAAGCTCAATGATTTCAATGAGCGGTGTGTGCGGGTAGGGTTCCTAGTCCCCCAGCCATTGAGCGGTCTACTAGGCTACTTTTGAGGTAGTCTCTCTACTTTCCATTCGAAATCGAAATGGCACTTCGAACCAGAACAGTGCCCCTTCGCCGGGTTGGCCTTTGGCGCCAATCTCGCCGCCCATGAGCGCTACCAGCTTTGCGCAGATGGCGAGGCCGAGCCCAGTCCCGCCAAAATGTTTGGCGATTTTCCCGTTCGCTTGAACAAAGGGCTGAAACAGCTTTTCGGCGGCTTCGTCTGTGAAGCCTATCCCGGTGTCCCTGACTTCAAAGCGCACACGCAGAGTCTCCGCATCGCTCGCGATGGGAAAGGCTTCGATGGAAACGGAGCCGTTTTCGGGCGTGAATTTCAAAGCGTTGGATATCAGGTTCGAGATGACCTGACGAAGTCGCCCTTCGTCAGCCATTACGGGGGCGGCCGGCAAGTCCTGATAGACCGCGCGAAACTCGATATTCTTCTCGCAAGCCTTCCCTCGCCAAAACAGCAACGACTCCATCAACTCTGGAAGTCCGACCTCATCCAAATCCAGTTCGGTCTTGTCGGCTTCCATTTTCGAAAAGTCGAGAACGTCGTTCAAAATCGTGAGCAGGCTTTGAGAGGCGGAGTGAATGTAGCCGCCATATTCCTGCGTCTTTGGCTCCCTTGAAATCTTGGTCAGGAAGTCCGAAAAGCCCATTACCGCATTCATCGGGGTGCGGATTTCATGGCTCATCATCGCAAGGAAGGCAGACTTTATTCGATTGGCTTCCTCTGCACGGTTGCGTTCCACCTCAGCGATTTGTTTGGCGCGTTTGACCTCGCCCAGGAGTTCAATTTGCCTTTTGAGCAGAAATTCTCTTTCCAGCTCCGCGCCGAAACGCTTCTTACTTCCCTCTTGCTGAACATAAGCCATGCAAAGAACGCTTGCGGCGAGAGTTCCCGCCATAGTGAAATCGGAGACGGTCCAAACGTAGGGAAATGCCAACATCGGAAATATGAATCCGAACATAGAGATGGCAACCGGTAGAAATATGTTTGAGAGCCGGGGCGTCGGCGCAGCGGTCATATGAGCCAAGAGTGATGCTGCCGAACACAGCACCAGAAATGTGTCATCAAAGCCGGGCGCATAGAGAGCAATGATAAGCGGAGCCAAATAGGCCAAGAAGACGATAGGGACATAGTAGGCCAACTGGTTCGTATATCGGCCCACATCAATCGTGTCGATCTGCCGTCCAACGCGAAGCCGCCACTCCGCCGCATATAAATCTGCGGCGGTGGGGATCGCGAAGTAGATCAATGTGCCCCAGATCGAACCCCAGGCAACCCACCCTACATAACCTGTAACGATTGAGTAGAACGGAAACCGGGTTTTCAGAAACCAGTTCTGCGTCCTGATCCACTCGGCCAGATACCGGCGTTCGACGTCCTCGTTCGAGACGCTCATTGAGAAGCTCCGCCCCAGGTCAATAAGGGCGATGATGCGCGGGAACCTTTAAAAGCCCCTCTGGTGGAATCCTAAAATTTTAATGGTTGTGATGTGGCGGACGACTTGAAGAGCGTTGCAGCTTTTCGGGTTGATTGAGTGCGACACACAGGTGTGCTACACAGAAAAATCCAGCCGTTAAGCTTTTGTTATCGTTGATAAAAATTTCTGTCGCTGGGGTCCTAGTCCCCCAGCCAATCTTTCCTGAAATGATTCAGCATATTACGACGTTGCGAGCCGGGCGGCTTTACCCATCGGGCCGACCTGTTACACTCCTCCCCAACTGAAAGAACAGGAGCCCGGCTGGCAGCGCGGTCCGCAGATGGACATTCGCAGCTCCCCGGGTCAGGTCGACCGTGCACCCAGAAGGTGACCGGGGCGGCGAGGGTCATGTCCCTCCAGCGCCCCAGGCCGGTCAGGCGGAACATGTTGTGGCGTCATCCGACGCCCGAAATGCGGTTTCGTCTCCGGCTAACGATAGCGCTGCCACCGAGCGCGCCCCTCGCAAGGGGCGCAGGCGTCGGCGTGCGCGCCGTGGGAAGGGGGGGCAAAATGCTGCTCCGAGCCCGGATTCCGCGAAGTCCTCAACGCCGCTCCAGCGTCCCTCCGCTCCATCGCCCAAGAGCCTCGAACGGCCGGCCCAACAGGTCAAATCTCCGCGCGCCAATCGCCGTGCGGAAGGGCAGCGGCCGCAGAGAGGCGGCGATGAGCAGGTCTATGGCGCCCTCGATCTCGGTACGAACAATTGCCGGCTGCTGATCGCGCGGCGCTCGCGCGAGGGCTTCAAGGTGGTCGACGCCTTTTCGCGCATCGTGCGCCTCGGCGAGGGGCTGACGGCGAGCGGACGCCTGAGCGACGACGCCATGAATCGCGCTGCCGAGGCGCTGCGCGTCTGTGCGGAGAAGATGAAGCGGCGGGGCGTTACCCGGGCGCGGCTCATCGCGACCGAGGCATGTCGGCGGGCTGCAAACGGCGCGGAGTTCATCGACCGGGTGAAGCGCGACACGGGGCTCGACCTCGAAATCGTCTCCAATGAAGATGAGGCGAAGCTTGCTGTCGCGGGGTGCGCGCCGCTGCTCGATCGCGAATGCTCGTCCGCGCTGGTCTTCGATATCGGCGGCGGTTCGACCGAACTCATCTGGGTCCGGCAGCAGGGGGGAAAGAACGGCCGTCCCCATATCGAGGACTGGACCTCGCTTCCCTGCGGCGTCGTCACGCTGGCGGAGGGGCATGGCGGGATCGACATTTCGCCCGAACTCTACGACCGCATGGTCGATGAGGTGAGCGGGCGCATTGCGCCTTTCATCGAAAGGCTGACGGCATCGCGCGGCGCGGACGGGGAGCGGAGCTTCCACCTTCTGGGCACTTCGGGCACGGTGACGACCATCGCGGGCGTTCATCTCGGCCTTGAGCGCTACGACCGAACGAGGGTTGACGGTATCTGGATCACGCCGGAGGACGTTCACCGGGTGACGCGCGATCTTCTCGCCCTCGACTATCAGGCGCGCGCCGCGCATCCTTGCGTGGGACGCGAGCGGGCCGATCTGGTGCTTGCGGGCTGCGCCATTTTCGAGGCCATCGCGCTCGCCTGGCCCGCCGAAAGGCTCCGCGTTGCCGACAGGGGTTTGCGCGAAGGCATTCTTCTGTCACTCATGGAAGCAGATATGGCGCGCGCGCGCCGCCGTCGCCGCCGTCGTCGCGGCGCCCGTCGCGCCGCCGCAGGAGAACGGTCCGCATGACAGGCAAGAAGCCCACAAAGGGTCTGACGAAAGGCAACGCGCCGCGCGCCCTCAAGGTTCGGGTCAAGACGGCGAAGAAGCGCACGCTGTCCTCGACGCTCTGGCTCCAGCGCCAGCTCAACGACCCTTACGTCCATGCCGCCAAGAAGGAAGGCTTTCGCTCGCGCGCGGCCTACAAGCTTGCGGAGATGGACGACAAGTTTCATTTCCTGAAGCCGGGTGGCCGGGTGGTCGATCTGGGCGCCGCGCCGGGCGGCTGGTGCCAGATCGCGGTTCAGCGCGTGAAGGCGCTCGAAGGGCGCGGCGAGAAGCAGGGGCGGGTGATCGGCGTCGATATTCTCGACATGGAGCCCATGCCCGGCGCCACCATCATGAAGCTCGACTTCCTGTCCGATGGCGCCGACGAACAGGTGAAGGACGTATTGGGTGGCGAGGCCGACGTGGTTCTCTCCGACATGGCCGCTCATGCGACCGGCCATCGCCAGACCGATCATCTGAAGATCATGGCGCTTTGCGAGGCGGCAGCCCAGTTCGCCACGGAAGTGCTGACCGAGGGCGGCACCTATTGCGCCAAGGTGTTGCGCGGTGGAACGGAGAGCGAGCTTCTGACGATGCTCAAGCAGCACTTCAGGAACGTGCGCCATGTGAAGCCGGCCGCGAGTCGCGCCGATTCGGCAGAAATGTATGTGTTGGCTCAAGGCTTTCGGAAGCAAAGCGTAGACTCTGAGTGAACGGTCTTTAATTTCCGATGAGCGGCGCGGGGCCGGGATCGAGACGCGTCAAAACGCGCCGAAATCGCTTGTCGCCCAATCTTCCTTTGCATTCTTGAGCAACGATGGTAGAAGCCACCGCCAACACATGATCTGGATTTAGCCCGCAATTGCAGGGCAGGAGGTTGGCGAATGATCCGCGAAGCACTGACGTTTGATGACGTTCTCTTGCTGCCTGCGGCCTCTTCTATCCTTCCAAGTCAGGCCAACACAAAGACGCGACTGACGCGTTCGATCGCGCTTGGCATTCCGCTCATTTCCGCCGCCATGGACACTGTTACCGAAGGGCGTCTCGCCATCGCGATGGCGCAGGCGGGCGGCATCGGCGTTCTCCATCGCAACATGTCGGCCGAAGAGCAGGCCGAGAATGTCCGCATGGTCAAGAAGTTCGAATCGGGCATGGTCGTGAACCCGGTGACGATCGAGCCGGATGCGACGCTGGCCGACGCCTTCGCGCTGATGCAGCGCCACGGCATCACCGGCATTCCGGTGGTCGAAGGCTCGGGCAAGCTCGCCGGCATCCTCACCAACCGCGACGTGCGCTTTGCAACCAATCTGCAAGAGCCGGTCCGTAACCTGATGACGAAAGAGAACCTCATCACGGTGAAGGACGGCGTGAAGCAGGATGAGGCCAAGCGCCTTCTCCACAAGCACCGCATCGAAAAGCTCCTCGTCGTGGACGATGCCTATCACTGCATCGGCCTCATCACGGTGAAGGACATCGAGAAGGCGCAGCTGCACCCCAATGCTGCGAAGGACGATCAGGGCCGCCTGCGCGTCGCCGCTGCCACGACGGTGGGCGACGAGGGCTATGCCCGCACCGAGGCGCTGATCGACGCCGGCGTCGACGTTATCGTGGTCGATACGGCGCATGGTCATTCGGCGCGCGTCGCCGAGGCCGTTCAGCGGATCAAGAAGCTTTCCAACGTCACGCAGGTCATTGCGGGCAATGTCGCCACGGGCGACGGCGCCAAGTCGCTGATCGATGCGGGCGCCGACGCGGTCAAGGTCGGTATCGGACCGGGCTCTATCTGCACCACGCGCATCGTGGCCGGCATCGGCGTGCCGCAGCTCACCGCCATTCTCGATGCGGTCGAGGTAGCGCGGAAGGCCGATGTTCCGGTGATTGCCGATGGCGGCATCAAGTTCTCCGGCGATCTCGCCAAGGCAATCGCGGCGGGCGCCGAATGCGCCATGATCGGCTCGCTCTTCGCCGGCACGGAAGAAAGCCCGGGCGAGGTCTTCCTCTATCAGGGCCGCAGCTACAAGGCCTATCGCGGTATGGGCTCGGTGGGCGCCATGGCGCTCGGTTCGGCGGATCGCTACTTCCAGCAGGATGTGAAGGATTCGCTGAAGCTCGTCCCCGAAGGCATTGAAGGACAAGTGCCCTACAAGGGCCCGGTCGGCAATGTGATCCATCAGCTCGTCGGCGGCCTGCGCGCTGCCATGGGCTATACGGGCTCGGCGACGGTGAAGGACTTCCAGGAGCGTGCCCAGTTCGTGCGCATCTCCGCCGCGTCGCTGCGCGAAAGCCACGTCCACGACGTCACGATCACGCGCGAGGCGCCGAACTATCCCGGCGTCAGCAGCTAACTTCAGTCAGGCGGAAACATGACCCCCGGGGCCCGTCTTCAGGCGGCGATCGATATTCTTTCAACCATCGCCGAGACGAGGCACCCCGCCGATCGCGTGTTCGATGGCTGGGCTCGGGCGAGCCGCTTCGCGGGATCGAAGGATCGCGCTGCGGTGAGCGAACTCGTCTATGGCGTGCTGCGTCACCGCGCGCAGCTTGCTGCCGCCCTTGGGTCCGAGGCGCCGCGCCTTCTGGTGCTAGGCGCCGTCGCGCTGATCGACGGGGCGGGGCACGCTGGCGCCATGGCGCTTGCCGACGGAGCGCGGCATGCGCCCGCGGCGCTGGCGCCCGATGAAGCGGCCGCGCTCCGCGCCGCGTCGCTCCCGGCAGCCGATGCACCGGCCTTCGTGCGGCTCAATTATCCCGAATGGCTGCATCCCGAATTCGAGCGCGCCTTCGGCGCCAAACTCGAGTCCGAAATGGCCGCGCTGATGGAGCGCGCCCCGACCGATCTCCGCGTCAACCTGCTGAAGGGCACGCGCGAGGCCGCGATGGAGGCCCTTGCCGCAGAGAATGTCGAGACGGAGCCTTGCCCGCTCTCGCCCTGGGGGCTCCGGCTGAAGAGCCGCGCCAACATCGCGGGCCTCACGGCCTTCCGCGACGGGCTCGTCGAGGTGCAGGACGAGGGCTCGCAACTCGCATGCCTCGTTGCGGGCGCGGCACCCGGCGCGCAGGTCGTCGATCTCTGCGCGGGCGGCGGCGGCAAGTCGCTGGCGCTTGCGGCGCTCATGGGTAATCGCGGTCAGATCCATGCCTGCGACACCGATCGACGCCGCCTCGCCAAGCTGATGCCCCGCGCGCAGCGGGCGGGCACACGCAACATTCAGACGCGTTTCATCAAGCCGCATATCCTGCCCGGAGGTCCCGACACGGATTTCCCCGATCTCGAGGGTAAGGCCGACAACGTGCTGGTCGACGCGCCTTGCAGCGGCACCGGCGCCTGGCGCCGCAGCCCCGATGCACGGTGGCGGCTGACGTCCGAAATGCTCGAAAGTTACAGGGTGACCCAGGCCGAAGTGCTGGCGCGTGGGGCGCGGCTCGTGCGGCCCGGTGGACGGCTCGTCTATGTCACCTGTTCGCTGCTGCCCTCCGAGAATGAGGACCGGGTGGCTGCCTTCCTTGGCGCGCGCGACGATTTCGTGCAGCTGCCCTGGCAATCCAGCTGGCCAGCCGATCTGCCGGCGCCCGATGCGCCGTCCGGCCTCGGCCTCCGGCTCTCGCCCGCGAGCAACGGAACGGACGGTTTTTTCGTCGCCGTCATGCAGCGAAAGACATGAAATCATGGCGGCATGGACGGCTCTTGACGCAATCGGGCAGGGATGGTCTACCGGATCACATTCCCCTTCGAGGCCCCCACGGATGACGGCCGCCTTCCTCCGCTCGCTCTGCATTCTGGCTCCGCTTCTGGCGGTCTCCATGCCTGCTGCCGCGCAGGTTAACGCTGCCTCGCAGCAGGCTTCGCGCGTCCTTGCCGACAAGGGGATCACGGCGCTTGCCGATGGCGATGGCCCCCGCGCCAGGCGCCTGCTCGAGGAAGCGATCGTCGCCGACCCGGCCAATGCCCGTGCGCTGGCCCAGCTCGGCCGCTATTACCAGTCGCATAACCAGCGCGACGTCGCCCGCAAATATTACCAGTTCGCGCTGGCGGTCGAGCCGACCGAGCCCGACGCCCTGCTGGGCGCGGCAAAGATCGATCTTGCCGACGGCAAGGCCGACGGTGCGAAAGACAAGCTCCGCATCCTCCGCCTGTCCTGTCCGACATGCACGCAGACGGCCGACCTTGCCGCCGCGCTCAATTCCACATCCCCCGCAAATAATCCCTAGGCTGATTATGACCGACCGTATTCTCATCATCGATTTTGGCAGCCAGGTCACGCAGCTCATCGCGCGGCGTGTTCGCGAAAGCGGCGTCTATTGCGAGATCGTCCCCTTCAACCGGACACAAGGCCTGCTCGAAAGCTTTAAGCCCAAGGGCATCATTCTCTCCGGCAGCCCGGCCAGTACGACGGGCATCGGCTCGCCCCGTGCGGACGACTGGGTGTTCACCTGCGGGCTCCCCGTTCTCGGCATCTGCTACGGCGAGCAGACCATGTGCGCCCAGCTCGGCGGCAAGGTCGAAAGCTCGGAAGAGCGCGAGTTCGGCCGCGCCGTCATCACGGTCACCGAGGATTGCAAGCTCTTCGAAGGGCTGCTCACTATCGACGAACAGGAACCCGTCTGGATGAGCCACGGCGACCGCGTCGTCGCGATTCCGGAGGGCTTCAAGGTCGTGGCGGTGAGCCGCAACGCGCCCTTCGCCGCCATCGCCGACGAGACGCGCCATTTCTATGGCATCCAGTTCCATGCCGAAGTCGCGCACACGCCGCGCGGCCGCGACATGCTGCGCAACTTCACGCATGTTATTTGCGGCTGCAAGGGCGACTGGACGATGGCCGCCTTCCGCGAGAACGAGATCGCGAAGGTGCGGGCGCAGGTCGGTTCCGGCAAGGTCATCTGCGGTCTTTCTGGCGGTGTCGACTCCTCGGTCGTTGCTGTGCTGCTGCATGAGGCGATCGGCGAGCAGCTGCAATGCGTCTTCGTCGACACCGGCCTCCTGCGCGCGGGCGAAGCGGAGCAGGTGGTGAACCTGTTCCGTCATCACTACAATATTCCGCTCGTGCATGTGGATGCGGGCGAACTCTTCCTCGGCAAGCTCGAAGGCGTCAGCGACCCGGAGCAGAAGCGCAAGATCATCGGCGCAACCTTCATCGATGTTTTCGAGACGGAAGCGAAGAAGATCGGCGGCGCAGGATTCCTCGCGCAGGGCACGCTCTATCCGGATGTGATCGAAAGCGTCTCCTTCACGGGTGGCCCTTCGGTCACCATCAAGAGCCACCACAACGTCGGCGGTCTGCCTGAGCGCATGAACATGAAGCTCGTGGAGCCGTTGCGCGAACTCTTCAAGGACGAAGTTCGCGTGCTCGGCAAGGAGCTTGGCCTTCCGGAAGAATTCGTCGGGCGTCACCCCTTCCCGGGGCCGGGCCTGGCGATCCGCGTGCCTGGTGAGATCACGCGCGAGAAGCTCGAACTTCTGCGCAAGGCCGACACGATCTATCTCGAAGAGATCCGGCACGCCGGGCTCTACAACGAGATCTGGCAGGCCTTCGCCGTGCTGCTGCCCGTCCGCACGGTGGGCGTGATGGGCGACGAGCGCACCTACGATTATGTCTGCGCGCTCCGCGCCGTGACTTCGACGGATGGCATGACGGCGGATTACTACCCGTTCAGCCACGACTTCCTGAGTCACGTCTCCACGCGGATCATCAACGAAGTCCGCGGCATCAACCGCGTCGTCTACGACGTGACCTCGAAGCCGCCGGGAACGATCGAGTGGGAGTGAGAGAACGGCCTGGAGTGTTAGCCGTTCTCCGCGATAGCGGGGCGAACTGAGCGCGTCGCGAGTGCGGCTGCGAGCGCAACGACGATTAGGGCGCCCGCAACCGCGAAGGTGATCTGCATGCCTTTCGCGACGGCTTCAGGCGGCGCCATCGTGATGTCGGTCGTCGCCGAAGCGGCAGTAAACACCGCGCCCATGACTGATGCGCCCGTGATGAGCCCCAGATTGCGCGAGAGGCTGAGCATGCCGGAAACGACTCCGCGCTGATCCGGGCGGATATTCGTCATGATGGACGTGTTGTTGGCTGCCTGGAACAGTGCGTAATTGGCGGTGACCACGACAATGGCAGCGATGTAACCGGCGGCGCCGGATATGCCTGATGCCATGGAGAGCGCCAGCAGGCCAGCAACCATTCCGACCAGCCCGACAGCGGTCATGCGCGGTGCGCCGAATTGATCCACGATACGGCCCGCCGGTATGCCGGTCAGCGCTGCGACGAGTGGGCCAGCCGACATCGTGAGGCCGACAAGAGCCGCGTCGAGGCCGAGTGCGCGAGAAAGATAGAACGGCCCGACAACCAACGTCGCCATCATCACCGTCGAGACGAGCGCGCTCATGGCAAGGCTCGCGCACAGCGTCTTGTTGCCGAACATCTCCAGACGGAGCAAAGGCGATGGCGTCCTCGTCTGCGAGTATGCAAACAACCCAATCCCGAAAGCGGCAGCCGACAGCAGGGCCATATTGAGCAGGCCGAACTGGCCGCGACCCATCGTCATGGAAAGGGCATAGGCCGCGAGTGTCAGTGCGAGCAGCAATGTGCCGATACCGTCGAAGTCTGCCCGGCCAGCTTTCGGCCCCCGGCGGTCAACGGGCAAGTAGCGATGAGCGAGGAAAAAATTCAGGAGGCCCAGCGGCAGGTTGACGAGAAAGATAACCGGCCAGCCGAGTCCCGCGATCAGGACGCCGCCGAGCGATGGGCCGAGGGTGGTGCCGATCGCGGACATTGTGCCTAGCAGACCCATGGCGCTGCCGGTCTTCGCCTTGGGAACAGTCTCGCCGACCATGGCCACGGTAAGAGCCATCATGAGGGCCGCGCCAAGTCCCTGCGCAACGCGAGCGGCGATCAGCAGCCAGAGTGTTGGCGCAACGCCGCACAGGACCGAGGCCGCCGTGAACAGCGCGATTCCGAGGAGCAACAGCCGGCGGCGGCCGAAGATATCGCCGAGCCGCCCCGCACTGACGATCAGGGTCGTGATGGCGAGCAGATAGGACAGCACGACCCATTGAACGTCCTGAAAAGAGGCGTCGAAGGCTCGAGCCAATGTCGGCAGGCCGACATTGGCTATGCTGGTATCGAGCGAAGGCATCAGCATGGACAGCGAAAGGCTGGCCAGGGCCCAGCGGACCGGTGTCGCCATAGGCATGCTTCCGGCCTCCGCCTCATTGCGTTCTTCAGTCATTGTCATCGATAGGTACTCCGCTTCCCGGCAATGCCCCGAACGGGCTGCCGCGAAGGTAGTCCGGCACCCGAGATGGCGGAACTGGCAACAATTGCACTTTATTCGTGCGTTTGACGCTATATCAGGGCCGAGCTGTGCTATGGTCGGCATATGTCGAAGCCTGATCTCAACCTGCTCGTCACCCTTGATGTGCTGCTCGCGGAGGGCAGCGTTGCGCGCGCCGCCCGACGGCTGCGGCTGAGTCCTTCAGCCATGAGCCGGGCCCTGGCGCGGCTACGAGAGGCGATGGGCGATCCGCTGCTGGTCAGGGCTGGTCGCGGCCTGGTTCCCACACCACGGGCAGTAGAACTCCGCGAGCGCGTCAGTCAGCTTGTGCAGGAGGCCGAAGCGGTGCTTCGTCCTGCCGAGAAGCTCAACCTCAAGCAACTCGTCCGGACGTTTGCGCTGCGGACCAGTGAAGGTTTCGTGGAGAATTTCGGGCCGGATCTCATTGCTCGCGTCGGCGAGGAGGCTCCGGGCGTGCAACTTCGCTTCGTAGCCAAGCTGGACCGGGATAGCGCGTCCCTGCGCGATGGGACCGTCGATCTGGAAACAGGTGTCGTGGGGGAGGCCACAGGGCCGGAGGTGCGCGTACAGGCGCTTTTCCGCGACCGCTTCATCGGTGTCGTGCGCAAGGGGCATGCGTTGAGCCGGGGGAAGATTACACCCGCCCGCTATGCGGCCGGCAGGCACATTCTCGTCTCGCGACGAGGCCTCGATCGGGGGCCGATCGACGACGCTTTGACCATGCTCGGGCTGGAGCGCGACATCGCGACAGTCGTCGGCGGCTTTTCGTCTGCCTTGTCTCTCGCCCGCGCGACTGACCTGATCGCCAGCGTTCCGGAACGACATACAGGAAACCTGCGCGAGGGAATGCATAGCTTTCCACTCCCGGTCTCCGTTCCGGATATCTCGGTTTCACTGCTCTGGCACCCGAGGCTCGATGCCGATCCGGCGCATCGCTGGTTGCGAGCCTGTGTGCGGGAGATTTGCACAAGGTGAGGCGCCGGGAACGATCGCGTGAGAGTGGGGTGCGAGTTGATCCGGCTCGGCCAAGCCATCAAATTGCTTCGGGAAACAGGACCACTTCTCCATGACAGCCAGCAACCGCATCGTCCTCTCCAGCGACCACGCTGCCATTCAGCTCCGGCAGGTCATTGCCGCCCATATCACGGCGCAGGGCTGGACGGCGGTCGACATCGGACCGACGACACCGGAGAGCACGCACTATCCTGAACACGGCGAAGCGGCGGCGCGGCTCGTCGCTTCGGGCGATTGCCGGTTTGGCATCATCCTGTGCGGCACCGGCCAGGGCATCATGATGGCGGCGAACAAGGTAAAGGGCATCCGTTGCGGCGTCTGCGCAGACACCTTTTCAGCCCGCATGATCCGCCAGCACAACGATGCCAACATGCTGTCGATTGGCGTGCGCGTGGTGGGCGAAGGGCTGGCGCTCGATATCGTGGATGCGTTCCTGACCGCCCGGTTCGAAGGCGGCCGGCATGCGACGCGCGTAGAGATGATCGGGGCGCTGGAGCGGTAGCGCCGTCGTTGAACGACGGTCCAGGGCTGCCCTCGCGCGACGCTCTGGATCGCCTCCTTGGGATCGGTGGCCAAGCTTGGGTATCGAAGTCGATCATGTCGTTCTCCGCAAGCTTGGCACACACTATTCGAGGGAGAGTAGTCGGCGTGACGCAGCGGCCGAGACCTTGCTCAAGGATATGGCTGCTGCTTCTGATGTCTTGGACGGGCCCGCGCAGTTCGCGGTCCGAGGCCTTCCATAGTCCGCTGAGTACGCGTGGGTGCTCCCGGCACGAAAGTGCCGGGAGCAGTATCGTCAATTGACGAGCGTGGCCTTTTCAATGGCCTCAGCGACTTCCTTCGCATGAACGACGAGCGAGGCATGGCTGCCCGCGACCTCCGTCGTCTGGGCATGCATCATGGTAGCGAACATCTTCTGGACCTCGGGCGCGACAACCTTGTCCTTTGTGCTGATCACGTAGAGCGTCGGCTTGTCGCGCCAGGCGGCTGTATCGACCGGGGCTTCGAACGCTGTGTGGTTCAATGGAAGCTGATGGCTTGCCAAAGCTTCGGCGATTTCCGGCGGAAGGTCAGCCGCAACGGCTGAAGGAAACACTTTGGGATCGATGTAGAGGTTGCCCTTTTCGTCGGGATGAATCGCCGCCGTGCCTTCAGTCGCCGGACCGCTCTTGGCTAAGGTCGCCAGAGATTGTCCCACGTCGGGCGCGAATGCGGATACGTAGACGAGCGCCGAGACCTTGGGATCATCACCTGCCTGCGTGATGACCACGCCGCCCCAGGAGTGGCCAACGAGCACGGTCTTGCCGTTCTGCTTCGCGAGCGCCTGTTTGGTGGCATCGACATCCGCTGCGAGGGAGGTGAGCGGATTTTCGACAAGCGTTACGTTGTAGCCCTTTTTCGTGAGGATATCGGCAACGGGCTTCCAGCTCGTCTGGTCGACGAAAGCGCCATGGACGAGCACGACATTGCGAGCCGCCCCCTTGGGCAATTGGGCCGCTTGGGCGGGTGCGGCGCCTGTTGCTCCGGCCATGAGGATAGTGGCGACTGAGAGTAGAAGATTTCGCATTGATTGCTCCTGTTAGACGAGGACCGTGAGGGGCGCGGAATGGGCGTGATTTTCGGCAACGTCGCGGCTCTTCCATCTGCCGCTATGTCAAATTGCCTGCCGCAACCTGTTGGGTCGCCTTGAGAGGAGTAATACGAACAAGGGCTCGGACGTTAGAGACCAATCGTCCAAATATTGTGTCTGACCGTCCACCGTGTCATGTTGAGGGGATGGACATTCTCGCCCAAGTGCTTGATCGCATCCGCCTCGGTGGGACTTTGCTATTCCACTTCGAGCTCGGCCATCCATGGAGCCTGGCATTGCCAGAGCGCCCTTACGCCCTGTTCCATTATCTCAGTCGTGGTTCAGCTACCCTCGTGCTCGAAGAGGGACAAGAAATCCACATGACTGAGGGCGACTTTGTTGTCGTCACACGTGGCGAGCCGCATTTGATTTATTCGGATAGCCAGACGGAGCCGTTACCGGTGCTCGACCTTGATCGGCCGACCGGACGTCTTGGCGTCGTCCGTCACGGCGGAAGCGCGCAGCCGCAGTCGATAATGATTTGCGGCAATTTCACCGTGGCGCGGCCCTCACGAGGCAGCGTACTGGAATTACTTCCGCCCGTGCTTCTCCTGAAGCCGATGGAGGACGGGGGGTGGCTCGATGCGATTCTGCAGCGAATGGTAAGCGAGGCGGCGCTTGAGCGCCCCGGCCAAGGCGTCGCGCTCTCACGTCTGACGGAAGTGCTCTTCGTCGAGGTGCTGCGAAGCTGGATCAAGTCTCTCGGTCCCGGAGAAGGCGGGTGGCTGGGGGCGATGGCGGACCCTCACATAGGACCAGCTCTCAAGTTGATCCACGAACGACCGGATCGGCCGTGGACCCTTGGCGACCTCGGGCAAAGAGTGGGGCTTGGTCGTTCGGCATTTTCGGCACGCTTCACCCAGCTCGTTGGCGAGTCAATGTACCGCTACCTGATCGCACGCCGGATGTCGGAGGCTGCGTTTCTGCTCGAAACAAGCGACGAAGGGATTGCACGGATTGCGACCCGTGTCGGCTATGAGACCGCGCCCGCGTTTTCGAAGCTCTTCCGCCGACATCATGGCCTATCGCCTGGGCGTTACAGAGCCGCTCGCCGGTTTGACGGCGGCCGGCATGCGACGCGGGTGGACATGATTGGAGCGCCGGAGGGGTAAGGTCGCTTTTTAAAGGCCAGTCTGAGTTCGATCAGTATACCCACCCATTCGGACATCTCAGCGCGCTGGCAGATATGCCTTCCACGCGCTGAGTGTCCTTTGACGTTCGACGTCCCGGGCTAGGGCCGCACGCCTCCGACCTTGATGTATTCCACCATTTGGGTGAGCACGGTGCCCCAGCCATCGTGGAAGCCCATTTGTTCGTGTTTCTTTCGGGCTTCGCCGTCACCGTGAATGGCCATGGCCTTGTAGCGGGTCCCCGCCCCGTTCCTGGCGAACTCCAGGACCGCTGTGAAGAACGGCTCGGCCGACGGCCTATAGCCGCCCTGCAATGTGTCTGTGAGGATCAGCCGTTCAAACGGCGTGACTTCGAGATAGCATTGCGTGTTCGGGTACTCTTGCCCCTCCGGCGACCGCATGACGAAGTTGAGCGCGCCGCCTGGACGCAGATCCAGATCGCAGGAGGTGATCGACCAGGGCTTCGGCGCGAACCACTGGCGCAGATGTTCCGGGGTCGTCCAGGCTTTCCAGACGAGCTCGACCGGTACGTCGATCTCGCGCTCAAGCACCAAATCCCGGTCAGGGTCGATCTTGATGATAGGCGATGTCATTCGGATTCCTCCTGCTTCATTTTCAACAAGTAGCTGTCGAGTTGGTCGAGGCGTCGTTCCCAGAGCTTGCGTTGATGCCCGAGCCAGTCCTCGGCGACTTTCATCTGCTCAGGGGCGAGTTCATATGTGCGTACACGGCCGATCTTGCGCGACCGGACGAGCCCGCTTCCTTCGAGCACCCTGAGATGCTCCACAAACGAGGGCAGGGCCATGTCGTAGGACGCCGCAAGCTCGCTCACGGATGCTGACCGCGAGGTGAGCCGTTCCAGAACATCGCGCCGGGTCGGGTCCGATAGCGCGCGAAAGACGCGATCCACGACGGCCGGTTTGGGCACCCCGCCGCTGCGCCGTCCCGCGCTGCCCTCCATCTTTGGTGTCACTGCGATCTCCCCAGGCATTGCGCCTTCGAGCGGCCATTCGGTGAGCCTTTATAGGCGCAGCTAACACTTAGGGCAATACCTAAGTATTATGCGGAGGGTCGCAACCTGGTCGAATCCGAATGGCGCGAATTGTCCTTGAAAATCGGCAGCGGAAACTTCTGTCGCAACGGACAATCGCGTTTGACGGCGGCGCCAAAAATTCGCGCTGAAAAATCAGCGCGCTATCATGATCCAAACCCATTGAGTGGGAGTAGGATAAGCGGGTATCTCTCTCTTCGTTCCCTCCGGCCTTGAACAAGGCTACGGTCGGTCCGTTCCATGTGGAGGAAACGGATGAAGCGTTTTCTGGTTGCCAGTTTTCTTATTGCCGGGTTGTCACCGGCGGTCGCCCATGCCGATGCCGTTGACGACAACACGCTTTGCTACGAGCAGTTTCGCAGCGGCAATGACAAATCCGCGATCGGCTACTGCACCAAGGCGATCGAGTCCGGGCAGCTGGCCAGGGAAGACCTCGCCGCGGCGTTCATCAATCGCGGCGTCGCCTATCGCAATCTCGGGGATTCCAAGCGTTCCGTCGTCGACTACACCGAAGCGCTCAAATATGCGCCGAATGACGGGATGATCTACGCCAATCGGTCGAACGCCTTGCGCGATATCGGCGAGTATCAGCGCGCGCTTGAAGATGCCGACAAG
>NZ_JBDKSS010000007.1:0-10818 GCF_039680535.1 Parvibaculum sp. | reverse complement strand
ATTCGTTCGCGCATGAGGGAGCAACGCGGGCGGGAAGCGAACGGTGGTGTGGCTCTCCAAGGGGAAGCCGCCTGATGGCATTCATTTCCGAGGCCGAGGTTGAAGATGTTCTGCTCGGGCAGTTGCGCGCTCTCGGCTATGCCGTTGCCTTCGAGGCAGACATCGGCCCGGACGGCAAGGCGCCCGAGCGCGAAGCCTATGCCGATGTGCTGCTGCTGAAGCGTCTCGCCGCCGCCATCGAGAAGCTGAACCCGTCGATTCCCGCCGACGCGCGTGGCGACGCGCTGCGCAAGATCGTCGCGACGGAGAAGCCTTCGCTCGTCGAGGAGAACCGGCGTCTCCACAGGCTGATGGTGGAGGGCGTCGACGTCGAGTTTTATGGCGAGGACGGAACGATCCGCGGCGACAAGGTGCGGCTGATCGATTTCGACGATGCGTCAGCCAACGACTGGCTGGCGACTGGCCAGTTCACGGTGGTTGAGGGCGGCGTCAACCGGCGGCCGGACATCGTCGTCTTCGTCAACGGGTTGCCGCTCGGCGTCATCGAGCTAAAGGCGCCGGGCGGCGAGAACGCGACGCTCGCCGGCGCGCATAACCAGCTTCAGACCTACAAGACGCAGATCCCGTCGCTCTTCCGCACCAATGCCGTTCTCGTCATCTCGGACGGGCTGACGGCGCGCGTCGGCTCGCTGACCGCCGACCGCGAGCGCTTCATGCCCTGGCGCACGACTGACGGCGAAGTGATCGCCGCGAAGGGTGCGCCCGAACTTCAGGTGCTGATCGAAGGCATCTTCGAACCCCGCCGACTGCTCGACCTCCTGCGCGACTTCACGGTCTTCGGCGAGACGGGATCGGATCTCGCCAAGATCATCGCCGGCTATCACCAGTTCCATGCCGTGAAGCGCGCGGTTGCCTCGACCCTGCGAGCGCTGGCGCTCAACAAGGGTGGCGAGGCGGCGGCGACGGGCTTCAGCGAGGACCCGGCGACATTCGGCCTGCCGGGCGTCAGCAGCTATCAGAAGGGCGACAAGCGCATCGGCGTCATCTGGCATACGCAGGGCTCGGGCAAGAGCCTGCTCATGGCCTTCTATGCCGGGCAGCTCGTGCGCCATCCTGAACTCGAAAACCCGACCATCGTCGTCATCACCGACCGCAACGATCTCGACGACCAGCTTTTCGCAACCTTCTCCATGTGCCGCGACCTGATCCGCCAGACGCCGATCCAGGCCGAGAGCCGCGAAGACCTGCAGGCGGCGCTGAGCCGCGCCTCTGGCGGCGTGATCTTCACCACCATCCAGAAGTTCTCGCCGCTGACCGGCGAAAAGAGCTATCCGATCCTCTCCGCGCGGCGCAACATCGTCGTCATCGCCGACGAGGCGCATCGCAGCCAATATGGCTTCGGCGCGCGCATCGAGCGCAGGACCGGCGAGATGGCCTATGGCTTCGCCAAATATCTGCGCGATGCGCTGCCCAACGCCTCCTTCATCGGCTTCACCGGAACGCCGATCGAGAAGGACGACGTCAACACGCCCGCCGTCTTCGGCGACTATATCGACATCTACGACATCAGCCGCGCAGTCGAGGACGGCGCCACCGTTCCAATCTATTACGAAAGCCGTCTCGCGCGCATCGAACTGCCGGAGGACGAGAAGCCACGGATCGACGCCGAACTCGCGGAGCTGACCGAGGACGAGGCCGTCACCGAGCAGGAGAAGATCAAGCGCCGCTGGGCGACCGTCGAGGCGCTGGTCGGCTCCGACAAGCGGCTTTCCATGGTGGCCGAGGATTTGGTGCGTCACTTCGAGGCGCGCGTTGGCGCCATGGACGGCAAGGCGATGGTCGTCTGCATGAGCCGGCGCATCTGTGTGGCGCTCTACCGGAAGATCGTGGCGCTGCGTCCCGACTGGCACAGTGACGACGACGCCGAAGGCACGATCAAGGTCGTGATGACGGGATCAGCTTCCGATCCGCAGGACTGGCAGCCGCATATCGGCATGAAATCTCGCAGAGACCTCCTCGCCAAGCGCGCGAAGAAACCCGACGATCCGCTGAAGCTTGTCATCGTCCGCGACATGTGGCTCACCGGCTTCGACGCGCCCTCGATGCACACCATGTATGTCGACAAGCCGATGCGCGGCCACGGGCTTATGCAGGCGATCGCCCGCGTCAACCGCGTCTTCCGCGACAAGCCGGCCGGTCTCGTCGTCGACTACATCGGCATCGCGCAGAACCTCAAAAGCGCCCTCAACCAGTATTCGGCTGACGATCAGCGGCAGGCGGGCATTGATGAGGCCGAGGCCATCGCAACGCTGATCGAGAAGTTCGACGTGGTGAGGGCGATGTATCACGGCTTCGACTATGCGCGGGGCCTTGCCGGCACCGGACACGAGCGGCTGGCCATGCTCGCCGGCGCGGTCGACTGGATTCTCGGCAAGCAGCATGAGGCGGCAGCGCGCGAGACCACCGAAGACGGCAAGCGCCGGGAACACCGCCGCTATCAGGACGCCGTGCTGGCCTTGTCGAAAGCCTTCGCTCTCGCCTCCGGCAGCGATGAGGCGCGCGGCATGCGCGACGAGGTGGGGTTCTTCCAGACCGTGCGCGTCGCGCTGGTGAAGTCCGCCGACGCGACTGGGCTTGGCGGTGCCGACCGTGAATTCGCCATTCAGCAGATTCTCGACCGCGCCGTCGTCTCGACCGAGATCGTCGATATTCTCGGCGCGGCGGGTATCACGACGCCCGACATTTCGATCCTGTCCGACGAGTTCCTCGCCGAGGTTCAGCAGCTCCAGAAAAAGAACCTCGCGCTCGAAGCCCTGCGCAAGCTCCTCAATGACGAGATCCGCTCGCGCAGCAAGACGAACGTGGTCGAGACGAAGCGCTTCTCAGAGCGTCTGGAGGCCGCGATCGCCCGCTATCACACCAACGCCATCAGCACGGTCGAGGTGATGCAGGAACTGATCGAGCTGGCGAAAGAGGTTCGCGCCGCCCGGCGACGCGGCGAGGAGGAGGGGCTCTCGCAGGACGAGATCGCCTTCTATGATGCGCTCGCCGAAAATGAGAGCGCGATCGAGGCGATGGGTAACGACGCGCTCAAGGTGATTGCCCATGAACTGCTTGAGAGCCTCAAGGGCAACATCACCGTCGACTGGTCCCACCGCGAAAATGCCCGTGCCCGGATGCGGATTCTGGTGAAACGCATTCTCCGCAAGCACGGCTACCCGCCGGACCTACAGGATTCCGCGGTTCAGACGGTTTTGCGGCAAGCCGAGGAACTGTCGGCGCGCTGGGCTGTGTAGCCTGCCATCATCAGACAAACTCGACGTGTCGCGCGCGAAGGCTGTCGAATACCGCTTCCAGTCCGGTATGCGTTCCGCGAAGGCCTGACACTACCTGCTCAGCCCAGTCGAAATAGGCGACCTTTCGCTCAATCGACCAGTCGGACGGTGGCGAGGCAAGGATGTCCCGGAGGTTGCAGATCTTGTCGGCCAGCTTCACCAGCTTGGCCTCCGGCGAACTGTGCGGAGCATGGTCGATCTGGTGCTGTTTGCGGACATGCTTTTCCAGAGATTTGTCGTCGGTTACCTCAAGGACAATCGACGTTATGTGGGCCCCGAAGGCTTCGTCCAGTTCAACGGCAGTAGTTTCCGTGTCCTCGATCGTGTCGTGGAGGATAGCTGCGCACAAAACCGCTACGTCCCTTACGCCAGCTTCGTTCGCAAGGACGTTGGCGAGCGCAATGGGGTGATTGATATAGGGCGACGCATCAGCATCCTTGCGCCGCTGGTTGCGGTGCTTTTCGGCGGCGAACGCCACCGCCTTGACAAATACGGCTTCCAAGCCGGCTTCTGTTCTCATGGAATACCTACTTTTGTTGGGGATGAAATGGAGACGTGATTGATTGGCATCCATTTCCGCCCGCGGCGGTTGCCGGTGAGCGGAGCAGAAAGCTGAAGCGTCTCAATGTGGTGAGAAGATATTAGACAGTATACTGATCGGCAGCCTTTCATTCAAGGCCTGCGCGCAGTGAATCCAGATAATCGGACCAATGCTGCATCATTTTAACTCTTTCGTCCCAGAACTCGGCACGAGCGTAAGCCCGACGTACGTCGTTGCCCTCGATGTGGCCTAGCTGACGCTCAATCGCGTCGGGGTTCCATATCCCCATTTCATTGAGTAGCGACGCTGCCATCGCGCGAAAGCCGTGCGTGGTCATCTCGGTCTTGTCATATCCAAGGCGTCGGAGCGCAGCATTCAAGGTGTTCTCAGAAAGTGGACGGTGACGGTTTCCGATTCCCGGAAACACCAGAGGGCCGTTACCGGTGATCTTCCTGAGATCAACCAGCATTTGAAGTGCCTGATGCGACAAAGGCACCTTCTGGACCCGTCGCATTTTTGTCTTCGTGGCAGGTAACGTCCACACGGCTTGCCCGAGATCGAATTCGGACCACTCCGCCGTTCGTAGCTCACCAGGGCGCACAAAGACATGAGGAGCGAGTCTCAAGGCCGTCTGGGTCGTAACTTGACCTTCGAATCCGTCAATAGCCCGGAGTAGGGCGCTTACCCCTTTAGGATCGATAATAGCAGCCCTATGTCTGACCTTCGGGGTAGTCAGGGCGCCTTGGAGTGCGAACGTCGGGTCAGTCTCCGCCCGAGCCGTCGCAACCGCGTACCGGAAGACTATGCCGCACGTGCTACGGAGACGTCGCGCTGTCTCGTAACGCCCGCGGGCTTCGACCTTCCGTAGGACCAGCAAAACTTCAGGTGCTGAGATCTCGCAAATCGGTCGGTCGCCTATGAAGGGGTAGGCGAATTCGAGAAGCCATTTCGTCTTCTTGAGCGTCGCCGCCGCACGGCCCTCGCGTTCCTGCTTTGCTAACCACTCATCGGCGATAAGGCGAAACGTGTTGCCGGTGGACGTTGCTTCCTTGAGCTTTTCGAGCTTCCGCAGATAGGCGGGATCCTCCCCGTTGGCCACCAACCTACGTGCCGCCTCGCGCGCCGCGCGTGCATCGGCAAGCGACACGTCTGGATACACTCCCAGGGCAAGAAGCTTTCGGCTCCCTCGATAGCGATATTGGAAGCGCCAGTAGCGCCGTCCGTTTGGATTTACCAGCAGATACAAGCCGGCAGCGTCAGAGATCTTGTAGGGCTTCGGCCGCGCTTTGGCGGCTCGGATCGCGGTGTCGGTCAACGGCATGGAGGTACCTCCACAGAGGAGTGAAAAGTACCTCCAGAATTACCGTCACGACTTCTGGCAGCCCAAAGACGTGGTTGGACCACGTCGGACAAAAGCGCCTGATTTTGTTGGGATTTTTTGTGTTTTCCGGACGGCGTTGGACGCTCTCGGAAGTGCTGATGGTGCCCAGGGGCGGAATCGAACCACCGACACTGCGATTTTCAGTCGCATGCTCTACCAACTGAGCTACCTGGGCGCCTGACGACCGAGTGAATCGGCGCCGAAGCCCGCGCTTTATATGAGATTGATTCAGGCCTGTCCAGCGCTGACAACAGAATGAAATACATCCCGAAAAGCCCGACGGAATGGTGTGTTAGCGCCAACTGACTTCACGACCACCGGGAGGCTTTGCCGGCAGTCAATCAATCGTTGAAACAGGAGCGGGGTCGAATTCGGCGAGCATTTCGATCGCCGGCATGTCCGATGATATCTGGTGCCCCCGGCAGGATTCGAACCCGCGACCCCCTGATTACAAATCAGGTGCTCTACCAACTGAGCTACAAGGGCGACAGAAAAAACCTTTTAAGCGATAACCACTTAGGGAGCAAGTGCGAGGAAATCTTAAATCCGTTCCCCGGTCGTTCCCCGAATCCGTTCCCCCGACCGTTCGTCAGTCGGAGCGTCGCGCCGCCTGGCGCAGCTTCGCCACGTTCTGCGCCGCCCGGATGCCGCCGCGCGAATAGCGCGATGCCATCTGTTCGGTGCTCCAACCACCCGCCGCCTTGAGGTCTTTCGTCTTGAGGCCGGGCAGGGCGGGAGCGGGCGCAAACCGACCTGGCGATTGCCAGTCAGATGGCCAGTCATCAACGTAGCGCATGCGGAGGCGAGGCGGCTGCCGTGGTTCGGTCGAGGCTGGTTTGGCCGCAGCAAGTTAAGAGCGACCCGATCGTGTTGGGCCGACTTGTCGATCTGATGCCAACAGGCCGGAGGCGAGCAGTCGAAACGCACCGACCGCCTTTTTGAGGACTGCGCGGGGCTCATCGGCAGCAGCAATCCACAACGCGGCGTTGAGTGCGGCCCCGTTGATCAGTCTGGCAACAGCTTCGGCGTCTACAGGTTTTACGATACCTTCGTTGATCAACTGCTCGACCGTCCTCATCGTTGTGCGCAGGCATGCCGTCTGATTGGGCCAGCGGGACGGATCCCCTAGAACGGCTGGACCGTCGAGCAGCATGATGCGCTGGATTTCCGGCTCCAGCGCCATTTCGATAAAGGCGACGCCCTCATCAACAAATCGCTCCCAAGGCGTTTGCCCCTGGCTGCCGGCGGCGCGCATTCGCGCCAACATCTCGGCGTCGATTTGGTCGATAACAGCTTGAAGCAGCCCCTTCTTGTCTCCGAAGTTATGATACAGGGCGCCTCGCGTGAGCCCGACACCGGCCGTGAGTTCATCCATGGACGCCGCCGCATAGCCCTTGGCCGCGAACGCCGTCCTGCCGGCGCTAATTAGCTTAGCCCGCGTCTCTTCCACCATGTCAGCACGTCGCTTCGTCAAGTGGTCATCCCCTTTTCTGCATCATTGACATACGGAATGTATGTGAGATACGTGAGCATACGCTCCGTATATCTCTGCCAATCGGATTTGGCACTAGAGGAAGATCGATTGTGCCCCAGCGCGACCCCGTCTATCCCGTCGGCCGACAAGCCCTCTACGAGACCAACCGTTACTCTGCCGCGATCCGATCCGACGATCTCCTGTTCGTATCCGGTCAGGTAGGTAGCCGGGAAGACGGGACCCCGGAGCCCGACTTCCAAAAACAGGTGCAGCTCGCCTTCGACAACCTTGAGGCTGTCCTGACGGCGGCCGGTGCTACCCTTGACGACATCGTGGATGTCACGACGTTCCACACTGATCCTGAGGCCCAGTTCGGGGCGGTCATGGCTGTCAAAAATACCGTCTTTGGAGAGCCACCCTATCCGAACTGGACCGCCGTCGGTGTGACCTGGCTCTCTGGTTTCGATTTCGAGATCAAGGTGATCGCCCGCATTCCAAAGTCTGCCTGATCCGTCCCTAGGAGGAGCGGCGCGTCACCGTCGCGTCGCTCCACGCTGAAATCTAGCGATTAGCGGATTGGAACTATCGATGCCGCCGCGCGGAAAGCGGACCTTTCTGACGAATGTAATGGGTGGTTTAGAAGACGTTCGGATCACTGGACAGACCGTTTGGCCCGACGGTGAAGACCGAGCATTTAATCTCATCGAACCCATCGCGATGAAGGCACAACTTGTTGCCGCTGACCGTGAATGATCCCGATAATGGGACAACACCGTCTGATTTCCGCCACCTCCCTTCACGACCAAATCTGGTTTTCCCATACGTCTCTGAGCGAGGACGAAACAGCCACTCATGAATTTCAGCTTCAGCGGCAGAGCCTATCGTTTCTGAACCGGGGCGGAGTATTGCGGTTCAGAAGGTATCGGGGCGTCACAATCCTGACTGGAAGCAGCGACCAGCAAAGTTCCGAAGATCGACGATTTCATAATTACAGGATGGGCCTCGAAGGTGTGACGTGCCACTGAAGGTTCTCCCACAGGAGATTAGAGCCGCGGTATGAGTATGTCCTCTCGGGGGGGGCACCACGCCGGCACGCGGAACCATCAGCGCGCGCAGCGTTTCGAGGCCGAGCGCGGTGGCCCGCTGCGGGCGGTACCCGCCATCCGTGCAATCATCGAGAACGGCTAGGGGGGCTCGCATCGAGCGTTCAAAGCCGCACATTCGCGAGGACATCGTCGTCGCGGCGCCGGTCGAACTGGACGGTAAAGTCCTGCACTTGGTCGTGTCGCTCCGCCGGACCGACGACGGCACCTATCAGTACAATTTCACGTTCGATAATGGCTCTGGCGGTCCGGGGAATGGTGCCCGGTTGGCCGTCGACCGAACTGTCCACGGCAGCAGAGAAGGCACCGCCAGAGCCTCAACTTATTCGAGTACGCCCGAAATATCAAACCGGCCCCTGCGCTGGCCTTTGTGGCGGGCTGGGATACGATCAAGGGGAACCGTCGTCGGGGGGGAGCCGCGGTCGAAGGCCGCAACCGGCAGGCAAACGACCGACGGCCTAAAAGGCGCCGTCGCGCAGGTGGTCAACGAGAGCGTCGCGATCACGAGGAGCGGTAGCGCCCGCCTCGAGCATGCGGTCTTTGGCATCGGAAGACCGCGGCGATCTGCTCGACGGTGACGGTCATGGGGAGCTCCGGTCACGCGAAGTCGACGGGGAACGCATGGGGTATTCGTTCCCCATCAGGGCCGAAAAATAGCGAAAATCAGGGAACGGATCGGGAGGTTTCTGCGGTGCCCGGCTTGATTACAAATCAGGTGCTCTACCAACTGAGCTACAAGGGCGACCGTCCCGGATCTGGCCGGGGATTGCTGGCGGAACATACTTTCAGGATCGAGCGCCTGCAAGCAGCGCCGACGATGACAAGCCGGAAATGAGCTTTGGCGCTCTCGCGCGCGACGGCGTAGATTGCGGCGGTCGCGTGTTTGGGGGATGAGCGTGGGGAGTTCGTTTTACTGGATTGTCGGAACGGCGCTGGCCGCGGGCTTCGTTGGCGTGCTCGCATGGGCAGTCGCGAGCGGCCGGCTGGGCCGCTATGCTCCCTATGTCGTCGGGTTCATCGGCTTCGCGGCGCTTTGGACCGCGTGGCCTTATTGGGCGATCTACGATCTCCAGACCGCGCTCGATAAAGGCGACAAGGTACGGCTCGCCTCGCTGGTCGATTGGAATGCGGTGCGTGAAGGCATCCGCGACGATCTCAAGGCGGCCTACACGAACAAGATCGTGGCACCCGATCCGCGCGTTCAGGCACTTTCCCAGGCGATGAGCGGGGCGATGATCGACCGGATGGTCGACGCACAGATCAACCCCAGCACGCTTTCCGACATGGCACGGAGCGGATTCGGCGGCACGGACCCGATGGGGCAGATTCGCTACGCTTTCTTCGAGGGGAGCCCGCTCGTTTTCCGAATGGACATCGGTCCGGCCGGCTCGAATGTCGACCGGCAGACGATCTATCTGCTCGAATGGAACCTCGGCTGGCGGTTGAAGCGCATCATCGTGGCGCCTTACCTCCTCAGCCAGCCGCCGCGCTGAGCGGAGAACACTCAGACGCGCCGGGACAACTCATAGAGTGCGACGGCGGCGGCATTCGAGACATTGAGGCTGCGCATGTCGCCCGAGGCGGGCAGGCGGGCGAGAATGTCGCAATGCTCTCGCGTGAGTCGGCGGAGCCCTGCGCCTTCCGCGCCAAGCACCAGGGCGACCTTCGGCCCCGTCTTGAACTCGGGCAGGGAAACCTCGCCTTCGCCGTCAAGGCCGATGACCTCGAAGCCGAGATCCTTCAACTCGTCGATCGCCCGGACGAGGTTCGTTACCTTGGCGATTCGCACCTTTTCGAGGCCACCCGAGGCTGCCTTGGCCAGAACGCCCCCCAAAGGCGGGCTGTTTCGATCGGTCGTGACCAGCGCGCCGGCGCCGAAAACGGCGGCCGAGCGGAGAATCGCTCCGAAATTATGGGGGTCGGTGACCTGATCGAGCACGACGACGCGGGACGCGCCCTCGCAGGCCTCGTCCACGGTGAGGTCGGGCAGGGCGGATGCCTTGAGCGCAATCCCCTGATGCACCGCGCCGGGCGGGAGCAGAGCGGCAATCTCGTCGCCGCCGAGGATTTCGGGCTGGATGGGCAAGTCTTTTCCGAGGCTCAGGCCCTGGGAGGCCAGCTCCGCTTCCGCGTTTCGCGTCAGGAGCAGTCTCTGCGGTCTTCGTGCAGGATTGTGAAGTGCGGCGCTAACCGCATGAAATCCATAAAGAAAAGCCTCATCAGCGCCACCTTTGTGGCCGCGTTGCGCGCCGCGGGGCTGAAAAGAGGGGCCGCCCTGGCCGCGGGGCGCCCGGTTCCGGTCTTCGTGGCCCGAGGGTTTGTGTCCGGCCGAGCCGGGTCGCTTGCGCTTGGTCATGGAGCCGCTTATATTGCGCCGTCCGGGCTCATGCAAACGCCTCGCCCAACAGTGCCTTCAGCAACGCGACCAGAAAGCTGAGGACGCTGCGGGGCGTTATACGCTTTTGAGACTGGAAATGAGTTGACAGCACGGCGGCAAAGCTCAATAAAGCCGCCCGTGCTCCAAGCACGGCGGCGGCAGCGAACATATTGGGATTTCACAACATTTGACATCGGACACGGAGGGGTGCCCGAGTGGCTAAAGGGGACGGACTGTAAATCCGTTGGCTAAGCCTACGTTGGTTCGAATCCAACCCCCTCCACCATCCCTGAAAGGGGATTCGATGTCGCGGAACGAGGGAATAGGGTCAGGCGGGTGTAGCTCAATGGTAGAGCAGAAGCCTTCCAAGCTTACGACGAGGGTTCGATTCCCTTCACCCGCTCCAATCCGTCGTCCGTCGCGTGGCAGTAACTAGAAGCGTTCGATCAGTCGATCAGACCAACCGAGGTAAGAGAATCCGATGGCCAAAGAGAAATTTGAGCGCAATAAGCCGCACTGCAACATCGGGACGATTGGTCACGTCGATCATGGCAAGACGACGCTGACGGCTGCGATCACGAAGGTTCTGGCGGAATCGGGCGGGGCG
>NZ_JBDKSS010000006.1:0-61493 GCF_039680535.1 Parvibaculum sp. | reverse complement strand
CCGCCGCCTTCCGCAAGCGTCTCGACCCCGAATGGAGCCCGCGCGTGACCATTGCCGTGGTCAAGCTGAATGGGCCGATCGGCATGTCCGTGCCGCTGCGTGGCGGCATCGATTTCGCCTCCGCCGTGGGGCCCATCGAAGGGGCTTTCGAGACGAGGGGCGCGAAGGCGGTGGCGCTGGTCATCAATTCGCCCGGCGGCTCGCCTGTGCAGTCCTCGCTCATCTACAAGCGCATCCGGGCGCTGGCGAAGGAGAAGGAGCTGCCCGTCTATGCCTTCGCGGAAGACGTGGCGGCGTCCGGCGGCTACATGCTCGCCTGCGCGGCGGACGAAATTTATGCCGATGAAAGCTCGATCATCGGTTCCATCGGCGTCGTCTCCTCCGGCTTCGGCTTCACCGGCCTCATCGAAAAGCTGGGCGTCGAGCGGCGCGTGCATACGGCGGGCGAGAGCAAGGCGATGCTCGATCCCTTCAAGCCGGAGAACCCTGAAGATGTGGCCCGGCTCGAAGCGCTTCAGCAGGAAGTGCACGAGAATTTCAAGGCGCTCGTTCGCAAGGCCCGTGGCGGCCGTCTCGTCGATCCGGCGGAAGGTCTCTTCACCGGCGAGTTCTGGGCGGGCCAGGCGGCGCTCGACCGTGGGTTGATCGACGGATTGGGCGACATCAGGAGTGTAATGAGGGAGAAATACGGCGAGAACGTCCGGTTGAAGGTCATCGGCGGACGAAGACCCTTCTGGCGGCGCGGTTTTGGCCTTTCGAAGGGCTTCGGCGCTTCGGAGCCGGTCGGACTCGGCGTCGGATTGGCGCAGGGATTTCTCGCAGCGATCGAAGCCCGTTCCCTTTGGCGGCGTTTTGGACTTTAATATGACAAGGCCTGCAGTTGAGCGGCCTGGAATGAGGACGAAGGCGATGAGCAAGCTCGTCTTTGCCGCCGTGTTCATGGCGGCCTGCTATACGGCCTACAAGTCGGTTCTCCGCGCCGCCGAGCGTCAGCGCGAAGCCATGGTGAAGGCGCGCGCCCGCAGCGGCGAGCCGCGCGATCTCGGCACCTTGCGCGAAACCGAAGACGGGCTCTACGTGCCGGATAGCTATAACGGCCGCCGTTAAAACCCCGCGGGGCTTCAGCGCTTCGTCATACTGCCCAGAATGGACCGGAAGATCGCCCGGCCGATCTGCGTTCCGATGGAACGCGCGGCGGACGAGGCCATATTCGTGACCACCCGTTCAGTCGTAGACATGGTTTGGCGTCCACGCGCGGGCGCCTGCTTGCGCGGTTCTGCGGGCTCGTTGTCCCAGGGTCCGCTCGTCGGCACGGAGGTTGAGGGGGCGGAGCGGCCTGTCGCCGGGGCGCCGTCTCGGTCGGCGCGATTTTGCAGCATCTCATAGGCCGACTCGCGGTCGATTGGCTGGTCGTAACGGCCGCGCAGCGGGCTCGCGGCGATGATCGCCTGGCGCTCCGCGTCCGTCGCCGGGCCGACGCGGCTCGAGGGCGGCGCGATGAGCGTCCGCTCGACCATGCTTGGTGAGCCCTTGGCGTCGAGCGTCGAAACGAGCGCCTCGCCGACGCCGAGGGACATGATGGCCTCTTCCGTGCTGAAGGCCGGGTTCTGGCGGAAGGTGTCCGCCGCCGCCCGCACCGCTTTCTGGTCGCGCGGCGTGAAGGCGCGCAGCGCATGCTGGATGCGGTTGCCGAGCTGGGCGAGCACCTGATCGGGAACGTCGAGCGGGTTCTGCGTGACGAAAAAAACGCCGACGCCCTTGGAGCGGATGAGCCGCACCACGCGCTCGACCGAGTCGACGAGCGCCTTGGGCGCATCGTCGAAAAGGAGATGCGCCTCGTCGAAGAAGAAGACGAGCTTCGGCTTGTCGAGATCGCCTACTTCCGGCAATTCCTCGAAGAGTTCCGACAGGAGCCAGAGAAGGAAGGTTGAATAAAGACGCGGATTGTCCATCAGCTTCGTCGCCGAGAGGATGTTGACGACGCCGCGTCCCTCGCGGTCGGTCCGCATCAGCTCCGCGATCTCAAGCGCGGGCTCGCCGAAGAATTCACCGCCGCGCTGATTTTCCAGCACCAGCAATTGCCGCTGTATCGCGCCGACCGATTGCTTCGAGACATTGCCGTATTGGGCGCCGAGAGAGGCGGCATTCTCCGCCACATGGGCCAGCATCGCCCGCAGGTCCTTCAGGTCGAGGAGCAGCAGGCCCTGTTCGTCCGCGAGCCGGAAAGCGATGTTGAGCACGCCTTCCTGCGTGTCGTTGAGATCGAGCAGGCGGGCGAGAAGCAGCGGCCCCATTTCCGAGATGGTGGCGCGGACGGGATGGCCCTCTTCGCCGAAAACGTCCCAGAAGATCGTCGGGAAGCGGTCCGGCACATATTCGACGCCGATTTCCTGCGCCCGCTTCACGAAGGGCGGTTTGCCGTCGCCGGGCTGGCTGAGGCCCGAAAGGTCGCCTTTGATGTCGGCGGCAAAGACCGGCACGCCCGCATTGGAGAAGCCCTCGGCCAGCACCTGAAGGGTCACGGTCTTGCCGGTGCCTGTCGCCCCGGTGACGAGACCGTGGCGGTTGGCGCGGGCGAGCAGGAGAATCTCGGACTTCGTGCCGCTCTTGCCGATCAGAATATCCGCCACGCGCATGTCCTCCCCGCGACCGTCAGGGCCTCGAACAAGCCCCGATCCGGGCGACTATAGGAGGTGCCGGGGGCCCGCGTCACGCTGGGGAAGGGCAAAGAGGGCGGCTTGCTTGACCCTAATGGGCCCATGCCGCTAATTTGCGCCCGCCTAGCGGTACTCTGCCGCCGGTCTCACCGGGTTTGAACCGGAAGCTGAATGCACGGGCGACAATGACCGCGAAGCGCGACCACTCTTTTCAGTCCCTCATCCTGACGCTCCAGCAATATTGGGCGCGGCAGGGCTGCGTGATTCTCCAGCCTTACGACATGTCGATGGGCGCTGGTACCTTCCATCCGGCGACGACGCTGCGCGCGCTCGGGCCGAAGCATTGGAAGGCGGCCTATGTGCAGCCCTCGCGCCGTCCGACCGACGGGCGCTATGGCGAGAACCCCAACCGCTTCCAACACTATTACCAGTTTCAGGTAATCCTGAAGCCGAGCCCGGACAATCTGCAGGAGCTTTACCTGCAGAGCCTCTACGAGCTGGGCATCGACCCGAAGAACCACGATATCCGCTTCGTCGAGGACGACTGGGAGAGCCCGACGCTCGGCGCATGGGGTCTTGGCTGGGAAGTCTGGTGCGACGGCATGGAAGTCTCGCAGTTCACCTACTTCCAGCAGGTCGGCGGCTTCGACTGCAACCCGGTCGCGGGCGAGCTGACCTACGGGCTCGAACGCCTCGCCATGTATATTCAGGGCGTCGATAACGGCTACGACCTCGATTTCAACGGTGCGCAGGGCGCGGACCGCGTAACCTATGGCGACGTTTTCCATCAGGCCGAAGTCGAGTTCTCCGCGCATAACTTCGAGCATGCGAATACGGAAATGCTTTTCCGCCATTTCGAGGATGCGGAGAAGGAATGCGCCTCGCTGCTCGACAAGGGCCTCGCACTGCCTGCCTATGACCAGTGCATCAAGGCCAGCCACAATTTCAATCTGCTCGATGCGCGCGGCGTGATCTCGGTCACGGAACGTCAGGCCTATATCGGCCGCGTGCGCGCGCTCGCCAAGGGCTGCGCCGAAGCCTGGCTGAAGACGCCGGCAGGGGGCGCCGAATAATGAGCGAGTTTTTCAGCCTTTATGGTTCGTCATGCCCGGGCTTGACCCGGGTATCCAGAGCCACACGCTCGGAGTTCGACGCCCTGGATTGCCGGGTCACGACGCTTCGCGTCGGCCCGGCAATGACGAAGACAATTGAGGCATGGGCATGAGCGAGTTGCTTCTCGAAATTTTCTCGGAAGAAATTCCGGCCCGCATGCAGAAGCGCGCGAGCGAGGATCTTGCGCGTCTCGTCACAGACGCGCTGAAGGCCGCTGGTGTCGAGGCCGTAAAGGCGCAGGCCTTCGCGACGCCGCGCCGTCTCGCGCTCGTCATCGACGGGCTGCCGGAGAAGACGCCGGACGTGAAGGAAGAGCGCAAGGGCCCCAAGGTCGGCGCGCCGGATCAGGCCATTCAGGGCTTCCTCCGCGCGGCGGGTCTGTCCTCCATCGATCAGGCGACGGTGCAGGAGGACAAGAAGGGCGCCTTCTATGTCGCCATCACCGAACGCGTGGGCCGCGCCACCGCCGATCTCATCGCCGAGATCGTGCCGGATGTGGTGCGCTCTTTCCCTTGGCCGAAGTCGATGCGCTGGGGCACGGGCACGCTGCGCTGGGTGCGTCCGCTGCATTCCATTCTCTGCATTCTCGACGGCAAGGTCGTGCCTTTCGAGATCGACGGCATTCGCTCCGGCGACATGACGCGCGGCCATCGCTTCATGGGCGCGGGCTCTTTTGCCGTGTCGTCCTTCGCGGACTACAGGCAGAAGCTGCATGATCATCATGTGATGCTCGATCCCGCCGCGCGCGCCGCCGCCATCCATGAAGGCGCGCTGCATCTCGCGCAGGAAGCGGGGCTTCATCTCGTCGAGGATGAGGCGCTTCTCGCGGAAGTCGCCGGCCTTGTCGAATGGCCAGTGCCGCTCATCGGCAAGATCGACGATCAGTTCATGTCCGTGCCGCAGGAAGTGCTGACAAGCACCATGCGCGCGAACCAGAAATATTTCGCGCTGACGGATGACGCCGGCAAGCTCGCGCCGCGCTTCATCGTCATCTCGAACCTCATCGCCGAGGATGGCGGCGAGGCCATCGTCAACGGCAATGAGCGCGTGCTGCGCGCGCGTTTCTCCGATGCCCGCTTCCTCTGGGAGCAGGACAAGAAAGCGACGCTCGAAAGCCGTCTGCCCAAGCTCGAAGAAGTCGTCTTCCAGGCAAAGCTCGGCACGGTGCGCGAAAAGGCCGAACGCATCGCGAAGCTTTCGCGCGAGCTTGCCGCCGTCATTCCGGGCGTTGATCCCGTGAAGGCGGAAATCGCGGGCCGTCTCGCCAAGGCCGATCTCACCTCCGGCATGGTGGGCGAGTTCCCCGAACTGCAAGGCCTGATGGGCGGCTACTACGCCAAGGCTGACGGGTTGGGCGACGACGTCGGCGATGCGATTGCCGAACATTATTCGCCGGTCGGCCCCTCCGACGCCGTGCCTGCTTCGGCGCTGGGCAAGATCGTATCGCTCGCCGACAAGATCGACACGCTGACGGGCTTCTGGTCCATCGACGAAAAGCCTACGGGATCGAAAGACCCGTATGCCCTCCGCCGCGCCGCGTTGGGCGTTATTCGTATCATTCTCGAGAGCGGCATTCGCATCGACCTGCTGCGTCTGTTCGGTGCGAATGGCCAGGACCTCCTCTCCTTCTTCGCTGATCGCCTGAAGGTCTACCTCCGCGACCGTGGCGCACGGCACGATCTCGTCGATGCTGTTTTCGCGTTGAACGAACTCGGCCAGCCGCAGGATGATCTCGTCCTCATCGTGAAGCGCGTCGAGGCGCTGTCCGATTTCCTCGGCACCGAGGACGGCAAGAATCTGCTCAGCGGCTACAAGCGCGCGGTGAACATCCTCAATATCGAGGAAAAAAAGGACAAGGCGACTTACGGCGGCGAGCCCGATCCGGCCCTGTTCAAGCAGGGTGAGGAACGCGACCTCTTCGACCGCATCGAGGAAGCCCGCGCCGAGGCGACCCACGCCATCGGTCGCGAGGATTTCGCCGCCGCGATGACGGCGCTGGCCCGCCTGCGCGCGCCGGTCGACGCCTTCTTCGACAAGGTCACCGTGAACGCGGACGAGTCGCAAGTCCGCGCGAACCGGCTCCGCCTGCTTTCGCTCATCCGTGCAGCTTTGCATGAGGTTGCGGATTTTTCGAAGGTCGAGGGGTAGGCTCGACAAGATATGTCCGTCATGGCCCGGCTTGTCCGGGCCATCCACGTCTTTTCGTTGAGCGCGTTTCCGAAGAAAGACGTGGATGCCCCGCATGAAGCGGGCCATGACGAAAGTGGTAATGTAGAAGGCCAACCAGAGGCGTAAGCGATATGGCTGATAAGAAGTGGGTCTATTCTTTCGGTGACGGCAAGGCGGAAGGCGCGGCTTCGATGCGCAATCTCCTTGGCGGCAAGGGCGCGAACCTCGCCGAGATGTCGAATCTTGGCCTGCCGGTGCCTCCCGGCTTCACCATCACCACGGAAGTCTGCACCGCCTTCTACGCCAACGACCGCAACTATCCGGCCGAGCTCGAAGGTCAGGTTTCAGCCGCGCTCGAAAATGTCGGCAAGACGGTCGGCGCGAAATTCGGCGATGCGGCGAACCCGCTTCTCGTCTCCGTGCGCTCCGGCGCCCGCGCCTCGATGCCGGGCATGATGGATACGGTTCTGAACCTCGGCCTCAATGACGTGACCGTCGAAGGTCTCGCCAAGCGTTCGGGAGATCGTCGCTTCGCCTTCGACAGCTATCGCCGTTTCATCCAGATGTATTCGGACGTGGTGCTTGAGGTCGATCACCACAATTTCGAAGAGATACTCGAATACTACAAGGAAGAGCATGAGCGCTCACTCGACACCGATCTGACGGCGGAAGACTGGCTCGCCGTGATCGAGCGCTACAAGGCGCGCGTCGCGGAAGAGCTTGGCCGCCCCTTCCCGCAGGATGTGAACGAGCAGCTCTGGGGCGCGATCGGCGCCGTCTTTGGCTCGTGGCGCAATGCGCGCGCGGAAACCTATCGCCGCCTGCACAACATTCCCGAAAGCTGGGGCACCGCCGTCAACGTGCAGGCGATGGTCTTCGGCAATATGGGCGAGACGAGCGCCACGGGTGTTGCCTTCACGCGCAATCCCTCAACTGGCGAACGCGCCATCTATGGCGAGTTTCTCGTGAACGCGCAGGGCGAGGACGTGGTGGCGGGCATCCGCACACCGCAATCGCTGACGAAGAAGGCGCGTCTTGAATCGAAGGACACGAAGCCTTCGATGGAAGAGGCGATGCCGGAAGTCTTCGGCGAGCTGACAGCCGTTTTCGAACGCCTTGAGAAGCATTACCGCGACATGCAGGACGTGGAGTTCACGGTGCAGAGCGGCAAGCTCTGGATGCTCCAGACGCGTTCGGGCAAGCGCACGGCGAAGGCCGCGCTGAAGATCGCGGTCGAGATGGTGGGCGAAGGGCTTATCGACGAGAAGACGGCGATCACGCGCGTCGATCCCGCGGCGCTTGACCAGCTTCTCCATCCGACGCTCGATCCCAACGCGCCGCGCGAAGTCATCGCGACTGGCCTTCCCGCATCGCCGGGCGCGGCATCGGGCGAAGTCGTCTTCTCTTCCGACGAAGCGGCGGCCGCCAAGAGCGACGGGCGCAATGTCATTCTCGTCCGCATCGAGACGAGCCCTGAAGACATTCACGGCATGCATTCGGCAGTCGCGATCCTCACCACGCGCGGCGGCATGACGAGCCATGCGGCGGTGGTTGCGCGCGGCATGGGCCGGCCTTGCGTTTCGGGCGTCGGCTCGATCCGCATCGACTACAAGGCCGAGCAGTTCACGGTCATGGGCGTCACCATCAAGAAGGGCGACATCATCACGGTTGACGGTTCGACCGGTCAGGTCATCAAGGGCGAGGTGCCGATGCTCCAGCCGGAGCTTTCGGGCGATTTCGCCACGCTGATGGCCTGGGCCGACAGCCACCGTCGCATGAAGGTGCGCACCAATGCCGAAACGCCGCTCGACGCGGCGACGGCGCGCAAGTTCGGCGCGGAAGGCATCGGCCTTTGCCGCACCGAGCACATGTTCTTCGACGAGACGCGCATCGTTGCCGTCCGCCAGATGATCCTCGCCGACGATTCCAAGGGTCGCCGCGAGCCGCTGACCAAGATCCTGCCGATGCAGCGGGACGACTTCCGCCAGCTCTTCGTCATCATGAAGGGCCTGCCGGTTACGATCCGCCTGCTCGACCCGCCGCTCCACGAGTTCCTGCCCAAGACGGCGGAAGAGATCGCCCAGGTTTCGGAGGTGACCGGCATTTCGGCAGACAAGCTCGCCCGCCGCGTTCAGGAGCTTCACGAGTTCAACCCCATGCTCGGCCATCGCGGCTGCCGGCTTGGCATCACCTATCCCGAGATCTACGAAATGCAGGCCCGGGCGATCTTCGAGGCCGCCATCGAGGCTGCCAAGGAGACCGGCGAGGCAGTCATGCCCGAGATCATGATCCCGCTCGTCTCGATGAAGGGCGAACTCGACATGATGAAGGAGAAGATCGTCGGCGTGGCCGCCGAGGTCGAAAAGGAGAAGGGTGTGAGCCTGGTCTACCAGATCGGCACCATGATCGAGCTGCCCCGCGCCGCGCTCCTGGCCGGGCAGATCGCCGAATCGGCCGAGTTTTTCTCCTTTGGTACCAATGACTTGACCCAGACGACCTATGGCATCAGCCGGGACGACGCGGCCAATTTCATGAACGACTACATGGCGAAGAAGCTCATTTCGCAGGACCCCTTCGTCTCGCTGGATACCGAAGGCGTGGGCGAGCTGGTCAGCATCGCAGCCGAGCGGGGCCGCAAGACCCGCCCCGACATCAAGCTTGGCATCTGCGGCGAGCATGGCGGCGACCCGGCTTCGATCGCCTTCTGCGAGGAGGTCGGGCTCAACTACGTCTCCTGCTCGCCCTACCGGGTGCCCATTGCCCGCCTCGCGGCGGCCCAGGCGGCCCTTTCGGTCGCCGCCAATGCCGGCCACGAATGAGGGCGGCGGCCTCTGAAAGGCCGATTTACCGGGCATTTTAACGATTGCGTTAACGATTTGAGGGGGCCGAAAGGCCCCCTTTTTCGTTGCCTCGGACGGGCGCCCGGACCCTTCCCGTGATCGCGTCGGCCGGGGCACCGAGGGGGTGGCTAAGCCGGCATAAATATATCCGTATGCGAATAATAGTTTAAATGTCACGTATAAGGATAATTTGTACACAGAATAGTTACCGAGAAAAATTCAAAACCGATTTTTCAAGCATGATTGCTCTATGGGGGTGTGACGCAGCGGAAAGATGCTTGGGCCCCATGCTTTTCTTCGCTTCCGGGTGCCTTTTTTCCGCCGCAGTTGTGCCTGAATCAGTCTGCGCATCAATGCGCGAAATGCGTCGATCGGCACTTCAGATCGCGAAAAAGCCGGCAAACCGGCCCTATTTTCCGATTTATTTCCCTGAAAAAGCCACGAAAACACAATGACATAGCGGAATGTCGCTGGGGCACAGCAATGAAATGGTTGTCGCCCCGTTTCGTGTGTGCTACTTCGGCGGAACTTGTTAAGTGTGTGAATGCCCAGGTGTCGGGATGGCATCGGGCTCTGGCACGTACTGTCGGCGCTGTCCGCAGTATCTCGGTAACGCCCAATGGGGGGCTGACGGCAAATCGCGCAAGCGATGCGCTCCGAGGACTGATTGAACAACAAAGCGGTCGGATTGGAGAACGATGCGTAAACTTCTCGAGTGGCTCGATGCGAGCCACATCATCTCTGGTGCTCTGCATGTCACGGTGGGCCTTATCGGCATCACCGTGGTGTCCGCCACGCTTCTCACCAGCATCACCTCGACTGAGGCGCTTCCCGTCATTGCCCGCGCGAAGCTGGTTGCCGATGCGAAGCCGGAAGGCGCGCGCGTCGTTCCGGCAAGCCTCGATGGCGACGCTTCCGCATCGGTCGCCATTCCCGCCGTTTTCCGCCCGTCCAATTCCAGATCGTCTCTTGTCGAGAATGCGGTGCCACTGAAACCCGCGATCAAGATCGATCTGCGCGATCTCGAGAAAGAACGCCGCTGCCTCACCGAAGGGATTTACTTCGAAGCGCGTGGCGAAAGCGCCATCGGGCAGCTCGCCGTCGCCGAGGTGATACTCAATCGCGTAATGTCGGGCGTCTATCCGGCGAGCATCTGCGGCGTCGTCTTCCAGGGGCAGAAGTCTAAGCAGTGCCAGTTCTCATTCGCCTGCAACGGCGATCTGGACCGTCCGCGCGATCCGGTGGCATGGCGTAAATCGCAGCGCCTCGCGCATTACGTGCTGTCGGGCAGGGTGCGCAGCAGCATCGTCGGGCCGGCGACCTATTATCATGCGAGCTATGTGAACCCGAACTGGGCGCAGCGTATGGTCGAGGTCGCGAAGATCGGGCAGCACGTTTTCTACCGCACGGTTGACGACAGCGATTCCAATCCGTCGTAACGGCTGGTTCTCGGCAGATTGAAAAATGGCGGAGCCTCGGGCTCCGCCATTTGTCGTTTCCGGCTGTTGCAAACCGAAGGGTTCAACCCGCCTTCGCGGCTTCCTCGGCGAGTTTCAGCATGTCGGCAATGGGCCCTGTGGTCGCAAGCTGCTCGCGCACAAGTTCCGGTGTGTTGCCTGCCGCCTTGTCCAGCTCGACGAGTTCCGGCGGCACATACCAATGGAGTTTGTCGGAGCCATAAGCCTCCCACACGGTCTTGGCGACCTCGACCGGCGGAATGGCGCGGAAGATGCCTTCCTTCGGCGCATTTGCGGCAGCGCCTGGCGGCAGGATCGGCGTGTCGATGAGGCCGGGCAGAACGTCGGCAGCGCGCACGCCATAGCGGCGGAATTCGATCGAGAGCGCTTCGGTCAGTCCCTTCACCGCGTGCTTCGTTGCGGAATAGACGGCGATCCCCGGCATGCCATAGGTGGCGGAGGAAGAGGATGTGGTGAAGCACATCGAATTCGGCGTCGCCTTCAGAAGACCGATGGCGGAATGAATACCGTTCAGTACACCGATGAAATTGACATTGACGACGCGCAGCACATCCTCGAAGGGCTGCTCGTCGAAAAAGCCGCCCGCGCCGATGCCTGCATTGTTGAAAAGAACGTCCATCTTTCCGCCGGTGGCGGCGCCGAATTCGGCCAGCGCCTGCTCATAGTCCTTCTTGTCGGTGACATCGAGGCGGCGGGTGATGCAGTTCGCCGCACCCAGTTCGGCTTCGAGCTTTTTCAGTCCTTCGACGTTCACGTCATAGCCGCCGACGAACCAGCCCTTCTGGTTAAAGAGCCGGGTCGTTTCGAGGCCCATGCCCGATGCGGCGCCCGTGATGAAAATGGACTTACGCCCGTTAGCGCTTCCCATAATACCTCCCAAGTGGTCGTTTCTGGTTTTAATAGACCGCATCCTAGTCAGGTTGCGGCCTCAAAGGCGAATAGAAAGCCCGGGGGGAGGTGGGATGCGCGAGGGGCCCATTATCGATCTGGCCTCGAAGCCGCGTCATGCGCCTGCTGAGGGCCGGGAAACACCGTTACGGGCGGTGGGCTGAGATCAGGCGGTCAGGCTGTCGAAATCGAGGCCGAGATCGAGCGTTTTGGCCGAATGGGTGATGGCGCCCGAGGAAATGAGGTCGACGCCTGCCGCGGCGATGGCGGGCGCGGTTTCGACGGTCACGCGGCCTGACGCCTCGGTGATCGCGCGGCCGGCGACCAGATCGACCGCCTCGCGGAGCTGGGCGGGGGTCATATTGTCGAGGAGCACCAGCTCCGCCCTGGCGGCGAGCGCCTCGCGAAGCTGGTCGAGCGTATCGACCTCGACCTCGATCTTGACCATATGGCCGACATGGGCGCGGGCGCGCTCTATGGCGGCGGTGATTCCGCCTGCGACGGCGATGTGGTTGTCCTTGATGAGGACGGCATCGTCGAGGCCGAAACGATGGTTCTGTCCGCCGCCCGCGCGCACAGCATATTTCTCCAGCGCGCGGAGGCCGGGTGTCGTCTTGCGCGTGCAGCAGATGCGGGCCTTGGTCCCTTCGATGGCGCGTGCAATGGCGCGTGTGGCCGTCGCGATGCCCGAAAGGTGCCCCATGAAATTGAGCGCGACGCGCTCGCCGGTGATGATCGCGCGCGCCGAGCCTTCGATGGCGCAGACGACATCGCCGGGCAGGACATCCGTGCCGTCGGGCTTCTGCACGGCAATCTTCAGCGAATGGTCCATCAGGCGGAAGGCCGTGCGGGCGCAATCAAGGCCCGCGATGCGGCCATCCTCGCGCGCACGGATGACGACGCGCGCCTTGGCGCTTGCCGGGATCGTCGCATTGGTCGTGATGTCGCCCGCACGGCCGAGATCTTCCAGCAGTGCAGCCTTGACCGCCGGCTCGATCAGCATCGAGGGCAGGGGTTCGAGTTCCAGTGCGGTCATGCTTGAGCGCTCGCCTTGCGTGTCCTGTTCAATGCATCGGCGGCGATCCTATCCGCCTCCGCCAGCGTGATGAAAGTGCGGTGGCGCCACGCCTCGCGAGGTTCAGGGAAGTCGCTGCGGAAATGTCCGCCGCGGCTCTCCTCGCGTGCCAGCGCGGCTGCCGCAATGAGGCGGGCGGTGGTCGTCATGTTGACGAAGAGGCTTGTCTCGCCGGCTTCCGCTTCGAGGCGGGCAATCTCGGCCAGCGCATGAGCCATGCCTTCGCCGTTGCGGATGACACCGACGCAATCCGTCATGACGCGGCGAAGCTGCTTCACGAGTTCCGCCGGGCTCGCATTTCCGCCGGAGAGTTTCGGCAGGCTGATCTCGCCTTCAACGGCGGGAAGCTCGCGTCCGTCAATGTCCTCCGCGATGCGTGCGCCATAGACGATGGCTTCGAGGAGCGAATTGGAGGCGAGACGGTTTGCGCCATGCGCGCCGGTCGACGTGACCTCGCCGCAGGCCCAGAGACTGTCGAGGCTGGTGCGGCCCGTCGCATCCACGCTGATGCCGCCCATGTGATAATGCTCGGCGGGCGCGACGGGGATCGGGTCACGCACGGGGTCGATGCCCATGCCGACGCAATTCTCGTAGACCGTCGGGAATGCATCGGGCAACCGCGCGCCTACGGCGGCGCGCGTGTCGAGATAGACGGTGTGGCCTGCCGCGATTTCGCGGAAGATCGCGCGGGCGACGATATCGCGCGGCGCAAGCTCCGCATCGGGATGAATGGCCGGCATGAAGCGGCGTCCCGTCTCGTCGATCAGGATTGCGCCTTCGCCGCGCAACGCCTCGGTAACGAGCGGCGCCGGATCGCGCGTGCCCGCGATGGCGGTCGGATGGAACTGCACGAACTCGGGATCGGCGATCGCGGCGCCCGCGCGGGCCGCAAGCGCGACGCCCTGTCCGCGCGCCTGGGGCGGGTTCGTGGTCACGGCATAGAGCTGGCCGACGCCGCCGCTCGCGAGAACGGTCGCGCGGGCGGTGAGAAGGCGGCTTTCGCCGGTCGCGACATTGCGCGCGTAAACGCCGGCGACGCGATTGCCGGCCATGGCGAGTTCATAGGCGGAGTAGTTTTCGATCACGGTGATGGAAGGCGTCTGCCGCACGGTGGCGATGAGCGCTTCCATGATGGCCTTGCCCGCACGGTCGCCGCGAACATGCACGATGCGGCGGTGGCTATGCGCGGCCTCGCGGCCCACGGCGAGATGGCCTTCGAGATCGCGGTCGAAGGGAACGCCATAGCTCAGCAGGTCGGCGATGCGGGCGGGCGCCTCCCTGGCCATGGAGAGCGCCACAGCCTGATCGACGATGCCTGCGCCTGCCGCGACCGTGTCCGCCGCGTGGGATTCCGGCGTGTCGCCTTGCTCCACGGCGGCGGCGATGCCGCCTTGCGCCCAGGCGCTCGACGCGCCGTCGCCGAGCGGCGCGGCGGCCAGCACGGTGACCGGGCGGGGGCTGAGTTTCAGGGCCGTGAAAAGTCCGGCAAGACCTGCGCCGACGATGAGAACATCGCCGGCATCCATTGCATTGACATGGGACATGGGCTTGGGCCCCTCATGCGCGAAGCTGCGCGCGTCAGTTCCCGAGATTGATCATCCGTTCGACGGCCCGGCGAGCGGGCGCGGCGATGGCGGGGTCGATCGTCACTTCCTCGCGCATATAGACGAGGCTTTCGAGAATGTTCTTGAGCGAGATGCGCTTCATATGCGGGCAGAGATTGCAGGGGCGCACGAATTCGACGTCCGGATTCTCGACCGCGACGTTGTCGCTCATCGAGCATTCCGTGACCATGACGACGCGGGCAGGCTTGTGCTCCTTCACCCAGGAGATCATGCCGCTGGTCGAACCGGCGAAATCGGCTTCCGCCACGACTTCCGGCGGGCATTCGGGATGCGCGATGATGACGATGTTCGGATCGTCCTTGCGATACTGGCGCAGCTCTTCCGGCGTGAAGCGCTCATGCACTTCGCAATGGCCCTTCCAGGCGATGACCTTCACCTTGGTCTGCTTGGCGATGTTCTTCGCGAGATATTCGTCGGGGATGCAGAGCACGCGGTCGGTGCCGAAGCTCTCGACCACCTTCAGTGCGTTGGACGAGGTGCAGCAGATGTCGCTCTCGGCCTTCACTTCGGCCGACGTGTTCACATAGGTGACGACCGGCACGCCGGGATAGCGCTGGCGCAGCAGGCGCACATCGGCGCCCGTGATCGACTCGGCAAGCGAGCAGCCCGCGCGCATGTCGGGAATGAGGACGGTCTTTTCCGGGTTCAGCAGCTTCGACGTCTCGGCCATGAAATGGACGCCGCACTGGACGATGACATCGGCATCGACCTTGGTGGCTTCCTTGGCGAGCTGCAGCGAGTCGCCGCGAATGTCGGAGACGCAGTGGAAGATTTCCGGCGTCTGATAGTTGTGGGCGAGAAGGACGGCGCCGCGCTCCTTCTTCAGCTTGTTGATGGCGTGGATATAGGGCGCGAAGAAGGGCCATTCGATCGAAGGGATGACATGGCTCACCTTCTCGTAGAGCGGCGCCATCTCCTTGGCGAGGCCCGGCGTGTACTCGAGATGAGGCATCTCGAGCTGCTTGAACTTGCGGGGTTCGGGTTTGCGAACCGCCGTGTCGCGCTGCATTTCACCTGCGAGGGCCATCCCTGCCTCCTTTATGCTCATTGTGAGCATATTATTGGGATCAAAAACGCCGGCACCTCCTTACAGGGCCGGTTTGCGATCTGGGGATATGCTACGGCTGAGCATTAGCCGCGGTCAACACCGAATATGAAGGGATCGCGACAGGCGGATTCAAGGGCCGATCCGCCGGGAAAGCGGTTCTCTGTCAGAAAGCGGGTCGGCCCGGGACATCCCGGGGGCAAAATCAGCCCTCCGCCGGATTACGGAACACGATCTTCTGGTAGAAGAGGCCGATGACGATCAGGGCCCCTCCCAGGCCCAGGAACGAGGCCGCGCGCAGAATGCCGGTGAGGCCCGCCATGTCCAGGATGAAGACCTTGGCGACCACCAGCATGACAACGGCAAGCGAAGCGAGTCTCACCATTTGGGAGCGGGTGAAGAAGGCGGCGGCGAGAAGCGCGACGCCAAGAACAAGCCATGCAGCCGAGAAGGCGTAGCTCTCGGCTTCCGAACCCGGTGCCGCCGAAAGGGCGATGCTTCCCGTATGGAACAGGCGGCGCACTTCCAGCGAGTAATAGGCGAAGCCGGCGATGAACGAAGACGAGGCCATGATCAGCGCGAGGCGGCGCTGGCCGTCGCGGTGAGCAAGCGCTGAATAGCCGGCGGCCAGCAGGGCCGGCAGGAAATAGGCAAGCAGCATTCTGTCGAGGAACAGCGGCTCCGTTATCGGCTCGTCGTCGATCAGGGGATTGAGGACGGTCAACCCGATGAACAGCAGAATGTAGGAGAGAACGCGCAGTATGGTCGCTCCGGTGCGGTAATGGACGCGTGGCATGCCCATGTAGCGCCTGAAGAGCAGGAGAGAGCCGAGGAGCCAGACGATCAGATGCGCGCCGTTCTGGGCAAGATCGTATCCGGTCAATGTGAAGGCGTGACCCTGCGCGAAGGCGTGGTTGATCTCGAGGTTGCACAGGACCACGGCGAGCAGGATGGCGGCTGCTTCGAGCGGATCGGCGATCTCGCTCAGCGCAAGACGACGATAGAGCCAGGCCCCCAATGCGAGGAAAGCCGCCGGTGCGCCATAGCTGTAAAGCAGCGCGTTGAAGACGATCGTTTCTCCAATGTCGTAATGGAGCAGGGCAGGGTTGAAGATCAGCCGTACAATGACGACACCTGCCAGCACGATGGCCAGCCGTCCAAGCATGCGCAGCGGCAGGTAGCTCCGCACCCATCCGAGACCCGGCACCAGAAGTGCGAGCGCGACCGTCAGCCATTCATTTCTGAGGATGATGGCGCAGGCCGCGGCGAGAAAGCCGACCGTTGCGGCCGCATAGGCGCCGGTTGCGGTTTCATATCCGGGCTCGTTCAAACGCAGGCTCATTTGCCGCGTGACCGCGCCGGAAAGAATGGCGAGGCCGATCGCCAAGCCTGCCCATGGCGCTTCCTGCGCAAAGCCCGTCATGCGCGCATAGGCAACGACAAAAAGGGCGAGAGGCGTGAAGGCGGAAGCCAGCGACCATGTTCTGTGCGGATGCCCTGAGGCAAGTCGGGCATATCCGGCGATGGCGTAGAGCGCTCCGGCAACCGACGAAGCCCGGAGAAAGGCGGAGACCTGATCCGGCGGCAGGGTCTGCGCGAGGAAATGCGTGAACCAGAAGTCAGGCTCGGCCATCCACTTGCCGAGCGGGATCGACCACAATGCAATGCCTGCAATAACGATCGGCGCCGACACGGCGACCGCGGGCAGAAACTTCTCGCGCGCCCACGCCGCTCCGACCGATCCACCCGCATAAATGGCGAGGATTGCGAGGGCTGCCGGACTGTCATGGCCCATGTCGAGAAGCGCGATGACGAAGAGGCCGGTCAAGATGGCGCTCGCGTGGATCAGTGCCCCGGCCGACAGGGGGCTTCGAGCCTCCATGTCTGCCTTTTCGCTGGTTTGGCCGAGGTTGAGAAAGAGGCGGAAGCCATAAAGGGCGAGCAGGTGAAGCCCGATAATGAGCTCGTCACCCGGCTGCCACGGCCCGGCGATCCAGAGCACGGGCCAGACGGCACTCGCCGCAAGCGTCGCTGCGTCGAGCCGGCGCCAACACCTTATGTCGCTTGTCGCGATGGAAGTGCCGAGCACGAAGGTCAGATATAGAAACAGCGTCTCCGGCTTGGGGCTTTCGGATTGCACCAGCGCCGGCGTGAGCACGCTGCCGATGAGGCCGATGGCGCCGACATAGCTGGCGTGCAATCCGGCAAGCAGCATCGCCGCAACGGAGAGAAGGCCGAGAAGGACGAATGCGGCCATCGGGCCGATCATGCCGTAGAGGGCGTAGGCGGCATATGTCGTCGCATATGCGGCGACGAGGCCCGCAGCCGTCAGGATCGGCGGCACTTGCGCGGCTCTGTCCTGCGGCAGCGGCGCGATGTGGGGAAGGCGCCGCATCAACTCGCCTGTTGCCAGCAATATTGCCGACAGCAATACGCTTAACGCGATGCGGACACCGGGACCGAAAAAGCCGCTCTGAATGGAATATTGAACGAGGAAGATAGCGCCGAGGGCGATTGCGACCCCGCCGAGCCATACGGTCCAGCGCGTGCCAAAGGCCTTTTCGAAACCCTCTCTCGCGGCAACGGGCCTGACAGGCGCGGCGGGCTGGGGTACGGCTGCGGGCGGCGCGACGCCCCAGCCCGGTTGAGCATGTGGCTCTTCGACGGCCGGTTCTTCCGGCGCCACAACCGCGACAGGACCTTCGGCGCCGGTCGTCTTCTCAGCTTCGGCCGACGGCGCTCTCGACTGCTGCAAATCGTGTTTGAGGGAGGCGACCTCGCGCGCAAGCGCGTTAATTCGGGATCGTGCGGTGGCCGTCGACACCGTGATCCAGATGAACCAGCCGAAAAGCCCGAGCGCGAGTAATGAGAAGAATTCCATTCCATCCCCCCTCAAGGATGGAAAAGCATAGCTGCGGATGAAGTGGACGGCCAGCGAGGAAGGCTCAGGAGTTCGCGCGGCTCTTCGAAGGTGCGAGCCGCAACCCCGGGGCGGGACGCTCGTTCAGCACTTCGCGGCGGAAGCGGAACTGCTCGGCGGGGCGTCCGCCGGTGCGCGTCGTCATGCGCCCGGTGCGTTCGACAAGACCTGCATTCTCGACGAGGCGGCGGAAATTCTGCTTGTGGACGTGAAGTCCCAGCAGTGCCTCGACCGTCTTCTGCAATTCGAACAGAGTGAAGGTCGGCGGCATCAGCTCGAAGGCGACGGGGCGATATTTGAGCTTGGCGCGCAGGCGGCTCATGGCCGTCGCAAGGATGCGGCGATGATCGAACTGCATCGGGCGGCCGAGGACGGGATCGTTCGCGCCGCCGCGAGCGATGGCGTTGGGGCGCCCGTCGCGCGCCGCCTCGCGCACGAGACCCGCCTCATAAAGAAGCTCATAGCGCTCCAGCACCTTTTCGTCGTCCCACGGTACGCCATCGAGGCCGAAGCAGAGGCGCATGCGGTCGCGGCGCTTACCGCGCGTGAGTTCGTCGTCGCTGGCCTCTGCCTGATGCGAGGCCCATTCGCGCAGCAGCGGCGCGATGACCTGTTCGATGATCGCGGGCTTGCCCTGCCGCCAGTCTTCCCACGGGCAATGCTCGTACCAGTCGCGCCAGGCGGCGCCCGAAAGCTCGCCATCATGGGTTCGCGTCAAGGCGAGATAGCCGACGGAAACGACATGCTCGCCCGGCGCCTCGACCTCGAGGGCGTGGCGGCCGCGATCGCCGAAAGTGTAAAGCTGCTCGACATAGCCAAGCGCCAGATGCGTCTGCTCCTGCACCCAGTCGCGAAGGCCGATTTCGAGCGTGCGATGCTTTTGCGGGTCGAAGGGGCCGAAGGGCAGGGCATCCCAGCTTCCGGCGGTATTGGAGCGCTCGGCCGCCTGGGGCACGACGAGAATCTTGGGCTCCTCCTCCGAGACGGTGACGATTGCCGCATTGAGGCCGATGATGACGGCCTTGCCCGCAAGCCCGGTTCCCAGCATGGCGCTGTATGAGAGCTGAGGCTTCGAGGATGCGGCGTCCCGCTCGGTCGATGTCATGGGGCCTGCCGATCTGGATGAACGGGAATGGCGAAGAGTTCTCCCTCCCAGGTTGCGCGGCCGGGACCGAGCGCCTCGACTGCCGCGCGCATGCGGCCCTGACGGCCGAGAAGATCGTCGGCAATGCGAACCATCAGCCTGTTGGGATGTGCATGCGAGCCGCGCGCCCGGACAAGGCGGGCCAGCATGTCCTCGGGATGGTTTTCATTCAGTGTACAGAGCGCGATGAAGGCCGCCGCCGTCGACCGACTGATGCCCGCCCAGCAATGAACCAGCATCGGGCTCTGCTGATCCCACTCGCGAACGAAGGAAATGAGGTTCGACACATGCGCCTCGCTGGGCGAGACGAGCAGGTCGTTTGGCTCGGCAATGTCGTTGACCGAAAGGCGCAGATGGCGTTCGCGGGCGATGCCTTCCGGCGTGTCGATCATGCTCTCGGGATCGAGCAGGCTTACGAGGTGCGACGGACGGACGGTCCGGATCGCCTCGGTAACGGCACTGAGTGGGCTTACGTAAATCATGTGCTGACAATAGCACAGATTCGTGAAAAGCACCCCTGGAATGCCTTTGTTTACGTGCTTTTTGACAAATCGGCGACGGCGCGAGTTTGCGTCGCGGCATCAGTCCCGGGACAGTTCGGCGAAGCGCTTGAGGAAGCGTGCCTGTGCGTCGCGCGTCGGCAGTGGCTTCAGGCGAAAGGGCGTGAGGCCCCTCGGGCGGCCGAATATCTCGGCGGCTTCCTGATCCTCGAAGCCCGCGATCTGCGTCGCCTCGAAAAATGCGGAAGCCTTGTCGGCGCGCTTGATGAGGTCCTCGACGGATTGGGGCAGCTCGGGCGGCAGGCCGAAGCGGCGATGGATCGCGGCGGCAAGGCGATGCTCGAACGCCTTGTAGTCGACGCCAAGCGCCGCCTTGAAGGGGCTGATCATGTCGCCGATTACATATTCCGGCGCGTCGTGGAGAAGCGCCGCGAGCCGCCAGCGCTTCGGCCAGCCGGGCCGGAGACGGGCGCAGATGTCGTCAACGAGGACGCAGTGCTCGGCGACGGTGAAGGCGTGGTCGCTGCTCGTCTGGCCATTCCACCGCGCGACGCGGGCAAGGCCATGCGCGATGTCCTCGATCTCGATGTCGAGCGGCGAGGGATCGAGCAGGTCGAGCCGTCTTCCGCTCAACATGCGCTGCCAGGCCCGCGGCGTTTTGAGCGGCTTGCCAGTCTTGTTGCGGGTCGGCTCGGCCATGATCTGTCCCATTTCAGAAAGGTTGAAACTTAAGGCGCGGTCGGCGCCTTGTCATCATGGAGTGCGAAGAGGGTGGGGGTTTGCCCGGGGGAAGGGATAGACTTAGACTCGGCGCCGAATGAATTCGCCCGATAAGACAAGTGCCGCATTCCGCTGCGGCGAGCAAAAGGCGACAAAGGAAGAGCATGGCTGTCGATCCGATCCCGGTGGATCTCCTCTATCGCGCTTGCGACCTCTCGCAGTTCACCTTCGATACGACGGCGGAACTTGAGGAACTGCCGGGCCTTATCGGGCAGGAGCGCGTGCTCGATGCGCTGAGGTTCGGCACCGGCATCAAGCGCTATGGCTACAACCTCTTCGTGCTCGGCCCGGATGGCGCCGGGAAGCACGAAGCCGTGACGCGCTTCCTCGCCACCGTCGCACCGCAGCAGAAGGCGCCGTCCGACTGGGCCTATGTGAACAACTTTCAGGCGCCCAACAAGCCCATCATGCTGGAGATGGCGGCGGGCTCGGCGCGTCTGTTGAAAGAAGGCATGGGACGGCTCGTCGAGGAGCTGAAGGCGACGGTGCCCGCGGTCCTCGACAGCGAGGAATATCAGAACCGCCGGCAGTCGATCGACGAGGAATATCGCGACAGGCAGGAGCAGTCTTTCGAGACGCTGCGCGACAAGGCGGCAGGCGAAGGCATCGCCCTGTTGCGCACGCCTGCGGGCTTTGCGCTTGCGCCGGTTCATCACGGCCATGGCCGCGAGGGCGAAGTGCTGAAGCCCGATGAGTTCAGCAAGCTCTCCGAGGCCGAGCGCAAGCGCATCGAGATGACAGTACAGGGCTTGCAGAAAGAGCTGGCCGACGTTCTCGAACATATTCCCGGATGGGAGAAGGAGCATCGCGCCCGCATCCAGAAGCTCAACAGCGAGGTGGCGGAAAAGCTCGTCGAGCAGGCGATGCGCGATATCAGGACCCGCTTCGACACCATGCCCGTGGTGCGCGAGTGGCTTGCCTCGGTGGCGGGCGACCTCATCGAGAACATCGCCATCTTCGCGAGCCCCGGCGACCAGCAGCAACAGCAGATGGCGCTGGCGACGCAGGCTCTGGTGCAGGGCCAGCCGGTGCCTTTCGGCGCACTCAATCCTTTCCGACGCTATGAAGTCAATGTGATCGTCGAGAATAACGATCTCAAACGGCGTCCGGGCGGTTCGCCCTGGCAGGCAGCGGAGCCGGTTGTTGCCGATGCGGGCGGCTATATCGGCGGCGGCGCGCCCATCGTCTATGAGGATCATCCGACGCTTCAGAATCTCGTCGGCCGCGTCGAGCACATGCCGCAGATGGGTGCGCTCATCACCGACTTCATGCTGATCCGGAGCGGTTCGCTTCACCGCGCCAATGGCGGCTATCTGCTGATCGACGCCTTGAAAATCCTGCGCGAGCCGCTGGCCTGGGATGCGCTGAAGCGCGCGCTTCGGCGGCGCAAGGTGGTGATCGAGTCGCCGGGCGAGTTCCTGAGCCTTGTCAGCACCGTGTCGCTCGAGCCCGATCCGGTGCCGCTCGACGTCAAGGTCATCCTTCTTGGCGATCGCTACCTCTATTACGTGCTCTCGAATGCCGATCCGGAATTCGGCGAGCTGTTCAAGGTGGCGGCCGATTTCGAGGACGAATTCGACCGGGAGCCTGAAAACGACATTCTCTATGCGCGGCTTCTGGCCGGCCTCGCGCGGAAGGAAGAACTCCTGCCGCTCGACAAATCGGCCGTGGGGCGCGTCATCGAGCGGGCCTCGCGCCTTGCGGAAGACGCGGAAAAGATTTCGACCGCGGTGAGGCCGATTGCCGACCTGCTGCATGAGGCGGATTTTCTGGCGCGGCGAGACGATGCGACGCGCATTTCCGCGAAGCATATAGACGAAGCCGTCGATGCGCAGATCGCGCGAGCCGATCGCCTGCGCGAGCGCAGCCTCGAAATGATCACGCGCGACATCGTGATGATCGATACCGAGGGCTCCGTCATCGGTCAGGTGAATGGTCTTTCCGTGCTCTCCATGGGCTCTGTTTCCTTCGGGCGGCCGAGCCGCATCACCGCGCGGGTGCGCATGGGCATGGGGGGCTCGCGCGTTCTCGATATCGAGCGTGAGGTGGAGCTTGGCGGGCCCATTCACTCCAAGGGCGTGCTCATTCTCTCCGGCTATCTCTCGGCGACCTTCCTGCCGGAGATTCCCTTCTCAATGAGCGCGAGCCTCGTCTTCGAGCAATCCTATGGTGGTGTGGACGGCGACAGTGCTTCTTCGGCGGAACTTTATGCGCTGATCTCCGCGCTTGCCGAAGTGCCGATCGCGCAGGGGCTTGCGGTCACGGGATCCGTGAACCAGCTCGGCGAGGCGCAGGCGATCGGCGGCGTCAACGACAAGATCGAGGGTTTCTTCGACATCTGCATGCGGCGCGGGCTTACGGGCGATCAGGGCGTGCTGATCCCGGCGGCCAATGTGAAGCATCTGATGCTTCGTCAGGACGTTGTCGATGCGGTCGAGCGCGGCATGTTTGCGATCTATCCCGTGGAGCGCATCGAGGAGGGCGTCGAGCTTCTCATGGGCAAGCCGGCGGGCACGCGTGGGCCGGACGGCAAGTTCACGCCGGGCAGCGTGTTTGCGCTTGCCGAAGAGCGGCTGGCGGCCTTTGCCGAAAACCAGCGCCGTTTCGCGATGCGGCCCTTCGAAGGCAACGGAAAGAAATAGAGATGGCGGAGAGGAAGGGAGTGACAGAACCCTCCAATCGCTCCCATGAGGGAGAAGGGGCTTCCGCGTCTGCTGAAAAGCACAAGACGCTGAATCGCGTCGTCGTCGGGCTTGATACCCATTCCGTGGCGCGCGAGGCTCTTTCGCTGGCGGTGCGCCTTGCGGCCTCTGTCGATGCGCGACTCAAGGGCATATTCGTCGAGGATGAAAACCTTCTGTCGCTCTGCGGGTTGCCTTTTGCAAGAGAGATATCGCTGTCCGGCGAAGTGCGTCAGATCGAACATGGGCGGATGCTGCGGGACATGAGGGCGCAGGCCGAGACCGCGCGGCGCGTATTGCAGCGCGTTGCCTCCGAGGCGCATGTGGACTGGAGCTTCGACATTGCGCGCGGGCGCCCGCTGACATCGCTCGCCACCTTCGCAAGCTCGGGAGATACGCTCGTTCTTCGCGCGCCGGAAGGAACAGCGGGAGAAATCGGGCGTGCCGTGCGTTCCGCCACGCATGAAGTGCGGGCGGATGTCCTGCTGGTCGCGCGAGGTGTCGGCGTGGGGGCGCTTTTTGCAGGCGCGGCCTCGCGGATGGACAGACCCGCTGCCGCGGCGCGGATGGCGCGGCCGATCGCCGCCGTCGACGATGGGTCGAGCATCGGGCAGATCTGCAGCGGCTTTGCGGAAGCATTGGCGGCGCGGGCCGGGCTTCCCTTCTATCGACTGCCTATCGTCGGCCGCGACATGGCCGAAATCGCCGCGGCGGCGCGACGGGCGAACGCGGGATTGATTGTCATCAATGCGGAGCGACTCGGCAGCGATGAAGATGCGGCGAGGCTTTCGGCCGCGGCCGGTTGTCCTCTCCTCCTCCTTGGCGCCGGGCGTGATCTGCAAGGCGCCTCCATCAACCCAGAAGACCTGAAAAAGGAGACCGGGCGATGAGCATTCGCAAGATTCTCGTTCCGCTTTCTGGCGTGAATGCAGAGGCGCCCGTGGTCAGCACGGCGCTGGCGGTCGCGCGGAAATTCGGCGCACAGGTGGTGGGTCTTTTCGTGCGGCCCGACCCGACAGAAGCCTTGCCTTATCTTGGCGATGGCGTCTCCGGCCAGGTGATCGAGCAATTGATGAAGGCGGCGAAGGAGGCCTCCGACGTTTCTTCCGGCAAGGCGCGCGAGAGCTTTGCCAATGCGGTGCAAAAGTCGGGCATTCCTCTGGTCAGGGAATCCGCCGCGGGCACGCTCCCTTCCGCGCGCTTTCTCGATGTGACCGGCCATCGCGACGACGTCGTGGCGGCGCATGCCCAACTCTCGGACATCATTGTCTTCGGTGAGGCGACATCCGGCGTCGCCGGCGGCAGCACGCTCGAAGCGGCGATGATGAGCGCGGGCCGCCCGGTTCTGATCGCGCCCAAGGCGGCGGTGCCCGCCATTGGCGGCACGGTCGCCATAGGCTGGGACGACAGCCCGGTCGCGGCCCATGCCGTCACGGCGGCGATGCCCTTTCTTGACGGCGCCAACAGGGTCATCATCTTCAGTATCGGTCGGAAAGAGCTCGATCCGGCGCCAGCCAGCATGCTTGCGGATTATCTCGCGCTGCATGGCGTTTCGGCCGAAATCCATCTGGTGGAGGCGCAGGGCCAGCCGATCGGCAGTGTTCTGCTTGCAAATGCGGAAAAGGCCGGCGCCGATCTGCTCGTCGTCGGCGGATATGGCCACAGCCGGCTCCGCGAATTCATTCTTGGCGGCGCGACGCAGCACATCCGCTCGCATGCTACGATCCCGGTTCTGATGGCGCATTGATCGTCGCGCCGCATTGAAGGAAGAAAGATATGACTCTCTATCGCGTCCGCATGGTGCTGGCCCGCAACGACGAATTTCCCGAGGGCTCAAACGCCCATGGCTACGATCTCGTCGTGCCGCTGGACAACGCAGGCAAGCTCGATCCGGTGGCCTGGAAGAACCATACGAAGGATTGCATCGTGCATCGCTTCTGGAAGAACGCGGATGACCGCCGCGGGATTCTGCGCCATTCAGGCAAGAGCTGGTTCATCGATTATGACCTGAAGGCCGAGGGCGACGAAGAACCCTTCTTCAAGCTCGACCGGCACGATGTGAAGGTCGGCGAATATCTCTCGGTCACGGAAGCCGATGGCGTCAGCCACACGTTCCGCGTCGTCACTCTGGAGCCTTATGTGAAGAAGTGACACCCGTCCGGGTGTTGCCCCGGCTTACGCCGTCATGCCGGACCCTATCCGGCATGACGGCAAGCGGGAAATGCAGGGAGCGCTTTTACGCCCGCTTGCGAACCAGAATGTTGCCGGCAGAGTAGCCCGCGCCGAAGCTGCAGATGAGGCCGAGATCGCCGGCCTTCAGGTCTTCATTATACTTGCTGAAGGCAATGATCGAGCCGGCAGAACTCGTATTCGCATATTCGTTGAGAATGTTCGGCTGCTCGCCGGGGCCCGGTTCGCGACCGAGCACCTTCTTGCCGATCATGTCGTTCATGCCCTTGTTGGCCTGATGGAGCCACATGCGCTTCAGCTCATGCGGGTCGAGGCCCATATCGGCCATGTGCTCGAGAATGAGCTTCGAGACCATCGGCACGACTTCCTTGAAAACCTTGCGGCCTTCCTGAACGAAGAGCTTGTCCTTCGCGCCGATGCCTTCCGGCGTCGCGCGGTTGAGGAAGCCGAAATTGTTGCGGATGTTGTTCGAGAACTTCGTCAGCAGGCGCGTGCCGAGAACTTCCCAGGCGCCCTTCGCGGTGCAGGTTTCTTCGCGCTCGACGATGATGGCGGTGCAGACGTCGCCGAAGATGAAGTGGCTGTCGCGGTCGCGGAAATTGAGGTGGCCCGAGCAGATTTCCGGATCGACGATGAGGACGCAGCGCACCGAGCCCGAGCGCAGCATGTCAAAGGCGGTCTGAATCGCGAAGGTGGCGGACGAGCAGGCGACGTTCATGTCGAAGCCGAAGCCCTCGATGCCGAGCAGGTCCTGCACTTCGACGGCGATGGCGGGGTAGGGACGCTCGAGGTTCGAGCAGGCGACGAGCACGGCGTCGATATCGGCGGGGGTCTTGTTCGCGCGCGCCATGGCCTTCTTCGCGGCATCGACTGCCATTTCGGCGAGAATGCCAGGCTCCTCGTTCGAGCGCTGGCGCAGGCGCGGCGCCATGATCTCGGGGTCGAGGATCGCGTCCTTGTTCATCACATAGCGGGCTTCGATGCCTGACGCCTTCTGGATGAATTCCGCGCTCGATTCGTTCAGCGGTTCGACTTCACCCTTCGCGATCGCGGCGGCGTTCTTCTCGTTGAAGTTCCGGACATAGGTGTTGAAGGATTCGACGAGTTCCTGATTGCTGATCGAATAGGGCGGCGTGAATACGCCGGTCCCGCTGATGACGACTTTTGTCAATTGCACACCTGATTATTGTCGGCACGATATCCGGCGGCCTGCGGGTTAGCTCCCGTTTTGGTTCGCCCGGACGCAACGTCCCACCCCAGAATGGGCGCTAAACTAGAACACCCCGGCGATGGTTTCCACTCCCTAACCGTAATATCGATCGGTGCGGGTGGAACACCGAAAGCGCCAGACCTTTTTCAAGGCCAGCGTTCCGCTGCGTCGGGCCGGATGAGGTGGTTAATCGCAAGAACGAGGCTCAGCTTCGCGGACACCGGCGTGCGCGCCCCCGGGAGAGCGTCCGAATACGCGCACGCAGGCTGGGTCCCCTTGCGTCGGCTTATTCAGGCGATTCAACGGGACTTCTGGAGACAGGCGAAGCGGCCGGCGCCGACGGACGGGTGCCGCTGCCTGCGCCCGCATCGGCGGCCTCAATCTGGCCGGTCAGGCGGCCTCCCTGTTCGACCTTGAGTTCTCCATAACGGATCGTGCCGGTGACTTTGCCGGTCGAGTTGATCGTCAGGCATTTGCGGACGACGAGCGTTCCGTCGAAGCGGCCCTGGATTTCCGCCTGATCGACGGTGGCTTCGCCGCGCACTTCGCCCGTTTCGCTGATGGTGAGCGTGCCGCTCTCGATGGTCGCCTGCACGTCGCCCTCGATGACGAGGCTGTCGCAGGACTCGATCTTGCCTTCGAGCTTCAATCCACGGCCGACATGGAGATTGGCCGGCGTCGCGTTGGCAGAAGAAGATGAAAAGCTCTGAAGCGTTCGCACGGCTGGTTTCCTTATCTCATAGGCGGGGGTCACTGCGCGATTGGCGGACGAAGCATCGCCCTCGGTCCGCGCCGTTTTCTCGACGATGCGTGTGCCGCCTGGCGGCGACCTGTCTTCCGTCGGCTTCGAATCCGGCGTGTCCTTTGGGCGTTTGAACATCGTCCCAAGCCTCCCTGCGTTGTGTGTCGATACGACGCGAAACTAGAGCGGCAACTTGACGTGCATGCGTCCACAATGTGGCGAAACAAGGCGAAGCGGAAATAGAGCCGTTATTTCAGCGCTTTTTACGCGCGAGCTCTGCACATTCCTTGTGGCGCGTACATCCGATCATATGATCGTTGACCATTCCGACCGCTTGCGCAAATGCATAAACGATCGTCGGGCCGCAAAAGCGGAAGCCTTCGGCTTTCAGCGCCTTTGAGAGCTTCTGGCTCATCTCGGTTTCTGCCGGAACCTCGCGGATATTTTTCCACTTGTTCTGCAGCGGTTTTCCGTCGACGAAGCTCCAGATGAAATTTGAGAAGCCGTCGCGCTCCATAATATCGGCATAGGCGCGCGCATTGCCGATGGTCGCTTCGATCTTGCCGCGATGGCGGATGATGCCTTCGTTCTTCAGCAGTTTCTCGACGCGGGCGGGCGTATAGCGCGCGATGCGCTCTGGATCGAAATAGTCGAAGGCCTCGCGGAAATTCTCGCGCTTCCTGAGGATCGTGATCCAGGAAAGCCCCGCCTGGAATCCGTCGAGGATCAGCTTTTCGAAGAGCGCCCGGTCGTCATATTCCGGCACGCCCCATTCGGTGTCGTGATAGGTGAGATAGAGCGGATCGGTGCCGGGCCATGTGCATCCCGTCGAAGCTTCAGGCTTCATCGTTCGCTCCATCGAGTTCGAAATTCGCCCAATCGGGCTTTTCCGGCGTAAGGCTGGCGTCGCCTGCTTCGAGCACTGCGCCGTCGATGAGATCGAGGCGGAGAAGCGCGAGAACGCGGCCCGTCTCCGCGTCGCCGGAAAACACCATTCCCGCCTCGCGGCCCGAGGAGCGCACAGGCGTATGCGGCTTCGGCAGGTCGCCTTCGACCCGGCAGGGGATCAGGCGCTTTCTCACGCTGCCGCGCCGCTTGGTGCGCGAGGTCACTTCCTGTCCGACGAAGCAGCCCTTCTTGAAGTCGATGCCGTGCAGTTCGTCCAGATTCACTTCGAGAGGGAAGGTGCGGTCGGGCTCGAAATCATGCGCGGCATCGCCCACGCCAAGCGCGATGCGGTGGCGGTGATATTCGGCGGGGGTCGCCGGGGCGGCGTCTTTCAGCGCTTCCTCCGGCGAAGAGGTGACAAGACGGTAGCCGAGCGCCGCCAGTCTCGGGTCGGACAACGCCCCGGCGGGCGCCGCGCCCTCGCCCCAGAAGGCGATGACGGCCCGGTTGGCGCTCAGGTTTTCCAGCGTCACATCCGCGCGGAGCTTGTAGAAGGCGAGGCGCTTCAGGAGATCGGCGGCTCGTGCGCCGTCGCAATCGAGGAGAAGCGCATCGCCGTCGGCGGTGATGAAGAAGTCGAACAGGAACTTGCCCTGCGGCGTCAGGAGGCAGGCATAGACCGCATGCGCTTCCTCTACCAGATCGACGTTGTTGGTGATGAGCCCTTGCAGGAAGGGCCGCGCATCGGCACCGCCGACCCTCAAAATGCCCCGTTCCGGCAAAATCGACGCCTTCAAGCCGCTCATGTCTCTCTTATGACTTTCGTTCTGCTGTCCCGCCCGGTCCGGGCATCATGGGACATTTGGTGAGCCGTTTTGCCGCCCGCAAGCGCCCCGCCTTGGCACGGCCTGACAGCGCACCTATACTCCGCACGCTTTTTCATTTCACGGCAAGGTCGGCGTTCCGCCGGATGCGTATTCTCTTCATCACCTCAAACCGGATCGGCGATGCCGTGCTCTCGACCGGCCTTCTGGCCGGTCTGATGGAGCGCTATCCGGGCGCGAAAATCTGGGTGGCTTGCGGGCCGCTCGCGGTTCCCATTTTCGAACATGCGCCGGGCGTCGAAAAGGTCATCGTCCTCAAAAAGGCCCCTTGGGCCGGTCATTGGCGCAAACTTCTGCGGCAAACCATGTTCCGCCACTTCGAAGCGGTGGTCGATCTGCGCGGTTCCGCAACGGCTTACCTGCTCTGCGCGAAGAAGCGCCATGTGCTGAAGGCCAACCACACTCTGCACAGGGTCATTCACAATGCCGGCGTGGCGGGCTTCGACCCCGCGCCATGGCCGCGCGTCTGGCCGGGCGAGGCCGCGCGCAAACGCGCCCGCGAGCTTATTCCGGATGGCCGTGTGGTGCTGGCCATCGGCCCTTCGGCAAGCTGGCCGCGCAAGATGTGGCCGGTCGAATATGGGGCAGAGCTTGTTCGCCGCCTGACGGGCCCGGGCGGTCCGCTCCAGGACGTTCACGTTCTCATCGCCGCCGCGCCGGGCGAGCGCGAGCTTGCGAAGCCGATCATCGACGCGGTGCCGGACGAGCGGCGCATCGAACTGATCGGCGAGGATCTGAGCCTCGTCGCGGCTTGTTTCGAGCGCATCAGGCTTTATATCGGCAATGATTCCGGTCTGATGCATCTCTCGGCGGCCTCCGGCGCGCCCACGCTCGGTCTTTTCGGGCCGACGCCGGACGGGCGCTACGATCCCTGGGGCACTAACACGGCGCGCGTGCGCGGCCCGCGCTCCTACGAGCAGATACTAGCGGAAGAGGGCGAGAAATATGCGGGCGAGAGCGCCATGCGCGACCTCTCCGTCGACAAGGTTTATGATGCCGCCTGCGCCCTTCTCGCGCGGACGGACACCAAATCTCAGGCAAAGGACATCGCGTGAGCGCCAGCTACGATCTCATCTTCCGGGGCGGCACCATCGTCAATCATGACGGCGTGGGCCGAGGCGACGTCGCGGTGAAGAACGGGCGCATCGCCGCCATCGGCGATCTCGGTCAGGCAAGCGCCGGCGAAATTGTCGATGTGACGGGGCTCCACGTGCTGCCCGGCGTCGTCGACAGTCAGGTGCATCTGCGCGAGCCCGGCAACGAGCACAAGGAAGACCTGGAGTCGGGCGGCCGTGCGGCGGCGCTGGGCGGCGTGACCTCCGTCTTCGAAATGCCGAATACCAAGCCGCCGACGACGACGCCGGATGCGCTTGCCGACAAGGTCGCTCGCGCGACCCACCGCATGTATTGCGACTTCGCCTTCTATGGCGGCGCGACGACCGAGAATGTCGATCTGCTGCCGGAGATCGAGCGCATGGCTGGGTGCTGCGGCATCAAGATTTTCATGGGCTCATCCACCGGCACGCTTCTCGTCGCGAGCGATGAGGACGTCGCCCGCGTGCTCGGCGCGATCAGCCGCCGCGCGGCGGTTCACTCGGAAGATGAATTCCGCCTGCGCGACCGGCGTCCGCTTGCCGAGCTCGGCAAGGTCGAGACGCATCCGGTTTGGCGCGATGCAGAGGCGGCGGTGCTTTGCACGACGCGGCTTCTCCGGCTCGCGCGCGAGGCGGGCAAGCGCATTCATGTGCTGCATGTCTCGACCGCCGATGAAATTCCGCTGCTCGCCGCCGCGAAGGACATTGCCAGCGTCGAGGTGACGCCGCAGCATCTGACGCTTGCCGCGCCGGAATGCTACGAGGAACTCGGCTCCTACGCCGTGATGAACCCGCCGATCCGCGACGCGCATCACCGCGCCGGGCTCTGGGCGGGACTCGCTGCCGGTGTGGTCGATGTTCTCGGTTCCGACCACGCGCCGCATACCCGCGAGGAAAAGGCCGAGACCTATCCGAAATGCCCCTCCGGCATGCCCGGTGTGCAGACGCTGGTGCCGATCATGCTCGACCATGTGAATGCGGGCAGGCTGACGATCGAGCGTTTCGTCGATCTCACGTCGCATGGGCCGCAGCGCGTGTTCGGCATGGCGCGCAAGGGCCGCCTCGCGGTGGGCTACGATGCCGACCTTACCATCGTCGACATGAAGGCGAAGCGCACGATCACCAACGACTGGATCGCCAGCAAATGCGGCTGGACGCCCTATGATGGCAAGACCGTCACCGGCTGGCCCATCGGTACGGTGGTGCGCGGGCGCCGCGTCATGTGGAACGACGAGTTGATCGGCGCCGCGACCGGCGAGCCGATCGTCTTCCTGGAGGCGCTGCCGAAGGGGTAGGCCCTAGTGAAGCATTGCTGTCAGGCTTTTAAGCAGTATATCGATGCGAAGTTTTACGGCGTTTTAGGTTCGCTGATGGCTGATGTTCGAATTAGCGTCGACTAATTCAATCACTGTCCCTGCAGCGGATCTGAGGGGCTCAGTTAGAGCCTTGGTTGCTTAGCCACCTCTCCTCTCTCTCTGCCTCGAATTTGCGCCGATCGTGCCTGTTGAGAACAGGGGTGGTTACACGATCTGTGGCGCGCTCCAAGGCGTATTCACAAGTGTACACGTCACGCAAGAGCGCTCCGAAGCTGTTCTGAGCATCGTATTCAAGGAATACAGTTCGCTTTATTGGAGCATATCCATCGCTCGCTTTTTTCTTGAGCTGCGCGAGGTCGAACTCGGCAATCTTTATATCTCCTCGATAATTTTCGATCTCCAATTCGTATATCTTCACCTTCATCTGGTTGGTGGCGTCAAAATCTCGAGGGGGCGGGGTGCCAACTATGAGTCGAAGATATTCTTCGTCAGAGACGCTCTCGTTAAATACTTTTGCTGAGATCAGATTAAAAGATGATGGCGCCGCCAACTGCTTGATGAGCTCTTCCTGGCACGCACTCACTTCTGTTGGGGGGCGGAATAATCCATAGTAGATTGAAAAAATGAGAAAGAGCGGGGTTGTCAACCAAAGTAGATATTTCATGAGTCTTTGTGCAGGAAAATGAATGATGTTTTTCCTAACGCATATAGATAAGTTCGTCCAGCCGATCGCCGGGAGAAGAGGCGCAGGTGGGTGGCTGCTGTATAACTGTGTGACGTTTGACGACCCCATGACCTTTTTCAGGGCGCTTCCGAGGGGCTGACGTCGTTCGCTTTAGTGCAACGTCGCCATATAGTTTGCATACGGAAATTCGGCCGGGCTGATGATCCGCTTCGTCGCAACGCGCACGGAGTGCAGCGGGCCTTCGAGGTTTTTCTCCCAATGGTCGAGGAACTTCGTCAGCGCCGGATAGCGCGGCGCGAGGTCGTATTCCTGCCAGATGAACGTCTGGAAAAGGCCGGGATGATCCGGCATGTGGTAGAGGATTTCGGCGGTGATCAGCCGGTACCCGTCGAGCATCCTGGCGAACTCGGAAACTGTCGTCACGCAAGCACCCCCTGCTGTCCAAATGACGGACGCGTGAGGCCCAACGACTCGTTCGGCTCATCGCGCCGATGAACGAATCCTAGCGAAGGGGCAGGCGGCGCGTCGACGCCGGCGCGCTCATCTGCCTGCAATTTTTCCTTTGTGTGACATTCGCATTGGCACTCGCGAAGCGGGGCTGCTGCCGGCGGCCTCGACGCGGCGGAAGGCCTGGCTTGACCGGGGCGGCGATTTGGGTTCGTTTGTTTCCCAAAATGCCGGGCCGTCAGAAGCCCTTAGTCAGAAAAACCCGCGGGGAAGCCCATGACCGAGACATTTCACGCCATTCGCGTGTCGAAATCCGATGCCGGCCAGAAGACGGATTTCGTCGATATCACGCTTGCCGATCTCATGGAGGGCGATGTCACGGTCGCCGTCGATTACTCGACCGTCAATTACAAGGACGGGCTGGCGCTGACGGGTTCGGCGCCCATCATCCGCAGCTTCCCGCTGATCCCCGGCATCGACTTTGCGGGCACGGTCGAGACATCCTCCCACGCAGGCTTCAAGCCGGGCGACAAGGTGGTGCTTAACGGCTATGGCGTCGGCGAGGGCCATCATGGCGGCTACGCGCAGAAGGCGCGGGTGAAGGGTGACTGGCTGGTGAAGCTCCCCGCCAATATCTCGACCGCCCATGCCATGGCGATCGGCACGGCAGGCTATACGGCCATGCTTTGCGTGCTCGCTCTTGAGCATGAAGGCGTGACGCCCGACAAGGGCGATGTGCTGGTGACGGGCGCGGCGGGCGGTGTCGGCTCGGTGGCCATCGCTCTTCTGGCGAAGCTCGGCTATCGCGTGATCGCCTCGACGGGCCGCGCCTCCGAAGCGGATTACCTGAAGGGTCTTGGCGCCGCCGACATCATCGATCGCAACGAGCTTTCTGCGCCGGGCCGTCCGCTCGGCAAGGAGCGCTGGGCGGGCGCGGTCGACGCGGTGGGCAGCCACACGCTCGCCAACGTCCTGTCGATGACGCGTTATGGCGGCGCGGTCGCGGCATGCGGCCTCGCGCAAGGGCTCGACCTTCCGGCCTCCGTCGCGCCTTTCATTCTGCGCGGCATCACGCTTTGCGGCATCGACAGCGTCATGGCGCCGATGGCGAAGCGCGAGAAGGCGTGGGCACGCCTCGCCAAAGACCTCGACCTCGCCAAGCTCGATGCGATGACGTCGCGCGCGACGTTGAAGGATGTGCCGCAGCTTGGGCAGGACATCCTCGCGGGCAAGGTTCGCGGGCGCGTCGTCGTCGACGTCAACGCCTGACGCATTGGGGGGAGAAGCATGGATATGTCGAAGCCGCCGTTCCGTGAGCCGAAATATGTCGAGCGCAAGGTGGAGGTGGAGCGCAGGGAGGATGGCTCCATCATCCTGCGCAATCCGCATCCGCTTCGTGGTGTGCCGGAAAATCTGATCGCGCCTTTCCGCCGCTGGGCGGTGGAAGCGCCGGATCGCATCTGGCTCGGCATGCGCAGGCCCGCGAAGGAAGGCTTCGGCGAGTGGGAGCTTCTGACCTACAAGGATGCCGAACGGAAGATCAGCGCGATCGCGCAGGCGCTTCTCGATCGGGGGCTCGGTCAGAAGACGCCGCTGATGATCCTGTCCGGCAATTCGATCGAGCATGCGCTCATCACCTATGGCGCGATGCTGGCGGGTGTGCCCGTCGCGCCGGTGTCTCCGTCCTACAGCACGATCAGCTCGGCTTTCGACAAGCTCGAATATGTCTTCGGGCTGATCGAGCCGAAGATGATCTTCATGCAGTCAGGCGCGCCCTTCGAACGCGCGCTCGGTTCGCTCAATCTCGAAGGCATTGAACTCGTCTCGGTGGATGGGTCGCATGGCACGCGCTTCGCCGATCTTCTGGCGACGGTGCCGGGGCAGGCGGTGGAAGACGCCTATGCGCGCCTCAATGACGACACGGTCGCGAAATACATGCTGACTTCCGGTTCCACCGGGATGCCCAAGGCCGTCATCATGACGGCGCGCATGATGTGTGTGAATTCGGTCATGCCGCGCAGCCTGACGCGGCCGGAAGAAGACGATGTGCCGCCGGTGCTGCTCAACTGGCTGCCCTGGAACCATTGCTTCGGCGCAAATGCCATCCTCAACAACAACACGGTTGCGGGAGGGACGCTCTATCTAGATGGCGGACGTCCTGTCCCCGGCGGCTTCGCCGAGACGGTGATGAATTTGCGCGAGATCGCGCCGACCAATTTTTCAAGCGTGCCGGCAGGCTACAACATGCTCGTCGAGGAGCTTGAAAAGGACGACGAACTGGCGCGGCATTTCTTCTCGCGCCTGCGGACGCTTGCCTATGGCGGCGCCGCTCTCTCGCAGGACCTCTACGAGCGCATCCAGCAGGTCGCGATCCGCCTCACGGGCGAGCGCATCGTCTTCTCGTCGGGTTACGGCGCGACGGAGACCGCGCCCACGATCATGAATGTGCATTGGGCGACGGAGCGCATGGGGCTCATCGGCCTGCCGCTGCCCGGCGTCGAGATCAAGCTCGCGCCTGTGGGCCAGAAGCTCGAAGTGCGCGCGCGCGGCGCCTGCATAACGCCCGGCTATCTCAACAATCCGCTGAAGACGCAGGAAGCCTATGACGAGGAAGGTTTCTATCGTCTCGGCGATGGGGCGCGCTTCGTCGACCCGGAGCATCCGGAGGAGGGCCTTGTCTTCGACGGCCGTGTGGCGGAAGACTTCAAGCTCTCCACCGGTACATGGGTGAGCGCGGGCAAGCTGCGCGTCGATGCGCTGGCCTTCACGAACGGGCTTTTGCAGGATGCGCTGGTGGCCGGGCTCGACCGGGACTATATCGGCATTCTCGGCTTCCCCAATCTCGTCGCCTGCCGCGCGGCGGCGGGCGAGCCAGACCTCAATGTCGAGGACGTGGTGCGACATCCTGCCGTCCTCGAAGGCCTCGCGGCGGGCCTGCGGGCGCATAACAAGGACAATCCCGGATCGAGCACGCGCATCGAACGGGCGCTCCTGATGGTCGAGCCACCGAGCATCGGCGCTGGCGAATTGACCGACAAGGGGTATATCAATCAGTCTGTCTCACTTGCCCGACGGGCCGCATTGGTGGAAAAGCTTTATGCAGATCCGCCCGGCAACGACGTCGTGGTTGTGTAACGAGGAAGACGGACGGCGATGCTTGATCTTGGGCTTGTGGTGAGCGGATTGGCGATCGGAATCGCGGTGGCCGCTCCCATCGGCCCCGTTAACCTCATCGTCATCCGGCGCACCCTGCGCTTCGGCTCCCTGATCGGATTTCTTTCCGGCGCGGGAGCGGCTATCGGCGATGGCCTGTTTGCGACAATTGCCGGCTTCGGCCTCACCGCCGCAATCGACTTCGTCGTGCGCCATGAAATGACGCTGCAGCTTATCGGCGGAATTTTCCTCATTGCGCTCGGCCTTCACACCTTTCGGACGCACCCTCACCTTTATGAAGGCGTGCAGGAAAATCTGTCGGGTGCCCTGGCGCGCGTCTTCGCGACGACTTTCGCGCTCACCATCACCAATCCGGCGACCATGCTCGGCTTCATCGCCATTTTCGGCGGCGTGTCCGGGCTGACGGTGCAGGGCAATGGGTACGGCCACGCGGCTATGCTGGTGGGCTCCGTCTTTCTCGGTTCGATGCTCTGGTGGGCGGGGCTTTCCGGCTTTGTCAGTCTTTTCCGCCAACGCATGAACGACCACATGCTCGAACTGGTCAATCATGTCTCGGGCGGCCTCATCACGCTGTTTGGGCTCGTTGTGCTCGGGCGTGTGGCCTGGCGCTTTTTCGGTTAAGCTCGCGACGCGCGACAAAGCCGCATAGATAAAAAATACGGGAGACGGGGATGAGTGAGATGAACGGCGCAGAGAGCCTGGTGCGGACGCTTGTGGCATCCGGCGTCGAGGTCTGCTTCAGCAATCCCGGTACATCCGAAATGCATTTCGTCGCCGCTCTCGACAAGGTCGATGGCATGCGCGCGGTTCTCGGCCTGTTCGAGGGCGCGGTGACGGGCATGGCCGACGGCTATGGCCGCATGGCGGACAAGCCCGCGGCGACGCTTCTCCATCTCGGGCCGGGCCTCGCCAATGGTCTCGCCAATCTCCACAATGCGCGCCGCGCCTCGACGCCCATCGTCAATATCGTCGGCGACCATGCGACCTATCACGCGCAATACGATGCGCCGCTCGCCTCCGACCTCGCCGGTTTCGCGCGGCCCGTTTCCGGCTGGCTGCATTCGAGCCCGAATTCGAAGACCGTCGCCGCCGATGGCGCCCGCGCGGTGCAGGCGGCGCGCTCCGCTCCCGGCCGGATCGCGACGCTCATCCTTCCAGCCGACACCGCTTGGCTCGAAGCGGACGGCCCTGCGCCCGCGCTGCCCGTGGCTGGCCCTGCGCCCGTTGCGCCCGAGACGGTCGATCTCGTAGCCAGGGCGCTGAAGAGCGGCCGCAAGGCGGCAATCATCATTCGGGGTCTTGGGCTTCGGAAGCGCGGCCTGCACGCGGCGGGCCGCATCGCGGCGAAGACCGGCGTGCGCATCATGTGCGATACATTCGCGCCGCGTCTCGAGCGTGGGGCGGGCGTCGTCGCCGTCGAGCGCATTCCCTATTTCGCCGAGCAGATCGTCGACACATTCAAGGATGTCGAAGAGCTGATCCTTGTCGGCGCGCAGCCGCCGGTTTCCTTCTTCGCCTATCCGGGCAAGGCGAGCTACTGCGCGCCCGAAAGCGCGAAGATCCATTATCTCGCGCAGCCGCATGAAGACGGCGTCGCCGCGCTCGAAGCGCTGGCGGACGCGCTCGGCGCGCCGAAGGAGCCGATTCATGTGGCGCAGGGAACGAAGGGCGACCTGCCGAAGGGCAGGCTCGATCAGTTCAGCGCCGGCCAGATCATCGCGCATTTCCTGCCCGAAGGCGCGATCATCTCCGACGAGGCGGCAACGTCGGGCCTCGGCTCGATGATCGCGACGGCGTCAGCACCCTTTCACGACTATCTGTCGCTCACGGGCGGTTCGATCGGTCAGGGGCTTCCGCTGGCGACGGGCGCGGCAGTGGCGAAGCCTGACCGCAAGGTCGTCTGTCTCCATGGCGATGGCGGCGCGATGTACACGTTGCAGGCGCTGTGGACACAGGCGCGCGAGAAGCTCGACGTCGTGAACGTCATCTTCGCCAATCGCTCCTATGCGATCCTGAATATCGAGCTTGCGCGGGTCGGCGCCGGCAATCCGGGCCCCAAGGCCCTCTCCATGCTCGATCTGCACAACCCGGAACTGAACTGGGTGCATCTCGCGCAGGGCATGGGCGTCGAGGCGACGCGCGTCGAGACGGCGGAAGAATTCGCCGACGCCTATTCGAGCGCGATCAAGGCCAAGGGCCCGCGCCTCATCGAAGTGATGATCTGAAGGGAAGCCGCGAGGTCAGTTGACCACGCGGTTGAGCGTGAACTCGCCCTGACGGACGCGATCGGGTAGGCCGGCGGCCATTTCGGCCACGGCTTCCTCGCCATAGGCCTCTACCATGTCGGACAGGGCGGCGAAGATCGCGGTCGTGGCGAGGATGTCGGCGGAGACGCCTTCGGCCAATGCCTCGTCCCAGGCATCCAGAATGTTCTGCAGCGCCATGCGGCGCTGTTCACTCTCATTCGGGGCGGAGGGGTCGAGACCTTCGTCGTCGATCGAGCTGAACAAGGAATCACCGGAAGAATCTTCGGCCATCACGCCCTCTGCTTGCGCCCCCGGGGAGAGGGCAAGGGCGGCGTAGCGATGGAGAACGTCCCCATCTGGTACCCAAACCGCCCAAACAGGGCTCTTGTACCATATTTCGGGGAAAAGTCGCCTGTGTCGTGAAAGAGAGGTTAACGGCCGTGATCCATCGGCCACAGTCGTGGTCGCGCCGCTGCGTTGCGGTTCGTTCATTCATGGCGGGAAGCAGGGCAGGCCTCCGAAACAGCACGTCCCGCCCTTTGGGGGGGCGGGACGCGATTCCGGCGAAAGCGGCGGCGATCAGAAGATCGAGTAGGCGCCGTCGATGATGAAGGTATCGCCCGAGTGGTAGGACGAGGCGTTCGAGGTCAGATAGATCGCGACGCCGCCGAAGTCCTCCGGCTCGCCCCAGCGGCGGGCGGGAACGCGCGGGATCACCTTTTCGGCGAATGCGCTGTTTGCCTGAGCGCCCGCCGTCATATCGGTGGCGATCCAGCCCGGCAGGATGGCGTTGGCGCGAATGCCGTAACGCGCGAATTCGACGGCGCAGGATTTGATCATGGAGATGACCGCGCCCTTGGTGGCCGCATAGGCCTGATTGCGCGCGGCGCCCTCGATGGCGGCGAGGCTTGCCACGCCGATGAGTGATCCGCCCGTGTCGCCGGTCTTGGCGCGCTCGACCATGTGGCGCGAGGCTTCGCGCAGCGTCCAGAACACGCCGTCGAGATTGACGGCCAGCGTCTTGCGGTAGATCTCGGTCGTCATTCCGATGAAGGAGGGCGCGCCGAAGCCGACGCCCGCATTGGCGAAGACGCTGTCGATGCGGCCGAGTTCGGCGACCGTCGCGTCGATGCCGTCGACGACTTCCTGTTCCTTGGAGACGTCCACCTTACGCGCATAGACCTTGCCGCCATGCGCCTTCAGCTTCTCGACCGCCTTGGCCGTCTTTTCCTCGTTGGTGCCCCAGATGGCGACCGTGCCGCCGGCCTGGGCGATGGCGTCGGCCATGCCGAGGCCGATGCCGCCATTGCCGCCGGTGACCAGCGCGACCTTGCCCGTGAGATCGAAGGGTTTGTAAGCCATGAGTCTCTCCCTGATTTGAATTCTTGTGGGGCTTTTATGCCCTCTTGGCCGCCCGCGCTCAATGCGTTCCGGGCGTGAGACCGGATTGCGCAGGGGCAGCCGTGTTCCCCGGCGCCTCTTCCCGCAGCTCCGAACAGACGAAACGGGGCTGATAGCTCAGATGCTCGGGGTCCGGCGGGATCGTGCAGGAATAGATCGAGGCCTGCTTCTGCAGCACCAGCGCCGTGCCGAGATTGCCGCGTATTTCATAGCCATCCCTGGCAAGCTCGGTGAGCGTCCGCTTGGTCGCCACGAAGGGACCTGAGCGGGCGCCCTCGGCAAAGGCATCTCCTGCAAGGGCGGAACCGCTCGCGAGAAGCGACAGGGCGAGAATGAGAGCGGCGGGAGCCGCAAGGCGCAAGGTCATGATGGATTCCGATGGGGCGCAGTGCGCAACGAAGGATTTCGCTTGTGGCCGCAAGTCTAGATGAAGGGATGTCATGCGTCAGCCGGCGCAGCGGCTGCAAAGACCGGCAATCTCGACCACCTTGCGTTCGATGGTAAACCGGGCCCGCTTTGCCGCGGCGTCGAGGGCCTGATCGAGCTTTGGGTCCACGATCTCCTCGGCCGTGCCGCAAGCCCGGCAGATGAGAAACTGGCTCGTATGGGCCACGCCCGCCTCACCGCAGCCGAGATAGGCATTGAGCGACTCGATCTTGTGAATGAGCCCTTCGGCGATGAGGAAGTCGAGCGCGCGATAGACCGTGGGCGGCCGCGCCGCCTTGTGCGTACGGGCAAGTTCGTCCAGCACCTGATAGGCGCCGACCGGCTTGTGCGAGCGCCAGACGATCTGCAGCACCTTCTCGCGAATGGGGGTGAGCTGAACCGAGCGCTCCTCGCAAAGCGTCCGCGCACGCGCAATCGCCGTGTCGATGCAGGCGTCGTGGTTGTGCGGTTTGTCGGCGTCCCGGCGGGCGCCCATGCGATGCTCAGCCATGGGCGAATGATACAATATAACTTTGGGCCTTGTCGCCCTCCCGTTAAGCTCGCCACATGTGCGGACGCTACACCATCACCACACCGCCGGCGCCCATGCGGGCGCTTTTCGGCTTCGTGGAACATCCCAACTTTCCGGCGCGCTACAATGTGGCGCCGACGCAGCCCGTGCCCATTATCCGTGTCGAAGGCGGCAGGCGGCATTTTGCGCTGGTGCGCTGGGGGCTCGTGCCTTCATGGGCGAAGGAGGAGCCGCAATCCCTGCTCATCAATGCGCGGGCGGAGACGATTGCCGACAAGCCCTCCTTTCGCGGCGCCTTCCGGCATCATCGCTGCCTGATGCCGGCGGACGGATTTTATGAATGGCAGGCAAAGGGGAGGGGGCCCAAGCAGCCATATTACATCCGCCGCCGCGACGGGAAGCCCTTCGCCATGGCGGCGATCTGGGACAACTGGATGCCTGCGGACGGGAGCGAGCTTGATAGCTGCGCCGTGGTGACGACCGACGCCAACGCCACGCTTGCGCCGATCCACAATCGCATGCCGGTCATTCTCGACGAGAAGGATTGGGCGCTCTGGCTCGACCCGGCGGCGACGCCGAGGGAACTCGCGGCGCTGATGAAGCCGGCACCCGACGATCTTCTCGATGCCACTCCGGTCGGCACAGCCGTGAACAGCGTCGCGAACGATCAGTCGGGATTGATTGTCGAGGCGCATGTGACGCCGCCCGACCCCGTGCCGGAGAAGAAGAAAAGGAAGCCTGCGGACGATCGGCAGAGCAGCCTGTTCTGATCACCGCGGCGCGTCGGGATCGATATGCGGCATGGGTTGCAACCGCTTCGACAGGGGAACCGTTTCGTCCTCGCCATAGCCGAGCGATTTGTAGAAGTCGATGACGGGGACGTTCGACTTGCGGACGAAGAGGTTCAGCTTCCAGGCGCCGCGCTGCACGAGCCAGGCTTCGGCGGCTTCCATGATGAGGCGGCCATAGCCCTGCCAGCGATGCTCCGGGTCCGACGAGACGTAGTAGACGCCGCCCCGGTGCCCGTCATGGCCGACGATCACGGCGGCGAGGAGCTTGCCTTCGTCTTCCGCTACCAGAACATCCGAGTTCGGTCCCCGGCGGGCGAAGGCGATATCGGTCGGGGCGTCGTTCCAGGGGCGGGTGAGGCCGCAGGCGTCCCAAAGGCGCACAAGGGCGGGCACGTCCCCGTCGCGGGCGGGGCGTATGGAAAGGCGGGGCCTTGATTCGAGACGGGAGGGCGGCGCGGTGTCGGTCATGAGGCTTCCCCAAAAAGGTGAGAAAGCGCGAAAGCCTGGCATATATCGACGCTTGGTGTAACCGATTTCCACATATAGCGTGAGGTCTTAAGTCATTCGCGCGAAATGCCCATGTGCCTGTATAATGAAAGCCGGCCGTGGTTCCCGGGAACAAGATGCTATCTGACATAGTCATTCTGCTCGTGATGATCCTTCTGAACGGGTATTTCTCGCTCGCAGAAATGGCGATCGTCTCCGCGCGCCGTCAGCGGCTCCAGGCGCTGCTGTCCGCCCGCAAGCGCAGCAGCGGCAATACGACAGGCTATGAGGCGGCGCTTGCGCTTCATGCGGAGCCCGGACGGTTCCTCTCCGCCCAGCAGATCGGCATCACGCTGGTCGGCGTCTTCAGCGGCGCCTTCGGTGGCGCGACCCTGTCCGAGCCGGTCGCCAAGGTGCTGGCGCCGCTGCCCTTCGTCGGAGCCTATGCCGAACAGGTGAGTCTCGGCGCGGTGGTTCTCGCGATCACCTACCTCTCGCTCATTCTGGGTGAACTCGTCCCGAAGCGCCTCGCCCTCGCCAATCCGGAAGCGATTGCGGCCACCATTGCGCGCCCCATGACGGCGCTGTCGCGCTTCCTCGGACCCGCGGTCGACCTCCTTTCGTGGTCGACGGAAGCGGTGTTGAAGCTCTATGGCATTACCGGTCAGCAGGTGCCGCGGGTCACGGAAGAAGAGATCAAGCATCTGGTCGAGGAGGGCGCGGCCGCGGGCGCCATCGACGGCGTCGAGCGCGACATCGTCAATCGCGTTTTCGGCCTCGGCGATACGCGCGTCACCGAGATCATGACGCCGCGCGTGCAGATGGTCTGGCTCGATACGGATTTCACGGTTGAAGAAAACCTCGCGCTGATCCGCTCCGAACAGAAGATGCGCTATCCGATCCGCAGGGGCGCGAACGGCGAGCCGCTGGGCTTCGTCCGGCTCGAGGATATCTACATGACGCCGCGCTCCAACGAGGAGATGCTGAGCAGGATGTCGCCGCCGCTCTATGTGCCGCGCACGACGTCGGTGCTCAAGGCGTTGAGCATCCTTCAGGCCGACAACATGTATATGGCCTTTGTCATCGACGAATATGGCGACGTCGTCGGCTCGATCACCATGGCGGAGATTTTCTTCGCCATGATCGGCGACATCACCGATCATTCGGCGGACTCGAACCCTGCGGTCGTCACGCGCGAAGACGGCTCCTATATCGTCGATGGCGTGGTGTCGGTCGATGAGGTGCGTCGTATGCTCAACCTGTCGAAGCTGCCCGGCGACGAACATGTCGAAGTGAACACGCTGGCGGGCGTGATGTTCAACTGGTTCGGGCGCCTGCCGCGCGAAGGCGACTATTTCGGCTGGAACGGCTATCGTTTCGAGATCGTCGACATGGACGGACCGCGCATCGACAAGGTGCTGATCGTGCCCGCGCAGAACCTGCCTATCGGCAGTCCGCTGGCGCGCACGGCAGACTGAGCGGGCCGCTCATCTTGCCGTCAGAACTTTTCCAGGATTGAGAATTCCCTTCGGATCGAGCGCGTGCTTCAACGCGCGCATCAGTTCCATCTCGACAGGGGATTTCGTCTCGGCGATCTCGTCGCGCTTCATGCGACCGATGCCGTGCTCGGCGCTGATCGAGCCGCCGAGGTCGCGGACGATGCCATGCACGATGGCGCTCATTTCATCCCACCGGGCAAGGTAGCCCGCCCTGTCGGCCCCGACCGGCTGGCTCAGGTTGAAATGGATATTGCCGTCGCCGACATGGCCGAAGGGCACGGGGCGTATGCCCGGCAGCGCCGCCTCTACAGCCTTTGTGGCGCGGGCGATGAATTCGGCGACCGATGACACGGGCACCGAGACGTCGTGCTTGATGCTGCCGCCTTCCATCTTCTGCACATCCGACATGGATTCGCGCATGCGCCAGAAGGCGGCACGCTGCGCTTCCGATGCCGCAATGGCGGCATCGGAGACGAGAGATTTCTCCATCGCGCCACCCAGCAGGGCTTCGAGCGTTGCGGCGAGGCCCTCGCTGTCATTGCCCGCCGAGAGTTCGATCAGCACATACCAGGGCGATGGCGCCTTCAGCGGATCGGTTGCGCCGGGCAGATGCTTCACCACGAAATCGATGCCGATGCGGGGCATGAGCTCGAAACTGGTCACGAGCCCGCCCGTCGTGGCATCGGCGAGGCGCAGAAGTTTCACCGCCGCTTCGACATTCGGAACCGCAACGAAGGCAGTCGCCATGGCGCGCGGGAGCGGGAAGAGTTTCAGAACCGCGCGGGTGATGATGCCAAGCGTGCCTTCGGAGCCAAGAAAGACCTGCTTCAGGTCGTAACCCGTATTGTCCTTGCGCAGACCTTTGAGCCCGCTCCAGATGCGTCCGTCGGCCAGAACGACTTCGAGTCCGAGCACGAGATCGCGCGCATTGCCGTAGTGAAGAACCGCCGTGCCGCCGGCATTGGTGGCGAGGTTGCCGCCGATCTGACAGCTCCCCTCGGAGGCGAGGCTCAAGGGGAAGAGGCGGTCGGCATCTCTGGCGGCAGCCTGCGCTGCGGCGAGCGTAACGCCTGCCTCGACCGTGAGCGTATTGTTGCCGGTATCGAGCGCAAGGATGCGGTTCATGCGCTGGAGCGAGAGCACGACCTCCTTGCCCGTCTCGAAGGGAATCTGCCCGCCGACAAGGCCCGTATTGCCGCCTTGCGGCACCACAGGCGTTCCGGTTTCATGGGCAATGCGCATCAGCGCGGCGACTTCTTCCGTGGAGGCGGGTTTCAGGATCGCCGCCGCGCGGCCCTTGTAGAGATCGCGCCGTTCGACGAGATAGGGCGCCATGTCGGCTTCGGTGTCGACAAAGCCCTTGGGGCCGACGACCGACTTCATCCTCGCCAGCGTTTCCGCAGATGCCATCACGCAATCGTCCTTCCGAGAGAGCGGCTCGGCGCCCGATCGTCAAGCAGAGAATTCATATCCCGCATTGTCGTCTTCGTTCTTCGCATTACGTTTCGTGAAGTCTAGCATGGCCGCAACAAAATGAAGCGTCCGAGGGTGGAATGACGGGAGAGGCTTTGGTCGGCGGTATCGATCGGATCATGATCGGCGTGCGGGATCTCGCGGAAGCCGAGCGCATCTATACGCGCATGCTTGGCCGTTCGCCCTCATGGCGCTATCGGGATGGCGGGACGGAGCGCGTCATCTATCGCCTCGGCAATGTGTCGCTCGATCTTCTGTCCTCCTCCGAAACAGGCGCGCCCTGGGGAAGTCTCCTGTCAGCCCAGCTTGACCGGGCCGGCGAGGGCATTGTCGGCATTGTCTTCTCGACGCCGGACGCCACGCGGACCGTCGAGGGGCTGAAGGCCAGGGGGTTGCCCGCCGTCCTTTTTCCCGAGGCGGAGGTTTCGGGCCCTGCCGGAGAGCGGCGGCGCTGGAAATCCCTGTTGGTCCCGGCCGAGATCGCGCGCGGCCTCTTCATGATGGGGCACGAGCAGCTTTCACCCGAACCATTGCCGGAGGCGGCGCTGCGACCCGGCGTCGGCGAAGGCGAGGCGATCTCCGCGCTCGATCATGTCGTGGTGATGACCTCGGATGCAGAAGCCTGCAAGCATCTCTTCGGAGAACAATTCGGGATCCGGCTGGCACTCGACCAGTCGAAGCCCGAATGGGGCGTGCGGCAGCTCTTTTTCCGCCTCGGCGGCGTGACGCTCGAAGTGGTCGAGCCGCTCGACAAGGCGAAGGCGCCGGCGAACGACTACTTCATGGGCCTCGCCTGGAAGGTCGGACATGTCGGCGCTGTTCGCGAGCGGCTGGTCCGGGAGGGCGCGGATGTATCGGAGGTGAAGCTGGGCCGCAAGAAGGGCACGGAGGTTGCCACCATTCGCAAGCCGACATGCGGCGTGCCGGTGCTTCTGATCGGCCCTGCGGCGGAGAGCGCCTGATCCCGTTTGAAATCTGGCGTGACGACGCTATATGTCATCCTCCGCTATCCATCGAGGGTGTTATGAAATCCGTTGAGTTGCTGATCGAACGCGTGATCCTGTCGAGCCGCTGGGTGCTCGTGGTCTTTTATCTCGGACTTGCCGCGGCGCTCACGCTTTACGCGGCGAGCTTCACGCTGAAACTCGCCAAGGTGTTCCTCAATGCCTTCAACTATAGCGAAGCCGAGATGATCCTGGCCATGCTCGGCCTGATTGACGCCGCGCTGGTGGCAAGCCTCGTCCTGATGGTGATGATTTCGAGCTACGAGAATTTCGTCAGCCGCTACGACGCGAAGGTCGATCTCACCTGGCTCGGAAAGCTAGATGCGGGCAGCCTCAAGGTGAAGGTTGCCTCCGCCATCGTCGCCATTTCATCGATCCATCTTCTGCAGATATTCCTGAACGCCACGCAGTACACGGAGCCTCAGATCATGTGGATGACGATCATGCACATGGCTTTCGTGGTATCCGCGGTGGCGCTCGGTTTCCTCGACCGCATTGCCATCAAGGCGCATTAACGCGGCGCGGCCGCACGGCGCAGGCGGTCGTTGATCGCCTCGCCGAGGCCATTTGAGGGAATGGGCGTCACGGCGATGCCCTTCCCATGCGCCTTTTCGTCGAGCGCGCGCAGCATGGCGAAGAGATTTGCGGCGGCCTCGCGAAGATCGCCCGTCGGCGAAAGGTTGAGAACCGCATTTTTCGCCGGTCCGAAGCCCAGCAGTATTTCACCGTCTCGCGTTTCCGTGGCGTTGAGCCGGAGCCGCGCCCGGGGCGCGTAGTGACTGGCGAGCTGCCCGGGCGATGAGCGGCCGGCCTCGCCGGAAGCAACATCGGCTGCGGCGAGAGGACGTCCCAGCACACGCTCGATTTCCTCGCGGGCAATGGCGCCGGGCCGGAGCAGCGTCGGCGCGCCGCTTTCCGGGAAGCCGATGACGGTCGACTCGAGCCCGAGCGGGCATGGGCCGCCATCAAGGACCATCGACAGAAGTTCCGAATGTCCGAGTGAAGCCATGACATGTTCGGCGCGGGTCGGGCTCACCTCGCCGGATGCGTTGGCGGAGGGCGCGGCGATGGGCCGTCCGGCGGCGCGGATCAGCGATTGCGCAACGTCATGCGCGGGCGCACGCAGCGCCACCGTGTCGAGGCCGGCGCTGACGAGAAGCGAGATGGGCGTTGTCGCAAGGCGCGGCAGCACGAGCGTAATGCCGCCCGGCCAGAAGGCGCGGGCGAGCGCATCGGCCTCCGGCGTGAAGCGGGCATGCGCTTCCGCTTCCTCGCGGCCGGAGACATGCACGATGAGCGGATTGAATGTGGGCCGCCCTTTCGCCTCGAAGATGCTCGCGACGGCGCGGTCGTTCGTCGCGTCCGCGCCGAGGCCATAGACCGTTTCGGTCGGGAAAGCGACGAGCCTGCCTTCGCGGAGGAGGGCGCCTCCGCGCGTAATGGCCTCGTTGTCCGCGCGAAGAAGTTCAGGCGGCACGGGGCTTCGCCTTTGCGTTGCGCTGGTTCCGCGCCATCAGGGCATGGACGAGGCGCTGCGGCAGGAAGCGCGCGAGCAGCGCGATGAAATTGTTGAGGCCGCCATTGATGACGACGGGGCGTCCCGCCATCACCGCGTCATAAGCCTGTCGCGCGACGACATCGCCGGTCATCCAGATGAATTTGGGCAGCTTGTTCATTTCCTCGCGATTGCCCGCGACGTCGTGAAATTCCGAATAGGTGAAGCCGGGGCAGAGCGCCGTGACGTGGACGTTCTTGCCGACATTTTCGAGCGCGAGGCTTTCGGACATCTTTATGACGAAGCTCTTGGCCGCCGCGTAGAGCGTGCCGCCAGCGGCGCCCGGAAGATGGCCTGCGAGTGACGCGACATTGATGATCCGGCCATAGCCGCGTGCAGCCATGCCCGGCCCAAACAAATGGCAGAGTTCGGCCACTGCAGTCACCATAACCTGAATGAGGTGTTTCTGGTCGTCCCAATGCGTATCGCGGAAATAGCCCGGCACGGTGAAGCCCGCATTGTTGACCAGCGCATCGACCATGATGTGGCGGCGGGCCATTTCATCGAAAATCTGACGGGGCGCGGCGGGATCTGTGAGATCAACCGCCAGAATATGGGCTTTCGCTCCGAATTTGCCCTGCGCTTCCTGCGCCAGCGCTTCCAGCCGCTCCTTGCGGCGCGCGACGAGCACCAGATCGAAGCCGTTTTCGGCGAAGACCAGCGCGAGTTCGCGCCCGATGCCCGCCGACGCGCCGGTGATGAGCGCAGTGCGTGTTTTCCGGTCATTGCCCGTCGTCATGCGGGCCTCCTATCTGTCGCAGTTCAAACGCGGGTCAGAATAGATTAAAACGCCCCCGGCTGTTAGAACCGGTTCAGTATTTGCCCGAGGATTTTCCATGACTTACCGCGCCCCCGTCCGTGACATGGCTTTTGTGCTTCAGGAAGTGGCGGGGCTCGGGGCACTCGCGGGCAAGGGCGATTTCGCCGAATTGACGCCGGACCTTATCGAGGCGGTGCTTGAAGAGGGCGCGAAGCTCGCCGGCGACGTTCTCGCGCCGCTGAACAAATCGGGCGACCATGAGGGCGCGCGGCTCGAAGCCGATGGCGTGAAGACACCGAAGGGCTTCCCGGAAGCCTATGCGCGCTGGGTCGAGGGCGGCTGGGGAAGCCTCGCGGCCTCGCCCGAATTTGGCGGACAGGGGCTTCCGCTGGCCCTCGCCACCGCCATGCAGGAGATGTGGAACGCCGCCAATATGGGCTTTGGCCTCTGCCCGATCCTGAGCCAGGGCACCGTCGAGGCGCTGACGGCGCATGGCACGGAGGAGCAGAAGCGGCTTTATCTCTCCAGGCTCATCTCGGGCGAATGGACAGGCACGATGAACCTGACCGAGCCGCAGGCGGGCTCGGACCTCAATGCGCTGAAGGCCAAGGCCGTGCCGCAGGGCGACGGCACCTATCGCATCACCGGAACCAAGATCTTCATCACCTATGGCGACCACGACATGGCCGAGAATATCGTCCATCTCGTCCTCGCGCGTCTGCCCGATGCGCCTGCGGGCACCAGGGGCATTTCGCTCTTCCTCGTGCCGAAATTTCTCGTCAATGCGGATGGTTCTCTCGGCGCGCGCAACGATGCGAAATGCGTCGGCCTCGAAGAGAAGCTCGGCATTCACGGCAGCCCCACCTGCGTCATGTCCTATGGCGACAATGGCGGCGCCATCGGCACGCTGATCGGGCAGGAGAACAAGGGCCTCGCCTGCATGTTCACGATGATGAACAATGCGCGGCTTCTCGTCGGCACGCAGGGCGTCGCAATTGCCGAACGTGCCTATCAGCATGCCCTGGCCTATGCGACGGAACGCAGGCAGGGCAGGTCCATCGGTTCGACGCTTGCGCCGGGCGAGATGGAGCCCATCGTCGTGCATCCCGACGTACGTCGTATGCTCTTCACGATGAAGGCGCTCACCGAAGCCGCGCGTGCGATCTGCTACGCCAATGCCGTGGCGATCGACCGCGCGCATCATGGTGCAACGCCGGAGGAACGCGCGGCGGGCCAGGCGCGTGCCGATCTTCTGACGCCGATCGCGAAGAGCTTCTCCACCGACATCGGATGCGAGGTCGCGTCCCTCGGCGTGCAGATCCATGGCGGCATGGGTTTCATCGAGGAAACGGGCGCGGCGCAATATTACCGCGATGCCCGCATCTTGCCGATCTACGAAGGCACCAACGGCATTCAGGCCATCGACCTCGTGACGCGCAAGCTGCCGCTCGGCAATGGCGAGGTGGTGAAGGGCTTCATCGCCGAGATGCGCGAGACGGCGGCAAAGGCGCGGGAGGCCAACCATGAAGGCCTCACTTCGATTGGTGCCGCGCTCGATCAGGGGCTCGACACGCTCGACAAGGCGACAGACTGGATGCTCGCGCGTCTGAAGTCGGCGACCGACGATTGTCTCGCCGGTGCTTCGCCCTATCTGCGCCTCTTCGGCACGGTCGCGGGCGGGCACTTCCTCGCGCTGGGCGCTCTGGCGGCAGTGAAGGCGGAGGGTGATTCCTTCCTCGCGGCGCGGCTCGCCACGGCGCGGTTTTATGCGGCCCAGCAACTGCCGCTAGCAGCCGGTCTGCTTGCGCCCGCGACGGCCGGCTCGGAGACGCTCTACGCGCTCGATGCCGAGGCTCTCGGCGTCTGAGGTTCCCCAGCGGCGCCCTTGAAAAATCTTCTGGCGTTTGACCTCTCCCGCCGACGCGCCTATCACGGGTGCAAGGAGAATTTATATGTCAGACGTGTCATTGACCGAACCGGTCGAAAGCGCCTTGCGCTATCCGTTGTCGCGGATTCCAGCGCCCGGCGAAGCGATGGAAGCGGCCCCCGGTATCTACTGGGTGCGCATGCCGCTGCCTTTCCAGCTCGACCACATCAACCTCTGGCTGCTTGAGGAAGATGACGGATGGACGGTGGTCGACACAGGTGTGTCGAGCGACGAGGTCATGGGTCTCTGGCGGCAGGTCTTTGCGACGGGGCTCAAGGGCAAGCCGATCACCCGGCTCGTCGTCACCCATCTCCATCCCGATCATGTCGGGCTTGCGGGCTGGTTCACGCGCGAATGGGGCATCGATCTCCAGATGTCGCGCACCGATTTCCTGATGTGCCGCAATCTCGTTCTCGACACGGGCCGCGAGGCGCCCAAGGCGGCGCTCGACTTCTATCGCGCGGCGGGCTTCGGCGAGCGTGGTCTCGAAAGCTACGCCAAGCGCTTCGGCAATTTCGGCGAGCGCGTCTCGCCGCTGCCTGAAATCTTCCGCAGGCTGAAGGCGGGCGACGAGATGACCATTGGCGGCCGCCGCTGGCAGGTCGTGATCGGTTCGGGCCATGCGCCCGAGCATGTCTCGCTTTATTGCGAGGAAGCGAAGATCCTGATTTCCGGCGATCAGGTCCTGCCGCGCATTTCATCCAATGTCAGCGTGCACCCGACCGAGGCCTATGAGAATCCGCTCGAGGACTGGCTCGAAAGCTGCCACCGCATCCGCGCGACGCTTCCAGCCGACCTTCTGGTGTTGCCCGCGCATAACGAGCCATTCTACGGGCTCCATACGCGCATGACACAGCTCATCGAAGGCCATGAGGAAGGCCTGTCGAAGCTTTACGATCTGCTTGCAGAGCCGAAGCGCGTCATCGACGTCTTTCCGGCACTCTTCAGGCGCAAGATCGGGCCTGAAGTCTTCTTCATGGCGACGGGCGAAAGCATCGCCCATCTCAATTGCCTGCTCGGGCGTGGCAAGGCCACGGTGGAGCGCAACGAGAAAGGCGTCGACTGGTACCGCGCCACATAAGGCGCGGCACCAGTGTAATCGGCGTTGGCGTCAGGCTGCGTCCTGCGCGCCGCTGGTCAGCCCTTCGAGGATCGTTTCCATGCTCTGGCGCAGGCGGTGTGCCGCCTCGCCGACCTCGCCCGACACATCGCGCAGATAGGTGCAATGTTCCGTTGCGGTGCGGGTCTGGCCCGCCACTTCGACGATCTTCGCCGAGACGTCCTGCGTGCCGGCGGCGGCTTCATCGACATTGTGCGAGATATGCGCGGCGGCGGCGGTTTGCTGCTGCACGGTCGCGGACACCTCGATCGAGATGCCGTTGATCTCGCCGATCGTCTCATTGATGTCGGCGATTGCCGACATGGCGAGGCCCGTTGCTTCGCGGATGCTGCTCACCTGATTGGTGATGCCCTCTGTCGCGCGCGAAGTCTGGTTGGCGAGCGCCTTGACCTCGGCGGCGACGACCGCGAAGCCGCGTCCCGCTTCGCCCGCGCGCGCCGCCTCGATGGTGGCGTTGAGCGCGAGAAGATTGGTCTGGCTCGCAATGTCCGCGATCAGCTTCACCGTGTCCGAGATATTTTCGCTGGCGCTGTGAAGGGCGGCGATGCTTTCTGCCGCGCGCTCGGCACGGACCACGGCTTCCTGCGCGATGATGGCGGAATGGCCGACGCGCTGATCGACATTTCGCACGGCGTCGGAGAGTTCGCGCGTCGCCCGCGCACTTTCCTGCACGTTGGTCGTCGCTTCTTCGGAGGCCGAGGCGACGGCGTTGGCGCGATCCTCGACCGCAATCATGGCGTCGGTGATTTTTGAGGCTGCGTCGCGCACTTCGTTGCCGCGATGTGCCATCTGGTCGACCGCGTCGCCGATGCCGCTGCTGAGCTTCGCCGCGATGGAGCGCAGGTCCATCAGGCGTCGCTCCTGACCCTTTTCGAGGTAGACCGAGATCGCCAGTTCCATGTCGAGGGCGATGGCCTTTGACATGGCGGCCATGGCAGCGGCGAGCCTGGCAGGCTGCCACCGATATTCCTTCGTCAGCACAGGCGCGAGTTCGGACATGACAAAGGCGTATGCGCCGATATACCAGCGCGGCGTCAGGCCGATGCGTTCATGCGCCGCGCCGATACGGATGGCCTGGGTGATGAACTGCTCGCTGAAATCACCTCTGAAGAGGCCGGCCCAATGCTGACGCTGGGCGGCCTTGAGGCGGGGAATGTTGGAGGGGTCGCCGATCAGCTTCGCCAGTTCCGGCTCGCGGCTCACATGGTCATAGAAGCCGTCGAGAATGCGCTCGATATGCTTGGGAAGAACGGCGCTGATGTCGTTGAAGGCTTGCTTGTCGGCGTCGCTGATACGTACGAAGGCGAGATGCTCGAAGCGGGACATGACTGATACCTGACTCACTAGGTGGGAACCCTTTACTCAATACGCAACGTGAACACGGCCCGGATTAGTTCGACCTGCCGGACCAGAGACGGGACGCTATCGGCCTCCCCTTAACGAGGCGTTGAAAGCGGCGGCGATGCGACCTTTTGACCGCCTCCAGGGCGCCTGTCGTAAAAAGGTGACGCGGGCAAGGGGACTGTGGCCCCGCGGCGGTGCTAGAATGCCGCTTCTCAAGCATCCGGATCGTTCATGGATACTCTTCTCGTCACTCATTCAGCCTGCTTCGCGCATGAAATGCCCGAGGACCATCCCGAGTGCGCCGACAGGCTTCGGGCGGTGCTCGGCGTACTGGAGGCCGAGGAGTTCATGCTTCTGCATCGTGTGGAGGCGCCGCGAGCGACCGTCGAAGCCATCGAGCGCGTGCATCTGCCGATCTATGTCGAAGCGATCCTGAACGGCGCTCCGGAGCATGGCTTTCGCCGTGTCGATGCGGACACGATGCTCTCGCCGGGTTCGGTCGAGGCGGCGCTCAGGGCGGCGGGTGCGGTGACCTTCGCGGTCGATGAGGTCATGTCCGGGAGGGTGCGCAATGCCTTCTGCGCGATCCGCCCGCCGGGACATCATGCGGAACCCGACCGGGCGATGGGCTTCTGTTTTTTCAACAATGCGGCCATCGGCGCTCTGCATGCGCGCCACGTGCATGGGCTCTCGCGTATCGCCGTCGTCGATTTCGACGTGCATCATGGCAACGGCACACAGGCGAGCTTCGAGACGGACCCGAACCTCTTTTATGCGTCCACGCATCAATGGCCGCTCTATCCCGGCACGGGCCGGGCGGGCGAGCACGGGCTCGGCAATATCATCAACCGGACGCTGCCGCCGGGTTCCGGCTCGGCAGAGTTCCGCGAGGCGTTTGGCGACGTGATCCTGCCCGCGCTGGAGATGTTCCAGCCGGAGTTTCTGCTGATCTCGGCAGGATTCGACGGACATGCCGCCGATCCTCTGGCCAATCTGAGGCTCACGGAAGACGACTTCGCCTGGGTTACGACCGAGCTGGTGCGGCTTGCCAACAAGTTCTGCAACGGCCGCGTTGTTTCCACGCTTGAGGGCGGGTATGACTTGGCTGCGCTGGCTTCGAGCACCAGAGCCCATGTGCGGGCGCTGCAACTCGGCGCCTGACCGAAGGAGAATGACATGGCGGCTCCCGCGTCCGACATCGACAAACTGAGCTTCGAGGATGCGCTGGCGCAGCTCGAAAAGATCGTGAGCCAGCTTGAATCCGGCGAAGCGCCGCTTGAAAAGTCGATCGAGCTTTATGAGCGCGGCACCGAGCTGAAGGCCCATTGCGAGGCGCGGCTCAAGGCGGCCGAAGCCAAGGTCGAGAAGATCACGCTTTCGGCCGGCGGCGAGGCGACGGGCACCGAACCTCTCGACGTCGAATAAGCCAGCATGATCCGGTCCGACGACGCGCCTGTCTTTGAAAGGGCGATGGCCGAAGCCGTCGCCAGGGTCGAGGAATCGCTCGACCGCTTTCTGCCGCGTGCGGAAGGCCCGGAGGGGCAGCTTTTCGAGGCCATGCGTTATGCCGTTTTTTCGGGCGGCAAGCGCTTCCGCCCGTTTCTCGTCTGCGAGAGCGCCCGGCTTTTCGGCGTCGCCAGCCAGTCCGCGCTCCGGGCCGCCGCTGCCATCGAATGCGTGCATATCTATTCGCTGATCCATGACGATCTGCCCTGCATGGATGACGACGACCTCCGTCATGGCCAGCCGACCGTGCACCGGAAGTTCGACGAGGCAACCGCCGTGCTGGCGGGCGACGCGCTGCTGACACTCGCCTTCGAGCTTCTGGCGGGCGAAGACACGCATGAGGATGCGCGGGTGCGGCTCGATCTCGTCCGCCGCCTTGCCGACGCCGCCGGCGGCCGCGGCATGGTGGGTGGCCAGATGATCGACCTGTCGAGCGAGGGGGTGGCGCTGGATATCGGCGCCATTACGAGGCTCCAGCGGCTCAAGACCGGCGCGCTGATCGCCTTTGCCTGCGAGGCGGGCGGCGTGCTCGGCCATGCCTCGGCGGAGGCGCTTCACGCGCTCCACGCCTATGCCCATGACCTGGGGCTCGCCTACCAGATCGCCGACGATCTCCTCGATGCCGAGGGCGACGCGGAACTCATGGGCAAGGCCGCCCGCAAGGATGCGGAAGCGGGCAAGGCGACCTTCGTTTCGATTCTCGGCCTCGACCGGGCGCGGGACCAGGCCCGGATATTGTCGGATCAGGCGATCCAACACCTTGATTTATTTGATGAAAAGGCCGACCTTTTGCGTGAGGCGGCGCGGTTCGTTATAAACCGTCGCAACTGAGCTTCCGGGGGTTCCGGAAGGTACCGGCTGCGGCCGAGGATAGACTTGAGCAACATTTCCAAAACGCCTCTTCTCGATGGCATCAACAGCCCTGCCGATCTGCGCGCGCTGCCGGAATCCGACCTGCGCCAGGTGGCGGATGAGCTGCGCGCCGAGACCATCGACGCCGTTTCCGAGACGGGCGGCCATCTGGGCGCTGGCCTCGGCGTTGTCGAGCTGACGGTCGCGATCCATTACGTCTTCAATACGCCGGACGACCGGCTGATCTGGGACGTGGGCCATCAGGCCTATCCGCACAAGATCCTGACCGGTCGTCGCCCGCGCATCCGTACGCTGCGTCAGGCCGGTGGCCTGTCCGGCTTCACCAAGCGGGCCGAGAGCGAATACGACCCCTTCGGTACGGCGCATTCCTCGACCTCCATTTCGGCCGGTCTCGGCATGGCGGTGGGGCGCGACCTCAAGGGCGCAAAGAACAACGTCGTCGCCGTCATTGGCGACGGCGCCATGTCGGCCGGCATGGCCTATGAGGCGATGAACAATGCCGGCGCCATGGACAGCCGGCTCATCATCATCCTCAACGACAACGACATGTCGATTGCGCCGCCCGTGGGCGGCATGAGCGCCTATCTCGCGCGGCTCATTTCCGGCAGCACCTATCGTTCGGTTCGCCATCTCGGCAAGCAGATCGCGAAGCTCTTTCCCAAGGGCATCGAGGAGAGTGCCCGCCGCGCCGAGGAATTCGCGCGCGGCATGGCGACTGGCGGCACGCTGTTCGAGGAGCTGGGCCTCTATTACGTCGGGCCGATCGACGGCCACAATCTCGACCACCTTCTGCCGGTGCTCAAGAATGCGCGCGATGCGGGCGAGGGGCCGATCCTCGTCCATGTCGTGACGCAGAAGGGCAAGGGCTATGCGCCCGCCGAGGCCGCCGAAGACAAGTATCACGGCGTTTCGAAATTCGATGTCATCACCGGCGCGCAGGCCAAGGCCATCGCCAATGCGCCGAGCTACACCAAAGTTTTCGGCGAAAGCCTGATCGCCCATGCTGAAAGGGACGACAAGATCGTCGCCATCACGGCGGCGATGCCTTCGGGCACGGGCATCGACATGTTTGGCGAGCGTTTCCCGACGCGCACTTTCGACGTCGGCATTGCCGAGCAGCATGCGGTGACCTTTGCGGCGGGTCTTGCGACGGAAGGCTTCAAGCCCTTCTGCGCCATTTATTCGACCTTCCTGCAACGCGCCTACGATCAGGTCGTCCATGACGTCGCGATCCAGAAGCTGCCGGTGCGCTTCGCCATCGACCGCGCCGGTCTCGTGGGCGCGGACGGGCCGACCCATGCGGGCTCCTTCGACATCACCTATCTCGGCTGCCTACCCGATTTCGTCATCATGGCGCCCGCCGATGAGGCGGAGCTGAAGCACATGGTGGCAACCGCCGTCGAGATCGACGACCGGCCCTCCGCCTTCCGCTATCCGCGCGGCGAGGGCGTCGGCGTCGAGATGCCGCCAATCGGTGTTCCTCTTGAGATCGGCAAGGGCCGCATTCTCCGTGAAGGGACGAAGGTCGCGATCCTGTCGCTCGGCACGCGCCTCGCCGAGGCGATGAAGGCGGCGGAGCAGCTCGCAGCGCTTGGTCTTTCGACCACGGTCGCCGATGCGCGTTTTGCCAAGCCCCTCGACGAGGCGCTGGTGGCACGGCTTGCCCGCGAGCATGAGGTGCTCATCACCGTCGAGGAAGGCACCGTCGGCGGTTTCGGCAGCCATGTGCTTGACTATCTCGCCCGGTCTGGCGCGCTCGATCATGGGCTGAAGGTTCGGCCCATGGCTTTCCCGGATGTCTTTATCGATCAGGACAAGCCGGAAAGGATGTATGAGCGCGCGGGGCTGAATGCCTCCGCCATCGTGGAGACAGCCCTTTCGGTGCTCGGCATGCAGAACGAGATCGCCGAACTTGCGGCGATCCGTGCCGCCGCTCCCAAGCTCGTCTGAACATCATGAGCGAGACACGCAAGCGCCTCGATCAGATGTTGATCGAGCGCGGCATATTTCCTTCGCGCGCCAAGGCGCGAGCGGCGATCGAAGGCGCGCTGGTGCATGTCGATGGCAAGCTCGTGACCAAGGGCGCGCAGATGGTCGGCGAGCATGTGACGATCGATGTCGATCCATCGGCGCATCTCTATGTCTCGCGTGGAGCGCTGAAGCTCGAACATGCACTGAAGAATTTCGGGGTCGATCCGGCTGGACTCGACTGTCTCGACATCGGCGCGTCGACCGGTGGCTTCACGCAAGTCCTGCTCGCGCACGGAGCGCGGCATGTCACTGCCGTTGATGTGGGCCACAGTCAGCTCGCCGCCGAACTCGCCTCCGACCCGCGCGTGACCTCGCTTGAAAGCCTCAACGCCAGGGACCTGACGGCGGAACATCTTTCGCATGGCATCGACCTCATCGTTGCCGATGTGAGCTTCATCAGCCTGACAAAGGCGCTGCCTGCGGCTCTGGCGCTTGCGCAGCCCGGTGCGAAGCTCGTCGCGCTCATCAAGCCGCAATTCGAGGTCGGCAAGGGCAGGGTCGGCAAAGGTGGTATCGTGCGCGATGTTGCGCTTCATGCGGAAGCCTGCGAAACGGTAACTGGCTGGCTCGCCGCCACGCCCGGCTGGCGGGTGCTTGGCGTTACCGATAGCCCCATTGAGGGTGGCGACGGCAACAAGGAGTTCCTTGTAGCCGCAGTTCTGGACGGAAAGAGCAAGTGACCGACATTCCCACGACAGAGCTTGAAGTGACGATCGCCTCGCTCGGCCATCTGGGCGACGGCGTCGCGGAGACGCCGACGGGCGAAGTCTTCGTGCCCTTCGTGCTGCCCGGCGAGCGTGTGCGTATTCAACCGACCGGCGAAGGCCGGGCCGAGCTTCTCGGCATCGTCACGCCGTCTGCGAGCCGCGTCGCTGCGCCTTGCCGTCATTTCCGTCAGTGCGGGGGCTGCGCGCTTCAACACGTGGAAGCGAAGGCCTATGCCGAATGGAAACGCGAACAGGTGGTGGCAGCGCTCAAGCCCCGCGGCATCGAGGTTGAAGTCGATTCGATCGTGCCCGCAGCGCCGCGGAGCCGCCGCCGCGCGACCTTTTCCGCGACGCGCACCAAAAAAGGCGTGACGCTTGGATATTACAGCCGATCCAGCCATACGATCATTCAGCTGACGGAATGTCCGCTCGTCGTGCCCGAGATCGAGGCGGCGCTTCAGAGCCTCGCCCATCTCGTTGAGCCGGGTCTTTCGCGAAAAGGCCATGCCTCGGTCGCCGTGACGGCGACGGAGACGGGCCTCGATGTGGCGGTTACCGGCGGCAAGGATGTCGACGGGCCGCTGCGGGCGGAGCTTGCCAAGCGTACATCGGCGCATGATCTCGCGCGGCTCGTCTGGAACGGCGAGATGATTTCCGAACGCCGCGCGCCTGTGGTGACGCTTTCGGGGCTCAAGGTCGCGCCGCCGCCAGGAAGCTTTCTTCAGGCGACGGCCGATGGCGAGGCGGCGCTTGTCCGCCTTGTGGTCGAGGCTGTGGGAGATGCAAGGCGCGTGGCCGATCTCTTCGCGGGTTGCGGCACATTCACGGCTGGGCTGGCGAAGCGCAGCTCGGTGTTCGCCGTCGAAAGCGAGAAGCCACAGACGGCTGCGCTCGACCGGGCGATCCGCGAGCAGGGGCCGGGGCTCGGCCTGAAGCCCGTCGAAATCCTGATGCGCGATCTGTTCCGCCGACCGATCCTGCCGAGCGAGTTACTCAAGACCGACGCCGTCGTCTTCGATCCGCCGCGTGCGGGCGCGGCGGCGCAGGCTGAACAGCTGGCGAAATCGGCCGTGCCGCTCGTCATCGGCGTGTCGTGCAATCCGGCGACCTTCGCGCGGGATGCGCGGACGCTCATCGATGGCGGATACCGCCTGACCCGCGTGACGCCGGTGGACCAATTCCTCTGGTCGCCCCATATTGAACTGGTAGGCATCTTCCGCAGGGAGTGACGGATGGCAGGCCCCTTGTCCCGGATCGGCTATGGCGTGCAGCAGGGCGCGCGGGTCGCCTGGTATGCGGGCCATTACATCGCGCTCAATCGCATACGCGGGCCGCTGGTGCCGCCGGGAGAGAAGCCCGTTTCGGTCGAGGGCAAGGTGCCGAAATGGCCTGCCCTCGTCGCCGGGATGAGGGAGCTTTTCGAGCGCGACTGGAAGAACATTGCGGCGGGGCTTTATCGCGCGCCGGACGGATTGCTTCCGCCCTCGGCCGCCATTCGCGCCAGCCTTCGTTTCTTCAAGGACGCGCGAAAGGTGGATGAGCGGCGCTTGTCGCGGCGCCATTCCGAAGTGCTGACGCCGGAACTGCGCAAGCGCTATCCGCGCTATTACCTCCAGAATTTCCACTATCAGACCGGCGGCTGGTTCTCGGACGAATCCGCGAAGCTCTACGACACGCAGGTCGAAGTGCTGTTCACCGGCACGGCGGACACGATGCGCCGTCAGGCGCTGGTGCCGCTCGCCAATGCGTTCAAGGGGCGCGACCAGCGCAAGCTGCACCTCCTCGATGTTGCTTGCGGGACAGGGCGCTTCCTTGATGAGGTGACCGCGAATTATCCGCGTCTCAATGCGGCGGGGCTCGAACTGTCGCCCGCTTATGTGGCAGAGGCGCGCAAGCGGCTGAAGCGGCGGCGCTCTGTTGAGATCATCGAGGCCAACGCGGAAAATATGCCGGTGGCCGACGCGTCGCAGGATGCGGTCACTTGCATCTATATTTTTCACGAACTGCCGCCCAAGGTTCGCAAGATTGTGGCGGCGGAGATCGCCCGCGTGCTGAAGCCGGGCGGCATCGCCGTCATTGTCGATGCGTTGCAGACCGGCGACCGGCCCGATTATGACGGGCTTCTCGAATTCTTCCCCATTGGCTTTCACGAGCCCTATTTCGGCACTTATCTCGCCGAGGATTTTGCGGCGCTTTTCGCGCGCGCGGGGCTCGCCTTCGATGGTTCAACACCGGCCTTTCTGTCGAAGGTCATGGTCTTCCGGAAAGTTGTGGACTGATGGCGAGCCTTTTTGCGCGATATATCGTCTTTGCTCTTTGCGTGGCGGCGATGCTGTTGACATTGCCCTTCGTCGCGACGGTGAATGGGCTCTGGATCGTCACGCTTGCAGCGGGGCTTCTCTCCGTGCTTGGCGTGGTCGACATTCTGCAGACGCGTCACGCTGTGCGTCGCAACTATCCGGTCATCGGCAATATTCGCTATCTCGTCGAAGAGATCAGGCCTGAGATAAGGCAATATCTCCTTGAGGGCGATGACGAGAAACTTCCCTATTCGCGCGCGCAGCGCTCGCTCGTCTATCAACGTGCAAAAAATGTTGTAAGCGAAAAACCGTTCGGAACGCTGCTCGACGTTTATGGCGACGGGTATGAATTCATCGGGCATTCGGCGCAGCCGGCATTGAATGTCGATCCGTCGAGCTTCCGCATCGAGATCGGTGGGCCGCAATGCACGCAGCCCTATTCGGCGTCCGTCTTCAATATTTCCGCGATGAGCTTCGGCGCCTTGAGCGCCAATGCGATCCGTGCCCTGAACAAGGGTGCGAAGGAGGGTGGTTTCGCGCACGACACGGGCGAGGGGAGCATCAGCCCGTATCATCGTGAATTCGGCGGCGACCTCATCTGGGAAATCGGCAGCGGTTATTTTGGCTGCCGCACCAAGGATGGACATTTCGATCCGGAGAAATTCGCTGCCCAGGCCACGACGCCGCAAGTGAAGATGATCGAGATCAAGCTGAGTCAGGGCGCGAAGCCCGGCCATGGCGGCATCCTTCCCAAGGGCAAGGTGTCGGCTGAAATCGCGCTGACGCGCGGTGTCGAGACGGGCGAGGAATGTATCTCTCCCGCACGGCATTCGGCTTTTGGTACGCCCATCGAGATGATGCATTTCATTGCGCGGTTGCGGGAGCTTTCGGGTGGCAAGCCCGTCGGCTTCAAGCTCTGTCTCGGCCACCCATGGGAGTTCATGGGGCTCGTCAAGGCGATGCTCGAAACGGACATCCTGCCGGATTTCATCGTCGTCGACGGCGCGGAGGGCGGCACGGGCGCGGCGCCAGTGGAGTTTACCGATCATATCGGCGTCCCGATGCGCGATGGACTGCTTTTCGTTCACAACGCGCTGGTCGGCACGGGACTTCGTGACCGGATCAAGATCGGTGCGGCCGGCAAGATTGTCAGCGCCTTCGACATTGCGAGCACTCTGGCCATCGGTGCCGACTGGGTCAATGCGGCGCGCGCCTTCATGTTCGCGGTTGGTTGCATCCAGTCGCAGAGTTGCCATACCAATCGATGCCCGACGGGGGTTGCGACGCAAGACCATCTGCGGCAGCTCGCGCTTGTCGTTCCAGACAAGGCGACGAGGGTTTTCAATTATCACCGACATACGATGAAGGCGCTGGCGGAGATCCTTGCCTCGGCGGGGCTCGACCATCCCGATCAACTGGGCCCGCATCATCTCGCGCGGCGCACCGGTTCGACGGAGATCAAGCTGTTCTCGCAGATTCACTATTTCGCCAAGCCGCGCGAGCTGATCGCCGGCACATCGGCCAGCGAGTTCTATCGCGCGAACTGGGCGATGGCGCGGATGGACAGCTTCGATCCTATCCGTCTCTAGAAGCCGGCCTCAGCCGATCTGCCCGCGATGGCGCAGGAAATGATCGGCAAGCACACAGGCAAGCATGGCTTCGCCCACGGGCACCGCGCGAATGCCGACGCAAGGGTCGTGACGGCCCTTGGTCATGATCTCCGTTTCCTCGCCCGTCACCGTGATGGACTTGCGCGGCGTGAGGATCGAGGAGGTCGGCTTTACGGCAAAGCGCGCGACGATGTCCTGGCCTGACGAAATGCCACCCAGAATGCCGCCCGCATGGTTCGAAGTGAAATAGGGCCCTTCATTGCCGATGCGGATTTCATCGGCATTTTCTTCGCCGGTCAGCGCGGCGGCGCCGAAGCCCTCGCCGATCTCGACACCCTTGACCGCGTTGATGCTCAT
>NZ_JBDKSS010000005.1:0-535049 GCF_039680535.1 Parvibaculum sp. | reverse complement strand
GCCGCCTTGCCGACCGAGAAGGTGCCGTCAACATAGTTGATGGTGTAGTTCGACAGGCCCGTGCCGGCCGCGTTGCTGGCCGAGATGGCATAGCTGCCCGCGTTGGCCGAGGCCGCCGCGCCCGACGAGGTCAGCGTCGCGCTGGTCACCGCATCAGAGTTCTTGAGACCGGAAACCGTGTACTCGGTGCCGTCGAAAGTGAACGCGTCGCCATAGGTCTTCGACTGGTTCTTCGCCGTCACCGTCAGCGCCGCCTTGTTGATCGTCAACAGGCCGGTGTTCGCATAGGTGAAGGTATAGTTGTTGTCCGACGCACCGCTGGCCGTGATGGCATAGGTGCCAACGCCCGTCTGCGCGTTGGCCGTCGTCGTCACCGTCGCCAGCGTATTGATGACGGACTTGGTGTCACCGTTGACGAAGCCCGAGTAAGTGGCTGTGAGGGTGGGATTGGCGTCGCCATAGGTCTTGGACGCGTCCTGCGTCGTCACCGTCAGCGTCGCCTTGTTTACCGTCAGCGTGCCTTTGGCATAGCTGATGTTGTAGTTCGACAGACCCGTGCCGGCCGCATTGCTGACGAGGATATCGTAGCTACCCGCGTTGGCCGAGGCCGCCGCGCCCGACGAGGTCAGCGTCGCGCTGGTCACCGTGTCGGAGTTCTTGAGGCCCGAAACCGTGTAGTCGCTCCCGCCGAAAGTCACCGTCTGGCCGTAAGTCTTCGACTGGTTCTTCGCCGTCACCGTCAGCGTCGCCTTGGTAACCGACAGACCGTTCGTGACCGTCGTGGAATAAGCGCCGTAGGTCGCATTGACGTTATAGCTTCCCACATTCGCCGTCGCCGCCGCGCCCGTGGACGAGAGCGCGATGGTCGCGATCTGGCCGGATGTGAGATTCGTCGTCGAGCCCGTGGTCGCCTGATAGGCGTTGGCCACTGCCACATGGCTCGTGTTCAGGCTCGCGGACGCAATATCGCCGCTGCTGAACGTGTAGGTCGTGCCGTAAACCTTGCTGAGAGGATCGAGCGTCACCGAGAGCGTGCCGCTGTCGTCCGCGAAGACGTAGCGATTGCCGCCAGAGCCGGCGCCGAGCGGCTGCCCGTAGCTCTTGCCCCAGATCGCCTGATGGCCGCTGTCCAGGTCGCCATAGGTATTGCCCACGGAGCTGCCGGCATAGACAAGCCAGCGTCCCAGAAAGCCCGTATCCAGCGCGCTCGAACCTGCGTTGTTGATGAAATTTCCACCCGCTGCGACCGTGAGCGTCGTGTTGGCGGAGGTATCGATTCCGCCTTGCGCGCCGGAAGCCAGCGTGATGTTGCTCCCCGCGCCACTCGCAACCACCGTGACGGTGCCGATGGAATGTAAGCCGGCGCTGCCGATCGTCAGTGACTTGCTGTTGGTGAAGCTGAAGTCTCCGAGACGATGGTTGCCGTTGGCGCCGCCCGTCAGCGTCGTGACGGCATTCCCCGCATTGGTGAGCGCGACGGACGGCGCACCACCGTTGGTGTGATCCTGAATGTTGAGATTGGCGACCTGAATGGCCGCAGTCTGCGTGATGGAGTCGTCGGCCTTCAGGTTGAGGCCTGCCAATCCCGACGTCGTATTCGCGATCGCACCGTCGATCGCGAGATTGTGATGCGCGTCGAGTGTCACCGAGCCATTGCCGGTCCAGGTGAGCCCCGAATTGATCGCGATGTCGTCGTTTGCATCCAGCGACAGTGAGCCGCTGCCGGTCCAGCCTATCGCCGAGTTGACCGTGATGTCGTTGCCCGCATTCATCGACAGCGAGCCATTGCCGGTCCAGCCTATCGCCGAGTTGACCGTGATGTCGTTATGCGCATTGAGCGTCAGCGAGCTGTTGCTGCTCCAGTTGATCGCCGTTGCGACGGTCAGATTGCCCGCACCGGGGCTTCCGCCACCTGTCTGAACGGTGACATCGCTGTTTGCGAGCTGATTGGTCAGCGTCGTGACATTCAGGACCGAGCTGCCGCCGTTTGACGTATAGGTCGGACCGCTCGGCACACCGTTCACGCTATTGTTCGCGCTCGCGCTGATCGTCAGGCTATAGGGATCGAGCAGCAGCGTGCCCGCGGTGCCGTTTGCAGCGCCCAGATTCACAAAGCCCTGGAAATCGAGCACGCCCTTGCTGGAGACTTCGGCGAAACCGCCATTGCCCGCACCTGCTCCCGTCGCCGAGACCGCGCTGGAGCCGAGATAGGTGTAGTCGTTCGACCAGAGGACGACATTGCCGCCATTGCCGTTCGTGCCGTTCGCGGAGATTTCGGCGCCATCGTAAACGACGGTCGTCGAGGCATTTGCCACGTCGAAATCGACAAGCTTGCGCGAGGCATCCTGGCTACCGTACTGGTCGCCGCCGAGAAGGATCGTGCCGCCCGTGGCGCCATCAGCCTTGAGCTTCGCCGTGGCGCCGACTTCGACCGCATTGCCGGTGGCGACGATGGTGCCGCCGGCGCCATTGGCCTTCTGCGCCGAGACGGTACCGCCGACAGAAACCGTGCCGCCTTCCGCCGTCAGGAAGACGCGGCCGTCGGACGACGAAACGCCCGTGGCGTTGACATAGCCGCCCGTATTGCCGGCCAGCGCATAGACGTTGCCGTCCACCGCGCGCAGTTCCGCATCGGCCGCCTTGATGCCGCCGGAGTTGCGCGCCTCGGTGTCGGTTCCGCCGACCTTGACCACGAACTTGCCGTCGGCGACGGACGCGTCGCGCATCAGGACTTCGTAACCCGCGACGAGGGCCGCCGTGCCGGCCTGCGCGTCGATGGAGCCTTCATTGTCGACCTTGGCCGCAATCAGGGCGACGTCCCCGCCCAGCGCGCCGATCTTGCCGTAGTTGACGACGGCAGCCTTGCTCGAACCGGCAAAGGTGGTGTCGCCGCCATTGAGGAAATCGTCGTCCAGCACATCGAGCGTCGAGGCGACGAAGCCGCCGCCGACATTGATGACGCCGTTCCTGCCGACGATGACGCCATTCTGGTTGATGAGGTAGACGCTGCCCGTCGCCGAAAGCGTACCGTCGATCGAAGAGATCGTATCGCCGGTGACGCGGTTCAGCGTCGCGCCAGTGCCGTTGTTGAACTGGACAGTGTTGCCTTCGCCGATCGAGAAGCTCGACCAGTTGACGATGCCCGCCGCGGAGGTCTGCGTGACCTCCGTGCTGGTAGCCGTGGAAGAAACAGAAACGTCGCCCGCAACCACATTGGCGCCGGTTGGAAGCGCGCCCGCCGCGTAGAGGGGCTGCACCGTCATGATACCGATGGTCAGATAGCTGACGCCCAAATGCAGCGCGGACTTCAGCACCTTGAGGGTGCGAAGATTGTTTCTGTTTGACACGGAAAGCCCCTTTTTTAATCGCCTGTGCCCCCCAGGTGCAGCGGTCATGCCACGCCTGTTACACACTTAGGGCGATTACAGATATTTAACGGGAACTTAATTGAACCATAATGCGACATTCAAGCTGAAACACATGACACATTATGACACAGCGCGAATTCGGCTAATTTCTGCGAGAGTGTTGCCGTTCTGTTGCCGAAGTGTTTGAAACAACGCGGCCGACGCGAAATCGCGTTCCATATCAATAGACTACCCCCGTCCCGGGCTTAAGAGCGCCCTCCGAGGCGATGCCCGGCATGGCTTTCGCAGTTCCCTGAATGAGGAAGCGAGAAATCCGTCAGTATGCGACCGGTCCCAAGAGGCCCGGCGCCGTTTTATTGTTCCATAATGAACTTTACTGTGCGGATTGCGTCGCCTCGGGCCGCAGCGGCGGCGAGCCCCGTTGAGGGCGCGCGCGGGCGAATCGCATGCTGATCTGCGAACGGAGGATGGCTGACGAGCTGGGCAGCGGGTCCGGCTTCGGAAGTTTCAATTACCGCTACGGCGGCGGCATCATTGCCCTGGCATAGCCTCGAAGACGCCGCGGACCCCCGTCAGGAGAATCTGCACGCCGATGCAGAGAAGCAGAAAGGCGGAGAGCCGGGTCATGATCCGTGCGCGCGCCGGTCCGAGCAGCGCCACGATGCGATCGGCCAGCGCGTAGCTGAACCCGACCGAGAGCGCGACGAGGATGGCCGCGACCGAAACGCCGAGATAGAAGGGAGCAAGCTGGGCGGCAATGGCGGGACGGCTCGCGCTCAGCGCAATCGCGACGGAGATCGTGCCCGGGCCGGTCGTAAAAGGCATGGTCAGCGGAAAGAATGCGACGTCGGCGCCCATGGCGGCGGGGGCAGCCTGCTCTTTCTTGCGCCCCTCGCTCTCCTCGGGCTCGGACAGCATTTCCCAGGCACGGGCGGCAACCACGAGACCGCCCGCGACACGCAGCGCCTCGATGCTGATGCCAAAAAAGTTCAAGACAGGCGCGCCGGCCCAGAACGCGGTGAGCATCACGACCGCGGAATAGCCCGCGACACGCCATGCGAGCTTCGTCCTCTCGGCATGGCTCCGCGTTGCCGTCACCTGATGATAGATGAGGGCCCCGGCCGCCGGATTGACGATCGAGATGAATGCCGGAAAGGCGACCAGAAAGCTCGCGGCAGCGCTTGTTACGAGGTTCATTTTCCTCCCCACGGATCGGCAACGCTCTGACGCAAACGGTGCCCCATGCGCCTCCTGCTCCAAATCGTGCTTGAGCCGCATGAGAAGCACAAGCCACCCCACCGGCGCGGGATCGAAACATGGCATGGACGAAGCATGTTCGCCGATTGGGGGAGTTGCCATGGCGACACATTGAGGTCAGCCTCTGGACATCCAATCAATTGGGGAGACCAGGAAAATGACGAACAGCCCTTACACCCCGCCAAAAGTCTGGACATGGGACCAGAACAAGGATGGCGGCCGCTTCGCCAAGATCAACCGGCCGATTTCGGGTGCCACGCATGAGAAGGAGCTGCCCGTCGGCAAGCATCCCCTCCAGCTCTACTCGCTGGCGACCCCGAACGGCGTCAAGGTGACGGTGATGCTGGAGGAATTGCTGGCGGCCGGGCATGCGGGCGCCGAGTACGACGCCTGGCTCATCAACATCAATGAAGGCGACCAGTTCGGCTCGGGCTTCGTCGCGGTCAATCCGAACTCCAAGATCCCCGCGCTCCTCGATCGCAGCACGACACCGCCGACCCGCGTTTTCGAGAGCGGCGCCATTCTTCTCTATCTTGCCGAGAAATTCGGAAACGCCTTCCTGCCCAAGGACCCGTCGAAGCGCGCCGAATGCTATTCATGGCTTTTCTGGCAGATGGGATCGGCACCCTATCTCGGCGGCGGCTTCGGCCATTTCTACGCCTATGCGCCCATCAAGATCGAATATGCGGTCGACCGTTTCACGATGGAGGTCAAACGCCAGCTCGACGTTCTCGACCGACGTCTTGCCGAAAGCGAATACATTGCCGGCGACACCTACACGATCGCCGACATCGCGATCTGGCCCTGGTATGGCTCCCTGGCCAAGGGCCTGCTCTACGAGGCCGGAGAATTTCTGAACGTCGCGGAATACAAGCACGTCAATCGCTGGACCGAGCAGATCGCCGAGCGCCCTGCCGTCAAGCGCGGGCGCATGGTCAACCGCGTCTGGGGCGATCAGGCGAGCCAGCTCCCCGAGCGTCATGACGCGAGCGACTTCGAGAAGGCGGGCAAGGCATCGGGCTAATTGCCCGCTGGATATATGGCTCTTCATTTGTCGATCGGTGAACTGGCCCGCGCGGACCGGTTCGCCGACCCCGGCGACATTCTTTGCGCAGGATCAGTGAAGCACAGGCCTCCTCCCGGGATAATTGCGGCGTGCTGCAAACAACCATCGGGAGGAGACGATGAGCAAACTGTTCGCCCAAGCCATTCCACACCTGATCGCCGTCAGCCTTGCGTTTGGCCCATGGGCCGCGCATGCCGCCGACACGACCGGCATTGTCGCTTACAAAGGGAAGGTCGTGCTCGATACCAGTACCGACGTCATGGGCAAGCCCTTCAAGTACCCTGAAGGCAAGCCGCGGATCGTCTCCGAGCTGATTACCCTGCCCGTCGGAGCGGCGAGCGAGCCCAACGTCCATCAGACGCCGATGTACCTGCAAGTGCTCGAAGGCGAACTCACCGTGGACTACGGAACGCTCGGCAAGAAGGTCTACCGCGCGGGCGAGGCCTTCATCGAAGCGCAAGGCGTGCCCCATCACGGCCAGAACACCGGCTCCGTGCCGCTGAAGTTCCTCGTCGTCTACATGGGCGCGGAAGGCATCGCCAACGAAGCGAAGCCCTGAGCGGCGCCGACCGACACCCGTAGCCGCAGTGGGAAGGCAACCAAGGCTCGACCAGACAGCCGAAGGGCTGTGGCCGCGCGTATCGGTGCGCGCCCCGTTCATGAACCGATGTCGTGGTAATTGTTCTTTCCTCGTGGACAGCTCGTGCAAGAGACGAGCGCACCCCATAAGCGATGGCCCGCCTTTCCAGAACCTTCCCCGGATCGATCGCATCGTTTGCAGGCGCCATTCCAAAAGCTATCCGGTTATTACCTGGCACGTAATTGAGGCGGTCGCGCACGGTGTTCATTCTGCGGTCATCAGATGAAGACCAACCGATGGAGATGACCAATGACCGAAGCTGCTCATGTCGCCGACCGCTATATTGCTGTCTGGAACGAGACCGATTCCGCCCGCCGCATGGCCCTACTGGCCGAAGGCTGGAGTGACGATGCCACCTATGTCGATCCGCAGGTCGCCGGCAAGGGGCACAACGAAATTGCAGCCCTGATTGGTGCTGTCCACGAGCGTTTCCCGACATTCCGCTTCGCACTCGACGGACGCCCGGACGGCTATGCCGGCAATATCCGCTTCTCCTGGGTATTTGGGCCGGAGGCCGAGCCCGACATGATCAAGGGCACAGACTTCGCCGTCATCGAAGGTGACCGCCTGAAGTCGATCACAGGCTTCCTCGACAAGATTCCTTCTGTCGGCTGACCTTTCAAACGACTGCCAACAATGAAGGAATTTCCCATGCTTCATGCATCCGCTCAGGCCATCACGTTACCGAGCCATATTCGCACCCCCGACGGAACCGATCTTTTCTACCGCGATTGGGGCGAGGGCAAGCCACTGCTCTTCCTTGCTGGTTGGACGCTCAATTCGCAGATGTGGGGATATCAGATGGAGCCGCTGGCCCGGCAGGGCTTCCGCTGCATCGCCTATGACCGCCGCGCCCACGGTCGCTCCGATGATCCGGGATACGGCTATGATTTCGACACGCTTGCAGATGATCTTGCAGCGGTAATCGATACGCTCGATCTGCGCGATGCCATCATTGTCGCTCACTCCTTCTCAAGCGGTGAAGTCGTTCGCTATCTCGACTGTCACGGCGGCGAACGGGTCTCTGGCGTCATCATGCTTGCGCCAGCAGCCATTCCCTACCTCATGAAGACCGAGGATAATCCCGTGGGGATTCCGCCCGAAGCGATTGCAGAGGTTCGCTCCGAACTTGAGGAAGATTTCTCCGGCTGGGCGGAGCGCATGTCCGAGCCGTATTTTGCTGGGCGGGGATCGCGCGGCATAATCGATGCCACGCTGAATATGATGAACCAGACATCGCATCAGGCCATGCTGGCGCTCACCGGAATTCAGGGGATGACAGATTTCCGGGATGAACTTGCCCGCATAGAGGTGCCGGTCCTGTTCATTCATGGCGCCCGGGATGTCTCGGCGCCTTTGGAGCTTACTTCTGAGCCCGCCAGCAAACTTGTCCATGGAAGCAGACTGATTGTTTACGAGGATGCGCCCCATGGCCTCTATTTCACGCACAAGAACGAACTCAATGCGGATATCGTCCGCTTCGCGTCGGAGGTTGAGGCGAAGACATGAGAGCAGAACCTGAAATCCGGAAGGCCGGCGATTATCTTCGTGTCTGGCGGCAGCGCCGACGCATGAGCCAACTGGATTTTGCTCTGGAAGCGGAGATTTCGCAGCGTCATCTGAGCTTTCTCGAAAGCGGCCGCTCGACACCGAGCCGGGAGATGTTGCTGCATCTGGCCGAACGGCTCGACGTACCTCTGCGCGAGCGCAACGCCATGCTGCTGGCCGCCGGCTTTGCGCCTGTCTATACCGAGCACAGTCTGGAAGAGCCTGCGATGGCGGCAGCGCGGCAGGCGATCGAATTAGTCCTGAAAGGGCACGAGCCCTTTCCGGCAGTGGCCGTCGACCGGCACTGGAACCTCGTGATGGCCAATGACGCCTTGTCCACGCTGCTCTCCGGTGTCGAAGACGACGCCCTGCTCGCCGCGCCAGTCAATGTGCTCCGGCTGAGTCTGCACCCAAATGGGCTCGCTCCCCGGATCGCCAATCTTGCGGAATGGCGATCCCATCTTCTTGATCGGCTTCACCATCAGATCGCGGCGACCCGCGATCCCGTGCTTGCGGAGCTTTTGCAGAATATCTCGGCATACCCGATCAGCGACAAACTGAGGGCGATCGAGGCTCCCGTGGTGGCAGATCAAGGCGGTATCTTTGTGCCGCTGAAGCTGGTGACGGAGGTCGGGCTACTCTCGTTTCTTTCGACCACCACAGTCTTCGGTACACCGCGCGATGTCATGCTCTCCGAGCTTGCCATCGAGGCGTTTTTTCCGGCTGATGCCGAAACCCGCCGAATCCTGGAGAAAAGGCCAACTTGAAGGCTACGCTCAAAGATTTTCTCGAAAAGCGCTCCCTGCCGCATTTGGCAGCGAATGGCGGAGAGGGAGCCCGCCTTTTTGTTATCTCAATCAGTCTCACGCCATCTAATTTCAGCGTATATTTCCTTTTAAAAACATAATGTTATACGATTCCATCGATTCAAGCCGTATCATCCCGCATCGATAAATCTCACGTCTCGTGTGGGGCTGGATGTGGGGCTGAGTGTGGGGCCGAGAGCTGAAATTTTCTGAGGAATCGATGGCGCAACTGACCGATACAAAGGCCCGCAATATCACCCCGAACACCAAGCCCCTCGCTGCCGGAGGCGTGTCTGGTCTCTACCTCTTCCCGTCGGCGACACGAGGGAAAGGCAAATGGATTTTACGCTTCATTTCGCCCGCCACCGGCCGGCGGAGGGACATGGGCCTCGGAACCTATCCGGAGGTCGGCATCGCCGCGGCTCGCAAGGCCGGGTTTGAGGCGCGTCTGGCGATCCAGCAAGGAACCGATCCCCTTGAAGCACGACGCGCCGAGGAAGCCGAAAGACGCGCCCGCCAGGAGATGCCCACCTTCGAGAGGGCTGCCAGGAAAGTGCACGCGGAACTCAAAGACGGTTTCCGGAACGCCAAACACGTTGACCAATGGCTGAACACATTGGAGGCCTACATCTTTCCCGTTCTGGGGACCCGCCTCGTGAATGAGCTCAGGGCATCGGATTTTGCGGAAGCGTTGAAGCCGATCTGGCTTTCCAAACCCGAAACGGCCTCTCGTGTCCGGCAGAGGTGCGACACGGTGATGAAGTGGTGCGCAGCTCAGGACTTCATCATGGCAAGCCCGGTGGGCGTCGTCGGCAAGCTGCTGGCCAAACAACCCGGCAAGCGGGAAAGGGTGACCCACCACCCTGCCGTCCCCTGGCGCGACCTGCCCTCGCTCGCCCAGCGCCTGTTCAGTGATGACCGGCCCAGTGCGGGCAAGTCGATGCTCGAATTGCTCATTCTGACGGCTACCCGCTCAGGAGAGGTTCGAGGCATGCGATGGGATGAGATCGACTTCAAAAGCGCGACCTGGACGATCCCGGCATCGCGAATGAAGGCGAAGCAATTTCACAGAGTGCCGCTCCCGCCTCGCACAATCGAGATCCTGAAACGGCAGCGAAAAATGGCTGCCGAAAGCTCTTTGGTCTTTCCCTCTCGCCGGAATACGCCCCTCAGCGACATGACGCTGACGAAACTCCTGCGGGACGCAGAAGTGAGCAGCGACACGCCTGGTCGCGTGGCGACGGCCCACGGGTTCAGATCCGCATTCAGAGATTGGGCGTCAGAGAACGGATATCCGCGGGACCTGGCCGAACGTGCCCTCGCCCACACTATCCGCAACTCGACAGAAGCCGCCTATCACCGCACCGATCTGCTCGAGCAGAGGCGGAAGATGATGGAGGATTGGGAACGGCTTTTGCTGAGCGGGAGAATCACTGAATTTGGAGAGTTGAAGAAATCCGCGATTTAGCTCTTCAGGCAGAAATCCTGCCGCATAAGAGCCGACCATCGACCCCGATAGACGCCGCGCCAACGGGCAATTTAAATCATTTGGCGGAGGCGGTCATTCAAGTCCGACGCGTACGAGATCGTCGAACAACCGGGCAAGCACTGGATGGTTTGAACCTGCGTGTGGCCGAGCAGGTTGCCGATCATCGGCAGAGTTACAACGCCCATTTGAAAAGACAGGCCAGTTCATCACCCAAGAGTCTCTACACATCGTGCGGCCCTATCAAGGGCAAGATCAGCAAACCGACCAAGCGCAGCCTCATCAAGGCCCGGACTTGCCAGCGTCCCAGCGACCTCCTTCGCCGTAGCCGTTACCCGCTCACAAATCTCACCGACCCGCCGTCGGATAAATGGCAAGCCGAGGCCTGTGTCGGCCGCGAAGGCGGCCCAGCCTCTTGCATCAAGTTCGGCAAGCGTCGCCCGCTTACCGATTTTCATCGCGAATTTTGGTGACAGCTCGGGATATGCGACGGTTGCCAACAGATCATAAAGCGGGGCGAGACGAGGGCCTTCGGCTTCGTAGAGAATCGAGAAGTTCTTGCCGTGCGCATCGGCGTTCCCGACGATCACATTGAAGATCACGGCATCAAGCAGTTTCAACACATCGACCGCAGGTCTTGCCGCGACGCGGCGGAGAAGTCCGAAGCAATCCTTCAAGGTCGGACCACCCTCGCTGGCATATTTGGTTTCCGGCGGGACGCCCAGCGCCTGGCAGAAATCCTCCTGGTGAATTCGGCGCACGACCCCATCGTCGCCGATGGCGCGGTCATATCGTCGAACCAGCAGGAATGTTCGATCCCTCACAACACGCGCCTCCACCGGCGCGACATCCAAGCCAACGGCAGCGGCAAGACGCATCACGAAGACCTCGTTCTCGGTCGTGGCCGACAAGCGCGCAATCGGGGGCTTGAGAATGTGAGTTGTGGCCTGGCCAGGCGCAGGCAGTGCGACTGCGCCATCCATCAGAACAACCGGCACTTTGGATTGCGCGCCGGCGAGCGAGAGACGCAACCCCTCTTCACCCGCGAGTAGCGGGCGAACGGGCAGCGCGTCCAGCACGCGGATCAAGCCTGTGTCGTCGAGCGGGATTGGCTGCTGATTTAGAGCAGGCACGGTTGGCGTTTCGCCTGGCGGCAAAAGCTGGAGCGCGCCAGCAACGTCGCCGCCGAGCCGATCGAGAAGAGCAAAATCGTTTCCACGTGAAACGCCAAGCGCCTGAGCCGCCGCGTCGCGCTGGCTTTCTTCTGGCAGAAGACCGCCGAAGAAAGGGCGGCACTCACGACGGTTGAAGGGTTCTACCCGCTTCGGGAGCGACGCCGACAGGGGCCGTGCGTCGCCGTCTTTAAGCCAGTCCGGCGCGTAGGCAAAACCGAGTTCGCCATGCTGGTCTTGTGTCAGCTGCCCTACCAGACGCCCCTCCCACCAGACCTCAAGGGTGCGCGTCATGTCTTCCGCGTTCCTTTGGCTTCGGGCGGCGGCGTGACCTCCAGTGAGCATCCCAGCGCCACCAAGACTTGAAGCGTCTTACCGATTTGAGCTGTGGTCTTGCCCGCTTCGAGATCGACGATGAAGCGCAAGCCGACACCGGCCGCGCCCGCAAGCTCGTCCTGCCGCAGCCCAGCGGCTTTGCGGGTGGTTCGGACGATGTCGCCGATCTCGGCAGGAGTGAGTGTTTTTCTGGCCATGAGATTTACCGAACGGTAAAATATCATGGATTTCTGACGGGCGTCTACAAAAATTTCCCGCTCAGGAAATACACCGCGACAAACCGACTCCAATGCCCAAAATATTCCCGTACGGGAATATTTAGTTTAGGTCAACGTCCTTGAGCATAGTCTTGCAGAAATTTGGATGTGTCCGGCGTCAGTGCCTGCGATACAGAATTGGGTCTCTAACCAAAATAGGATTTTGGCCTCATCGCAGCGCCTCTGCATAGGATTGTGCATAGGTTGTAGCGGTCGGCAGCAAAACGTCTGGCGTCATTCCGCGCACCGTATCCAGATGATTAAACCCGTTTAACACGCGATTAGGTGGCACCCGTCTACGATGGAGCGCTGCGGCAGGCGAAGATGAGAACTACCCTTACGCCATAGCGCTATGACGCTCCGCGCCAAGTCGATCATGGGGCTCGCAGCGCCGTCATCAGGGCTTCGACCGCGTTTATGGCCGCAACCACCTCGGCCTCATTGAGCGAAGTGGTGGGGTCATGCGACAGCGGGTTGAGGATGCGAGCCTGGTGCGGTGTGATCGCCGCCAGCGCGTCGAGTTTCGGCTGGATCCCAGCGAGCTTATTCTCGAGACCTTTCTTGAGTTGCTCGAAAGTGATTTTCTTCGGGTCCGGGTTGTATGGAAATTCAACCTTCTTGTCCTTGCACTGCTTGCGCAGCAGCAACTCGCAGGCGGAGCGCGCGTAATTGGCAGCGGCGGGCAGATGCTTCTGGTCGATGAAGGCGCGGGCTTGCTCAAGCGTAGCTTTTACGATGTCCGACGGCACCGGGCGCAGATAGGGTGTCGCTTCACCTGTGAAGGCAACCATTTCGTACATCTCATGGCTGGTCCAGCGATCGGTTGGTATAGCAGCGCGCACGACCTCGAACCAATGACGGTCGTGGGTGAGCAGGACAATCTGCCAGTCCGAGAAATATTTCTCCAGCACAGTCAGTAGCGGTCGGCGGTTGGCATAGTCGAGCCCGACCAGCACATCGTCTAACACCAACAGCTTGAGCGCCGGCGAGGGCGCCGAAGGCACGCAGGCAAGACGGCCGGCCAGATAGAAGGCCAGCGCCAAGGCTGAAAGCCGCGCCTCGTTCAGGAAATGCTGCGGCTGTTGCGGATAATACCCTCGGAACTCCAGCCTTGCATACAGCTCCTTCCCCGCGAAACCGCGATCCCTCTTCAGCCGCGCGTTGTTATAACGCACGGTCCCGCGCTCGAACGCCTCAATCCGCATTTCGTGGCGGCCTAGATCGGCGAGCAGATCGTTGACGATCGGCAACATGGCGTCGAGCGCCGCTTCCAAGCCGGCGTTGAAGGCCGCACAGGCAGTCTCGACCTGGGTCAGATAATTGGCATTCGAATGGTGTGCGAGTGGCCTGGCGCGTTCGGTTTCCCTCCAGCGCTCGGCAAGGGTCTTGCCGGATGTGGCGTCGGCGAAATCGGCGAGCAGGGTTTCTATGGCGAGGTCAAACAGATTTGGACGGCGCTGGCCGTGGAAGGCGTTGGTTTCCAGCAGCGCATGATAGTCGAGGAAAGAACTGCGTAGCGCCGCCAGCGCCACGCGCGGGTCAGCCGTCGGCAGGCCGGGATGCCGCACCTCTGTCCATTCGAGTGGCAAGGCGCCATCATTGAAGGTGACGGTGACACGCGGTGTCAAAGACGGGTCGAGCGGGTGGACATGGGTATTGTTCTTGAGCGCGTCGGGGCGTGGACGCCGGGCGAACAGGTCACGCAGCGCCTTGTAGATCGAGGACTTGCCCGCACCGTTCTCGCCATACACGATCAGGTTGCGGCCTTGGACTGGGATTTCCAACTCAGCGCTGAACGCCCGATAGGCGCGCAACGAGAGGCTTTCAATCCGCAACGGCTGCGACGCTGGTTTCCCTCCATCCTCCACAATCAGCGTTTCCCGCTGAGGAAGATCACACGGGGCCGTTCTATGCGCCCGGATTCATCGCTTTCGATGGGGCTGCTATCTCCCGTGCGATCATGCATGGCTCGCGCGATCCGCCGAATATCGTCCGGGACACGATCACTGGCGCTCAGTTGTCGCCGACTGCGTCTGCCAATCGTCCCGCCGATCGAATCATCTACGTTTATGAGCGCCTGCGCAATTTCGTCAGGATTCGGCACAACATCCTTTGGCTGACAAAATATTGCATGTAGACAGAACATCAGTGGCCGGATTTTTGTGAATTCCACCGCCTGTGACGGCACTTTATTGGTCGCACTGTTCCGCCGCTCTCGATCAAGATGGTCTCGAATACGATAGCCGCTGGCGAGCATGATGCCGGAAGCGCATGACCAGGGCCACGGTGCGATCACAGCCGGATTGTAGAAGAGATAGAGGGGAAAGGTGCTGAATCCGCCCCGCAACTGTCTTCGCGCGAAATTCGTAAGCTGCCGTGACTGCCCACCTGTCCAATCCGGATAGGCCAAATCGCCATACCGGTATGGTGTCTGCGTGGCGGTATAGTGCAAAATCTTCGCCTGAACGGCGAGATGAAGATGCCGGCCGCCGAAGTCTACGAAATGCCAATCCATGTCGGCGCCGGTGACCCGCTCGTTCGAATTCTGGACGATGATGCGCGGATCGCGCAGCTTCTTCAGTTCGAGAAGCATACGGTCTGTCCAGGAGGTTTCACGGGATTGGTGTTTTAGCGTGCGCGCCTGCTCAAGTTCAGCGGCAACTTGAGACGGAAACCAATCTGCGAAGGCGCACAGTGGCGATCTTGCTCCTCCCGTTGCCATGTCACACCCGCCCTTCGATGATCCTGACCGCGTCGATGGATTGCAGGTCGAAGAGGGTGGCGTAGAGGGTGTGGGCGGGGTCGGCGAGGCAGCGGGACCAGTCGTCGGCGGCGCGGGCGAGCGCGGGCCCTTCGAGGCGGGCCAGACTCATTAGCCCCGCCGCGCGTGCGGCAGCGAAGGGGCGAAGACTCCGTGCATGCAGTTCCTCAACGAAAAATAGCTCGTAAACGAAGGCGTTGATCAGAGCTTCCAAGCGGGGGCGCTCGGCGCCGGCGAGAATGCACCGCACGGCAACCGAGACGCTCTCCTTTTCTTCGGCGTTGGCGTTCGGAATCGGAAGCTCAAGTAGCTCGTACACGTTCACGTGATTGTTGGTGCTGGTGCGTCGAAAATACCAGTCCAGGGGTTTCGAGCACAGGCACGCAAGGATGAACTCTGCATCCTCGTCGTCTATCGGCACAACCTTCAGGGCGGAATCTCCGACGAGATACTCCTGTCCCGACGCGATCTCGCAAAAGATAAGACGGAACGGATCGGTTGTGCCGGTTATGTTTTGACCAACCAGAATTCTGTTGTCCCTGTTCACCAGCCGTTTGTCAGGCCGAAACTTGCTGTTTATCCAACTCTCGCCGTCGTACTTCAGGACGTAGCGCCCCACATGCGCACCTCGGATCAACATGACTCCCGTCGGTACATCTGAGATCATGTTAGCGTTGGTGCCGAGATTTAGGTCTCCCTTTGTAGACTGTTCGACATCCACCAGCGCCTCGAGCAGGACACTTTGGGCGCGAATGGCCTCCATAACGCGCAGATCGGAGGGGCCAACCAGTGGAAGGATGCAGGAGTGCGGAAAGAGCCGCTTGATCGTGCTCGCTGTCAGCTCGGTCCATACAGGTGAGGAAATGGTCTTGGTGTTGTTTCCGTGCGAGAGGCGAAGAGCGTCCGTGCTGCCCGTACCCTTGAATTGAAGAATACACGTTCCCTGAAGAACGGATTCAAAAACCTGTGCGGTCGCATCAGCTGATTTTTTCGGGAATTCCATCACAATCGACAGACGCGAGTGATCCAAAAGCATCCTTCGAGTCTCGGTTGCGGAAGCGTCCGCCATCAAGCTGCTTTGAACTATCAGGCACACTTGCCCGTCTCTTCCTGCGAGCTGTTTCGCGCGTTCAATAAAAATCTTATAAAGGTTCTGTTTCCCCTTCTCCTTTCCCTCCGTAAAGGGGTAGTCGAGCTTCGAATACTCGTTCTTCTTGATCTGCCTGTATGGTGGGTTACCCAAGATGACATCAAAATAGACATCATCGGGGCTTAGCCCAAACATCCATTCTGCATCGAAGAAGGGCGCGAAGGCGTTGGGATCAAACGGGTCCCAAGCCGCGAGCTTCCTGGCGTCGTCGCCGGCAAAGGCATGGTCGCGCGCCACTTCACCAGCAATTTCCTTACGCAGGGTTGTAATCTTCTTCTGAACCGCGCGCTTGGCGGCACCATTTGGCGCAGCGAAAAATGCGCGATTGGCCTCGCGCAGCGCGCGCTGGTTAGCTAGCAAATCTTGGCTCACGAGTCCCACTTGGCCGCGACGGTGCAGCGGGGTCAGCGTGTTGGCAGCGACGAACTTGGCTTCGAGGTTAGGCAAAGGCGTGATACCGCGATTGGGGCGTCCGGGCTTTTCCTTCTGTTCGACCGCAAGGCTGATGAAACAGCGCAACTTAGCTATTTGCACGGCGATCGGCTGAATATCGACGCCGTGAAGGCAGCGGTCGATCAGGAACAGCTTACGCGTGTAATCGGGATAGTGGCCGCATTCGAACTTGGCGTCGAATTCAGCCAGCGCTTCCACAGCCTTCTTGATCTCGGCAGATCGCTCATTGGCGGCAGGAATGGCCTCAGCCTCGGTGAGCCGGCGCTCGTAGTAGAGCCGGTTGCGCGCCTTCCACCTCTCCCCACCGGGATCCAGCACGTCGAGCATGTGGACCAGCTTTTGCAGCAAGCCGAGTGGGAAGGCGCCCGACCCCACGGCCGGGTCGATGGCCTTGCAGTTTTCGATGGCGGCGATCAGCGCACCTACTTGCGCGGGGCTGAAATCGTGCGTGCGGCTGGCGAAACTGAGGAGCGCGCGGAGACGAGCTTCGTCATCACCCTTGGCCTCCAATCCCAATTCGCTCGGGAGCTTCGGCAGCAGCCAGGCGACCAGCGCCTCGTCGACCATGAAATCGACGACCTCGCGCGGGGTGTAGAAACTGCCGGACTTGTTGCGGGCAGTGGTCTTGGTGTCTTCGTTGTAGGACGCGAGCAGGTTTTCGAACACCTTGCCCAACAACTCAGGATCAAGAGCGGCTTCTTCCTCCAGAGGCGTGTTTTCCTCGACGGTGAATTTATAGCGCTCGAACAGGTCGATCAGGCCGGGTACGTCGCGCGGCGCTTTGGCCTTCTCGAACCAGCCGGAGAGATCGACGCCCTTCGCCCCGCCGAAGAACAGGGCGTTAGGCAAGCGCGGCTGCTTGTCCGGCTGATCGGAAAAGCCGTCAATGCGCAGGATCAGCCGCCCACGCTCCCGCTCGGCATGGCCCGCGCGCGGATCGTCGCTGGCGATCTCGGTATCCAGGCATTCGAACAGGCCGCCGTTGAGGAAAGGCACGCTGGCAAAGGCTTCCAACGCCTTGTCCGGTTCGGCGAACTGGACAGCGTGACGATAGACATGGTGGCCGAGATAGTCCTTTGACTGCCCGCTCTCGTCGTGCCGCCAGCGCCGTTCGGGCGTTTCGGTATTGAGGGTGGCGAAGAACAGGTTCTGGAGGATGGCGAGATAGTACCCGTGACCGCTGGGCGTCGCTGCGGGCGGCTCCTTCAACATCTTCGCCAGCGAAGGTCCATCGAATAGCGCCTCTGGGACAAGGTCCTTTTCCTTGATGAACCAGACGAACATCAGTCGCGTGAGCAGACGGATCAGCGCGATTTCCTTGGCGCCCTCGCCGTTGCCCTGTCCCTTGGGAAAGGCGAGCGGCGCGCTGGTGCTGGCCCAGGCGAACCAGTCAGCCAGTTCCTCATAGAATCGCTTATTGAGTTCGGCGGCTGACAGCGTCTCCAGCCACAAATCATAGAGCGCGCGGAAGTCCGACGGGGCCTTGCGCCGGGCGAGCGCGGCGAGCGACAGGTCGGCTAGGATTTCCACATGGGCACGATGAGGCCGGGCGAGCTCGATGTCCTTGATCAGACTGATCCGCCCGCCGACCACGTCGCGCAAGGCGTCGCGCCGGCTGGCGCGGCGGTCGATCACCGTCAGCGTTGCCCGCGCACCATGGCGGAACAGCACGATCGCGGGCATGGCAAAGCCGCGATTGAGGGCGCGCACGATCGCCACGAGCTGGCGGCGCGACCAGCCGCCGTCGTCGAGGTCGATTGCGAGGAAGACGAAGGAATCGATCGCACTGCGCTGGAAGCTCTCGCCGGTGGCCGGATCTCCGCCGCGTGACAGGGCCGGCAGTTCGTCGCCGGTAAGCTGGAAAAGGAAATGCACCGCGCGCCAGCGGCCCGTCTCGAAGTGCGACGCGTCCATGCCGAGCGCTGCGAGGAACTGAGCGGGCGCGGCGGGCGCGTCCAGCGTCTTGGGGCTGCGATAGCCCATGACATCGAGCAGCTTCCGACCCGCGACCGCGAGGTCACCACCGGCAAGCCCTGAAACCGCATCGCGGATCGCAGCGAGGCGTTCTGCGGCGTGGCTCATTCTGCGCGCCCCGCTGGCCTGACGATCAGCCAGGTGATGAGATCATAGTCCAGACTGGCCCGAGCCTGCGCGGCCCCGTCGGGCACCCGCGCGCCGCGCGAGCCTGCTAGCACCGCCAAGGTGCGCGTCGCCGAGGTCTCGCCGATCGAGGCGACGGCGGCGCGGATCAATCCATCGTAACAATCCATCTTCTCGCCGTGGTCTGTCTCATCGTCGAAGGCATTGCACAGCGCCTCGAAGGGCTCGTCATGCCCCAGGCAGAGCGCGCGATAGGCTTCTAGGATCGGCTTGGGCTGTCCGAAACCGAGGCGCACCGAACCGTCATCTCTCACATAGACAAGATAGTGGGGATCGAGGGGGTTGATCTTCGCCTGCTCTGGGTTCGGATCGGGCGGACGGCGGCGAAGGCAGAAGATTACCCCGGGGTCGAGGACGGCGCCCGCGATCTCATTGGGAACGATCGCGTGGAGCCCCAGTGGCGCGGCGCGCAACGCCTGCTCGTTAGCGCGAGCGAAACCGAGAAGGTCAGCGCGGAAATCGTCGAGCGCGAAATCGGCCAGCGTCACGCCGCCTCCGGTTTCCTCCAAGTCGAACACCTCATCCTTCAGGCGGAGCAGTTGCTCGTCGCGCCAGCGCGCGTCGCCGTCTGCCTCGGCGCGCGCGTTGAGGAGATCGTCGTCGCCCGTGGCCGAAAGATCGACCAGCGCCATGCGGGCTTCCACCCGATCCTTGAGGCGCAAATATCTGTTCAGGTCCTCGGTTGGCCAGAAATTGACCATGCGGATCGTGGCGTTGCGGCTACCGATCCGGTCGATCCGCCCGAAGCGCTGAATGAGGCGCACCGGGTTCCAGTGAATATCCACATTCACCAGCAGATCGGCGTCCTGGAGATTCTGACCTTCCGAGATACAGTCTGTGGCGATCAGCAGGTCGATTTCGCCGCTGGTCTCAGCGCCACGCATTGACGCCCGGCGTTTGGCGCGCGGCGCGAAGTTGACTAGCACGTCCTGAAAGCGCGCCCGGCCAAAAGTCGCCTTGCAGCCGTCGCCCGTCACCAGCGCTGTTTGCAGGCCGCATTCGCGCGCAAGAGGCAGCAACTCCTCGTAGAGATAACGAGCGGTGTCGGTGAAGGCGGTGAAAAGAATAATCTTTCGGTTGGCTTCGCCGTCGCGGTTGGTGGTGGGTTTGGTCGCCTTTGCGCGGATAATGTCCTTGAGCCGGCTTAGCTTGGCGTCGCGATCAGGGGTGACCTTGCGCGCTTCTGCGGTCAACGCAGCGATCCGCTCCCGGTCGCGGGTCAGCGCTGCCTTCCACGCCGCCCGGTCGATGTGAGCGAGGTTGTATTTCAGCGCGCCGCCGACCTCGAAAGCTTCCGCCAACTCGTCATCCAATTCGATCTCGTCCGGCGCAGGCATGTCGACGGCCGCCGCCGCGTCGTAGCTGTCGAGATCGCCAAGCCGTTGGTCGATGCGGGCGATCATGCGGTCCATCGTCTGACGGAAAGAGCTTACCGAGCTTTCCAGCCGCTTGAGGAAGCCGACCTTCATCATGGCGATGAGGTATTTCTCGCGGTTGGCTTGGTCGAAGTTCCCGCCCTTGTCATAGAGGGCGCGGTACTCTGGAAGCACGAAGGTCAGTGGGCCGTAAAGCGCCAGTTCGAGCTTGCTGATTGCGGCATCGACGTCCTCGAAAGCCGGAAAGCCACCTTGGCTGTCGATACTGGCGAAAACGGATTCGGGCGCGGCCCGTTTCGGGAAGCCCCCGATTTTCTCCATCGAAGCGGCATAGTGACGTTCGACATGTTTGCGCGAGCGCGCGATGGTAACGCCATCGAGCAGTCCGAACAGCGCAGGTGGCAGCTTGTCCAGCAACTCGCCGGAGTCGCGACTGCCGCTTTTCGCCCAGTCGGCAAAGCGTCGTCGTGCGCCGCCGATCAACGTGCCGAGGTTGGGCACGCCTAGGTCCACAAAACCATCTCCCTTTTCCGCAGAAATCAGGTCGAGCTGAGCTTTGAGGTCGCTCAGATCGTTGTTCACCGGTGTAGCCGAAAGCAGCAGAACCTTGGTTGGGAGGCCGGCTTTGATGACTTCGTCCATCAACCACTCGTAGCGGCTGCGGCGCCCGCCTGCTGTCTTGTTCCGTGATGCGCTTCGGAAATTATGGGACTCGTCGATGACGACGAGATCGTAGTTGCCCCATTCGATCCGCGCGAGGTCGATGTCACCGACTTTGCCTTTCTCACGCGAAAGATCGGTATGAGAAAGGACCGTGTAGCCGAACCTGTCTTCGCGCAGCGGATTCATCTCGCTGTTGTTGGCGGCGAGGTAGTCGGTCCAATTCTCGCGCAGCTTCTTCGGGCACAGCACGAGCACGTTCTTGTTGCGCTTCTCAAACCACTTGATGACGGCCAGTGCGGTGAAGGTTTTGCCCAAACCGACGCTGTCGGCAAGGATGCAGCCGCCATGTTTTTCGATCTTGGCGAGCACGGCGCGCAGGCCATCGCGCTGGAAATCGAACAACGTGCGCCAGATCGCCGTCTGCTCGAATGCCGTCTGCTGGATCAGCGCCTCTTCCGCTGCTTGGTCGATCAGGAAGTCGCCGAATAGGTGGAGCAGCGTCTTGAAATACACCAGCTCGGGAGCGGCGTGGGCGTAGCTCGCTTGGAGGGCACGTAGCACCTCCTCGCGCACGTCCTCGGTCAGGCCAGTGTCACTCCATAGCTCGTCGAACCAAGCCAGCAGATCCTCCCGGTCGCGATCGCTATCGACAATCAGATTGAGCTCGATGTTCGGCGAGTCACCCAGCCCTAGCCCGTTTACTGTGAAGTTCGAGCTGCCGAGCACCGCGTACGGACGACGTCCGTCGTCGATATGGATCAGCTTTCCGTGCAGCAGGCCCGAGCGCTTGACCGACCGTATTTCGACGCGATCCTTGATCCATTGGGCACACCGCAACGCGGCGGCCCGCTGCCGGATTTGGTCAGTGAGACGCAGCCCGGACTCATCAAACGAGAAAGCGGGCGGCACGAGGCCAGCATTGTCCGCATCCTTCAGGAATCTCGGCTCGCCGAAGAGGAAACGCATTTGCTCGACGCCGTCCAACGTCGTGCGGAGACGGTCGTAAGCGAAAGTCGTAAAATAAGCCGAGACAACGGACAGGCGGCTGTCCGGAACCGCGCGCTCCGTGATGAACTCATGGACCGCCCCCCTGCTACGGTTATCCCTAATGCCTGATCGCCCCGTTCCCACGCCTACTCCTCATTCAACGTTGCCTGAAGCCAGAAGCGACTACAGGTTCAAAGACCAAGTCTATTTTTGCGCGAGCGAACGCTTCATTGACCACTTTCGACACCCCCCTGGTTCCCGTTTCCCTCCTTGTCCATGCGTCCGGATTGCACGGAAAGCCGTTCATATTCTTCCATCGAGACGACCACCACCACCACGCCCGTTCTTTTCGATCAGCACCGGCTCTGCACGCGCGGTGTCGATCATCAGGCCGAACCCGTTCTTCGCTTCGCTCGCCGACATGGTTTTCATGACCGAATCCCGTAGCGATCCATTGCGCTATTTAGGGCGAAATGGATCTTTTCGGCAATGGTAGTGAACTTGCCCCCAACGTTGGACCAGCTGCGCTGGTAAATTCCGGCTTCGTCTGACGGCAGGCTGGCCGGGGGTGCCGGCCGGAAGATGAAGCCCGATCGGCACTTCGTTTCCGATCGCGCTGTGCGGTCGGATCTCGTTGTAGTCTCTACGCCAAGCCTCGCATTTTGCGCGCGCCTCGTCGAGGCTCAGGAACCAGTTGGTGTGCAGGCACTCCGCACGGAACTTACCGTTGAGGCTTTCGACAAAAGCATTATCCGTTGGCTTGCCGGGCCGCGAGAAGTCGAGTGTCACGCCGCGCATGAAGGCCCAGAGATCGAGTTCTCTGCTGATGAACTCCGGACCATTGTCGAGACGTATCGTCTTCAGGTAGCCGATCTCTTGCGCGGCACGCTCAAGCGTGTCGACGACGTCGGCGCCCTTGTAGGCAAAGCGTGCGTCGATCGCCGGCGAGAACCGCGTGAAGGTATCGACGACCGCGAGCACACGGATCTTCTTGCCGTCAAAGAGCTGGTCGTGGACGAAGTCCATCGCCCAGATCTGGTTGGGCTTATCTGCCGGTGAGCGACCCTCCCGGAGCTTCGCCTTGACCCGTCGCTTGGGCGATTTGTTCCGCAATTGCAGGCCCATCTCGCGATAGAGCCGGAAGACCCGTTTGACATTGACCCGCCATCCTTCCCTCTGAAGGAGAACATGGATGCGACGATAGCCATAGCGCACCCGCGTCTCCGCAATCTCCTTGATCCAGTTCCTGAGCGCTGTCGGATCATCCCGCCTCGACCGATAGTGATAGGTCAACCGGCAACGTCCGACAGGCGCGGCGAATGCTGACCTGCCGGGCCGGTCGAACATGGTCGATCAGGCGCTGATTCCGGGCAGGTCTCAGATTTTCGGCGGATGACGTCTTGCAGCATCTCCTTGTCGAGCGAGAGATCCGCCACCAGCTTCTTCAGCCGCTGTTTTTCCTCTTCAAGCTGCTTCAGCCGCTTCATCTCGGACGGCATCAGCCCGCCATACTTCTTGCGCCAGTTGTAATAGGTCGCTTCGGAAATCCCCGCCTTCCGGCAGACTTCACCGACCGTCGTCCCTTCCTCCGCCTGTCGCGGGATGAAGGCAATCTGCTGCTCGCAGAACTTCTTCTTCATGGAAAATCCTCCGTCCGGCCAGGGTCGGTAAATTAGAATTTTCCAACTTTAATTGGTCCGAAAAACCGGGAGCAGGTCGATGGCTGTGCTGCCACGATGCCGGTTATGGATGCGCCGTTTTTATCTCTTCAAGCCGCGCCATCAAAATTTCCTCGTACTCTAATGACTTTAAAGCTGAAGCTCTGCGATCTCGAGCGCCCCCTCGATCGCTTCCCGGTTGAGTGCGACGATGTGCTGGGTGCGGGCGCTTTGCTTAACCGCATCGCTGAGTAAGCCCAGACGCTTTAGAACATAGAACAGCATGGCATAACGGACCCTCAGAATACCTCGTCCGTTTTTCATACCGTAGTCCTTGGCGACGACAGTACGCTGGCTTGGAGTTAAGTCAGGATGAGGGACGATCTCGACATCGAAGGTTTGGTTCCAAAGTATGTCCTGATCCGATGAAGCACCGGGCTCGCCCACCCCACGCACACGGAGCATTCGCGGCAACAGAAAATCCTTGAACTTCTTATCCACATGGCAATAGGCGCGGACGTGCCAGCGGAAACCATCATATCCGAAAGCATGAGGTGTAATTCGTCGCCATATAGGATCGGCGCGCCCTTTGCTCATTGATTGATACAAGACTTCGACAGACTGCCCTTCACGGATAGTCTGTAGAATTGTCCTCAATATCTCAGAATCGACATCCCGATGCGGTGTGAGCGCAATGTCGACGCTTGGAGGGTTGGCAATCCAAGATTCGCCGGGCTCAACAAGTCCTTCTGCAAATGATTTTAAGCGCGCAAGATAACCATCCGGATCCTTGCTCAAAAACAGGGGTGAAAAGCTAGGGCTGGCCACATATCTCTTCGCGCTCTTGTCATAAATGACATTCTTCGGAGCCCGCTCTTGATAAAGTGTGAGATCCTTAGACGCCTGAGGCATTGAGACGTCGAACATGTCCATTATGTCCGAGCGATTGACGCCCCCCTCCCAAAACAACCGGAACTCGATGAATTCAAGTCGGCGCTCCACTCCCCATTTTAGTGCCGCAGCGGCCATTGGCGTTCCTCTCCAGTTCCGCATGCCGATGGGAATAAAAACTATATGGACATATCGACACGATTGGTGTATTTTCTATTCTCATTGGCGATGCGCGTCAATGATGATCGATACGGCGATAGTGAGGCAAGGCATGCCAAGACGCAGGTCAAAAGCAGCAATCGCCACCAAGCGGGCGCCTAGCACGACCACCGACGTGCTGCACAGACCCAACCGCGGCAAGGTCGCGACGACGAAGGCCGGATCGGCGCCAATCAAGCGGCCAAAAAAGAAATAACGCCCGGAAGGAGAGCCGCCATGGCCGTCGCGAGTCGATCCACCCTCGTCGTTCACGGCAGTTTTGCCATGCGGGCAAGCCGCCTGGCTGCGGCCCGCGACAGCCGTCATGGTCTTCAGGTCATGTCATTCGAGCAGGCGGCCGTCCGGCTCGCCGGCAGCTTTGCCCGGCCCATCGACGACGAGACCTTGCGCGTCGCCATTCAGGAGACCCTACCCGTCACTCCGATGGGCGAATTGGAGAGCATCAAGACGCTTCCCGGCATGATTGATGCTGCGGCCGACACGCTCCAAAAAGCCTGGCGCGCGGGCATCGACCTCACCGCACGCGCTGTCGATCATCCTCGTCTTGGCGCAATTGCGCACTTGGAAGCGGCCATCCTCGACCAGCTTCCGTCCGGCATGATGCGCCCCGTCGACATCGTCGCCGCCGCAATCGCGCGGATAGGTCATGCGCCGGCCGTCATCGGCCCGATGGAGATCGTCGGCCTCACCGAACTCTCGCCCTGCTGGAGACCGCTGCTCCTGGCCCTCACCGCGCATATCCCAGTGCAATGGACGGCCGGACCGAGGAGCGTTCCTGCATGGCTGGAAGGCACGGGCGTCCACGTTTCGCGAGCACCGACGGAAACGCCGGAAATCAGCGCCGTCAGTGCGGCGACGGCCTATCACGAAGCTATCGAGGCGATGCGCTGGATGCGGTCACTACTCGCCTCGGGCGTGTCGCCCTCGGAGATCGCCGTCGTGACCGCTTCTCCCGCCAACTATGACGATCACTTCCTGGCCTTACGCGCGGACGCCAACATCGACCTACACTTCGTCCATGGAGTCAGGACCGTCACCACCCGCGAGGGACAGGCGGCCGCGGCGCTGGCTGACATTGTCGTTCACGGCTTGGCACAGTCGCGTCTGCGTCGCCTTGCGGCGCTGTGCCGGAATTCGGGGTCGTTCGAGGCGTTGCCCGAAGGCTGGCTGCGTGTTCTGCCTACAGATGCCCCCCTCTCCACGTCCACCGCCTGGAGCCACCTGCTGGCCAGGCTGACGCCGGAGGACTGGCCCGACGGCACCGACCACACGCCTGCGCTGCGCGCGGCGGTAGAATTGCTCGCGCGAGGATCAGACGCTGCGGCGGACATCGGTGAGGCCTTCCTAAATGGTCGGGCGCTGGCGATCTGGCGCAAGGCACTGCTCGCCGGACCTGCCGCCTCGATCGACGCAACGCTGGAGACCCTAAAGCAGGACGACGGACTGGAAGCTTGCGTCTCCGTGGCCTGGATGCCGGCCAGCGCGCTCGCGGCGTCGCCCCGCCGGTTCGTGCGGCTGCTGGGGCTCAATTCCTCGGGCTGGCCGCGCGGAATCGCCGAAGACCGCCTGATCCCGGATCACATCATTCCAACTGCCGCCCTCAATCCGCTTCCGGTGAATCTCGCCGACCGCCGGGATTTTGAGACGATCCTCGCCACGACGACCGGCGAAGTGGTCCTCTCGCGCGCCCGGCGCGACAGCGACGGTCGCCTCCTCGGGCGCAGCCCGCTGCTCACCGGGCACAACAAAGAAACCTACCTGCGCCGCAACGCGGTGCCGATGCATGCCTTCAGCGAAACCGACCGTCTCATGGCCCGGCCGCAGGATTTCGCGGTTGATCCGCAGGCGATCAGCGCGCACCACTGCTGGCGTGCCTGGCGCAGCACTGAAATCACCCCACATGATGGGCTCGTGCGGCCAGATCATCCGCTCGTTCTCGCCATCCTCAGCCGCACCCAGTCGGCCAGCTCGCTTCGCCGCCTACTACGCAATCCGCTCAGCTTCGTGTGGATCTATGCGTTCGGATGGCGCGAACCGCAGAGCAGCGCCGAACCGCTTGTGCTCGACGCGCTCGGAATCGGCAATCTCGTCCATATGGTTCTCGACCGCGCCTTGCGCGACCTCAAAACCGGAGGCGGCCTTACCTCCGCCGACACGGAGACCGTCGAAGCGGCGGCGGCCCGGGCCGCGCAAGCCGTCGCTGCCGATTGGGAAAGCGAGCGTCCGGTTCCGCCGGCCATCATCTGGAGCCGCACCCTCGACGACGCCCGCATGATGGCGGGCCGCGCCCTGTCCTATGGCGATGACCTTCTGCCGGGCGCACGCTCCTACGGAGAGGTGCCCTTCGGCGGCTCGGAGCCGAAATCCGACGCGGAGACGCCTTGGGATGCGAGCGCGCCGGTCACGATTCCCGACACCGGCTTCAACATCGCCGGTTATATCGACCGGCTCGACATCTCGGGCGACGGCAAGCGCGCGCTTGTGCGCGACTACAAGACGGGCAGGCCGCCGCGGGGCGACATCCGGCTGAACGGCGGGCGCGAACTTCAGCGCTGCCTCTACGCCTTCGCGGTGAAGGCGCTCCTTGGCGACGACGTCGCCATCAGCGCCTCGTTGCTCTACCCGCGCGAGCCTGTCGATCTTCAACTCGACGATCCAGAGGCCGTGCTCGCGGAGGTCACGGGCTATCTCCGCGCGGCAAGGGCGAGTCTCGCCGGCGGAGCGGCCCTGCCTGGCCCGGATACCGGCGGCGATTATGACGACCTCGCCTTCGCCCTGCCGGCCAACGCCAGCGCCACCTATTGCAAACGCAAGCTCCCGGCCGCGACGAAGCGGCTTGGCGAAGTCGCTCAGGTCTGGGAGGCGAAATGATGAGCAGTATATCCAGCGTGCTGAAGGATGACGGCGCACGCCGCGATGCGATCAGCCTCCATGATCGGTCGATCCTAGTCGAGGCCGGCGCGGGTTCGGGCAAGACTGCCGTCATGGCCGGCCGCATCGCCGTCATGCTCGCCGAAGGCGTCTCCCCGCGCTCCATCGCCGCCGTTACCTTCACCGAACTCGCCGCGAGCGAGCTGCTGTCGCGTGTCGGGGAGTTTGTCGCCAACCTCACGGTTGGCGAGATAGCGGCCGAACTGCGTGTGGCGCTACCCGATGGTCTGTCCCAGGCCCAGCGCGACAATCTCGCCGCAGCCAGCGCCGCGATCGACGAAATCACCTGTTCGACCATCCACGGCTTCTGTCAGCGCCTGATCAAGCCCTATCCTGCGGAGGCCAACATCGATCCCGGCGCCGGCGTAATGGACCGCAACCAAGCCGATCTCACCTTCCTTGAAATTGTCGACGGCTGGCTGCGCGAACGCCTGTCCGGCGGCCAGGGCGGCATCCTGGCCGAGATGGTGCTGCACAGCCCCGACGAGACCGTGGCGCTCATCCATAAGATCGCCGAGAATCTGCGCCGCCGCCGCATGCTCGCGGCCCCACCCGTCTCCCTGCTTGACGGCCACCTGACGGCGTTCCGGCAGGCCGCCGCCGATTTCGCAGGCTTCATGGATGGCGCGGCGGCGGCCGAGCCGGAAACGGTGACGATCATCGAGCGGCTGACCGAGATGGCGACAGCCTTGGCGAACGATCCCGATCCCGCAACGCCTGCGGGCCTTGTCCGGCTCCTGACCTCGCGTCCCCACCCAGACCTTTGCACCAAGGCCGGCGCCTTTGCCTCGTACCGCAAGAAGGGCAAATGGGCCGGCGCAGCAAAGCAGGCCGGTCTCTCCAAGGCCGACGGCGATCGGCTGAACGACGCAGCCGAGGTCCATTATACCGCCTGCTGTGATGCCTGGGTCTCGCTTGTGCAGGCCGCCGCTGGTCACGCCTTGGCGGCGCTGATCGACGAAGCGCGTCCGATCCTACAACGCTATCGCGACCACAAGCGCGCCAGCGCTCAGCTCGATTTCGACGATCTGATTTTCGCCGCGCGCGACTTGCTGCGCGACCATGATGCCGTACGCCGCGCGCTCGGGCATCGTTTCGCCCATGTCCTGGTCGACGAGTTCCAGGATACCGATCCTTTGCAAACCGAGATCTTCTGGCGGCTGTGCGGCGAGCCGGTCGATGGTGAGTATGACTGGACCGCGTTCCGCATTCGGCCGGGCGCGCTCTTCCTGGTCGGCGACCCAAAGCAGGCGATCTATCGTTTCCGGGGCGCCGATGTCGGCGCTTACCTGCAGGCGCGCGACGCCTTCCGCACCCAGAACTCCGGCAGCCTCCTGTCGATCTCCACCAATTTCCGCTCCTGCGCCTCGATCCTCACCTTCGTCAACGAGCGCTTCGAGGCCGTGCTGTCGGCCGATGGGCAGCCGGGCTTCACCGCCCTCGACCCGTTCCATGACGATCGCGACGGCCTGTGCGTGGCGGCCATCGACGTCGCCGACGAAAACGGCAAAGCCAGCGCCGAGCAGCAGCGTGACGCCGAGGCCGAGGCCATCGCCGATCTGTGCGCTCGGCTGATCGACAGCCACCCCATCATCGACCGGCGCAGCGGAGCGGAACGCCCCTGCCAGCCCGGTGACATCGCCTTGCTGGCGCCGACCGGCACGGAGCTGTGGCGCTATGAGGAAGCCTTGGAGCGCCGGGGTATCCCCGTGGCGACCCAAGCCGGCAAGGGTCTGTTCCGCCGCCAGGAAATCCAGGACCTGATCGCGCTGACCCGCGTCCTCGCCGATCGTCGCGACACGCTGGCGCTGGGCGCACTGCTGCGCGGGCCTCTGGTCGGCCTCACCGAGGAAGAACTGCTGGACATCGTCTGGGGGCTTCCGCGCTCACAGGAACAGCCAGATCGGATTCCGCGTCTGGATCTCAGCATCGACCCCGCCGTCATCGAACACCTGCTCGCGCGCGACGTCATCGAGCGACTGCAATCGCTTTCCCGGCGCGGTAACAGCACGACCCCGCACGAACTGCTTTCGCAGGCCGTGGACGTGATGCGCGTCCGCCCGCTCCTCCTCGAGCGCCATCGCGGCCAGGCCGAGCGCGCGCTCGCCAATGTCGATCTCTATCTCAGCTTGTCGACCGGCTACGCTGTGCGCGGCCTGCGCGCCTTCGCCGAGGCGATGACGGCGGCTTGGGCCGACGAGGCGCGCGCTGTCGAGGGCCGCCCCGATGCACAGGAGGAAGCCGTCGCGCTCTTCACCATGCACGCGGCCAAGGGGCTCGAATGGCCAATCGTCATTCCGGTCAACACCATGACTGGCGTCATGGCGCCGGAAAGCGCGGTCTTCAACCGTGAAACGGAGACTTTCTATTGCCCGGTCCTAGGCGTCCCGCCCGACGGGTACGAGGTCGCGCGCCAGGCGGAAAAAGACGAACTGGACCGCGAACGCATCCGGCTCTGGTACGTAGCGGCCACGCGCGCCCGCGAACTTCTGGTTCTGCCCCGGCTCAACACGGCGCCGTCGAAATCTGCCTGGATCGGTATCGTCGATCTCTCGCTAGCCGAACTGCCCGGCCTGGACGTCTCCCCTATGCCTGCCGGCATCGCGACGGCAGGCGCTGGAGCGAGCAATGGTCAGACGCGCGAGAGCTTCGCAGCGGAAGCCGAAGCGATCGCAGCCCGGCAGACGCGACTAACCTGGCTTGCGCCCAGCCGCGGCGAGAACACCGCAGGGAACGTGCTTCAGGAGGAAGAGGCCGGTATCTGGACTAGCTCGGTCGACGACGACCAGCCGCGCGAACTGGAACCCGCCACCTCAGTTCAGGGCGGCCGCGAACGCGGGCTTATCCTGCACAAGCTCATGGAAGAGGTGCTGACCGGCGAAACCCATGAGGCAGAGGCCGCTCTCGCCGAACGGGCCGCCGAACTCATCCGCGCGCTCGGCCGATCCCCGGTCGCGGACCCGGCGACTGGACTGTCGGCCAAGGAGCTAGCGGGCTGTGTCATTCGAACCTTGGCGCTGCCCGATATCGCGGCCTTGCGACCATGTCTTCTAGCCGAGTTTCCTGTCTATGCCGCGCATGCGGCCAACGGGGTGGAAACGGCAACGGTCGGGATCGCAGATGCCCTGACCTTGTCCGCCGCAGGCCGCCCCGCCGTCATCGTGGATTGGAAGAGCGACGTGGCGCCCGATCCCCAAACGCTCGATCACTACCGCGCGCAAGTTCGGGCCTATATCGATATGACCGGCGCCGAGCGTGGCCTGATCGTGCTGATGACCTCCGGCGTTGTCATCCACGTCCGGGCAACGAATCCGACATCCCACTATACTGAGAACATGGGGGACTAACCGAATGTCGTCTCTTGGATGGATTGATTTCGATGAAGCCGAACGACAGCGGACACAACGCATCATGGCGCTCTTTCAGGAACGCGAGACCCGCGACGAGCTGGGCCTAGGAGCAATCCGGGATTCCATCGCCGATCACCTGTTTCCGGGCACGAGCACGATTCAGACGCGCCTGAGATACATGCTGTTCATTCCCTGGCTCTATCGGGCGCTGGAAAAGCGCGAAGTCCCTGAAGCGCAGCTCCGCACCGAGGCGCGCGACACCGAAATCCGGCTTGCCGACTCCCTGAAAGCCGGCGGTGAGTCCAACGGCATCATCGGTCGGGATGCAGGACCACGACTCCAGCGGTTGCCGAGTTCCGTCTATTGGGCTGGCCTGGGCGCGTGGGGCATCCGGGTCTTTCCCGGCTCGCTTGACAGTCTGTTCGTCGCCTTGCGGGGTCGTCGCCGGTCGCGCGGTGCATCCAGCGGCGAAGACGCTCTGGCCGGCGCCCAGACGCCTGCCGTCTGGAATCCGGCCTTGCCCCATATGCCCAGCGACCTGCTTGAGCGCGCCGTCTTCCGCCTAACCACCGACGAGGCACAATTCCTCATCGACCGCCTGATCGCCAGCCAGCCCACCGCACTGCTCACGATGCTGGCGCGCGAAGGCATCGACGCGGACTGCGACTATATCTGGACGCACCCCCATCTGTCGGCGTTTCCATCCGCAGCACGCCGCCTCGTCCAGCATGGGGAAATCTTCTCCCATGTGATGCACGGCGCGGCGCTGCTCTATAACCTCGCGCTCAGCGAGCTTCGCCGCCGCGACGATTGGATCGACGACTATCGCGAGCGGCTTGAAAGCTGGAGCGACGAACTTGATCTCGGCGCCGTCCGCGCATGGTCGCTCGATGATTTCTGGAACGTCGTGGAGCACCCGGCGCACGCCGTCCGACCGGCCGCCAAGCGGTTCGTGAGCGAGTGGCGCGATCTGGTTCTGGCCGGGACGGAGCAGGTAATCTCGGCGCCCGCGGCGCGGCGGCTCGTCGAGGAGCGCGAACGCCGGCTCAAGACCAGCCAGTCCCGCTACGCCAATCACGCTGTCCGCGACCGCTGGACCGGCGCATCGGGTGCTGACCGCCTCAGCTTCCGCTGGGCGCAGGCCAAATCCCACCTGCGGGATCTCGCCCATGCTGAATAGGCGCAGCCTCGATCCCGAACAGCGAACGCTCTACGGCGCCAATCTTCAGCCACCGGCGGGCTACGTCTTCGACGCGGCGGTCGCCACGACCTTCTCGCTCGACTTCGAGACCGCGCTCGCCGTGCCCGTAAGTCTGGCGCTCTTCGCCGCGGAAAATCACGACGACATCCTCTCTCATCCCCTGGCGCTGCTGGAAGGCGCCGAGCGCATCGCCGGCCGCCTCGTCGTCTTCACCGACGCCGGCCATATCCAGGCGAGCGCCCGGCCGCATTCCCGCCTTTGCTCGCTGCTCGAACGCATCATCGTCGAGGTCGCCGCCCCTCAAGGCGGGGCCTTCCACCCCAAGATGTGGGCGCTGCGCTTCACGCCGTTGCGGCCCGAAGACCCAGCCCGCTTGCGTCTACTCATTCTCTCCCGAAACCTGACGCGCGACCGTTCATGGGACATTGCCGCCACCCTCGACGGCGTGATCACCAAGCAGCCCAAAGCCGTCAACCGCCCCGTCGCCGACTTCCTTCGCCAACTCCCCGATCTGGCGATCGTCGGGGCTCCTGATGGAACGAAGACGCTTGTCGATGACCTAGCCGAAGACATTCGCCGCGCCGAATGGAGCCTACCCGAGCCATTCGAGAGCGTCGCCTTCGCCGTCAACGGCCTCGGCGGCAAGCCATGGCGCCCGGAACCCTGCGCTCGGCTGGGCGTGGTCTCGCCCTTTTGCGACGACCAGACCTTGTCGCTGCTCGCCGGCCTGCCCAGCTCCGAAAAGCCCATCTTCATCGGGCGGTCCGACGAACTCGCACAGGTGCCCGGCGCCACGCTGGATGGCTTTGCCCGCGTGGCCGTGCTCGACGAGATGGCGGCCACGGAAGATGGCGAGGAGGAAGACGCAGCGGCCTTGCAAGGGCTCCACGCCAAGGCGTTCATAGCCGAGCGCGGCTGGGACACCGCGATCACGGTCGGCTCAGGAAACGCCACGCGGCCGGCGCTGCTGACTGGCAGCAATGTCGAGATCTTCGCGACCCTGACCGGAAAGCGGTCGCAGGTCGGTAGCGTTGAGGAAATCCTTGGCGACAAGGGGTTCGGCCGGCTGACGCGGCCATTCGTTCGCGACGAGATGAACGCCGCCGATGCCGCGCAACGAACAGCGGAGGCGCGTTTGGACGAGGCCCGGCGCGAGATTTGCCGCAGCGGCCTCAAGCTCCGTTGCGAAGGTGACGAGGCCGCCGCCGATGGCGCGCCGGTCTGGCGGGTCTGGCTAGTCCCACCCGAACGGCTTCCGCTTGCCGGGGTCGGCACCTTGCGTGTTTGGCCTATCACGCGGGGCGACGGGCATGCGCGCGATGTCATGGAGCCGCTTCGGCACGGACAGTCCGCCGACCTTGGCGCGATGACGTTGGTCGACCTCACCCGCTTCCTCGCCTGTCACCTGACGGACGAGAAGGAAGACGTCTCGATCCTGTTCAGCACCGGGCTCATGATGGAGGGACTGCCCACAGAGCGCCACGCCGCCATCCTGCGCTGGGTGATCGACAGCAAGGATGCCTTTTTCCGCTATCTCCGGCTGCTGCTCTCCGAATTGGGCGATCCCTTCGCCGCCGCCCTCGCGGCGCAGAACGGGTCAGGTCAGGGCGCCTGGCGCGCGGCAAGCGACGACGCGCCGATCCTCGAAGAGATGGTTCGGGCCTTCTGCCAGGGCGGCGACCAGCTCCGCGCCATCGAACGGCTGATCGCGCGCCTGGAAACCGGCGACGGCGCCGATACCGATCCCATTCCGGCCGAGTTCCGCGCGCTCTGGAACACCTTCCGAATTGCGCTCGCTACGCAGGATGCCCCGCATGCCAAATGAACGGTTCCGCGCCGATACGGCGCTCGCCCCCCTCAAGGTCTTTCAGCGGCGCACCGTCGATTATGTCTTTGATCGGCTCTACGGCCAGGACAGCCCTGTCCGCCAGTTCCTGGTCGCCGACGAAGTCGGCCTCGGCAAGACAATGGTGGCGCGCGGCGTCATCGCCCGCATGATCGAGCACCTGTGGGACAGCACCAAACGGATCGACATCCTCTACATCTGCTCGAACCAGGCGATCGCCGCCCAGAACCTCAACCGCTTAAACGTCCTTGAGCGGCGCGAGCTGGCCCTACCGACCCGCATGACCCTCGTTCCCCTGCAGCTGCGCGACCAGGCGGGCCTCGACGCCAACAAGGTGAACTTCATCAGCCTGACGCCGGGCACGACCTTCGATCTGCGCTCCGCGACGGGCGTGACGCAGGAACGTGCCTTGTTGTGTCATCTCCTGCGCGATCTCGTTACGCACCCGCGGGGCCTGCACAACCTGTTGCAGGTCACGGCCGGCGTCGACGGCTGGAACCGCGCCGTGGATAATCTCACCCTCGAAGGTGTCGACAAACGCATCATCGAACGCTTCCGCCGCGATGTACAGGCGGATCGCGACCTCTTCGGGGAACTCGAACGGGTTTGCGAACTCTTCCCACGCCGCCGGGACACCTATCCTCCGGAGGTGACGCAGCCCCGCAACAGCCTGGTCGCTCGGCTTCGCGCCAAGCTGTCCCATGCCTGCGTAGACGCGCTGCAACCCGACCTCATCATCATGGACGAGTTCCAGCGGTTTCGGGATCTGCTGCACGGCGACAGCGACGCGGCGATCCTCGCGCGCGAACTGTTCGACTACTCTGGAGGCGACGGGCACGCCGCCCGCACCCTTCTGCTCTCCGCCACGCCCTACCGGATGCTCACGCTCGCCGGCGACGAGCCCGACGACGGCGACCACTATCAGGACTTCCTTGAGACCCTGAGTTTCCTCTATGGCCGGGAAAAAGGGGCGGAGGTGGCGGCCACGCTGGCGCGCGAAATGCGCGCCTTCCGCGGTCTCCTACATGCCCTACCGCAGTCACATGCCTCAGCGGTCGAGACCCGCCAGATCATCGAACGGCGCCTGCGCCGGGTGATCGCCCGAACCGAACGGGTCGCATCGACGGTCGAGCGCGACTCCATGATGAGCGAGCCCGCCATCACGGTCTCGGTCGCGCCCGCCGACCTCGCGCAGGCATCCGCCATTTCCCAGGTGGCGCGCACACTCGATGCCCCCGAGATCATCGAATACTGGAAGTCCTCGCCCTATCTGCTCAACTTCATGCGCCACTACAGCCTGAAGCGGCTGCTGGAAGACCAGATCAACGCTCCTTCGGCCGCGCTCCGCACCGCAATTCAGGCGGCTCGACCGGCCATGCTCGATCACGAGGCCATCGACGCCTACGCGCCGCTGGACCCGGCCAATGGCCGCATGCGCGCGATCATGAACGACATCTTCGGCCAGCACCTTGAGCAGAATCTCTGGATACCTGCCGCCATGCCCTATTACGGCGACGCGCGATCCGGGGCGCCGCTGACCAAAGCGCTGATATTTTCGTCCTGGTCCATGGTGCCCGACGCGATCGCGGCCCTGCTGTCCTACGAAGCCGAACGGCGCATGGGCGTCGGCGAATCCGGCCGACGCTATTTCGAGCAGCATCGTCTGCGTCCCTTGCAGTTCCGACAGGATCAGGGTCGGCTCGCGGGTCTGCGCGCGCTGCTGCTGATCTATCCGTCGCCGGCTCTTGCCGAACTGGCCGATCCGCTGGCGGTGTTCAGCGGAACCGAGACCGCCTTGTCTCTGGAGGGAATGCGCGACGCTATCGGCAGCCGCCTCAAGCCCGCCCTCGATACTTTGCAGGAAGGAGCCGTATCGCATCAGGACGCGCACAGCGCCGAGTGGGCCGCCGCCGCCGTGATCGATGACCTGCGTGGCGCGCGGTCCCGCGCCTGGCTGGAGACGCCCCACGGCATGCGTGCCTTGGCGAGCGAAGACGCCTTCCAGGATCATGTCGCCGAACTGGCGGGAGCGGCGAAGATGCGCAACATTGGCGCTTTGCCCGCCGATCTTTCAGATCTGCTGGTTGACGTTGCGCTCGGCAGTCCCGCCGTCTGTGCGCTTCGCGCCCTCAAGCGGATCGCGCCCGAGCTGGCTTGGGACAACCCGCGCATGCTCAGCGCCGCCGCTGAGGTCGCTTGGTCGTTCCGCACGCTGTTCAATCAGCATGACGCGGTCGCCCTGCTGCGGCGGGATAACGACGATCATTATTGGCGCCGCGTGCTGGTCTATTGCGCGCAGCACAATCTTCAGGCCGTCCTGGACGAATACGCCCACTACCTCCTCGATGCCGAAGGTCTCGGCTCCCGCCCGGCCGAGGAACGCGCAATCGGCGTCGCCCGCGCCATGGCCCAGGCTTTGGCCATCCGCCCGTCGCAGATCGATGTCGATGATGTGCATATCGATGGAGAGTCCCTCGCCATCAGCAAATTCCAGATGCGCGGTCGCTTCGCCATGCGGCTCGCCGACTACAAGGACGAGGACGGCGCCGTCGCCCGGCTCGGAGGCGTGCGCGATGCCTTCAACTCACCGTTCCGGCCGTTCGTTCTCGCCACAACATCGGTCGGCCAGGAAGGGCTGGACTTCCATCCCTATTGCTATCGCGTCTATCACTGGAACCTGCCGGGCAACCCGGTGGACCTTGAACAGCGCGAAGGCCGTGTCCACCGCTTCAAGGGCCATGCAGTGCGCCTCAACCTGGCCGAACGCCAGGCCGCTGTCGTCAGGGGCCGTGGGCAGACTCCTGACGATCCGTGGAAGCTCATGTTCGAGCGCGCGCGCTCGGAGGCTGCGGTCGACACTGATCTCATCCCTTATTGGATCTACGAAGGTTCCGTGCGGGTCGAGCGGCGCGTGCCGATGTTGCCGTTCAGTCGGGAAGTCACGCGACTCGCCTGGCTTAAGCGCAGCCTCACGGTCTATCGTCTGGCCTTCGGCCAGCCGCGGCAGGACGATCTACTGAGCTACCTGCAAACTCTCGCCGGCAAGGGCATGGATACCTCCATGCTAAGCGATCTACAAATTCGGCTCGAACCGAGACCTCCCGACGATCCTTAGAGGCCGTGATGATTGACCAAGAGGACAGTTATAGCCAACGCTTCAATTTCAGGAAGATGGCGCAGGGTCAGCCCCCGCCATTGCGCCCAAGACAGTGAATTAATTCACGCCTGAATCTGAGTGTTCCCCCTTCGTCTAGCGGTAGGACGGCTGATTTTGGTTCAGCAAACCGTGGTTCGAATCCATGAGGGGGAACCAGTCATACTTCGCAGAAGCGTAGGATCAATCGGTCGCGCCAAGTCGAGGGAGCGGAATACATGCCAAGGCTCTTCAAGAATCTTTTGCCATGGATCGGGCAGCATTCGATAGTTGATCATGATCTTCTGACATAAGAATTGAAATGGCCAATTTGTCAAAATCAAAGCTCGTTGCCTTCAGGCAGTGTCCAAAGCGGCTTTGGCTGGAGATTCATCGCCCAGATCTCCGTGAAGATTCTCCGCAGGCGGAGGCGCGTTTTGAGACCGGACATCAGGTCGGCGACATCGCTCGAAAGCTATATGACCCGAAAGGAAATGGTCAGCTCATCGACGCTCAGGCCGAGGGTTTTGAAGCCGCTTTTGCACGCACAAAGACGCTTCTGAAATCCGGGCAGCCTATCTTTGAGGCCGGGTTCGCGGCGGGTGGCGCGCTCGCCTTTGCCGACATCATGCTTCCGATACAGAGAGGCGGAACGCGTGCCTGGCGTATGGTTGAGGTCAAATCGTCGACAAGCGTCAAAGATTATCATCGGGATGATGTGGCCATTCAGGCCCGCGTGGCAATGCAGGCCGGCGTGTCCTTGGCGGCGATTGCACTGTCGCATGTAGACAGTAGCTGGACCTACCCCGGAGACGACGATTATCGGGGCTTGCTTGTGGAGGAGGATCTGACGGAAGAAGCATTTGGCAGGGGGGCGGAGGTAGACGAATGGATCTCCGAGGCGCAGGCGGTCGCCCGCAAACGCACAGAGCCCGATATTCGAACGGGCCCACATTGCAACGATCCCTTTGAATGCCCTTTTCTTGCGCATTGCCAAGGTCAGGAGCCTCAGGCGACGCATCCCATCGGGTGGCTTCCGGGAGGACGAACGAAGGCATTAAAGGCATTGATCGAGCAGAACGGCTGGATCGAAATGCACGAGATTCCTGACGAACACCTCAACGATCGTCAGCGTCGGGTCAAAGCCTCCACGATTTCGGACGAGATCTTTTTCGACTCCAACGGCGCCAGTGCCGACCTCGCCTCCCACAAGTTGCCAGCTTATTTCATCGACTTTGAGACCGTTCAATTTGCCGTTCCTATCTGGAAGGGAACGCGTCCCTACCAGCAGATCCCATTTCAATTCAGCGTACATCGCTTGTCGCGCGGCGGAACCCTTGCGCAGCAGGAATTCCTGGATCTGAGCGGTGGCGACCCATCGAAAGCTTTCGCAGAGGCCCTCATCAACGCATGCGGAGAGAGCGGACCCGTCTTCGTCTACAATGCGGGCTTTGAAAAAGGCCGTATAAGTGAACTGGCCGACCGCTATCCGCGGTTGAAGCCCCGCTTGTCGGCCATCAATGATCGGATTGTCGATCTCCTGCCTGTGGCACGCGACCGCTTTTATCATCCGAGCCAGCAAGGAAGCTGGAGCATCAAATCCGTCCTGCCGGCGATCGCGCCCGACCTCCGATATGATGCACTGGACGGAATCCAGGACGGTGGAATGGCGATGAGCGGATATCTTGAAGCGATCTCGCCGGCCACATCCGAGGAGCGGAAGAACCAGATCGAGAGTCAACTAAGAGAGTATTGCCGCCTCGATACATTCGCGATGATACGGCTATGGCAATATCTTACTCAAAGAGAGCCATTCCCACTTTGACCCGGTTCGTGACTTAGCTCGGCTTGTCGGCCTCTCGATGGCGAAGGTTTACCGTCGGACAGCGACCGATTGCACAAGAATTTCTTCCGATCATTGGCACAGGCCCAATTCGAGAGACACGATGAAACACGAGAAGAATAATGAGAGCCCAACGCCCGCAAGTTTGAAGGACAAGCAACGTGCGATTCGTCAGGGCTTCCCCGAGAACCTCGCACTTCGTGTGCATCGCTCGATAAGCTGGCTCCAAAGGGCTGAGAGAGAAGAGGGCGACCAGGATGCTGCCTTCATATTTCTCTGGATCGCATTCAACTCAGCCTACGCGGAAGACATTCCGGAGGCATCGCCATCCGGTGAGCGAACGAATTTTGACGCCTTCTTCGAGCGAATTCTGGCGGTTGATATCGATCACAGGATTTACGACGCAATCTGGGACCGGTTCTCGCGCTCGATCAGGTTACTCCTCGACAATCAGTACGTCTTTCAGCCGTTCTGGCACTTTCAAAATGGCATCGACGGATACGAGGACTGGGAAGATCGATTTGCGAAGAGCAGGAGGAGAATTGGGCTCGCCCTCCAGAATCGAGATACCAGACTGATCCTCACGACGCTCTTTGATCGGCTTTATGTTCTGCGCAATCAGCTGGTTCACGGCGGCGCTACCTGGAACAGCAGTGTCAATCGCCCCCAGGTGCGAGACGGCGCTGCCATTCTTGGCTTCCTGCTGCCGTTGTTCATCGACCTGATGATGGACAATCCGTCGATCGCCTTCGGTGCGCCCTACTATCCTGTCGTCGAGTGAGGAGGCTCCCGGCGTCAGACGCGTGTCTCCAACACGTTCATTTTATAAGCGGCCTTCAGCTCCTTCGGAGCAACAACCTTGACGTAGCCGGCCCAAGTGACGAGATGCCAGCACATCTCACGAAGGCCGCAGGCACGGAAGCGAACAGTAATGCTTCCATCGTCGTTGGTTTCCATTGTTTGCGTCGGATGAAAAAGGAACCGTCTTACGTCGTCGGCGACCTCCGGAGCAAAACGCCATTCAACGTCCTGGACTTCGTCGCCCTGAAAGACGCCGAATGATCGTTCCGCATATGCCTTGAGCGAGAATTCCGGATCGCGCGCGAAGTGCTCCGTTTGCGCCTCGACATGATCGATGTTGCTCAACGTAAAGAGGCGGAAATCACGAGCCTCGATGCTGAAAGCGACCAGGTAGTGTCGATTACCATACAGAAAGCCGTAGGGGTGGACCTTTTGACGTCTTTTGGCTTTTGATCCTCGCGGCTGATGATGCAGGAGCACGACAGACGAACTCAGGATGGCGTCGCGCAGCGCTGTTACAACGTGATGCTCATCCAGGGGATGGGGGCCAGGCCGCATCGCAAGGCCCTCGGCCTCCATCAAGGCCTCGATATCCGGTTCCAGGCGAGTCCGCAGCCGGTGCGTCAGGGCCGCGCGGAGCTTTTCAGACAGGCTCAGAAGGCGTTCGTGGTGATCCCCCTGACGAACATTCGCCTGTAGCTCAATCGCATGCTCGAGTGCCGCAAGCTCCGGCGCATTCACGGTTGCAAGTTGTGCCAGGACGTTGGCACCTCGGATCCGCCATCGCCGGCGCCCGCCGTCGTCATCAATGGCTTCGATGTCAGGACAGAGGCGTTGTACCGCATCACGCATGCGCTCGGCGGTCCGCCGCGACACCCCGAACTCGCGCGTGATATCCAAGAGTGACACCCCTTCGGCCGAGCCCTGCATGAGCGTCGCGAGATGAATAAGTTCTTCTGCCTTTTCGTAGCTCATGCCTGCACGCCACCCCCTAAACCGGCTCACGGCTCCCAGATGCTTGGACAACGATACGTCAGAATTTGACGTAGAGAGCGACTATTTTTCGAACCTGTCGAAGTCATCGAGAGGTTCCACATGAGCCCAGCGTCCGCCCCTTCTGAATGCGAACTTAAGTCCAGTGACATGGATGTGCCCAAACCGCGGAGCAGGAAGACGGAGCCCGCAGACATTCTCACCGAAGCAACCGTAAGGCACGGCCGAATGGCGCCGCAGGTCATGCTTCTTGTGGCCTCATCGGCCCGCTTTGCCGGACATGTCGACACTGCCGACACCTGGTGGCATCACCTTGTCTACCTCGCCATCGAGATTCACGGAATCCGGTCAGTCGACGAGGCGCTCTATCTCGGTGATTTGCTTGCATCCGCACCGGCGAAGGATATCTGCGTGGAAACTCTGGGGAAAACACCGACGGGCCTCCTCTCGATTCTGAGGAAGATCCGTGCTTATCCCTTGCCTCTCGGCTACTACCAGAAACTGATCGAAGCAGTTGAGTCCGACAAAAGGCTCAAGCTCCTGGCCCATAGCGCAGCGGTCACCCCCGACCTCCTCGACGTCGTTTCGATGCTCCCTGGAGAAGTTCTGTCGACGAACCTGATCGGCGCAGTGAGGTCATCGACCCAGGCCGAAAGCGCACTTTACTATTTCGATGCCTTGCTCAAGATCTTTCCATCCAAGGATCATCAGCGGATCTGGCAGTCATTCAGCAAGATCGAGAAGTTTGAGCAGATCAGACATTGGTTTGGTCGCTGGCTTGAAAAATCCCCAGCCATTGAGGCGCCTTGGCCGGGTAACTCGCTTCTGAGGCCGATCCAGTCCCCCCGGGAACTCGTGGAGGTCGCCAAGGAGTTTAAGAACTGTCTCCGCTCATATGTCACGCCCATGGTCACAGGCGGCTATTACTTCTACCGCTGGCTCGGGGGCGCCCCGGCGGTGATCTCCTTGAGAAAAGATGCGTTCTTCGGATGGGTTGTAAGCAATATCGAAGGCCCCTCCGGAGCGCGACAATTCTCGCCGTCGGGAAGGGCTGAAATCATCGAGCAATTCCGGAACGCCGGCTTTCGCTACAGGCCAAGCGATGTCGAAGATTTGCTCAACGATGAGCACTTCTTCCCCTGAGCAATTCAATTTACCCATAAGATCAGTCTGCAGATTGGATACCAGCCCCTATGCCCATTGGAAACCCTGCCGGGAGGAAGAAGAATGGTACGTCAATTCCTGCCAAGGAATACATCGGCAAAAGGCGCCTCTTCCGGAATTGAAAGGCGCCGCGACTTCAAACAGAACGGCAGCACCCACAGCCTCAGCCCCTCGATTTTGGGGAATTCGAACACTGGCAGCGGTTGATCAAACGAGGCTGTTTTGGGGTAGATCAGCACCACCTCACCCCGGCCTCCCAGATAGCTCAGGCCGTAGGCCTGTAACTGATAGAAATCACTTTGCGACAGGCCGTACTTGTCCGTCCCATTCGCCTTCAGCCCATCCAGCAGCTTCCATTTGGTATCCAGCACCAACACATCACTGCCATTGCAACGGACCAACAGATCCGGCTCCAATCGAAACCAGTGCTGCTCGCGATGGCGAACCAGATGATGGCTTCGGGTTTTCGTCTTCAGGATCAGAGGCCGCGCCAGTTGGTTCGCAAGGTGCTTGGCGACGAACGCCTCGAACACCGCCTCCATCGGGAACAGCAGCGATGGCGCGCTGCGGCCTCCGACCCCGGTCAAGGGCGACTCCTCGTCGAGGATGAGGCGGGCCCAGGCCAACGCATCGGCGTAGTAGCCCATTCCCCGGTCCATCCGCACCTGCTGGAAGTCGATGCTAGGCTGTGCCGACACCGGGACATCCGCAAACACGAAGGTCAGCTCGCGGGCCAGCTGCTGGTTGGTCTGCGAGGCCGACAGCGTCAACACGCGGCGCAACGCGGCGCACAGCAACCGGTTCTCCGGCCGATCGATCTCAAACTCGTCATGCTCGGTGAAGAAGCGATCGGCCCGGCAGAGGTTCTGCCGTAAATGTGGCGCCATCAGCAGCTTGCCCCGCAGAGCGAAGAGGTTGTCCCGCTTGCTCGAATAGTCGCTGCGCAGCCCGCGCTTGACCACGTGTTCGACTGCACGCAGATACTCTGCGATGAACACCTCCAGCAGCGGCATGCGCACGGCTAAAATCTTGGCGCTATCGGTCTGAACATGGCGAAAGTCTCGGAGGCAGCAGAGCATCTCGATCAGAAGCTGACGAGCCTCGATCTTGCCACCACCAATCGCCTTACCAACCTTTGGGAGCACCTCGACCTGGAAGCCGTCTGGAGCACGGATCACGCCGACGAAGCTTTTGACCTGCACAACGCGGCGCCCACGGCGCTGGGTCAGACGCAGCCATGCCGCCTCGCCCCGCTCTGCGGACCGCAGGCACTGGTCCTCCAGCCACCCATAGACATTTACCGGGACGCCGTGTACCGGGACGCCGTGCAAACCCTCAACGTCTGCCAGGCCCGGCTTCGCAGCGGTTAGCGCCTCGTCCTCGTAGATCGTGATGCCGTTCACCAGCGCCTCCGGATTTAGATCGACAAGTTTTGGTAGATGCCGATGTAGGAATCCGGGTTCGAGAACGCAGCCTCATGCACCGTGTACCGGCGCTTGGTGGTGTAGGTGTCCAAGCCGTGGTCGCCACCGAACAGACGACCCAGATCGTCCTCGTGGTCGAGACTCTCGACAACAACAAGCTGCGCGAGAGTTGGCTTTTGGTTATCGGCCAGCACAAGACGAATCTTCTGCCAATCTTCGAAGAAGTACTCCTCCAATAGGGGTAGGATGCGTGTACTGAACACTTTCTGCAGCGCCACCAGTCGTTCGGCTCCATCAGACACCTTCTTCAACGGCGTGAAGTAGGCATGGCCGATGCAATGGTCCCGGTCGTAGAGCGCTGCGATACGCTGGTTGATAGCATCGAGCAGGCGAGGCACGTCGATCTCTTTGTCACCCAGCGTGACGCGCAGTCCTGCGAGCGGCGCGCCAGGCTCATCACGGGCATCGGGCATTACCGGTACGAACTCGAACCGGCGGCGCAGAGCGGTATCCAGAAGCGCCAGCGAACGGTCTGCTGTGTTCATTGTGCCGATGATATCGACATTGGCCGGCACCGAAAAGCTCTCACCAGAGTATGGCAGCGTCACCGACACTGCATGCTCTGCACCCTCGCGCTTGTCGGACTCGATCAAAGTGATCAACTCACCGAAGATCTTGCTAATGTTGCCTCGGTTGATCTCGTCGATCACCATTGCAAATCGCTGGTGTGGTGCCGACCGTGCCCGGCGGCACAGCTCCTTGAAAACACCGGATCGGATCTCGTACTGAATCTCGCCAGCCACTGCGTCGCCGCCGAGCACCGGGCGAAGGCCCTCGACGAACTCCTCGTACCCATAGGACTGGTGAAAGGTGACGAAGCTGTAGCGGCGAAGCACCTCCGAGAATGGGGCCCCGGCTCGGTATTCGTCGACCAAAGCCGCGAGGCCGCCGCATGCCTCCCGCCAATCACCGGCCAAGCGCCAGACCGAGTTCTCGTCCTTGTCGAACACCTGCGGACTGAATCGCAACCTCTGCTTGACGGTGACAGACTCATCAATGGTGCGCTCTTGCAGCGTGATCCAGATCGTCTGACGCAGGTTATCCTTGCGCCCCTTGGCCTCGGCGATGGCATTGATGAAGGGGTGCTCCAAGAGCTGACTGACGGTCGCCTTCCCGCCGAGGTCGTACAAGGCCAACACAGCGCCTTCCCACCATTTGCTTGAGGCAATTTTTTCCGAAATGAACTGATTGCGCCATTCCTCGTTGGACACCGAGGTCATGGCCTGCTCATATTCTCGCTTGAACAGCTTCGACAACTCATAGGTCTTGCCCGTGCCGGGCGGGCCGTAATAGATGCGGTTGATGGGCTGACTCATCTTGTCGGAATCGCCAGCCTCATCTTCGTCGCTCAGTGTCTTGTCGAGCTTCAGCTCGGCGACCAGGTCGTCATAGCGCGGTCGGAATGTTTGAATGGCCTCCACGGACCATTCCACCAATTCCGAGAACGACTTGCTCAGTCCATCGGCGGCGGGCAAGACGGCCACGATAGGCGATGCCATGAATGGCCCGCGGATCTCTTCGTACTTTGGGCGCAGATCGGCATCCTCCGTCTGGGTATCAACCAGATCGATCTTGACCACGAAGCCGACTTCAGCATCGATGCCAACAGTGTAGGCCAGTTCCTTCGGTGCCTCGGACGACGGGTAGATCTTCGCCCAGTTATAACCCAAGAAATTCTGGCCTTGGTTGGTTGGCTTCTTGCGGATATTAACGCGCCCTTGAGGGAACAGTTTGTCCTTCACCCTTTCCGCCCACGCCTCCGTCACCTGACACGCCTCTTTCAGGTCGTTGTAGGCACGGTTCTGCTCTTCGTTCGATCCGTCGCGCTTCTGCCCCCTCCATCTGTTCAGCAGTTCGAAGTGTTCACTGGTGAAATAGTCCGCCATCGTTTCAGATTCCTTCGGCATTGACTCCCTGCTCCGCCAACCAAATCTTGCCCCACACGCAATCGGTCATGGCGCGCTCCACATGCCGCCAGACCGCCCGCGTGTGGTGGCTTCTGCAAATGAACGATCTCGTGTATCACAACAACCAGGCGACACGCCCTGACAACAGGATGATCTTCCAAGCAATAAGAGACGAATAAAAACGCTATCTCAGCTTAGCTGTCCGACAAAGAAGCACCTGATTGGTCTGCGTTCAGCACCAAAGGCCACCATAAAATACAAGCCAACCCACTCGAAGCCTCTGCGCCGCTGCTACGGCCGCTCACCGCACAACAAGAGCGAGAAGAGGATATCACACCGATGGCCAGCAGTTCGGCGTGCTTTGCCTCAATGCTGAGATCGGCACCCTTGCCTTACTGAGCCTTTGCGTGCGCCTTGGCGCCCGCCTTCATCGGCTTGTTCCACGGCTATTCCACCTCACCCCTTGACGCAGACCACCTGACGCAGCGTGTGGACGATCTCGACAAGATCGGCCTGAGCATTCATGACCGCATTGATGTCCTTATAAGCGCCCGGCGTTTCATCGATTACGCCGCCATCCTTCCGGCATTCGACGTGCGCGGTGGCGACGGCATGATCTTCCAGCGAAAACTGTCTGGTCGCCTGATTGCGGCTCATGAGGCGCCCCGCCCCATGAGAGCAGGAGCAGAAGCTCTCGGGATTGCCTTTGCCGCGAACGATGAATGACCGGGCCCCCATGGAGCCCGGAATGATGCCAAGGTCGCCCGCCCGTGCGCGGACAGCCCCCTTGCGGGTGACGAGCACCGTTTCCCCGAAATGCTCTTCCGTATCGACATAGTTGTGGTGACAGTTGACGGCCATCTCGTCGGTTTCAATGTCGGGAAAGAACTGGGCAAGCGCCGCGAGCACGCCGTCCATCATCAGCTGGCGATTGGCACGCGCGAATTTCTGGGCCCAGGAGACCGCTCTCATGTAGTCCGCGAAGTGCTCCGTCCCCTGGGGGAGGTAAGCGAGATTTGCGTCGGGCAGATGCACGAAGAAGCGCTCCATCTCCTTTTTGGCGAGCTCGATAAAGACCGTGCCGATCCTGTTCCCCACGCCGCGGGAACCGGAATGCAGCATGACCCACAGGATGTCGGCCTCGTCGAGGCAGAGCTCGATGAAATGATTGCCGGTCCCAAGCGTCCCGAGATGATCGATGGACCTCGACCGGGCAAGCGCCGGCGTCCGTTCGCACAATTGAGCAAAATCCTGCGCCAATCCGGCCCAGACTTTGACCGCCGCCTGCGGCACCTCGCTCCATGCGCCCCGATCGTTTGCGCCGCCATTGTCGGTGCGGCCATGCGGCACTGCAGCCTCGATGGCAAGGCGGATCGAGCGAAGATCGTCGGGCAGGCGCGCCGCAGAAATGTTTGTGCGGGTGGCCATCATGCCGCAACCAATATCCACGCCCACCGCCGCCGGGATGATGGCCTTGCGCGTCGCAATCACACTCCCGATCGTGGCACCCATACCCCAATGGACATCCGGCATGGCGGCGACGTGATGAAACACGAAAGGCAGGCCAGCGACATTCCGGAGCTGCTGCTCGGCAGCCGCGTCAACCGGAACGCCTTTCGTCCAGGCCTTGATCGGGACCCCGTTCTCGACGGAGATAGTGTTAAAGTTTCTGTGATCCATGACAGTCCTCAGAGTCTGAAAAAGCCGACGCCCCTCCCCGTGTTCAACCGGGTGAGGGGCGTCGGCCTGAAGCCTGCCTGGGTGACGACCTGATCGCCTAAAAGGCACCCTCTCCCAGCATGCAGCTGGCGCATATGCATCCTCGTCCGCACAGGTTAATGCGGCTGCAGGATGCTAGGCGGGGTGCTGGGTAGCTCACGGGCGAGGGTCCCTAAAGGTTGTCTTAACCAAAAATACTCCGTACTCGGGAATCGGCAAGCTCTTTCCGTCCCCAGATGAAGTCATATCTTCAAATTGGGGCCCTGCCCCCTCCCTACGGGGCTTCATCGACCTGCCTAATATGCCTATGGGTGCACGAGATCCCGCCAGGTCGCGCCCCGGAAAGCGGCCAGGGCGACATGGTGGCCGATGAGATCAAGACATCGAAGACGATCACTGAGTGTGTTCCGGCAAATTCCGCATCGCCCAGACGCGCCTTCGCCCGCGGGGCACTCCTCCACCTCAATGACCTTCCCCCACCGAATGATCCGGTTGGGTTGGCAAATTTCGGTTTCATCTGACGACGGGCAGGCCAGCGTCGCCCCGCCGGACGATGAGGCCTAATAGGCGGCTACAGACATACATGACGCCGCCAGAGAGGTTTTTTGGCGCGCCCTTAGGCTCCCATTACTACCTTCGTAGCGAAGAGTTTGTTGAGCATCGTCTATACAAGCGGATGGCGATGCGGAATTCCATGTCACCAATCCGCTGGCGCTTTCATGCTCTCGAAGTCGATGTGATCGACCTCGAGCGGACCGATCGAACGATTAACTGCTCTCCTGAAAGCTGCGAACGGTCTTCTTCGCGCGCCTCCAGCGAGGGCAGTCCAGCTGCCCCACGGGATGAGTCCTCAGTCTTGACCAGCACGACATGACGACGCTCCTTCAAGCTCGTCGAGACACGGAATTATTCAGCCGACCTCTCTTGCCGTGCAAAGATTCTGGCGGCTCGCGCAAAGGCAGGATTTGTCCTGAACAATGGCAGTAAAGCCTCGGTCCCCTCGTCCATGGTTTCGTCTATCGACCGGCCCAGCGCGCCCAGCACCTGCCGGCGACGCTCATCCGACGGCACCCCATAATGCTGAAGGGTTGTATTGAGCGAGTTGTGACCGAGATTGAGCGACCAGGCCCAGCACTCTTCCACTGTATCGCACATTTCGAGCCCCAAGCGGGTCAGCGTCTTTCGGAATGCGTGAGGCGTGTAATAGCTGATGCCCGCATCCTCAAATGCGCGTTTGAATATCCGTCTTATGGGTGCGGAGTTAGACCAGCATTCGCGCGCAATCTCGCTGTCGCCGTTGTCACCCAGCTCACCGTTCCGAGGAAAGAGCGGATCGTCGGGTGAATAGCCGCGCTGGCAGAGTTCCAGCGCCCAGTCCACAACGATCTGCTCGATATCGCTCCCAACAGGAAAGAACGAAGTCACCTGGCTCTTCGAGAATTTGACGCGAACGACGCCTGCATCCTGAAAGACCGTCCTTGAGACCATATCGAGATGCCCGAGACGCAATGAGGCAACCGCGTTGACCCTGATCCCGGTCAAATACATGAAAGCAATGATCGCCCTGTCCCGGCGAGCATGAAGCGTTTCTCCGGGCATGGTCGAAAGGATACGGCGGACCTCGTCGGGAGTCGGAACCGGCTTGGGAGGCAGCGTACGCGCACGCATGACCTCACGGCGCGGCGGCGCAAAGTAGTCCACCTCGGTCGCGTTCATGCTGCGATAGCCTCTCTGCTCGACGAGCCAGGTAAAGAATGCCCGACAGTGACCGAGCGTATGAATGATCGTAGAGGCGCTGAGAGGCTGGCCATCGGCGCGGCTCGCGCGAGTCATCAGATGATCCTTGAAGCCGATGATCTGCTCTCGATGAAGCAGCCTGAAGTCACGATGACGCGTAAAGACCTCAAATTCGGTCAATGCTGACAGCGCCGCATCCATGCTCTTCTCACTGAGCCCTTTGGCATGCCGGAGATGCGCCTGATACGCCAGACGGCAGCGATCATTTTTCGGGTTCGACATTTCGACAATCCTGAATTGCTCAATGCACAACAACAGCGAGAACAGGGTCCTCACACTAGTGTCATTTCTTGTCTCTGCTCTTGACCGCATATTTTTCGAAGAACGCGGACGTCCCCTGCGGGTCCACAAACCGGAAGACGGCGCCATTGCAGTCCGGGCACACGCCCGTGATATGAGCTGCGCCTTTGCGGGACGAGATGACATCAATCTCACCATCAAGCGGCTGCTTGGGACGCTTGCACCCGACACAGAAGAATTCATGCGGCTCCAAGCGACACCGCAGATTCTGCCTTCGCTGCAGATGAAAGCGATTGAGCTCGTCGCCGCGGAACGCCACCGGCTTCTGATCGTCGATTGGGTGAAGCCCCTGCTTGATCCAGTTCAGGGGGGTGTTTCTGCTGACGTCATAGAGCGAACGGGTCGCCTTGAGGTCATAGACCCAATTTGATTTAGCCTTGTTGGGATGGTGACGGCGGCGCATCAGCAGCCTCCCTCACGGTCGATTGAAATCTCGGCGTGGAGAGATGGCTGAGAACCGCCGTACCAGGCGGGCACAAGGGAGGCCGTCATTTGCCCGCCCTCCTTGCGATTTCGAAGCGCAACAGGTCAGCCTCGCACCAGCGTGTGGTCCCCTTTGAAAGACGAACAGGCTCCGGAAATCCGTCCTGCTCCTTGACCCAGCGCCAGACCGTCGCAATGCCGACGCGATAGCGTGTAGCCACCTGCCTCACGGTGAAATAGCGCTCCGGCAAATCAGCGAGCATCTGAGAGGGCGGCTGAAGGGTTGCGATCCCGCTCGTGTTCTCAGACGAGGCCGATTTTTCAGATGAGATCGTGCGCGCGCTTGCGCTCTCACATCCGGCCTTCCGCCGCTTCCTGCGCACGGGCACCGCATCAGCGGGTTCAGCGGGACGCATCTCATCCGCCGCGCCGGCTTTATTAGAGGGCGCCGGAGATCGTGCCGGGGCAGGAGCCGCAACACCTTGTTCCTGCCTGTGAGGTACGGGCAGGTCGAGCTGACCGAACAGACCGGGCTGAGAATGAAGATCGTCTGGAGGAATTGGCATACGCGTCCTTCTCCCGCTGCTTTGCGGGCTGATGAAGGCGCGTCATGCGCTCAAACTGAAAATGCAGTCAGACTGGCAGAGATAACGAAGTCCCTGATTTCGTTTGACTTAAAGAAAGGCTGAACCGATTCGGCCAATGCAGCAACTACTCGTCGCACCTCATCCCGCAGCAGGGCAACAAATCCCAACGAGGTCTTTTCGGGCGCTCCTCACCTCAAATTCGGACAAATCCCGGATCAGGCGAGCCACGCTGGCATTGATGGGATGTGGGGCTGGATGATGGGCCGGAGTTAGCCGCATCATAAATATTTATATATTTCAATAAGTTACAATGATTCTTGGCGGAGAGGGAGGGATTCGAACCCCCGATAGAGTCACCCCTATGCCGCATTTCGAGTGCGGTGCTTTCAACCACTCAGCCACCTCTCCGCGAGGTATGGGGCCGGCGGCGGGGCGCGCGGCTGCCATGTGGAAGCGGCGCGGAATGTAGACCGAGCTATTGCGCCGGCACAAGTGCCTGAACGGCCATAAATCTCTCCTTTTTGCGTCGCTGCGCAGAAAGGGCGTTTTGGCGGCCGCGATCCTGCTAAAGTTTCGCCATGAGCGACGCGCGTACAGAGCAAAAAGCTGCCAAGCCCGGAGTGGAACGGCTCCGGCCGCGGGTCTTTGCCGCCTGGGCGGTCCATGCCTTCACGGCCTCGGGCGCCGTGGCCGGGCTGCTGGCCATTGCGGCGCTGATTGCGGTCGACTTGCGCCTCGTCCTGCTCTGGCTCGGCGCGGCGCTGCTGATCGACGGGTTCGATGGGCCAATGGCCCGCAAGGTCCGCGTGACCGAATTCGCGCCCCGATTCGACGGCGCGATCCTCGATCACATCATCGACTACCTCAATTACACGGTAATCCCGGCCCTCATCGTCTACCGCTTCGGCATGGTCCCATCGGGCTTCGAGATTCCCGCCGCCGCCTACATCATGACGACGTCCCTTTATTGCTTCGGCAACAAGGACATGAAGACATCGGACAATTATTTCTCCGGCTTTCCGGCGGTCTGGAACCTCGTCATCCTCTATTTCTATCTGACGACGAGCGGCCCCTGGGCGAATCTGGCGGCCATCGCGGTGCTGGGCGCCCTGACCTTCGTGCCGCTCAAATTCATCCATCCCTTCCGTGTCCGGGCGCTCCGGTCACTAAATCTGCTCATGACGGGGGCCTGGGGAGCTCTTACCTTCACGCTGGTGCTGGCGAGCGGGCCCAGCCTTACCCCGGCGAAAGCCATGCCGGTGGCTTATGGAGCCTTCCTGCTCGTCTCGGTCTATTTTCTCGGAGTCTGCCTCTGGCGTTCTTTCCGACAGACTGAAAGGGGCTGAAAGGGCCGGTTCCCAAGGCCTTCTCGCCTTGACAGGCGGTCCTCCCCCTGTATATTCCCCCCCAATTCGGCCCGGGCCGCGGCACTTCCGCCGCGCCTGGCCCTTTTCCGTTATATGGTGGTTTCCCATGTTCGCAGTCATCCGGACCGGCGGCAAGCAGTACAAAGTCGCTAAAGACGAACTCCTTGAAGTCGAGCGCGTCGAAGCGAACGCCGGCGACAAGATCGACCTTCCGGTCCTGATGATCGGTGGCGAAGGCAGCGCGACGAAGATCGGCGCGCCGCTCGTCGAAGGCGCGAGCGTGAAGGCCGAGATCGTCGAAATGACGCGCGGCCCGAAGCTGACGGTCTTCAAGAAGCGCCGTCGTCAGAATTATCGCCGCAAGAACGGCCATCGCCAGGATCTGATGCTCGTCAAGATCGTCGAGATCGCAGGCTGAGGCAGGAGTAGAGACAAATGGCTCATAAGAAAGCAGGCGGTTCATCCCGCAACGGTCGCGATAGCGCCGGTCGTCGTCTTGGTGTGAAGAAGTTCGGTGGCGAAGCCGTCATTCCGGGCAACATCATCATTCGTCAGCGCGGCACCAAGGTGCACCCCGGCGCGAATGTCGGCATCGGCACGGATCACACCATTTTTGCGACCGTTGAGGGCGTTGTGTCCTTCCGTGCGCGCAAAAACGGCCGCACCTACGTATCCGTCATGCCGGCCGGCGCTCCGGCGGCTGCGGCCGACTGAAGACGCGAGGTTTCGCCACCTCGCAGGTGGCGACCATCGAAATCGAGAGGGAGATGGGCCGCCATCTCCCTTTTTTAATGCCCTCTCGGGGCCAGGAGAGCCCCCGATGCAGGACGTTCTGAGAACGGACCGGCTGGTCCTGAGGCACTTCAATCTCGACGACGCGCCGCGCGTTCAGGCGCTCGCCGGCAACTGGAAAGTGGCGAGCATGCTGGCTCGCGTGCCCTACCCCTATAAGGACGGTCTCGCGGAAGAGTGGATCGCGACGCATGATGCGCGCCGCGCCGCAGGGCAGAGCTATGCCTATGCCATCGAGCGGGACGGCGAACTGGTCGGCTCGATCGGTCTCGATGCGTCGGACAAGGGCGGCGACGCCTTTGAACTCGGCTACTGGATCGGCGAGGCCTGGTGGAGCCGCGGCATCGCGACGGAAGCCGGCAGGCGCCTCATCGCCGAGGCTTTCGCGCGCCTTTCCCCTGAAAGGCTGACGGCGGGGCACATTGTCGAAAATCATGCGTCGGGCCGCGTTCTGACCAAGCTCGGCTTCCGCTATATTGCGGAAAACGAGATCTGGTCGGAAGCGCGGCGCGCCAAGCTGCGTGGCCTCCGGATGGAACTGCCGAGGGCGCGGGCGGCCACGCACAACCTCCTCGCAAGAGAGACGACAGAATGAAATTTCTCGATCAGGCGAAAATCTATGTCCGCGCTGGCGACGGCGGCGCCGGCGCGGTCAGCTTTCGCCGCGAGAAATTTCTCGAATTCGGCGGCCCCGACGGCGGCGACGGCGGCAAGGGCGGCGATGTCGTGGTCGAATGCGTCGAGGGGCTGAACACGCTCATCGACTATCGCTACCAGCAGCATTTCAAGGGCAAGACCGGCATGCACGGCATGGGCCGGAACCGTCACGGCTTCAACGGCGCCGACGCGGTGCTGAAAGTACCCGTGGGCACGCAGGTCTATGACGAAGAGGGGGAAACGCTCCTCGCCGATCTTACGAAGGTCGGCCAGCGCGTCGTGCTGCTCAAGGGCGGCAATGGCGGCTTCGGCAACGCCCACTTCAAGAGTTCGACCAACCGCGCGCCACGCCGTGCCAATCCCGGCCAGGAAGGCCAGGAAATGTGGGTATGGCTCCAGCTGAAGCTCATTGCCGATGCGGGCCTTGTCGGCCTGCCCAATGCGGGCAAGAGCACCTTCCTCGCCAAGGTGAGCGCGGCAAAGCCCAAGATCGCGGATTATCCCTTCACCACCCTGACGCCCGGCCTCGGCGTGGTGAGCGTCGATGCGCGCACTTTCGTTCTGGCCGACATTCCAGGCCTCATCGAAGGTGCGAGCGAAGGCGCAGGGCTCGGCGATCGCTTCCTCGGCCATGTGGAGCGCTGCCGCGTTCTCATTCACCTCGTGGACGGCACGCAGGAGGATGTGGCGGAGGCCTATCACGTCATCCGGAACGAACTCGAAGCCTATGGCGCCGGGCTCGACGAGAAGCCCGAGATCCTCTGCCTCAACAAATGCGACGCGCTGTCGGAAGAAGAGCGCGAGGAAAAGCGCAAGGCGCTGGTGAAGGCGAGCCGCCGCAAGAAGGTGCATGTCATCTCCGGCGTCTCGGGCGAAGGCGTCGACAAGGTGCTGCACCTGGTCGCCGACGAAATCGCCGCGGCGAACGCTGAAGAAAAGAAGGCGGCTGAAGAGCCGGAAGAAGGATGGCGTCCATGATCGGACAAGGAGTTCGCTGCGAGGTCTGCAAATGATCGCGCGCCTCAGCAATGCCCAACGCGTTGTCGTCAAGATCGGCTCCGCCCTTCTGACCGACAAGGAGACCGGCAAGCTCAACCGCACCTGGCTTCACGCCTTCATCGAAGACGTGGCGACGATGCGCGCACGCGGACAGGAAATGCTGATCGTCTCGTCCGGCTCCATCGCACTCGGCCGCCGCGCCCTCGGCCTGCCTTCGGGCAAGCTGAAACTCGAGGAAAGCCAGGCTGCCGCCGCCGTCGGCCAGATCAGCCTCGCCCATGCCTATCAGGAAATCCTCAGCGCCTACGGCCGCACATGCGCCCAGGTTCTGCTGACGCTCGACGACACGGAAGAGCGGCGGCGCTATCTCAATGCGCGCTCGACCATCAACACGCTGCTGCGTCTCGGCGCCGTGCCCGTCATCAACGAGAACGACACTGTCGCGACCAGCGAAATCCGCTATGGCGACAATGACCGCCTCGCCGCCCGCGTCGCGAGCATGATCTCGGCGGACTGCCTCGTCCTGCTCTCCGACGTGGACGGCCTCTATACCGCGCCGCCTTCGGAACCCGGCGCGACGCATATCCCCGAAGTCGCCGATATCACACCCGAAATCATGGGCATGGCGGGCGACGCCGCGAGCGAGATGAGCCGCGGTGGCATGAAGACGAAAGTCGCCGCCGCCCGCATCGCGACCGATGGCGGCTGCAACATGGCGATTGCGAACGGCCGCACGCTGCACCCGCTTCGCGCGCTGGAAGAAGGCGCGCGCTGCACCTGGTTCACGGCGCGCACCACGCCCGTCGCCTCGCGCAAGCGCTGGATTTCCGGCAGCCTCAAGACCATGGGCTCGATCACGGTCGATGACGGCGCGGTCAATGCGCTGCGCCATGGCCGGAGCCTTCTCCCCGCCGGAATCACCGCCGTCGAGGGCCGCTTCGAGCGCGGCGACGCGCTGAGCATTCTCAACGAGAATGGCATCGAGATCGCGCGCGGGCTTTCCGCCTATTCGAGCGAGGACGCCCAGCGCATCAAGGGCCATAACAGCAGCGAGATCGAGGAGCTTCTGGGCTTCGCGGGCCGGGCCGAAATGGTCCATCGCGACGATCTGGTGATGATGAAGGCCTGAGACAAAGCCCGTGCCGGCCTCCGCCCCTTGCGGTAGGGTCGACGGCGCTACACATGAGAGAACGAGCAGAAAACAGGTGGCCTCGTGAGCATTGTGAAAATCGACGCAGACCGGAACAGCGTTGCCGCCCTCATGGCGGAGATGGGCAAGCGCGCCCGCGCCGCCGCCGAAAAGCTCAGCCTGGCGCCAACCAAGCAGAAGGATGCGGGCCTACTCGGCGCCGCCATGGTTCTGCGCGCCAATGTCGACGACATTCTCGCAGCCAATGCGAAAGACCTCGCCGCGGCAAAGGAGAAGGGTCTGTCGGGCGCCTTGCTCGACCGCCTGATGCTCGACGAGAAGCGCATCGAAGCCATGGCGAAGGGGCTTGAGGATATCGCCGCCCTTCCCGATCCCGTGGGCTCGAAGATCGCTGAGTGGGACCGCCCGAACGGTCTTCACATCGAGCGCATCCGCGTGCCGCTCGGCGTCATCGGCATCATCTATGAAAGCCGCCCCAATGTGACGGCGGATGCAGGCGCGCTGTGCCTGAAGTCGGGCAACGCCGCAATCCTGCGCGGCGGCTCCGAGAGCAGCCATTCAAGCCGCATCATCCATGAATCGCTCGTCGAAGGCTTCATGGCCGCCAATCTGCCCGAGCATGCGATCCAGCTCGTTCCGACGACGGATCGCGCGGCGGTCGGCGAAATGCTTGCCGGCCTCGACGGCAATATCGACGTCATCGTGCCGCGCGGCGGCAAGAGCCTCGTCGCCCGCGTGCAGTCGGAAGCGCGCGTGCCCGTCTTCGCGCATCTCGAAGGCATCTGCCACGTCTATGTGGACAAGGACGCCGATCTCGAAATGGCGCGCAAGATCGTGATGAACGCGAAGCTGCGGCGCACCGGCGTTTGCGGCTCGGCGGAAACACTGCTTGTCGATGAAGCCTGTGCGGCGACGCATCTTCCCGTTCTCGTCAAGGATCTGCTCGACGCGGGCTGCGAAGTGCGCGGCGACGAGCGCACCTGCGCGGTCGATGCCCGCGTGAAGCCCGCGACGGAAGCCGATTGGAGCACCGAATATCTCGACGCGATCATTTCCGTGCGCGTCGTCGGCGGCGTCGAGGAAGCGATGCGCCACATCGCGCGCTACGGCTCGCACCACACGGAGTCGATCATCACGGCGAACCAGAAGACCGCCGATCGTTTCCTCGCAGTGGTGGATAGCGCCATCGTGCTCCACAACGCCTCGACGCAATTTGCCGATGGCGGTGAGTTCGGCATGGGCGCGGAAATCGGCATCGCGACCGGCAAGTTCCATGCGCGCGGGCCCGTTGGCGTCGAGCAGCTGACGAGCTTCAAATATGTGGTGCGCGGCAACGGCCAGATCAGGCCGTGAACGGACGCCGCCCATGAAACGCAGCGAAGCGCTGGCACCGGGCATGACGGTCGGCCTGCTCGGCGGCTCGTTCAATCCCGCACATGAGGGGCATCTGCATCTCACGCGCATGTGCCTGAAGGCGCTGGCGCTGGACCGCATCTGGTGGCTCGTTTCGCCGCAGAACCCGCTGAAAAGCGCATCGGGAATGGCGCCGCAGGAAGCCCGCGTCAAGGCGGCCGAAGAGCTTGTCGCGAAGTCCGGCGATCCGCGCATCGTCGTCACCGACATCGAAACGCGGCTCGGCACCCGCTTCACGATCGACACGGTGCGCGCGCTCAAGGCGCGTCACCCGGATATCCGCTTCGTCTGGCTGATGGGCGCGGACAATCTGCTGCAACTTCCGCGCTGGGCGAAATGGCGGGAACTGACGCATGAAATCGCCATGGCAGTCTACCCAAGGCCGGGCTTCACGCTGAAGGCGCGGCTTTCTCCAGCCGCCATGATGCTCAAGCCGGCGACGCTCGATCAAAGCGACGCGCGCCTTCTCGCCCGCGTCGCGCCGCCAGCCCTCGTGTTTCTCGACGGACGCGAGCACCCGGCTTCCGCGACCTCTATACGGGCGGCGCGCGGAGAGTCATAAAGGCGTTCGATTCAACGGATAGATTGAACTCGGAGCATCGCGCCCCTAATCTTGGGGTAGCCGAATCCGCTTCGGCGGTCGGCTTCGATCCTCGAGTCAGGACAGAAGGAGCCATTACCTGAGCAGCCCCACGAAGGACACCAAGGTCCAGCGCAAGCCCGCAAGCGCGTCGAAGGCAACTGCTGCCAAGACCGAAAAGCGGTCCGCAACCAAGACGGCGTCGACGGCGAAGAAAGCCGCTTCGGCACCGAAGAAGGAAGCAGCCCCGAAGAAGGCAGCCGCTCCGAAGAAAGCCGCCGCCCCAAAGAAAGCAGCAGCTCCCAAGAAGGCAGCGAAGGCGAAGCCCGCCGCAAAGAAGGCGACAGCCGCCAAGGCTACGGCCAAGAGGCCCGCTGCGAAAAAGGCTTCAAAAAAAGCCGATCCCGTAACGTCGAAAGCCGCTGCCCATCTTGCCCTGGTTCTCAAGAGTCTCGACGAGGACAAGGCCGGGGATATTGTCTCCATCGACCTCGCCGGGAAGACTCCGATCGCCGACTACATGGTCGTCGCGAGCGGCACCTCGGCGCGTCATGTCGCCGCCGTCGCCGAGCATCTCCTTCGCCGGTTGAAGGAAGCCGGCTATGGCGCGGCGCATGTCGAAGGCCTTCGGCAGGGCGACTGGGTTCTGATCGACAGCGGCGATGTGCTGATCCACATCTTCCGCCCCGAGGTGCGCGACTTCTACAAGCTCGAAAAAATGTGGTCGGCCAATATTCCGGCCGAGCAAGCCGCCGTCTGACGGCAGCGCATTTTTTCGGTCCTTGCGCGACAGGGCGCAGCGGTTGTCCGCTGTGCCGCTTGCGCGCCTGAAGAAAGGCCCCCATGCGCATCGATCTCTGCGCCGTCGGCAGGCTTCGCGCCGGCCCCGAGAAGGAGCTTCTCGACGACTATGTTTCGCGCACCGAAGCCGCTGGCCGCGGCATCGGCATCACGGCCTTCAATCTGAAGGAGGTCGAGGAGAAGCGTCGCCTCGATACAAACCCGCTCAAGGAGGCCGAAGCGGCACTGCTGCGCGCCGCAATTCCGCGCGGGGCGCTTCTGGTCGCGCTGGACGAGCGCGGCCGCGCCGAGCCAAGCGAGGCCTTCGCAAAACGCCTTGGCCGCTGGCGCGACGAAGGACATTCGGATGTCGCATTCATCATCGGCGGCGCGGCAGGCCTCTCGCCAGCGCTTCGCGAAGAGGCTGCCCATGTCCTCGCCTTCGGCCCCATGACATGGCCGCACATGCTCGTCCGCGTGATGCTCGCCGAGCAGATCTACCGCGCCGTGACGATTCTTGCCGGACACCCCTATCACCGCGTCTGACCGCCTCGTCGCAGCGCCGCCGGAACGATCAATATGGCAGCGATGTCGCATCGTGGTCATGGACAGGATTCATGCCTTGGAATAGTTTCGTCCGTACTGCGTGGCGAACATGCAGGCATTGAGTCGGGGCTGATTAATTCAGAAATTATGAGCGGGTTTGTCGGCGTCAGACCCCTGGTTCTCGTCCTTCTGGACGGCTGGGGAATTCGCGCAGAGCGCGAGGGAAATGCGCTCGCGATGGCGCGTACGCCGATCTATGACCGTCTGGCCGCAGCATCCGCGCAGACGCTCCTTTCAGCTTCAGGCGAGGATGTAGGACTTTCGGCAGGCAAGCCCGGAAATGCGCGGGCAGGCTATCTCACCCTTGGCGCCGGCCGCCCGGTGGAGCAATCGATCCTTCGCGTCAATCGCGCCATTCAGCAGGATGACGCCCGCGCCATCAGCGCGAACCCGGCGCTCACCAGGCTCGTCCAGCGCGCCCGTTCGCGCGGCGGCGCAATTCACCTCGTCGGCATGATCTCGCCGGGCGGCATCGCCGGGCATCAGCATCACCTTGCCGTTCTGGCCGCATTGCTCAGTCACGAAGGCGTGCAGGTCTGGGTACACGCGGTCATGGACGGGCAGGATGCGGCGCGGCAGGGCGGCGTCGACTATCTTTCAGAATTCTTCGACGATATTTCAGGCGCCGAGCATGCGAGCCTCGGAACGATCATGGGCCGCGCCTATGCTTTCGACGAGCCGAGCGAGGGCGACCTTCTGAAATCGGCGATGAAGGCCATTCTCACGGCCGAGGCGCCGCGCACGGAATATCCCACCGCCTATCTCAGCGAGGTCTACAGGAAGGGGCTCGCCGACGATCGCGTGCCGCCCGCCGTCTCGACGAAGTACAGAGGCATCCGACAGGACGACGCGCTCCTCCTCGTCAACCTTCAGCCCGATCTCGGGCGCCTGCTCATCGAGGCCATGCTCGACGGCCCCGCAGCCTCGCTTCTCTCCGGCCTCGCCTCGCTCTGCGAACTCGACGGCCGTGCAAGGCCGCATGTCGAGCCGCTTTTCGCCGCGCCCCCCGTCACGCCCACGCTCAGCGAGACGATTGCGCGCGCAGGCCGATCGCAACTCCTGCTGACGGAGACCATTGCCGAAACGAACCTGTCGCTGTTCATGCGCGGCGGCGTCGGCAATATCCATGACGGCGAGACGATCGGCGTCGCCGAAAGCCCGCCCTTCGCCAAGCTCGAAAAGCGTCCCGAACTTGCGACGACCGATCTCGTCGCCGAAGCCATCGACGCGGTGCGCAAGGGCGACCGCGATTTTGTCGCGCTGCATATGCCGAACGTCGCCATCCTCGGCCGCACGGGCAATCTGCGCGCCACGGTCGATGCCGCCGAGGCCATCGACAAGCAGCTGGGCAGGCTTGCGGCCCAGGTCGAGAAGCGTGGGGCGGCGATGGTCGTGACCAGCGCATTCGGCAAGGGCGAAGTCATGGTGGATCCCGCGACCGGCGCGCCCTGGCGCGGACCGACTTCGTCGCGCACCCCGTTCATCGTGAGCGGAATCGGCAAGAGCTCCATGCTTCGGCCGGGCACGCTGGCGGACGTGGCCCCGACGCTGCTGGACCTGATGGGCATTGAGGTTCCGCAAGGCATGACAGGTCTCTCGCTCCTCGCCGGGGCGGAACAGGCTGCCCGTGTCACGGCCTGAGCGCATAGCCCCGCTCGCTCTTGCGGGCCTGCTGATGCAAGCCATCTCCGCGCCGTGGTCCGGGCCCGCACGGGCCGAAGTCGCCGACCCGTCGGCGCTTGAAACCCTGAAGCACCAGCTCGACACGAGCGTCGAGCGCAAGAAGGCGCTTGAGGCGCAGTCCGAGGATGCGCGCAAGGAAATCGCCGAGATACGCAGCCGCCTCATCGAAACGGCAGCGAATGTGCAGGCGCGCGAAAAGGACGTCTCGGCCTCCGAGGAACGGCTCGTGGCGCTGAAAGCGGCGGAAGCCGACCTGCTCCTCCGGCTCGAACACCGCCGCGGAGAAATGGCCGACCTTCTCGCGGCGCTGGCGCGCCTCGACCGCCATCCGCCACCCGCCCTCGCCGTGCGGCCCGACGATGCGCTGGGGGCCATCCGCAGCGCCATCCTTCTGGGCTCCGCCGTGCCGGAACTTCGCGCCGAGGCCTTGGCGCTGAAGGCAAAGCTCGAGGAACTCGCGCGGCTGCGCACTGCCATCATGGCCGAGCGCCAGACCCTTGCCGACGCCCAGGCATCGCTCGAACGCGACAAGGCGAGGCTCGAAACCCTGCTGAACAAGAAGGTCGCCCGCCAGCAAAAGCTGGTCGCGGCGGCGGAAACCGAGCAAAGCCGGGCCGAGCGGCTTTCCCGGCAGGCCACAGACCTTACCGATCTGATCTCCCGGCTCGAGGCCACCGCCGCCCAGCGCATTCCCCTTCCCCGCCCGGACCCCGCCCGGATGAAGCCTGTGGCGCCGCCGGAGCCGGTCGTGACAGCCGGCCAGGAACCTGTGCAGGAGCCCTCGGGCCAACCCGAACAGGTCGCCACACTCAGCCCCCCCCGGAGCGAAGGTTCATCGCCTTCATCGCGCCTTTTTTCGGAGGCAAAAGGTCTTGTTCGCCTGCCGGTAACCGGAGCCGTGCTAAGGGAATTCGGTGCGCCGAACGGTCTCGGCGGGCGGATACAGGGCCTCCAGATCGCAACCCGGCCCGACGCGCAGGTTATCGCGCCCTTTGACGGCAAGGTCGTCTTCGCCGGCCCCTTTCGCGCCTATGGGCAACTCTTGATAATATCGGTGGGCGAGGGCTACCATGTGTTGTTGGCGGGCATGAGCAAAATCAACGGAGCAGCGGGCCAGACCGTTCTTGCCGGGGAGCCCGTCGGCATCATGGGCCCGTCTCCCTCTCCAGACAGTTTGGCTCAAGACGATGGGGCAGCCGAACGGGACGGCGGCTCCAACCGGAACGCGAAAGCCGGGCAGCGGCCCGTGCTTTACATCGAGTTCCGGAAAGATGGCGACCCGATCAATCCCCGCCCGTGGCTGATGATGAGTGATAAGAAGGCTCGTGGATAAATGAAAAAGTCTGTGATCGGCGGTTTTGCGATTGGCACGATCGTCTCGGCCCTCACCGTATTCGCGTTGCAGCCGGGCAACCTCAACAGCATTGCCGAGGCGGCTGACAGCGATACTTATCGCCAGCTCAATCTTTTCGGTGACGTGTTCGAACGCGTCCGCGCCGACTATGTCGAGCCGACGGACGATACGAAGCTGATCGAGTCCGCGATCAACGGCATGCTCACCTCGCTCGACCCGCATTCGAGCTACATGAATCCGAAGAACTTCCGCGACATGCAGGTGCAGACGCGCGGCGAGTTCGGCGGCCTCGGCATCGAGGTCACGATGGAGAATGGCGTCGTGAAGGTCGTGACGCCGATCGACGAAACGCCGGCGAGCCGCGCCGGCCTTCGCCCCAACGACTACATCACCCATATCGACGGCAAGCCGATCCTCGGCATGACGCTGAGCGACGCGGTCGACAAGATGCGCGGGCCGGTCAATACCGCAGTCACGCTGACGGTCGTGCGCAAGGGCGTCGACGAGCCTTTCGACGTCAAGCTCACGCGCGACATCATCACCATCAAGTCGGTGAAGTACCACCGCGAGGGCGATATCGCCTATGTGCGCATTACCTCGTTCAACGAGCAGACCGGCGAGCTGCTGGAAGAGGCGGTCCAGACGCTGAAGAAGCAGATCGGGACGGCGAAGGTGAAGGGCTATGTCCTCGACCTCCGCAACAATCCCGGCGGCCTTCTCGAACAGGCGATCGCCGTCAGCAGCGATTTCATCAGTGAGGGCGAGATCGTCTCGACGCGCGGACGTCATTCGGAAGACACGCAGCGCTACAATGCGCGCGGCGGCGACATGACCGGCGGAAAGCCCGTTATCGTGCTCATCAATGGCGGCTCGGCCTCGGCCTCTGAAATCGTCGCGGGCGCGCTGCAGGATCACCGCCGGGCGACGATCCTCGGCACGCGTTCCTTCGGCAAGGGCTCGGTGCAGACCATCATTCCGCTCGGCTCGGACGGCGCGCTGCGCCTGACCACGGCGCGCTACTTCACGCCGTCGGGCCATTCGATCCAGGCCAAGGGCATCGTGCCGGACATTCAGGTCGAGCAAAACGTCGATCCGAAGCTCAAGAAGCGCACCCTCGTCACCGGTGAAGCCGAGCTTCCCGGACACCTCGCTGCCGAAGACGGCGCCAAGGAAGTCGCCGGTTCGGATTCCTTTGTGCCGACCGACAAAAAGGACGACAGGCAGCTTCTCTATGCGATCGACCTTCTGAACGGCGTTCGCAAGGATGCCGCTTTCAAGGGCACGGCCTCGGCAAGCGCGAACTGACAGCGCGCAAACCGGGCGTATACTGGGCAGCAAGGGGGCAAAGGCGTGATTGCGTCGGCTGATACACGGCTTGGGCAGACCATGCCGCAGGAAATTCGCGATGCCGCGTAACCCGCTGTCTGCCATGACCGGCGACGAGACGCGCCGTCCCGGGCTGCTCGCCATCGCGGCGATCATTGTCGCCCTCGTCTTTGGCGGCACGCTTGGATGGCTGTTCCTCTCGGACCATAAGCTGGCAGGCGAGCCTGTGGTGCGCTTGGCGGTTGCGCCCGAGCCCGCGCAACCGCCGGCGCCGCCAGCCGAACTGCGCCCCAGCAATCCGGACGAGACGCCAGCCGCGCCCAAGGCCGGGACGACACTTCCCGATCCCGACCAGCCCAGTGCCGACGAGCAGGCCCTGCTGGACGCCGCAAAGCGCGTCGAACAGGGCGATGAGCCCGCGTCGGCCGACGGCGTCAGAATCGTCGGCGCTGAGTCAGCACCGAGCGACGACAACACGCCTGCGCCGGACGCTATCGGGCCGCTTCGCCCAGCGCCCGACCCAGCTCTGGTCGCGAATGGCACGCAAGGCCCGCTGCCCGTCATTTCCAAAGATGGCCGTCAGGCGTGGAAGGTTTATGCGCGCCCCTTGCCGAAGGGCCTTCCCGACGGTCCTCGCGTTGCCGTCGTCGTCAGCGGCATGGGCATCAGCGAAAGCGCGACCGCTCATGCGATCGAGGTATTGCCGCCTGAGGTAACCCTCTCCTTCGCGCCTTACGGCGCCAGACTGCAGGAATGGATCGGCAAGGCGCGCGCGGCGGGCCACGAAGTCCTGCTCGAACTGCCGATGGAACCCTTCGGCTATCCGCAGAACGATCCGGGCCCCTACACGCTTCTGACGAACCTTCAGGCCCCAGAGAATATCTCGCGCCTCGAATGGCAGATGAGCCGCTTTGCAGGTTATGCGGGTGTCATGAACTATCAGGGCGCACGCTTCACGAGCGCCGCCGATGCGCTGTCGCCCATCCTCGCCGCGCTCAAATCGCGTGGCCTCATGTATGTCGACAATGGCACATCGCAGCGCAGCCTCGCGCCGAAGCTCGGCGGCGAAATCGGACTGCCGGTCGCGCAAGGCACGCGCATGATCGATCCCGTGCAGAACCCCGACGTCATCAAGCAGTCCCTTTCCATGCTTGAGGATAGCGCCAAACAGTCCGGGCTCGCCGTGGGCATCGCCTCCGCCTTCCCCGTTACGGTGGACGAGGTGGCGCGTTGGGCGGAAGGCCTGAAGGGCAATGGCGTTGTGCTGGTTCCGGTGACGGCGACCGCGCACGGACCGAAGTAACGGGAGCAAATGGAAATGGTGAAGCGCGACGAACCAAAGACCGTCGATCCCGAGAGCCTCCCCTATCGCCCGTGCGTGGGCATCATGCTCATCAACAAGGAAGGTCTCGTCTGGGCCGGCAACCGGATTCAGCAGGTAGATACCGGATCGCCTCTCACATGGCAGATGCCGCAGGGCGGCATCGACGCGGGCGAAGATCCGCGCGAGGCTGCTTTCCGCGAGTTGAAGGAAGAGACCGGAATCGACAATGCCGAGATCATCGGCGAGACATCCGACTGGCTCACCTACGACCTTCCCCCGCATCTCGTCGGCCACGCGCTGAAAGGGAAATATCGCGGCCAGAAGCAGAAATGGTACGCGATGCGCTATCTCGGCCGCGACGAGGACTTCGACCTCACCGCCGACGCGCATCAGGAATTCAGCGAATGGGCATGGGTGCCCGTGAGCGAACTCGTCGAACTGATCGTCCCGTTCAAGCGCGGCGTCTACGAGCAGATCGTGCGTGAACTGGGGCCGCTCGCGAAGCCGCTCTAGCTTCCGTTCCTCCAGTCGCCGAGCGTCGTCGAAATCTTTTCCGATAGCGGCATGACCTTCTGCCTGAACGCATAGTCGGCATAGTCCCAGCGCGCGGTCCGCTTCAGTGCAAGAATCTGCTGCAACTGCTTGTCCGTCGACTGGAGCAGCGCCGACAGACGGTCGTACTTCGCCTGGTCTTCCGGTCTGGCCTTGATGCGAAGCGCGGAAAGAATGCCGTCGGCGCCTTGAAACGACTCGTAGGCCGCCTCGACTTCTATCGGCATCGTCGTCGCTCTCGAGTGCAGGTACAAGGCCAGCCCCGCCCTCATCGTCCGCAGGTCGCCGCGCAGCCGCGCCAGTGCGTCGACGCTCGATGCGCTATCCGGCCAGTTCGACGTCATGATGGATTGCAGCATCAGATCGCAGAGTCTGAGCGCCTCGTCGAAGGCTGGCGAAACTTCCTCGTCATAGAGCCTCAAGCCCGGAAACCGGTTGGGCGTTCCGACAATTCCCGCGATCACCCGCTCTTCGGCGAGAAGCTCCTCCGAGGTTCGACGAAAATCCGTCAGCTGAAGAAGCTGCCGACCGTCGGTCCAGCCCCGCGAGCTCTTCACGATGGCTCCCTGCGACGCATCGAAGAGCGCGACATTGCGTTGCCACTCTGTCCTGAACCCCTCGCTGCCGGTGAGAATATATCCACGCAGAGCGATGAGTGCGGCTTCGTTCGCTGCCGCATTGTCCGATAACAACGCATCATGGCTGCGCGACACGAAGAGCCGTGCAAGCCCTCCCTCCTGATCGACGTCGAAAGTGCCCGGCGCCGACGCGCCCTGCGCGGAGTTCAACTCGAGACGGGCAAGGAACAGACCGCCGACGGCAATCCAGATCGCAGCAAGAGCTGCAAAGCCGAGCTTGAGGACAAATCCTCGCTTTGACGCCACGGCGTCGAGCAGATGCATCGCGCCCGCGGAGCGCGCGGGCCTCCGTGGCGATATGCGCCAATGGCGGCGCGTCGAGCGCGAGGCCGGAGGCATTCTCTCCTCGGAGCGCGGAGGAAGTCCGTAACGGTCTCGCCAATACTGCTCGCTCGTGCCGATGGATTGACTACGCATTTTCAGGCCGCCATTCCCCTTCCGCCCCCTCTTGAACAAACGATGGTGCGCCCTGAACGTGCCCGGCCACATCCATGCATTCGTTTCACATTGAACGCGCGAGAATGGTTAATGTGCAAAACAATATCCAAACAGGATCAAGCTGCACGCCATCGCGGAAGACGGAACCAAAACAAGGTCTGCGCGCTATTCCCCTGACGGAGTATCTTGTTCGAGTCAGGGATGGAAAGCGTACACACCAGAGCAGCGACGCCATGAGCGCCTTGCGCCACGTCGCGAATATCTGCCTCGGCGCCGCTTGCATTGTCGGGCTCGGAGCCGGGCTCGATCTTGATGAGGCGCGGGATTTCATCTCGTCTGTCGCCGGGATCGAAGCGCGCCCACCAAATCTCGGCGACTGCCTGCACAATGTCGACAGGTCCTATTGGCCGCGCACTTATGCCGCGATCTGCAAGGATATTCGCGCGAGTATAGCTGCCGAACTGGAAGACACTCCGGCGGCCATCAAGCCCCTGACCAGACCGGCGGTGGCGGCGCCCAATCCGCCACGAGCGGCGATGGAGCGTGCCGAACCTGCTCCGGCAGAGAAACAGAAAGAGACGCAGTCCTGCACCATCGGCGAAACGGGAACATTGGCGATCCGTCGCGGTGGCGCGATAGATCACCGGCGGGCGCATTTTTCAGGCGTGTCGCCGACTGCACGGGGATCGGGCGGCATCGCCCTCGACGTTCCGGGCAACTGCGATCTGCAAAGCCCGGTGAATGGCCGCGTTCTGTTTGCAGGCGAGTTCAAGGGCTACAGGAGGGTTCTGATCGTCGGCCTGTCGGGCGGACACCGGCTTGTTATCGGGGGGCTTGGAACGCTGGCGGTCAAACGCGGCGAGACAATTGCGCGCGGACAAATTCTGGCGACGAGTTCAGCCGATGCGGCGCCCGCTCTCGCGACGGCCTTTAATGCCGACGCGGAATCCCTGGTCTATTTCGATATGAGAAACCGCGACGGCCTGGCGGAACCGCTGCCCTGGTTCTCCGCCTCCAGTTGAGGTCAGACGGCGGCGCTCGCCAGCCGCTTCGACCGCATGCTCCAGAAGGCCCATACGGCCGATCCGACGATCCGCATGATGACGCCATGCGGCTTCAGGCCAGCTGCCTTGCCGACCATTGAGACCAGGCGGTCGACATGCTGCTTGCGATAAAGACCCAGCGCGCGCTTTTCATAAGCCTTCGCGAAACGCGCCCGATCGTAAGGCACGCTGCCATCGGCGGGGGTGTTCGCGGAGTAATAGGCGCAGGCCAACTCGTCGTCGTCGGCCTCTGAAACGCGCCCGATCGCTATGCGCGCACGGGAGAGAATGGAGGGCTGCGCCTCGCCAAGCGAGTTGAACTGATCGTAGAAAAGCTTGTAGTGACGGAATTCATCCGCGGCGATGTTGGCTGCGATCTGCTTCAGCACCGGCTCGTCGGTCGCATCCTTGATCGCGGTGTAGTAGGACGACGTGCCGCTTTCGACGACGCAGCGCGCCACGAGCTCGCCCGCGCGGCTTCCGCGCACCGACTGGATCGCATCGGTGGGAATCTTGTAGCTGTCGCGGAAACGCTTGAATGCCGCTTCGAAACTGAAGTCCGGATCGGCAAGCTCTGCCCAGCGCGCGAGCGCCGCACCATGCTGCACCTCCTCCTCGCCCCAGCGATGGACGGTTTCCTTCACGTCCGGCCGGTCGGAGAAGACATTGCACAGATAGGTGACGTAGTCGGGCGCATTGTACTCGACCATGGCTGCCGCTTTCACCGCGCGCAGAATATCCTGATCGACCTTGGAAGCGTCGAAATCCGCCCATTTGATATCGTCGAGTGTCCAGTGACGGCTCATCTTCCGATCCAGCTTTTTCTACGTTCTGCTTCCCCGGCCCTCTAACAAGCACCATGGGAAACTATATCGCAATGGCATCAACGGGTTAAGGCTGCAACACGCGCCAAAAAACCGCAGCATCGCCCAAAAAAACAAAGGGCGGCGCCTAGGCACCGCCCTTCGATATATGGATTTTCGGGGAGCCTCAGAGAGCCAGATGCATCTGTTTCAGATGATCGAGCTTCTCCTGCGCCGCCAGCCGGGCGTCATCGCTCGTGGCGTCGGCGACATCTTCCGCGGCATAGCCGATTTCGAGATCGAGCTTCGCCTGATCGAGTTCCTCGACCGGAATCGTATGCTCGGCCAGAACCGTGAGACCCGCCGGCGTGACCTCGGCAAAGCCGCCCCGCACGAAAATGCGGCGCTGCGGCTTGCCGGCCTCGTCGACATTGATCACGCCCGGGCGAAGCACCGTCATCATGGGCGAGTGTCCGGCGAGAACACCGAAGTCACCTTCCTTGCCGGGCACGGTCACCATGTCGACATTCTCCGAGAGGAGAAGCCGTTCCGGGGACACGAGGTCGAAATGCAGCTTATCGGCCATGAGGCTCGTTCCGTCCTAGATCTGCTTAGGCAGCTTCCGCCGCAAGGCGTTCGGCCTTCTTCATCGCGTCTTCGATCGTGCCAACCATGTAGAAGGCAGCTTCCGGCAGATGGTCATAATCGCCATCGCAGAGACCCTTGAAGCCCTTCACCGTGTCCTTGATGTCGACGAGGCAGCCCGGCGTACCGGTGAAGACTTCGGCGACGTGGAACGGCTGCGACAGGAAGCGCTCGATCTTGCGGGCGCGGGCGACGACGAGCTTGTCCTCTTCCGAGAGTTCGTCCATGCCCAGGATCGCGATGATGTCCTGCAGCGACTTGTAGCGCTGAAGGATTTCCTGCACGCGACGCGCGGTCTCATAGTGCTCCTGACCGACGACGCGCGGCTCGAGAATGCGCGAGGTCGAGTCGAGCGGGTCCACGGCGGGATAAATGCCCTTTTCCGAGATCGCACGGTTGAGAACGGTCGTCGCGTCAAGATGCGCGAACGAAGTCGCAGGCGCCGGGTCGGTCAAGTCGTCGGCGGGCACGTAAATGGCCTGCACCGAGGTGATCGAACCCTTGGTCGTCGTGGTGATGCGTTCCTGCAGCGCGCCCATGTCGGTGGCGAGCGTCGGCTGATAGCCCACGGCCGAAGGAATACGGCCGAGAAGCGCCGACACTTCCGAACCCGCCTGCGTGAAGCGGAAGATGTTGTCGACGAAGAAGAGCACGTCCTGGCCCTTGTCGCGGAAATGCTCGGCGACGGTCAGACCCGTCAGAGCGACGCGGGCGCGGGCTCCCGGGGGCTCGTTCATCTGGCCGAACACGAGGGCGCACTTCGAACCGGTCGTATCGCCATTGTTCTCGCGCGGGTCCTTGTTCACGCCCGACTCGATCATCTCGTGATAGAGGTCGTTGCCTTCACGGGTACGCTCACCGACGCCGGCGAACACGGAGTAGCCGCCATGCGCCTTCGCGATGTTGTTGATGAGCTCCTGGATGAGAACCGTCTTGCCCACGCCGGCGCCGCCGAAGAGGCCGATCTTGCCGCCGCGCGCATAGGGCGCGAGAAGATCGACGACCTTGATGCCCGTGACGAGCATTTCGGCTTCCGTCGACTGCTCGACAAAGGCGGGCGCGTCCTGGTGGATCGCGCGGGTCGCGTCGGCCTTCACGGGGCCGGCTTCGTCCACCGGCTCGCCGATGACGTTGATGATGCGGCCGAGCGTGCCGTCGCCGACGGGAACCGAAATCGCGCTTCCCGTGTCGCGCACTTCCTGGCCGCGCACCAGACCTTCGGTCGTGTCCATCGCGATGGTGCGAACCGTGTTCTCGCCCAGATGCTGCGCGACTTCGAGGACAAGGCGGTTTCCGCCATTGTTCGTCTCAAGCGCGTTCAGAATGGCCGGCAGCGCGTCGGTGAACTGGACGTCCACGACGGCACCGATGATTTGTGCGATCTTTCCGACTGGGTTGCTCATTGGGCTTCCTTAATCTTCCCGTCAGGGGCAAGTCTTTAGAGGGCTTCGGCGCCCGAAATGATTTCGATCAGTTCTTTGGTGATCATCGCCTGACGCGAACGGTTGTAGGTGATCTGGAGTTTCTTGATCATCTCGCCCGCATTGCGCGTCGCGTTGTCCATCGCAGACATCTTGGCACCGAACTCGCCCGCCACATTCTCGAGGAGCGCCTTGAAAATCTGCACCGCAAGATTGCGCGGAAGCAGATCCTTCAGGATTTCGGCTTCGTCCGGCTCATAGTCGTAAACGGCGCCACCAAGGTCGACGCCGCCCTGGCCCGCGACCGGCACGCTTGCCGGAATGAGCTGCTGCGCCGTCGGTATCTGCGTCACCACATTGACGAACTTCGAGAAGAAGATCGTCGCGACGTCGAACTCGCCCGCGTCGAACATGCCACGCACAGCCTGCGCGATCTCTTCAGCCTGGGCAAAACCGATCGAGCGAAGTCCGGTGAACTCGTAGCTCTTCACGATCTTGTCGCCGAAAAGGCGCTTCAGCGCATCACGGCCCTTGCGGCCGACGGTGACGATCTTCACCGTCTTGCCATCGCGCTGGAGCTTGTAGATGTGCTCACGTGCGAGACGCGAGATCGACGAGTTGAAACCACCGCAGAGACCGCGATCGGCGGTCGCCACGATCACGAGATGGACCTGATCGCTGCCCGTGCCCGCGAGGAGCTTCGGAGCGTCGTCACGGCCCGCCATTCCCGCAGCGAGATTGGCAAGCACATTGTCCATGCGCGTCGCATAGGGACGCGCCGCTTCCGCAGCTTCCTGCGCACGACGAAGCTTCGCGGCGGCGACCATCTGCATCGCCTTCGTGATCTTCTGCGTCGCCTTTACGCTCGCGATGCGGTTTCTTAGGTCTTTGAGGCTCGCCATGAGGCCTTACCCGGTTCTTAGATCAGGCAAACGCCTTGGTGAAGCTTTCGACCGCCGCCTTGAGCTTGGCTTCCGTGTCGTTCGAGACCTGCTTCTCGGTGCGGATCGCATCGAGAATGCCGGTGTGGCTCGTGCGGATATTGCGCAGAAGCTCCTGCTCGTAACGACCGACATCGGAGACCGGCAGCTTGTCGAGATAGCCGTTCACGCCGGCATAGATCACGACCACCTGCTCTTCGACCTTGAGGGGCGAGAACTGGGGCTGCTTGAGCAGTTCCGTCAGGCGCGAACCACGGTTCAGAAGGCGCTGCGTCGCGGCGTCGAGATCGGAGCCGAACTGCGCGAAGGCCGCCATTTCGCGGTACTGCGCGAGCTCACCCTTGATCTTGCCGGCAACCTGCTTCATCGCCTTGATCTGGGCGGACGAACCGACGCGCGACACGGAGAGACCGACGTTCACCGCCGGACGGATGCCCTGATAGAAGAGATCCGTCTCGAGGAAGATCTGGCCGTCCGTGATCGAAATCACGTTGGTCGGAATATAGGCCGACACGTCGTTCGCCTGCGTCTCGATGATCGGGAGAGCGGTGAGCGAACCCTTGCCGTTCTCGTCGTTGAGCTTCGCGGCGCGCTCGAGCAGACGGGAATGGAGATAGAAAACGTCGCCCGGATAGGCTTCGCGTCCCGGCGGACGACGCAGCAGCAGCGACATCTGGCGGTAAGCGACGGCCTGCTTGGACAGATCGTCATAGACGACGAGGCCGTGCATGCCGTTGTCGCGGAAATATTCGCCCATGGTGCAGCCGGCAAACGGCGCCAGGAACTGCAGCGGCGCCGGCTCGGAGGCCGTCGCGGCGACGATGATCGTGTACTGAAGGGCGCCGTTTTCTTCCAGCGTCTTCACGATCTGCGCAACCGTCGAGCGCTTCTGGCCGATGGCGACGTAGATGCAATAGAGCTTCTGACCTTCGTCGTCGCCCTGGTTGAGCGGCTTCTGGTTCAGGATGGCGTCGATGGCGATGGCCGTCTTGCCGGTCTGGCGGTCGCCGATGATCAGCTCGCGCTGGCCACGGCCGATCGGGATCAGCGCGTCGATGGCCTTGAGGCCCGTCTGCATCGGCTCATGCACCGACTTGCGGGGAATGATGCCCGGCGCCTTGACGTCGACGCGACGGCGCTCGTCCGACACGATCGGACCCTTGCCGTCGATCGGGTTGCCAAGCGGGTCGACGACGCGGCCGAGAAGGCCCTTGCCGACCGGCACGTCCACGATGGAGCCCGTGCGCTTCACCGTATCGCCTTCTTTAATGTCGCGGTCGTTACCGAAGATAACGACGCCGACATTGTCGCTTTCGAGGTTCAGCGCCATGCCGCGGATGCCGCCCGGAAACTCGACCATTTCGCCCGCCTGGACGTTGTCGAGACCGTAAACGCGAGCAATACCGTCACCGACGGAGAGCACCTGGCCGATCTCCGAGACCTGCGCTTCCGCGCCGAACCCTTTGATCTGCTGCTTGAGGATTGCGGAAATTTCCGCAGCCTGAATGTCCATCAGGAGGCCTCTTTCATGGCAAGCTTGAGAGAATTGAGCTTGGTCTTGAGAGACGAATCGATCATCCGGCTCCCGACCTTGACGATGAGCCCACCGAGGAGCCCCTCATCGACGCGTGTATTGATAAGAACATCGCGCCCCGTCGCAGCCTTGAGCGCCGTCTTGAGGCTCGAAAGCTGTGCATCGGAGAGCGGATGGGCAGAAGTCACATCGGCCGACACCTCGCCACGCTTGGCGGCGAGAAGACGGTTGAAACCCGCGATCATGTCCGGCAGCGCAAAAAGGCGCCGGCGCTTGACCACGAGGCCGATGAAATTTGCGACGAGACCCTTGATGCCCGCGCGATCGAGAATGGCCGCGAAAGCGCGACCCTGCTCTTCAGCGCCGAGCACGGGGCTCAGGACGACACTCTTGAGATCGGCGCTGCCGTCGATCAGCGACCGAATACGGCCGAGATCAGCCGCAACCGCGTCGAGCGAGCCTTCGCTCTCGGCGAGTTCGAACAGTGCCGTTGCGTAACGGCCGGCCATGCCGGAAACGATGTGTTCAGATGCCACTTGGCGCGCTCGCCCGTAGGTTCTTGGCGATCAGTGCACCGTCTGCGGGGCGGCCCACCAACCAATTGAATTCGCTAGCTTATTTTGGCCAAGGGGAGAGAGAGGTCCCGCTGCCCCCAAGGCCGCGCGTTTGGTAACATAAGCCCCGCGCATGTGCAACATCCCGGCCTGCAATTGGCAGGGTGCGACATTCTGGACAAGCGGGACGGCAAAAAGCCGCTGTCCGGGCCGGACAGCGGCGCTAATGCATGCTCCCGACGAGGGTTCAGGCGGCGACGGCCAGAAAATTGACCGCGTGGACACAGTGGAAGCGGTTCCTGATCTTGTAACCGTGGTCCCGGCACCAGGCCTCGAAGGCCGAAATCTTGTCCCGGAACACCTCGACCATGAGAACCGGCCGATTCTGGTCGATGATCCGGGCCGCGCCCTCCAGCACATCGAACTCCATGCCTTCGACGTCGATCTTGATGAAATCGACCGCCTCGCCCTTGAGGCGTTCGTCCAGCGGAAAGACCTCCAGCCGCTCCACCCCTCCTTCGACGAGCCGCGCGGCACCCAGATTGTTGTCATAGGGAAGTTCAATCGAGAAAGTCCCGTAGCGCGCGCCCGCGCCTATGCCGATACCACGATCATCGACGATCTCGCCGAGACCGTTGGCTTCGATGTTCCGGCGCAAGAGCCCGATGGCGGCGGGGTTCGGCTCGAAGGGGAATATCTTCTTCGACTCCATGTGCTGCGCATAGAAGACGAGATGGTTGCCGATATTCGCGCCGACCTCGACAATGGTCTTGCCGGGGCCGACGACGTCGCGAACCACCTTCAATTCATCGATCTCGAAGAACGCGCCCTGCAGGTGATGCTGCTGAATGATGTCGGACGGATTGTCGATGGCGAAGCGCGTTGCCTTGCCGTCGAAATTCACGTCGCAGGAAAAATTCAGCGCCTTGCAGCAATCGTGAATGACGCCCTGCACGGCGCGGGTCCATTGCTGTCCGTCCGCCGAACGCGGCCCCGTGGAATGATAGCCGCGGCGATTGATGAAGAAGATCTCCGGCACTTTGGCGCAACGAAACCTGCTCCAGAGTCCAAGGTAGAACTTGAAGTCCTCGCCCGCGTTCATCTCCGTGTCGAACTTCACCGCCGCAGCACATTCCGTGCGGACGAAATGCCCCATCTGCAGCGTGAGGAAAGGTGGCGTCGAGAGAATATCGCCGATGCTCTCCGTGGCGACGAGTTGTCCTTCGCGGAGCTTGATCTGCTCCGTCCCGAACATGTTCTCACAGATGTTTCCCCAGACGGCGTCGTAGCGGTCGCAATATTTTCCGAAGGCGACGAAGGTGCCCACATTGAAGAGATCGTCCGCATCGAGAAAGAAAAGCCAGTCGCACCCGAGCGCGGCCGCCTCGTCTATGCCCGCATTGCGCCGGGCGGAGCGGCCATGCTGACCCTCGAGGTCCCACATCGGCAGAATCGCCAGAGCCTCGAAAGGCCCATGCCCATGGTCCCACGCCGCCTCGATCGATCGGCGGCAAATCTCGTAGGTGTCCTTATGCCCCGGGCCGACCGGGGTAATGACGGCGCATTTCATATGAGCCTCACGGGCTGATGTTCATTTCCCGTAAACCATACGAAGGAATGCTTAATGAAATGCTTTCAGCAGGCGGGGGGCCAAGGGCCTAGAGAAAGCTGTAAGGGTCGATATCGACCGAGACCCTGATCGCGGCAGGCACCTTCATCTCGCCGAGCCATGCCTGCATATAGGCCTGAATATTGACGTTGCGGGTCGCCTTGACGAGGAAACGGAGCCGCGTGCGCCCCCTGAGCAGCGCGAGCGGCGCGGGCGCGGGCCCGAGAACAGATACCTCCTCCGCCTGCGGCGCGTGCCGCGCCATGTCGCGGGCGAATTTCTGTGCGAACGCCGCATTCTCCGACGAAACGACAATGCCGACGAGCCGACCGAAAGGTGGCAGGCCGACACGCTCCCGCGCCTCAGCTTCGCGTTTCAAAAACGCGTCGCGCTTTCCCGCGACGAGCGCGCGCATGACGGCATGTTCTGGCATATAGGTTTGGAGGAAGACACGGCCCGGCCTCTCTGCGCGGCCCGCGCGCCCCGCCACCTGCTGCAAGAGCTGAAATGTCCGCTCCGCGGCACGCAGATCTCCGTTCTCCAGGCCGAGATCGGCATCGACGACGCCAACCACCGTGAGCCAGGGGAAGTGATGTCCCTTCGCGACGATCTGCGTACCGACGATGATGTCCACTTCGCGCGCCTCGATCGCACGGAACATTTCCTCATGCGATTGCGGCCCCCGGAGATTGTCGCTTGAGAGAACGGCAAGCCGCGCCTCGGGAAAGCGCTCCGCCACTTCCTCTGCGATGCGTTCCACGCCCGGTCCGCAGGCGATGAGCGAGTCCTCCGCGCCGCAGGAAGGGCATGCCTTCGGCACTGGCGCCGAATAGCCGCAATGATGACAGACGAGTTCGCGGCGAAAACGATGCTCGACGAGCCATGACGAACATTGCGGGCATTCGATGCGATGCCCGCAGGTTCGGCAAAGCGTCAACGGAGCATAGCCGCGCCGGTTGAGGAAGAGCATCGCCTGCTCGCCGGCCGCCAGCGCATTCGCGATTTCTTCGACGAGGCGCGGCGCAAGCCAGCGTCCGCGCTCGGGCGGCTCGGTACGCATATCGATCGCGGTGATCGAGGGAAGCTCCGCAACGCCATGCCGCTCCGGCAGCACGATGCGTTCATAGCGCCCCTGCTCCGCATTGACCGCGCTTTCGAGCGACGGCGTAGCGGAGCTGAGGATGATCGGAAACTGTCCGAGCGAGGCGCGCACCACAGCCATGTCGCGCGCATGATAGGTGACGCCCTCCTCCTGTTTGAAAGCGGCTTCATGCTCCTCGTCGACAACGATGAGGCCGAGTTCAGGGAAGGGAAGAAAAAGCGCCGAGCGCGCGCCGACGACGACACGGGCGCGGCCCTCCGCAACGCCGCGCCAGACGCGCGTGCGTTCGCGGCTCGAAAGTTCCGAATGCCACTCTGCGGGACGGCAGTGAAAGCGCCCCTGGAAACGTTCAAGAAACTGGCTCGTCAGCGCGATTTCCGGCAAGAGGATCAGCACCTGACGGCCCTGCGCCAGCGCTTCGGCCACAGCCTCGAAATAAACCTCCGTCTTGCCCGATCCCGTCACGCCGTCGAGAAGAATCGCAGCGAAGCGGTTCGCATCGACCCGTTCGCGCAGCGTCGTCGCGGCCGCCTGCTGCTCGGGCGAGAGCGACTTCGAGACAGCCGCAACGTCAGGCGTCGGGAACGGCGCCTCGGTCGGCAGATCGACAGGCACCAGCGCGCCCGCGTCGACGAGACCGCGCACAACGCCATCTGAAACGCCCGCCTCCTCCGCAAGTTCGCGCGTGGTGCGCGCAAACTGATCCATTGCGGTGTCGACAACACGCTGCCGCGCCGGCGTCATCCGCGCAGGGCGCTTGTCCACAAGGCGGTAGGCAGTCCGCATGCGCTGCGGCTCCAGCGCGCCGGGCGCGCGAATGGCGAGGCGCAGCACGGAGCCGCGCGGATTGAGCGTATAGGCGGCGAGCCAGTCGACAAATCGCCGTAACACCTCCGGCATGGGCGGCACGTCGAGCACTTCGAGAATCGGTTTCAACCTTTTCGGATCGACCTCGCCCGTTCCCTCGCCCCATACGACGCCGAGAATCTGCTGCGCCCCCAAGGGCACAATTACATAGGAACCCGGCTCCGCGATTAACCCGTCAGGAACCTCGTAGTCGTAAGGTGCTGGCAGGGCGAGCGGAATGAGAACGCTGACGCTTTTCGGCAATGTCTTAACGGGCATCCGCTCTACTTCGGGGAGGAAAGTTCAAAGGCGACGCGACAGTGTAATACCTGATAAAGCAAGCGGAACGTCGCGACTTGCACCTGACCCTCCAATGGGCAAAAAAAGAAAAAAGACGGTTGCGCCGCGACCTCTACTGGACTGACATAAGCGACCGTAATCGCCTCAAGAGCAAAGCCCCACAAATGAAGTTTTTTGTCGACACCGCCGATATCGCCGAAATCAAGGATCTGGCCGCCACCGGCCTCCTGGATGGCGTGACCACCAATCCCTCCCTGATTGCCAAGTCCGGCCGCAACTTCCTCGAAGTCGTCGAGGAAATCTGCGGAATCGTCGACGGGCCGGTCAGCGCCGAGGTGACGGCCCTCGACGCCGATGAAATGCTCAAGGAAGGCCGCTTCCTCGCCAAGATCGCCAAGAATATCGCCGTGAAGGTGCCGCTGACCTGGGCCGGCCTCAAGACCTGCAAGACGCTGACAAGCGAAGGCACGATGGTGAACGTCACCCTCTGCTTCTCCGCGAATCAGGCGCTGCTCGCCGCCAAGGCCGGTGCAACATTCATTTCACCATTCATCGGCCGCCTCGACGACATCAATCTCGACGGCATGGAGCTGATCGAAGAAATCCGCACCATCTACGATAATTACGACTTCAAGACCCAAATTCTCGCCGCCTCGATCCGCACCGCGAACCATGTGAAGGACGCGGCTCTGGTTGGCGCCGACGTCGCGACGGTTCCGCCGGCGGTCCTGCGCGGGCTTGCGGCCCATCCGCTGACCGACAAGGGGCTCGAACAGTTCCTCGCCGACTGGAAGAAGACGGGACAGAAGATTCTCTAAGACCTCCGGGGCACTTTGGGCACGGGCTTGCCCCGGAACACGACAAACAGACAAGCCAGTTGAAGGTAGTCCGACGCCATGAGCCACTATAACGACCGCAACGAAGCCGAGCAGCGTATCAGGCGTTCCGAGCCGAGCCTTTCCGTGGCCCAGGTGCGGGACTACCTGTTGGCGCATCCCGACTTTCTGGCCAACGATCCGGAGCTGGTTGCGGCTCTCGCGCCGGCCCGCATGGAAGGCCACAATGTGGTCGACATGCAGCAGTTCATCATCGGCAAGCTCCAGAATCAGGTTCGCACCCTGCGCGACATCCAGTCGGACCTGATCGAGGCTTCGTCGCTGAACAGCCTTGCCCGCGAACAGGTGCATCAGGCCGCGCTCGCCCTTCTCGATGCGCGCGACTTCGAGCACCTGATCGACTTCATCACGTCGCCGGACGGCCTCGCCCGCATGCTCGGCTCGCGCGCCGCCGCGATCTGCATCGAAACGACGAATGGCGTCTCGGCCATCGGCGTGCGCAGCGTGCGTGTGCTCGAACCGGGCGGCGTCGCCCGCATGATGGGCGGCACCGTGCCCTATCGCCTCGTCGCCAATGTGCGCGGCAGCCGCGGCCTCTACAACCACCTCGCCGACGAGGTGCAGTCGGAAGCCCTTGTCAGGCTCGAATTCTCGCGCGTGTCACCGCCCGGCCTGCTCGCGCTTGGCGGCTTCGAGCCGGAACAGTTCCATCCCGAACAGGCGGCCGACCTTCTCGAATTCCTGGGCCGTGTCGTGGAGCGCTGCGTGCGTCGATGGCTCGAGCTTCCGCCGGATCTCTGACGGGCGTTCTCGCGCCCACGCCCGACGAGGCGGCCGCATCGATCGCCGCCGCCTCCGACCTGCGCCTCGAGTTTCGTTCCTGGTATTCGCATCTGATGGCAGAGCGCCGCGCAAGCCCGGCGACGCTCGTGAACTACCTGCGCGACCTCACCCGCTTTTTCGAATTCCTCACCGATCACCTCGGCGGCCCCGCCGATCTGGACGCGCTGCGGAAGCTCCAGCTGCGCGACTTCCGCGCATTTCTGACACTGCGGCGCAACGAGGGCCTGCAAAGCCGGAGCCTCGCTCGCGCGCTCTCCAGCATCCGCTCCTTCTTCCGCTTTCTCGATCGTGCGGGCATCGTGTCCAACGCAGCGATCACCGCGCTGCGCTCGCCGAAGATCCCGCATGCGATCCCGAAGCCACTGACGCCTGATGCCGCCCTCAACCTGATCGACGAGGCGAACGCGCGCGAAGGCGCGCCCTGGATCGCCGCACGCAACGCCGCCATTCTGACGCTGCTATATGGCTGCGGGCTCCGCATCGCGGAAGCGCTTTCGCTCAACCGCGGGGAGGCGCCGCTGCGCGACACGCTGCGCGTCATCGGCAAGGGCCGGAAAGAACGCATGGTGCCAGTGCTCGCCGTCGCGCGCGAAGCCGTGGACGAATATGTGCGGCTATGCCCTTTCGGCCTGACGCCTGACGATCCATTGTTCGTCGGCGCGCGCGGCAAGCGCGTCGATCAACGCATCGTGCGCGAAGCCGTCATCCAGCTCCGCCGCAAGCTCGGCCTCGCCGATACGGTAACGCCCCACGCGCTGCGCCACAGCTTCGCGACGCATCTCCTCGCGGGCGGCGGCGATCTCCGGACCATTCAGGAATTGCTGGGCCATGCCAGTCTTTCGACCACGCAGATGTATACCGAGGTCGACAGCCAGCGGCTGCTCGAGGTCTACGACAAGGCGCATCCACGCGCGGGGCACTGAGCCCCGGCCTGCCGATCACATATGGATCGGCGAACCCGTGACCGCGAGCGCCGCTTCCTTCACCGCTTCCGACAGCGTCGGATGGGCAAAGCACATGCGCGCGATGTCCTCGGAACTGCCGGAGAACTCCATCGCCACCACGGCTTCCTGGATCATCTCGCCCGCATTGGCGCCGATGATGTGAACGCCGAGGATGCGGTCGGTCGTCTTGTCGGCCAGAATCTTGACGAAGCCATCGGTCGTCTTGTTCGCCTTGGCGCGGCCATTCGCCGTGAAGGGGAACTTGCCCGCGTTATATTCGACGCCATCGGCCTTGAGCTGTTCTTCCGTCTTGCCCACAGAGGCGACTTCGGGCGCGGTGTAAACGACACCGGGAATGACATCGTAATTCACATGGCCCCAATGGCCGGCGAGCTGCTCGGCAAGCGCGACGCCTTCTTCCATGGCCTTGTGCGCGAGCATGGGGCCGGCGATCACATCGCCGATCGCATAGATGCCATCGACGTTGGTCTTGAAATGCTGATCGACTTCGACGCGACCGCGCTTGTCCGTCTTGACGCCGACATTGTCGAGGCCGAGACCGCCCGTATAGGCGACACGACCGATGGCGACGAGGACCACATCGGCTTCGAGGATCTGCGTCTCGCCGCCCGCAGCGGGCTCCACCGAAACCTTGAGACCCGTCTTCGCCTTGTCGATCTTCGTCACCTTGGAGCCGAGCTTGAACTCGAAGCCCTGCTTCTTGAGGATGCGCGTGAAATTCTTCACGACTTCGCCATCCATGCCCGGAAGGATGTCGTTGAGGAATTCGACCACGGTGACCTTGGCACCAAGCCGGCCCCAGACGGAACCGAGCTCAAGGCCGATGACGCCGCCGCCGACGACCAGCAGCCGGCCCGGTACCTTGTCGAGCATCAGAGCGCCGGTCGAGGACACGACTGTCTTCTCGTCGATCTCGATGCCCGGAAGCCGCGCAACATCGGAGCCCGTGGCGATGACGATATTCTTCGTCTCAAGCAGACGGTCGCCGACCTGAACCTTGCCCGGCGCCTTGATGACGCCCTCGCCCTTCACCCATTCGATCTTGTTCTTCTTGAAGAGGAACTCGATGCCCTTGGTGTTGCCGTCAACCGCCTCGTCCTTGAAGGCGATGAGCTTCTTCACGTCGATCTTCGGCGTACCGACGTCGATGCCCATGCCCGGAAAGGCGTGCTGCGCTTCGGCGAAAAGTTCCGACGCGTGCAGAAGCGCCTTGGAGGGAATGCAGCCCACATTGAGGCAGGTGCCGCCCAGTGCATCGCGCTTCTCGACGCAGGCGACCTTGAGGCCGAGCTGCGCGGCCTTGATCGCGCATTCATATCCGCCGGGCCCCGCACCGATGACAACGAGATCGAAACTGTCAGCCATGGCGGGAGCCTTTCATACCGGACGTTAAAACGGACAATCAGAGATCGAGGAGAAGGCGCTGGGGATCTTCCAGCGCTTCCTTGACGCGCACGAGGAAGGTCACCGCTTCCTTGCCGTCGACGATGCGGTGATCGTAGGAGAGCGCCAGATACATCATCGGTCGAATTTCGACCTTGCCACCGAGGGCGACGGGGCGCTCCTGAATCTTGTGCATGCCGAGCACGCCGGACTGCGGCGCGTTGAGGATCGGCGTCGACATCAGCGAACCGTAGACGCCGCCATTCGAGATCGTGAACGTGCCGCCCTGCAGCTCTTCGAGCTTCAGGTGACCGTCGCGGGCGCGCTTGCCGTATTCGTTGATCGTCTTTTCGATGTCGGCGAAGGAAAGCTCCTGCGCTTCGCGCACCACCGGCACGACAAGGCCGCGATCCGTGCCGACCGCCACGCCGATATTGTAGTAGTTCTTGTAGATCAGATCGTCGCCGTCGATCTCGGCATTGACCGCCGGGATTTCCTTCAGCGCCGCGATGCAGGCCTTCACGAAGAAGCCCATGAAGCCGAGGCGAACGCCATGCTTCTTCTCGAAGACGTCCTTGTACTGATTGCGAAGTGCCATGATCGCCGTCATGTCCACCTCGTTGAAGGTGGTGAGCATGGCTGCCGTGTTCTGCGCTTCCTTGAGGCGCGTCGCGATGGTCTTGCGCAGGCGCGTCATGCGGACGCGTTCCTCGCGCGCCGACTGATCGGCGGGAGTGGCAACGCGGACCTGAACGGGCGCGGCGGGCGCGGCCGCAGGCTTCGCCGCCGCTTCCAGCGCGTCACCCTTGGTGATGCGGCCGTCCTTGCCGGTGCCTTCGATCTTCGATGTGTCGAGCGCGTTCTCTTCGGCGATCCGGCGCACGGAAGGCGCGAGCCCCTCGGCCGCTGCTGCTTTCGCCGCAGGCGCGGGCTTCGGCGCGGGTGCCGCTGCGGGCTTGGGCGCTGCAGCCTTCGGCTCTTCCTTCTTCGCGGCGGGCTTGGCTGAGACCTTGCCGGTGCCCTCGCCGATCGCGCCGAGAATGGCGCCGATCGCAACCGTCTCGCCGACCTTCACCGAGATTTCCGACAACACGCCGGACGCCGGCGCCGGAACCTCGACCGTCACCTTGTCGGTTTCGAGCTCGACCAGCGGCTCGTCCACCGAAACGGCGTCGCCGGGTTGCTTGAACCACTGCGCGACCGTCGCTTCCGTCACCGATTCGCCGAGTGCCGGCACCTTGATTTCCGTGGCCATTTCTTTCCGCCTTTCAGAGGAAGTCTCAGTCGATCTGCAACGCGTCCGACAGAAGCTGATTCAGTTGCTGGATATGCTTGCTCGCAAGGCCGACCGCCGTTGCCGCGGAGGCGGGCCTGCCGGTGTAACGCGGACGGCGGTAACGCGCGCCGACCTGCCCCAGCACCCATTCGATATTCGGTTCCATGAATGTCCAGGCACCCATGTTCTTGGGCTCTTCCTGGCACCAGACGATTTCCGCCTGCGGGAAGCGCGCCAGCTCCGTCATCAGCGACTTCGCCGGGAACGGATAGAGCTGCTCGACACGCATCAGGTAGACGTCGCTGATATCGCGCTTCTCGCGCTCCTCATAGAGGTCGTAATAGACCTTGCCGGTGCACATGACGACGCGCTTGATCTTGTCGTCGCTGACGAGCTTGATCTTCTCGTTCTTGAGAAGCTGCGCATCGTCCCAGAGCACGCGATGGAAGCTCGAGCCCGGCCCGAATTCCTCGATGTTCGACACGACGCGCTTGTGACGCAGAAGCGACTTCGGCGTCATGATGATGAGCGGCTTGCGGAACTTCCGGTGCATCTGACGGCGCAGGATGTGGAAGTAGTTCATCGGCGTCGTGCAGTTCGCAACCTGCATGTTGTCTTCAGCACACATCTGCAGATAGCGCTCGAGACGCGCCGAGGAATGCTCGGGGCCCGCGCCTTCATAACCGTGCGGCAGAAGCATCACGAGGCCCGACATGCGCAGCCACTTGCGCTCGCCCGACGAGATGAACTGGTCGATCACCACCTGCGCACCATTGGCGAAGTCGCCATATTGCGCTTCCCAGAGCACCAGGGCGTTGGGCTCGGCGAGGCTGTAGCCATATTCGAAGCCGAGCACCGCGTTTTCCGAAAGCATCGAGTTGATGACTTCGTAGGGCGCCTGACCTTCGGCCACATGGTTGAGCGGGATGTACTTCTCCTCGGTCTCCTGATCGTTGAGAACCGAGTGGCGTTGCACGAAGGTGCCGCGCTCGGAGTCCTGACCGGAGAGGCGGACCTTGAAGCCTTCCTTGCAGAGCGTGCCGAAGGCCAGCGCTTCCGCCATGCCCCAGTCGACGCCTTCGCCCGTCTCGATCATCTTGGCGCGATTGTCGAGGAAACGCTGGATCGTCTTGTGGACGTTGAAGTCTTCAGGCACTGCGGTAAGGCGCTTGCCGACATCGCGCAGAATATCGAGTTCGACGCCGGTCTCACCGCGCTGCGCCTCGCCTTCAGCCCGGCCGAGACCGGACCAGCGACCGTCGAGCCAGTCCGCCTTGTTCGGACGGAAGCTGTTCGAGGCTTCGAGTTCCTTGTCGAGCTCGGCGCGGAAGGCATCCTGACGCCGGTCGAACTCTTCCTTCGTGAGGAGGCCCTGACTGATGAGCCTTTCGGAATAGATTTCGAGCGTCGTCGGGTGGCTCCTGATCTTCTGGTACATCAGGGGCTGGGTGAAGCTCGGCTCGTCGGATTCGTTATGGCCGAACCGGCGATAGCAGAACATGTCGACGACGACAGGCTTGTTGAAGCGCTGGCGGAATTCCGTCGCGATCTTCGTCGCATGAACGACCGCTTCCGGATCGTCGCCATTCACATGGAAGATCGGCGCCTGCACCATCTTCGCCACATCGGAGGGATAGGGCGACGAGCGCGAGAAGATCGGGCTCGTGGTGAAGCCGATCTGGTTGTTGATGATGAAATGGATCGAGCCGCCCGTGCGATGCCCCTTGAGGCCCGAAAGGCCGAGACATTCCGCAACTACGCCCTGACCCGCGAAGGCGGCATCGCCATGAATGAGAAGCGGGATGACGGAGCCGCGCTGCGTGTCGTGAAGCTGATCCTGCTTCGCGCGCGCCTTGCCGAGCACGACCGGATCGACGATTTCGAGATGCGAGGGGTTGGCCGTCAGCGACAGATGCACCTTGTTGCCGTCGAACTCGCGGTCCGACGATGCGCCGAGGTGATACTTCACGTCGCCAGAGCCATCCACGTCTTCAGGATTCGCGGAACCACCCTTGAACTCGTGGAAGATCGCGCGATAGGACTTCGACATCACGTTGACGAGCACGTTCAGGCGCCCGCGATGCGCCATGCCGAGCACGATTTCCTTGGCGCCGAGATTGCCGCCGCGCTTGATGATCTGTTCGAGCGCCGGGATCATCGCTTCCGCGCCGTCGAGGCCGAAGCGCTTGGTGCCGATATATTTGATACCTGCGAAACGCTCGAAGCCTTCGGCGGCGATCAGCTTGTCGAGAATGGCGAGGCGGCCCATCTCGGTGAAGGTGACTTCCTTGTCCGGGCCTTCGATGCGTTCCTGAATCCAGGCCTTTTCTTCCGGATCGCCGATATGCATGAACTCGACGCCGATCGTGCCGCAATAGGTGCGGCGCAGAATGTCGAGCATCTGGCGGACGGTCGCGGTTTCGAGGCCGAGCACATTGTCGATGAAGATCGGACGGTCGAGATCGTCGGGGCCGAAGCCGTAGCTTTCCGGCTGAAGCTCGGGATGCTCCGACTTCGGACGAAGCTGCAGCGGATCGACATCGGCGTCGAGATGGCCGCGAATGCGATAGGCGCGGATCATCATGAGCGCGCGCACCGAGTCGAGCGTCGCGGCGCGGATTTCCGCCTCGCTCGCCCCACCCTTGCGCTCGCTGATCTTCTGCTTGATCGGGCCCTCGGCCGCGGCCCAGTTGCCGTCGAAGGCCGAGATGAGATCGCCCGTGGCGGCGACGGGCCAATCCGCCCGCTTCCAGGAGGCGCCCTTGGCCTCCTTCAGCACATCTTCGGGCGCATCGCCGAGACCGTCGAAGAAATCGCGCCACTCCGCATCGACCGACGAAGGGTCCTGCTGGTAGCGGGCATATAGTTCTTCAACGAAAGCTGCGTTGGTTCCGTAAAGGAAGGACGTCCGCTCGAAGCGCTCATTGGCGCTGTCATTGCTCATTCGGTGTCCGGTGCGAAGAACCCTCGCACCCCCTATTGATAGAGGCTGCCTGCCGCCCGAAACCCGAGCCGGACGGCTTCGACACGCTCGACAACTATTATGCGGGACCGCCAGCCGGAGCTGCGGTCCCGCAATCTCTTCAGAGCCCCTTCAGAACTTCGACCAGCGTGGTGCCGAGTGCCGCCGGCGAGGGCGAAACGCGGATACCGGCCGACTTCATGGCCTCCATCTTGGCTTCCGCGGTGCCGCGTCCACCGGACACGATGGCGCCCGCGTGGCCCATGCGGCGGCCGGGAGGGGCCGTGACGCCGGCGATGAAGCCAACCATCGGCTTCTTCACCTTCGACGCCTTGATCATGTCGGCTGCTTCTTCCTCGGCCGTGCCGCCGATTTCACCGATCATGATGATCGATTCCGTCTGCGGATCGGCAAGGAACATCTCGAGCGAGTCGATGAAGTTCGTTCCATTGACCGGGTCGCCACCGATGCCGATGCAGGTCGACTGGCCGAGACCGGCCGCCGTCGTCTGGGCAACGGCTTCATATGTAAGCGTGCCGGAACGCGAAACAATACCGACCGAACCCGGCTTGTGGATGTGGCCCGGCATGATGCCGATCTTGCACTGGCCCGGCGTGATGACGCCCGGGCAGTTCGGACCGACGAGGCGCGTCCTGGAGCCCGAAAGCGCGCGCTTCACGCGCACCATGTCGAGAACCGGAATGCCTTCGGTGATGCAGACGGCAAGCTCGATGCCTGCGTCGATCGCTTCGAGGATCGCATCGGCGGCGAAGGGCGGCGGCACGTAGATGGCGGATGCCGTCGCACCGGTGCGCTCGACAGCTTCGGCGACCGTGTTGAAGACGGGCAGGCCGAGATGCGTCGTGCCGCCCTTACCCGGCGACGTGCCGCCAACCATCTTGGTGCCGTAAGCGATGGCCTGCTCCGAATGGAACGTGCCCTGCTTGCCGGTGAAACCCTGGGTGATGACCTTGGTTTCCGAATTGACGAGAACAGCCATTTACGCAGCCTCCTTCACGGCCTTGACGATCTTCTCGGCCGCGTCGGCGAGATTGTCGGCGGAAATAATGGGCAGGCCCGATTCGGCCATGATCTTCTTGCCGAGTTCGACGTTCGTGCCTTCGAGGCGCACGACGAGCGGAACCTTGAGGCTCACTTCCTTCGCGGCGGCGATGACGCCTTCCGCGATGATGTCGCAGCGCATGATGCCGCCGAAGATGTTGACGAGGATGCCTTCGACATTCTTGTCCGAAAGAATGATCTTGAAGGCCGCCGTGACCTTTTCCTTCGTCGCGCCGCCGCCGACGTCGAGGAAGTTGGCGGGCTCGGAGCCGTAATATTTGATGATGTCCATCGTCGCCATGGCGAGACCGGCGCCGTTCACCATGCAGCCGATCTTGCCGTCGAGCTTGACGTAGTTGAGGTCGTATTTCGACGCCTCGACTTCAGCCGGATCTTCTTCCGTGATGTCGCGGAGTTCGACGATGTCCTTGTGGCGGTAAAGCGCGTTGTCGTCGAAGCCGACCTTGGCATCGAGGCAGACGAGCTTGTTGTCGCCCGTGACGACCAGCGGGTTGATCTCGAGCTGCGCCATGTCCTCTTCGACGAAGGCGTTGTAGAGCTTCTCGACCAGAGCCACGGCCTGGGCATTCAGATCGCCCTCGAGACCGAGCGCGAAAGCCACCTTGCGGCCATGGAAGCTCGACACGCCCGAAGCCGGGTCGATCGAGAAGGTGAGGATCTTTTCCGGCGTCTTGTGCGCGACTTCCTCGATGTCCATGCCGCCTTCGGTGGACACGATGAAGGCGATGCGCGAGGTCGCGCGATCGACGAGCACGGAGAGATAGAGTTCGCGGGCAATCGAGGAACCTTCCTCGATATAGAGGCGGTTGACCTGCTTGCCGGCCGGACCCGTCTGGTGCGTCACCAGCGTCGAGCCGAGGAGCCGCGTCGCTTCGCTCTTCACGTCGTCCAGCGACTTCACGACCTTGACGCCGCCGGCCTTGCCGCGACCGCCCGCATGAATCTGGGCCTTCACGACATAGACAGGGCCGCCAAGCTTCTTGGCGGCTTCCACCGCTTCGTCAGGGCTAAAGGCAGGAAAGCCGCGGGGAACCGCCACGCCATATTTCGCGAGCACGGCCTTGGCCTGGTATTCATGGATATTCATGCGATCCGTCCGGCATGAGGGGCGGCGGAAGGTCGCAGGCCCCGATGGGAAATCGTATTTGCGGGGATTTATAGCACCCGGCGCCGGGGGCGCAACTGCCAAATGCTGAATCCAGGTTCAGAGTATCGGATCGGCTAACCTACAGAATTATCAGTACAAAATTTTTGGCGCCGACGCTGCGGCAGGTTGCACAGACTGTATGCAACTGGGCGACGAATGACCGCAACATGGGCGGCCGTGCCCATGAAACCAGACAAATATGACGCCTATGCCGTGCGCTCGTCGGGGCGACCGCCGTCGCCGCCGACTTTCCGCGAAGCCCGGAATCGGAGGCTCAGAGCAGATCGGATATCGAGATCGCCTGCGATCCGGCCGGCATCGTGATCATCATGCCATCATAGCCGAGCTTCGTATCGCCCTCGCCCCGCACCGCATCGACGCCGCGCAGGAAGACGCGCCGCACGAGTGCATTGGGCAGCGGGGGCACCACATGGGCGTAGACGAGAAGCTTCACATGGCCCGCCCCCGCTATCTCGGCCGCTTCGACCGGCGAGGTATGATAGGTGAGCGTATCCCGCGCCATCTTGGCCAGACGGTGATCGCCCGCGCGATCGAGACCGGCGGCGACTTTCGCCACCATTTCCCGGTTGAGCGCTTCATGGATGAGGAGGTCGGCGCCCACCGCCATATGCGCGAGGTTCGCATTCTTTTTCGTGTCGCCGGAGAGAACCGCGACGCGCCCGCCATATTCCACGCGGTAGCCGAAAGCGGGCTCCACCGGACGATGGTCGACAAGGAAGGCGGAAATCTTGAGCCCATCCTTGTCGAAGACGGTAACAAGCTCTCCGGGCGCGGGCGTTGCGATCTCATGCGCGGTCATGCCCACCGCCTCCGGTATCAGATGATCGGCGTCATGATGCGCGATCCGGTAGCCGGAATCCGCGTCCAGCGCGAGCGAGATCCCCTGCACCACTTCCTTCGTGCCGCTGGCGCCATGTATCCTGCCCGCCGCATCGACCACGGGCTTGACCTCCTGCGCCTTGCCCGGCCCGAAGACGTCGAGCGGCACCTTGCGGCCTGATATCCACGTCTGCACCGCGAATTCGGGCAGGCCGTCGATATGATCGGAATGGAGATGCGTCAGCAGCACCGCGTCGATCTTCTGGGCGGGCAGCCGGGTGCCGGCAAAGCTCGTCCAGGAGCCTGGGCCTGCATCGATGACGACGATATGCCCGCCCGCCACGATTGCCGTGCATGCGTCCGCGCGCGTCGAATCGGGCATGGGCGACCCCGTGCCGCAAAGCACGACGTGCAGCGCCCCGTCGTCAAGGAGCCCGTCCCGATCATGCAGACCGACCCGCTGATCGATGACGCGCTGCACCAGCGCATCCTGAAGCGACGGCACCGTCCATACGGCGGCGCCCGCAGCCACCACCACCGATGCCAGCCCCGCGACGAGTGCAGCGGCCATACGCGCCTTGCTCATGATCCAACCCCTCTCCGATTTAATGTAATACATTAAATCGGTATCGCGGCGCGATCAAGCCGTCCTTAGCGAAGCCGTCGAATGGAAGAAATCCGGTCGTTGAATCCCATTCGGTCGAGGTTGCCGATACGCCCGTCGACGGTGAAGCAGCGTCCGCGATAGCGAATGTCCTCGCAAACTTCCCAGACGCCATATGCGACGTCGAGACTCGAGATCTGATCGTTGATGCCGTACCGCCCGAGATCGGGCTCATCGCCATCGAAACTCATGGATCCGCCGGAGAACCCGGCATTCCGGAAGACCGTGATGCCGCCTTCCCTGTCGCGCGGGCGATCAGGGCGCGGATAGCCGCCGCGATAATCGGCCCGCCTGATCGACGACGCCTTGTCGTTCATTCCGATCTCGCGGAAGTCGGCCATGTCGCCATCGATCACGACACAGCGTCCGCGATAATTCACATGCTCGCAAACTTCCCACGCGCCGCCCCGCACCGACATGCTCGATGCCGCATCGCCGACGCCCAGCTCGTTGAGATTCGGAATGTCGCGATCGATACGCACGGCGCCACCGCGAAACCCCGCGTCCCGATAGAGCATGGCGCCGCCGCGCGCTTCGGCGATGCCGGGAAGCGCCGCAGCCATGACAACAATGGCCGCAAGGGCCTTCACGCCGATCTTCAGTTCCATGAATCGTCTACCCTCAATTCGGTGAGCAAGATTAGCGCGCCGCCACGCCGCTGCAAGTCCGCACACACGAACGACAAACAAAACGGGCGGACATTTCTGTCCGCCCGTTCGGCAATCGAAACCTCGAAGGCTTCGAACTTATTTCTTCTTGCCCTTCGGCGCGGCGCCCTTGGCGACGCTGGGGTCGATCTTCTTGCAGGCGTCGACGAGGCCGGCAACGGCGTCGACCGACTTCTGGAAGGCCTTCTTTTCAGCGGCATTGAGCTCGATCTCGACGATGCGCTCGACACCACCCTCGCCGATCACGACCGGAACGCCGACATAGATGTCCTTCTGGCCGTACTCGCCATCGAGATAGGCGGCGCAGGGCACAACGCGCTTCTGGTCCTTGAGATAGGCTTCAGCCATCGCGATACCCGAAGCGGCGGGCGCGTAGAAGGCCGAACCGGTCTTCAGCAGGCTGACGATCTCGGCGCCGCCATCACGCGTGCGCTGAATGATCTGGTCGAGCTTTTCCTTCGTGGTCCAGCCCATCTTGATGAGGTCGGGAAGCGGAATGCCCGCAACCGTCGAGTAGCGAGGCAGCGGAACCATCGTGTCGCCATGGCCGCCGAGCACGAAGGCCGTCACGTCTTCGACCGAAACCTTGAACTCTTCGGCGAGGAAATAGCGGAAGCGCGCCGAGTCGAGAACGCCGGCCATGCCGACGACCTTGTTGTGCGGCAGGCCCGAGAACTGGCGCAGCGCCCAGACCATCGCGTCGAGCGGGTTGGTGATGCAGATGACGAAGGCGTTCGGCGCGTACTTCGCGATACCTTCGCCGACCTGCGCCATGACCTTGAGGTTGATGCCGAGAAGATCGTCGCGGCTCATGCCCGGCTTGCGCGGCACACCGGCGGTCACGATGACGACATCGGCGCCCTTGATGCCCTTGTAGTCGTTCGCGCCAGCCAGCGCGACATTGTAGCCTTCGACCGGCGAGGCTTCGGCGAGGTCGAGCGCCTTGCCCTGAGGCAGGCCTTCCGCGATGTCGAAAATGACGACGTCGCCGAGCTCCTTGAGCCCCGCGAGCAGAGCAAGCGTGCCACCGATCTGACCGCCGCCGATAAGTGCGATTTTCTTCCGAGCCATATGAAAAGCCTCCGGGTGTCTTTGCAGGTGGATCGGCGGCCGTTCCCGGCCGGATCGCGCGCCGCGAGGTTGGGATATCGGGCAAGCCTAGTAGCCTGAATCCGCCGCTTTCGCAACGAAAGCGGCTCTGCATCGACCAAAATTCGTCGATCTGACACCGGCTGACGCCATCCGCCCCCACCGCTTTTTGAAATCTCGCGCCTGAACCCGCCCCTTGACTCCGATCTATTTCGATATATCTTTTCCATGAAAGTAAGATATATCGAAATAGATCGAGGTGAAAATGTTCAAGCGCTTCATGAAGGGTCACCGGCATGAGCACGGCCGCGGCAGTTGGCGCCTCGGGGATCACCACGGCTTTGACCGAGGCCGGAGTGGGCGGCGCGTACGCGCCTTCGAGCAGGGCGATCTGCGCTTCGTCATCCTGAAGCTGATCGCGGACGAACCGCGCCACGGCTATGACATCATCAAGGCGATCGAGGACACCTTCGGCGGCAATTACTCCCCGAGCCCCGGCGTCGTCTATCCGACGCTGACGATGCTCGAGGATCAGGGCTTCGCGACCGTGACACCCGGCGAAGGATCGAAAAAGCTCTACACGCTCACCGCCGAGGGCCGCGCCTTTCTCGACGACAACAAGGCAACCGTCGACGCAATCTTCAAGCGCATGGATGAGGTAAGCCGCCGCTTCCGTGGCGGACCGGCGCCCGAAATCATCCGCGCTGTCGAGAACTTCCACACGGCGCTCAGGTTGCGCCTCGACCGGGGAACGCTCGCGCAGGACGAGATCGCAGCCATCGCCGAAGTCATTGATGTCGCCGCCGCGAAGATCGAACGCAGCTGAAGAAGGACGAATAATCCATGTCTCGCTCCCTCGTTCCCGAAGCAATCTCGGCCTACGCCGCCTCCCTCGTCGCGACCGAAACCGAGGCGCAGAGACGGCTGCGCGCGGAAACCGCCAGACTGCCGATGGCGATGATGCAGATCGGCGTCGACCAGGGCGCCTTCCTGACCTTTCTCGTCGGCGCCATCGGCGCGAAGCAAGCAATCGAGATCGGCACCTTCACCGGCTACAGCGCGATAGCGATCGCTCGCGCGCTGCCGAAGAACGGCCAGCTACTCTGTTGCGACGTCAGCGAGGAATGGACCGCCATCGCGCGGCGTTACTGGAAAGAGGCGGGTCTTGAAAGGCGCATTGAGCTGAAGCTCGCGCCTGCGCTCGAAACGCTCGAAACGCTGATCTGCAAGGGCCGCGAGGGCGATTTCGACTTCGCCTTCATCGACGCCGACAAGACCGGCTATGACGCCTACTACGAAGCATGTCTCAAGCTGCTGCGTCCGGGAGGCGTGATCGCGCTGGACAACATGCTCTGGGGCGGCGCCGTCATCGACCCGCAAGCCAATGACAAGGACACCCTCGCGATCCGCGCTCTCAACGCGAAGATCGCGAACGACGCCCGCGTCGATGCCTCGCTCGTCACCATCGGCGACGGCGTCATGCTTGCCCGCAAGAAATGACGATCAATCCGCGGCGCGCAGGTTCAGATAGTCGGCGCTCTGCATTTCCATGAGCCGCGAAACCGTGCGCTCAAAGGCGAAAGCGCCGTCGCCCTTGGGATAAAGCGCCGAGGGTTCGGCTGCCGCCGAGATGATGAGCCTGGTCTTCGCCTCATAAAGAGCATCGACCAGCGTCACGAAACGCTTGGCCTCGTTGCGGCGCTCCGGGCTCATGGCCGGAACGTCGTCGACGAGCACGGCGTGAAAGCTCTGCGCGATCTTGATGTAGTCCGCGGCACCCAGCGGCTTCGCACAAAGATCCTCGAAATTGAAACGCGCGACGCCATGCGCGGCTTCGGGCACCTCGACGGCCCGACCCTTGAGGGCGAGCGTTGTCGGATGGCCATGCGGCACATCCGAAAGTTGCTGGAAGGCGCGATCCATGGCCGCGCGCGCGTCTGCACCGAGCGGCGCGTAATAGACCGGCAGGCCCATCATGCGATCAAGACGGTAATCGGTGTCGCTGTCGAGATAGACGACGTCCATGCGCTCCTTCACCAGATCGATGAAGGGAAGGAAGCGCTGCCGGTTGAGGCCGCCCGCATAAAGATCGTCCGGCGCGATGTTCGAGGTCGCAACCACGACGACGCCGAGATCGAAGAGCTGCGTGAAAAGCCGGCCCAGAATGGAGGCGTCGGCAATGTCCTGCACCTGGAATTCGTCGAAACAGAGCAGCGCCGCTTCCCGCGCAATTTCCTCCGCTACGGGTGGAATGGGATCTCCCCCTTTCACCACACCGGCTTTCTCACGCTGGCGCCACTGGAAGATGCGCTCATGCGTTTCGAGCATGAAGGCGTGGAAGTGCACGCGCCGCTTGTGGCGCACGCGCACCTGCTCGAAGAAGAGATCCATGAGCATGGATTTGCCGCGCCCGACGCCGCCCCAGATATAGACGCCTTCGGGCGGCGTCACCGGCTTGCCGAGGCCCAGCCTTGCGAGAGGACCGACCTTCTTCCCAGGCTTCCAGTCAGAGAGCTCGTCGGCCAGATGCTGAAGGCGTTGAGCCGCACGCTCCTGTGCGGCGTCGGCGGCGATTTCGCCCTTCTCTACTCTTTGGCGGTAGACGACCAGAGGCCCCTTTTTCATGACGCCCACGATCCACGCGTCGGCTTCGCCTTGAGGAAAAGAGCCTGGAGATCGCCTGCGCTAGCCGTCATGATCCATTCACACTCGATCGTCCGCGGGAAATGCGCCTGGCCCGCACCGCGCCGTCAACTCGCCCTACTTACCTTGCAAGACGCACGCCGGGCAAGGCGAGGCGGCCGCCAATCCACTGACTCCGTTCGTTTTTCCGACAAAAACATGTATTTCTTGTGGCGCTGCAAAAAATAAATGGCGTTCCATAAGTCGTTTCACTGTAGCGCTTGGCAGCGTTTGGACTAGCATTCGCTTGGATCAGCCGGGGATTCGTTCCGGGCGATCTGGCGGGAACCGGCGCTTTTGTCCGGACCGCTTTGCCAATCCGACCGAGGAAAACAGGTCAGAGGAATTTAGAATGTCCAACACCGTGAAAGTCATCATCGCAGTTATCGTCATCGCCCTGGTGGTGATCGTCGGCTACAAGCTGACGAACAAGCCCGCGCCGACGGAGACGACGGCCCCCGCGACCACCGAAACGGCGCCGGCCGAGACGCCCGCCGCCCCGGCCGAATCCTCGGCTCCGGCTGAGTCCACGGCTCCCGCCGCTCCGGCTGAGTCGACCGCTCCGGCCGCGCCGGCCGAACAGGCCCCGGCGACGCCGGCCGCCCCGGCCCAGTAAGAACGACGGCCTCTGGCCCGTCGCAACCCGCGCGCCTCACGGCGCGCGGGTTTTTCTTTGCCCGCAGAACTACTCCGTATACGTCTCATACCCTTCACGACCTGCCGCAATAAGATCACAAAGATGAACGGTATTCCGAAAATCCATTCATGCAGGGTTCAGGCGCATCCTGCGAAGCTCTGTCCATCAAATCCCGGCACCCCCCAAACCCCGCCGGGATGGACTGACAAGAGGATTGATCCATGTCCAGGATTCGTAATGCCATTCTCGCCGCCACGCTGATCGCCGTCGCACCGACGCTCGCTTTCGCGGCCGACACCGCAGCCCCCGCCACGACCGAGGCGCCTGCCGCGGCCGCGCCGGCGACGCCGGCTGCACCTGAAACCGCAGCGCCTGCGGCGCCTGAAGCCGCGGCTCCTGCCGCCACCACCGAGAAAGCCGCTCAGGAAAAGGCCGCCCCGGTGAAGCACCTCAAGAAGAAGCACAAGAAGGCGGTCAAGAAGGAAGAGAGCACCAGCACGACCGCTCCGGCGGCCGAACAGGCAGCGCCCGCCGCCGAAACCGCTCCGGCCACGACGCCGGCTGCTCCGGCGGCCCCGGCCACCGAAGCGCCTGCCCAGGCCCAGTAACTCTCATCGATCGGGACGACCCGCGCGCCACTAGGCGCGCGGGTTTTCCTGCGTCGAAAAACCTTTGCGCAATCGCAGCGCAACCCGCACCAGCAGGATCAGCACCGGCACTTCGACCAACGGGCCGATCACGGTTGCAAAGGCGACCGGCGAGGCGATGCCGAAGGTTGCGATGGCCACCGCTATCGCCAGCTCGAAATTATTGCTGGCCGCTGTGAAGGAAAGCGAGGTCGTGCGGGCGTAATCCGCACCGAGCATCTTGCCCATCGCGAAGCTGATGCAGAACATGATGACGAAATAGAGCGTCAGCGGCACAGCAATGCGAATCGCATCGAGTGGTAGAGCCAGCACCGTGTCGCCCTTCAGCGCGAACATCACGAGAATGGTGAAGAGAAGCGCGACAAGGGTGAGCGGCGCGATGCGAGGCACGAAAACCCCGTCATACCAATCAGCACCAAGACGCGGACGAAGAACGCGCCGCGTCACATATCCGGCCGCGAATGGCAGTCCGAGATAAATGAGCACCGCGCCCGCGATCAGCCAGAAGGACACGGCGATCACCTGCCCCTCGAGACCGAAGAGCGGCGGCAGCACGTTCAGGAAAAACCACGCATAGAGACTGAAGAAGAGGAGCTGGAATATGCTGTTGAAGGCGACGAGCGCCGCCACATATTCCGCGCTGCCGCGCGCGAGCTGGTTCCAGACGATCACCATGGCGATGCAACGCGCGATGCCGATGAGAATGAGGCCGGTCATATAGGCAGGCTGATCGCGCAGGAAGATCACGGCCAGTGCGAACATGAGTACCGGCCCGATGAGCCAGTTCTGTATCAGCGACAGTGCGAGAACCTTTCGATCCTCGAAAATGCGCGGCAGTTCCTCATATTTCACCCGCGCCAGCGGCGGATACATCATCAGCACGAGGCCGACGGCGATGGGAACATTGGTCGATCCGATGGAAAGCCCGTCGAGCATCGCCGGGACGCCGGTGAAGACCGTTCCGATGCCGATGCCTGCCGCCATGGCGGCGAAAATCCAGAAGGTCAGATAGCGGTCGAGAAAGCCGAGGCGCGACGGCGCCTTTTCCTGAGGAAGTGCCATCAATCCGCACCGGCCAGATTGTTTCCGCCGAGCTCGTTGAGCTTGCGCTTCAGCGCCATGCCCTCAAGGCTGCGGAGCGGCAAGCTCACGAAGAGATCGATGCGGCGACGAACCTGCATGAAAACCTCGACGAATTTACGCCTGATCACTTCTTCCGACCCGGTCATCGCCGCCGGGTCCTCGAAGGGCCAATGTGCGCTCGTCGGATGGCCGGGCCATATGGGACAAACTTCGCCCGCCGCGTTGTCGCAGACGGTGATGATGAAATCCATCTGCGGCGCGCCGGGTTCTGCGAACTCACCCCAGGATTTGGAACGCAATCCCTCGACCGGGAGCTGCGCCGAGCGCAACACCTCGATTGCGTAGGGGTTCACCTTTCCCGTCGGATGACTGCCGGCACTGAAGGCGCGGAAACGACCGCCGCCGCGCGCATTGAGATATGTCTCGGCAAGCACGCTGCGCGCCGAATTGCCGGTGCAGAGAAAGAGGACGTTGTAGATCTTCTGTTCATCGCTCATGGGCGTCTTTCGCATGGACAAGAGAGGCAACAGTGTCGGAGGTCTGCGCGATGCCCGAACGCAGCATCGCGTCGCCCGCCGTGAAATTGGGCTCGACGATCCAGAGCCGCAGCAGATGGCGTTTCCGGTCGGGCTCGTCCCAGTCTTCATATTCGGTGCGCTTGTGCAGCACCGAGGCATTCTTGAGGAACTGCATGTCGCCGGGCTCGAAATTCATGTCGAGATAGAAGCGGGGGTCGTTCGCCGTCTTTTCGATGAAGGCGATGACGTCCTCCTGCTCTCTCGTCAGTCTCGGCGTTTCCTCATGCTGCTGGCTCTCGCGAATGTACCAGGGAATGAAGAAGGTCCTGAGACGTTCGTCGACGAACTGGCAGAGCGGAAAATCGAACCAGGGCTTCTGGCCGGGCTTGTGCTGGCCCTGCGTATCGAAGGGAAAGGATTTGAAGAGCGTCGAGGCGAGCTCGGGATGCACGCGCTGCACTTCATTGAAGATCGCGACCGAACTGACGATGCGGCTGACGCCGCCCGACCTGGCTGGCCTCAGGCAGAAAAGCCCGATGACGTCGGCGCCATCGGTATGAAAATCCTGCTCGGCCCGCGTCTTGTAGAGCCGTACGCCATAGGCTTTGGGGTCGGCGCCGGTGTCGCGAATATCGCCGAGGAGATCGCCATCGGTGTTCTGCGAAGCCGCGCGGCCCATATGAAGCCCAATGCCCCAATAGATCGCGGCGCATTCCTCTTTCGCGTGCTCGGCGACCGGAAAACCCTTGATGAGAATGAAGCCGCGGCCTCGATCGAGTTCATGCAGCCAATCCGCGATGCGGGGTGCGAGCCCCGGAAGCGGAAAATCCTCGCGTCTCCAGCGATAGAAATCAGCCTCGCGGCTGCGCGCCTCGCCGAGGGCCGCGCGAAGCTCGTCGACGTCGCCGGGCGTCAGCCGGTAGATCCAGTCCGTGGAGGACTGGATCTCCGAGCCGAGCCAGGCATCAGCCGTCGTGATGGCCGGCATGTTCGATCAGCCGCAGCAGGCAGGCGCGGCAGGCGCCTCGACCTTCGCTTCGACCTTCGGGGCGGAGCAGCCGCAGACTGAGCCCTCCTCGCCCGTATCGATCTTTTCGAGTACCGGGCCGGTACCGAATTCATCCATCACATGATGCGTATAGAAAGCTTCCCAGCGGATGCCATCGGGATCGGCGGTCCAGCTCTTTTCCGATTTCGCGTAGCAGCAGGTCGTCATGCCTTCCGGAAGATAGGGAGCCTCCGCCTGCTTGAGACGCTCGAAAATCGGATCGAGCTCGTCCGCGCTCTCGACCTGAATGCCGGCATGGCCGAAGCCCTTGTCGCCGGAAAGCGTCTCGACGACGAAATTGACGCGCGGGTCTTCAAGCATCCATTTCGCATAGCCGGGACGACGCACAGTCGGCTCCGCGCCGAACAGGGTCGAATAGAACGCGACGGACTTTTCGAGATCGGCGACGCCGAAACTCACATGCAATCTCTTCATTATGCGCACTCCTTTTTGCGTTGGCCCGCCCGGTTGCCAACCGTGCCGCAGGCACCCTGGCAACAATCCTCGAGCAGGAATTCCGTGAGACTCCGCATGGCCAAAAGATCGGCCTTGTAGACGATCGAGCGCCCGTCGCGCTGCGAGGTCACGAGCCCCGCATGCGCGAGTTCCTTCAGATGGAAGGAAAGCGTCGCGGGGGGAACGTCGAGCGCCTCGGCGATGTCACCCGCCGCAAGCCCGCCCTCCCCCTCCTTCGGGGAATGGGCGCGGACCAGCGCGCGGTAGATCGCGAGACGGGTTTCCTGGGCGAGCGCCGACAGGGCGGCTATGGCGGCTTCTGATTTCATATTTCTAATATTGTGGAAATATGAAATCGAGTCAAGCCCCATCCGTTCACCAGCGGTTCAGCTTCGCCATGCAATCCTTCAATCGTCGGCATTGAAGTTGACACCCCGGCTGAGCCCCGGCTGCGCTTGTCGCCCCGGCCTATCTCCAGCCACAGAATGTGCGGCCCGCGTCCTCCCCCCTTGGCGCGGGCCGTTTCATGTCCGGGCCACCTTTGCGAAAAGCGTCATCCGGGTGCAGCATGGACGCGGACATTCGGGAGGATTTCACATGCTCCGCCTTGCCGCCGCCCTTGCCGCCTGCCTGCTGCTCACCGCCTGCTTCATCAGCAAGACGCCACTCTTCGGCCCTGCCGAGGCCGACTATCCGATTGCGGATGGCGCGCGCTTCGCCGTCTACAAGCTCGACGGCAATGGCAAGCGCATGGACGATGCGCCGCGCCACGTCACCATCACGCGCAAAGGCGCGGACTATCTCTACACGCTGGATGGCGACGAGCCCGTTGCGGGCCTCATGGATGACATCGGCAATGGCGACTTCATCGCCCTGGGCCGCGGCGAGAAACCCGACGATGCGGTGATGTACGGCCTCTTCCGCAAAAAGGGCGATGGCTGGCTGCGCTACTCGCCCAATTGCAGCGACTTCGCCCGCGTTGCCGCCCAGCACGGCCAGAGCCGCGAGACCTTCAACATCACGCAAAGCGGCAACGATTGCGCCTTCTCGACCTATGCCGATCTCAAACGCGCGATGGCGGCGCTGATCGAATATTCCGCACCGGACAATGAATATGTGAAGGAGTGAGCGCTGCTAATCCTTGCTCAGATCGGCAAGTGCTCCGGCGTTCGCTTCCCAGTTCTCACCGTCGAAGGGCCTGATCTCGACATTGCCGAACTCCGTGCGGTCGAGGCAGCGGAAATTGACGCTCCAGCCGTCGGGATTTGAGCGCGGCACATAGAAGGGCTTTACGCCGCAGACGGAGCAGAAGAGGTGCTTCGCCGTGCCGGTATTGAATGTGTAGGTGGTGAGCTTGTCCTCACCGGAGAGGATGCGGAAGCGGGAGGCCGGCACGATGAGATGCAGAAAGCCCGTCTTCGCGCAGATCGAACAGTTGCAATCGTCGATCACAACGTTGTCCGGCGTCTCGACCTCGAATGTGACGGCGCCGCAGTGGCAGGCGCCCTTATGCCAATGTCTTTCGCTCATGCGGAGATTATGCCTGCGCAACGCGTAGGCACAAGAAGCCTTGCACACTCGGAATGTCATCCCGGCCCTGTGCCGGGATCCAGGGGCCGCTTACCCGGAATATGTCGCCCCTGGACCCCGGGACGAGCCCGGGGTGACAGGTAAAAATCGATCGGGAAAACAAAAAAGCCGCCTGGTGAGGCGGCCTTTTCAATTCGATGCGATGTGAGCTTACGCCCGATCGACCATCATCTGCTTGATCTCGGCAATCGCCTTGGCCGGATTCAGACCCTTCGGGCAGGCCTTGGCGCAGTTCATGATCGTGTGGCAGCGATAGAGCTTGAACGGGTCCTCGAGGCGGTCGAGGCGCTCATTCGTCAGCTGGTCGCGGCTATCGGCGAGCCAGCGATAGGCCTGAAGCAGCGCGGCCGGGCCGAGATAGCGGTCGCCGTTCCACCAATAGGACGGGCAGGAGGTCGAGCAGCAGGCGCAGAGAATGCACTCATAGAGGCCGTCGAGCTTTTCGCGATCGGCGGGCGACTGCGACCATTCCTTCTTCGGCTCTTCGCCCTTGGTCTGCAGCCAGGGCTGCACATAGGCGTGCTGCGCGTAGAAGTTGGTGAGATCGGGGACGAGATCCTTCACCACCGGCATGTGCGGCAGCGGGTAGATCTTCACGTCGCCGCCAATCTCGTCGATGCCCTTGGTGCAGGCCAGCGTGTTCGCGCCGTCGATGTTCATCGCGCAGGAACCGCAGATGCCTTCGCGGCAGGAGCGACGGAACGTCAGCGTCTGGTCGATCTCGTTCTTGATCTTGATCAGCGCGTCGAGAACCATCGGCCCGCACTTGTCGAGATCGACCTCATAGGTGTCGATGCGCGGGTTCTGGTTGTCGTCCGGCGACCAGCGATAGATGCGGAAACGCTTTACGCGCTTGGCACCTTCCGCCTTGAAGGTCTTGCCTTCGGTGGGAACGGAATTTTTCGGCAGTGACAATTGGACCATGATCGAACCCTTCGCGCGTCAGTACACACGCGCCTTCGGCTTGATGTACTCGATTTCATCCGAGAGCGTGTAGGCGTGGACGGGGCGATAGTCGACGGAAGGAGCGCCCGTCTTGGTGTCGACCCAGCACAGCGTATGCTTCATCCATTTCTCGTCGTCGCGGTTCGGGAAGTCCTCGCGGGCATGCGCGCCACGGCTTTCCTCGCGGCCGACAGCGCCCTCGACGGTCGCAATCGCCTGAACGATGAGATTGTCGAACTCCAGCGTCTCGATGAGATCGGAGTTCCAGATGAGCGAACGGTCGGAAACGCGGATATCCGGCATCTCGGCAAACACGTCGGCGACGCGCTTCTTGCCCTGGCGAAGCGTCTCACCGGTGCGGAAAACGGCGACGTCTTCCTGCATGGCGCGCTGCATCTTGAGGCGGAGCGCGGCGGTCGGCGTCTTGCCCTTGGCGTTGCGGAAGTGATCGAGACGCGCGACGGCTTCGTCGCCCGCGCCCTTCGGCAGTTCGGGCTTCGCCTTGTCCTTCAGCAGCTCGGCGGCGCGGATGCCGGCGGCGCGGCCGAAGACGACGAGGTCGATGAGCGAGTTGGAGCCAAGGCGGTTCGCGCCATGGACCGACACGCAGGCCGCTTCGCCGATCGCCATCAGGCCCGGCACAACCGTATCCGGATTGCCGTCCTTCAGCGTCAGCACTTCGCCGTGATAATTGGTCGGGATGCCGCCCATGTTGTAGTGCACGGTCGGCAGAACCGGGATCGGCTCCTTCGTGACGTCGACGCCCGCGAAGATGCGCGCCGATTCCGAAATGCCGGGCAGGCGCTCATGCAGGATCTTCGGATCGAGATGGTCGAGGTGAAGGTAGATGTGGTCCTTGTTCGGGCCCACGCCGCGGCCTTCGCGAATTTCGATCGTCATGGCGCGGGAAACGACGTCGCGCGAGGCGAGGTCCTTCGCCGACGGCGCATAACGCTCCATGAAGCGCTCGCCAGCCGAGTTGACGACATAGCCGCCTTCGCCGCGCGCGCCTTCGGTGATGAGGCAGCCAGCGCCGTAGATGCCGGTCGGATGGAACTGCACGAACTCCATGTCCTGGAGCGGAAGGCCGGCGCGCAGCACCATCGCGTTGCCATCGCCCGTGCAGGTATGAGCCGAGGTCGCCGAGAAGAAGGCGCGGCCATAACCGCCGGTGGCGAGGATGACGATGCTGGAACGGAAGCGGTGAAGCTCGCCGGTCGCCATGTCGAGGGCAACGACGCCGACGCACTTGCCATTGTCCATAATCAGGTCGATGGCGAAATATTCGATGAAGAATTCGGCGTTGTGGCGGACGGACTGGCCATAAAGCGTATGCAGCATGGCATGGCCGGTACGGTCGGCGGCGGCGCAGGTGCGCTGCGCGATGCCTTCGCCGAAATTCGTGGTCATGCCGCCGAAAGGACGCTGATAGATCTTGCCGTCTTCGGTGCGGCTGAAGGGCACGCCGAAATGCTCGAGCTCATAAACCGCGTCGGGCGCGTGGCGGCAGAGATATTCGATCGCGTCCTGGTCGCCGAGCCAGTCGGAGCCCTTGACCGTGTCGTACATGTGCCAGCGCCAGTCGTCCGGGCCCATGTTGCCGAGCGAGGCGGCCACGCCGCCCTGCGCCGCAACCGTGTGGCTGCGCGTCGGGAACACCTTGGTGATGTTCGCAGTCTTGAGGCCGCGCTCGACGCAGCCGAGCGTCGCACGGAGACCGGCGCCGCCGGCGCCCACCACCACCACATCGAAGGTGTGATCGTTGAAGCTGTAACTCGCCGTCATGGGACTTGCCTTCGAACGTGTCAGAAGCCGATGAGAATCTTCAGCGCCGCATAGATGCTGCCGAGACCGACCGCAACGCTGAAAAGGAAGTTGGCCGCCTTGGCCAGCACGTGCAGGAAGTTGCCTTGCACGTAGTCATCGATGATCTCGTTCATGCCGATACGCATATGCGCGACGGTCGCGAGGATCGTAAGGATGACAAGGATCGAAACGATCGGATTGCCGAGATAGTGGCGCGCCGTTTCATAATCGGAACCCGAAAGCGCAAGGATCAGCGCGATCAGGAAGAGCGCGAGCGGAACGAGCGCCAGCGCCGACTTGCGCTGGATGCTGAAGGCACGCGTCGCGGACTTCACCGGCGCGTTGGAAGCGGAGAAAGACATCAGAGCACCCCGCGAAGCTTGAATGCGACGATCCAGACGATGATCGCTGCGGCGAAAGCTGCGACAGCGGCAATCCAGCTGATGATGTCCGCCGTGCGATTGTCGAAGGCGCGGATATTGTCCCACATCAGATAGCGGATACCGCTGAAGAGATGGTGGATGAGCGCCCAGGTGAAGCCGAAAAGGATGAGCTGGCCGATCCAGGAGCCGGCGACCGACTGGAAGGACGCGTAGGCGTCCGGGCCCATCGCCACGGAGAGAAGCCATGCCGCCAGCAGCAGCGTGCCGACATAAAGGCCGGCACCGGTGATGCGATGGATGATCGACATCGCCATGGTGATGGTGAAGCGGTAAATCTGAAGGTGCGGCGAAAGCGGCCGCTCGGCCTGTCGCGTCTCTGCCATTCGAAGGTCCCCGAAATGGGTCAGCGGGTGGGGTTGTTGTCTGTTGTTTATCCCCTGCTTTCCCCGAACGCAAATGCCGATGCAGGTGGCGAATGACGATTTTCCACCGATTAACCCCTGAGAATCACTCGCAATTCTCGTGGCGTAGCCGATGTGCCGGAAACGCTGCGTCATGGTTTGCGGTCGGAGGCATTCCGCTTTTCGCTGTCGCAATGTTCCAGAGCGACACTGCGGCGTCTCACGCCGCTCACACGAACGCCCTCGCTTCGATGAGACTCCGAGGCGCGGCGACTCGGGGGCGGCTACGCCCGGCGTTCAGGCCGGGTCCAGGTCGAAGGAACCGCCCGGAACGCCCATGCCGATGTCGAGCCAGTGCCAGACCGTCGAGTGCTCGATGAGATCAACGTTTGGCCGCGGAGCGAGCGGGCGAAGCTCGAAATTCACATAGATGACGATGTGGTCTGCGACCTGCGTCCCGCGCGAGATCGGCAGGATGGTGTACTCGTAGGGCATCGCGCCGCCATCGGCGACCTGTGCGGGCGTGATCTGCCAGAGTCCGCAGGGTTGCCTGAGGCAAGCCATCACGCTCTCATAGGCGAGCGTCTTGATCGTCGGGTCGACCAGCGCGAGATAGTCGAGGCCGGTCAGATCCGTATTGAAGAGATCGAAAAAGCCCGAGCCGACGAGCCTGAACGGCAGAGACGCCTTGTTCTGGTCGGGTTCGATGATGGCGAACCAGCGGGCGAATTTGGCGAAACGCTTGAGATCAATGGCGCTGCGGTCAGGAAAGGGGGCATCCCCCTTCGCCGCTCTCCACGCGTCCTCGAAGGCAAGGCTCTGCGCAGACCGCATCAGAGGTGCCTGTGCGGATGGTAAGCCTTCTTTGGAACGCGAGGAAAACATGTGCCCGCCCGTCTGTATCGCCCATAATCTAGCCGGGTGTTCCAAAACGGCAAAGAAAGATTCGCACCCCCGCCCCGGGAGCCTTATCGGCGGGAAATGAGAACCCAGTAGTCCAGATCGAGAATGACGCCTTCCGCATAGCCCTTTTCGAGCGGACCGGGGAAAGCGCCGCAGGGCAGATCCTTCGTCGCGATGGTGCGAAGACGGAGCGCGCCAATGTCATCGCGCCCTTCGAGCGGCGCTTTCGCCAGTACTTCCGACCATGCAAAGACCGTATTGCCCGCAAAGCAGGGCGCGACATGGCGCCCGCCATTGATCGCGGCGACCAGCACGGCATTGCCGAGCCCATTGAAGGAAAGCGCGCGGGCGAGCGAGATGACGTGGCCGCCATAGATCAGACGGCGGCCGAAGCGGCCCTGACCCTCGGTGAACTGGTTGAAGTGCACTTTCGCCGTGTTCTGATAGAGGCGCGTCGCCATCATGTGCTCGGCCTCCTCGATGGTCACGCCGTCCACATGGTCGATCTTCTCACCGACCTCGTAATCGTCCCAGAGATGGGGCGAACCGGACGCCTCGACATCGAAGCCCTTGAAGCTCACGCCCTGCGGCGCGAAGAGGCTCGATGCCTCGACGGCGGAGGCAAGCGCCGGCACCTTCGTCTCGGGCGCGGGCGATGCCTTGTCGCGCTTCCTGACCATCACCCAGCGCACATAGTCGATAACGATCTCGTCGCGCTGGTTGCGGCCCGTGGAGCGCACATAGACGACGCCGGTCGCGCCGTCGGAATTTTCCTTGAGGCCGATCACCTCGGAGACGGTCGAGAGCGTATCTCCCGGAAAGACAGGGCGATGGAAGCGGCACTCGGCATAGCCGAGATTGGCAACCGCGTTGAGCGAGACATCCGGCACCGTCTTGCCGAAGATGACATGGAAAGCAAGGAGATCGTCCATGGGCGACTGTTTGTAGCCGGCCTTGCGCGCCACCTCGTCGGAGGACTGGAGCGAAAAGCGCGAGCCGAAAAGCGCCTGATAAAGCGCGCGGTCGCCCTCGGTCACCGTGCGCGGCGTCGCATGGCGCAGAACCTGACCTATCTGGAAGTCCTCGAAGAAATTTCCGGCGTTGGTCTTGGTCATGCCTCAAGCTCCGCGATGGCGTCGGCGATGGCGACGGTGCGCTTGGCGATTTCGGCATGAAGGATTTCCACCATGCGTCCCTCGACCTTGAGCACGCCCTTGCCCTTGTTCTCGGGCAGCTCGAAAGCATCGATCGTCTTGCGCGCGAAGGCGACCGTTTCCGGATCGGGCGAGAAGATGGTGTTGCAGGGCGCGACCTGACTCGGATGGATCAGCGTCTTGCCGTCGAAGCCCATGTCGCGGCCCTGTTCGCAGATGGCGGCGAAGCCTTCCTCGTTCTTGATGTCGTTATAGACGCCGTCCAGCGCGACGATGCCATAGGCGCGCGCCGCGATGATCGAAAGGCCGAGCGAGGCGAGCATGGGCACACGATCGGCCGTATGCGCCGCGCGAAGTTCCTTGGCGATGTCGTTGGTGCCCATGACCCAGGCGGTCATGCGCGAGCGCGGCTCGGCGGCCTTGGCGCCGATGGACTGGATGTTGAGGATCGCGAGCGGCGTCTCGATCATGCACCAGAGCTGGAGCCCCTCGGCGGCGCCCGCCTGCGTCAGCGCCGTTTCGGCGCGGGCGACATCCTCGGCCGAATTGACCTTCGGCACCAGAATGGCGTCGGGCTTTGCGGCGACCGCGGCCTTGATGTCCTCGATGCCCCAGGGCGTGTCGAGGCCGTTCACGCGGATGACGATCTCACGCTTGCCATAACCGCCCTGTTTGACGGCCGCCACCACCTGGGCCCGCGCCTCTTCCTTCGCGTCGGGCGCCACCGCGTCTTCAAGGTCGAGGATCAGCGCGTCGGCGGGAATCTCGCGCGCCTTCTCCATCGCACGGGCGTTGGAACCGGGCATGTAGAGGACACTGCGGCGGGGGCGGGCGGTCACATCGGCCATATGATTTCTCCAAAGTCGGCGCTTTTCTCGCAAGAGCGAAGCGGACACTATAAACCTTGGGCGGCACTGTGAAGCGGTTTCCGGGGTGGGGCCATGAGGAGCAGGAATGGCGACGATCCTTTCCATCTCGAGCCAGGTCGTCTATGGGGCGGTCGGAAACACGGCCTCTGCCTTCGCCATGGAGCGCCTCGGCCATGAGGTCTGGGAGGTGCCCACCACCCTCCTCGCTCACCATCCCGGCTATGGCAAACCCGAAGGCGTGAAGCTCGCGCCGGACCTGATCTCAGGTCTCATCCGCTCGCTGGATGAGCGTGGCTGGCTCGCGCGCTGCGACGCGGTCTTTTCGGGTTACCTCGCCGAAGCCGATCAGGCCGATGCCGTGGCGGAAGCGGTGGAGCGGGTAAAGAGCGCCAATCCCAATGCGCTTTATCTCTGCGACCCCATCGCAGGCGACGGCAGCGTGGCTTATGTGAGCCCCGAGGTCGAGGCGGCACAGGCCGCCCTCGCGAAGAGCGCGGACATCATCACGCCGAACTGGTTTGAATTCTGCCGCCTCGCGGGCGAGACGCCCGCCGATATTCGCGCCGCGCTCCCGCTCGCGCGGAAGCTTGGGCCAAAGCTCGTCGTCATCACCTCCGCGCCCGCGCCGGAAGGCCGCGTTTCCAGCCTCGCCGTCGAGGCGAAACGCGCCTATCGCGCCGAGACCGCCTTCCATGGAGAAGCGGGGGGCGAAGCCACGCCCAAGGGAACCGGCGACCTCTTCGCCGCCGTCTTCCTTGCCCGGCTTCTCAACGGCCTCAACACGCCACAAGCGCTCGCCCGCGCCGCCGCGTCCACCGCCGCTCTCGTCAAGTCGAGCGTCGAGACGGGCCGCGCCGAACTGGCGCTCGCGCATGACCAGGCCATGCTCTCCGAGCCCGGACTATTGCCGAATATCGAGATTTTCAACTAGAAACCGATAGCGCCGAGACACGGACGCAATATATACCATATAAATATAACAGGAAATTTTCCACTTTCTTGTCAAGAATGTGACAAGAGAAAGTCCGCTTAAAGATGGCATTATCGCCTATTCTGGTGACTGGCGGCGACGGAAAATATTTTCCGTTAATTGCCGAGCTTGTTTCATCAATCCGTACACATCCAGCTGGCTCAGCCTATCCGATCGGCATTATTGATGCGGGGCTTACAGACGATCAGGTCGCAAAACTTCGCGGCGTGGGCTGCAACGTCGTAACACCGGATTGGGAGTATGATTTTCTGGCCGCAAGGAGTGGCGGTCGCACTCACCTCAAGGCGGAAATTGGCAAGGCTTTCATGCCAAAATATTTTCCCGACCACGATGTCCTGGTCTGGATCGATGCCGACGCCTGGGTGCAGGATTTCAGTGCTGTCGAGTTGCTAATCAAAGGGGCATCGCAAGGCAAGTTGGCCATAGTTCCGCAAATTGGCCGCTATTATTCCACAGAGATACGCCTTGATTGGTTCTTCGGTGGAATAGCCCGTGTGCGCAGTATGCTCTACAAGAGCGCCGCCCGCTGCGGTCTGCCGTCATCCGTATGCCAGACACTAGCCTCAAAGCCGACGCTCAATGCTGGTGTCTTCGCGCTACGCGCCGACGCGCCCCATTGGGCTCGCCTGCGCAAATGGCAGGAGATAGGCGCGAGGCGTGGCCGCGTCTTCACGTCGACGCAGCTTGCGCTCGCTCTTGCTGTGTATGAAGACGGGCTTCCCGTAGAGCTTATGCCGGAAACATGCAATTACATGGGGCCATGGAGACACGACAGCATAAGCAGCAAACTCGTCGAATATTATCTACCAAACGCACCGGTTGGCATCGTGCATCTCGCGTCTGAAAATGCCATACGCGCCGACCGCTCGGTCACAAAGAATGTACCGGGCCTCGACAACGCAACAGCGCCGATTTTCCTCCGGTGCCCAACCCTCTTGCCGGGACTTCAATAGGTTCGGCAAACGGCCTCCGGAACCGGATCAGGCCGCCTTCTTCAGGAAACGCGAGCCGAGGATTTCCGCGATCTGCACGGCGTTGAGCGCCGCGCCCTTGCGCAGATTGTCCGAGACCACCCAGATCGCGAGACCGTTATCAACGGTGGGGTCCGTGCGGATGCGGCTGATATAGGTCGCGTAGTCGCCGACGCATTCGAGCGGCGTCACATAGCCGCCATCCTCGCGCTTGTCGACGACAAGGCAGCCCGGCGCCTCGCGCAGGATTTCACGCGCCTCTTCATCGGAGATCGGATTTTCGAACTCGATGTTGATCGCTTCCGAATGGCCGACGAAGACCGGCACACGCACGCAGGTCGCGGTGAGCTTGATCTTCGGATCGAGAATCTTCTTCGTCTCGACCACCATCTTCCACTCTTCCTTCGTATAGCCATCCTCCATGAAGACATCGATATGGGGGATGACATTGAAGGCGATCTGCTTGGTGAACTTGTGCTTCTCGACCGGGTCGTTGACATAGATCGCACGGGTCTGCTCGAAGAGCTCGTCCATGCCGTCCTTGCCCGCGCCGCTCGTCGACTGATAGGTCGAGACGACGACGCGCTTGATCTTCGCGACATCGTGCAGCGGCTTCAGCGCCACGACCATCTGCGCCGTGGAGCAGTTGGGGTTGGCGATGATCATCTTCTTCGTATAGCCGGCAATCGCGTCGGCATTCACTTCCGGCACGATGAGCGGCACGTCGGGGTCCATGCGGAACTTCGACGAATTGTCGATCATGACGCAGCCGGCGGCGCCGATACGCGGCGCCCATTCGGCGGCAACCGTCGAGCCCGCCGACATGAGGCAGATGTCGGTGCCCGCGAAATCGTAATTCTCGAGCGCCTTCACCTTCAGAATTCTGTCGCCATAGGAAACTTCCGTCCCCTGGCTGCGACGCGAGGCAAGCGCGACCACCTCATCCGCCGGGAATTCCCGTTCGGCGAGGATGTTCAGCATCTCGCGGCCCACATTGCCCGTGGCGCCGACGACGGCAACTTTGTAACCCATGGTCTTTCTCCTGACGGCTCTTTACGCGTTCAGCCGGTCGAGTTCCTTGAGGATCGCATCGCCCATGGCGACCGTTCCAATCTTGGTCATGCCCGGCTGCATGATGTCGCCGGTGCGAAGACCGTTGGCAAGTACCGCGTCGACCGCCTTTTCGAGCAGGTCGGCGCAGGCGCCGCGATCGAAGGTGTAGCGCAGCGCCATCGCGAGCGAGAGGATCGAGGCGATCGGATTGGCTGCACCCGTGCCCGCGATGTCGGGCGCCGAGCCGTGCACGGGCTCATACATGGCGTTGGCCTTGCCGTTCGCATCCTTCGCGCCGAGCGAGGCCGAGGGCAGCATGCCGAGCGAGCCGGTCAGCATCGAGGCGATGTCGGACAGCACGTCGCCGAAAAGATTGTCGGTGACGATGACGTCGAACTGCTTCGGATTGCGCACGAGCTGCATGGCGCAATTGTCGGCCAGCATGTGGTCGAGCTTCACGTCCGCGAACTTCTCCTTGTGGAGCTTCGAGACCTCCTCGTACCAGAGCACGCCCGTCTTCATGACGTTGCGCTTCTCGACCGACATGACGCGGTTGCCGCGCTTGCGGGCGAGATCGAAGGCCACTTCCGCGATGCGGCGGATTTCATGCGTCGTATAGACCTGCGTGTCGACGCCACGACGCTCGCCATTGCCGAGATCGGTGATCTCTTTCGGCTCGCCGAAATAGACGCCGCCGGTCAGCTCGCGCACGATCATGATGTCGAGGCCTTCGACGATCTCGCGCTTCAGCGACGACGCGTCGGCAAGCGCCGCGAAGCAGAGCGCGGGGCGCAGATTGGCGAAGAGTTCGAGATCCTTGCGCAGACGCAGAAGGCCCGCCTCGGGACGGCCTTCATAAGGCACGTTGTCCCACTTGGGTCCGCCCACCGCGCCGAGGAAAACGGCATCCGCCGCCTTCGCCTTCTCGATGGTCGCATCTGTCACAGCGACGCCGTGCTTGTCGTAGCAGCAGCCGCCAACCAGCTCACGCTCGACGGCAACGTCGAAGCCGCGCTTCTGCTTGTACCAGCCAAGCACGCGCTCGACTTCGCCCATCACTTCCGGGCCGATGCCGTCGCCGGCCACGATCAGAATCTTCTTCGTCATTTCGCTTTCTTTCTCATCGTCATTGCCGGGCTTGACCCGGCAATCCAGAGCCACTTGCGCCGCGCTGGATGCCCGGGTCAAGCCCGGGCATGACAAAAAGGGTTACAACCAGGGCTGCTCGGCAGCGTGGCGCTTCTCATAACTCGCGATGGTGTCGACCTTCTTCAGCGTGAGTCCTACGCCATCGAGACCTTCGAGCATGCAATGCTTGCGGAAGGGATCGATGTCGAACTTGATCACGCCGCCGTCGGGGCCGTGGATTTCCTGCGCTTCGAGATCGACGGTGACGACCGCGTTCGAGCCGCGCTCAGCGTCATCCATCAGCTTGTCGACATCGGCCTGCGGCAGAACGATCGGCAGAATGCCGTTCTGGAAGCAGTTGTTGTAGAAAATGTCGGCGAAGCTCGGCGCGATCACGCAGCGGATGCCGAAATCGGCGAGTGCCCAAGGCGCGTGCTCGCGCGACGAACCGCAGCCGAAATTCTCGCCCGTGACGAGGATTTGCGCGTGGCGATAGGCCGGCTTGTTCAGCACGAAGTCCGGCTTCTCGTTGCCCTTTTCGTCAAAACGCATCTCGTCGAAGAGGTTCTTGCCGAGACCGGTGCGCTTGATCGTCTTCAGGAACTGCTTCGGGATGATCATATCGGTGTCGATATTGATCAGCGGCATGGGCGCCGCAACGCCGGTCAGCTTGTTGAACTTATCCATTGTTCTTCCTTTCTCGTCATTGCCGGGCTCGACCCGGCAATCCAGAGCCGCATGCTCCATGCCGGCCGCCTGGATGCCCGGGTCAAGCCCGGGCATGACGGTCAAAAATTAATCGAACGTCCTCACATCGACGAAGTGCCCCGCGATCGCCGCCGCCGCCGCCATGGCGGGGGAGACGAGATGCGTGCGTCCACCGCGGCCCTGACGGCCTTCGAAATTGCGGTTGGACGTCGAGGCGCAACGCTCGCCGGGGCTGAGCTTGTCGGCATTCATCGCCAGGCACATCGAGCAGCCCGGTTCGCGCCACTCGAAGCCCGCCTCGATGAAGATCTTGTCGAGGCCTTCGGCCTCCGCCTGTTCCTTCACAAGGCCGGAGCCCGGAACGACCATGGCGTTGACCGTCGGCGCGACATGGCGACCCTTGGCGATGGCGGCCGCCGCACGCAGGTCCTCGATGCGGCCATTGGTGCAGGAGCCGATGAAGACGCGGTCGATCTTCACTTCGGTGATCGGCGTGCCGGCCTTGAGGCCCATATATTCGAGCGCGCGTTCCATCGCGTGGCGCTTGCCCTCGTCAGCCGCGTTGGCCGGATCGGGGATGCGATCCGTGATGCGGATGACGTTTTCCGGGCTCGTGCCCCAAGTGATCATCGGCGGCAGATTCGCGATGTCGAGATTCACTTCCTTGTCGAAATGCGCGCCTTCGTCCGACGGCAGCGTCTTCCAGTAGGCGACCGCCTTCTCCCAGTTCTCGCCCTTCGGGGCCATGGGGCGACCCTTGAAATATTCGAAGGTCTTTTCGTCCGGCGCGATCATGCCGGCGCGCGCGCCAGCTTCGATCGTCAGGTTGCAGACGGTCATGCGGCCTTCCATGGAAAGGTCGCGGATCGCCTCGCCCGCATATTCGACGACATAGCCCGTGCCGCCCGCCGTGCCGATATGGCCGATGATGGCAAGCGCGATGTCCTTCGCGGTGAAGCCCGCCGGCGCCTTGCCGATGACATTGATGCGCATGTTCTTGGCCTTGGCCTGGATCAGCGTCTGGGTCGCGAGCACGTGCTCGACTTCAGACGTGCCGATGCCATGCGCCAGCGCGCCGAAAGCGCCATGCGTCGAGGTGTGGCTGTCGCCGCAGACGATCGTCGTGCCCGGCAGCGTGAAGCCCTGCTCCGGTCCGACGATGTGGACGATGCCCTGACGCTTGTCGCTCATCTCGAGATACTGGACGCCGAAGGCTTTCGCATTGTCGTCGAGCGTCTGCACCTGGATGCGGCTCTCCTCGTCGGCGATGCCTTTCGAACGGTCGGTCGTCGGCACGTTGTGGTCGGCGACGGCAAGGGTTTTGGCCGGCGCGTGAACCTTGCGGCCCGACATGCGCAGACCCTCGAAGGCCTGCGGGCTCGTCACCTCATGCACGAGATGGCGGTCGATATAGAGGAGGCCGGTGCCGTCCTCCTGCATGTCGACGAGATGGGCATCCCAGATTTTGTCGTACATGGTGCGGGGTGCAGCCATTTTCTTTCTCCTTTTACGGGCGCTTCGGATTGCGGTCGCGCGCACCGTTCAACGTCAAATCAGATAAGAGAGGCAGCCAAAAACGAAAAGCGGGCGTGGGGCCCGAGGCCCCAGCCCGCTTTTTGCGTCTCGTCCAATCGTCTACCGACGAAATCAGGCGGCGCCGTTCTCTTGCGAGCGGGCTTTGTTGTCCTGCTTCTTCTCGGTAATTCGAGCCGACTTCCCGCGACGGCCACGCAGGTAGTAGAGCTTCGCGCGGCGAACGCGGCCTCGGCGGACGACCTTGATCGAGTCGACCAGCGGGCTGTAGAGCGGGAATACGCGCTCGACGCCTTCGCCGTAAGAAATCTTGCGAACAGTGAAGTTCTCGTTGATCCCGCCGCCCGACCGCGCGATGCACACGCCTTCATAGGCCTGTACGCGCGAACGCTCGCCTTCAACGACCTTCACATTGACGATCACTGTATCGCCGGGCGCGAAATCGGGAATCTCCTTACCGCCGGAGAGGCTTCCCATCTGCTCCTGCTCGATCAGCTCAATGATATTCATCGGTTTAAACCTCAGGTATTGAAGGCGCCGGAGCCGGGCCCTTTCGGGGCTCTTTACGGGTAAACCCCGTCCGGAAGCGCGCTTCACTATCACACTTCAATGTCACTGGCGACTGTCTTTGGACCGACTCGCGAGAAATTTCTCCCAGAGGTCGGGTCGCCGCTCCTTCGTCAAAGCCTCGGCCATGGCCCGTCGCCAGGCCTTGACCTTCGCATGGTCCCCGGAGGTCAGAACCGCCGGGATTTCGCGCCCCTCGAACACCTGAGGGCGCGTGTACTGCGGGTATTCAAGCAACCCGCTCTCGAAACTCTCATCCTCGCCCGAGGCTTCCTTGCCCATCACACCGGGCAGAAGCCGGACCACCGCGTCCAGAAGCGCCAAAGCCGCAGGCTCCCCGCCCGAAAGGACGAAATCGCCAAGGCTCACCTCTTCCAGCCCGCGGGCCTCGATCACCCGCTCGTCGAGCCCCTCGAAACGCCCGCAAAGAAGCGTCACGCCGGGACCCGTCGCCAGTTCCCGGACCCGCGCCTGATCGAGCGGCTTGCCCCGGGGACTCAAATAAATCAACGGCTTGGCCGATCCGGTCTCGTGGACCGCATCGATCGCCGCCGCAACCACATCGGCCCGCATCACCATGCCGGGCCCACCGCCCGAAGGCGTATCGTCCACCGAGCGGTGCCTGTCCGTCGCAAAGCCACGGATATCCACCGCATCGAGCCGCCACGTTCCGGCCTCGAGCGCCCGCCCCGCCAGCGATATGCCCAGCGGCCCCGGAAACATTTCCGGGAAGAGCGTCAGGACCGTCGCTACCCACGGCTCCGGCTTCGAGAAGGGCTCAGTCATCGTCGCCCTCCCCCGCTTCGGCCTCCGGGCCTCCGTCGAAGAGACCCGCATCGAAAATTCCGAGCGGCGGGTCGATCACGATCCGCCCCGCCCCGATCTCGACCTCCGGCACATTCTCCTCCGTGAAGGGGAGATAGACCGTCGGCCCGCCTTCGGGGCGCTTGATCTCAAGGAGATCGCCCGCGCCGAAATTCTCGACCGCCACAACCTGCCCGTAGACCCGCCCGTCGGCACCCTCGGCCGAAAGCCCGATGAGGTCGCTGTAGTACCAGCCTTCCTCCTCGTCGGTCTCCGGCAGGCGCGCCCGCTCGACATAGAGCTCGGTCCCGCGCAGGGCTTCCGCCTTGTCGCGGTCGCCAATGCCTTCGAGGCGGCAGATCACGACGCCCTTGGCCCTGCCCATCGCCTCGATCCTGAAGCGGCGGTGTCCGTCCTTCGTTTCGACCGGGCCGTAGGCGGCGACCGCCTCCGGCTCTTCCGTGAAGGGCTTCACCTTGACGAGACCGCGCACGCCATGCGCGCCCACGACGACGCCGAGACAGACTCTCTTCTGCGGGCTGTCAGCCATGGTTCCGGCGAGTGCTTACGCCTCGGCCGGGGCCTCGGCAGCGGCCTTTGCTTCTTCAGCAGCAGCGGCGGCAGCGGCCAGACGCTCCTGCGCCTTCGCCTTGGGCTTCGCCTTGACCGGGTTCGCCTTCGCATCGCGCTTCAGAAGGCCGGCGGCATCGAGGAAACGCTCGACGCGGTCGGTCGGCAGCGCGCCAACGGAGAGCCAATGCTTCGCACGCTCGAGGTCGAGCACGATGCGATCCTTGCTGTCCTTCGCCAGGAGCGGATTGAACGTGCCGATCTTTTCGATGAAGCGGCCGTCGCGGGGCGAACGCGTGTCCGCGATCACGATGCGGTAGAACGGACGCTTCTTGGCACCGCCACGGGCGAGCCTGATCTTGAGAGCCATGTTTTTTGCCTTTCAGTGAAACTCGAAACTTCTGAACTCATGCGCCAGACCCGGCGCGAAACTCACTTCTTCTTTTTGCCGCCCGGCAGGCCGGGAAGGCCGCCACCGGGGAAACCGCCGCGCCCGGGAAGCCCCGGAAGACCGGGAAGCTTCGGCAGACCACCGGCGCCGAGGCCGGGAAGACCGCCGGGCATTCCGCCCCCCAATCCACCTGGGGGCAGCATGTCTTTCAGCGCATCGGGATTGCTTGCCAATTCAGGCGGAAGTTCGGGCATGCCGCCGCCGAAGAGCTTGCCGAGAAGGCCGCCGCCCTTCTGCCGCGCCATCATCTTCATCATGTCGGCCATCTGGCGATGAAGCTTGAGGAGGCGATTGATCTCCTGCACTTCGGTGCCGGAGCCCGCCGCGACACGGCGCTTGCGGCTCGCATTGAGGAGCGCCGGATTGCGGCGCTCGGCCTTGGTCATCGAGGAGATGATGGCCGCCTGACGCTTCACCACGCTGTCGTCCATATGCGCATTGGCCATCTGCGCCTGCGCTTTCGCGACGCCGGGCAACATGCCGAGAACGCCCTTCATGCCGCCCATGCGCTTCATCTGCGCGAGCTGCTCGGCCAGATCGTCGAGGTCGAACTGACCCTTCTTCATCTTGGCGGCGATCTTCTGCGCCTTTTCGGCGTCGATCGTTTCCGCCGCCTTCTCGACGAGGCTGACGACGTCGCCCATGCCGAGGATGCGGCCCGCGACGCGATCGGCCTTGAAATCTTCCAGCGCGTCGAGCTTTTCGCCCGTGCCGAGAAGCTTGATCGGAACGCCGGTGACGGCACGCATCGAAAGCGCCGCGCCGCCGCGTCCGTCGCCATCCGTCCGCGTCAGGACGATGCCGGTGACGCCGATGCGATCCTTGAACTGCTGCGCGACATTGACAGCGTCCTGACCGGTCAGGCTGTCGGCAACGAGAAGCGTCTCATGCGGCTGCGCGACGTCGCGCACTTCCGCGACTTCCTGCATCAACGCTTCGTCGATATGGATACGGCCCGCCGTATCGAGCATGACGATGTCGTAGCCGCCGAGCCTTGCGGCCTCGATGGCGCGGCGAGCGATCTGCACGGGCTGCTGGCCCGCGATGATCGGCAGCGTGGCAACGCCCGTCTGCTCGCCGAGAATCTTCAGCTGCTCCTGCGCGGCCGGACGGCGCGTATCGAGCGAGGCCATGAGAACGCGGCGCTTGTCGCGGTTCTCGAAGCGCTTGGCGATCTTGGCGGTCGAGGTCGTTTTGCCCGAGCCCTGAAGGCCGACCATCATGATGGCGACAGGCGGCGCGGCATGGAGCGAGATCGACGTGTCGCCCGCCCCGCCCAGCATCCCCACCAGCTCGTCATGGACGATCTTGATGACCTGCTGGCCCGGCGTGATCGACTTCAGCACCTCGACGCCGACCGAGCGCTCTTTCACCTTGTCGATGAAATCCTTGACCACAGGCAGCGCCACATCCGCTTCGAGCAGCGCCCGGCGGACTTCGCGCATGGCTTCGTCGACGTCCTTCTCCGAGAGCGCGCCGCGCCCTCTGAGTTTCGTAAAGACGTCGCCGAGGCGACCTGTCAGATTTTCGAACATGAGGCTCTCGCCATACCGTTCAGATCAATGGCCCGCTCAGATGAATGGGCCGTTCACACAAAGCAAAAACGCACCCGCGAGCGAATATCGCCGGCGGATGTTGACCCGGGCTCAATGCCTCGGGCGGATCGGGGCGCAACAATGTCCCGAAAGTTGGGGCGGAAACTAGGGCCGCAGGCCTGAAGAGTCAATCCGGGGGTGCCACCCCGTTCGGCTGCACACCCGTCGAAACGCATCATATCGTAACGAAGCAAGGCGGCGGCAGGCCGCCCTCAAGGCCGCTGCCGTCATCAGGGCCGTGTCACTTCGAGCCCTTGTCCGCCTTCGGCGACCTGTTCTGCTCCCTGTCCTCGTGGGTAACGGTCGCCATCGACTCCACCCAGCGGGGCATTCCGGGGTCCTCTTCCTGCTTGAATTCCGAAATCCTCTGGTCGAGTTGCTTCAGGTCGTCGGCCCTCTGGGCATCGGACTTCGGTGCATCGGAATCGAGCGGTTTCTTTGTGTCGGTCATTTAAATCTCCCTGTTCGGGACGCCCTCATCCATGAAGCGGACTTCTCCGCGACGAGGTGCGACGGGACAACCAGGGGCGATGTCAGGACGGAAATCCGATATCGGAAATGCACTCCACCGGGCTCGCCCTTGGGGAACCCCTATGGAAACAATGCGCCCGGCGACAAATCGATCCGGCGCATTGCGGCGAATTAACGAAGGGGCGCGGAGAATTCGATATCAGGAAATCAGCAAACACCTGATTTCATTGGAGATTTTGAAGAAAATACTCCAACCCGGCCTTGGCGAAGGCGCGCATGTTCGAGACCCGGTCGTCGTTGCCGGTCTGAACCGTGAAGCTGTGTTCCGCCGGGCCGACAAGGGCTATGCAGCTTGTGCCCGCCGGATCGCCATAGCGGCTGCCCGCCGGGCCGGTCGCGCCAATCTCGGCCAGCGCCCAGGTGCATGAAAACTGCTCCCGAAGCGAGCGGCCCAGCAGGCGAACGAAAGGCTCGCTCAAAGGCTTCTGAGCCCTGGCCTCGACGATCGCCTCATCGGAGAGGTCGATCAGCACCCGACGCGCCTTCTGCGTGTAGACGACCGCCCCGCCGAGGTAATAGGCGGACGCGCCTGGCACCGAGAGCAGTGCCGCCGACATGAGGCCGCCGGTCGAGGATTCCGAAACGGCCACCGTCTCGCCGCGCGATTTCAGCAGCGCGCCGATCCGTTCGGCTATGGGAAGAAGATCCTGCACGTCTAGGGCCGCTCCTTGAGTTCAGTCACCTTGTAGAATTCATCGCCCCAGAGAAGGTAATAGAGGCGCGCCGACAGGTGATAGGTCGTCGGAATCGAATATTCCTGCGAGGCGTGGATTTTCCAACCCCTCATGCGGATAGAGAGCTTCGCCGCCATCGCAAGGTCGGGATCGGGTTCATTGGCGGCGACGAAAGCCCCCGCCGCCCCGCCAATGGCGCGGATGCCACGGCGCGGCGCCACCACGTAAGCGATCCATTTCGGTCCCCGATAGCCATCGACGGCAGGTGCCTCGTTGAGCCGCAAGGCGGCAGCCTGTGTCGCGAGGCCGATCCGCATATGGTCGGGGTGGCCCGATTCGCCGCTCGCAGGCCAGAAGGTGACGACGAGATCGGGCCGGTAGCGCTCCATCGCGCGCTCGATGCGACCGGCGAGCGTGTCGAGATCGACATTGGCGAGCCCGGAATCCGGAAAATCCCAGACCTCCTGCTCGTCGATTCCCAGCGCATAGCCGCTTTTGAGCACCTCGGCGGTCCGTATCAGCGCTAGCTCGCGCTGTCTGGCGACCTTGGGCACCTGCGTCCCCTTCTCGCCGCGGGTCGCCGTGACCAGAGCGGTAAAGGCATGGTCCCGGCCTTTCGCAGTCTCAAGAAGGCCCGCTACCCGCAGTTCATCGTCGGGATGGGCGAAAACGGCCAAAACCCGCGTCGCGCCAAGCGCACCGGCGACCGATGGGACTTCGCGCGCCGAGGGCTCGGCAAAGAGGGCGCTCGCCCAGAGATAGAAGCCCAGCCCGACCAGGCATGCGGCCGCGACTAGCCCCGCCAGAACCCATAGCGCCGTTTTTCGCATTGCCGCCCCCCCAAAACGGGCGCCATCGTACCAGCTTCAGCGAAACGGAGCGCCCCCTGCTGCGCCCGTAGCGGCGCAAACGACTGGTATTTCCACCGGAAAAGCGCCATATACGGCCCATCATGGTCACATCGGGCGTGCATTTCCGGAAGATGAACGGGCTCGGCAACGACTTCGTCGTGCTGGATGTCCGCTCGCACCCGCTTGCGCTCTCCGATGACGCCACCCGCGCCATTGCCGACCGCGACAAGGGCATTGGCTGCGACCAGCTCATCACCATCGAAAATCCCCGCGCCGGCGGCGACGCCTATATGGGCATCCGCAATGCGGACGGCTCGACGGTCGGCGCCTGCGGCAATGCGAGCCGCTGCATCGGACGCCTGATCCTCAACGAGACGGGCAAGAGCGAAGTCCGCCTCGAGACGCCCTCCGGCGTCATCGTCTGTTCCGACGCAGGCGACGGACGCATCACCGTCGACATGGGCGAACCGCGCCTGAAGTGGAACGAGATTCCGCTTTCCGAAGAATTCGCCGACACGCGCACCATCGAGCTTGAGGTCGGCCCGCTCGGCAATCCGGTCATGCATTCGCCCTCCGCTGTCAGCATGGGCAATCCGCATGTGATCTTCTTCGTGAAGGACGCCGACGCCATCGACCTCGGCAGGATCGGTTCGATGCTCGAGCATCACCCGCTCTTTCCCGAGCGCGCCAATATCTCGGTCGCGCAAGTGCTTTCGCCGACGCATATCAAGCTCAAGGTCTGGGAGCGCGGGGCGGGGCTCACCCGCGCCTGCGGCACCGCCGCCTGCGCGACAGGCGTTGCCGCCGTGCGCCGCCACCTCGCCGAGCGCAAGGTGACGATCACGCTGCCGGGCGGCGATCTCGACATCGAATGGCGCGAGGCCGACAACCACGTCTATATGACGGGCCCCATCGAATTCGAATTCGAGGGCGACCTCGATCAACGCCTGCTTGCCGGAGGCGTGGTCGCATGAAGCCCGCACCTGACAAGAAGACGCCCGAAATCGTCACCTTCGGCTGCCGCCTCAACACCTATGAATCCGAGGTGATGAAGGGCCATGCCGAAAAGGCCGGTCTCGAAGGCGCGATCATCTTCAACACCTGCGCTGTAACGAATGAAGCCGTGCGTCAGGCGCGTCAGGCGATCCGCAAGGCGCGGCGCGAAAGCCCCGATGCCCGCATCATCGTCACGGGCTGCGCGGCGCAGGTAAACCCGGACGAATTCGCGGCCATGGCCGAAGTCGACTTCGTTCTCGGCAATGACGAGAAGATGCAGGCCGAGAGCTGGCAGCCCGCTCGCGCGCTTCATGCGAATGAACGCGTCCGCGTCAACGACATCATGTCGGTGAAGGAGACCGCCGGTCATCTCGTGCAGGGTTTCGAGGGCCGTGCCCGCGCCTTCGTTCAGGTGCAGAATGGCTGCGACCATCGCTGCACTTTCTGCATCATCCCCTATGGCCGGGGAAACTCTCGCAGCGTTCCCGCCGGCGAAGTCGTGGCGCAGGTTCGCGCCCTCGTCGAAAGCGGCTACCGCGAAGTCGTGCTCACCGGCGTCGACATCACATCCTACGGCGCCGATCTTCCCGGCACCCCTAGCCTCGGCAATCTCTCCCGGCGCATCCTCAAGCTCGTGCCCGAACTCGAACGCCTGCGCCTGTCTTCCATCGACTCCATCGAAGCCGATGACGAGCTCATGCGCCTCATCGCCGAGGAAGAGCGGCTGATGCCGCATCTCCATCTCTCGCTGCAGGCGGGCGACGACATGATCCTGAAGCGCATGAAGCGCCGCCATCTCCGCGCGGATTCGATCCGCTTCTGCGAGGAAGCGCGCCGTCTGCGCCCGGATATCGTTTTCGGTGCGGACTTCATCGCGGGCTTCCCGACCGAAACGGACGAAATGTTCGAGAACACGCTGCGCCTCGTCGATGAATGCGGCCTCACCTGGCTCCATGTCTTCCCCTTCTCCCCGCGTCCCGGCACGCCCGCCGCGCGCATGCCGCAGCTCGACCGCGGCCTCATCAAGGCCCGCGCCGAACGCCTGCGCCTGAAGGGCGCGGAACGCATTCGCCTTCACCTCGAAGCGGGCCTCGGCCAGACGCGGTCCGTTCTGATGGAGAGCGAAACCGTCGGCCGCACCCATCAGTTCACGCCGGTTCATCTCATCGACGCGAGCGTTCGCCCCGGCGAAATTCTCGACGTCCGCCTCGCCTCTCATGACGGCGCCTCCTTCCAGGGTCTCAGGGCGGCATGAGCGAGACCGACGTCCCCGAGGAACAGCAGAAAAAGAAATCCTTCTTCCAGCGGATGAAGGAAGGGCTTTCGCGCTCGACCCGCACCATCTCCGAAGGCATCACGGGCATCTTCACCAAGAAGAAGCTCGACCGGGCAACGCTCGACGAGCTGGAAGAGCTTCTGATCGCCGCTGATCTCGGCATCGACACGGCAGCGAGCGTGGCGGAGGCCGTCGGCAAGGACCGCTACGACAAGGAAGTGACGCCGGAGGAGATCCGCGCCATCGTCGCCGGCGAAATCTCCAAGGTGCTCGCGCCCGTCGCCAGGCCCTTCACCATCGACGCAGAGAAGAAGCCCTTCGTCGTGCTGATGGTCGGCGTCAATGGCGCGGGCAAGACGACGACGGCAGCAAAGATCGCGGCCAAGGCCAAGCGCGAGGGCAAGAGCGTGATGCTTGCGGCTGGCGACACGTTCCGCGCGGCGGCGGTCGAACAGTTGAAAGTCTGGGGCGAACGCATCGGCGCGCCGGTCGTGACGACGAAAGTCGGCGGCGATGCGGCGGGCCTTGCCTATGAGGCGCTCGCCCGCGCGAAAGAGGAAAAGACCGACCTCCTTCTCATCGACACGGCGGGCCGGCTTCAGAACAAGGCCGACCTCATGGCCGAACTCGAGAAGATCGTGCGCGTGTTGAAGAAGCTCGATCCGGAAGCGCCTCATGCGACGCTGCTCGTGCTCGACGCGACGACGGGTCAGAACGCCGTCAACCAGGTCGAGATCTTCGGCAAGATCGCCAATGTGACCGGCCTCGTGATGACCAAGCTCGACGGTACGGCGCGGGGCGGCATTCTCATCGCCATCGCGAAGCGCTTCGGCATGCCGGTGCATCTCATCGGCATCGGCGAGGGCATCGACGACCTTCAGCCTTTCGACGCGGACACATTTGCCCGTGCAATCACGGGAGCGAACTGAGCATGAGCGAAGCGCCGGACAGCCAGGGACCGACGGCCACGCAATGGCTCCGCATGGGGCTCGAACTGGGCCCGCTGGTCATCTTTTTCCTCGCCAATTCCAAGGGCCACCTTCTCGTTGGCGGCGCGCCCGGCCCGAGCATCTTCTTCGCGACCGCTGTCTTCATGATCGCAACCATCGCCTCGCTGGCCGTCTCCTATTGGAAGTTCCGCAGGATTCCGACCATGCCGCTCGTCACCGGTGTGTTCGTCGTCGTCTTCGGCACGCTGACGCTGGTGCTTCACGACGATGTCTTCATCAAGCTGAAGCCGACGCTGGTGAACATGCTCTTCGCCGCCGCCCTGCTCGGCGCCGCCTTCACCGGAAGGCCGCTGATGAAGCAGCTTTTCGATGCCGCCTTCGACCTCTCCGATGAAGGTTGGATGATCCTCACCCGCCGCTGGGGTTATTTTTTCCTGTTCCTCGCCCTTCTCAATGAAGCGGTCTGGCGCAGCTTCGACACCGATTTCTGGGTGAGCTTCAAGCTTTTCGGCATCATGCCGCTCACCATCGTCTTCGGCATGGCGCAAATGCCGGTGCTGACGAAATATGCCACGAAAGAAGCGTCGGACGCGCCATCCGCCGATTGAGGCGTCAGACGCCGTGATGAATCTCGCGATCCTTCGTTTCCGGCAGGAACAGCACGCCGACAACGAAGCAGATTCCCGCGATCACGATCGGATACCATAGCCCGCTATAGATATTGCCCGTGGCCGCGATCACCGCAAAGGCGATGGGCGGCATGAAGCCGCCGAACCAGCCATTGCCGATGTGATAGGGCAGCGAGAGCGACGAATAGCGGATGCGCGCCGGAAAGAGCTCCACCAGCATCGCCGCGATCGGCCCATAGGTCAGCGCCGCGAAGATGACGAGCAGGCCGATCAGAAGCACCACCATCGGCGCGTTGATTTCGGTCGGATCGGCCTTGGCCGGATAACGAGCCTGAGCGAGTGCCGCCGTCAGCGCCGCCTCGAAGGCGACAGCCTTTTCCTTGGCACCTGCCGCGGTCGCTTCATAGGAAGGGACCAGCGCGCCGCCGACATGGATCTGGGCAGCGGCCCCTGCGGGCAGGGCGATGTTGGAATAGGGCACGCCGCGCTTCACCAGCGCGGTCTTTGCCACGTCGCAGGACGAGGTGAAGGCGGAGGTTCCGACAGGATTGAACTGAAGCGAACATTCCGCCGGATCGGCGCTGACCGTCACCGGCGCCGTCTCCTGGGCGCGTTCGAGCGCCGGATTGGCGAAATGCGTGATGGCGTGGAAGATCGGCATATAGGTCAGCGCGGCGAGCAGACAACCAGCCATGATGATCGGCTTGCGGCCGATCCTGTCCGAGAACCAGCCATAAATCACAAAGAAGGGCGTCCCGATGACGAGGCCGCCCGCGACAAGCAGGTTCGCCGTCTGCGGCTCGACCTTGATAACCTGCGTGAGAAAGATCAGCGCATAGAACTGGCCCGTATACCAGACCACTGCCTCGCCCATGGAGAGGCCGAAAAGCGCCAGGAGCACGATCTTGAGGTTCGACCATTTGGCAAAGCTGTCACGCAGCGGCGCCTTCGAACCTTTGCCCTCCTCTTGCATGCGTTTGAAAACCGGGGACTCGTCGAGCTGCAGGCGGATCCAGACCGATACGCCGAGGAGAAGGGCCGAAATCAGGAATGGCAGGCGCCAGCCCCATGAATCGAAGGCTTCCACCGGCATCAGCGAGCGGCAGGTCATGATGACGAGGAGCGACAGGAAAAGCCCCGCCGTCGCCGTCATCTGAATCCACGACGTATAGGCGCCCCGACGTTCGGAAGGAACATGCTCGGCGACATAGGTTGCCGCGCCGCCATATTCGCCGCCGATCGCAAGTCCCTGCAGCATCCGCAGGAGGACGAGAAGCGCGGGCGCAAGTATGCCGACCGAGGAATAGGTGGGTAGCAGGCCGACCAGGAAGGTCGCGGCGCCCATGACGATGATCGTGACCAGGAACGTATGCTTGCGGCCGACCAGATCGCCCAGCCGCCCGAAGACAAGCGCACCGAAGGGGCGCACCGCGAAACCCGCGGCAAAGACGAGAAGCGCGAAGATGAACGCGGCCGTATCGTTGACGCCTGCGAAAAACTGCTTCGAGAAGATGGCGGCGAGCGCGCCATAGACGAAGAAGTCGTACCACTCGAACATCGTGCCGAGCGACGAGGCGAAAATCACCTTGCGCTCTTCAGTCGTCATCCCCTGCGCACGCGGGCGGCGCGCCTTTGCTTCAGTTGCCACCGTTCTTTCCCCCTCCAATACCTGCCGCTGCGACAGGCACGGTCCCCATCAAGCCTCCAACATGCCCCGCAGAATGCCGCGAACGGAGCAATTGCACCAGTGGCCAAAGAACCCGTTTCCCACCTCAACGAAACGGGAACGAATTGGCCAGTTCGCCCTCGGGATTGGAGAAGGGCGCGATGACCGCCTGATCCATCACCGAATGGAATTGCTTCAGCGCCCAATAGGCGCTTGGAAAGGCGAGCTGGTCCCACGGAATCTCGTCCCAGGCGAAGAGCGCGACCTCGAGACTTTCGGCCCCGGCCGAGAACACGGGCGAGACAAGTTCGGCGCGGTACATCATCTGCACCTGCGCGATACGGGGAATATTGTAGATCGCCAGAAGGTCGCGAATGCGGATATCGGCGTTAGCCTCCTCCAACGCCTCGCGCCGCGCGCCCTCCTCCGTCGTCTCACCATGCTCCATGAAGCCTGCAGGCAAGGTCCAATAGCCCTTGCGCGGTTCGATCGCACGACGGCACAGCAGAAACCGGTCGCCATGGGTGACAACCGAACCGACGACGATCTTCGGATTGTCGTAATGAATGAAGCCGCAGCGGTCGCAAATGTCGCGCGACATGCTGTCTCCGGTCGGCACACGGTTCGTGAAGAGAAGTTCATGCTCCGTCCCCGGCTCTCTGTGCTTCATTGCACCCGGCCTTTGAGACCGTGGTCTATCCATCGGACCACCCGTATTTTCAGAACTGGTCATTTCATCATCTCGTTGATCCGCTTACGGAACTAAGCCGTATGAGCTATCGAAATCACTGTTATAAACGCGCCTTATGCAGAATTAGGGAATTCATGCATTTATTCCGCCGCCGGACGGCACACTCGCCATTTCTCGTGCGCGCAACCTCTTGCACTAGTGGCCTCGTAAGGTGCATATGATGATATTCCGCGTCCGTGATCGAGCAAAATTCGCTCGCTCTCCTTGCGTTCCAACAAGATCAAAAAGGCGCGTGGTCACTCTAAATGCGACTGGAACACGGTACAGTAATGGTTCAGCGCACAAATCGGAGGTTCTAGAAATGGCAGCCAGAAAGTCGGCGGGGGGTTACGATCTCGAAAGCTCTCTTAGTCATCTGCTGCGGCGCGCTCAACAGTTCGCCTACGATCAGTTCGTTCAGCAGATGGGTAACGGTGCTATAACGCCGCGCCAGTTCATCGTGCTCTTTGCGGTCAATGAGGAAGAAGGTCTGAGCCAGACCGATCTCGTCAACCGTACGGGCATCGATCGCTCGACTCTGGCGGACATGATCAGCCGTATGATTAAAAACGGCCTTCTCGCCCGCAAGCGCACCGCGGAAGACGCTCGTGCCAATGCCGTCCGCCTCACCGCCGCCGGCCGTCGCGCTCTCACCACGACCCTGCCGCGCGCGCTCGCCGCAGAAAAGGCGCTGCTCGATCTTCTTCCGAAGACGGTTCAGGCCGATCTGCTGAAGGGCCTCGGCCATCTCGCCAGCGCTGTCGGCGAATTGAAGGCCGCCGAGCCTGAACGCGCCAAGGCGCCGCGCCGCGCCGCCGCGACGAAGCGTCCGGCCGCCAAGCGCGCTCCTGCGAAGCGCAAGGCTTCCTGACAAATCTTTCCGACGCTTGGGGACGCTGTTATTCAGCGGCCCTGAGCGCCGGGAGGATTTTCTGTTCGACAATTTCGGGCGTCAGCGGGCCTACCTGCTTGTAGGCGATGCGCCCCTTGCCATCGACGATATAGGTCTCCGGCACGCCGTAGACGCCCCAGTCGATCGACACGCGCCCGGCCCTGTCCGCACCTATGCGATCGAAAGGATTGCCCAGCTCGCCAAGAAAACGGCGCGCAGGCTCGGCGCCATCCTTGTAGTTGATGCCGTAGACCGGCACTCCCGCCTCCGCCTTCAGCGCGACCAGAACCGGATGCTCCTCGCGGCACGGAACACACCATGACGCGAAGACATTGACGATGACGGGTTTGCCATGGCCGAAATCCGCCGTGGCGAGGCCCGGCCGGTCGAGTCCATCAACGGGGCCGAGGGAGAACTCGGGAACGGGCCGCCCGATCAGCGCCGAAGGCAGACGCGCCGGATCGCCACGAAAGATCGCGACAAGAAAGAACGCGGCGAGCACGGCAAAGATGCCCGCCGGGATCAGCGCGGTAAGCCTCATGCTTCAGAATCCGGATTGCGCATCGGCGCGCGCGGGCGCGCAGATCTTCCCGCTTCGAGTTCGCGCGCGAGCTTTCGCTGCATACGGAAATCGGCGACGCTCTGCAGCGCGAGGCCGATCATCACGATGACGGCAAGCCCATATGCCGGCCAGACGAACGCGGCATAGCCGCCCATATCGAAAAAGGCTGCCATGCTCAGCGCTCCGTCCGCGCAAGTCGCAACACGCGCACGCGGCGCCGCAAAATTTCCGCACGCATGCGCAACAGAAGCAGCGTCACGAAAAAGAGCGTGAAGCCCAGCGCCATGATCAGAAGCGGCATGAGCATCGACGTCGCGATGGCCGGTCCGTCGATGCGGAAGACGCTCGCCGGCTGGTGCAGCGTGTTCCACCACACCACCGAATAATGAATGATCGGCACGTTGATCGATCCGACCAGCGCCAACACGGCGGCGGCGCGACCCGCGCGGACAGGCTCCTCGATCGTCGCCCAGAGCGCCATGTAGCCGAGATAGAGGAAGAAGAGGATCAGCATCGACGTGAGCCGCGCGTCCCAGACCCACCATGTGCCCCACATGGGACGACCCCAGAGCGAGCCCGTGACCAGCGCGAGGAAGGTGAAGGCCGCGCCGATGGGTGCCGCCGACTTCGCGGCAATGTCGGCCAGCGGATGACGGAAGACGAGCGCGACCACCGAAGCGCCCGCCATGACCATGTAACCGAACATGGCGAGCCAGGCCGACGGCACATGGATGTACATGATCCGCACCGTCTCGCCCTGCTGATAGTCGGCAGGAGAGGCAAAGAGCGAAAGATAGAGCCCCGCGGCGAGCAGCAGCGCCGTCACAACGGCGGACAATGGCAAAAGCCGGTCCGACAGCGCCATGAAGCGCGCCGGATTGGCGAAGGCCTGGAACCTTTGGGATGCGGTCAGTTCTGACATGCCCGCCATTTAGCTGTCCTCCGGCCTGAAGGGCAAGGGAGAGAGCGGGTCATTTTGCCACGCCTTTTCCATGAGCGCCCTCATCTCAGATTGGCGCGGAGCGCCGCCGCCGCAGCCACCGGCCCGAGCACGAGGCTTACCAGCGCCACCGCGCCCAGCAGGGCCAGGCTTTGCCCGCCTGCCCCCGGAACGGCCGAAACCCCTCCGCCGCCCGCCGCCCCGACGCCGAAAATGAGCACCGGGATATAAAAGGGGATCACCAGAAGCGAAGCGAGAAGCCCGCCCCGGCGGACGCTGACGGTGAGCGCCGCGCCGATGGCCCCGAGAAAGCTCAGGGCCGGCGTGCCGATCAGCATGGCAAGGATGAGCGGCCCGAAGGCGCTCGTTTCGAGATTGAGAAGAAGGCCGAGAAGCGGCGCAGCGACGACGAGCGGAAGCCCGGTGGTGAGCCAATGGCTCAATGCTTTCGCCGCCGCCACGAATTCGAGCGGCAAGGCCCCGGTCATCAGCAAGTCGAGCGAACCATCCTCGAAATCGGCCTGAAAGAGCCGGTCGAGCGTCAGCAGCGCGGACAGAAGAAGCGCCACCCAGAGCATACCCGGCGCGATGCTGCCCAGAAGCTTGAGGTTCGGCCCGATGCCGAGCGGCACGATGGCAATGACGGTCAGAAAGAAGAAGACCGCCATCCCCGCCCCGCCGCCGACGCGGATGGCGAGCTTCGTATCGCGAAGCACGAGCGTCTTGAAGGCGCGGATCATGCGGACACCTCTTCGCCCGCAGCCTGCGGCGCGCCGAGCGCCAGCGAGCGGGCGGAACCGAGGCCCATATCCTGATGCGTGGCCGCGACGATGATGCCGCCCCGCGCCAGATGCGCCTCCATCAGCGCAACGAGCCGCGCAATGCTCGCCTTGTCCAGCGCCACCGTCGGCTCATCGAGAAGCCAGATCGGACGCGGCGCGAGCAGCAGCCGCGACAGCGCGAGCCGCCGCCTCTGCCCCGCCGAAAGATAGGCGACCGGCAGTTCGACGAGATCGTCGAGATCGAGCTCAGCCAGCGCCGCGTCAATATCCGCGCCGCCGAGATAGGCCGCCCAGAACAGCGCCGTTTCGCGCACGCTCATCGCGGGTTTCAGCGCGTCGAGATGGCCGACATAATGCGTTTGTTCCGGCAGCGTGAGTTCCGCATCGCCGCCGTCGAGCGCGATCCGCCCGCCCGCAATATCCACGAGCCCCGCGATCTGACGCAGCAGGCTCGATTTGCCTGCGCCATTACGCCCCGTGACGATCAGCGCCTGACCGCCGCCGACCTCAAAATCGAGACCGCGAAAGACGACGCGGCCGCCGCGTTCGCAGGCGAGGCCGGATGCGCTGAGGCGAAGAGATTCAGATTTCATCGAAACGTCCGCCGCGCCCCTTGCCCGCCGCGAAACGGGCGGCCCCCTTCACCGTCTCGCCGGTCGCCATCACCTTGCGGCCATGTTCGAATTCATTGGCGATGGCCTGATCATAGGCGAGATCCCATTGCTCATAGGCCGACATGCGATCGTGCCTGAGGCATGTCTGCGGAAAGCGCGCGATCTCGGCGGCGAGCCGCTCGGCCTCGGCCCGCGCTTCGCCCTTGGGCACGACACGGTTCGCAAGCCCCATGGAAAGCGCCTCCTGCGCCTCGACCGGGCGGCCGGTGAGGATCAGATCCATCGCTCGCGAGTGGCCGATAAGGCGCGGCAGCCGCACCGTTCCGCCGTCGATCAGCGGCACGCCCCAGCGGCGGCAGAATACGCCCATAACGGCATCTTCCTCGACGACGCGCATGTCGCACCAGAGCGCGAGTTCGAGCCCGCCCGCCACGGCGAAGCCGGAAATCGCACCAATGACGGGCTTTGAAAGCACCATGCGCGATGGCCCCATGGGCCCCTCGCCCGAGAGCCGGTCGAAATCGAGCCCCGTCGCGGGCGGTGTTGTCCGGTTGCTCCGCGGCAATGGGCCGCCGGGCACATAGGCAGGGCCTTCCGAAACGGCCTTGAGATCGGCCCCGGCGCAGAATGTTCCATGATCGCCGACGAAAACGCCGACGAGCGCCTCTTCATCGCGCTCGAAGGCAAGAAAGGCCTCTGCCAGCGCTGAGGCGGTCGGCCTGTCGACGGCGTTCTTCACCTCGGGCCGGTTCAAAATCACCGTTGTCACAGGCCCATTTTTCTCGACGCGAACGGCGTTCATGGCGCTTCCCCGATTTTTCTCTCGCCCTTCAATATCATCCCTGTACTGGCAGGGCGAAGCATAGCCTTCACGAACGAAAGACATTATAGTCGCGCGCGTTAAGCAGATAGGCCCATAGGCGGGAAACGGCGGCGATCATGTCGGGGCCCCAGCGCGTTTTCACCGCGCGGGAGGCACGCACGATGCCACCTCGTTTCTCCCTCACCCTCCGGGCCGGCAGCATCAAGGAACGATCGAATGGCGAAGAAGGCGGCGGCGAAAGCGAAGGCGAAAAAATCGCCTGAGAAGAAGAAGGCGGCTAAGCCCGCGAAGACAAAGGCGGCGGCGAAGCCCGTAGCCAAGAAGGCAAAGCCCGTAGCCAAAAAGGCGAAGACTGTCGCCAAGGCGAAGCCGACAGCCAAGGCGAAGAAGGCCGCCGTGAAGAAGCCGGTTGCCAAGAAGGCAGCGCCGAAGGCCGCGAAGAAGACTGTCGCCAAAAAGGCTGCAAAGAAGGCCGCCCCCAAGAAGGCCGTGAAGGCCGCGCCGAAGAAGGCCGCGCCCGCCAAAAAGCCCGCCGCGAAGAAGGCAGCGCCGAAGAAAGCCGCGCCGAAGGCTGCGAAGAAGCCTGTCGCCAGGAAGGCGGCTCCGAAGGCTGCGCCCAAAGCCGCGCCGAAGAAGGCCGCTGCAAAAAAGGCCGCGCCCGCGAAGAAGCCGGTTGCGAAGAAGCCGGTTGCGAAGAAGGTAGCCGCGAAGACCGCTCCCAAAGCCGCTCCGAAAAAGGCTGCTCCCGCCGCGAAGCCCGCTGCAAAGAAGCCTGCGGCGAAAAAGCCCGCCGCGAAGAAGTCTGCCGTCGGCAACAGCTTCGGCGCCAAGCAGGTTCTGAAGGTCGGCAAGCGCAGCTACACATATTACAACCTGAAGGTCGCCGAAAAGAACGGCCTTTCCGGCATCGCTCGTCTCCCCTTCTCGCTGAAGGTGCTGCTCGAGAACCTGCTCCGCTTCGAGGACGGCCGCACCGTCACCGCCGATGACATCCGCGCCGTGAAGAAGTGGCTCAAGGACCGCACCTCGGACCGCGAGATCGCCTATCGCCCGGCCCGCGTGCTGATGCAGGACTTCACCGGCGTTCCCGCCGTTGTCGACCTCGCGGCCATGCGCGACGCCGTGACGAACCTCGGCGGCGACCCGAAGAAGATCAACCCGCTCGTCCCCGTCGACCTCGTCATCGACCACTCGGTCATGGTGGACAAGTTCGGCACCTCGTCGGCCTTCAAGGAAAATGTCGACATCGAATATGAGCGCAACATCGAGCGCTACGAGTTCCTGCGCTGGGGCTCCAAGGCCTTCAACAACTTCCGCGTGGTCCCGCCGGGAACCGGCATCTGCCACCAGGTGAACCTCGAATATCTCGCCCAGACCGTCTGGACGAAGACCGAGGGCAAGGAAGAGATCGCCTATCCCGACACCTGCGTCGGCACGGACAGCCACACGACCATGGTCAACGGCCTCGCCGTTCTCGGCTGGGGCGTCGGCGGCATCGAGGCGGAAGCGGCCATGCTTGGCCAGCCGGTCTCCATGCTCATCCCGGAAGTCATCGGCTTCAAGCTCACGGGCAAGCTCGCTGAAGGCGTGACCGCCACCGACATGGTGCTCACCGTCACCGAGATGCTTCGCAAAAAGGGCGTCGTCGGCAAGTTCGTCGAATATTTCGGCAACGGCCTCGACCACCTCACGCTCGAAGATCGCGCAACGATCGCCAACATGGCGCCGGAATATGGCGCGACCTGCGGCTTCTTCCCGATCGACGGCGAAACGATCCGCTTCCTCCGCGCGACGGGCCGTTCCGACGAGCGCGTGGCGCTGGTCGAAGCCTATGCGAAGGCGCAGGGCATGTTCCGCGAGACGAACACGCCCGACCCCGTCTTCACCGACACGCTGGAACTCGATCTCTCGACCGTCGTGCCCTCGCTCGCCGGTCCGAAGCGTCCGCAGGATCGCGTTTCCCTCACCAATGTGAAGGAAAACTACCTCGCCGCGCTTGAGAAGGATTTCGGCAAGCCCGGCCAAGCCAAGACCCGCGTCGCCGTCGAAGGCAAGGACTTCGACCTCGGTCATGGCGACGTCGTGATCGCCGCGATCACCTCCTGCACCAACACCTCGAACCCGAACGTGCTCGTCGCTGCAGGCCTCGTCGCCCGCAATGCGCGCAAGCTCGGCCTCAAGGTGAAGCCCTGGGTCAAGACCTCGCTCGCGCCGGGCTCCCAGGTCGTGACCGACTATCTGACGCAGTCAGGGCTCCAGGACGATCTCGACGCCATGGGCTTCAACCTCGTCGGTTATGGCTGCACGACCTGCATCGGCAACTCCGGTCCGCTCCCGACCGAGATCAGCCAGGCGATCAACAAGAACGATCTCGTCGCCTCGGCCGTTCTCTCCGGTAACCGCAACTTCGAAGGCCGCGTCTCGCCCGACGTGAAGGCGAACTACCTCGCCTCCCCGCCGCTGGTCGTCGCCTATGCGCTGGCCGGTTCGACGCAGATCGACCTGACGACGGAGCCGCTCGGTACGGGTTCCGACGGACAGCCGGTCTACCTCAAGGACATCTGGCCGACGACGCAGGAAGTCGCCGACACGGTTCGCTCCTGCGTGACGCCGGAAATGTTCCGCAAGCGCTACGCCAATGTCTTCGACGGCGACGCGCATTGGCAGGCGGTCAAGCTCACGGGCGGCCTCACCTATGATTGGGATGCGGACTCGACCTATGTGCAGAACCCGCCCTACTTCGAGAACCTCTCGAAGGATCTGACGCCGATCACCAACGTCAAGGATGCCCGCATCCTCGGCCTCTTCGCGGACTCGATCACCACCGACCACATTTCTCCGGCCGGTAACATCAAGGTGCAGAGCCCCGCCGGTTCCTACCTGAACTCGAAGCAGGTCGGCGCGCAGGACTTCAACTCCTACGGCGCCCGCCGCGGCAATCATGAAGTCATGATGCGCGGCACCTTCGCCAACATCCGCATCAAGAACCAGATGCTGAAGGGTATCGAAGGCGGGTTGACGAAGCTCGAGCCGGAAGGCACCCAGATGCCGATCTATGACGCGGCGATGGAGTACAAGCGCCGCGGCACGCCGCTGGTGATCTTCGCCGGCAAGGAATATGGCACCGGCTCGTCGCGTGACTGGGCGGCGAAGGGCACCATGCTCCTCGGCGTCAAGGCTGTCGTCGCGCAGAGCTTCGAGCGTATCCACCGCTCGAACCTCGTGGGCATGGGCGTCGCGCCGCTGCAGTTCATCGGAGACGATAGCTGGCAGTCGCTCGGCCTCGACGGCTCGGAGACGGTGACGATCGAAGGCCTGAAGGGCGTAAAGCCCCGCGCGAAGGTCAAGGCCGTCATCACCTATGCCGACGGCACGAAGAAGGTCATCGACCTGCTCTGCCGCATCGACACGCAGGACGAGCTCGACTACTACGCCAATGGCGGCATCCTGCAATATGTGCTGCGCCACCTCGCGGCGTAACGCATCAGGCCACTGAATGCGGAAAGGGCGCTCCCGAGGGAGCGCCCTTTTTGTTTGCCTTCATGAACCGGAAATCCGGGTGGGGCGGCGGCGAGCAAGCCTCTTACTGCTTGTCGCCCGCGTCGTGCGTCAGCAGATCCATGGACTGCGTGAGCTGGTTGCCTGTCTGCTGCGGCAGCTTGTAGGTCCAGTGTCCGAGCCGCTCATTGAGCATCTTCGCCCGCGCCTCGACCGGCTTCATGTCGCTGCCCGGCGCCGCAATCGAGGGATCGGCAGTCGCGGTAATCTTCGCCCAGAGTGCGCCGCCGCCGCCCGTCATGGTCAGCGAAATGCGCAGGCCGTCGAAGGTCTCGATCACGGCGCTCGGCGATGTGTCGGGGAATAGCAGCGATTCCACCGGCGCCGCATCGTCGAACATGAGATCGACGGCGCTCGTCGCGGTGCCGTTGACGACAGGCGCGCCACGCGTCACACGGCCGGCCGGAACATTCTCCAGCGCGAAGTCTTCGACATCCTTCGAGGGGCGGCTCATCACCACCGGATGATCCGTGCCCGCCCAGAGGGTGACACGCTTGATCTCCTCGCGCTTGATGTCGATGAAGCTCGTATCGAGCCAGTCCTGCGCCGACTGGAAGAGCGGAAACCGGCCGCGCGCGAGCCAGCTCTGGTTCTCGCCATCGCGGCGGAGATAGATCATGCCCTGTCCGCGAGCATCGCCCGTCTGATCCGGGACCTTGCCGGCGAGGAAGGCGACCATGCGCTTGCCCGATTTGTCGAAAAGCTCGACACGCGCCGAGGAGCCGAGATCCTCCGGCGAAAGCAGTCCGAGATTGCGGTGCCATTCAGGGCGCGCGGTGCGCGGCTCATAAAGCACCAGTTCGGAAATGCCGATCAGCGCCTTCTGCACCAGATCCTGCTTGGCGGGATAATTCTGGCGTTCGGCCACCGTCCAGCGCCCGTCGGGCCTGCGGTTGAGCGTGATCTTCTCGACACCGCGCAATCCGCGGCCGAGCGTGTAGGTGATCCGGCCGACCTGATCGAGTTTCGTCTCGAGCCCCTGATAAAGCGGCTCCGGCTGGAACTTGACGCGAACGCCCCGCTCCTGCGTCACCACGGCGACGGTCGCGCCGGTGACGGCGACGGCTGTTGCCAGCGCCAGGATCACGACGTTACGGAGGGGCTTGTTGGTCTTGAGTGTGGCGAAGTTCATCTCATGCCCCCTTGACCGCACGCGCCTTGCGGCGGCGATGACGGAGGATCGCTATGACAAGCGCCACGATGGCGACGAGGATCGGCATCAGCGCGACGTTTACGAAGCGAATTTCGGTCGCGAGCCTGTCGATGTCGCGGCGAAGATTGCGCTGCACATCGCGCAGGGCCTTGCGGCTCTGCAGGAGTTCGGCGCGGAACTTCGCGACTTCCTCCTGCTCATGCGGATCGGCGGCCTGGCCGCTCTGGGCTTCGGCGGCGCCGGTTGTCTGCAGTGCGACGAGACGCTGTTCCGTTTCCGTGATCTTCGCCTTCAGCCGCTCCTGCTCCGCGAGGAACTTGCGCTCGGCCTCGCGGCGCAGATTGTCGACCACCGCAAAGGGTCGGTCGGCGCGCTCGCGCGCGCGCAGCGAGATCAGGTCGTCCGACCCCATCAGATTGTCGATGGCCGAGAGAATGAACTTCGCATTGTCGGCAATCGGTTCAAGCGTGCGATCGCTGCCATAGCCCGAGCTTTGTACCCAGAACCGGTCGTCCAGAATGTCACTGTCGGCAACGACGATGATGTTCGCGTCCGCCTTGGTTTGACCCACATAGTCGAGCGGCTTTTCCATCGCATCTGAACGCTTCATCTCGTCCTCGGCGGAAGGCGGCGGGGCGGCGGCGAAAGCGCTCTTCAGCGGCCCGGACACACGCGCGGCAATGACATAGTTCTCGCCTGTCGGCTTGAAGTTGCCGAGCAGCTCGTCCGGCGTATGGCCTTGCTTCACATAGTCGACGTCGTAAGCTTCGGCATCCTTGGACGACCAGAAGAGCGACGTGAACTTGGTCGTCGCATCCCTGGCCTGCTTCAGGTAGCCCACCGTGCCCATGTTGATCTGATCGATCGACGAGGTGACGATGTCGTTATGGTCGAAATTCGCCTTCGGCACACCGAGCCACAGCACATAATCGCTGGTCTGGCGCCGCGCATCGAGATTCGTCTGCACCCGCATGGCGAGATCGCGATCGCCGATAATGCGCTTCGGCTCGAAGTCGATGCCCCAGCTCCTGAAGAGCTGCGGCAGATCGGATGCTTCCGTATAGCCCTGCACCGGTTGGCCATTCGGCCCGGCGGTAAGGCTCACCTCCGAATGCGGATCGACGAAAGCGAGAACGCGCCCGCCGCGCATCACGAACTGGTCGATGGCGTAGAGCGTCTGCTCGTCCAGCGGCTTGGGATGCGCGATCATCAGCACATCGACATTGTCCGGCACCTTGACGAATTTCTGCTCGATGAAATTGATTTCGAAGCGGTTCTGCAATTCCTGATAGATCGCGAAAGGCTGTGACTGGCCGCGCATCGCCGCGACGAGACCGCCCGCGCCCGTATCCATCGGAATGTTGGTGACGATGCCGAGCACCGGCTTCTTCGGACGGCTCAGATTCTGGATGAGCCGCGTCACGTCATATTCGAGATATTGCTGGCGCTCGTCGGTGAAATAGGGGATCGCCTCGATGCCGTCGACGAGATTGGTGCCGACGAGACCGAAATAGATGACCTCGCCTTCCGTCGTCCGCGCGCCCTTGAGGCCGAGCGACATGGCGGTGTCTTCCTGCTCGGAAAAAGGCTCGGGATCGACCACTTCGAGAACGATCTTGCCATGCGAACGGTCGCGGATTTCTTCCAGAAGATCGCGCACGCGGTTGGCATAGGAGCGGACCTGCGGAAAATCGGTCGCAAGAGACTCCGAATAGAAGAACTTCAGCGTGATCGGCTCGTCGATCTTGGCGAGCACGTTTTCCGTGCCCTTCGAAAGCGTGAAGAGCCGCGCCTGCGTCAGGTCGACCTGCGCCGAACGGAAGACGATGTTCGAGAAGAGATTGACCGACAGGAACAGCGCCGCGAGCAGCACGAGCGTCAAGGTGCCATAAGCAGAGCGGCTGACATTGTTCTGCATGGACCTAACCCGCCTTCTTCATGTCGACGACGACGCCGCAGGCGATGAGCCAGCTCGCGATCAGCGTGAAGAAATAGATGATGTCGCGAATGTCGATGACGCCCTGCGTGATCGCGGTGAAATGCGTCAGGAAGGAGAACGACGCAATCGTGTTCAAAACCTGCTGCGGCGCCCATGACGCGAAAAAGTCCGTCACCAGCGGCAGGCCCGACACGGTGAAGAGGAAGCAAACGACGACGCTGACGACAAAGGCGATGACCTGATTGCGCGTCGTGGCGGAAAGGCAGGAGCCGATGGCGAGATAGCCGCCCGCCATGAAGAAGCTGCCGATATAGCCGGCGAGGATCACGCCATTGTCCGGATGGCCGAGATAATTGACCGTGATCCACATCGGAAAGGTGAGCGCGAGCGCGATGCCCGAGAACACCCAGGCCGCGAGGAACTTGCCCAGCACCGCCGCCCAGAGCGGGATCGGCAGCGACAGCAGCAATTCAATCGAACCCGAGCGGCGCTCTTCCGCCCAGAGGCGCATGGAGATCGCCGGAATGAGGAAGAGATAGAGCCAGGGATGGAAGTTGAAGAAGATCTGGAGATCGGCCTGGCCGCTCTCGAAATAGCCGCCCATGTAGAAAGTGAAGGCGCCCATCGTGAACAGGAAGATCACGATGAAGATGAAGGCGAGCGGCGTGGCAAAATAGCCGGCAAGCTCGCGGCGGAAAACGGCAAGAAGCTCTCTCATGCGGCGTTCTTTCCCGGTGCGTCTGCCGTGTCGGAGCGCGTGAGTTTGCGGAAGACCTCGTCGAGGCGGCCCGGCTCGCCGTAAAGCGAACGCACGGTCCAGTCCTTCTCGCGGGCGAGATCGGCGACCGCGTCGATGAGCTTCACTTCCGCCGAGATTGCGTTCTGCTGCACGGGGAAGAGCGTGAAGGTCGTTTCCGTGCCGCGCGGATTGATCTCGATGGAAGAAATGCCCGGCAGCGCCTTCAGCGCTTCCGCCGCCGCAATCGTCACCTGACCGCCGACGGTCAGCGACACCGCATTGTGATAGCGCGAGCGCGCGATGAGTTCGGCAGGCGTGCCGTCGGCGACGACGCGGCCACGGTCGATGATGAGCGCGCGGGTGCAGATCGCATCGACCTCTTCGAGAATATGCGTCGAGATGATGATCGCCTTGTCGGCAGCCATACGGGCGATGAGCTTTCGCACCTCGTGCTTCTGGTTCGGATCGAGGCCGTCGGTCGGCTCGTCCATGATGAGCACGGGCGGATTGTGCAGGATCGCCTGGGCAAGACCCACACGCCGGCGGAAGCCCTTGGAAAGCGTATCGATGGGCTGTTCGAGCACGCCCTGAAGCTCGGTCGCGGCAACCGCGTCGGCAATCGCCTTGTCGGCGGCAGCGCCCTTCAGCGCGCGCACACGGGCGATGAAATTGAGAAAGGCCAAAGGCGTCATGTCGCCATAGGCGGGCGCGCCTTCCGGCAGATAGCCGAGCATGCGCTGCGCGGCGAGCTGATCGGTGATGACGTCATGCCCGCAGACCGAGGCCCTTCCCGCGCTTGGCGAGAGGAAGCCCGTGATCATCTTCATGGTCGTCGATTTGCCCGCGCCATTGGGCCCGAGGAAGCCAAGCACCTCGCCGCGCGAGACGCTGAAGCTGATGCCGTCGACTGCCGTGAAGGGCCCGAAATGCTTGGTGAGCCCTTCGATTGCGATCATGGCGTCGCCTGCGGCCGGGTTATTGCCGTTCGCCGTTTGCATACTCGCTCGCGTGATGACGTGAACTCCCTCAAGGTCCGGACGGGCTCTATTGTTTTGCCTCGTTCCCCCGAAGACCGGCTTGCCCCCGGCAACCGGCTTGAATGTGTAGACAAAGCCCCCCTCACCCTCAAGTGAAGAATGAGACATCGTAAAGCTGGGGCGTTTTGCGGGAAGAATGGCGGCGTCCGGACAAAGAAAAACGCGCCGGCGAGGGGGGCATTCGCGGCGCGTCTTGTCTCTTGGCGTTGCCCCCTTTGAAAGGGGTGGCCCGGTCCCCCAATTCATCCCGGTGGGGCTGGGGGGCTGATGAAACCGGAACGAGAAGGAACCGGGCCAGTGAGGCAACGATGCTAGACTGACGGCCCAGTGTGTCCCTGCAAGGGCTGAAAAAAGGCAAGATTGTGATTCTGGATTAACTTCACGAAAGCTAGCAGAATGAAGACCTTAGCCGGTCGGCCCGTGGTCGTGGCGGCAGGCCCGGCCCGAGCCGCGAAGGCCGGGGAAGTCGGAGGGTTGTGACGGCATGGCGGATGGATTCGAGGGAGGGGATAAGGCGTCGCGGGCCCAGTCCGGGCCGTTCAGCCTCGTCATCTCATCGAACGCCCCGCCGTCAAAACCCCTTCAGGAGCCGGACGTCTTTTTCAACCGCGCCGAGCTCGAAGCGATCCTTTCCGTCTATGGGCGCATGGTGGTCGAAGGCGAATGGCGCGATTACGCCATCGGCTCGACAAGGGATGTCGCAGTCTTCGCCATCCACCGCCGCACGAGCGAAATGCCGCTCTACCGCATCGAAAAGCGCCCGAAGCTGGCCCGCCGTCAGGGGGCCTATAGCGTGGTGGCCGCGACAGGCCTCGTGCTGAAGCGCGGCCATGACCTCAAACAGGTCCTGAAAGTCTTCGAAAAGCGCAAGCTCCGCGTCGTCGGCGCATGAAAGTTTTCCAAATGAAAAGCCCCGGTGTTTCCACCGGGGCTTCGTCTTTTCGTGTCCTGCGCCTCGCTTAGCGGCGATTGCCGAGGAACTGCAGCAGGAACATGAACATATTGATGAAGTCGAGATAGAGCGACAGCGCGCCCATGATCGCCTTCTTGCCGGCAGTCACTTCGCTGTCGGCCTCGTAATACATCGACTTGATCGTCTGCGTGTCATAGGCGGTGAGGCCCGCGAAGACGAGCACACCGATGACCGACACGGCGAACTGCAGGGCGGAGCTCTGCAGGAAGATGTTCACGAGCGAGGCAATGAGAATGCCGATCAGGCCCATGAAGAGGAACGAACCCATCGCCGACAGGTCGCGCTTCGTCACATAGCCGTAAAGGCTGAGCGAGCCGAAGGCGATCGCCGTGGTGAAGAACGTCTGGGTGATGCTCGCGCCCGTATAGACGAGGAAAACGCTCGACAGCGAAAGGCCCATCAGGCCGGCGAAAATCCAGAACGTCGTCTGGGCCGCCGAAACGCTGAGGCTGTGAATACGCGCGCTGAGGAAGAAGACGAGCCCGAGCGGCGCGAAGATGACGAGCCACTTCAGCGGGCTGGTGAAGAGCGCCACGCCGAAAGGCGAAAGCGTAAGACCGGCGCCCGTATCCTGCACAGCCGCCTGGAAGGCAAGCCACGCAACAACGCCGGTGATGGCGAGACCCGCCGCCATATAGTTGTAGACGCGAAGCATATAGCTGCGCAGGCCCTGGTCGATTGCCGGGCTCTCTACGCCAACGCTGCTCCGCAGCCTGTCCTGGTCGAAATTGGCCATATCTCTGCACCCTCCTGGCAGTGCGAACCTAATATTGGCGGTTCACCCCTCGAATTCAAGGGAAATGGCCCCGTCCGCATGGCGATCCGGTGAATATTGCGTAACCGTTTCAGGGCGTTAGCTATTACTCAGCCCGCAACATGCCGGCGGCGGGCACGGAAAGAACGCGCCATGTGCCCAGCAGGCCGAGGCATACCGTCACCGCCGTCGCCCCGATGACGGTTAGCGCAAGCGTTCCCCAGAGCGGTTGCCATGGCATTTCCATAATCAGCCGAATGACCGCCCATGCCGCGATGCTGCCCGCTGTCGCCGCGACGAGCGCCGTCGAGAACCCGAGCGCCGCATATTCCCGCAGATAGACGCCGAGCACCCGGGCCCGTGTCGCGCCCAGCACCTTGAGGATGACGGCATCCCGGGCCCGTCCACGGAACCCGGCAGCCATGGCGCCCGCGAGAACGAGAATGCCCGCCGCGAGTGTCACGAGCCCCGTGACACGCACCGCGAGCGAGAACTGGCCGAGCAGCGTGTTGACCGCATCGAGTGCCTCTTTCACCCGCACCGAGGTCACATTCGGGAACCGCGCCACAGCCTCGCGCTCAAGCGCCACCTCGCCCGCCTCGTCCATGGTGACGGTCGCCAGCTCGGTGTGCGGCGCGGCCTCCAGCGGGCCGGGCGAGAAAATCATGACGAAATTGATGCCGAGGCTTTGCCAGTCCACCTCGCGCGTATTGGCGAGCGTCGCCTCGATTTCGCGGCCAAGGACATTGACGGTGATCTTGTCGCCGAGCTTGAGGCCAAGACCTTTGGCGAGTTCGTCGGCGAAGGAAACGAGAAGCGGCCCCTTGTAATCGGCAGGCCACCACTTGCCGCTGAGGAGCTTGCCGTTCGCAGGCGGCGTGGCTGAGTAAGTGATGCCCCGGTCGCCCTTGAGCGCCCATTCGGCGTTGGACGCAGGCTTGATCCTGTCGGCGGCGATGCCGTTCAACGAAACGATGCGCCCACGGAGCATCGGCGCGCGGTCGAATTTCGTGACGCCCGGCGCCCCGCGCACGAAGCTCTCGAAGGCATCCGTCTGATCGGGCTGAATATCGACGAAGAAGAAGGAGGGCGCGCGGCCGGGAATGTCCTTCATGATCTCGCTCGACAGATTGCCGTTGATGAGCGAGACGGTGACGAGAAGCGTCAACCCAAGCCCGAGCGAAAGCATGACGGCAGGGGTTGGCGAACCGGGCCGCGTGAGGTTCGCAAGCGCCAGCCGCATTTCGGGCGAGCGCCCGCGAAGCCGTGCGGCCAGCGCCATGACGCCGGAGGCCGCGAGACGCAACAAGACAAAGACGCCCGCCGCACCGAGAATGAACCAGAGCGCAAAAAGCGGCTGCTCTGCGGTAGCGACGGCAAGGACACCGAGCGCGAGAAGTGTTGCCGCTGTGGCCACAATATAGAGCGGCTTCGGCAGTCGCCGTTCCGGCGCAACGATCGCACGGAAGAGACTTGCCGCAGGCACTTCGCGCGCGCGGGCAAGCGGCCAGATTGCGAAGGCAAGCGCCGTCAGAAGCCCATAAGCCGCGGCGAGCAAAAGCGGCCCCGGATAGAGCCCGAGAGCTGCGGGCACAGGGATGAGATCGCCCGCCACACGATCCGTGACGAAGGGAACGGCGGCGCCTGCCGCGAGCCCGAACGCGACGCCGGCAATGGCAAGCGCCATGACCTGAACGAGATAGACCGCGAAGATCAGCCTGCCCGGCGCGCCGAGGCATTTGAAGGTGGCGATCACCTCGCGCTTGCCGTCGAGATAGGATTTCACCGCATTGGCAATGCCGACGCCACCCACGGTCAGCGCCGTCAATCCGACAAAGGTGAGGAACAATGCGACCCGCTCGACAAAGCGTCGCATGGAGGGCGCGCTGTCGGTGCGGTCCTGCACGCGCCAGCCTGCATCCGGAAAGGCGGCATCAAGAGATTTCACCCATGCCTTGATCGACGGCACGTCGCGCATGGCTTCGGGAAACCGCAGGCGATAGTGATAATTGACGAGGCTTCCCGGCTGGACCAGCGCGGTCGCAGACAACGCAGCTTCCGCGATCATCACGCGGGGGCCGAGCGCGAAGCCGTCGCCGACGCGATCGGGCTCGTGTCTTATTTCCGCGCGAAGCTCGAAAAGATTTTCACCGACGCGCAACATATCGCCGGGCTTCAGCCCGAGCCGGGAAACGAGATTGGGCTCCGCGACGAGCCCGTAACGGCCGTTGCGAAGAGCCAGCGCATCGGAAAGGGACATTTCGGGCGCGAGCTTCATCGCGCCGTAGAGCGGATAGAGCCCGTCGACGGCCTTCAACTCGACAAGACTTTGCTTGTCGTTGGAGACGGTCCGCGCCATCGCGCGCAATTCCGCCGAACGCGAAACCACATTGTCCTTTGAAAGGAAGGCAAGCTCGGCCGCGCTCGTCTCGCGATGAATGAGCCGCACATCGACATCGCCGCCGAGAATTTCCTGTCCGCGCTCGGCAAGCCCGCGCGTCAGCGCCGTCGAGACGGATCCGACGCCCGCAATGGCCGCGACCCCGAGCGCGAGACAGGCAAGAAAGATGCGGAAACCCGCGAAGCCTTGCGCGAGATTGGCGCGAAGTTCACGCCGCGCCAGACGAAATGCGAGGGGCAGCGTTCTCATCACTTGCCACCCGCCTCCACTTTTTCGACGAGCCCGTCGCGGAGCCGGACCACCTGCTCACAGCGTCCGGCCAGCGCTTCGTCATGCGTGATCAGGACGAGCGTCGTCCCCTTTCGCGCGTGAAGCTCGAACATGAGCTCGATGATTTCAGCACCCGTCGCCTGGTCGAGATTGCCGGTCGGTTCGTCGGCAAGCAGGATTTCGGGATCGCCGACCACCGCGCGGGCCAGCGCCACGCGCTGCTGCTCGCCGCCGGAAAGCTGGCCCGGATAATGCGCGAGGCGCGAGCCAAGGCCCACTGCGCGAAGTTCTGCCTCCGCCCGCGCGAAGGCATCGCCGCGTCCAGCGAATTCAAGCGGCACGGCAACATTTTCGAGTGCTGTCATCGTCGGGATGAGGTGGAAAGACTGGAAGACGATGCCTATATGCTCGCGGCGGAACCGCGCGAGCCCGTCCTCGTTCTGCCGCGAAAGATCCTCGCCCGCCACAGTCACCCGGCCAGCGCTCGGCCGCTCGAGGCCCGCCAGCACCATGAGAAGCGTCGATTTTCCCGAGCCTGATGGACCGACGAGACTGGCCGTGCTGCCACGCGCGACCTTGAGATCGATCCCGCGCAATATGTTGACCAATCCGGCCGCACTCGGCAGGCTCAGCTTCAGACCTTCAAGCTCGATGATGGTATCGCTCAATTGACCGCCCGCTTTTCCCTGCCCGTCTTCGCCCGCATCTTCGGGCCATATGGCATGTTTGCAGTGATTTACAAGCAAGCGCCAGCGGCGATGCTCTGTCTCCTGCTTGCCTTTCCCGCCTTCGCGGCGGAAAAGCCGCTGACCATCGTTGCCCTCGGCGACAGCCTCACGGCGGGCTATCTGCTCGGGCCGGATGACGGCTTTGCGCCGCAACTCGAAAAGGCGCTGAGAGCCAGGGGCCATCACAATATCGTTATCGTCAATGGCGGCGTCTCGGGCGATACGAGTTCGGGCGGTCTTTCGCGGCTCGACTGGACGGTGGGACCGGAGGCCGATGCCGTGATCGTGGAACTCGGCGCCAATGACGCGCTGCGGGGCATCGATCCGAAGCTCACGCGCAGAAACCTCGAAGAAATACTGAAGCGCCTCTCGGGCCGCCACCTGCCCGTGCTGCTTGCAGGCATGATGGCGCCGCCCAATATGGGCGCAGAGTATGGCAAGACCTTCAACGCGATCTATCCGAGGCTTGCCGCCGAGAACCACCTCGTGTTCTATCCATTCTTCCTCGACGGGGTGGCGGGGGAGCTGAGCGGCAAACCCCTCGCGGCCGATCTCACGCTTGCCGACGGCATGCATCCGAATGCGGCGGGTGTTGCGATCATGGTCGCGCGCATCCTGCCGAAAGTTGAAACGCTGATCGCCGAAGCGCAGAAAGCGCGCGAGAAGCGGGCGCAGAAATAATCATGAAAATGGGGGATCAAATGGAGTATCGCGAACTCGGCCGGACCGGAGTCAAGGTCAGCTCGATCTGCCTCGGCACCATGACCTGGGGCCAGCAGAATACCGAGGCCGAAGGCCACGAGCAGATGGATTACGCGCTCGACCAGGGCATCAACTTCTTCGACACAGCGGAAATGTATTCCGTGCCCCCGAAGGCCGAGACGCAGGGCTCGACCGAAAAGATCGTCGGCTCATGGTTCAAGGCGCGCGGCAAGCGCGACAAGGTGATCCTCGCGACGAAGATCGCTGGGCGTGGGCCAATGAACTGGCTGCGCGACGACAAATCCGGCACCGAGCAGAGCCGCAAGCAGATTTTCGAAGCGGTGGACAAAAGCCTTAAACGTCTGCAGACGGATTATATCGACCTTTATCAGCTCCATTGGCCCGACCGTCCGATCAGCCTCTTCGGCTCCGGCGGCCTCACCTACAAGCATACCGAAGAGATCATCCAGATCGACGAGATCCTCGATGCGCTGAAGGACGTGGTGAAATCGGGCAAGGTGCGTCATATCGGCCTCTCCAACGAGACGCCGTGGGGCACGATGAAATTCCTGCACCATGCCGACACGAAGAGCCTGCCCCGCGTGCAGTCGATCCAGAACGCCTATAGCCTCGTCAACCGCGTCTTCGAACTCGGCGGCGCGGAAATCGCGCATCGCGAAGGCGTCGGCCTTCTCGCCTATTCGCCGCTGGCGCAGGGCTATCTCACCGGCAAATATCAGAACGGCGCCCTGCCCGTCGGTTCGCGCAAGCAGCTCTTCAACCGGCTCCAGCGCTATGAGTCGCCGCAGACCGCGCGCGCCGTCGACGCCTATCTCGCCGTCGCCAAAAAGCATGGGCTCGATCCGTCGCAGCTCGCCAACCAGTTCGTGACCACGCGCCCGTTCGTAACTTCGAACATTATCGGCGCGACGACGATGGAACAGCTGAAGCTCGCCGTCACCTCGCGCGAGATTCCCTGGACCGACGAGCTGGAGGCGGATGTGAACGCCGCCCATGCCAACCAGCCGAACCCCGCACCGTAAAGACATGATCCGCCTTTTCACCGCGCTGGAAATTCCAGACGAAATCGCCGAACGGCTGGCGAGACTTCAGCGCGGCATCGAGGGCGTGCGCTGGATCGAGCGCGATGATTTTCACATCACGCTGCGCTTCATCGGCGATATCCCTGAGAATGTCGCCGATGATGTCGATGCGGCGCTGGCGGAAATTCCCTTCGCGCCTTTCGAGCTGGAGCTTGAAGGCGTGGGTGCCTTCGGCGGCACGAAGCCTCATGCCGTGTGGGCGGGCGTGAAAATGACGGAACAGCTGAAGCTCTTGCAGCAGCGGCACGAAAGCGCGATGCGTCGCGTCGGCCTGCCGCCCGAAACACGCAACTACACACCGCATGTCACGCTGGCCCGGCTCAAGGGCCGGGAGACGGACGAGGTCTATCGCTTCATCGAGGCGAACAACCTCTTTGCGACGCCCCGCTTCGCAATCACGCGCGCCGTGCTCTTCTCGGCGCGGGCCAGCACGGGCGGCGGACCTTATGTGGTCGAACGCATCTATCCGGATGAGCTGCCCGGCGAAGAAGAAGACTAGCGGCCGGCCTTCGCCTCGATCGCATGCATTGCGGCATCGGACAGGCCGAAATGATGTCCAATCTCATGAATCAGCACATGGGTGATGAGATCGCCCAGCGTCTCGTCGTAGTCGGCCCAGTAGTCGAGCATGGGACGGCGATAGAGGAAGACCATGTCGGGGAGCTTGGTCATCTGATGCGACATCTCATAAGGCTCCCCCGTTCCGTGATAGAGGCCGAGAAGATCGAAGGGGCTTTCAAGTTCCATCTCGTCGAGAATTTCCTCGCTCGGAAAATCCTCGACCCGGATCACCAGCCCGTCGCATCGCGCGCGGAACTCCGCAGGCAGGCGTGCAAAGGCGTCCGCGGCGAGTTTCTCGAACTCCGCGAGGCTCGGGGCCTTGACCGTTCTCCAATCCATCACATCCTCCTTGCGCTAGAAGATTAGGTGGGCAAGGCTCGGCCCGCAATCGAAGGAGACGGATATGATCGAGAGACTGAGCGGCGCGGCGCGCGAAAAGGCCCTTTCGGAACTCAAGGGCTGGTCCAAGGTGAGGGGCCGCGACGCCATCGAAAAGACCTATCTCTTCAAGGATTTCAACGAGGCCTTCGGCTTCATGTCCCGCGTCGCGCTCGCGGCGGAGAAGGCCGACCATCACCCCGAATGGTTCAATGTCTACAACAGGGTCCATGTGGTGCTGACGACGCATGACGCCAAGGGGGTCTCGGAGCGGGATGTGAAGCTCGCCAGGTTCATGGACAAGATCGCGGGCAAGGCTGGAAAGCCGAAATAGGCCACACCGCCTCGCGCAAACAAAAAGCCCCGGAGTTTCCTCCGGGGCTTTCGCATTTCCGAGGTCGGAAAATATTAGCGCGGCGCCATACGAATTGCGCCGTCGAGACGAACCGTCTCGCCGTTGAAATAGCCGTTCTCGACCATCTGGATGGCGAGCGAAGCATATTCGACCGGGTTGCCGAGACGCGACGGGAACGGCACCTGCGCGCCGAGCGCCTGACGGACCTTTTCCGGCGCGCCGGCGAGGAGCGGCGTGTCGAAGATGCCCGGGAGGATCGTGTTGATACGGATCGCTTCACGCGACAGGTCGCGCGCGATCGGGAGCGTCATGCCGACAACGCCGGCCTTCGAGGCGGAGTAAGCCGCCTGGCCGATCTGGCCGTCGACCGCCGCGACCGAACCCGTGTTGACGATCGCGCCGCGATCGCCATCCGGCAGCGGGTCGAGCGTCAGCATGCCGGCCGCCGACTTGGCGATGCAGCGGAACGTGCCGACGAGGTTGATCTGGATGATGAGGTTGAACTTGTCGAGCGGGAAGTGCTCAGGCGCGCCCGTCTCCTTGTTCTTCGACGCGGTCTTGATCGCGTTGCCCGTGCCGGCGCAGTTGATGAGGATGCGCTCCTGGCCGTTGGCGGCGCGAACCTTCGCGAAGCCGGCGTCGACGCTGGCTTCGTCGGTCACGTTGACCTTCGCGAAGCAGCCGCCGATTTCCTTCGCAAGGGCTTCGCCCTTGTCTTCCTGAAGGTCGAAAATGCCGACCTTCACGCCCTTCGCCGCAAGCGCGCGCGCCGTGGCGGCGCCGAGGCCCGAAGCGCCGCCGGTAACGATGGCGCTGATGCTGGAATCGAGTTTCATGGTCTAGTCCCTTCTGTGGCGGACCGGAAAACCGGTCATCTCCCGTTTGGCGCCTTATCGTCCGGCACCGGATTGGCGCCGATTTAACAAATTCGCGGAGCCCAACGCGAGCCAAAAATGCTGAAAACAAAAGGAATTAGCGTCGCAACCCTTTGACGCAGCGTCCGCCTTGGCTTGCGGCGGGGGCATCAGCGCCCCATCTTTCGCCTTGAAGCCCGGTTAGCCCCGGGACTGAACAAACATGCCCCGGACCGCGGACGCCCATGTCGCAGCAAGACATAGAGACTGAACTTGAAAGCCCGGCCCTGAGCCTGCCCGCCGTCATCGCCAAAAATGAGAAGACGGTCGAGGAAGGCTTCTGGAAGAAAATGGTCCGCGTCGCGGGCAAGATCCCCTTCGCGGAGGACGCGGCGGCGGCCTGGTTCTGCACGCGCGACCCGGAAACGCCGCTTCGCGTCAAGGCGACGCTGCTCGCGGCACTGGCCTATTTCGTCCTGCCGACGGACATCATTCCCGATTTCATCGCCGGTTTCGGCTTCACCGACGACGCGACCGTGCTCATGGCCGCAGTCGGTCTCGTCTCGAGCCATCTGAAGCTGGAACATCGCGAGGCGGCGCGCAAGGCGCTCGGCCTGCCACCGAAGAAAGAGCCCAAGCCCTAACCCTTTGGGGCCTCTGGCCCGGGAGAGCGCCCATGAACAAGCACGTCAGCGATGTCGCCTTCACCCCGTCGGTCAAGGCGATGCAGGAAAAGCGCGGCAGCCGCGAGTTCTATGCGGAGAAGGATTTCCGCGACCATATCGCGCCGGATATCGCCGCCTTCATCGCCGAGCGGGACTCCTTCTACCTCGCCACCGCGAGCGCCGACGGCCAGCCCTATATCCAGCATCGCGGCGGGCCGAAGGGTTTTCTGCGTGTGCTCGACGAGCGCACACTCGCCTTCGCGGATTACGCGGGCAATCACCAATATATCACTCTCGGCAATCTCGCCGAAAACGACCGCGCCTATATCTTCCTCATGGATTACGCCAACCGCGCCCGCGTGAAAATCTGGGGACGCGCCGAAGTCATCGCCGACAAGGAAATCATCCGGCAACTTATGCCCGAGGACTATCGCGCGCGGCCGCTTCAGGCGATCATCTTCCGCGTCACGGCGCTCGACACCAATTGCTCGCAGCACATCCCGCAGAAGCTCGACGCGCCCGATGTGGCGGGCGCGCTGGCGCATCTGCAGGCGAAGATCGACGCGCTCGAAGCGGAGCTTGCGGCTTACAAGGCCCAGACGCCGCTCTGATTGGAGCGATAGCCGAGCGCGAGATAGGCAGCGTCGATCAGCGACTGCGCGCGATCATTGACGAGAATGCCGTTACCCATCTTGTTCATGTTGTAGCCGAAGCTCATGCGCGCTTCGGGATCGGCAAAGCCGATCGAGCCGCCCATGCCGACGTGACCGAAAGCGGCGTCCGACATGATGCAGCTCATGTTACTCGCATTCGGCACCTTGCGGTTGTCCATCGACTTCATGAAACCGAGCGCGAAGCGCGACGGGATCATCAGCGTCGCATCCTCATGCGTCGACATGGCGACGCGGCCCATGCGGTCCAGCGTGTCCTTCGAGACGAGCTTGCCGCCGCCATTGGCGAGCGGCGCATAGAGCCCCGCAAGGCCGCGCCCGTTCGAGATGCCGTTGGCCGAGCCGATTTCAGAGGCGTGGCATTCGCGCGAATTGAAGTTGGCGTTGCCGTTATTGCCGAGGAAGAGCGCCGAGGGCGATTGCGGATCGGCGAGGATCGCCTGCGTGAATTTCGACTTCAGCGTCGCCTCATCGGGCACGGCATAAATCATGGGCGCAACGCGGGCTTCGTCCGCTTCCGGCAAGCCGCCGATCTGGAAATCGATGCCGAGAGGCTTTGCCACCTCGTCGCGGAAGAACTGACCGAGGCGCTTCTTCGCGGCGCGATGCACGATCTCGCCCACCGTCCAGGCGAAGGTTACGCCGTGATAGCCGTTGCGCGTTCCGGGCTGCCAGAAGGGCTTTTCCTTTGCGACCAGATCGATCATGTAATCGTAGTCGTAATAGCCGCCTTCCTTCACCTTCTCGCGCACATGCGGCACGCCGACGGAATGATCGAGCATCATCGAGACGATGGCCTCTTCCTTCCCGTTGACGGCGAATTCCGGCCAGTATTTCGCGACCGGCGCATCGAGGTCGAGAAGGCCGCGATCGGCAAGCATATGGGCGCAGATTGCCGTCGCGCCCTTGGTGCAGGAGAAAACGATCGACACGGTGTCGCGCGTCCAGGCGTCGCCGCCCGGCTTCTTGCGGCCGCCCCAGATGTCGAGAACGGTCTTGCCTTCGAGCGTGATCGAATGGCTCGCGCCGACTTCCTCGCGCGTTTCGAAATTCTCGATGAAGGCGTCGACCACGCCCTGAAACTTCGGATCGTATTCGCCTTCGACGAGACCCGCCCTCGTTTCCTTCGAGATCTTCTGCAACGCCATTTCGCTCTCCCGTCCGTTTGTTCTGTTGTCGGCGTTTTCGCCGTTATTGCAGTTCGCTGCCCGTGCCGTAGCCGGCCTTGAGGAGCGCGGGCTTGATGATCTGCGTCAGCAGCGCATAGCCCTTTTCATTGAGCGAAAGCCCGTCCCAACGGAAAAGCTCCCGACGCAAATTGCCGCCTCCGTCGAAAAAGGAAGAGGCGACATCGATGTAGTAAAGCCCCGGCGCCGTCTTCTCGTAATCCTGAATAAGCGCGTTGGCGCGCAGCGCGCCCAGCCAGCGCGAGCTGCGCATCGGCGACGGGCGGATGGAAACGAAATAGATCGGCGCCGAAACGCCGTGGCCGCGCAGCGTTGCGACAAAGCCCTTGAAATCGTTGAGCACGTCTTCAGGCCTGCGTCCGCGAACATCGGAGAGATCCGCCTCGCCCGCAATCATCACGATGGCGCGGGGACGATAGGGAAACACGATGCGCGGCGCGAAATGCGTGATATGCGCGATCTGCGCGCCGCCGAAGCCGCGCTGGATCACGGGAACCGGCGCGAGATCATAGGGCAGCGCCTCCCATTGCCGCACATCGTCCGCACCAGCAAAGAGTACGGCATCGCGCGGTGGCGGGTTGGAGACATCGCGGCGCTCGAAGGCCGCGATCTCTCCAGCCCAATAATCCGGATTGCCGGAAGCAAGCAGGACGTAAAGGAGGAAGCTGAACAGGACGACGATCGCCAGCCCGATGCCGGCGCCGATCATCACGAGCAGTCGGCCCATCGGGCGTCCCCCTTCACTCAAATCGCCAGATGGCCGTCAGCGAGACGGCACCAGAACGATCTTGCCCTTTACCTTGCGCGCCGCCATGTCGTTCAGAGCCTGCGCCACTTCCTCGAACTTGTAGGTGCGCGAGACATGCGGGCGCAGCTTGCCCTCCTTGAACCATGTCATCAGTTCCTTGAGATTTTCCTGATGACGGGCGGGCTCGCGGCCAGTGAAAGCGCCCCAGAAGACGCCGACGATCTGGCAGCCCTTGAGCAGCGCGAGGTTGAGCGGAACCTTGGGGATCGGGCCCGCGGCAAAGCCGACGACGAGGAACCGGCCTTCCCAGTTCGTCGCACGGAGCGCCGCTTCGGAATAGTCGCCACCCACCGGGTCATAGACGACATCGGCACCCTGTCCGCCTGTGAGTTCCTTGATGCGGTCCGTCAACGCCTTCTGCTGATCCTTGTCGAGCGAACCCGTGGGATAGAGGATCGTCTCGTCCGCACCATGCTCGCGGCAGACCTGCAGCTTGTCTTCCGAGGAAGCCGCCGCGATGACGCGCGCGCCCATCGCCTTGCCGAGTTCGACGGCGGCAAGGCCGACGCCGCCGGCCGCGCCCAGCACGAGCAGATTTTCACCGGGCTTCAGATGCGCGCGGTCCTTCAGCGCGTGATGCGACGTGCCATAGGTCATCAGGAAGGCAGACGCGGTGACGTAATCCATCTCGCCGGGAATGGGCGTGACGCGCGCCTCGTCGAGCACGAGTTCCTCGGCAAAGCCGCCCCAGCCGGAAGAGCCGATCACGCGGTCGCCGACCTTCACCTTGGTGACGCCCTCGCCGACCCTGGTGACGAGACCCGAGACTTCGCCGCCCGGAGAGAAGGGCAGCGGCGGCTTGAACTGGTACTTGTTCTCGATGATGAGCACGTCGGGGAAATTGACGGCAGCCGAATGAACCTCGATCAGGACCTGACCCTTTTTGGGTTCCGGCGTCGGCACCTCTTCAATGACGAGCTTTTCCGGCGGTCCGTATTCCTTGCACAAAATCGCTTTCATGAGTCGCTCCCTGCCTTTTTGCGGCCACAAGGGCCTGTTTCAATTTCGGTGTTCCTCATTACCACAGGGGGGGCCGCACCTGCCAGATGAGCCGGACATCCGCGCTGCCCGGTTTCTGGCCGAGCTGTCTGGAAATTGGCCGCTGCGCCCGGTATGGTCCTCACCTGTCAGTTGAGCATGCCCGACGCAGGCCCCAAGCAGAGATGAGTCTTCATAAAATGCCGACACGCACACGCTTTCTGGCTTCCGCCGTCGCATTTGCCGCGCTGCTGGCGCCCATGTTCGGCGGATTCGCACCGGGAGGAAGGGCCGAGGCCGCCGAGGCCCCGAAGCTTCTGGGCAAGTTCGACGACTGGGCGGCCTATACCTATGGCTCCGACGCGGACCGGATCTGCTACGTGGTCGCCGAGCCCAGGACGCAGGAGCCCAAGGGCGCAAAGCGCGGCGATGTCTATTTCATGATTACCCATCGCCCGGGCCGGAACATCCGCAACGAGGTGAGCCTGCGCGCCGGCTATACCTACAGCCCCACGTCCAAGCCCTTCGCCACGATCGGCAAGGCGAAGTTCCAGATGTTCACCGGCTTCTCGGAAGGCGGCGAACACCAGTACTGGGCCTGGCTCGACAAGACGAGCGACGAACCGGCGATGGTGAAGGCCATCCGCTCGGGCTCGACCATGGTCATCAAGGGTACTTCGGCCCGCAAGACGACGACGACCGACACCTATGCCCTGAAGGGCGCCGGCACGGCCCTGAAGAAGATCGACGAAGCCTGCAAATAGGCTTCCAAGGCCCTGATCCGGCCTCATCTGGCAGAGTCGCGGGCGCGGCCCCATCTATGCTATGACCCCCGGCGAAACGAGGCCCCCTTCCGGGCCCCGGCAGGATAAAGCTATGGCCACGACACTCGACATTGCGCATAAGCGGGACGAAGCGGCAGACGCCGCTCCCCTGCGCGCGGCCAAGACGAACCTTCTCGGCCTGACCCGCGACGGGCTTGCCGAGGCGCTGCGTGCCTTCGGCCTGCCTGAGAAGCAGATCAAGATGCGCGTCGGCCAGCTCTGGAACGCGATCTATAATCGCGGTCTGTCCGATTTCGCCGACATGACGACGCTCTCCAAGGACATGCGCGCCCAGCTCGCCGAAGCCTTCGTGGTCGAGCGGCCGGAAGTCGTGGTCGAGCAGAAGTCCGTGGACGGCACGCGCAAATGGCTGATGCGGCTCCGCTCCGACAAGCCCGGCGTCCCCGGCCCGGAAATCGAGACCGTCTATATCCCCGAGGAAGGCCGCGGCACGCTCTGCATTTCGAGCCAGGTCGGCTGCACCCTGACCTGCACCTTCTGCCATACCGGCACGCAAAAGCTCGTCCGCAATCTGACGGCGGGCGAAATCGTGGGGCAGTTGCTCGTCGCCCGCGACGCTCTCGGCGAGTGGCCGGATTCGGGCCGCAATTCCGACGACCGCATGGTCACCAACATCGTCATGATGGGCATGGGCGAGCCCCTCTACAATTTCGAGAATGTTCGCGACGCGCTCGACATCGTGTCGGACGGCGAGGGTCTTTCGCTCTCCAAGCGCCGCATCACGCTTTCGACCTCCGGCGTCGTGCCGATGATCGAACGCGCGGGCGCGGAAATCGGCTGCGGCCTCGCCATCTCGCTCCATGCGGTGAACAACGAGACGCGCGACAAGCTCGTGCCGCTCAACAAGAAATATCCGATCGACGAATTGCTCGACGCCTGCCGCAACTATCCTGGCCTCTCGAATGCGCGCCGCATCACCTTCGAATATGTGATGCTGAAAGGCGTGAACGACAGCCTCGCCGACGCGAAGGAACTCGTCCGCCTGCTGAAGGGTATTCCGGCGAAGATCAACCTGATCCCCTTCAATCCGTGGCCCGGCAGCCCTTACGAATGCTCGGACTGGGCGCAGATCGAGAAATTCGCCGATGTCGTCAATCGCGCCGGTTACGCCAGCCCCGTGCGCACGCCGCGCGGACGCGACATCATGGCGGCCTGCGGACAGCTCAAGAGCGAAACGGTGAAGAAGCGCGCCAGCGAGCGTTTCAAGGAAGAAAAGGCGGCGGCCCAGCCGACCGCCTGAAACAGCGACGAGCTTTCAACCCGGATCGTGGAGGACAGGCATGTTCGCCGTCATCTACCGTTGGCGTGTCGAGGAAAAAGACGCAGAGGAATTCCGGCGCCGCTGGCATGAGATCACCATTGAAATCATGACGCATCACGGCGGCGGAGGGTCACGCCTTCACCGCGCCGAGAATGGCGACTTGGTTGCCTATGCACGCTGGCCCTCGAAGGACCATCGCGACCGCGCCTTCGCTGAATTGTCGAGGAAGACGACCGCGACGCCACAGCGCGAAGGCATGGCGGTGCTCATCGAAGAAACCTGGCTCAGGATCACCGACGATCTGCTGATCCCCGAAGCCGACCTTCCGCCCGCATTTCGCTGAATCTCAAGCCGCCTTCTGGCGCAGTTGATCCGTCGCCGCATAACTCGGCCGCGCCCGCATGCGCGCGAGCCAGGCGCTTGCCATGCGCGCATGAGCCAGAGCGTCGGCCCCTTCGGGCGTCAGGCTTGCCAGATGGAGATGCGGGAAGAGAAAGCAATCGGCGATGCTGATTTCCTCGCCCGCAAGAAACGGATTCGAGGCCAGCGCCCTGTCGATCACGCCGAGCTGATGACGAAACTCCCCGGCGGATCGTTCGATCAGCGCCTCATCGGGCACACCTCCCTGCGAAGGCACGAGCAGCCGCTCCTTGGCAAGACCATTGGTCATCGTCGGGAACATGTAGGCGTTGACGAGGCTCACCCAGCGCAGCATCTCCGCCTGATCGAGGGCGCTTTCCGGCTGAAGCTCCGGCCCGTCGAAAGCGCGGTCGATGTAATGCGCGATGGCCAGCGTTTCGTAGAGAAGGATCGCCCCATGCTCCAGCACCGGCGATTTGGCGAAGGGATTGAACCGTCTGTGCTCGTCCGACCCCGGCTCGATCACCCGGACCGTCCAGGGGACATGCTTTTCCGCCGCAACGAGGCTTGCCGTCCAGAGATAGACGCTCATCGGCTGCGAATGAAAAATGATCGTGCTCATTGAAGGCTCCCTTCCTCTAGAACGCGCGAAAGGAACATCGGCATTGCGATGCCTCTCCACAAGACGCGTCGGGAATGGCCCTGTTTGAGCTTTTGGATTGGCTCCGTCGATCAGCGGCGCGCCGCCGCCCAGGCCAGCGCGTCATCAAGCCTGTCATTGCCCCAGAAAAGCTCATCGCCGACTGTAAAACTCGGCGAGCCGAATACGCCCTTCGCGATCGCCTCCTCGGTCTGCGTCTTGAGCCGGTCCTTGTTCTCGGGCGCCCGCGACCGGGCGATGGCGTCCGCCGCATCGAGACCGAGACGGGTCAGGATTTCAGCCAGCACCAGCTCATCCGAAATATCCTTCTGCCCGGCAAAATTGGCGAGATAGACGGCGCGGGTGAAGCCCGGCGCCCAGCCCTCCTCGGCGCCCAGAAGCGCCAGCCGCGCCGCGTTCAGTCCATTCTGGGGGAAGCGGACGGGCTCCTTCAGCGCAAGGCCCTGCGCCGCGCAGATGCGAGCCATGTCGCGCCACATGTAGCGGCCCTTGGCGGGATAGATGTTGAAAGGGCTGTCGTTCCAGCCCTGCGCCCCGAAGATCGGCCCCAGCAGAAAGGGCCGCCAGCGCAATTGCACGCCTGCCTTCTCCGCCGCCGCCTCGACGCGCATCGCGGCCGGATAGGAATATGTGCTGGCGAATTCGTACCAGAAATCGACCGTCATCCCCGAATTTCCCATCATTAAGCTCTTTTACAAATTGGGTGTTTCACTTGAACCACGCAACTGCTCCTGCAGCCCTTGCCGCTCGACCGGATTTCCCTATGATGCGCCGCAAAATCGACCATGACGGTGCCCCGAAGGTGAATCAATGAGCGGCGCGACGAAGAACGTGAAGAAGGTGGTGCTTGCCTATTCGGGCGGCCTCGATACTTCGATCATCCTGAAATGGCTCCAGACGACCTATGGCTGCGAGGTCGTGACCTTCACGGCCGATCTCGGCCAGGGCGAGGAGCTTGAGCCGGCCCGCAAGAAGGCCGAAATGCTCGGCATCAAGGAAATCTACATCGAGGACCTGCGCGAGACCTTTGTCCGCGACTACGTGTTCCCCATGTTCCGCGCCAACGCGCTTTACGAGGGCATCTACCTCCTCGGCACGTCCATCGCCCGCCCGCTGATCGCCAGACGCCAGATCGAAATCGCGAAGGCCACCGGCGCCGACGCCGTCTGCCATGGCGCGACCGGCAAGGGCAACGACCAGGTCCGCTTCGAGCTTTCCTATTACTCGCTCAACCCGGACATCAAGGTCATTGCCCCCTGGCGCGAATGGGACCTGACCTCGCGTACGAAGCTCATCGAATTCGCCGAAAAGAACCAGATTCCGATCGCCAAGGACAAGCGCGGCGAAGCGCCCTTCTCGGTCGACGCGAACCTGCTGCACACCTCGTCGGAGGGCAAGGCGCTCGAAGATCCGTCACAGGAAGCGCCCGAATTCGTCTATCAGCGCACCGTTTCGCCGGAAGATGCCCCCGACAAGCCGACCTATATCGAAGTCGGCTTCGAAAAGGGCGATGCCGTCTCCATCGACGGCGAACGTCTCTCGCCCGCCACGCTGCTCACCAAACTCAACGAGCTTGGCGGCAAGAACGGCATCGGCCGCCTCGATCTCGTCGAGAACCGTTTCGTCGGCATGAAGTCTCGCGGCATCTATGAGACGCCGGGCGGCACGATCCTGCTTGCCGCCCATCGCGGCATCGAGTCGATCACGCTCGACCGTGGCGCCATGCATCTGAAGGACGAATTGATGCCGCGCTACGCGGAACTCATCTATTTCGGCTTCTGGTGGTCGCCTGAGCGCGAAATGCTTCAGGCCCTGATCGACAAGAGCCAGGAAATGGTCACCGGCACCGTCCGCCTCAAGCTCTACAAGGGCAATGTGGCGGTCGTCGGCCGCACCTCCCCCTATTCGCTCTACTCGATGGCCCATGTGACTTTCGAGGAAGACGCCGGCGCCTACGACCAGAAAGACGCCGAAGGATTTATCAAACTGAACGCGCTCCGGCTTCGTCTTCTGGCCGCGCGCAACAAGCGGATTAAAGGTTAATGCGTATCGAAGCCATCCCCATCGGCAAGAACCCGCCCCACGACGTCAACGTCATCGTCGAGGTGCCGCATGGCGGCCATCCGGTGAAGTATGAGATGGACAAGGAGTCGGGCACGCTCTTCGTCGATCGCTTCATCCATACGGCGATGCAGTATCCGGCGAATTACGGCTTCATCCCGCACACGCTGTCCGATGACGGCGATCCGGTCGACGTGCTCGTTGTGAGCCGCATCCCGGTCGTTCCCGGCGCCGTCGTGCGCGTGCGCCCCATCGGTGTGCTGATGATGACGGACGAAGCGGGCCAGGACGAAAAGATCCTCGCCGTGCCGGTCGAGAAGCTCAACCCGTATTACAAGAACGTGCGGAGCTACACCGACCTTCCGGAAATCCTCATCCGCCGCATCGCCCACTTCTTCGAGCACTACAAGGATCTCGAGGAAGGTAAGTGGGTGAAGATCCAGGGCTGGCACGGGCCGGAAGAGGCCGAGAGGATCATTCTCGCCGCCATCGAAGCCGCGAAGCAGGCAAAGAAGGCCTGACACCAGAAGCGTCGGGCGCTGCCTTCAGGGCAGTGCCCACACGCCATCGCGGCCGAGCACGTTGCGGACGATCTGCTGCGCGAGCTCGCTGCCGCTCCGGCTGTTCGTCAGCACGACGACACCCGTTCTCTGCGCCGGGTCGATGACCATCAGGCTCTCGAAGCCGAGGCTCGATCCGCGCGCCCAGAGTGTTTCTCCCGCCTGATCCTTGCGAATACCAACGCCGAGACCCCATGAGAATGTCGGGTCGATGGCGACGCGTTCGCTGAGCATGCGATCATGCAGACGCTCGCCGATCTCCTTGCCGTCCTCGAGCTCGATCATGAAGCGCGCCATGTCCTCCGCATTGGTGTGGAAGGAGCTCGCGGCACTCGGCGTCCGGTCGTCGAAAAGCGCTAAGCGAGGAACGCCGAGCGGCCAATCGAAGAAAGCCAGACTGACGACGAAGGCCGAGAGGAAGGCGAAGGCGAGCGCCATTTCCGGCGAGCGGCTTCGTCCCCGGGCAATGACGCCTTCGCGCGAGCGCACGAAGCCAACGACATAGATGAGATAGAAGATGAAACCGCCCAGCGCGCCGAGGCAGAGCGCATAGGCCACCGCGACGCCGATCATGAATGCGGTATTCGCAAAACCAAGCCCATACCAGACGAGGCCGATCGCAAAGACCAGCGCGAGCATGAGCGGCCAGAGCAGATCGGGCGCGTCGATACGGCCTGTCCTCATGGTGAAGCGCATCACCGCCCAGACGATGCCGAGAACCCCAAGGAAGGCCGCAAGAAACGGCAGATAGAAGACCGCCACCGGAAAGCGCAACGGCACATAGCCCCGCGCCTCGGCGCCGGCTTGCGGGCGCTCTTCATAAGTCGAGGCGTTCATGCCGAGCGGCGCAAAGACGCGGGCCTTCATCACGGCCTCGAACGGTTTCCTTTCGATCGTCTCCATCACATGCTGGAGATAGAGGAAGCCGACGCCGGATTGCGAGAAGCCCTCGCCCGGCGTGAAGCTCGTGCGGCGCGAGACGTGAACCACATTGTCGGTCAATCCCGATGTGTGGGTCAGCACCTGGCGGAGCGTCACCAGCCGGTCGTCGGACTCGCGCGAGAGCCATGGCGACGGCAGATCGCGCGACAGCGGCGCATCGAGAAAGAGCAGCTTGTCACGGGTGAGCGTGAGCGCACCGTAGGCGGCGAGCGTCTCGCCGAGTTCGCCTGCCTCGAACAGTGTTTGCGCCGTGACAGGCGTTTCCTTTCGCCTGTCGGCCACTCCGAAATTTGCCGAATAGATGATCTGGCCGTTTGAGACGATGGCAACGCTCGCGCCGGGAACATCGAGCGACGCCATGCGCTCGGGAATGAAGATGCCGAGCGCGCGCACCATCTCGTCATGCGGCCACGCGATCATGCCGCCGGCAGCCCGCTGGTCGGCGGCATGCGCCGGCTGGCCCGTAAAGAGCCCCACCAGCATCGCCGACCAGAGAAGGAAAAGAAGGCCGCGCTTCATAGGGGCGCATCGAGCGGAAGACGCGGCACCTGCCGCCGGAGGCCAAGCGCATCGATACGCCGGACGATTTCCGCATCGAGCGGCCCCTTCGCCTCGGCGTCGAGAATGTCGGTGAGCTCACGGCGGTTCTTGACGCCGAGCACCACCGTGTCGATGCCCTCCATCGCCAGCGCATAGCGATGAGCGAGGATCGCGGGGTCTTCGCCGAGTTCCGCCGCAAGCGCGCGGTAAGGCGCGGCCTTGGCGTAATCCTTCGTCTCGGCACTTTCGGCGGGAAGTTCCCTGTCGATCTGCGCCGTCAATGCGCCCGCCTGCACGGCGCGAATGCCCATGACGCCGACGCCATTGTTCTTCGCCGTGCGGATGATGTTGCGCGGCTCCGCCGGTTCCTCATAGCGGCGCATGTCGCCGGCGGAATCGAGGAGGTTCGCGACCGCTTGCACGACGGCGGGCCTTGCCTCATCGCGTAGCGCATCCATGATGGTGCGCGGCAGACCGACGCCGGTAATGCCCCAATCGCCGATGAGCCCTTGCGCCTTCAACCGCTCGAAGGCTGGCACGACGGCTTCGACATAGAGCGGCCATGGCAGCGCCCAGCGGCCCTGCGTCTCGGCATTCTTCAAAAAGGTATAGCCGACGGGATGGATGTTCGAATGCAGGAAGAAGAGATCGACCTGCTCGCGCTTGAGTGTTTCGAGGCTGCGGCGCAGCGATCGCTCGAGACGCTCATGCACCTCGGATGCGGGCAGATTGGCGAGAATGCACTTCGTTGTGACGCGAAGCCCCTCGGGCCACGCGCCCTCGAAGGCGGCGCCTGCCACCATTTCCGCCTCGCCGCGCCCATAGGAGGGTGCGAGATCGAGAAGCGTGATGCCGCGCTCGACGGCGAGACGAACCGTCGCCACCGCTTCATCGCGATCGGTCCTGCCCCAGATCTGTCCGAGGCCGCCGCCGCCCAGCGTCAATGCGCTGACCGGCCACAGATTACCGAGCCTGCGCGTCTCCATCCCCTGCTCCTCAGAAGTCCTTCGGCAGCGCGATGCCGTTCTGGCGGCAGGCGGCAATGACCGTGTTGCGCATGAGGCAAGCGACCGTCATCAGGCCCACGCCGCCCGGCACGGGCGTGATGGCGCCTGCGACCTTCACCGCCTCGTCGAAGGCGACGTCGCCGACGAGCCGCGTCTTGCCCTCGCCCTTTTCCGGCGCGGGCACACGGTTGATGCCGACATCGATAACGATGGCGCCGGACTTCACCCAGTCGCCGCGCACCATGTTGGGCCGGCCGACCGCTGCGACCAGAATGTCGGCCTGACGCGCCAGTGCAGGCAGGTCGTGCGAGCGGCTATGCGCGATGGTGACGGTGCAGTTCTCCTTCAGCAGCAATTGCGCCACGGGCTTGCCGACGAGGTTGGAGCGGCCGATCACAACGGCATGCTTGCCCGAGAGATCGCCGCCCGCGAGCTTCGCCATGATGACGCAGCCTTCGGGCGTCGCAGGCACCATGGCCGGAAGGCCGCTCGCAAGCCGGCCCGCATTGAGCGGATGAAGCCCGTCCGCATCCTTGTCGGGATCGATCGCGTCGATCACGGCCTGCTGGCTGATCTGGTCGGGCACGGGGAACTGCACGAGAAAGCCGTGGACGGCGGGATCGGCGTTCAACTCGCGCACCTTGGCGAGAACCTCGTCCTGCGTGGCCGTGCCGGGCAAACGGTATTCGAAGGAGTTCATGCCCGCCTCGACGGTCGCAATGCCCTTGTTGCGGACATAAACCTCGCTCGCCGGATCGTTGCCGACGAGAACGACCGCGAGGCCGGGCGTCAGCCCATGCTCGGCCTTCAGCCGGGCGACTTCGGCCGCGACGCGCGCCTTCAGGGCGGTGGCGATGGTCTTGCCGTCGATGATGTTGGTCGGGGATGCAGACATGGGGGCACCTCATGGTTGAGACGGGGGTGCCCAGGCGAGCGGCGGTATCTTCCTGCGCTTCCCGGTGGTCATGCCCACCTCGCCTCGCCAGTCACGCAGAACGGGGCGGATAATAAGCATGATCCCGAAAAGTGGGAACCGGTTTTCGGGCCAGTCATGCTCAAAATTACAGGCGCCCGATCAGCCCCATGCAATCGCCGGAGTGGTCCTATTCCGGCAATGCGCCGAACCAGGCTTCCAGCCGCTCGTAATGCCCCTCTCCGCGCAGGACCACGGTCTTGACCCGGCCCGTATCGCCGGAGGCGATCTCGACGGCGCTTGGGGGCAGCTTCCATGCCTTGGCAAGGAGCTTGATGACGGCGGCATTGGCCTTGCCCTTTTCGGGCACATCCTTCACCCGGAGCTTCAGGAAGCTCCGCCCCTCGGCATCGGCGCCCAGCCCGTCGATTCGGTCCGCCCCGCCCTTGGGCGTCACCCTGACGGTCACGGCGACGCCGTCGGCAAGTTTTCGGAGCGGCAGGGAGGCCATGGGAGGCTCAGAAGCTCGCCATGTAGGAGCCGTAGATCTCCCAGATCAGGTTCTGGAGGAAATAAAGGAGGAGCAGAAGCACGACCGGCGAAATGTCGATGCCGCCCAGATCGGGCAGGATGCGCCTGATGGGCCTGAGCGCGGGCTCGGTCACCCGGTAGATGATGTCGACGACGGAATAGACAAAGCGGTTATGCGTGTTGACCACGCCGAAGGCGATGAGCCAGCTCAGCACGGCGCCGATGATGATGACCCATGTATAGAGCTGGATGACCTGCGTGATCAGGATGATAAGGGATTGCATGGACCTCTGCTTTTCGACGCTGGACGGGCGCGCCTCGCGGCTTTCTGCCCGGGGTTCGGCGGGTTCGGACCAGATGTAAAGGGCGGCACTCCCCGGTTCAAGCTGCAGCTTCAAACTGAATGCCGACAGTCTCTTGACACCCGGCGCGGCTCCGCCTAAAGAACCGGCTCAATTCCGGGGCCGTAGCTCAGTTGGGAGAGCGCCTCGTTCGCAATGAGGAGGTCAGCGGTTCGATCCCGCTCGGCTCCACCATTCCCGGAAATTGAGCCGTTTGAGGCTCTGCAAATGCCGCCGCTGCCGGACCCTCGAAGAGGACCGGCGGAACAGGCATGCGTTCGGGCGGCGTCGGGGCCGGATATGACGCAACGTCCGCGCCCTTCCCCGTCCACCGCACCCGCCAGATCACATTCGCCACATCGTCGGAAACGAGCAAAGCGCCGTCCTCCGTCTCGGCGAGCCACACGGGCCGCCCCCAGATGCTCGGCGCCACGCCGGCCTCGGTATGCTCCTCGCCCTCGAACCCGGCCATGAACATCTCATAGCCCGGCTCCGCCTTGCCGTCATGGAAGCGCACCCTCGCTATTCCATGCGCGGGGGGATTTCCGTCCTCCTGCGACGTCCCGTGCAGCACCACCAGCGCATCGCCCTGATAGTCGGGCGGGAACCCCTCACCCTTGCAGAAGAAAAGGCCGAAGGGCCCGGAGCGCGGCAGGAAAAGCATGTCCGGCACCTCGGTCGTCTGCACGAGATCGGGTCGCAGATCGCCATATTGCGGATCGGGATGCGGCCCCAGATAGGCATAGGGGAAGCCGTAAAATGCGCCGGGCTTCACACGGGTGAGATAATCGGGCACGAGCCCGGCGCCCAATCCTTCACGCTCGTCGACAACGGTGTAGAGATCGTCCGTTCCCGGATAGAATGCGAGGCCCACCGGATTTCGAAGTCCCGTGGCGACACTTGACTGCATCTGACCGTCGGCGCGGAAAAGCTGTATCGAGGCACGCGGGGCGGGATCTTCGCCGACATTCGTCTCGCTGCCGATGGAGACGAAGAAATGGCTTCCGTCGGGCGCAAAAAGAAGCTCGCGGGTGATGTGGCCGCCACCCTTGCCGAGCGCCCCGGGCCGCGTCACCATGATGCGCGGGCTCGCCTTCAGCGTCTCGGGATCGAAATCGATGCGCCAGACCGCGCGGCGATCGGCGACATAAAGCGCGCCGTTCGCATAGGCGATTCCGGAAGGATCGCTGAAGCCCGACGAAAAGACGGACGTCGTTTCGGCAACGCCATCGCCGTCTGCATCGCGCAAGGCGACGATATTGCCCTCATGCATCTGCGAGACGAACACGACGCCACCGCGCGCGGACGCCATCTCGCGCGGCCCCGATAGTCCCTCGGCAAAGATCCCAACCTCGAATCCAGGCGGCACTTTCGGAAGCGTCGCCTCCGCGCGGGGTATCTGCTGAACCGGAATATGCGCGGGCTCGGGCGCAGCATCCGACTGCGCGAGCGACTGATAGGGCGCGGGAAGATCCGAAAGGCGCACTTCGAAACGCTGGCCGACGAAGCCGACATCGGCAGCTTGCGCAACCGGCGCGACGACGAGAGCGGCAAGGAAAGCAAGTCGCTGCAACGCGGATGTCGTCGATGATAACGCGATATGGCTTTTCATGGCTGAACTCGCCGCAACGATAACGCCACCGCCTTGCCCGCGCAAATCAGACCGGCTGCGCCTCGCCAAGCCAGTGATCGAGAAAGTTCGACAGCCATGCCTTGAGCGAGGCGTCGTATTGCATGCGGCCGATACGATGATGCTCGTCGGGCTGCGCGCCCGGCTGGCCGAGGCGATGACGCGCCATAATCAGCCAGGCATTCATCATCAACGACGTCAGTTCGGGATGAAACTGAATGCCATAGGCCGACTTGCCATAACGCATGGCCTGCACGGGAAAGTCGTCGCCCTCCGCAAGCTGCACCGCGCCGCGCGGGAGGTCGAAGCCTTCGCCATGCCATTGATAGACATATTGCGGATTGTCGAAGAGATGCTCGCCATGCTCGGTCGGGCGGATCGGAAAATAACCGACTTCGCAGCGCTGATCCTCGCGGCCATAGACGCGGGCGCCGAGATTTTTCGCCATGAGCTGCGCGCCGAGGCAGATGCCGAGATAGGGCTTCTCCTCTTTCAACGGAACGGAGATCCAGTCCGTCTCGGCACGGATGAAGGGGAGATTGTCATTGGCGCTCATCGGCCCGCCGAAGATCACGGCGGCCGAATGCTCATCCATGGTCGGGGGCAAGGGATCGCCGAGCGAAGGACGGCGAATATCGAGTTCGCAACCCCGCGCGCGCAGCTCCTGGGCCACTCGGCCCGGATTGGAACGCTCCTGATGGAGGATGATGAGTACGCGGCGGGTCATGCTTCAAATAATTTTGCCTTCGCGCCGCGCGGTTTCAAGGCGGCCTGAAGGCGAAATTATGTCCCCCGCCGCCTTAAGCGATGGCGAGGGACATTTTGGTCACAGTCCGGCCCGAGCCTCGATCACATGGCGCTGATGCCGCCATCGAGCTTGAGCTCGGCGCCGGTCATGAATTTCGACTCGTCGGAGGCGAGATAAACGACCGCATAGGCGATGTCGTCCGGCTCGCCGATGATGCCGAGCGGCACCTGCTTGGCGAGCTTGCGGGTCAGCTCTTCCCTGGACATGCCGCGCGCCATGCCGTCGAGGATCGGCGTGTCGATGAAGGTCGGATGGATCGAGTTCGACCGGATGCGGTAGCCGCGCTTGGCGCAGTGGAGCGCCACCGACTTCGACAGCAGCCAGACGCCCGCCTTGGCGGCGTTATAGGCGGCCATGTTGTGACCGGCGATCAGACCCGCGATGGACGAGGTATTGATGATCGAGCCCGGCGCATGCGGCACCATGTAGGGGATCGCATATTTGCAGCCGAGGAACACCGAATCCACGTCGACCGCCTGCACTCTCTTGAAGGTCTCGAAATCCGTGTCCTCGACCGTCGTGCCGCCGCCGATGCCGGCATTGTTGAAGAGCACGTTGATGCCGCCCATGGCCTTGTCCGCCTCGGCGAGCGCCGCCTTCCACTCATCCTCGCGCGTGACGTCGAGAGAAACGGCGAAAGCCTTGCCCGGATAAAGCGCGTTGATCTCTTCGGCCACTGCGGCAACGCCCTTCGCATTGATGTCGGCGACGGTGACCTTCGCGCCTTCCTTTGCCAGCATCAGCGCCGACGCCTTTCCCAATCCTTGCGCGCCGCCCGTGATGAAGGCCATCTTGCCTTCGACGCGTCCTTTGCGTTCCGCCATCTCACTCTCCTGTGAAGTTTGGTTTGCGTTTTTCGAGGAAGGCGCTGAGCGCCTCCTGCTGATCCTTCGAGGTCGCGGTCAGCGCGAACTGATCGCGGTCCATATAGGTGACGGCGGCGTTGAGCGCCTTGGCCGCCATGTCGATCGACTGTTTGGACATGCGCACGGCGACCGGCGGCAGGCCTGCAAATTTCCGCGCCAGCGCGAGCGCCGCCTCGAGCGCGGCTCCGTCTTCCGCCACCTCCTCGACAAGGCCCCATTCGAGCGCCTGCGGCGCATGGAGTTTCTCGCCGAGGATGGTGAAGAGTTTGGTCCGCGCCGGGCCCATCAGGTTCACCAGCCGCGGATTGCTGTGCCAGCTCATGTTCATGCCGAGCGGAATTTCCGGCAGGCGGAAATAGGCGCTCTTCGCCGCAACGCGGATGTCGCATGCCGCCGCCAGCGCCGCGCCGCCGCCGATGCAGAAGCCCTCCACCGCAACGATCGTAACCTGTTCCAGCCGCTCCCATGCGTCGCACATGTCGGGCCCGATCTTCATGGCGTGACGCCGGGCGAGCAGGCCCTTCTCCTTGCGAGAGGCGGTCTCGGGATCGGTGAGATCGGCGCCCGCCGAAAAGCAGCGCTTCGTTCCCGTAAGCACGATAGCCGTCGTTTCGAGATCGTCCTCGAAGCCGCGGGCAACGGCGGTAAGCTCGCGCATCGCCGCTGCGGACAGCGCGTTGAGGCTGTCGCCGCGATCGAAATGCACAATCGCCACGCGTCCCTCGCGCTCGATGCGTGTGAAGTCGCCCATGTTTCCCTCGCCTAGAGCATCGCCGTATTGGACGGCACGCCGAGAAAGAGACGACCTGTCAGCTCGTAGGTCGCCTCGCTCACCATCATGTGTTGGGTAGCGACATGAACGTCGCGGAAATGCCGTTGCAGCGCGGAGCTGCGATAGACCGAGCTGCCGCCCGCCAGCGTATACATGAGATCGACAGCGCGCGCAGCGGAGCGCACCGCATGCGTCGTTGCAAGTCTGATGTCGCGGCGATGCTCGACCGTGATTGCGCCGTCGCGCGAGGCGGCATCCCATGCGGCATTGACCGCCACATCAAGAAAGGCGCGAGCCGAGCGAACCAGTGCCTCGGCCTCCGAAACGTCGATCTGCGCCTTGGCCCGCGTCGCAAGAGGCTTCGACGAACCTTGCGGCGTCTTGCCGCCCGCCAGCGTCACGAGTTCGTCGATCGCGCCCCGCGCAAGGCCGAGCGCGACGCCCGCAATGCCAATGCCGAGAAGGCCGAATGTGGGAAAGCAATAAAGCGGCAAAGGCAGCGGCTTGTCGCTGATGAGGCTGACCGCGCGGGACACGGGCACGAAAACGTCCTTCACCTCGAAATCGGTGCTGCCCGTGCCGGCAAGGCCCGACACGTCCCATGTATCGTGCATGATCACATCATCCGCCGGGAAGATCATCATGCGGTTCTGGGGAATACCTTCCGGCGCCATTTCCGGCTTGCCGTCATCGCCCAGAATGAGCGCGCCGCCCATGATCCAGCACGCATTGCGCGAGCCGGAGCCCCATTGCCAGCGCCCGTTGACGCGATAGCCCGCGACGCCCTTTTCCTCTGCCCTGACCGCCTGCCCGCGCGGCGCGAAGACGCCAGCGATGATCGCCATGGGATCGCCGAAGATCGTCCGCGCTTCATCGGCGGCGAGAAAGCCCGAGGTCATCCCCGAGGTCGCACCAATGAAGACGCACCAGGCCGCAGACCCGTCGACGCGAGCAAGCCGCTCGACCACATCGACGAGCACCAGCGGATGCGCTTCATGCCCACCATAAACGGCGGGGATGCAGAGCCGATGGAGGCCGAGCCGCGCCGAGAGGTCGGCAAGATCCTGCGGCAGGAAGCGATTGCGCTCGATTTCGATGGAGCGCCCCTCCAATGCTGCGGCATAGGTCTCCGCCGCGTCGCGCGGATCGGGAAGAGTCGATGGCTTGCTCATGCCGTTTCCTTCATGCGCCGAGCTTCAGACGGTTCGCGATGTTGTTCTTCTGCATGTTGGACGAGCCGCCGACGATGGGCAGGCTCACCGCGTCGCGGACATAGCGCTCCATGTCCATGGAGTCTGAAAGCCCGTAAGCGCCGGTGACGCGCTGGCACATCTGCGTGACTTCGGCGGCGGCCTCACAGCAGAAAAGTTTGGCCATGGATGTCTCGACCGAGCAGGGCCGCCCCTTATCGGCGAGCCATGCCGCGCTATAGAGCATCAGCCGCATGGCGCGAACTTTCGTCCGCGCATCGGCGAGCGTGTGGCGGATGGCCTGATGATCGGCGATGGCGCGGCCGAACTGGATGCGCTGCCCGGCGTAAGTCCAGGCATCGGCGACGGCTGCCTCCGCAAGACCAAGCGCGCAGGCGGAGAGTTCCAGCTTCTCGACTTCGAGGGCGCGGCCCGCAAGCTGCTCCCAGCCGCGGTTCCACATTTCCTCGCCGCCGAGAATATTCGCCGCCGGCACGCGCACCTCGTCGAAGGAAACATCCTTCGTCTCGACGCCGCGAATGCCGAGATGGCCGAGCGGCGTGATGGTGATGCCCGGCAGCGTCGGCGGCACGAGCACGATGGAGAGGTTCTTGTAGCGCGCCTCTTTCGGCCCCGAACGCAGAAGACAAAAAATATAATCGGCGATATGCGCGCCGGTGCACCAGCGCTTGGAGCCGTTGATGACAATCTCGTCGCCCTCGCGCCGCGCATGCGTCTCAACGGATGCGAGATCGCCGCCGACATTGGGCTCGGAGAGACCATAGGCGAAGAGAAGATTGCCCGATGCGACCTTGGGCAGAAGCGCCTGCTTCTGCGCTTCGCTGCCGCGCTCGCCGAGATTCATGCCCGCGTAGCAGACCGCCATGATGTAGGGACAGGCAACCGCGACGGATCGCTTCGCAAGCTCCTCGATCACGGCCATGGTCGCATAGATGTCGATGCCCGCGCCGCCGTAGCGCTCCTCGGTGGTGAGGCCCATCATCCCCATGGCGCCGAGCTTCGCCATCACCTCGCGCGGATAGATATTGCCGCGATCCCATTCCCGCGCTTTCTCGCGCGGCATTTCCGCATCGACGAAACGGCGCATGCTATCGCGCAACATGCGGACATGTTGCGGCTCATCGAAATTGAGAGGCTGATCTTCCGTGACAGCATCCATGCTCAGCGCCCCTTGAAATGCGGCGCGCGTTTTTCGAGAAATGAATGCACCGCCTCGCGATGATCATCGGTCGCGAATGTCTGCATCTCATAGGCGATGGAGGCATCGAGGATCGAATGGGCGAGTTGCTTCAGGCCGATATTGACGGCGACCTTGGAATATTTGATGGCCTTCGTCGCGCCGCCGGCGAGCCGCGCCGCGAACGCGTCCACCTTCGCGTCGAGTTCGGCATCGGGGACGACATGGTTGATCAGGCCGATGCGTTCCGCCTCGACGGCAGGCACCGGATCGCCGGTCATCAGATATTCCTTGGCCCGTGCATAGCCGACAAGTTGCGGCCAGATGATCGCGCCGCCGTCGCCCGCGACGATCCCCGCCCGTACATGAGGATCGGCGAAGCGGGCATTGTCGCTTGCAAAGATCACGTCGCACATCAGGGCGAGCGTCGCGCCGAGGCCCACGGCGGGACCACGCACCTTGGCTATGATCGGCTTTTCGAGGTCGAGGAGCGAGAAGACGATGCGCTTCGCTTCTGCCGCGTCGGGACCGATTTCACCGGCCTCGAAGGAACGCTTCATCCAGTTCAGATCGCCGCCGGCGGAAAAGGCCTTGCCCTCGCCCGTCAGCACGATGACATCGGAATGTGGATCGTCGGCCGCATCGAGAAAGACCTGCGACAGCTCACGATGCATTTCGCCGTCGACTGCGTTCATCAGCGCCGGATTTGAAAGCGCGAGCGTCAGCACGCGGCCCTGGCGGCTCGCCTTGATGCGTGTGTAGCGCGCAAAATCCGCGGTGCCGGTTCCCGACATTCTTCCCTCCCCATTTTTATTTGTTGCGACGATTTTGACGCGCGGCTTCCTCAATGGAAAGCGTCGCGTGGCGAGGACAAAGAAAAACCCCGGCCGCGCGGGCCGGGGTTTCATCCTCAGGTCGATAGCCGGGCGGCTGTAGGTCAGCTGCCCGAGGTGAAGTGGAAGCCGACGGCCTTTTCCGCTTCGGCGGGCGTATCGGGCTGAACCTTCACGCCGGGTTCGCCATAGACCACGATCTGACCGGCCGGGCCCTGCGTGACGGCGGCATAGCCGAGACGATCGGCGCGCACGACTTCGGTGAAGTTCGCGCCCTTGTCCGAGCTGTAGCCGACATAGCCCTGCAGGCCAACGAGAACGACCGTACCGTTGGCCAGTTCCACGCCGCCGCTGACCGACTTGTCGGTGCCGCTGTTGATCTTGGTCCAGGTAAGGCCGTCATCCGTGCTGCGATAGACATTGCCACGCATGCCGAAGATCAGCGCCGAGCCGTCCGAAAGGGCGAGACCGCCCCAGAACGAGCCTTCGTAGCCCGTCTTGATTTCCTGGAAGGTCTTGCCCTTGTCGGTCGAGCGGAAGACCGAGCCGAACTCCGCGGCGACGAGGACCGTGCCGCTCTTCTCGCCGAACACCATGTTCAGATGCGAGTCGAGCTGGTTGCCCTCGATCAGCTGACGCTGGTTCCAGGTCTTGCCGCCATCCGTCGTCTCGATGACGAAGGCGAAGGCGCCCATGGCGAAGCCGTGGTTCTCGTCCTCGAAATAGACCGACATGATCGGCGACTGCGCCTTGACGTCATGATAGGCGAGCGTCCAGTTGACGCCGCCATCGTCGGTGCGGAGCACCGTGCTGTCGTGACCGCCGGCAAAACCGACCTTGTCGTTGACGAAGTAGACGCTGGTGAGCGTCACCTGGGTCGGCACCTTGGCGGCCTGCACCCAGGTTGCGCCCAGATCGTCGGAATAGACGACGTGACCGAATTCGCCAACCGCAACGAGGCGGTTGCCGACCTTCGTTGCCGCAAGCAGGAGATCCTTGGTGGCGAGGTTCGAGGGCGTCGAATATTCGACGGCATCCGCGGCAGCCTCTTCCGCATGAGCGCGCTGCGCGCCGAACGGCGCCGCCGCGAGAACCAGCGCGAGGGCAGCGGCCATGACCGGACGTTCGAGGACGGTCCGGAAGAACTGATTGAATTTCATGTGACTAGGGCTCCTAACTCGGGCGTTTCCGCTGCGTCAGCGTCGCGGAACCGTCCGTTCGGAGGTCGCGGCGCACTCTATTGATGTCCGGCTCTTGATGACCGGTTTGGCTGGTACTTTACAGGTCGGCAAGCCTGAAATCCGCCCGCGCCGCATTTCGGCCGGCACAGGGGTTCAGACAGAAAGAAGGCCGGACCTCGGTTCCCCGAGGCCCGGCCCACCTAGATTAGGCTCTTTTTTAGCGGACGCCAAGCTGACGAATGGCGTTCGGCGTATAGCGGCTCGGATCGAGCTCGTCGGCCGCATAGTTGACCGGCGGCTCTTCGTTCTGCATGCCCAGAGCCAGATAACGGCCAGACTGCAGATCGTAGACGGCTTCCGTAGCCGTGCCGCAGAGCGGAACCTGATAGCGCTGGAGTTCCTGGACTTCCTGGACGCGCCAGAGCTGACCACGGCCGTCATAAAGCTCGGCCACCGAGACTTCCCATGCGTCTTCATGGTTGTGATAGACGCGGCGGGCGTAAACGTGGCGAGTATTCGGACGGAGCTTCGCCTCGAAGTTCCAGGTGCGCTGCAGTTCGTAGCGGATCGCATCCTGGTTGAGGTGGAGCGGCTTCACGTAGTCCTTGTACTTCGTCGATTCCGCCTTGTAGTTGTTGACCGGGATGATCATCGGCTTCTTGTCGATGACGCTCCAGTCATAGCGGTCGAGGGCGCCGTTATAGCCGTCGAAGGCGTCCGACGTCGACAGACCATCCGAGTTCGTGCCCGGATTGTCGTAGGAGATGTTCGGAGCGCGGCGAACGCGACGCGTGCCGGGGCTGTACTGCCAGGCCTGACGACCGCCATTGAGCGTGGCGTTCAGGGCCTCGTACACCAGGATCACGTTGCCGGCTTCGCGGGCCGGGGCGATCGTGTTGGCGATGTAGTAGAGCGAGATGTTGTTCAGGTCTTCGGCCGCCTTCTTAGACGGGTCCGACCACTGCAGAATGGCTTCGTCCTGAACGATGTTGAGCGTGTAGTCGCCACCGCGCGTCACAGGGGCCGCCGCGAACTGACGCGTCAGCTTGAACGAGCGATAACGCAGCGTGTGGTTCCACATGATCTCGTAGGCATTGTTCGGGATCGGGAACGGGAAACCCATGATCGCCTTGCTGACGCCCGAACCACCGCCGGTGAGCTCACCGATCTGGGCGTTGGTCTTGGTCGCGGCATAGACGCGGTCCGGATAGGCGCAGCTGCGACGCGACGGATAGACGTTCAGCTTGTAATCCGGATAGGCCTTCATGAGGGCCTTGTGGCCATCGGTCAGAACATTGGCGTACTGAGCCGCGTTGGCGCTGGTGATCGTGTATTTGATCGGATCGCTGGCAAACGGATCGGGCAGACGGTCGCCGGGCTTGTAGGTGACATTGCTCGGAACGGTCGAAAGACCGCCGGTCCAGGCCGGAATATCGCCTTCGCCCGCCTTTTCGGCACCGATCGGGGTGAGATCGTTCCCTAGGCGGTTGACTTGGGCATCCGGCACTGCGGCCAGCGCGCTCGTACCGAGCGCGCCGAACACCAGGGCGGAGACCAACAAGGTCGTCCTTTTCATATAACTTCCCTCCACTTCATTCTTGTCTGACACCTGGTGTTTTTTCACCGAGGCTGCGTTTTCCGCTAACTCTTTTCAATCATAGCAAAACGGCATTCCTGCGCAAACAGAGCTGCGTGAGATTCCGCCTTCTATAGTTCGCGTATCGTATTTGAGGGCCGGGATTTTTTGCTGCACCGCAAGATGCAGTCATCTTCACTCCGTGGGCCAATCATGAAACGAGGCGGCGAACCGCAAAAAGGACCGGGGGCGGCGAGAATGCCGCCCCCGACTATTCGTCAGAATGTGTACGAGATGTTCACGGCCGCATAGTCGCGGTCGACCGAGTCATTGTACTTGTCGTTGCCGAAGAAGTTCGTATACGACACACCCGCTTTCCAGGCGCTCTGATAGGTGGCGTTGACCTCGAGGTTGATCGACTTGCGGCCCTGACGGTAGTTCGAGTACGGCGCCGCCGTATTACCCGAAACGTCGTGGCTGAAGGCGATCGACGGCGACAACGTCACAGCCGTACCGAAGGCGTTGTTGTACTGGAGCTGACCGAGAAGGACATAACCCCAGGACGTGGTTGTCGGACGGCAACCGTTACGGCTGGCGAGCGAGAGGAAGCTGCCGAGCGGAAGGTCCGTGCCGGTGGTGCAGACATTGCCCCAGCGAAGGCCACCAGCATGCGACTCATCCGGCGCGTCCGGCGTGTACACCATGCCGACTTCCGTCACCAGGATGCCGAGATCGGCGCCCGTCGCTTCGATGATGGAGTTCGAGTTGGAGTAGGTCGCCGTCGTACCCACCTGCGCCGTCCACATCTTGCTGCGGATATAGCCGTGGATGTCCCTCTGCGACGCGCCGGTTCCGAGATCGCCGCATTTGCTGCCATAGGTCTCGGGGTTGGGAATTTGCGTCAAAAGGGGGATCAGGTAGTTGTAGCTCGTCGCCCCCAGAAGCATCTGGAAGGTACAGGCGGTGTTCAGGCTGGCGAGGGTCAGCTGGTCCGTGTCGAGCTGCATGGGCGCATTCGGACGGAAGCTGAATTCACCCTGAACACCCCAGGTCCCGATGGTGGTGTTGAAGCTCGCACCATACATCTTGATGTTTTCGGGATATTCTAGGAACAGGCCGAGCGCCGGATCGTTCGGATCGGAAGCGAGCAGCGTCTGCGCACCGTCGGTGAGAACGCCCGCATAACCAGTGGCAGTGGGGACGATCACCGACTGCATAGCGATGAGCGCGCAGTTGATGATGGTGGCTTCGAGGATCGAACCATGCTGGATGGTCGTCGGACCAGACGAGGTCGAAAGACCCAGCGAAGCGAGGCTGACGCCGGCGATGCCGGCGGCGAAGGGACTCGTGGCCGCAGGCGCGTTCACCACCAGATACTTGCCGGCGCCTACACCGGTCGAGGCGTAATAGGAGTTCGCCATGGTCTCAGCGGCAGCAAAGACGCCATCGGTGTCAAGCAGACCGCCCTGGTTCATCTGGGCAACCATATCCGGGGTCAGACCGACCGGCACACCGTAGAGCTGCCCCGGCTGACCATTGGCCCCCGCTGTGCCCGAAATGCCATTGAGCGCATTACAACCGGCATAACCGAGACCACTCGTCGTGGAGCTCGAGGTGCCGCTGGTCGCCAGATAGGACTGCCAGAGCGACTTCGACGGATCCACGCGCACGCGTTCGCTCGCGATCGGCAGACGCGAATGCGTGTTGGAGAAATAGACGCCGAACTCGGTATTGTTCAGGTCTTCCGAGTACCAGCGCGCGGCAAGGCCCCACTGGCCGGAGTTCTTCGCATAGCGATCCGAGTCGCGCTTCACAACGCTCGAGTCGCCAGCCGCGAGACGGATGCGCTCCGTGTCGCCGACAGGCCAGCCGCCGAGACCGGCGACCGTGTTGTTATAGTTCGTGTAGTCGTAAAGCGAGCCGCCGAGATTGCCGCAACCCTTGTAGGGGTTGGAGGCATAGAGCGCGTTGAACATCGCGTTGACCGGGTTCGGATTCGAACAGTTGGTCATGATGTTGCCGCCGGGGCTGCCGGTCAGGAACGACGTGGCGCCGTAGTTGCCGCCAATGCCGCTGCCCGTCGCCACAACGTCGGACGACGCGAAGGGCGTGCCCGGCCGGTCGAGAGCGAAGGTGTCCCACTTCAGCTGATAGAAGGCTTCGAGCGAAAGGTTGTAGGGCAGGCCGATCGACGCATCGACAGCCCAGACCGGGATGAAGAATTCCTTCAGCTCGGCGCCGGGGCGGCGAACCGCGCTGACGTCGATCGGGTTGAAGGAGTTGATGCCGTTCTGGATGAACGTGCTTTCACCCCAGCTGATGACCTGCTTACCGGCGCGGATGTTCAGCGGCATGCCGCCAACGTCGTAGTCGGCGCTGCCATAGAGATCGAGGACCTTGATGTCGCGCGCCGCATCGGCCTTGCCGTCGACGAGATCCGAACGGGCATAGCTGCCGTTATTCGCGAGCACGAAGTCATAGTAGGACGCGAGGCGACCGAAGAAATGGTAGTTCTGGTAGGTCGCGGAGAGGTCGTTCGTCATCTTGACGACGCCGCTCGTCATATCCCACTTGTCGAAGTTCAGACGGCCGTCATCGGTATTGATGGAGCCCTGCAGCGACGTGGGTGCGTTGATGATGTTGAGCGGCTTGAAAACCGGCGGATTAGCCGGCGGGCCGCCAAATTCATTGCCCACCAATTGGTCGTTTATCGGCACGGCCGGGAAATGAACGTCAGCGCATGAAGGCGTACAAACAACATTTGTCGCCTGAAGCGGACCGCCATTGGAGGTCGGCAGCAGCGAGTTGTCGCGGCCCGACGTCCTGATCGACGCACCGGCACTGATCGTCGTGTCCAGATGGATATTGAGCTCACCGAAATTATATTCGATGGCGTTTGCCGTCCCCGCGGCCGCTATCAATCCTGCTGTCACGGCAGAGCCGAGCAGCAGCGATCGCAAGCTTCCTTTTATCATTGAGCGATCCTCCTCGATCGTCGATGGCTTTCACTAACTTTGCAGCTGGATCGGGAGGTTGAATCGGTTGTCGACTGCCCCCCCAGCCAGTCAGCATCCCTCAGCGACTAGCCCACCTGCAAAGTGCATCCAAGTCAAGGCGGAGATGGCGGCCGCTGCGCATTACATCGGCACATTGCCACCCTCTATTGCAATTTTGACACGTATAGGAATAAAAAACCTAACTCAGTCTCACCTAGATAATTCGACGGCGCGCATCCGATTACTGCGGCGCAACAACAATTCATATCGCACTGCAAAAACAAATGCGCCCGGCCTTCGAAAAGGCCGGGCGCATTCGCTCAGTTGACGGAGAATATATCGCCCTAGTGCATGCCTTCCATGCCCGGCATATCGGACATGCCCGCGCCGCCCGAGGCGTTCTCCTCGCCCTTGCGCATTTCTTCCGGCGTCTGAACATAGACGGACACTTCGACCGATCCCGCCTTCTCGAACACGAGCTTCATCGGGAACTTGTCGCCGCTTTTCAGCGGGGCCTTGAGGCCGATCAGCATGACATGGATGCCGCCCGGAGCGACCGCGACCGTCTTGCCGGCGGGAATGTCGAGCTTGTCCAGCTCGCGCATGCGCATCACGGTTCCGTCCATTGTCATGGTGTGAATCTGCGCCTTGTCCGCGACATCGGTTTCGACGCGGAGAAGCGCGTCATCCGTCGTGCCGCCATTCTTCAGGACGAAGTAGACAGCGCCGGTCTGGCCGGTCGTGGGGCGCGCCCAGGGATGATGAATGTCGAGCGCGCCGGCCTTGTAGGCATGGGCAAAGGCCGCCGGCGCTGCGAAGACGCCCAGGCACATGAGAACGGCAAGTGCTCGCCCGAGCCGGGCGAAATGGGCAGGAAGTGACTGCATGATGGGGTGCCTTTGGTGGTTGAGCCCCCGATCCTAAACCAAGGCAGGGAGATGCGCGACTGCGCCCCCATGCCGCCCCGGAAGGCTAGAAGGCCATTCGCAGTTGCAGCATGGAGCCGAGATCGAGCGCGCCCGCAACCTGCTCGGCATCGAGCCGCGCGCCCGCGTGAAGGCTGGCGCTCACGCCGTCAGAGACCATCATTCCGTAGGTCGCCCCGAAATCGGTCTCGTTGCCCGTGGGCACGAGGCTCGCGCTGCGGCGCTCCATGACGGCATTGCCCCAGAGGTCGTTGCCCGTCGCGACATTCAGAGATGCGGTGCCGGAAATGACGCGCAGCGGCTTTCTGAGCGTGAAGGAGAGCGAGTCATCGTCCGAGGCGACGCCCGTCTTCGAGAGCACGGCGCCGAAGCCCACACTCGTCAGGTCGGACATGTCCGAGATGATGCTTGTCGAGGATGTGCCCGTCCTCGTCACCGCGGTTACCGCATCTAAGCCGAGCTGGTATCCCGATCCGAGGTTGAAATTGGTGGCGACACCGACCGAGGTGCTGCCGTTGCGCCCGAAGCTCAACCCGCCGGCCGAAGGCGAGCCGAGCAACATCTGGCTTTCGCCAAGCAGCGCCGCGGTAAGCGAGACCTGCCAGGCCGGATCGCCCTGCGGTAGGAAAGTATAGGCGGCGGCGAAGCCATAGGCGTCGGGCACGTTGCCGAGCGGCGTGACGGACGCATCCTCGCCTCGCAGCGACGCGAAGGAGAAGCGTTCGCCGCGACCGAGATTGAACGCGGCAGTGGCGTAATGCGTGTCCGCCACCAGACCGAGCAGCGAGGTCGAAGCCTCCGCATCGGTGCCCATGAAGGCGCTCGCGCCGATCCAGCGCGCCTCGCTGAAGGACATGGCCGCGCCCGATCCCTCGCCCGCGCCGGTATAGGCGCCGTCGCTGGTCATGGACATCGACCACTGGCGCGGCGAAGAGCGGCGCAGCGGCGAGTCGCCGAAGCCCGCGCGATGCGCGCCCTCAGCCGGATCGAACAGGGGCCGCGCCATCTCGCCTGCATAGGACAGGCGCGAGCCGTCGCTGAACTCGACGCTACGCTGCACGGCGTCCGTCGACAGGGCCTGGAACGGCACGACGACGCTTCCCGTGCGCCGCGCCAACACGGTCGAGCCGAGATCGACATTGAAGTCGCGGTGATAGCTGTCGAAGGCGACGATGCCCGAAAGCGCCCTGGTAATGCCGGACAGATTTCCGACCGGCCCGCCCGCGCCGATGGCCGTGCCGCTGAGAGCGACCGTCTTGCCGCTGGAAAGAGTGGAGGTCGCCGTCGAGGTTGAAGTCACGCCACCGGAAGTTGCGAGGGCAAGCTGGCCGATCGGCTGGAAAGCGAGATCGACGCGGAGGAACCCCGAGCCATATGTCTTGTCGTGTCCCGCCACGCCGAGATCCTGGGCGGTCTGCATCATGATGCTGACGATGCCGCCCGGATTGGTGTTGAGGAGAAACGGCCAGCGCGCCGCGAGCAGACCGGCGGCCGCCGCGCCCTGCGGTGCCGCCATCGAAGTGCCCGACATCTGCGTGTAGTAGGTGCAGCCATATTGCGCCGAACAATAATTCGATGCGCCCCAGAGATTTTCACCATCGGCCATCAGCCAATGGTCCTTGAAATAGGAAACCTTGCCGGTGGTGGAGACGAACCCGCCCGTGCCCGCCGTGTTGCTGAAGGTGCTCAGCACCTTGCTGGCGTTGGTCGAACCCATGAAGAAGAGCTGGGCGATTGCCTTGTCCGTCAGCCCACTGATCATGGCGCTGTTCTGGAAAGGCTGCGCGGAATTGCCGCCGGCAAAGACGATGATGACATTCCTGGAAGCGGCATAATTGATGGCCGAGAGAATGTCCGATGTCGGCAGGAAGGTCAGGCTCAGATTGAGGATCTGGGCGCCGCGATCGACGGCAAGCCTGATGCCCGCAGCCACGCTGGTCGACGTGCCCGACCCGTTCGCGTTGAGAACCTTCATCTCGATCGCGCTCGCCAACGGCGCGACGCCGACCACGCCAGAACCATTGGCGCGGGCGATCATCTCCGAGGTGACGAACGTGCCGTGGCCATTGTTATCGGTGATCGCATAGGAGTTTGGACAGGTCGAAGCGGTGATCGTGCAGGCGCTGCTGGCTGTGTTGATGCCGCCGGCGAGATCCGCCTGGGTGGCGAGGCCGCCCGTATCGATGACGCCGAAGACGATGCCCTGCCCGTAATTCGCGCTGGCCTGCAGCGACGGCGTGACGCCGATCAGCGCAAGATGGGAGGAGTTCGTATATTCGTTTTTGGAAAGGGTGGCCGCCGATGCGGTTCCGGCGCCGGCAAGCGCCATGAGCAATCCGATAAAGCCTGCACGCAACGTCACGATCACCCCCGTTCGGAATCAATCCGTCAGGCGAGTCTAGCGCCAGCGGGTAAAGCGCCGGCTAACGAAATGTGAACGATTGTAATGGCAGCCCGAAAAGAGGGTCAGAGCTGTTTCCTGACCCAGCGCGACGTGTCGGAAATATCCTGGCCGGCGCCTTCGACCGTGCCACAGGCGGTCACGGCAACAGCCATGAGCAACATCAGGATGGCAGCGAGTTTTCTATTCATCGGAACGGCTTACTCCGGTTATTGAAGTGTCATCATACTATCATTCGCGGCCGTGCGGAAAATAGGGCACGGCGCGGCGAAGGGCCGCCAAGGGCCTGCGAACCATCCCGGAGTCTCGAATGACGGCCGACAACTCAGCCATTTCCACCGCCGCCCGCCACATCCGGGAGGCAAAAACCGGTGCTCTCGGCACCCTTCTGCCCGGCGGGCAGCCTTGCGTGACCTTTGTCAGCGTCGCGGCGACCGGGGCAGGCGAGCCGCTCTTCCTTCTCTCCGACCTGGCGCTTCATACCCGCAACATAAAGGGCGACCCCCGCGTCTCGCTCCTGTTGCGGGACAGCGAAGCGCCGGAGGAAGGCAACGACCCCCTGACCGGCTCGCGCCTCACCCTTGTCGGCAGGATCGCCCGCATGGATTCGGCCGAGGCCCGGGAGCGATATCTGAACACCCATCCCGAGGCGTCGGATTATGCCAATTTTTCGGATTTCGCCTTCTACGCCATGACGATCGAAAGCGGCCACCTCGTCGCGGGATTTGGCCGGATCGTCGAGATAGACGGCGCGGAGCTTCGCGCAGAGTTTCGCTGAGCTACATCCGCACCCGCGCCGATTTCGGATCGTAAAGCGGCTCGAGATGGATCTCGCAAGGCACCCGCGCCGTCGCGACCTCCAGTTCGTAGCGCCCTTCGCGCAGCCAATCGGCGCCGACGCCCTCGACGCGACGCACATAGCCGATGCCGATATTCCGCTCGACCGTATAGCCATAGCCGCCGCTCGACAGCCAGCCGACGCGCTCGCCATTGCGCAGGATGGTTTCGCGGCCCCACAGCGTCACGTCAGGATCGTCGACCGTGAAGCAGGCAAGCAGCTTTGAAAGCGGCGCCGCGCTCTGCGCGACAAGCGCCTCGCGCCCGAGGAAGGGAATGTCCTTCTTGAGCTTCACCGCCCAGCCGAGACCCGCTTCGAGCGGCGTATGGTCGGGCCCGATATCGGAGCCCCAGGCGCGATAGAACTTCTCGAGGCGCAGAGATTCGATGGCGCGGTAACCCGCATCGACAAGCCCGAAAGCCTCGCCCTCGCGCTTCAGCGCATCGTAAACCGTGAGTGCAAATTCCGTGGGAATATGAAGCTCCCACCCGAGCTCGCCCTCATAGGTCACGCGCAGCGCGAGCGACGGCGCGCCCGCGATGACGATGCCGCGCACATGGCCGAAGGGAAATGCCTCGTTCGAAATATCGTCTCGCGTCACGCGCGAAAGCACGTCGCGCGCACGCGGACCCATCAGCGACAGCGTCGCGTAGCCGGACGTCACATCGACGAGTTCCGCATCGCAACCTTCGGGAATGTTTCGCGCGATCCAGTCGAAATCATGCGTCGCAAAGCCGGTGCCGGTGACGATGTAGAAACGGTCCTCGGAAAGCCGCGCTATGGTGAGATCGCATTCGATGCCGCCCTTCGCATTCAGCATCTGCGTATAGGTCAGCGTACCCGGCGCCTTGGTGACATGGTTGGAGCAGATCCAGTCGAGCGCCGCGCCGGCGCCTTTGCCCACCAGCATGAATTTCGCAAAAGAGCTCTGGTCGAAAAGCGCCGCCTGTTCGCGCGTCGCCTTGTGCTCATGCCCCACCGCATCAAACCAGTTCGGCCGCGCGAAGCTGTAGCGTTCGACGCGCTCGTCATCATCGCGCGCAAACCAGTTGGGCCGCTCCCAGCCAAGCTTCTCGCCGAAAACGGCACTGTTCTCGCGCAGTCGGTCGTAGAGCGGCGAACGGCGCAGCGGCCGCCCGCTCGCATGTTCCTCGCCCGGCCATGCAATCGAATAATGCTTGCCATAGAGTTCGAGCGTGCGCGCCCGCACCCAGTCCACATCGCGATGCGGACGCCCGAAGCGGCGGATATCGACGGGCCAGAGATCGTAAGGCTGCTCGCCCGCGACGACCCATTCGGCCAGCGCCTTGCCCGCGCCGCCCGCGGACGCGATGCCAAAAGCATTGAAACCCGCGCCGATGAAGCAACGCGGACATTCCGGCGCTTCGCCCAGAATGAAATTCCCGTCCGGCGTGAAGCTCTCCGGGCCGTTGATGAAATCCTTGATGCCGACTTTTTCGAGCGCAGGCACGCGCATGATCGCGCGTTCCATGATCTGCTCGAAATGCTCGACATCATTGTTGAGAAGCGAGAAATGGAATCCTTCGGGAATGCCGTCGATCGCCCATGGCTTGGGGTTGGGCTCGTAGCCGCCCATGGTGAGGCCGCCAACTTCCTCGCGGAAATAGATGAGATTGTCCGGATCGCGCATGGTGGGCAGATCGCGCGTCACGCCCTCGATCGGCTCCGTGATGAGATATTGATGCTCGACGGAGACGAGCGGCACATTGACGCCAAGCTCGGACGCCACGGCCCGCGTCCACTGGCCGCCGCAGATCACCACATTCTCGCAGGCGATGCGGCCGAAAGGCGTGACGACGCCGGTGATGCCCTTTGCGTCGCGCTCGATGGAGGTGACCGGGCAATCCTCGATGATCTTCGCGCCGTTCATCCGTGCGCCGCGCGCCAGCGCCTGCGTGATGTCGGAGGGATTGGCCTGCCCGTCCGATGGCAGAAAGACCGCGCCGAGAACGCCCTTCAGATCCATCACCGGCCAGAGGTCCTGCGCCTCTTTCGGCGACAGCACATGCATCTCGAGGCCGAAGCTCCGCGCCGTCGTGACCTGACGCTTGAGTTCGATCATACGAGCCTCGGAACAGGCGAGCCGCAATCCGCCCGTCATGCGCCAGCCGGTCGCAAGCCCCGTCTCGGCTTCGAGCGCCGCATAAAGCGCCACCGAATGACCGAGAAGCTGCGTGATGTTGGCCGAGCTTCTGAGCTGGCCGACAAGGCCTGCCGCGTGAAACGTGCTGCCGCTGGTGAGCTTCGCCCGTTCGAGCAGAACGACGTCCTTCCAGCCGAGCTTCGCCAGATGATAGGCGGTGGAGCAACCGACGATGCCGCCGCCGATGACGACGGCGCGAGCCTGTGTGGGAATAGCTGTCATGGATGCACTCTAGAGCTGGCGGAAGGTCTGATAGGCACGGTCGAAACGCGCGAGATAGTCGACCGTATAGGCAGCATAGTCGAAGGCGATCTTCGAATGGAGTTCGGAAACCATGCTCCACATCGCTTCGCGCAGCAACGAGGCGGCCTTCATGGCTGAGTAGCGCCGCCAGAGATCCGCATCCGGCGCGCCGTCGAAATAGAGCGACAGCATATGCCGCTCCTCCGCCTCGTCGAATTCGCTGTTCGATGCAAGATTGGCCAGATCGAAAAGCGGGCTGTTGAAACCGGAATATTCCCAGTCGATGAGCCAGAGCCGCTTGCCGTCATCGATGATGTTGCCGGGCAGGAGATCGTTGTGACCGAAGACAAGGTCGATCTTGCCGACCGCCCTTTCGAGCTCTTCGGCGCGGGCGACGAGCCCGTCTAGCTTCGGTCCATGCGGGCTACCTTCTTCGCGCAGCCGCGCCGCGTAATCGCGCAACACATGAAAGACCCAGAAGGCGAGCACGGGACCGCGCAGATGTTTCGGCACCTCGCGGTGGCAGGCTTTCAGGACGGGCATGAACCGCGCGACGAAGCCCGGCGCACGCACCCCGTCTGCCGACAGCGCCCCGCCGCCCTCGATGAAGCGCGCCACGATGACGCCGGGCCGCGCATAAACGATCTCCGGCGAGATGCCGGCCTTGAAAGCGGCCTTCGCCGCATTGACCTCGTTGAAGCGCATCACCTGATGGACGGGAATGTCCTCGCCGATACGCACGACGAAGTTCCGGCCAGCGTCGGTGACGCGGAAGTTGAGATTGGTGATGCCACCCGTCAGCTGCTCCGGCTCGACCGGCCCCGACCAGCAGTCGAGCCCCTGCGCCAGACGCCTTGCCTCGCCGACCCGATCCACGCTCACGCCCCCGTTCACGCTCAAGACCCCATCGCTGCCGCAACATCGATCAAGATTGCGACAGAACGACAAAGGCAACAAGTGCGCTGCCTGAGGGCGGATAGTTCGAATTCGTTAGATATTTGAACATTTTTCTTATCTGAAGCTTAAAAGGGCCCGTTATTTGATTGAGGCGACGCAATTCCAGCCGCGCTTGGAGCGACGCCGACATGCAGATCATCGTTCTTGCCTCCCAGAAGGGGGGCTCCGGAAAGACCACCCTGTCAGGGCATCTGGCCGTGGAAGCCGAAAAGACCGGCGCCGGCCCTGTGGCGCTGATCGACACCGATCCCCAGGCAAGCCTCTCGCATTGGTGGAACGCGCGCGGCGCATCGGCCCCGGCCTTCGCCCGGATCCCGATCGACGAGCTTGAAGAAGGTCTCGACCACCTGAGGCAGTCGGGCTTCCGCCTCGCCATCATCGACACGCCGCCTGCGATCACGCATTCGATTTCCCGCGTCGTCTCCTTCGCCGACCTCGTCGTCATTCCGGCGCGGCCAAGCCCGCACGACCTTCGCGCCGTGGGAGCGACCATCGACATTGCCGAGGCGCACAGGAAGCCGCTCATCTTCGTGATGAATGCCGCGACGGTTCGTGCACGGATCACGGGCGAGGCCGCCGTCGCGCTTTCGCAGCACGGCACCGTCGCGCCGATCACACTTCACCATCGCGTCGATTATGCCGCGAGCATGGTCGACGGCCGGACCATCGGCGAGGTCGACCCCAAGAGCAAATCGGCGCAGGAAATCTCCGAACTCTGGGCCTATATCGCCAATCGCCTCGTCCGCATGAACGGCGCCATGGACATCGAGCAGAAGGCCCGCGCCGCCGAACTCGGCGTGCGCCCCCTTTCGCCGCTTGGCAACACCGCGCCGGAAGTCGAGATCGAGGAGGAGGAGCCGGTCTTCGCGGCTGCCGACGACGATCGCCATTTTGCCGCCACGCCGCCACCCATGCCGCAGGCGGGCGCCATGGATTCGGTCGCGCCGATCGGCTTCGAGCGCCGCAATGGCGAGGAGCGCCGCAAGAATCCCGAAGGCCGTCCGCCTGCCGGAATGCCGGAGCGACGCGTTGCCGTGTTCGGACGCCGCAATGCCGACCGCGCGCCGCTGCCGGACTTCGCGGAGAAGCGCAGATGAGCCGCAAATTCGCCAGCATCACGGGAAGTCTTCTCATGCGGAAAGGCGAAGCGGGCCCCTCGTCGGGTATGCAGTTGCGCGATCCTCTGCCCCAGCACGCGCTGAGACAGCAGGAGCCGCGACCGCAGGAGAGCCGCTACGAGCGCGGGCCGCAGGCCACGCCGAGCGCGCCCGATGTCGCGCCGCCACGCATCTCGCCCCTGGTTGCGAAGCCGGAGCCCGCGGCGCCGATCATCGCCAAACCGAAATCGCACCCCTCCGCCGACACCGCCGCGCGGCACAGGATCGCGCTGCGCCTTACCGACGATCAGTTCCGCCGCCTCGGCATCGCCGCCGCGCGGACACATATGACGACGCAGGAATTCCTGACCGATGCGCTCGACGCTCACGTCGCAATGCTGGCCGAGACCGAGCTTGCCGGATGCCGCTGCCTCGACGTGGCAGGAAGCTGCACGGGCGAGGCGCAACAGACGCAATGCGGAAAGCCGATGGGCAACAAGGCCGGGGAGTGAGATGGGGCAGACGATGAGAGAACAGGTGAATGGCAGGCAGCCGGACCGCGCGGCATCACGCGCAGCTGGCGTAACCGCGAATGCCGGCGAGCTGCTCGAAGCCGATGAAGTCGGACATGGCGGCTATTACGAGATCGTCATCGAACTGGGCTCACATTCGCGCGATCGCCTGCTTGCGGCATTCGATGCTCTCTGGACCCATACCGATCTCGCGCCCGTCGAGGCGAAAGCGGGCACGCTGCGCCGCCGCGGCAAGGCGCGCCTGCCGGACGGCGCACTGGTTCCTGCGCTCGCCTTCACCGAAACGATGCGCGATCAGCAAGGGCAGACGGACTATCTGATTTTCGCGCTGCCCATGCCCGCGCTTGAAAAGGCCTGCAGCCTCGTCGCCGACATGACCCCTGCGGGCGGCCTCGATCCGCACTGGCGCAGAGACCTCGAAGCCTGGCTCGCGAGCCTTGGGCGTCATGTCGATGAAAGCGTCTCGTTTCAGGCCGCCTATATCGGCTTCCTGCCCTTCCCTATCGGCGACGTGGAAACGGCGGCACATCTCTTCGCGGGCGGCGTTCCCGCCGAGCGCTGCGTGGCCTATCTCTATCGCCGAGACGACGCGCTCGAATTCTTCCCGACGACGCGCTGGTCCTGAAGACGCTCAGCGCGAGCGCAGCATGTCGGCCATGCGGAGAAACGCCTGATCGAGAAGCTTGCGCACGGGTTCCGGCACGTCCGTTTCGACCATCGCGCGGCGCATGCACATGAGCCACTGGTCGCGCTCGCCCTCGCCAATGGCATAGGGCCGATGGGCCGAACGGATGCAGGGCCGGTCGGCGCGCTGGAAATAATCCTGCGGCCCGCCGAGCCAGCCGCTCATGAACTCGAACAGCCGCTTCTTTATCTGCCCGAGATCCTGCGCGTGCATGCCGCGAATGCCCGCCGCCGCATGCTCCTCATCCATGATGTCGTAGAACCGGTCCGCCAGGCGGCTCACTGCCTCTGCGCCGCCAATGAGATCATAGGGCGTCAGCGGCTTCGCCTCGCCGCTCTCCGGCGCATCCGCCGTCTGCATGTCCGCATCGCTCATGAAAGGCCGCCTTCCCTGTGTTGGCGATGAAAGTCCCACTGGCCTGCGCCGGGGGTCAACGCGGCAAAACGCGCAATCCTGGTGCCCGCGCGGCCGCGCCCGGCAAGGCGACGCTGGCAAAATGTGCGGAATCCGGCACTATTCATGGATAGCGGCGCACGGGGAGGTGCTTCGCAAGATGTCGCGCGAGGGAGGGAACGCATGAGCATCGACAATGTCGAGGCCCCGCAAAGGGCCCCGATCGAAATCCGCACCGTAACAGTCAACAATGTGCTGGAGGCGCTGGCCGCCGGGATGCGCGATCTGCGCGCAGGCTTCCGCCACAGTATCACCTTCGGCATCTTCCTCGCCCTGGGCGGATGGACCCTCGCCCTGCTGCTCGTCAAGGCGCACCTGCCCTATCTCGTCTATCCGCTTGCCATGGCCTTCGCGCTGATCGCGCCCTTCATCGCCACAGGACTTTATGAAATCAGCCGCAGGCTGGAGACGGGCGAGGCGGTGACCTGGCCGAATATCGCATCCTCGATCCGAGCCGCCTCGGGCCGCGACATGGGGTGGATGGCGCTCGTCACTTCCTTCACATTCGTCATCTGGATGGATATCGCCGCGCTCCTCACCTTCGGCTTTCTCGGCCTTTCGGCGACGAGCTTCACGGCCTTTGTCTCGATGATCTTCTCGACGCCCGAGGGGTTCGCCTTCCTCATCGTCGGCAACACGGTCGGCGCGGCGATCGCGCTCGCGGTCTTTTCGCTCAGCGTCATTTCCTTCCCGATGCTCTTCGACCGGGATGTCGACTTCGTGACCGCCATGATCACCAGCGTCCGCACCGTGCTCGCCAATCCGCGCGCCATGCTCGTCTGGTTCGCGATCATCGGATTTCTGGTCGCGCTGTCCTTCCTGTCGCTCTTTGTCGGGCTGATCTTCTTCTTCCCGCTGCTCGGACATGCCTCATGGCACATCTATCGCCGCGCGGTGGCGCCTGCGGAGAAGGGATAGCCGACGCCGAATATCGGCACGCGGATATACCGGTGGCCGGAATGGCAAGTTTTGGGAAAAAGGGCTGAAAAGTGGTGCCGCTTAGGTGACTCGAACACCTGACCCCCTCATTACGAATGAGAATGTCCGAGATGAACCGTCCCGACACATGCCGATATAGTCCATATAAATAAGGATTTTCTTTCATTATTAGCCATTGTCCGCCGACACCAAACCGCAGTAGCTTGGTTGCTATGGAATAGCTACAGACCCCAGCAACCAGGTCAAAGCATGGGCGGGAAGCGGAAAATCTCCCTTGAAGTGGTCAAGCGGCTGACGCCCGGTCAGACCATTTGGGACGCCGATGTCATGGGCTTTGCAGTCCGCTGCCAGCGGGAAGCCAAGACCTACTGCCTGAAATATCGCATCGGCGGCAGGCAACGGTGGTACACGATCGGCCGGCACGGCGCGCCCTGGACGCCTGAGAAAGCGCGGACCGAGGCGCTCAGGCTTCTGGGCTTGGTGGCTGCGGGCAAAGACCCCGCCGAAGACAAAGCCGCGGGGCGCGAAGCGCGGACCGTCAAGCAACTAGGCGAGAAATTCCTTGAGGAACACGCCGAGGCCAAGCGAAAGACCCGGACCGCGGACGATTACCGGGACTTGCTCGAGCGGCTGGTATTTCCGGCGATCGGCACCCGGCGCGCCAAGGACATCACCCGAGCGGACGTTCGGAAGCTGCACAACGACTTGCGGGAGACGCCCTATCAAGCCAACAAGGTTTTGGCGGTGCTTTCCAAGATGTTCAACATGGCTGAGGCGTGGGGCGAACGGCCGGACGGCTCCAATCCCTGCCGGCACGTCGAGAAATTCCGCGAAGCACGGCGCGAGCGGATGCTGTCAGCAAAAGAGCTCAGCGCGCTGGGTGCCGCGCTCCACGACTTTGAACGGCGCTGGGCGGAAGCGGAAAGGATCGAATCCGATCTCACAGAAGCCAAGGCGCTGGGCGACAAAGAGCGGATATCTGCACTCAGACTTGAGCTCAAGAACATTGGGCGCACGGTGACGCCCTCGGCGATCGCGGCCGTTCGCCTTCTCGTTTTCACGGGCGCCCGACTTTCGGAAATCCTGACGCTCGAATGGGCCTGGGTGAATACGAAAAAGGGCGAGGCTCGCCTGCCGGATTCGAAGACGGGGGCTAAAAACTTGCAGCTTCCCCCGCCCGCCCTTGCCGTCCTGGAAAGCCTGCCGAGGGTCAAGGGCAACCCCTATGTCATCGTCGGCGCGAAACCCGAGGCGCACCTGGTCAACCTGCAAAAGCCTTGGCGGGAAATTCGCAAGCAGGCGAAGCTACCCGATCTGCGAATCCACGACTTGCGCCACGCCTTCGCATCAGTAGCGGCGTCGTCGGGCATGGCCCTGCCCATCATCGGCAAGATGCTGGGGCATACGCAGCCGGCGACGACGCAGCGATATGCCCATTTGCAGGATGATCCCGTTAAGGCAGCGGCTGCTTCCGTCGCAAATCAGATCTCCGCAGATATGGACGCGAAGCCTGCGGCCGAAATCATCAACCTAGAGGAACAACGGAAATGACGATCGCATTCGAGAAAGAAAATACCCTCGCGGATCTCGCCCATACGATGAAGGCGCTGCACACGATTGGCGAAGACGCCGAGCGTGAAGTCGACGCGCTTGCGGAAACCGCCGGCGCCAGCGGTGCGTTTGAGAATCCGCTGCCCACAATGCGCCATTTCATCGTTGTGGCCGCGGAAGCGGTCAGAAAGCTGCAAGAGATGGAAGCGCGCGGCGCCTGAGGCGCATAGTTACGAATTGGCGCGGCTAGGCTGATCCCCGAAAACCCGGTTCCGCACGGGCTGCCGCGTCAACCATTGGCGGAATGCACTCGCGGAGGGTGTTTAAATGCGCGACCACATCGGCCTCGCCCATGCCTATATGCTCCTAGTCCAACGTGATTGTAGGAGTCCTTTGTCACCCAGCGAGGAATTGGCGGCGCAGAAACGACTAAGAGAGGCGCTCTGTTTGGGGGCGCTTCAAGGATTTGCATTGCGGGATGGCGATTCTCGACCTGTGGCGGTAGGCAACCCCCGCGCTTTCAACGTACCGGCGTCCTTCCTTAGCTCTCTATTCAATACCGGCCGTGTGCCGCGGGTGCGTGGTAAACCGATCCTACTCGACGCCATTGCCCCATATATCGATAGCGAATTCTTCGTCGACAAGGCGGAATTCGAGCAATGGCTGAGTCCGCCCATTCCCACGGAAGAACCGCCGCAATCGGTGGTCGACGCGCCGCTCTCACCTTCAAAAAAAGCGGGAATCAAAAGAAAGACCGGCAAGAAGCCGGTGGTGTTTCCAAGGGTGCGTCAAGCGATGCGGGCAGATGTGGAGAACGGTGTCGACTTAAACTCGATGAAGATCGAGGAAATGAAAAGCAAATACGATGCATCCGGGGACATATGCACTAAGGCGCGCAACACTGTGCTTGCAGAGCTTGCGCCCAAGAACGCCGAAAATAGCGGAAAATAGCGAACACCGAAAAATAGCGGAAAGACGGCGCGCGCCGACAATGTGGCCCATACCGCCGCCCCAAGCGCGGCGCTTCAAGAGGGCAAGCGATGAACCCGCTACTTACCGTCAATGATGCCGCTGAGTTTCTCCGCGTCCATGTCCGCACCCTGGAAAGGTGGCGGCAAACCGGCGAGGGGCCGCGCTACACCCGCATGGGCCGGCGCGTCGGCTATCGCCAATCCGACATCGACTCTTGGCTGGATGCCAACACCCGCACGTCGACCTCAGACACAGGTGCAGTGGCATGAGCGAGGGCAGATCCAAGCGCAACTACGGGCCGCGCTTCCCGGCCACAGTAGGTGGCGGTGAATGGCGCATACCGATGCGCAACCCCGCGTTGGAAGAGATTGCTCGCAAGTTTGATCTTGCTTACGAGCGGCTTCCGACAATTGACCAATATGAGCGGGCCGACTTGCTGGTGCAATATCGCATGCTTGAAGGGAGCAGAATTACCGGAACCTGTTGCCCACCTTACAAGCGAGGCGAGCCAATGCCGCCTGGCGCGGAAATGGACGGAACTTTCTGGTGGCAGGAAAGTCAGAGAGTTCATCAAATCGAGGATTTTGTCGACGCGATGATAAGAAAGCACCGCGGTGAACGCGATGTCTGACGTCGATTTCGGATTTGACGAGAACGAACCAGTAGCCCCTATCTCTAGCCCCAGCCTAAATCCAAGCCAAAGTCGCGCGGGTGAGGCTCACAAAAAACGCGATGGCGAAACGCGCGAGGCGGCCCAGCGCGTGGCCGCTGCGTCGTCTGTTTCGTCCGACACAACACCACCGCGCTCTCGCTACATACGGACTGGACAGCCCGATCGCGACCGACAAGCCGTTGTGGCAATGAGCTCCGATGTCCGCGACGGAGGCCTCGGCGCAGCGGCCCCGATGACCGAACTAGGGAACTCGCTGAGGCTCAATCAGAAGCATGGACGCGACCTGCGCTTTGTTTCCGACGCGGGCAAGGATTGCTGGCTCGTCTGGGACAACGGGCGCTGGATCTGGGATAAGGGCGGCGCCAGAGTTAAGGGGTTTGCTGCCGCTTTGCATAGAGACATCTATGCCGAGTCCAGAAACATTCAGGAATACGCCCAGGTTGAGAGCGTCATCAAGTGGGCGCGCAAGTCCCAGGATAAACGAACCATCGAGAATTCGGCCGCTCTACTCTCACTGGTACCGAGTATCCGCGTCGGCATCGAAGAGATAGACGCAAACCCCCTACTCGTTGGCTTCGATGGTGGGCGGCGCGTCGTCGACCTCAGGACCGGGAAACAACGGCCGGCAGACCACGGCGACCTTGTCACCAAGGCTCTCGGCATCACTCACATCGGGCACGCTGAAAATGCCGTCGCGTGGAGACGATTTTTGGATCAGGTGATAATCGGGGCCGATGGCGCCACAGATCGTGAACTCCAAGATTGGCTGCAGCGCTTTATCGGCTATTGCCTCACGGGTTCCACCGCGGCGCAGATTGTCGCTTTCTTTTACGGCGGTGGCGCCAACGGGAAGTCGGTCCTACTGAGCGTGCTCACGGCATTGTTCGGCGACTATTGCCGCACCGTGCAGCCAGAGACATTTATGGCTCAGCAGCGCAATGCCGGCGGGCCGTCGCCCGATTTGGCGGTCCTGCCGGGCGCGCGCCTGGTCGTTGCCAACGAAACCGAGGGAGGTGCTCATCTTTCTGAATCGCTGATCAAACAGATGAGCGGCGGCGACCGGCTGACTGCGCGTGCTCTTCACTCAGATCCGTTCGAGTTCGTCCCGAATTTCAAGATTGTGATGGTGGGCAACGCCAAGCCGATTATCCGCGGAACCGACAACGGCATTTGGCGGCGTATGCGCATCGTATTCTTTCGCGCAAGGTTTGACGGCCAGAGTCGTGACGATGGATTGACCGGAAAATTGCTTCGTGAGCTTCCCGATATCGCCGCGTGGGCGATTGATGGCGCAATGGCGTGGCAGCAGAAGGGGCTTGCTGACGTTCCAAGACAAGTTAGGGAGGCCACCGACGAATATCGATCGGAAATGGACATCATCGGTCAGTGGGTGAATGAGCAATGTGAGCAAGATGCGGACGCCGTGATTTCCGCTAGCGAAGCCTATGGAAGCTACACAGTGTGGTCGAACAATTCCGGCATGAGGCCTGTTTCAAAGCCCGCCTTCGGTCGCCAGCTAACCGAGCGCGGGACTGCAAAGTTTCGGCGCGGCGCGGGGATTTTCTACCGCGGACTGCGGTTGTTGATGACGGGGCAATAGGGCGCGGCTCTGCGTCGGTGCGGCAACATTGTGAAGCGGGCACCAATGTCCCGTCATCCCCCGTCAGGGCTCAGCGCGCCATTCCGCGCAGTCCTTCCTCGACCTGCTGATAAAACGCTATCTCATCAGCCGAAATTGAACCGTCAGCATCCATCACTTCGCGCAATGCCCGCAGCAATGGGCGCAAATTCCCGCGACCGCCAAGAGTCCTACATGCGCGCGTGAATTCCGCCTCGCCAGGAACCAGGAAACGCCGCGCGTGTTCGTCAATACCGCGCATTTCACGAGCATTTGCCTGAATGCCAGCATCCGACATTTCAACGTCGCAGTATCTCAGGATGGCCTCGACTTCGTCGTCATGCAGAAGGCCGTCGGAGGCCGCGAGCCCCCCAAGCAAGGTCAATCCCGGACTTACTAGGCGCAATAGGGCGCCCTCGCGCTTCTCGCCTTTCAGCGATGCCGTGAATAGCTCATCAAATGTCGAGTTGAAACGTTCCTCGAAATAGGTCTGGGGCCGGTCGAAGACCTCCCCCGTGCGCGCATCGATAATCGCCGTGATGCGATCCATGCGGAAGCAACGAAATGCGTTCCGCTCGTGGCAGCGAGCTCGCATCGTGACCGGTGGGCCGGCGTCGAACCCTAGAACTGTGACGCGTCGACGGCTCGCATCGTGTTTCGCGTCGACATATTCGATCATCATTGTATGGCCGAGCAGGCATTCGTCGAGTAGGCCGACTTTATCGGCCGCACTGAGCGTGTCTTGGTCGTCTGGCGCGTCCACGGCGATCGGTAGAGAGGTTGGGATAACCGGCGCTTGGCGCATTGTGAACTGGCTTAGGATACCCTCGAGCATGACACCCCCAGTCAAAAGCCGACGTCGACGGTTTCGTTTCCATCAACGACAGGCGGGTTTCATTATCTGAACCAAAGCCACAGACCAAATATGATGATGATATAGACGGTGATCTTGAGCCACAGCGGCGCTTCGGGCGCGGCCGCCGCTTGCGTCTTCCGTTTACGCCCAGCACCAACCTTGTGAGTGACGCCGAGGCCAGTGCCAGGCACGCTGGCGGAAACCCGTGTACCAGATGTGCCGGTCGTCACGCGCGCTCCCTTCACCCCAGCCGACATACTCGCCCCGCGCTTGCTCAGGTTCAGGGATATGCCGGGTGCGATTTTAATTCGCCGGTAAAATCGGAAAGCCATATTCCCCCCAGAAACGATTTTATCGCCTCATGGAAAGTGTAGGAGTGTAGAGCGTTGCGAAACAACCTCTTATCCGTACCGGGATAATCAAAGCAGCGGAAATGGGCGGAAATCCTACATTTCTACACTGAGCAAGGTAACCAGATTATCGCCATTAGTGTAGGTAGGTGTAGGATTCTATCTGTTTTCTAGAAAGTCTCGCGTGAAGAGAGACTAGGAGAAAAACCTAAAACTGGCCTCGAATCCTACACTTCATACACTGCACGGTGGGAACGCGGAGACTAGGTGCATACCCCCCGGGGGGGGCCTTAGGTTCTTCCAAGGGGGTCCGGGACAGCGGGTACCGCGCGGCAGCGCGAGGCAATTGCCCACAAATAAATTGTGAATTGGGGTGTTTATAGGCGCCACGGAGAGGCGCGGCCGTAGCATTCTTGCTGGGTTTCGCGTCCGGAGCGCCGTCAATCTTGCCCGTCACGATCCTCATGATCTTGGCGGCGCTACAAATAATATCGGCGGGGCACCGCCTCGGCTTTGGGGGCCTAGATTTGGCAGACGATGCGAGTCATGTCCTTATCCCCGCGCCTATAACCGGAACGAGGAGCATGGGAAGGCTCATCGGCGATAGCTAGCGACCTGATCTCATCAAGTCTCAGGAGCTTCCATCCGGTACGCTCATTATGAACGCTTCCGCCGGAGACTTGCCAGACACGAACGACTAGATGACCAGCCGTAGATGCGCCGCAAGCGTGGGCCTCTACCAGCCTCGAGAAGCCGTCGTAGCGGAGGGTAAGGCACCGTTTGCGCGTGATAGCATCGCAAATTGTCTGTGTCATAGACATTCGATTTCTCCCCGATTGGCGGGCCGTAGCATGGAGCCTCAGATGGCAGAACTCCATGTGCTGCCGCCCATTCAATTTAGTCCAAAATCCATGGGGCTGTCGGACGTTTGGGGCACCCTTTGCTAATAGGAGGGGGCCCTCGGGCATGTACCTACTCAGTCGCACCACTCACCGTGAACCCCGCGCACGTAAGGCTTGGCAAGTCCAGCATCGAGCATCGCTTCCGCTACGTCGTGCCCGTCGACATAGACGTAGGCAAGAGTGCGCCCATAGACATCGTGACCGTGGCGCACAATCCGGACGTTGTTCGAAGTGAGGGCTGCGCTTAGGTAGTCTCGCGCTCTCATGGCCATGATCTGTTCAGTGGTACAATTCGCGCCTTCGCCAATTTCAGGGGCATCCATGCCAATGATCCGCACCCGTTCGGCACCCAGGCGGAACGTATCGCCGTCGTGAACCGATGTTACGTGGATGCGCTCGCCAGTCGGGATGACGCTGTTGCTCCCAATGTGGCTAAGGCTGGGATAGCCAGCCGCCTGCCACATGAGGGCGCCTCCTAGGATCCCAACCAATGCAACCAGCCCCTTCAGAAGCAGTCGCTCGGGCTCAGGCCGCTTCCGATATCTAGTCATCTTCCCCCACGGCGTTGTGAGGCCCGTCTATGGCCTGCATTGCCATGCTCTCCGCAACCGCTAGTCACCGAGGCAATTGTTGTTCTTGTCATTCATCGCGGCCTGCCAGTCTGGACCAAGCAACGTCTTAGCGTCTAACGCGTTAGCGCTCTGTGGATCCGATGCGTGGAACATTTTCACCACAAGGCTCTGGTCGCGCGAACCCGCAAAAATCGGCGTTCCCCCCGAATAGGTCGTGGTTGATTGGCCGTAAGCGGTTGCGGTATTGCCATACCCATATGCAGTAGCGGAGCCATAGGTGTTGGCGACGACAGGCGTTGTTCCAACAACAGCTACGTTGTTTTGCGCCGCGCCGCCGATGACCATGAAACGGTCATAACCGGCCTTAAGCGTTTCGATGGCGGCTTGCTTGATTGCTACTTTCTCAGCGCTGTCCGCGCCGCACGCCGGAGCAGCCCTGGCAGTTATCTGCACAGTGTCGGCCGCCAATGGCATAGTGGACGTGCGTACGCACGCCGATAGAGCAACTGTCAGTGCACAAATTACGATGGTCCGCATAGGTCCTCCTGCCATCTTCTTGCCCACACCGGGACACCGAGAGGGATTAGGTCATGGCATATGAAACATCAGAGCACTGCTTCCTGCCAGAGCCTTAGTATCCCAACCGATTTGCACCGAATATGGACGGCTCCGTTTCGTGGCGCACGTTCCTTGAGGCAATACTGAACGCAGTGTGATCCAGTTGTGCGGCGGTTCGGGTGCACATGGGCACGAAGGTATCAAAACTTTACGGGAGCTGGGGACCGATGGGGGGGGGCGTTAGCCAAGGGCGATACGGCGACGATGGTCACTGAAGCGTTCGCCGTCTTTTCGCTCCGTCCGGTGACCATTCACTTTCCACGGCTTGCAGAGTTTGCATCCGGCGCGGCGGTTCCGAGCGCGCCCACGTTTGTGGTGCATTTCAATCTCCTATGCTTTTGAGCAGCATCTGGCGTCGTATTGCAGCCCGAAGCAGAAAACAGCTACGCCTTAGAGTATGCCTCGCCAAAATTATCATCGGAGATCTACAACGCAAATGGCGCTCCTTGGATGAAGCCTAGCTGCCGTGCGTCGAGAACGGCTTCGGGTTGGGCCGAATGACTGTAAAATCCACTGAGCTTGAAGCGCTCCAGAACGGCCTGAGCGAGCTTGGTGCGGTCCTCTTCCGCCAATCGGACCTTGAGCATTGGGAGCTTCACGCCACGCATGGCGTCCTTAATCGAAAATCGCAGTTCGTCGTCTTCACTCCACGACATTCCTAGTCCCTTCCCGGCCAAATCCTGTAGTCGGGGCACACTGCCCCAGCTTCTCGAGATCCACACCGTCGGCACCGGAGTTTCTGGGCTATCTGCCATAGCTCCTGATTGCCGAACCTGAACGCCAGGCTCCTTGGGTCTAGCCGCTTGGTGTTCCCGCAATGACGGCAAAGCGCCCAAAGCATGAAGTGAGCTTTGACGGCGTCTTGCAGCGTTTGAACAGGAGAGGCGACCCTATTAGCACGGACCATAAGAACAAAATAAGAACATTGTTCGTTGGGAGTCGAGTCCTAGAAACCTAGATTCTAGTGGATAAGCCGGGGTGCGATCTTCATTCGGCGCCAAAATCGGCAAGCCGCCTCTCATTCTCTTCTGGAATGCGGAGTAGCGATGGACGAAGGGGGCAGGAACAGCGAGCGAGCTCTGAGGGGGGGCATAAACGGCGGCGAGAGTAGCTACACGGTAGCTAGGAGGACAACGCGCCCAAGCGCCATAGCCGTAAGATATTGATTTAAATGGTGCCGCTTAGGTGACTCGAACACCTGACCCCCTCATTACGAATGAGGTGCTCTACCAACTGAGCTAAAGCGGCTCCGGCGTCTGGGCCCCCACGGGAACCCGCCGACGGGCCTTGAGATACCCCGGCCCCACCCCTTTTGGCAACAGGCTTGCGGGGTTTTTGTGAGGAGGCGGGTGCGAAAAGCCTATTCGGGGCTGAGCGGCATGACCTCGACCTTGCCATCATGGTGGACGGGGGCCGTTTCGACCGGCTGGGGCGTTACCCCGGCGGCCTCCATCCCGAAGGCGGCTCCCAGGAAACCGGCCACGTCGGCGGCGCTCTTTTCGGGCACCTCCTCCATGGGGATATGGCCGACATTGGGGTAGATCACGACTTTCGAGCCCGGAATGCGCTTGGCGAACTCGCCGGCATATTCAACCGGGATAAGCCCGTCCTTGTCGCCCCAGAGAATGAGGGTCGGCGCCTTGATCGCGCCAAGCTGCTCGGCCACCGCGCCGTCGTCCGGCGGCAGGCGGAAGCGGATGCCCGTCGCCCGGCGGTTGCCGTCATAAAGGGTCAGGTCGTAGTAGCGCGTCACCATCTCGTCCGTGACCTTGGACTGGTCGACAAAAACCTTGTGCAGGCCTTCGGCGACCATCGAGCGCGGCGTCACATAAAGCAGGATCTTGTTGAGGACGGGCATTTGCGCGAGGCGGAAGGCGAGCGGAATCTTGCCGTCCGGCTGGGGTTTGCGCGGAATACCGGCCGCATCGACCAGAACGAGGGCCGCCACCTCATCGGGAAAGGTCTCGGCATATTGGGCCGCGACGCCGCCGCCCATGGAATTGCCGCCGATGGCGTAGCGCTTGAGGTCGAGCTTCTGCGTCACCTCATGGACGAAATTGACCATGCCGGTCCGGCTGTAATCGTCATTGGGCACGGCGCCGGTGAGCCCGTGGCCCGGCATGTCCATGGTGATCACATGATAGGTCGTGCCGAGGTTCTGAACCCATGGCTCCCATGTATGAAGCGAGGCATTGGAGCCGTGGATCAGAACAAGCGCCGGCCCCGCCTTGTTGCCCTGATCGCGCACATGCGCGACCGCGCCATCGGGCAGCGCGATGAACTGCGAGGCCTCATTGGCGTATTTGGGAAGAAGATCTTCCTTGCTCTTGTCGAAGCGGACGACCGAGCCTGCAACGACGATCAACGCCAGCAGGATCAGAACGCCGACACCCTGAATGATGCGCTTCACCACTTTTGTCCTTCATTGGCGCCAGCATCGCCGTCGAACTCGTCGGTGCCGGCCGGGCCTGGATCGTCCGGCAGAGGCGGCGTGAAGGCAAGAGCCTCGTCCTCCTCGACCTGGGGCCGAACATGGTGTTCCACAGGCGGCGCCGGCCTTTCTTCCGTGGCCGGAACGACAGGCGCCGGAACGGGCGCTGCCGCAGGCGGCACGACCACAGGCGCAAGACGCAGGCCGGGCGCGCGCCACGTCAGCGCGTCGAATTCGCCCGTCACCGGGTTGATCGGCGACCAGCGATGCGAGCGGTAGCCCTCGCCCGCCCATGCCGCGTCCTCCGGCGCATGAAGCGCGCGGGCGAGCCATTCGCGGGCGCTGCCGCGATCGCCATGCTCGCCTTCCTCGATCGCCGCCATGAGTTCGCAGATACGCTGCGAAGGCCGCTCGGTGGCGTTGACGCCGACGAAAGGTTCGAGCGCACCACGCGCCGCCAGCCAGTCGCGCGCCGCCACGGCCGCACGCGCCAGCGCGACGCGGCTTTCGATGTGATCGCGATTGTGGCCGACAAGAAGGCGCACGCGCTTGAAGCGGTCGTAAGCGCTTTCGCCCTCGATGAGGTTCATATAGGCGTCGGCAAGATCGGGATGAGGCGCGCGAGCCCAAAGATGTTCGACCAGTTTCGCGCCCTTGCGAACACGGCCCGTCTCGCCGCAAAGCTTTGCGGCAAGCGCCACGGCGGGCACGAAATCGGGCTCAAGCGAGGCAGCGTCGAGTGCAAGCGACAATGCGCGCTCGCGCGGCGCGCGCTTCGCCTCGCCGACCTGTGCGGCCGCCGCCTCTTCCGCCGTCTGCGCCAGCGCCGTCAGCAGCACGGCGCGACGATGCCGCGCAACGTCGCGCGTCAGGAGCTTCGCCGAGAGCATGCGGTCTAGAGTGGCGAGCGAGGCTTCCCAGTCTTCTTCCGATGTCTCGATCTCGAAGACGGCCTGCGCGGCCCATGGCGTTTTCGGACGGAGCGAGAAGGCGCGGCGAGCGAGTTCGAGCGCGCGCGTCTTGTCGCCAGCGCGGCGCGCCTGCACGAAGAGACCGCGAAGGCCGAGGAATTCCGTTTCAGGCGCAGCAAGCATCGCCTGGAAATAGGTCTTTGCCGCGTCTTCCCTGCCTTCAAGCTGTGCAGCCTGCGCGGCAAGAAGAAGCGTCAGCGGCGTCTCGTCGAGAAAACGCTTCGCCCGGCCCGCATAGCGACGCGCTTCCGAGGCATCGCCCGCGGCCACGGCGACCATGCCCCGCGTCAGTGCGAGAAAGCCCCGACGGCGGCGGCTCTGAACGAGATAGGAGGAAAGGCCTGCGGGCGCACGAAGCGCACCCATCGCGAGGCGATAGGCAAAGAGCACGAGAAAGGCGATGACGACGAGAAGGCCGAGCCCGACGACGAAACTGGTGCGCACCTCGTAGCCGCGCCAATGCATGACGAGATCGCCGGGATTGTCGGCGAGCCAGATGGCGAGCGCCGACAGCGCTGCGATGATGAGGAAGGTGTAAAGCGCGCGCAGCATCAGCCCTTGTTCCCACCTGCCGCTGTGGTGAGCCGCGCCGCGACATGCGCGGAAAGATCGCGAACAAGCCTGTCGGTCGCGATACGCGCCTGAGCCCGGTCGAGCCATGGTTTCATGGCTTCCATCGCCGGACCCTTGAGCTTCACCGCTTCATCCGCCGCACCCGCTAGGTCGTCGAGCTTCAGTCGCTCTTCCATCCGCGCAATCACGGCCTCTGTGCTGTCACCCGTCAGCTCGCCGGTCCGACGCACGGTGACGAGCGAACGGGCATTGGCAACGAAGCGGGCCCAGAAGCCATCGCTCGTTGCGCGGCGTTCCGCATCGAAGACCTTTTGCGCAACATCGGGGAATTCTTCCTTGAGCCGCGCCCTCGTCACCGCGCCTTGTGCCGCAACCTGCGCGAGACCGGAAAGCTCCGGCTCGTTCGGAAGGAAGGCGGCGACGGCGTCGAGTTCCGCCTTGAATGAACCGGAGCCTTCGGCGACGCGGGCAAGATTGGCGAGCGCGAGGCCCAGCGCGGCGCGGGCCGCCGCATCCGGATCTTCCTTCTTCGCTTCGAGCGCCGCGAGGCGGGCTTCCATCGCATCCACTTTCGGCGTCAGCTGATCAAGCGCGCCATTGAGAAGGCGCAGCATCGCCTCCACCTTCGCCACCTGATCGGCGATGCCCGCAGGCGGGAGTGACTTGCCGAGTTCGTCGAGCTTCTGCTGGGTTCCCTGCGAAGCCGATTGCGCTTCGGCAAGCGACTGCTTAAGCGCGTCCGTTTCAGCGGCGAGCTTGTCGAGCCGCGCATTGGCGGCGGCGATGCTTTCGGGCGATTGCTGTGCAAGCGTCTGCTCTGCGGCGGCAATGCGCGTATCGAGCTTTTCGGTCGCCGCTGCCAGCGACTGCCCGCTCGCCTCGCTCTTCTGTTCGATTGCATCCAAGCGCGTGCCGAGACCGGCGAGCGCCTGTCCCGACGCATCGCCCATCTGGCCGATGACGACATAGCCCGCGGCGCCCACTGCGACTGCGGCGGCAAGCGCGATGACGATCACCGTGCCAAGCCCGACAGATCGAGCCTGTTTCGCCAAGGGAACCTCAGCCCCGGGTGACGCCGGCTGCGGGTCGGCTTCGGGACGGGCGGCGCCGGTCTTGCTCGAAAGCACCTCCGCCTCGCCATCGATGACGGGCGGCTCCTTGCGCGGACGGGGGCCCGGCTGGGCTTTCTCGGGTCCAAGCACCTCGGCCTCGGGAGAGGCGGGCGTCTCTTTGTTTCCGTTCGCGTCGGTCATGGGCAGATGCGGCCTCTTCGAAGAGTCGGACCCCTACTATAGAGGGGATCATGGCACCGGAAAGGCAGGATTGGCGGATTTCCGCCTTTTCAGGTCCCGCACCGCCCATTGTCGCTAAATGACGCGGGCGCTCACACGGATCACGCAAGACATTCGAGCAGAGAAGTCTGGCTCGGCTCGGCAGCGACCGTCACCGCCCGGAAGGGAAGCCCGGCCAGCGCATCCGCCACGGCGGCCGAGAGACAATAGGCCGTCAGCGTGACGAGTTCTTGTTCGAGCCCCGCCCTCCGAACCAGATCAGCAAATTGGCGGGCAGTGCGCGGCGAATAGAAAAGCGCGCCGTCGACCCGGCCCGCGCGGAGCGCCGCCGCTGCCGCCTGCGGAAGTTCATCCGCCGCGACGGCCTCGTAGAGAACCGCGCGTTCGACGCTGAAGCCCCTGGCTTCGAGCATGCCCTTGAGATCGCCCGCGGTGACCGCGCCTGCCACATGAAGGATCGGACCGCCGCCGGGTGAAAGACGGCCGAGCACGAGCCCCGCCAGCGCATGCACATCGCCGCCAGCCGTCGTGACATTCGTAAAGCCCGCGACACGGGCCGCCGCGGCGCTCGCCTCGCCGACCGCAAGCACCGGCACCTGAGCGAGCCTGGCCATCTCGCGGCGCATGGCGATGGCCCGCGCGCCATTGGCGCTGGTGATGAGGATGGCCTGCCAGACCATGTCCGGAATGATGGCATTCTCCGCGAGCCGGATCGTCAGCAGCGGCGCGGAAATGGCCTCATGGCCGAGCCCCGCCAGCGCCTCGACAAGCGGGCCTGCATCCTCGTCGGGCCGCGTGACGAGAAGGCGCATGGGCGTTCAGATCGCGTCGAAGAAATGTGGACCCGCGCGCCCCTTCAGCTCCTCGCCCGCATCGGCGCCCAGCGCCAGAGCATCCGAGGCAAGGCCTTCGCGCGACGTCTCGATCACTTCCGAACCGTCCGGCGCGAGGATCATGGCGCGCATCGCAAGCTTCTTGCCCTCGATAATGGCGAGCGCCGCGATGGGCGTGCGGCAGGAACCGTCGAGCACGGCAAGCGTCGCGCGCTCGGCGGCGACGCGAAGTCCCGATTCCACATGATGGAGCTGCTGCAGCAGTTCCGCGACTTCCGCATCATTGATGCGGCGTTCGACGCCGACCGCGCCCTGCGCAACGGCGGGAAGGATTTCATCGGTCGAGAGCGGCGCCGTCACCTTGTCGAGAAGGCCCATGCGGGTGAGGCCAGCCATGGCGAGCAGGGTCGCGTCGGCCACGCCATCGGCGAGCTTCTGGAGCCGCGTATCGACATTGCCGCGAAAGGGAACGACGGTCACATCTGGCCTGCGCGCCTTCACCTGCGCGCCGCGCCGAAGCGACGAGGTGCCGACGATAGCGCCCTGGGGCAGCGTCGCGATGGAGGTGGCCTTGGGCGACAGGAAGGCGTCACGCGGATCGACGCGTTCGAGAATGCAGTCGATGATGAGCCCGTCCGGCAGAACGGTCGGCATGTCCTTCATCGAATGGACCGCGAGGTCGATGCCGCCATCGAGCAGCGCGTCCTCGATTTCCTTGGTGAAGAGCCCCTTGCCGCCCAGTTCCGACAGATTGCGGTCCTGCACACGGTCGCCGGTCGTCTTGATGACGACGATCTCGGCCGCCTCCTCGGCGGGAAGGCCGAGCGCGAGGCCGATCCGCCTTGCGACGTCATTTGCCTGAATGAGCGCGAGCTTGGAGCCGCGCGTGCCGATACGGAGCCGACGTTGCATGAGCCTTCTTCCGGGTGTTATGCCAAGCCCGACAAGGGCCTGCCGCTCTTATAGACGATCGAAGCGGCATGGAAGACCCCTTTCCACCGGAAGAGCGACGGACAACATGACGCGCAAGGGCGTGCTCACCATTCTCGGGCTTGAGACGAGCTGCGACGAGACGGCGGCGGCCGTCGTGCGCCGTCATACCGGGGAAAGTGGCGCGGATTCTGGCGGATTCCGGGGCGAAATCCTCTCCAATGCCGTCTTTTCCCAGATCAAGGAACACGCGCCCTATGGCGGCGTGGTGCCGGAAATCGCCGCCCGCGCCCATATCGAGCATCTGGACGGGCTGATTACGAGGGCTTTGGAAGACGCGAAAGTAGGCTGGGAAGACCTCGACGCCATAGCGGCGACGGCCGGTCCCGGTCTCATCGGCGGCGTCATTGTCGGGCTGATGACGGCAAAGGGCATCGCGCTCGCCTGTGGCCTGCCGCTCGTCGCGGTCAACCACCTCGAAGGCCACGCGCTGACGGCCCGGCTCACCGACGGGATCGCCTTCCCCTATCTGCTGCTTCTTGTTTCGGGTGGCCATAGCCAGCTTCTCGTGGTCGAGGGCGTGGGGCGCTATCGCCGCCTCGGCACCACCATCGACGACGCCGTGGGTGAAGCCTTCGACAAGGTGGCGAAGATGATGCATCTCGGCTTTCCGGGCGGACCGGCGGTCGAACGCGCGGCGAAGGCAGGCGACGCAAGCCGCTTTCACCTGCCCCGCCCGCTCATGGGCAAGCCCGGCTGCGACTTCTCTTTCTCCGGCCTAAAGACCGCCGTGCGCCAGGTCATCGAGGCGCAGGAGGAAATGACCGACCGGCTGCGCGCCGACATTGCGGCGAGCTTTCAGGCGACCGTCGCGGATGTGCTCGCCGACCGCGTATCGCACGCAATGGCCATGGCGAAGCTTCCCGAAGGATCGCGCCGCTTCGTGGTCGCGGGCGGCGTCGCCTCGAACCAGACTTTGCGCGCGCGGCTCGAAACGACGGCAACGGAGCGTGGCTACGAGTTCATCGTCCCGCCCGCGAAACTCTGCACGGACAATGGCGCGATGATCGCCTGGGCAGGCGCCGAACGTTTTGCAATGGGACTTGAGGACGGGCTCGAAATCAGCCCTCTGGCGCGCTGGCCGCTCGACCCCACGGCGCAGGCAAAGCCCGGCGCCGGCGTCAAGGCCTGACAACGACCTGAAAGGCTAGAGCCGGGGCCGCCAGGCTTCGGCGAATTGCGCCGCCTGATCCTCCGAGCGGAAGCAGAAGCGCACCACCTCGCGGCGATTGCGGGGCCGCCAGTCCTCGCGCCGGAAGACGCTCGAACACCACATCATCATCGGCTCGATATCGATGGCGCCGGCACGACGCTCGCAGACCGGCACGTCGATCGAGAAGGGATGGCTCTTGTGGTCGGTCATGTTCATGGGGCGATGCCACGCTGACGTGAATGCTCACCCGAAGCTGACCACATCATGGTTAAGAAGTTCCTGCGCCAGCGATCGCCCAACGCCGCGCTGCTGATAAAAAAAGCCCCAGCGTGAGGAGACGCTGGGGCAAGAGACCCGAGTTAGCAGGCCTTGAGTATGCCGGGCTCCGGGGAGGGAGGATTAGAGCCCGGCGGGAGAATAGAAATCAGGCGAAGTGGACGACGCCCGCCGTCTGCGCGATGAGCGCGAGGGAATAGGCGGTGAGGACCAAAACGATAAAGCGGGTCGCGAGGGTTTCAGTGAGCTTCATGGCATGTTTCCTTCGAATTCGGTCAGGGCAGCAGGTTCAGGACCGCGCCCGGGAAATGGTTTCGTTCAGAACGCGTACTGCACATACAGGTAGGCGAGGCTGAAGAGCGCGTAGGTCGCGATCGCGGCGGTTCCGAGATGGCCGCCCAGCGTCTCGCGCACCGCCGGAGCTTTCCGGTTCGCATAGTCCGTCCACGAGAAAATCTGGGCATCGGAGCGCAGAGCGGCCTCTGCGGCGACGGGGCTTTCGAAGCGGGACTTGAGGGCTGCGAGCGTCATGGCGGCTTCTCCTTCGGTGCGTTTGAGGGAGGAGGGAACTCCTTCAACGCCTCCTATCTAGGACGAGCCTGAACGGAAAACAATGAATGAAACGAAAAATATTCACCATTCATGGAAGATGTTGCTGCATCGCAACACATAACAGCGTTCCCAAGGTCTTTGACCTATAGAAATCAATGTGTTGTTACAATTTTGCGATGTTGAATGAAATTGCTGCTTTGCAGCAAAATCAGGCTTCTACCACATCTCGTTGGGGGTCGGTCATCGACACACCAGCCCTGAGGCTGCCGACGATAAGCTGGTAAACGCCTTCGAGCTCGCGCTCGAGCTTTTCCAGCGACAGCCGGGTGAAAAGCTGCGGATAGCTGAATTTCAGGGTCGCCGACTGGATCATCTCGGAGATGAATTCGGGGTCCGCCACCGAAAACTCACCCGAAGCATTGCCATATTCGATGATCCGCCTGAGCACCTCGCGCTCGCGCTTGAGCCCCTCATTATGGAATGCGGGCCGCTCGGTTGTGATGATCAGACCCATTTCGACCAGTTTCGGGTCGCGTTCCAGCGTTTGGAACGTCTCGCGGAGGTCCTCGAAGAGGAAATCGCGCAGCCGCTCCGAGGCGCTGCGTCCGGGCTGCGTCAGGATGCGGGAGAGCTGTCCGGTCGTCCGCATGGACGCCGCCCGCGCGATTTCTTCGGCGATATCGAGCTTGCTGGCGAAATAGCGGTAGAGATTGCCGGCCGACATGGCGCAGTCGACCGCAAGGTCTGCCATCGTCGTTTTCCCATAACCGTAATGGGCAAAACGTTTCCGGGCTGCGTCGATGATCTTCTGGCGTGTATTGTCGGGAGCGTTCATAGAGTGATTGTAAACTGCCGCAGTAAATATTCAACGAATCGTTCAATCGTTAGAAGCGATGGCGTTGGGCGGCAGAAACGGAACAGGCGGGACAACGCGGCAGGCCATGAAGGAATTCGGACATATCGGCGTCATCGGGGGCGGGGCCTGGGGTACGGCTCTCGCCCAAGTGGCGGCACGGGCCGGGCGCGACCTGGGCCTCTCGCGAAAGGTGACGCTCTGGGCCCGCGAGGCGGAGGTCGTCGAGGCGGTCAACACGCGGCACGAGAACGCGCTTTTTCTTCCGGGCATCGCGCTTGACGAGAACGTGCGCGCCACCTCCTCCATCGAGGAAGCCGCGAGCGCCGACGCGCTGCTGATGGTGACGCCCGCCCAGCACATGCGGGGCGTCTGCGCCGGGCTCGCGCCGCTGTTGAAGCCGGGGACACCCGTCCTTCTCTGCGCCAAGGGCGTCGAGCAGGGCACGCTGAAGCTCCTCACCGAAGTGCTGGAGGAAGCGCTGCCTCAGGCGCTACCCGCCGTCCTGTCCGGCCCGAGCTTCGCGGCGGAAGTCGCGCGCGGCCTCCCGACGGCGATCACGCTGGCCTGCGCCGACGAGGAAACCGGCAAGGCGCTCGTCCATGCGATCGGCCTTCCCACATTCCGGCCCTATTACGCCTCCGACCTCATCGGCGCGGAAATCGGCGGCGCGGTGAAGAACGTGCTCGCCATCGCCTGCGGCATCGTCGAGGGCAAGGGCTTCGGCGCCAGCGCGCGGGCTGCGCTGACGACGCGCGGCTTTGCCGAGATGACGCGGCTCGGCCTCGCGCTCGGCGCGCGGCCCGAAACGCTGGCCGGGCTTTCCGGCCTCGGCGATCTCATCCTCACCTGCAACTCGCCGCAGTCGCGCAACATGTCGCTCGGCATGGCGCTCGGACAGGGCAAGTCGCTCGATGAAATTCTCGGGAGCCGCCATTCGGTGAGCGAAGGCGTGTTCTCCGCCACCGCCGTCGTCGAACTCGCCGCGAAACACGGAATCGAAATGCCGATCTCGGAAGCCGTCGCTGGCATCGTCACCGGCCGTCTCAATGTCGACGAGGCGATCCTCACCCTTCTCACCCGCCCCTTCAAAAGCGAAAGCTGATCCCGGAGACCAAAATGCTCTTCTGCCTCATCGGCACCGACAAGCCGAACGCCCTCGATGTCCGTCTCGCCAATCGCGAGGCGCATGTAAAATACTGGAAGGAGAGCGGCCGCATCGCCGCCGGCGGTCCCTTCACCAGCGACGACGGAGCGACGATGACGGGCAGCCTTCTCGCCATCGAGGCGGCCGACCGCGCCGAGGTCGAAGCACTTGTCGCCGAGGATCCGTATACGAAGGCGGGGCTCTTCGCGACGGTCGAGATCCGCGCGTGGAAATGGGTTCTCAATCCGCGATAAGGGCAAGAGACAATGGCGTACTGGCTTTTCAAATCGGAACCTTCGACCTGGTCATGGGACGACCAGAAGAAGAAGGGCGCCAAGGGCGAGCCCTGGAACGGCGTTCGCAACTATCAGGCAAACAACAACATGAAGGCGATGCGGAAGGGCGACCTTGGCTTCTTCTACCATTCGGTGGATGAGAAGCGGATCGTCGGCATCGTCCGCGTCATCGGCGAGCATCACGCGGACCCGACCGACGAGACGGGCCGCTTCGGCCTCGTCGATATCGAGGCGGTGTGCGATGTGCCCAATCCGATCACGCTTGCCGACATCAAGGCCGAACCGAAGCTCGCGGAAATGGCGATCCTGAAACAGTCGCGCCTTTCCGTGCAGCCCGTGCGCGACAATGAATGGAAGCTCATCTGCAAGATGGGCGGGCTGGCGAAAGCGCCGTGACTGAAGCATGAAGCCACCGCCCGGCACGCCGCTCTGCCCGCTCGACGCGCTGGACGATCCCGGCGCGAAGGGCTTCAGCTTCGGCAAGGGCCAGACGCGCTTCGATATGTTCCTTGTAAGGAAGAATGGCGAGGCGCGCGCCTGGCTCAACGAATGCCCCCATGCCCATGCGCGGCTCGACAATTGGCCGGACAAGTTCCTGACGCTCGATGAAACGCGCATCATCTGCGGCGTCCATGCCGCGCTCTTCCGCATCGAGGACGGCTTCTGCGTCTCCGGTCCTTGCGCGGGAAAAAGTCTGACGCCGGTGCCTGTCGAGATCGTGGATGGAATGATCTCCATCGCGCCGGAGGATCAGCTCGCGAGAAACCTTCGGTAGTCCTCAATGAGCCCCTTGGCGGCGAGCGCGATCAGTTCGGCCCCGTCTTCGGCCTTTGCCAATGTCGGGTCGGAGCCGATGCGGCCATCGGGAAACTTCGCACGGTAGTCCTCGGCATCTGTGAAGCGTCCGGACGGAGCAACCGTCGGGCTCATCGTCGCCCGCTTGATCGCGTCGGGATATGCCGACCATGTAATGGCAATTTCGGACGGCGTCGCATGGCTGCCATGCGAGGCACCATATTTCGCCCGGCAGAAATCCATCACCGGCGCATAGTCCCACCAGTTGGCAAGCTTGCATTTCACCGGCCCGCGGTTGGAGCCATCGGCGCCGAGAGAACGGTCCGCATAGATCTCGGAGAAGGCGGCGTTGATCGTCGAAACATTGCCGCCATGGCCGTTGAAGAAATAGACGCGCTCGAAGCCGTGCCGCGCCAGTGACGAAACCCAGTCGTGGATCGCCGCGATCATGGTCGAGGGGCGCAGCGTGATCGTGCCGGGAAAGCCGAGGTGATGCTGGGCAATGCCGACATTGAAGGTTGGCCCGACGAGAAAGCCTGCCCCGTCGCCCGCACGCTTCGCGATCACTTCGGGGCAGATCGCATCCGTCCCGATGAGGCCGGTGGGCCCATGCTGCTCGGTCGAGCCGATGGGAATGACGACGCCGCGCGAGCGCGTGAGATAATCCTCGATCTCTGGCCAGCTCGACAGGTGAAGCAGCATGACGTGTCCTATCGCCCGGGTTAGTCTCCGCCTTCAATATGGTGCGAGCGAGAAAGACTCCCAAATGAAAACCGTCCCGCGCCGCGCAAGGCCGGAAGAGTGGCCGGAACTCGCAGATGTCTTCATTGTCGCCCGCGCCGGCATGCCATACCTGCCCAAGCTCCATACGGATGGCAAAACCCGGGCCTTCATCGCCCATGTCGCCCGAACGCTGGAAATCTGGGTCGTCGAGCGACCGCATCGGAGCATCGCCGGCTTTGCCGCCATTCGCGACGGCGCCGGAGCCGCCTGGCTCGACCATCTTTATGTGCATCCTTCCGCGCAAGGCCAAGGGGTCGGCGCCGCGCTGCTCGCCGCCACGAAAACGCAGCGTCCGCAGGGCTTCTCCCTCTGGACCTTTCAGGCGAATGCAGGCGCGCGTCGCTTTTATGAAGACCACGGTCTCGTCTGCGAGCGCTTGACGGAAGGCCGCGACAACGAGGAAAAGCTACCTGACGCGCTTTACGTCTGGCGCGGACATCAAGAATAAGCAGATGGCGTTACGGTGGAGGACGAAGTGAGCGAGACGAAGAAACTCGAAACCGAAGTCACGGGACCGCTCAAGGGCGTCCGCATTGTCGATCTCACCAGCGTCGTCTTCGGCGCCTACGCGACGCAGATCCTCGGCGATTACGGCGCGGACGTGATCAAGGTCGAGGCACCCTCGCCTACCGGCGGCGGCGGCTTTGGCGGCGACATCATGCGCTGGCCGGGCCACCTGCCCGAAGGCGCCTCGCCCGATCTCGGCCCGATCTTCCTCACCATCAACCGCAACAAGCGTTCGGTGCTGATCGACCTCGCCAAGCCCTCGGGCCGCAAGGCGCTGCTGAAGATCATCTCCACCGCCGATGTGATGACCTCGAATATCCGCTACGCCGCGATGAAGAAGCTCGGCCTCGCCTATGAAGACATCAAGGCGGTGAAGCCCGACATCATCTTCGTCCATGCCGCGGGCTATGGCTCGGACGGCCCCTATGCGGGCCTTCCCGCTTACGACGATCTCATTCAGGCGGGCTCGGGCGCAGCCGAAATCCTGACCTATATGGACGGCAACCCGCAGCCGCGCTACCTGCCGACCATCATGGCCGACAAGGTTTCGGGCCTCTTCTTCGTCTCGGCCGTCACCGCCGCGCTCTATCACAAGGCGAAGACCGGCGAAGGGCAGTTCGTCGAAGTGCCGATGCTCGAGGCCGTCACCTCCTTCGTTCTGGCCGAGCATTTCTACGATCATGTCTACGATCCGCCGACGGGCCAGTGGACCTATCCGCGCATCACCAATCCCGATCGCCGCCCCTACAAGACGAAGAACGGTCACATCGGCCTGATGCCCTATTCCGACAAGCAGTGGGAAATCTTCTTCGAACTGGCGGGCCGCCCCGGCGTCTATGAAGACCCGCGCTTCTCGACCTACAAGAAGCGCACGCAGAACATCCGCGAGCTTTACGCGATGATCGAGGAACTGACGGAAACCAAGACGACCGAGGAATGGCTCGAGCTTCTTCTGCCGCACAGCATTCCCGCCGTGAAGATGAACCGCCTCGACGATCTTCAGAACGATCCGCATCTGAAGGCGGTCGATTTCTTCCAGCGCTTCGATCACCCGCATGCCGGGCCCTATTTCGCCCTGAAGCCGCCCGTGCGCTTCAGCGAGACGCCTGCAAACATCCGCCGCCACCCGCCGAAGCTCGGCGAACAGACGGCGGAAGTGCTGCGCGAAGTGGGCCTCGACGAGGACGATATCGCCGCTCTGACTGCGGGCGAATAAGCCTCAGGCGCGCCAGGAGGCGGGCACACGCTCGCCGAATTCGGCGCGGCAGTAGTCATAAACCGGCGCGAAGCGTTCCCGCGCGAGTGCGGCGAGCTTTGGATCGAGATTCGCTGGCTTCGGTGCGGCGTTGGCCTTCTTGTCATATGCGCCGGGTACGAAGGCCAGACCGAGAAAATCGCAGAGACGGCTCATTTCCGCATCGCCGAAAAGTTCTTCGTAAAAGGCAATGTGGATTTCATCGCTATCAAAAACCGAACGCACGATTGACAGCGTCTCGTGATAGTAGGTCTTGTCGAAATAGCGCGGTTCGTTCAGGAACGAGATGAAAAGCTCTTCCTCGCGTCCATCTTGCACGCGCCCCGCGCGCATGTTCATGCGCAGTTGCGAGTAGAACCTGTCGACAGGATCTCGCATCAGATAGACAACCTTGATCCGCGGAAAATATCGCCGGATATTTTCGAAGACCTCTCGGGGAAGCAACGCGTATTCCGGCGTTATCTCACCGAAATGTGTGCACTCGGCTGGAACGTACCGTTCGAAATACGACACATAGGCCGCGTCATCGTTCATCCGCATCCTCGCCCTCAGATGCTCAAGACGCTTTTTCCGCCTCGCGCTCGGCCATATCTGCTGCCGGACAAGAATGCTCTCCTTTCTCTTGAAGAGAGCATCAACGTCCGCACGGAGGCCGGGCACATATTGAGCGTCGAAGTAATGCATCTCCATGAGCGGCGCCATGAAGACTTCGGGACGGCTATCCAGATACTCCGCCAGCCAGGTCGTGCCCGCTTTTTGTGCGCCAATGCCGAGGATGAAGGTCTTGCCGTCGAGGGGGCTTGCCATTGGTCGCGGGTACTCCATTACGAATTTTTTATGTCAGCAAGCTAGTGACCTCCATCGGGATCGCAAAGTGGGATTAATGCACATAGCTCTGCGCTATGATTGCCGAAAGCAATGCGCTCGCGCATAATCCGATCAATTTACAAGACTAAAAAGACACGCTGCCAAGGAGACGTCCCATCATGTCGAATGAAGTGTTTCCCGTTTCACCGGAATGGTCGGCCCGCGCCATTATCGACGAGGCGCGCTACAAGGCGCTCTACGAAGCGAGCCTCAGCGACCCTGATACGTTCTGGCGCGAAGAGGCCGCCCGCATCGACTGGCTCAAGCCCTTCACCAAGGTGAAGAACGTCTCTTTCGATCCGAAGAACCTCCACATCAAATGGTTCGAGGACGGCGCGCTCAATGTCAGCGTCAATTGCGTCGACCGCCATTTGAAGGATCGCCCGGATCAGGTCGCCATCATCTGGGAAGGCGACGATCCGAAGAACGACAGGAAGATTACCTACAAGGAGCTTCACGCCGAAGTCTGCCGCTTCGCCAATGTGCTGAAGGCGCGCGGCGTGAAGAAGGGCGACCGCGTCACCATCTACCTGCCGATGATCCCGGAAGCGGCCTATGCCATGCTCGCCTGCGCGCGCATCGGCGCCGTGCATTCCGTTGTCTTCGCCGGCTTCTCGCCAGACAGCATCGCTGGCCGCGTCGTCGATTGCGACTCGACCGTCGTCGTCACCGCCGATGAAGGCCTGCGTGGCGGACGCAGGATTCCGCTGAAGGCGAATACCGACGAAGCGCTGAAGAAGTGCCCCGGCGTTACCAGCGTCATCACCGTGCGCCACACGGGCGGCGACGTCGCCATGCAGGCGGGCCGCGATGTCTGGTATCACGAGGAAGCGGCGAAGGTTCCCGCCGATTGCCAGCCTGAAGTGATGAACGCGGAAGACCCGCTTTTCATCCTCTACACCTCCGGCTCGACCGGAAAGCCCAAAGGCGTGCTGCACACCAGCGGCGGCTATCTCGTCTATGCGTCGATGACGCACCAATATGTCTTCGACTATCAGGACGGCGACATCTACTGGTGCACGGCGGATGTGGGCTGGGTCACGGGCCACAGCTATATCGTCTACGGGCCGCTCTCGAACGGCGCGACGACGCTGATGTTCGAAGGCGTGCCGAACTATCCCGACAGCTCGCGCTTCTGGGAAGTCATCGACAAGCATAAGGTCAACATCTTCTACACGGCGCCCACCGCTCTGCGCTCGCTGATGCGCGAAGGCGACGGCCCGGTGAAGAAGACGAGCCGCAAGTCGCTCCGCCTTCTCGGCTCGGTCGGCGAACCGATCAATCCGGAAGCCTGGCTCTGGTATCATCGCGTCGTGGGCGACGGGCGCTGCCCCATCGTCGATACATGGTGGCAGACGGAGACGGGCGGCATTCTCATCTCGCCGCTTCCCGGCGCCATCGCGCAGAAGCCGGGCTCGGCGACGCTGCCCTTCTTCGGCGTGAAGCCCGTCGTGGTCGATACCGAGGGCAAGGAGCTCGAAGGCGAAACCACCGGCAATCTCTGCATCGCCGATTCATGGCCGGGCCAGATGCGCACCGTCTATGGCGATCACCAGCGCTTCATCGACACCTATTTCATCCAGTATCCCGGCAAGTATTTCACCGGCGACGGTTGCCGCCGCGATGCGGACGGCTATTACTGGATCACGGGCCGCGTCGATGACGTGCTCAACGTGTCGGGACATCGTCTGGGTACGGCGGAAGTCGAAAGCGCTCTCGTTGCCCATACGAAAGTGGCGGAAGCTGCCGTCGTCGGCTATCCGCACGACATCAAGGGCCAGGGCATCTATGCCTATGTGACGCTCAATGCGGGCGAGCAGCCGACGGAGGAACTTCGCAAGGAGCTCGTGCAGTGGGTCCGCAAGGAGATCAGCCCCATCGCCGCGCCAGACCTCATCCAGTTCGCGCCCGGCCTGCCGAAAACGCGCTCCGGCAAGATCATGCGCCGCATCCTGCGCAAGATCGCCGAGGACGATTTCTCCAATCTAGGCGACACCTCGACGCTTGCCGATCCGACCGTCGTCAGCGACCTCGTCGAAAACCGTCAGAACAAGGGCTGAGCCCAGTCGCTCAAATCTGCCGTGCGAACAAAGCGAGGCAATCCAGTGCCGTGAGGAACTGGATTGCTTTGGCGTGTCTGCATCTTGATATCGTGATACTGAGTGCTATAGTACTTAGTGTTATATGTGTGGGCAGGAAGTGGCGATGCGGATATTCAAGAACAAGCCGTTCCTCCGCTTTGCCCGCAAGGAAGGCGTATCGGACGCCGATTTGTGTGAGGCTATCGGGCGCGCCGACGATGGACATATCGACGCTGACTTGGGCGGCGGCGTCATCAAGCAGCGGATCGCCCGGGACGGAGAGGGCAAATCGGGCGGCTTCCGCACGATCATTCTCTTCCAGAAAGCGGACAGGGCATTCTTTGTCTACGGCTTTGCGAAGAAGGACCGGGACAACATCACGAAGGACGAACTCGCGGCCTTCCGAAAACTCGCCCAGCAAATGTTGGCGATGAACGACAGCGCATTGAAAGCGGCGATAAAGAACCAGACGATTACAGAGGTAAAGTGCGATGGGTAAGCGGCAATACAAGAGCGATGCGATGGCGGCTATCCATGAAACAGCCGCCGGTCTTCTCGATGCTGGAGCCATCGACAAGCAGACAATGAAGACGTTTGACGCGCTGTGTCTCACGCCGGTCAAACCCCTTACGCCTGTTCAGATCAAAAAAATCCGGCTGCGCGAAAAGGCCAGCCAGGCAGTCTTTGCGCGTTATCTGAATGTCACGGTCGGTATCGTCAGTCAGTGGGAACGTGGCGAAAAGCACCCGAAAGGACCGTCCCTCAAGCTGCTGACGTTGGTCGAAAAGAAAGGGCTGCAGGCGGTCGCCTGAGCCACCCTCGGCCCCGCTGGCTAGCACCAGCTCCCGCGCTTCGCCCCGCCATAGGCGCGGGCGAGGCCGCGGGCGCGGAGCGCGGCGCTGAAGTCGGGCGTCTCGTCGTTCGAGACATTGGCGATGACGCGGCCGCCGAACTTGTCGCGCTTGATATCCGTGAGGCGGACATGGCCGGCCGCAGAGAGCCGCGCAAGATAGTCGCGGGCGCGGATGGCGCCTTCGCGCTCCTCGCGGCATTTGCCCTTGAGCTCCGGTGCATCGACGCCCGCAAGCCGCACCTCGACCTCGACCGTCTGGCCGAGCCAGATTTCCGCTTTCACCTTCAGCGTATCGCCGTCAACGACGCGGATGACCTGCGCCTCGACGGGTCCGCGAATCTCATCCTTCGCCCGAACGATGGACGTCGATCCGAAAAGAACGAGGCTTGCGAGAACAGGAGCGAGAATGCGGCCGCGCATGAGGTCCGATCGAACGAATGCGCCTGCACCCGGACGCGAATGTGAAAGCCCCCGGCCCCCTGACCGGTTCCTGCATAGGACTACATTCACATATCCGGGAAATTCAAGCGATTCGCCAGCGAAGCGAACCGGAACGGACCGAAAACACCGGCCTCAGAAGTCGCTGACGATGCCTTTGACTTCCCAGTCGCCATAACGCGTCGGCTCGGCACCGATTTCGAGGCCCTTGGGGCCGTTGATCTCGCGGGGGGCGGGGGCCGCGGCGCGGGCGGCATCGGCGGCGCGGCGGCGTTCCTCGGCCTCGGCAAGGGCGCGCTGCGCGGCAGGGCTCAACACCTTGGGCGGTGTTGCTTCCGCGTCCTGCCCGGCTTCCTGCACCTGATTTTCCGTTTTGCCGCTCATCCGATCGCTCGCTTGAAGGGGAGATTGCGCGGCTACATATAAGACCTTGATCCCCGCCGCGCCAGTGACCGCCCCCTTTGCGGCTGTGGCGCAGGGAGCAACAGGAACCGCCCCCGAGGAACAGGAACCGAAGGTCCAATGAATACTGTCAAGACAGGCATTCTCCTCGCCGCCCTCACCGCGCTCTTCATGGGGCTCGGCTATCTGATCGGCGGCACGGGCGGCGCGACGATCGCCTTTTTCGTCGCCCTGGCCATGAACCTTTTCGCCTACTGGAATTCGGACAAGATGGTTCTGTCCATGTATGGCGCCCGGCGCGTGGACGAAGCGACGGCGCCGCAATATGTGCGCCTCGTCGCCCAGCTCGCCGAGAATGCGAACATGCCGATGCCGGCGACCTATATCATCGAGAACGACCAGCCCAACGCCTTCGCCACGGGCCGCAACCCGGAACACGCCGCCGTCGCCGCTACGACCGGCCTTCTCCGGATGCTGACGCCGGAAGAACTCGCGGGCGTGATGGCGCATGAGCTGAGCCATATCCGCAACCGCGACACGCTCATCATGACGATCACGGCGACGATCGCGGGCGCGATCTCGATGCTTGCGAATTTCGCCTTCTTCTTCGGCGGCAATCGCGAGAACAATGGCGGCTTCATCGGCACGCTGGCGCTTGCGATCCTCGCGCCCATCGCGGCGGGCCTCGTGCAGATGGCGATCAGCCGCACGCGCGAATACGATGCCGACGCCGCGGGCGCGGAGATTTCCGGCCGTCCGCTCTGGCTCGCTTCGGCGCTGGAAAAGATCGACCGCGCGGCGCATGAGCGCGTGAACATGGCGGCGGAAGCGCATCCCGCCACCGCGCATATGTTCATCATCAATCCGCTTTCGGGAAAGGGCCGCGACAGCCTTTTCTCGACGCATCCCTCGACCGCGAACCGCGTCGCGAAGCTCCGGGAACTCGCCGCCGCCGATGCCCGCGCGAATGGCCGCCCCTGGGGCTGACCGCCGGCGAGCGAACCTGCCAATCCGCCGCTGGCCCTCGCAGCGCTCATGCGATAAGCCTGCCGCATGAATGAAACGAACAATGAACCGGGCCTTCCCGCGCGGCTCGCAGCGCAGCGGCTGGTGACGAGCGTTCTCGGCAAGGGCCGGGCGCTGGACGAGGCTTTCGCCGAGGAAACGGCGCAGGGTGCCCTTCGCGACGCGGCGGCGGCCGACAAGGGCTTCGCCCGCGCCATAGCGGCGACGACGCTTCGCCATCTGGGTGAGATCGACACCATCCTCTCGCGCCTCGTCGAGAAGCCGCTACCCAAGCGCGCGGGGCCGACGCAGATCATCCTGCGCACGGCCATCGCCGAAATCCTCTTCCTCGGCGTCGCGCCCCATGCCGCCGTCGATCTCGCGGTCGAGGCCGCCGCCACCGACCGGGACGCCCGCCACTTCAAGGCGCTGGTCAACGCGGCGCTCCGCCGCCTCACGCGCGAGGGCGATGCGCTCCGCGAAGGCATCGACGCCGAACGCGCCTCCCTGCCGGACTGGCTCTGGAAGAGCTGGACCAAATCCTATGGCGAGGAGAACACCCGCGCGATCGTCCGTGCGCAATGGCATGAAGCGCCACTCGACCTCTCGGTGAAGGTGGAAGCCGAACGCGCCCACTGGGCGGAGAAGCTCGGCGCGAAACTCATGCCCACAGGCTCGCTGCGTCTCGAAAATACAGGCCGCGTCGAGGCCCTGCCCGGCTTCGATGAAGGCGCCTGGTGGGTGCAGGATCTCGCCGCCGCCCTGCCCGCCCGGCTGCTCGGCGACGTGAAAGGCCGCGAGGTGCTCGACCTCTGCGCCGCGCCCGGCGGCAAGACGCTGCAACTCGCCAGCATGGGTGCGAAGGTGACGGCGGTCGACCGCTCGGCCCAGCGCCTCGAAAGGTTGAGCCGCAATCTCGAACGCACCGGCCTCGAAGCGCGCATCGTCATCGACGACGCGGCCCGCTGTGCGCCCGGCCGCACATGGGACTTCATCCTGCTCGACGCGCCCTGCACCGCCACCGGCACGGCGCGCCGCCACCCCGATGTGCTGCGCCTCAAGACACATCCGGACCGCGACAGGCTTTCGGCGCTTCAGACCCGCATTCTCGACAATACGGCGAAGCTTCTCGCGCCCGGCGGCACGCTCGTCTATTGCACCTGTTCGCTCGAACGCCAGGAAGGCCCCGACCAGATCGAGCGCTTCCTCTTTCGCCATGGCAATTTCGCGCGCCGGCCAATCGAGGCGGCGGAGGTCGGCGGCCTCGCCGAACTCGTGACCCCCGAAGGCGACCTGCGCACCCTGCCCTGCCATCTTGGCGACGAAGGCGGCATGGACGGCTTCTACGCATCGAGGCTCATCCGGCGCGCCTGACCCTCGGGCCAGCCTTGCGCCACAAGATTCAAGCTGTTAAGCAGGGAAACAGCCAAGATTTAGTGTTTTGGGCAGTTTTTCCGCTGCCCGGTTCGGGTCTCGAGAGCGGCATATGAGCGGCAAATCTCCCATCAAGATCGCACCGTCGATCCTCGCCTCAGACTTCGCGAAGCTTGGCGCAGAAGTACGCGCGATTTCAGATGCCGGCGCCGACTACATCCATGTCGACGTGATGGACGGCCACTTCGTTCCGAACATCACCATCGGCCCCGATGTCGTGAAGGCGCTGCGGCCGCACTCGGAAAAGACGTTCGACGTTCATCTGATGATCTCGCCGGTCGACCTCTATATCGAGGCCTTCGCCAAGGCGGGCGCGGACATCATCTCGTTCCACCCGGAAGCCGGGCCGCACCCCCACCGCACCATTCAGGCGATCCGCGCGGCAGGTGCGAAGCCGGGCCTCGTGCTCAATCCCGGCACGCCGGTCGAAACGCTCTGGCCGCTCCTCGGCGACATCGACCTCGTCCTCGTGATGAGCGTCAATCCGGGCTTCGGCGGGCAGAGCTTCATCGAGAGCCAGCTCAGAAAGATCGAGATCATCCGCAAGCGGATCGATCAGGAGAATCCCGGCATCGACCTCGAAGTCGATGGCGGCATCAATTTCGAGACGGCGCCCCGCGCCATTGCGGCCGGGGCCAACGTGCTTGTCGCCGGCACGGCGACGTTCAAGGGCGGAGAGGCCGCCTATGCAAGAAACATCGCGACCCTTCGCGGAGCCGCTTGAAGAAGCGCGCGCCGATAGCGGGAGGCCGCAGGCAAGCGGCATGGCGCATATGACGGAAGTCGAGATCGATCCGCCTCATCCGGGATCGCCCGTCGTGGAGGCGCAGTCCTCGCCCACCTATTACTCGATGCCGCCCGGCAATCGCGTGGTCGATCTCGTCGGCGCATCGCTGGTGCGCATGCGCGACGAGGCGCTGGCCCGCACCTATGCGACATGGGCCTATGGCCTGACGCTGCGCGGGCCCATGCCCGACCACATGATGCTCTATCCGCGCGACCTGAGACCGGGTCTCGCGGACAAGGCCGAAGCGCTTTTTCAGGGGCGCTGGTCGCTGCCCGGCGGACAGGTGAAGACGGATGGCGGCTCGCCCTTCGCGGTCACGCCGCCCACCGACGGCTGGGCGGAAGAGCTTCACGGCTTCTCATGGCTGCGCCATTTCACCGCCGCGGGCGGCGACGCCGCGCGGACCTATGCGCAAACGCTGGTCGCCGGCTGGATGACGCAGCAATCCGCCCACTGGGACCGCATCGCCTGGGCGCCGCATGTGATCGGCCGCCGCCTCACCTCATGGGTGGCGAACGGCGCGCTCATCATCGACGGCTCGGACCTCATCTACCGCTCGACGCTGCTGCGCAACATGGCCCGGCAGGCCCGCCACCTCGCGCGGACCGCGGCCCTTGCGCCCGCAGGCGAGAAGCGGCTCACGGCGGCACTGGGCCTCACCTTTTCCGGCCTGTGCCTGTCCGAAGGCGAAAAGCGCCTCGAAAAGGGCCTGCGCCTCGTCTGCCGCGAACTCGACCGACAGGTGCTTGCCGATGGCGGGCATGTGAGCCGCAACCCGGCGGCGATCCTCTCGATCATGCTGGACCTCATTTCGCTGCGCGACGCCATGGCCGCGCGGCGAATGGAAATCCCCAAGCCCATTCGCGACGCCGTCGACCGCATGATGCCCATGCTGCGCTTCTTCCGGCATGGCGACGGACGGCTGGCGCTTTTCAACGGCGCGAATGAGGGCCTCGACGGCGCCATCGACGCCGTGCTCGCCTATGACGATACGCGCGGCAAGCCCTTCGGCTTTGCGCCGCATTCAGGCTATCAGCGCATGGCCGCCGGCCATGCGCGGCTCATCGCCGACACCGGCCCGCCGCCGCCCGGCCGCTACAGCCACGACGCCCATGCGGGCTGCCTTTCCTTCGAGATCAGCTCGGGCAAATCGCGCCTCATCGTCAATTGCGGCACGACGCGGGTGCTCGGCCCCGACTGGGAAGCCGCGAGCCGCGCCACCGCCGCCCATTCGACGCTGGTTCTCGCCGACACATCGTCGGCCCGCATCCTGCGCGGCAGCTTCACCCGCGCGCTGCTCGGCGCCCGCACCATGGAAGGCCCGACCCGCGTCGAGAGCCGCCGCCACGAGAACGACAGCGGCATCTGGCTCGAGGCGAGCCATAACGGCTACGAAAAGCGCTTCGGCCTCGTCCATCGCCGCCGCCTCTTCTTCTCGGCGGCCGGCGACGAATTGCGGGGCGAGGATCTGCTTGTCGCCAACGAGCCGCGCAAGGCTTTCCCGTGGCAGCGCCGCTACTGGTACAAGCCCCCCGAGGACCCTGCCTTCGCGGTCCGCTTCCACCTCCATCCGGACGCCAAGCTCTCCCTGTCACAGGAAGGGCTGAGCGCGCTTGTCCGCCTGCCCAATGGCGAGGGCTGGCAGCTTCACGCCCGGATCGAGGGCGTCGAAGCGCCGCTGACCATCGAGGAAAGCGTCTATCTGGGCGGCGGCGACACCACGCGCCGCACCGAGCAGATCGTCATCGCCTCCAAGGTCTTCCGGGGCGACGCCAAGGTGAACTGGGCCTGGAAGCGGGTTTCCGGGGCCCCGGTGAAGCGGGAAGCGCCCGAACTTCCCGAATTGCCCGATCTCTAGCCGCTTCGATGGCGGATGAGGCCGTTTTGTGCTATCCGCCCCGGCATCATCCCCCTTCAAGCCTCGAAAGGGCAGCCAATGTCCGTCTCCGCAAAACCCGCCCCCAAGGCCGCCGACATCCAGCCGGTGCGCCGCGCCCTTCTTTCCGTCTCCGACAAGACGGGGCTGATCGACTTCGCGAAGGCGCTGCATGAGGCGGGCGTCGAGCTCGTCTCGACCGGCGGCACCTCCAAGGCCATCGCGGCGGCGGGCCTGCCGGTGAAGGACGTGTCCGACCTCACGGGTTTCCCCGAAATGATGGATGGCCGCGTGAAGACGCTGCATCCGAAGGTCCATGGCGGACTTCTCGCCGTGCGCGACGACGCCGAGCACAGGGCGGCGATGGAAGAGCACGGCATCGGCGCGATCGACCTTCTCTGCGTCAACCTCTACCCCTTCGAGGCAACGGTGGCGAAGGGCGCGGCCTATGACGAGTGCATCGAGAATATCGACATTGGCGGCCCGGCCATGATCCGCGCGGCGGCGAAGAACCACGCCTATGTGGCCGTGATCGTCGAAGGTTCGGACTATGCCTCCGTGATCGAAGAGATCAAGGCGAAGGGCGGCACGTCGCTCGCGCTCCGCAAGCACCTCGCCCACAAGGCCTATTCGCGCACGGCGACCTATGACGCCGCGATCTCGAACTGGTTCGCCGAAGAATTGAAGGATACCGCGCCGGACTATCGCGCCTTCGGCGGCCATCTCCGCCAGACGCTTCGCTACGGCGAGAACCCGCACCAGATCGCGAGCTTCTACACCACGGGCGAAAACCGCCCCGGCGTTTCGACGGCGACGCAGCTTCAGGGCAAGGAACTTTCCTACAACAACATCAACGACACGGACGCCGCTTTTGAACTCGTCGGCGAGTTCGATCCCAGGATCGCGCCCGCCATCTCCATCATCAAGCATGCGAACCCCTGCGGCGTCGCTGTGGGCTCCTCGCTCGCCGACGCTTACCGCAAGGCGCTGGCCTGCGATCCCGTCTCGGCATTCGGCGGCATCATCGCCTCGAACCTCCCGCTCGATGGCGAGACGGCGGAAGAGATCGCCAGGATCTTCACCGAAGTCATTATCGCGCCGGACGCCGACGAGGATGCGCGCCGCATCATCGGCGCGAAAAAGAACCTGCGCCTGCTCATCACCGGTGGCTTGCCCGACGCGGGCGCACCGGGCCTGACGGTGAAGTCGGTCGCGGGTGGCCTTCTCGTCCAGTCGCGCGACAATGGCCGCGTCGATCTGCTCGACCTCAAGGTCGTGACGAAGCGCCAGCCGACGGCGCAGGAACTCGCCGACCTCAAATTCGCCTTCCGCGTCTGCAAGCATGTGAAGTCGAACGCCATCGTCTATGTGAAGAACGGCGCGACGGTGGGCGTGGGCGCCGGCCAGATGAGCCGTGTGGACTCGGCGCGCATCGCCGCACGCAAGGCGCTCGATGCGGCGGAGGCCGCAGGCGCCTCGCAGCCCGCGACCATCGGCTCGGTCGTGGCGTCGGACGCCTTCTTCCCCTTCGCCGACGGTCTTCTCTCGGCGGCGGAAGCAGGCGCGACGGCGGTGATCCAGCCCGGCGGCTCCATGCGCGACGAGGAAGTGATCGCGGCGGCCGACGAAAAGGGCCTCGCCATGGTCATGACGGGCATGCGCCACTTCCGGCACTAATAACAGCGGTCATGCCGGACTTGATCCGGCATCCATCTTTGCCCAGCGCACGAAGGAAGATGGACCCCGGGTCAAGCCCGGGGTGACGACCCGCCTTGAAGCCGCCTCACTCGATCGCCGTCGCGCGTTCCTCGCGAACGAAGCTGAGCATCACGATGCCGAGTATGATCAGCGGCACGACGACCATCAGACCAAGGCGCTGGCTGCCGCTCAGGCTCGTGACGAGGCCGATGAGCAGCGGCGCGACGAAAGTCGTCGCCTTGCCGGCCAGCGAATAGAGCCCGAAGAACTCCGTCATCATTTCGATCGGCGCGATGCGCGCGAGCATGGTGCGGCTCGACGCGATGGTCGGGCCAGCCATCAGCGCAAAGAAGGCGATAGTCGCGAGGAAGCCCTGCTGCGGCAGCGTCGTGAACGCCTTCGCGTCCGGCGCGACATCGACATGAACGAAGAAGAACACCCGGTCGCGGTCGAAGGACATCAGCACCAGAAAAGCGAGAAGCGCCAGCGCCAGCGACACCATTAGCGTCTTCTTCGAGCCGAAGCGCTGATCCGTCCAGCCACCGACAAAGGCGCCGAGCGCGGCGAAGAGAGTCGCCCAGACGCCATAGACCGCCATCTCCATGGCGCCCCAGTGAAAGATCGAGGCCGCGAGAATGCCGCCGAAGACGAAGATCGCATTCATGCCGTCATAGAAGGCCATGCGCGAAATCAGATAGAGCGCCACATTGCGGAAATGCCATGCCTTGTTGATCGTATGGCCGAGACGAACGATCCCCGCTTTCGCTGCCTCCAAGCGTGAAAGACCGCGATGCTTCTGATCCGGCACGATGAGCAGAAGCGGCAGCATGAAGACGATGAACCATGCGCCGGAAATCGGTCCGACGATCCGATCCGTCTCATGCGCCTCCTTCGACAACCCGAAAGGCGGCGCATCGGGAATGAAGGAGGCATGTACCACGCCCGGCAACTGCAGATAGATGAGCACGATCACAAGCGCGACGATGGCGGCAAGCTGCCCGACGCCGATGCCGATGCCCGACAAGAGGCCGATGCGCCGCTCCGAGGCGATGGTGGGCAGCATCGCATTCGCGAAGATGATCGCGAATTCCATGCCGACCGAAGCGACGATGAGCGAGAACATGATCGGCAGAACAGGCGAGCCCGGCACCGCGATCCAGAGACCGAAGCAGCCCAGCGTGCAGAAGATCGTGAAGAAGGTGATCCAGGGTTTGCGCGGCCCCGCCGCATCGGCCATCGCGCCGAGAAGCGGGCTCGACAGCGCGATGATGATGCCCGCAATCGCCTGGGTATAGCCCCAGATCGCCTGCCCCTTCACCGGATCGCCGACCACCGTGGCGGTGAGATAGGGCGCGAAGAGAAAGATCGTGACGAGAGAAAAATAGGGCTGGTTCGCCCATTCGTAGCAAACCCATGCGGCCTGCGCGAGCGTGGACGCAGGCTCGCCTTCTTTACGTGTGGTCAATCGATCGCCTCCGCGCGTTCCTCCCGTACAAAGAACATGCCCGCAAGCCCGATGACAAGAAGAACAAGCACGGAAGCAAAACCTGCACGCTGGCTCTGGAAGAATTCCGTCGCGAAGCCCACCAGCATCGGTCCAATAAAGGCCGTTGCCGTTCCGGACAGCGCATAGATGCCGAAGAATTCCGACATCTTGGTGACGGGTGCGATGCGGGCGAGCATCGTGCGGCTGTTCGCATAGGCCGCCGTGATGCAGATGGCGACGAGAAGTACGACCGTGAGATAGAGAAGCTCCGGCAGCGTGCGGAAAAACGGCAGGCTCCAGAGCGGCGGCGTCGCGGGATCGTGCGGCCAGAAAAAGAAGAGCTCGGTCGGCGTGATCGAAACCGCGAGGACGACGCCCAGCGCGGTGCCGCCGATGGAGATCATGATGGCGCGCTTCGATCCGAACCTGTCGTCGAGCCAGCCGCCGAAAATGCCGCCACCCACCGCAAAGATCGAAAGGACGATGCCATAGATGGTAAGCGTCAGCGCGTTCCAGTGGAAAACGCCCGCCGCATAGACGCCGCCGAAAACCAGCACTGCCGTCTTGCCGTCATTGTAGAACATGCGCGCAATGAGATAGGCGGCCACATTCCGATACTGCCGGAGCTTCAGCACCGTCTTGACGACCGTGCGAAGCCCGCGCCTGACGGCCATGGCGACCGGCACGCCCTCGCCTTTCACATCCGGCGTCCAGAAGAGAAGCGGCAAGGTGAAGAGCGCCATCCACACCGCGCAGATGGGCCCCGCGATGCGGCTGTTCTCGAAAGCGCTCACGTCGATGCCGAACAGCGCCTTCGGCGGAATGAAGCTCCAGTCGACCATGCCCGGCAGCATGAAGGCCCAGAGCATGAAGCAGAGGATGAGGAGCGCGCCCGCATTGCCGAGCGCGAGGCCGAGGCCCGAAAGAAATCCGATGCGGTCATGCGGCGCGACGGCGGGCAGCATCGAATTGTGAAACACCGCGGAAAATTCAAAGGCGACGGAGACGACGACGACAAGCGCCGCAATGGCGAGAATGGAAAGCCCTTGGCCCCCCGGCAGCGCCCACCAGAGCGCGAAGGTCGCAGGCACCATCAGCGCAACGAAGAAGGCGATCCACGGCTTGCGCTTTCCGCCCGTATCCGCGATCGCGCCAAGCACGGGGCCGAGCGCCGCGATGAAGAACCCCGCAATGCCGTTGATATGACCCCATATCGCCTGACCCTTCACAGGATCGCCAACCACGACATTCGAGAAATAGGGCGAGAAGATATAGATGGTGATGAGGATCACGTAAGGGTTGCGGGCCCATTCGAAAAGCGCCCAGCTCCATTGACCCTTGCCGTCCGCCGCCGCCTCGCCGGTTGCGGAATAGCCATGAGGCGGATGCGGATCGTTTTCAAACGACTCACGTACTTCCGCCAGCTTCTCGATCACTTCCACTGGAACGTCCTCCTCGCTCGCCGCGAACGCGAAGGCGCTTCTGACAGTCCGAGAACTGCGGCCCTTTCCTGCGTCGCATTGTCAATTGGAGCATAAAGCTGCCGCGCGGGAAAGGCGGGAGCCATTGCGCGAGACGGCGAAGTCTTTAATCTTTGCAAGATCGCCGGACAGACCTGCATGAGGGGGAGCATGTCGATCCTGTCGGAACTTCGGACGCTGACGCCGAAACAGAGAAACACAGTCCTTGCGAGCTATCTCGGCTGGACGCTCGACGCCTTCGACTTCTTCATTCTCGTTTTCGTGCTGAAGGATGTGGCGGCGGAATTCTCGACCAGCGTCAAGGCGGTGAGCTATGCCATTGCGCTCACGCTGATGATGCGGCCGGTCGGCGCGCTGGTCTTCGGCCTGGCGGCCGATCGCTTCGGGCGCCGCCCCGTCCTGATGGCGAACGTCCTTTTCTATTCGCTCATGGAACTGCTGTCGGGTTTCGCACCCTCAATTACGGCACTTCTCATTATGCGCGCGCTGTTCGGCATCGCCATGGGCGGTGAATGGGGCATCGGCGCGTCGCTTGCGATGGAGTCGATTCCGCCACGCCTTCGCGGCCCCGTCTCGGGTCTGCTGCAGACCGGCTACCCCACGGGCTATCTCATCGCTTCAGTTGTCTTCGCGTTGTTCTTCGAACATATCGGCTGGCGCGGCATGTTCATCCTGGGTGCCGCCCCTGCGCTTCTCGTGCTCTATATCCGCCGGGGCGTCGAGGAGTCGCCGGTCTTCCTGGCGCATGCGGAGAAGCGCGCCGAAGGCCTCCTCGCCCATGCCAAGGACATGGTCCGCATTGGCCGCAAGCACATCTGGCTCTTTCTCTATTCCATCCTGCTCATGGCGGCCTTCAACGCTTTCAGCCATGGCACGCAGGATCTCTATCCAACCTTCCTGCGCGAACAGCACAGCTTCGACGCGCATTCCGTCGGCATCATCGTCGTCATCGGCAATATCGGCGCGATCATCGGCGGCCTCACCTCCGGCACGCTGTCGGAGCGCTTCGGTCGCAGGCGCATGATCGCCACCATGGCGCTGCTGGCGCTGCCGGTCATTCCGCTCTGGGCCTATTCGACGACGCCCATGTTCCTTGCGATCGGCGCCTTCCTCATTCAGATCGCCGTGCAGGGCGCATGGGGCATCGTGCCCGCGCATCTGAACGAGCTGTCGCCGAACGAAGTGCGCGGCACCTTTCCGGGCTTTGCCTATCAGCTTGGAAATCTGATCGTGTCGCTGGCCGCGCCGCTCCAGGCGGCGCTGGCGGAGGGACGAGGCGGCGATTACAGCTTTGCGCTGGCCTCCGTCGCCGCTGGCGTTGCGGTCGTGCTCGCGCTCCTCGCCACGCTCGGCGTCGAGAAGCATGGCGTCGCCTTTACTTCGACGACACCGCCTCCGGCTGGAGACTGAGCGCGCGGCGCACAGAGAAGCCGAGCGCGAGCAGAAGCAGCGGAAAACCGATCTGGAAATGGGTTGCGCCCGCAAGCGGCGCGGCAATCGCAGGCATGCCGTAAAGCGCGACCAGCGCGATCTTCTCGTTTCGCGTCGCGCCGCGATCCACCATGTCGCTCGCCAGAATGGACAATGGCACGGCGAGGATCGCGAATTCGTAATCGAAGATATAGGGCGTGAGCAGCAGCGTCGCCGACACGAGAACCGCGAAGGCGAGCCGCGTCGGGCCTTTCTTGTACCAGACCCACGCCACGGCGGCGGCAGCGCCGAGCGCCGTCAGAATCTGTGCGGCATAGGCGAACGTCGCCGGCACGCCCAGCATCCGGAAGAAAATGAAGGCGCTCGGCATCTTGCCCCATGGCAGGAAGCCCGCTTCCATGATCTGGCGCACGACCGGCGTGTTCTTGAAGAAGGCAACCCAGAGGTCAACTCCAAGGATGAGCGTGGCGACGAGCGCAAAGCCGAGCGCGGTGGCGCCGGTAATGAGGAATAGGCGCCACTGCCGCGATGCGATGAGCGCAACGGGAATGAGCAGGCCGAGCTGCGGCTTGAAGGCGAGAAGGCCGAGAAGCACGCCCGCAAGCGCCGGTCGGCGCTCGATCGCGAGCACGGCGCCCGCAAAAAGCGCCGCGGACAGAAATGAGTTCTGGCCGTGAAAGGCGCAGATGAAGACGCCGGGAAAGGCGACGAGAAGGATCGCCGCTTCCTTCAGCTTCAACAGACGCCCGCATGTGAACACATAAAGCGCCAGCGTGCCGAGGGTGAAGACGAGATAGGAAACGAGATAAGGCAGAAGCGCGAGCGGCGCGGCGAGAAGCTGGAAAGTCGGCGGATAATGCCAGAGGAAGATGCTCTGCCCGGCGGGCACCGCGATACGCTGCGCCACAAATATCTTGTGGAAGTCGAAGGCGTCGACCGCGTGGCCCTGAAGCGTCAGAAGCGAGGCGCTCCAGAAGGTAATGAAGTCGTAGCCGAGCGGCTTGCCGAAAATGTCGATGAGCGCGGTCGAGCTTGCCACGACGCCCATGGCGGCAAGCAGATAGACGAGCAGCGAAAGGCGCGGGTAGACGCGCATCCGCTCTTCATCGAACAGGGGTTCTATCGGAATGGCGCTCAAGGCAGTCTCCCGTGTCGCCGCACAAGGCGCGGCACGGGAACGAGACTAGAGACCGCCTCTTTCCAAATTCTTTACCGAGGCAGGATCAGGCGGCCAGCCCGCAGCACTTCTTGTACTTCTTGCCCGATCCGCAGCTGCAGGGATCGTTGCGGCCGATCTTTTCGACGCGGCGCGGCCGGGTGCCGCCGATCCCGTCGATATAGTACCAGCGGCCATCCTTCTTACCGAAATGGCCGGTCTCGTGATGCACCTGGTCCTGGCCGTTCTGGCGGAAGAGAGCCACGAATTCGACATGGCCATCGGTATCGCCCGCGCCGCCCGCCTCGACAGAACGGATCTCGAGGCCCGGCCATTCGCTGGACGTCGCCCAGCGCAGCGCGGCCTCGCGGTCGAAATCCTCGCGCGTCCCGGGCATCAGCGTTTCTTCGAGATAGTCGACATTGGCGGTCGCAAAGGCCGAGTAGCGCGATCGCATCAGGGCCTCGGCCGTAGGCGGCAGGGCTGCGCCGGAAAGATAGGGGCCGCAGCATTCGGCAAAGTCCTTGCCGGACCGGCAGTAACAGGCTTGGCTCATGGCGGGAACTCCGCTCCACTCGGATTGAAACGCGATGCGGTGGCTCTATGCATCGCTTCCGGCCGAATGACAAGCCGCAAGATGCAGCGCCGGGCTGGCCCGGGGCTTCCCTGCCCGCCCTTTCAGCCGAAGCGCCGGCCCGTGACCGGGTGTCCGGCGATGAGGGTCACCAGATGGGCCCCGACCACCAGCATGATCGCGACGGCGAAGATCGCGACGTAATTGTAGTCGACGAGCCGCACCTTGAACGGATCGGCGGGACGCCCCGCACGCAGAAGCGAAAGGCCCGCGACCGCCCCCGCTCCCAGAAAGGCCGCCGCAGTGACTATGAGTTCAATGGACATTTCCGGTTCGCCGCGCTTTCAGGTTTGCACCAGGTTCCCGCAAGCATACGCCACAGGCGCCATCGGGCCAGTCGGCTCTTGCGAGTGAGCAGATGTTAAATGCGGGAACCGGCGAATGCAGCAGATTGTATGTTCAATAAGAAAATGACCGCCTCGCCCCTGCTCAGGCCGCAGGCTGGCCCGACATATAGGCTCGCGCTTCCTTCATAAGGGCCTCGCCAGTGGCGGAAAGACGACCGTAGCGGGCGACGGTCTCATAGCCCTTCCCGAAGTTCTCCATGTCGGTCTCGGCAGCCGCGATGGCGGCGGCGCGCATTTCCCCGTCCAGCAGCGGACTGGCGGCCAGCCGCGTCATGGCCCAATGCATGCGCGCCGACACATAGGTCGCGTGGTAGATGCCGTCCATCGGACGGGGGTCGAGGCGCAACGGCGAGGAATAGAGTTCGTCGTCATCGTTGAACACCAGCGGCTCGTCGAAGGTGAACCCGAAAAGCAACGAATGCGCCGATTCATGCGCCAGCACCTCCGCAACCGCGACCGGCGTCGGATGAAACTTCGGATTGAGAAAGAGAAGCCCCCAGAGCTGATAGGCCGACGCGCCGTCGAACTGGAATGGCGCGGCATCCGGGCTCGTCGCGAGAACGACCTCGCGAACCAGCGCCCGGATCTCTCCCGCAAGCTCGGGAAGCGCGTCGTTGAGAAGCGCATAGCCTGCGTCGAACCGCTCCCCGAAATTCCCGACCGCCTCCGCGGCTGGTGGTTGAAAGAGATCCGTCATCTCGGAGCCGATGCGCCGGCGATAAAGATCGCATTCCGCATCCACCGCCGGCGCCGCCATTGCACGAACGACGAAGCCTGCTCCGGCGGGCTTCGCGGTCAGGATATTTCCGAAGGCGTGGGAGGCTTTCTCTTCCTGCTCGTCGAGCAGCGCGAGAACCAGTTCGTAATACCAGCCGAAGATAGCCGGTGAAAACCGGACGCCGCTTCTCAGCTTCGAAATTACCGCCCCGAGCGCGGCGATATCGAAACCGGGGATACCGGCAAGCTGTTCTGAAATATGCTGCAGGCTGTCGGCCAGCCCCAGATGCATTCTGCGGTCGAGCGCAACCGCCCGACCGGCGTCCGGCTCGAACGCGTGAAACGCTTTCATCCGACTATCCCGAAAAAGCGAAACGGATGAAGATTGGCGGAGACCGACGAAAGGGCGTTATGACTTTATATCACATGTTCGGCTTCATGCCGACCTTGAAGCCCGGCTTGCCACCGATCTTTTCGCCGATCTTGGCACTGGTGACAGATTGGCCCGCGGCGACCAGAATGCGAAAGCCGAGAAGCTTCGTAAGCTGAAGTTTGACCTTCATTTCTTCCTCCACAAATCCAGATCCTGAAAATTGTTAACATCGACTCCATGATTGAGCAATGCTTTGGCGTCGCATCCGCGCCATGGGGACCACTTTCTTGATCGTAATCGTCACGACGAAACCGCATAAATACACTCACGCCGCCCTCGCGGGATGGTGCAGCCCGAGCATCATTCAGCGCTTCTCATATTGGAAACTGTTCAGAAAGCGCCTTCTTCCACACGCCACCTACATCTTCACTGATTTCGACCGGCTGAGCCCCTGGGAGCTGGAGCTGGCCGCCAAGGCATGGCGCGCGCTCGCAACGGCGGGCTGCCGGGTGTTCAACGATCCCGGAAGGTTTCGCCGCCGCCATGCTTTCCTTCAGTTGATGCACAGGAAGGGTATCAACGATTTCCGCAGCTGGAGCCCCGAACTCGACGAGATGCCCGATCGCTTTCCCGTTTTCCTGCGTACGCAGGCCGCGCATCGGGGCGTGCTGGCGGGGCTCCTGCACACGGCCGAGGATGCAGATCAGGCATTGACCGAAGCGCTGACCGCGGGGCATCCGCTGAGCGATCTTCATTTCGTCGAATATGCCGCCGAGCCGACAGGCAACGGCATCTTCCGCAAGCTCGCCGCACATCGCGTTGGCGACGCCATCATTCCCGCATTGTCGGTGCACAGCCTCGACTGGATCGCCAAATATGGGGCGCCCGTGGCCGACGAGCAGCAATACGAAGAGGAATGGGCGATGCTGCACCGGAATCCGCACGGGCAGCATCTGATGTCGGCTTTCGAGGCGGCTGGCATCGATTATGGCCGTGCGGATTTCGGCCTCGTGAATGGCCGTCCGCAGATTTACGAGATCAACACGAACCCGATGATCGGCGAAGCAACCGAACATTGGTCGCAACAACGCCTCGCCAATTCGCGTTATGTCCGCGACGCGCTGACCGCCGCGATAAAGGCGCTGGACAGCCCTGCGGGAAAGCGGGCCGTGAGGCTCAGCGGCGAACCGTTCGAAACCCAGTTCCGCCGGGACAGGCGGCGCTTCTTCATGAGCGCATGGATGCCGTGAGACCGACGGCGAAGAATTACCGCCTCGATGGGTTCAAATCCGGATAGGTCGAATGGCGCGAAGGCCGTGACGAGTGGCATATGATCTTTCCGGCTCAGCTCGGATGGACACCTCGTGCAGAATATCAATGACAGGCTGGTTTACGATGTCGGCGCGCATCACGGCGAGGACACGGAATTCTATCTGAAGAAGGGATTCGACGTCGTCGCGATCGACGCGGTCCCGGACAACTGCAGACTGATCGGAGAAAAACTCTCCTCCTATGTCGCCGGGAACAGGCTGCGCATATTGAACTGCGCAATATCCGACTCGAGCGAACCGATCAGCTTTTACGTCAACGACGACGTGTCGGTATGGAGCACGGCCAACAAGAGCTGGGTTGAGCGCAACAACGCATTGAGGCCGGGCCAGAAGATCCGCGAGATCCGGGTGAACGCCGAGAAGCTCGCCAATATCGTCGCGAAATTCGGCGTGCCGCTCTATTGCAAGATCGATATCGAGGGCAACGACTTTCTGGCTTTGCGCTCCTTCGCGAACGCGCCGTCGATGCCACGGTATATTTCCATCGAGTCGGAAAAGCTGAACTGGCCACGGCTTCTCAACGAGCTCCTCACGATGAAGCAGCTCGGCTACCGGAAGTTCAAGGTGGTGAACCAGAATCTGATCGGCTTGCACAATGGCGAGATGCTGGGCCGACACGGTAACGCCATCCAGCACACATTCGCCGCCGGCAGCTCCGGCCCCTTCGGCGAAGAAGCGCCGGGGCGATGGATGGATATCTTCGAATGTATCGAAGTCTACAAGGGAATTTTCCGCGGCTACTTTCTGAATGGCGACTTCGGCATCGTCAAGAATCAGAATCCACAATTGCCCGCGGCGGACTGGTACGACACGCACGCATCGCTCGATCCCCTGTAATCGAGAAAAGCGACGCGCCCGTTCGCGCAGGCGCGCCGCCCTGTCCTATCGCGGCATACCGGATTCGATCGGCTTGTCGACAGCGCCGCCGCTCTCGACCCAATCCTTGAACGCACCCAGATTGTAGACGTGCTCGTAACCCAGATCCTTGAGCGTCTTGGCGCTGAGCGCGGAACGGCCGCCGGAGGCGCAGTAAAGGATCAGCGTCTTGTCCCTGGCGAAATTCTTGTCGTGATAGGGAGAGTCCGGATCGGCGCGGAATTCCAGCATGCCGCGCGAGACATGCAGGGCGCCTGCAACCTTGCCGTTCTGCTCCACTTCCGGCGCATCGCGCACGTCAATGACAAGCACGTTGTCCTTGCCGATCATCTGCCGCGCATCCGCCGGCGTAATGCGCGGCACCGCCGCGTTGGCAGCTTCCATCAGTTGCTTGAGACTTGTAGCCATTTCCTGCTCCTCATTCGTGCTGTGACTGTTCGCCTTCCGGCGCAATGGCTCTATTCCGGAATTTCTTCGCCAGAACCGCCGAACGCCGCCGGGAAATCCTTCAGCTTGGGCAGCCCGTCGCGCATCGGCAGCACGGTCTCGGCATAATTCACGTGAACGCCCGGCGTGAACTTCAGCGTCGGGATCGTGGCCGCGTACACGTCGACGAGACCGAGAGGCGGATGATTGTTCATCAGGTGTCCGCCGCATTTCGCGCAATATTTGCGCTGGCTGAGCGCCGTCTTCTGGAACGTGGCGACGTGCTCGGCGCCCGCGGTGATCCGCACCGCTTCCGGCTTCCAGAGGCTGAACGCATTTACCGGTCCGCCGGACCATGAACGGCAGGATCTGCAATGGCAATAGCCCATCGCCTCCGGCTCGCCGGTAACCTCGACCTCCACCGCGCCGCAAAAGCATTTTCCGATGTGAGTCATAACCTCCTCCCCTTCCAGCGCCATCGGCCATCCAAGAGCGCCATGGGGCGATGGCCCGCCCATTGAATACGCTAAGCATGGCGATGGAAAGCGAACCCAGACGCGGGTCCGCCGCCGGGGCGAGGGTCAGCCCTCCGAATGACAGCAAATGCAGATCTTGTTGCCCTCGAGATCCCTGAAATAGGCGCCGTAAAAATTGGCGTGATAATGCGGACGAAGGCCCGGATCGCCCTCGTTTGCACCGCCATTTTCGATCGCCAGCCGATGGCATCTGTCGACGGTCGCCCGGTCTCTTGCGAGCAATGCGACCATGTTGCCATTGCCGGGCGAGGCATGATGGCCATCGAACGGCACGCCGACGAGCAGAAGCGGCCTGTCCGCCTGTTCCGGTTGCCAGCCGGCCCAGCCTTTGTCGGGTTCGTAGAATCGAAGACGCCAGCCGAGTTCGGCCATCAAGGGGCTATAGAACTGCTTGGCAGCGGGGAGATCGTTCGTTCCAAGATGGATATGCGAGATCATCGCGTCCTCCGCATCGAGTCCGGCATTGCATTCACCATTGCGCCCGCGTCCAGCGGTCATCCTTCGGGATGAGGCTGCACAATTTTCTCCAGGGGTGAAATTGCACTTTGTGCCGGCGGCAGGGCTAGTGTCGAAACGGCCAGGAAACGGGCGGAATTCGTCGCCGCGCAGAGCTGCGGTTGACGAGGCGGCCGGCCACGCCGTCCGATATGGCCAATTTTGCCCGATAGTAGTCACTTCTGACACTTGGCGATGACTCCTTCCCGCAGCAGCTTGTGGCGAGGAGGAATTTTTCATGACGACACACACTGTTTCGCAGGACGACAGGCTGGACGACTTCACACCTATCGACCTCGAACTCGAAGGGACGAAAAAGCGTGTCTGGCGGTCCGGCCATGGTCCGGCCGTGATCGTGATGCACGAGATGCCGGGCATCAGTCCGCATGTTGCGCGGTTTGCCAGATGGATTCGCGACGGGGGTTTCACGGTCTGGATGCCTTCCCTGTTTGGCCGGGATGGCGCAATCGGCTCTGCCGAAGAGGGCGCGGACGTGTTCCGACGGGCCTGTATCAGCGCGGAGTTCCGGGCCTTGGGCGCCGGCGTGTCGAGCCCGGTCACCGTCTGGCTCCGCGCCCTGGCACGCCACGCGCACGGAGAATGTGGCGGCCCCGGCGTCGGCGCTGTGGGCATGTGCTTCACCGGCAACTTCGCCCTGACCATGATGCTCGAGCCGGCAGTGGTGGCGCCGGTCCTGTGCCAGCCTTCCCTGCCGCTCGACGTTCCCGGCGGTCTCGAAATCTCCGACGAGGAACTCGCCAGAGTGCGGGGCCGGCTGGAGCGCGAGAACCGCAAAGTCCTGGCCTATCGCTTTTCGGGCGACGCATTCTGCCGCGCCGAGCGCTTTGCTGCCTATCGCGCGGCCCTTGGCGAAAACTTTGTCGCGCGAGAGCTGCCGGACTCGGCAGCGAATACCGATGTGCCGCCATTCTTTGATCGGCATGTGCCAACGCCCCACAGCGTCACGACGGTTCATCTTATCGACGAGACGGGACAGCCGACGCTGGCGGCCCGCGACGAGATCATCGCGTTTCTCGGCGATGCACTTTCAGGAGAGGCCCCGTGAACAACCACAAACCCTTGTCCGGCAGATGCCTGTGCGGCGAAGTGCGCTATACCGCAGTCGGCAGACTCGATCGCAGCTATGCGTGCCATTGTACCGATTGCCAGATCCGGAGCGGGAGTGCATTTGCCATCATGCTGCCCGTGCCGGAAGCAGGGTTCACTGTTGCGGGAGAAACACTGGCCGTTCCACAAATGGAGGCACATGGTGTCGCGGTAACGCTGCACGCTTGTCCCAAATGCCTTACCCGACTATTTACGCAGAACCCTCGGTGGAAGGGCCTCGTGGTCCTGCGCGCAGGCACGCTCGCGCGCAGCAACGAGATCATTCCAGCCGTTCACCTCTGGGTCCGAAGCCGCCAGCCGTGGATCGTATTGCCCGATGATCGTCCTCACTTCGACACACAGCCTGCCACACCGGACGAATGGCGCGCGCTTCTTCAATAGGAGGCGCATTCCAATCCATGGTTGAATTGGCTTTCCACACGGTCGATCTCGTCACGAACAGGCGCTTTGGCGGCAATCCACACGCGGTCTTTTCCGATGCCCGCAGGTTGGACACGGCCGCGATACAGGCGATAGCCGCCGAGATCAATTCCAGCGAAACGACCTTCGTTCCGCCACCGGGCAATCCTGCGCATGCGGCTTTCACAGGCAGTATCGTCCTGTGAGCGAAAAAAGCCTTGCCGTACCAGGAACCTTGCCTGCGCTCCATCTGTTGCTGGCGCTCGGCATCGTTGCGATCTGGGGAACCAATTTCGTCATCATGCACGAGGGGCTTGCCCAGTTTTCCGCATTCACCCTGGCGACGCTGAGGTTTGCTTTCGCCTCAATTCCACTGCTCCCATTCCTGCGCTGGCCGAAAGCTCCCGCGCGAATGATTGCGCTCTATGGTCTGCTTATAGGCGTTGGGCAGTTCGGATTGATGTTGACCGCAATGCAGGGCCATATTTCGCCCGGCATCGCGTCGGTCATCATACAGGCTCAGGCATTTTTCACGGTCGCAATTGCCGTACTCGTCAACGGTGAGCGGCTGGCCACGACGAACGTGCTTGGCCTTTTTCTCTGCAGCGCAGGAATCATTGCGATCAGCCTCTTTGCCGGAGGCGACGCCGATCTCCTGGGCATCTTGCTTGTCCTGGGTGCCGCACTCGCATGGGGCACAGGCAACGTCGTCGCTCGACGCCTCGGATCTGTAAATCCGCTTGGCCTTGTCGCCTGGAGCAATCTCTTCGCAGTTCCGCCGCTGGCGATTGCTGCCCTCGCTATCGACGGTCCGCACAAGATCGTTCAAAGCCTTGTTACTGCCGATGCGGGCGGATGGTGCGCTGCGCTTTGGCAATCGTTCGGCAACGCGCTGATCGGTTATGGAGCATGGAACTGGCTGCTGGCGCGCCATCCCGCATCGCGGATCGCGCCGTTGGGCCTGCTGGTGCCGTTCTTTGGCCTGGGCGCTTCGTCGCTCTATCTCGGAGAAGGGCTGCCAGCATGGAAGATCCTCGCGGCCTTGACCGTCGTCTCCGGCCTGGCGATCAACATATCGGCGCGGCGCATGCCGAACCGCTAGTCAACCCGCTCGAACGCGGCCATGGCTGCATCCCTGAAGGCCCTCGGGCTGTCACCGCCATGACGCCGCAGGACGCGGCGAAGCGTTGAGGCATCCGCATAGCCCACGCGGTGGGCGATCTCGTCGACCGGCAGGCGGGTGGTTTCCAGCAAGGCGATCGCCCGTTCAGCTCGCAGGCGTTGCAGGAAACGAACCGGCGACAGACCAGTCGTCGCGGCAAGACGCCGCGCGAATGTCCGAGGGCTCATGCCGGCGATGCCTGCCAATTCGTCCACCGTAAATTCTTCTCCCAGTCTCGCTTCGGCCCAGGCCCTTGCCCGGCGAAGGCGCTCATCGCCTGCCGTCAGGAAATCGAGCGAGATAAAGGATGTCTGGGACCGTCTCGCATCCATGAGCAGATAGCGCGAGCAGGCGTCCGCCAGCATTGGGCTGGCATGCCTCGCGACCAGCGTCAGAACGAGATCGACCTGGGCCATGGCCGCACCGGCAGTCGTCAGATGCCCGTCGGTAACGACCATCGCCTCCCGATCGAGGACGACGTTTGGAAACAGCTTGCTGAAGTACGCTGCCAGCCACCACGCGGTCGTCGCTCGCCGGCCATCGAGGATGCCTGCGGACGCCAGCAGAAACACGCCCGTGCAGGAAGCGGCTATTTCCTTGCCCTCTTCATGCGCGAGCAAAAGGCGGCGGCGCGCATCGCTGGCGGACGACCTCTCCAGCCCTTCCTCAACGGCTTTGGGATTGAAGAGTCCAATGCCCGGCACGATCACGATGTCGGGGCTGGATTGGGCCCCGTCGCGACGCGCCGGGGCGAGCCCCGCGAAGCGATCCGCCGCCGGACCCGCTAACCAGTAGTCGAACGGCGGTGGCCGATCTTCGGCGACACGCAGCCGGTTTGCGGCCGCGAGAATGTCGATTGTCAGCACGATGCTGGAAGGGAATCCGCTCTCGACGGCAAAGATCTCGACATTCTTCATAGTGGTAGGCCCGGATCCCGTCTCGACCGTAGCGCGCCAACTGGCTGCCTGCACCGGCAGCTTGTCGACGCCTTCGCGGCGTGTCCAGCGCAAGACACCAGAATCCTCACGCTCGATGGAGCCAAGGCCTGCCGGTCGATCGGCCTTCTCTGGAGACAAGGGCTCGCAAAAAACCGCCGTCTCCACGGCGCTGCGCGCCGATGAGCCTTCTGGTTTCTTGATGATTTTTAATTAAAAACTGGAGCGGGCGAAGGGATTCGAACCCTCGACCCCAACCTTGGCAAGGTTGTGCTCTACCCCTGAGCTACACCCGCATCCATGGAACGTGCGGCCAGGCCGCCGTTCGTGAGGCCCGTCTTATGACCCATCGTTTCGCGCATTGCAAGGGGGCAATGGGGGTATCGGGCGGGAAAAGCCGGGAATTTTGTACCCGCCGGGCTTGCGGGGCGACGGGCCGCCATGCGAGGAAAAACCTATGCCTGACACCCAGCCCGCAATGGCCCCCATTCACACCAAGGAAGACTTCCTCGCCTGGCTCGACCGCGAGGGAATCCCCCATGAGACGCGCCATCACGAGCCCCTTCACACCGTCGAGGAGGCGCAGGCCGTGCGCGCGGCCTGGGGTCCGGACTGGGCCGGCGGCGGCCATTGCAAGAACCTCTTCCTCAAGGACAAGAAGGGCGCGCTTTTCCTCATCGTGACGCTCGAGGAACGTGAGCTGAAACTCAACCGCCTGTCGAAGCCCATCGGCTCGGCGCGGCTCTCCTTCGGCAATGCCGATCTCATGTGGGAGAAGCTGGGCGTCAGGCCCGGTTCGGTCACGCCTTTCGCCGTGGTCAATGACGGAAAGCACGAAATCACAATCGTCCTCGACGAGCCGATGCTGGCGCATGAGCGGCTCCATTATCACCCGCTCGAGAACACGGCGACGACCGCCATTTCGCGTGAGGATCTCCTGCGCTTCCTGCGCCTCACCGGCCATGAGCCGCTCATCATCGACCTCGTCGCCGCGCAAGGCGCCGAGGGCGACGAGTGACCCTTGCCCGATGAGGGCCGGAGCCGCTAAACCATTGTTTTCAAATAGCGCAGGCCCCACATTGGCCTGAGTGAAATGCGGCTGCCGCCGAGCTGCGGCGCCAGAGGAAGGCCCGAGATGGAACCGACATTTGGAACGAGCGCCGCGCCCGCCGGCGAGCTGATCAAGGACACGACGACGCAGACCTTCGCCGCCGACGTGCTCGACGCCTCGATGCAGGTGCCCGTCATCGTCGACTTCTGGGCGCCCTGGTGCGGCCCCTGCAAGCAGCTTACGCCCGTCCTCGAAAAGCTGGTGCTGGCCGCTCGCGGCGCGGTTCGCCTCGTCAAGATGAACATCGACGATCATCCCGCCGTCGCCCAGCAGCTCCGCATCCAGTCAATTCCCGCCGTCTTCGCCTTCAAGAACGGCCAGCCGGTCGACGGCTTCATGGGCGCCCTGCCCGAAAGCCAGGTCCGCGCCTTCATCGAAAAGCTGGCGGGCGGCGTCGGCCCCTCGCCTGCCGAGGAACTGGTGGAAGCCGGACACGCCGCCTTCGAGGCGAACGACCTTTCCTCCGCGGCGCAGGCCTTTGCCAGCGCGATCCAGCACGAGCCCGGCCTTCCCGCCGCAGTCGCGGGCCTCGCGCGCTGCTATATCGAGAGCGGCGATTTCGAGCGCGCGCGCCAGACGCTCGGCCTCGTCCGTCCCGACGCGAAGAACGATCCCGAAATCACGGCGACGCAGGCCGCGCTTTCGCTCGCCGAGAAATCGGCGGATGCAGGCGATGTCGGCGAACTCCTCGCCCGGATCGAGAAGAACCCCAAGGATCACGAGGCTCGCTTCAACCTTGCGCTGGCGCTCAATGCGAAGGGCGACAAGGAAGGCGCGGTCGACCAGCTTCTCATCAGCTTCGAATATGACCGCAACTGGAACGAGCAGGCGGCGAGAAAGCAGCTTGTCGAATTCTTCGACGCCTATGGTCCAAAAGACGAGGTGACGCTTTCCGGGCGCCGCCGCCTTTCCTCCATCATGTTCAGCTAGGCCGAACGCATGACCAGCGACCGTTATCAGAGCATCGCGGATCTGCCCGCCTCGATTCCGGTCTTTCCGCTGGCGGGCGTGCTGCTGCTGCCGCGCACGCAATTGCCGCTCAACATCTTCGAGCCGCGCTATCTGAAGATGGTGGACGACGCCATGCGCGGCGAACGCATCATCGGCATGGTGCAGCCGGATGGCGACGCAGCCATCGCCGCCTCGCAAGACCCGGATGCGAAGCCGAAACTTTGCAGCGTCGGCTGCGCCGGGCGCCTCACCTCCTGGACCGAAACGCATGACGGCCGCGTGCTCATCACGCTCACCGGAGTCGCGCGTTTCCGCATCACCTCGGAACTCGATGCCACGACGCCCTATCGCATCTGTGCCGTCGACTGGTCGGAATATGAAAACGACCTCACCTCCGATTTCGGCGCAGAGGGTGTGAGCCGCGATGCGCTGCTCGCCGTGCTGAAGACCTATCTCGAAACACATGGGCTTCAGGCCGACTGGCGCACCATCAAGCAGTCGTCCAACGAAGCGCTGGTGAATTCGCTCTCTGTCATCAGCCCCTATGGGCCGCGCGAAAAGCAGGCGCTGCTCGAAGCACAGACACTCGAGGACCGCAACCAGATGCTGATCGCGCTGACCGAGATCGCGCTCCAGCAGGCCTCGCCCACCACAGACACAACCGTACAGTAGGAAGAAACATTATGGCCGACGCCCGCGCCCCCGAGGTCGATCCGAAACTCCTCGAAATCCTCGTCTGCCCGGTGACGAAGACGACGCTACGCTACGACCGCGAGCGTCAGGAACTCATTTCCGACAAGGCGCGCCTCGCCTTCCCGATCCGCGATGGCATTCCGATCATGCTTGCCGACGAAGCGCGTTCGCTCGACGATGAGTGACAACGCCAACGCCGACGAACGCCCCTGGCCGTCCGATATCAAACTCCGCAAGGCCGAGCGCACCCTCGAAGTCGCCTTCGAGGGTGGCGAAAGATTTAGTCTGCCTGCTGAATATCTCCGCGTCGAAAGCCCCAGCGCCGAGGTGCAGGGCCACGGCGCCGGCCAGAAGCAGACCGTACCCGGCAAGCGCAATGTCGGGATCATCGGCCTCGAACCCGTCGGTAATTACGCCGTGCGGCTCATCTTCAGCGACGGCCACGACAGCGGTCTCTATACGTGGGAAACGCTCTATCGGCTGGGCCGCGAACACGACGCCATCTGGGCGGAATATCTCGCCGCGCTGGAAGCGAAGGGGCTGAAGCGGGATTAGGACCAAATTATTAATCATAGTACGAACGAAATTACCCCTTGACGACCGTCACGGACAAACCATTTGTCCCACTATCTGGGCAATTGTGTATGCACCCGGAGCGCTCAACAGCGGCGACACACCCACCTCGCAAGGAGAGGGTGACTTCACTCCAGCCAAGCCCTACTGTGTGAGTGGAGCTAGAGGGGCGCGCCTAGTTGATTTGATTGCTGAAATTCAGCAATAAGAGCGTCACTGTGCTCTCGGCGCAACGGTGGCCTTCGGAAATGATTCGCAAAAGTAGAATCCGACTCTGGACCTATTGGGTCGCAGACCAATTAGGTTTGGTCGGAGGATTTAGCGTCCTTGGCTTCGGCTCTATTATGGACGTAGAATCTACGACCTACGAGAAATGGCCTAAGTTCGCGTCTGTCATCATGACTTGGGTGCACTCTAACTCACTCGAGATATGGATAATCCTCGGGACAATCGGCATCGTTGGATGGTTCCTGCGGCGACGGGGCGATCCTTGGGTATGGGAAAAAATCCAAGTCCTGCTCGATAAATTTCAAGAGGTTGCCTACAAAGACTTTCCTAACCACATTAAGGACCACCATAGGGTGACCTTGTTCCGGTACAGGAAATGGCACTGGCAGTTCCGAACACCAATGACCGATGGCTGGTGGCCATGGCGTCCAGGGCGGTGGCCTTGGAGTGGGTGGCTCGTGCCAGTCATGCGCTCAGGCAAGACATCAAAGAAGACTCGGGCAATTTTCCTTGCGCCGGACGATGGCGACAAAGCGGAAGGTGTCGCCGGCTACGCGTGGGCAAGCAACACTGTGACGGTCGCCGATGGCTTACCAGCCCTCGTTGCGACGTCCTCGGACGCGCGAATCAACACCTATGCGCAACGAACCTTTTGTCCGACCGCTATCGTGCGGGAATACGTACAACAAAAGAGGCCCCTACCACGATCAATTGGAGCCATCCCTATAGAAGTAAACCACGAGCAATGGGGTGTCCTAGTACTCGATAGCCGAGAGGAAAACGGCGTGACAATCGAGCTCGTAAACAATTTTACGCTGACCGTGCATGCTATTGGCCAATTTTTGGAGAAGGCAAAATGACCGCTCCCAATCGCCTAGACATTCAAGCGGATGAGGTCAACCAAGCCGTCGACGAGAAGGTGCGCGGTGTCACCGTTAAGGTGATGCTGTCGCCTTTTGATGTGCCTCAGTCTGCGTCAGCTGAATTTGATAAAGCGAGAAGAATTATTCATCTCGTCTTTGACTACATTGGCGGTGACGAACCTACAGTCGAGCGATTTAGCGATCGGGGCATCTCGCTTCTTGTGGGAAAAAATAGTGAACGGCTTTATGGCTTAGACATCAATGTCGCAAATTTTCTGCCGCTCCTAGTCGGCGACAAGAACAAAGAAATCGAATTTGTAATAAATGTTGCGGAAGAATTGGTAACAAAATATCAGGAAAAAAATCCGCAGGTTAGGTCAAAAAGCTTCGAGGCGGTAAACAGAGTGCTAAAGCAATACTCATCGAAAATTACTCCAATACTTCAGCAAGTCATGATTGGCGCGTAATCGGAGTCAAATTTTAAGTCCGCAGTCAACTTAAACCGCCTCGCCCTTCAGGAGCCGCGGCAGATCGCCGACCACGCCACCTGCGTGGCGCATGAAGAGGCGGCGCATGGGGCCGATCTGGTTGACGAGGCCGAGGCCCAGATCGCGCGCGAGGCGGACGGGGCCGATATCGTTCGAGAAGAGACGGTTGAGGCCGTCCATCATCAATGACAGGGCGACATTGTCGAAACGGCGCCAGCGCTGATAGCGCTCGAGCACGGTCAGCGAACCGATGTCGAGGCCGAGACGCGCCGCATCGACGACGACTTCGGCGGCGGCCGCCACATCGCGCAATCCGAGATTGAGCCCCTGCCCCGCAATCGGATGCACGCCATGCGCGGCATCGGCGATGAGCGCGAGGCGCGGGCGGATATATTCGCGCGCAAGCTGAAGATTCAGCGGATAGGACCAGCGCGGACCGACGGGGCGGCATTCGCCCAGATAGTCGCCGAAGCGGGCGCGCATCTCGTCGGCGAAATCCGCCTCGTTGAGCGCAAGGATGGCCTTCGCCGCCGCGGTCTTCTCGGTCCAGACGAGCGAGGCGCGGTTGCCGACCATGGGCAGGATCGCGAAAGGCCCGTTGGGGAGAAAATATTCCTGCGCCACGCCTTCATGCGGACGCTCATGCTCGACGGTCGTGACGATGCCTGTCTGGCCGTAATCCCAGCCGATGGTTTTGATGCCCGCCGCTTCGCGCGTCGGCGAGGGGCGTCCATCCGCCGCAAAGCAGAGCTTCGCGCGGACCATGGTTCCATCGGCGAGCGTCGCCGTCGCGTGCGCCGCATCATAGGCGACCGACTTCACCGCATTGGGGGCTATGAGCGTGACAAGCGGCTGCTCGGCAATCGCCTTGCCCAGCGCGATGCGCGTATGGCGGTTCTCGATCAGATGGCCCAGCGGCTCGTCGCCGATCTCGGTGTGATCGAAATGGAGGAAAAGCGGCGAGGCGCCTTCGCGGACGCGGCCATCCGACACGATGATGTCATTGATGGGCTGCATCTGGCCTGCGAGATGCTTCGTCACGCCGAGCCGGTCGAACATGCGGCAGGAGGCAAGGGCTATGGCCGAGACGCGGCCGTCGAAAGCGGCGTCATGGGTCTTTGCCGGGTCCTGCGCGTCGATGACCGTGACGGTGAGGCCGCCCTGCGCGAGCGCCAGCGCCAGCGGGAGGCCCGCAAGCCCGCCGCCGACGATCAGAACGTCGCTTTCGTAATCCGCTTTTGTCATGGGCGAGAGACTCTAACGGAAAGGCGATAAAGTCCAGCCCACGCGGCGATTTGCCCTCCCCCGGAATAGGGCCTTAGAATTTGGCCAAACAGAAAAGAAAAGCGGGGAGAAGGTCATGGCGGAAACGCTGGCGAAGGACGGAAAATCCAGTCTTCCGATGGGGGCCGGGCTCACGGCGCTCGACGAGGACTATCGCGAGAACCTCTATCAGGTGCTGGACGATCTGCGCCAGCGGGCACCGGTCCATCGCGACAGCGAGCTCAACCATGTTTTCGTGACGCGGCATGACGACGTGAAAGCCGTCCTGCGCGACCGCGACCTGCTGGTCGATCCGCGCACGACGCTGCCTGACGACTATGTGCGCCTCTTCACGCCGGATGCAGAAAGCGAGACCTACGAGCCGAGCATGCTCTTTCTCGACGATCCCGATCACCGGCGGCTGCGCGGCATCGTCACGCAAGCCTTCAACCCGCGCTCCATCGAGGCGATGCGGCCGCGCATCGAGACGATTGCGAAGGAACTGCTCGACGAGATGGAGGGAAAGGCCGAGGTCGATTTCATCACGGCCTACGCCGCGCCGCTGCCGACCATCGTCATCGCCGACATGCTGGGCGTCGAGCGCGAGCGCCGCGCCGACTTCAAGCGCTGGTCGGACGACATCGTGCAGGCCTTCGATCCGCTGCGTGGCCCGGAGACGACCGCACGCATGAACGCCTCGCAGCAGGCGATGCGCGACTACTTCACAACGACCATTGCCGAGCGCCGCGCGAATCCCGGCAACGATCTCATCAGCGATCTGATCCGCGCCGAGGAAGATGGCGCGAAGCTCAACAACCGCGAAGTGCTGAGCATGTGCACGCTGCTGCTCACCGCCGGCAATGTGACGACGACGGACCTCATCGGCAACGGCATCCATGCGCTGCTCACGCATCCGGCCGAACTCGCCAAGCTCAAGGCCGACCCGTCGCTCATCGTCAACGCGGTGGAAGAAATGCTGCGCTATGACGGGCCAGTGACGGATTCAGGCCGCCATGCCGACCGCGAAATGGTGATCGGCGGCTGCCCCATCGAAAGGGGCCGCACGGTCACGACCTCGCTTGCGGCGGCCAATCACGATCCTTCCGTTTATCCCGATCCGCACAGGTTCGATGTCACCCGCGCCGACACTCATAACCAGTCTTTCGGCGGCGGCATGCATATCTGCCTCGGCGCGCCACTTGCGCGGCTTGAAGCGCAGGTCGCGATCAATATGCTGCTGGCACGTTTTCCCAATATTGCGCTTGGTCGGGAACAGGCAGTACGGCGGCACCTGCCCGCCTTCCGGGGCTTCGAACGAATGGTCGTGACACCGTGACGGCAAACTGGAACGAGACGACGAGCGCGCTGGGCTTTTCCCGCCTGTTCGAGGAAGGCGCGGCAGATCCGCGCGAGGTGACGGAATTCTTTCTCGACCGCGCGAAAGAGGCGGACCCCGATCATCGCGTCTATCACCTCCTCACCGAGCGACGCGCGCGCGCCGAAGCAGAGGCCGCCGCGGATCGCGCGAAGCGCGGGCTTCGGCGCCATGCGCTGGACGGCGTGCCTCTCTCCTGGAAAGACCTTTTCGACAGCGCGGGCGATGTGACGCCCGCCGGCTCGCTCGCGCTCAAATCGCGCGTTCCGGCACGCGACGCGGAAGTGCTGGCGCGGGCGACGCGGGCCGGTGCCGTCTGCCTCGGCAAGACCAACATGACGGAGATCGCGTTTTCAGGGTTGGGCATCAATCCGAAAATGGGCACGCCCGCCAATGCCTTCGACGATGCGATCGAGCGCGTGCCGGGCGGCTCGTCTTCGGGCGCCGCCGTCTCCGTCGCGCGTGGCCTTGCCGTGGGCGCCATCGGCTCGGACACGGGCGGATCGGTGCGCATTCCTTCCGCATGGAACGGGCTCGTCGGCTTGAAGACGACGGCTGGACGCATTCCGCTCGACGGCACGGTGCCGCTCTCGCCGACCTTTGACACGATCGGCCCGCTCGCGCATGACGTTGCCGATGCGGCGGCGCTCTTTACGCTGCTCAACGCTTCGAAGTCGTTCGAGCTCGAAGGCGTCGATCTCAACAATGTCACGCTCTGGCTTCCGGGCGGCATCGGCTGGAGCGATCTCGATGAGGGTGTGGCGGCGGCGCTCGACCTTGCGATACGTCGGCTCGTTCATGCGGGCGCGCGCATCGTCGAACACAAATTGCCGGAACTCGACGAGATCGACGCGCTGGCATGGGGCGGCGGTGCAAGCCGTCTCGTCGCCGAAGCCTATGCGATCTGGCATGAAACGCTCGCCGCGAATGAGGCTGTCGTCTATCGCCCTGTCTTCGAGCGCATGATGGCGGGCGTTTCGATCAGTGCCGCCGATTTGCTGAAATCGGATGCGGCGCGGAACGAAATCGCGCGCCGCTACCTTGCCGCAACAGCGGGCGTCGACGCCGTGCTGCTTCCCACTGTCGCCATCACGCCGCCGCCCATCGCCGCGCTTGAAGCGGGCGGGCCGGATTACTTCAAGGCGAACCGCATGGCGCTGCGCAACACCACCATCGGCAATCAGCTCGGCCTTTGCGCGGTGACGCTGCCCGCAGGTTACGACGCGGCGGGCATTCCCGTAGGGCTGATGTTGCAGGCCGCACCTGACGGCGAAGAAAGGCTGCTGCGCATCGCGCGGGCCGTGGAGAAGGCGCTGAAATAATTCTTCGTCACCCCGGACCTGATCCGGGGTCCATCTTTGCCACGCGGCACGATTGAAGATGGATGCCGGATCAAGTCCGGCATGACGGCTTGATTTGAATCGTCGCCACAACAACAGCAACATCACCCAAACAAAAAGCCCCGGAGTTTCCTCCGGGGCTTTCGTTTTCGTGCGATGCGCTTCAGCGCACCGGTGCCATGCGGGCGCGGTCTTCAAGCGCACGCTTCTGGACGTAGGAGTAGATCGCGTCGACATCTTCCTTCGAGAGAAGATCGGCGAAGCTCGCCATGCCGCGATCCTTCAGCATGCCGCCGCGCACGATTTCCTGGAAGTTCTCGCGCGTGACTTCGCTCATGCGCCGCAGGTCCGGCGTGACGCCGGGCGAGACGGCGAGCGCGCCGTGGCAAAGCATGCAGGTGCCGGCATAGGCGACTTCACCCTTGCGGATCGTCTCCTTCGACGCGGTGAGCGCCGGCCATGCCGGGATCGACTGGTCGCGTTCGGCAAGCTTCGGCAGTTCCTTGGTGCCGCCGATCTTGTAGACGAGCAGCTTGCCTTCGTTGCCATACTTCGCCGCCGCCGACACACGCGCGTCGCCGGAGGTGATGTTGACGCCACCCCAGCCCGCGAGAACGGCGACATATTGCTCGCCATCGACCTCATAGGTGATGGGCGGCGCAACGATGCCGGTCTGCACGTCCTGATCCCAGACCTTCTCGCCCGTATCGGCCTTGTAGGCGATCAGATGACCGAGCGCCGTGCCCTGGAAGACGAGATTGCCCGCGGTCGTCAGCACACCGCCATTGAGCGGCGCGGGATATTCGACCTGCCACTTCACCTCACCCTTGATCGGGTCCCACGCCTTCAGATAGCCGTGGCTCGGAGGCATTTCGGGAAGTGCGTTGATCGCGTCGATATAGGCTTCCCAGTCGAGGCCCGGATTCCACCAGTTCTTCTTGACGGTGAACTTGTGGTCCTTCTTCCACTCCTCGGAGAGCGAGTAGATGCCCGCGATATCCTGCGTGGGCAGATAGACGAGGCCCGTCTGCGGATTGTAGGCCATCGGGTGCCAGTTATGGCCGCCATTGGCCGACGGCAGAACGAACTGCGTCTGCTTCTGATAGTCGCTGACCGGCAATTCGACGGGACGTCCCGTCTTCATGTCGACATGGCTCGCCCAGGTGACGGACACGAAGGGCTTTGCCGAGAGAAGCTCGCCCGTCTCGCGGTCGAGCACATAGAAGAAGCCGTTCTTCGGCGCATGCATGATGAGCTTGCGCTGCTTTCCTTCCCAGGGAAGGTCGACAAGCATCAGCGGCTGCGTCGAGGTGTAGTCCCAGTTGTCGCCCGGCGTCTCTTGGTAATACCACTTCATCCTGCCGGTCTCGGGATCGAGCGCGACGATGGACGAGAGATAGAGATTGTCGCCGCCACCCGGAGAGCGAATGTAGCGCGTCCAGGGCGAACCATTGCCGGTGCCGATATAGACGGTGTTGAGCTTCGGATCGAAGACCATCGAATCCCAGGCCGTGCCGCCGCCACCGACCTTCCACCACTCGCCGCCCTTCCATGTCGGAATGGCTTTTTCGAGTTCGGGATTTTCGATCGGCTTCGAGGGATCGCCGGGCACCGTGTAGAAGCGCCAGACCTGCTTGCCGGTTTCGGCGTCATAGGCGGTGAGATAGCCGCGCACGCCATATTCGCCGCCGCCATTGCCGATCAGCACCTTGCCATTGATAACGCGCGGAGCGCCGGTCGAGGTGTAGGGCGAGCCGGGAACGGTGTTGACCTTCCAGATCACATGGCCGTCCTTCGCATCGAGCGCGAAGAGACGCCCGTCGAAGCTCGCCACATAGACCTTGCCCTTCCAGACAGCCGCGCCGCGATTGACGACGTCGCAGCAGCCGTAGCGGCCCCACTCGCCCGGCACTTCCGGATCGAAGCGCCAGAGTTCCTTGCCGGTCTTCGCATCGAGCGCAGCCGTGATGCCCCAGGAGAGCGTCGTGTAGATGACGCCATCGACGACGATGGGCGAAGCCTCGAGGCCGCGCACCGTGTCGGTTTCGTAGGACCAGGCAAGGCCGAGCTTGCCGATATTCTTGTCGTTGACCTGATTGAGCGGCGAGAAGCGCTGCTCGTCATATGTGCGGCCATAGGCGAGCCAGTTGCCGGGCTCGCTGTCCGCAGCGGCGACGCGGGCGCCGTCCACATCGGCCGGTCCCTTATATTCCTTACCCGGAGCTTTTTCGCCGACTGCGATCGACTGTCCGGGGGTGCTGTCGCCCTTTGCCCTGATGAACTGCCAGCCGACCGCCGCGGCGAGCGCCACACAAACCGCGACGCTTAGCGCCGCGGGCCAAGTCCTGCCCGATGTCTGAGCCATGACCTCCCCATCCCTGTTCGTTTCCCTGTGGAATGCGGACTGCCCGTCCGCATCCCCTGTCCGGGCTCTGCTGCGGCCCTTTGACGCCGGAACTTTAGAGGAGGAGTGAATGGCGCGAAAGCCGAGGCGAGTATTTCTCGCACGCTATTTTCACGAACGAACCGAGCCGCGCGTGAACCATGCACAAAATATGTGCGTTTATCTCATTCTGCACTATTTTTAATCATTTTCATGGTCCGCAAGCAGGGGCTATCAATCCTATGTGCCGAAAAAGCGGGCCGAATCAATGAGCTACCTGACTCCTGATCGTTCGGCACGGTTCTTGAGAACACTTTTCGCCCAAGCGCCGCTGCGTGCTTCGCCAGCACCAACAAATGGGCGCCGAGCATTCAAAGCCGGGGGGCAGTGACCCGGCAGTCAATGGAGAGACGGATGACTGAGACAGGAAAGGAAAAGGGGCTGTTGCGACACATACCCCTTGGAGTGGCAGCCACGGCGCTGGCGCTCCTCGGTTCGGTAGGCAGCGCCTTCGCAGACGAAGCCCCGAAGATCGACAGCGGTTCGACGGCGTGGATGCTCACATCCACGGCCCTCGTGCTTCTGATGACGATCCCCGGCCTCGCCCTCTTTTACGGCGGCATGGTCCGCAAGAAGAATGTGGTGGCGATCACCGCGCAGAACTTCGCGATTACGGCTCTCGCCACCGTCCTGTGGACGGTCATCGGCTACTCGCTCGCCTTCCGTGACGGCGGCGCGCTTCAGGCCTATATCGGCGGCTTCGACCGCGTTTTCCTGAAGGGCCTGGCGGTCGGCAACGTTTCGGGCGTCATTCCCGAAAGCGTCTTCATGGTCTTCCAGATGACCTTCGCGATCATCACGCCGGCGCTCATCACGGGCGCCTTCGCCGATCGCATGAAGTTCTCCTCGCTGCTCGCCTTCATGGGCCTGTGGCTGATCTTCATCTATGCGCCGGTCTGCCACTGGGTCTGGGGCGGCGGCTTCCTCGGTTCGGCTGGCGTGCTTGACTTCGCCGGCGGCACGGTCGTTCACATCAATGCCGGCATTGCCGGTCTCGTGACCTGCCTCGTCCTCGGCCCGCGCAAGGGCTACGGCCACGAAAACATGGCGCCGCACAACGTCGTGCTCACCATGATCGGTGCCTCGCTGCTGTGGGTCGGCTGGTTCGGCTTCAACGCGGGTTCGGAACTCGCCGCCGATGGCCGCGCCGGCTTCGCCTTCATCGTCACGCAGATCGCGACCGGCATGGCCGCCATCAGCTGGATGTTTGCTGAGTGGCTCGTCCACAAGAAGCCGACGCTTCTCGGCATGTGCTCGGGCGCCGTTGCCGGCCTCGTCGCCATCACGCCGGCCTCGGGCTTCGTCGACCCCGTCGGCGCGCTCTGGATCGGTCTCGCCGCGGGCATCATCTGCTTCATCGCCTCGACGACCGTGAAGCGTGCGCTCGGCTATGACGACGCGCTCGACGTCTTCGGCGTGCACTGCGTCGGCGGCATCGTCGGCGCTGTCCTCACGGGTGTCTTCGCCACCATGGCTGTCACGGGCGCAACCGCGCCGGTCGGCGGTATCGACGGCAACTGGGGCCAGGTCGCGACGCAGATCAAGGGCATCCTCTACACCCTGGTCTACTCGGGCATCGGCACCTTCATCCTCCTCATGGTCGTGAAGATCTTCTTCGGTCTCCGCGTCTCGCCGCAGGAAGAAGTCGAAGGCCTCGACATCAACCTGCATGGTGAGGTGGTTCAGTAAGCACTGCCCTTCTGGGCCTGTTGCGGACAGGGGCGCCCCTCCAGAGACACTGGTTGGGCGCCCTTTTTTTCCCGGGGTATCGATTTTCCGAATACGCAGAATTGCCGCAACGCAACCTGCACAAGAAATCGGCACCTGCATCTGAATACGCGATCTGGCCTTCATCGGCCGTGTACAGAACTTTGTCGCTTCCATGCCTTCAAATGGAAGCAGCGGTGAAAACAAGGACTTATTGCGTTTCTCACCGGCGGCACGGTTCTTGATTAATGGTGAATAGCGGCGGCCGGCGCCTTTGTGGCTCTCCGTGCCGAGTGATCAGATTTCCCGGAAGGCCGGAGAGGCCGGACGGCGGCAAGCAAAAGAGGAAACCAAGATGAAGCTCGTTGTGGCGATCGTGAAGCCCTTCAAACTCGACGAAGTCCGCGAGGCTCTGACCTCGCTCGGCATCGAAGGCCTGACCATTTCCGAAGTCAAAGGCTACGGACGGCAGAAGGGCCAGACCGAAATCTATCGCGGCGCCGAATACGCCGTGAACTTCCTGCCCAAGATCAAGATCGAAGTGGTCGTGCCTTCCGATCTCGTCGCCAAGACCGTGACGGCGATCAGCGGCGCGGCAAAGACCGGCCAGATCGGCGACGGCAAGATCTTCGTCGTGCCCGTGGAATCGGCTCTCCGCATCCGCACCGGCGAAACCGACTCGGACGCGATCTGATCCAGACCTTCCGGCGGTGTTCGACACGCCACCCCGGCGCCCTCCCCGCCGGCAAGGCGTCCCTCCAGAGAACCCGGAAGTCCCTCTTCCGGGTTCTCTTCTGCCTATTATTTTTGCGGACTGCACAGAAAGCGTGACCGATATCTGGGCGCTTTTTGGGAGACGCTTATTTCCGTTCCGGCGTCGATTGCGCCAAGTCGTTGATTTTCCCTGCTGAAAAATCCGGCAGCCCAATGGCATGCCCCTTGATTGGGCAATGCGCCTGTCCAAAAGGACGGCAACAGATCGCCACTGAGGCAATCCGGAAAAAAGAAGAGCCCGAAACCTCCTCCTCGCGAGCGCCACGGGCATTGGCAGGGAAGACATCTCCATGAATCCGACCGGACCCGGCGTCGCCAACGGCGCGGACGTCTTTTTTATTCTGATGGGCGCCATCCTCGTCTTTGCGATGCATTCGGGCTTCGCCTTTCTTGAGGTCGGCACGGTCCGGCACAAGAACCAGGTCAATGCGCTGGTGAAGATCCTGGTCGACTTCGCCGTCTCGACGCTGGCCTATTTCCTCATCGGCTACGGCGTCGCCTATGGCGTTCATTTCTTCCAGAGCGCGGCCGTGCTGAACGGCAATGAAGGCGCCGGCTTTGCGCCGCAGGGCCGCGATCTCGTCAAATTCTTCTTCCTGCTCACCTTCGCGGCAGCCATTCCGGCGATCATTTCCGGCGGCATCGCGGAACGGGCGAAGTTCTGGCCGCAACTGGCAGCCACCGCCGTCATCACCGCCCTTGTCTATCCGTTCTTCGAAGGTCTGGTCTGGCACGGCAATCACGGTGTTCAGGACTGGTTTGCCGCCACCTTCGGCGCCCATTTCCACGATTTCGCAGGCTCCATCGTCGTTCACGCGATGGGCGGGTGGCTCGCCTTCGGCGCCGTGACCCTGCTCGGGCACCGGGTCGGCCGCTACACCAAGGATGGCCGCCTTGTCGGCTTTCCGCCCTCCTCGATCCCCTGGCTTTCGCTCGGATCGTGGCTTCTCTGCGTCGGCTGGTTCGGCTTCAACGTGATGTCCGGCGGCTCGCTTGCCAGCGTTTCGGGCCTCGTTGCCATGAATTCGCTGATGGCGATGGTCGGCGGCATCCTCGCGGCGCTGATCGCGGGGCGGAATGACCCCGGCTTCGTTCACAACGGTGCGCTGGCTGGCCTCGTCGCCGTCTGCGCGGGGTCGGACCTCATGCATCCGCTGGGCGCACTGGCGACCGGCGGCGTCGCGGGCGCGCTTTTCGTCTACATGTTCGAATGGAGCCAGTCGCGCCTGAAACTCGACGACGTGCTCGGCGTCTGGGCGCTGCATGGCCTGTGCGGCCTCTGGGGCGGCATCGCCTGCGGCATTTTCGGCCTGACGTCCCTGGGCGGGCTGGGCGGCGTCACCTTCGCGAGCCAGCTCGTGGGCTCCGTCGGAGGCGCCCTCTATGCGCTTGCGGCAGGTTTCGTCATCTATGGCGCGCTGCAGAAGACCGCCGGCATTCGCCTCACCAAAAGCGACGAAATGCAGGGCGCGGACCTCGCAATTCACAAGATCGGCTCCACGCCGGAAGCCGAGATGATGCAGCGCTGAGTGAGTCGACCTGCAGGCCAGAGAAGGGATTAAGGAAATACTTCCAGTCGTGTGGATAAAGACCGAAGACTCCACAGGTTTTTCCACCGATCGTCGCATATAGACCGACTCCGGCGAGCCCGGTAAGATCGCGCCGCGAAGCGGAATTCCGCTTCGCGGCCGAACTTTCCGCGCCATCACGGCGCATTGCTGGAGAAGCTGCTCCTATATGACCGCGCCGGACCTGACGCATAACCGCTTCGATACGCTTCCCGACGGCCCCTTTCCGCGCCTCAACGCGCTGATCGAGGGGATCGAGCCGGGCAAGGCGCCTATCGTCATGTCCCTGGGCGAGCCGCAGCACCCCTTCCCGGGCTTCGTGATGGAGACCATCACGGCCCATGCGAAGGAATTCGGCAAATATCCGCCGATTTCGGGCACACCCGACTTCCGCGCCGCCGTGGCCGCCTGGCTCGGGCGGCGCTACGGCCTCGGCCCGGACGTGATCGGGCCGAAGAAGCCGCTCGATCCCGAGCTTCAGGTCCTGCCGGTGAACGGAACGCGCGAGGCGCTGTTCAACATCGCCTTCGTCGCCACGCCCCTGTCGAAAAAGGGCCAGCGCCCGGCGATCCTGATGCCGAACCCCTTCTATCAGTGCTATGCGGCGGCGGCCCTCGCCGCCGGGGCGGAGCCTGTCTATGTGGCCGCGACGCGCGAAAACGGCTTCATGCCGGATTTTGCGAGCCTGCCCGAAGAACTGCTCGCCCGGACCTCGATGATCTATTTCTGCTCGCCAGCCAACCCGCAGGGCGCGGTGGCGAGCCTCGAGCAGCTGAAGGACCTGATCCGCCTCGCGCGGCGGCACGGCATCCTGCTCGCCATCGACGAGTGCTATGCCGAAATCTATGACCGTGAGAAACCGGCTGGCGCGCTCCAGGCGGCGATCGAACTCTCCGGCACGCTCGACAATGTGGTCGTGTTCCATTCTCTCTCGAAGCGCTCGAGCCTGCCCGGCCTGCGCTCCGGCTTCATCGCGGGCGACCGCGACTTCCTCGTCCGCTTCCGCAATTTCCGCAACATCGCCGCGCCGCAAGTGCCTATGCCGATCATGGCTGCGTCCGCTGCCGCCTGGAACGACGAGGCCCATGTCGAGGAGAACCGGGCCCGCTACCGCGCCAAGATCGATGCTGCGGAGCGCATTCTCGGCAATCGCTTCGGCTTCTATCGCCCGGCCGGCGGCTTCTTTCTCTGGCTCGATGTCGGCGACGGCGAGGCGGCCGCGCGCGAACTCTGGGCCAAGGGTGGCGTGAAGGTCTTGCCCGGCAAGTATCTCTCGCGCGAAGATTCCATAGACGGCGGCGGCAATCCCGGCGCGGCCTATATTCGCGTCGCGCTTGTCGAAAGCCAGGCCGCCACCGAAGAAGCGCTTGCCCGAATGGCAGAAATTCTGTGATCGGTGCTGCGCCGCGGGGACGTGCAGGTGGTAAGGGATCGCGCAGGCAGGCCAATTCGGCGCCTCGCGAAAGTTGGAGGATGCGTGTGAGGAGTCTGAACCCGCTCGCCTTTCTGCCGATGGGCGTACGCGTGTTTCTGGCCCGCCGCTTCGAGGAGCTGGCGGGCGCCGCCCTCGTCATGCTCGGCCTCGTCGGATTCCTTGCCCTGGTGAGCTGGTCGCGCCACGACCCGAGCCTCAACAATGCCACCGGTCTTGCTCCGCGAAACTGGATGGGCATGCCGGGCGCCTATATTTCCGACATTCTGTTGCAGACGCTCGGCCTCGGCGCGCTGGTGCTTCTCATGCCGCCCGTCGCATGGGGCATTCGCCTCGCGCGCCACAACATGCCGCAGCGCCTCGTGCTGCGCGTCGCCGCCTGGCTTCTCGCCACGCTTTTCGCCGCGGCATTTCTCGGCACATTGCCGCTTCTCGCCATCTGGGCGCTTGCGCCGGGCCTCGGCTTCGGCGGCGTGCTTGGCGACGCGCTCTCGACGCTTGGCCTTCAGGTCCTCGCGCCCTTCATCGGCAACGGCCTGTCCTATGCGCTGACGGCGCTCCTCACCGCGCCCATCGCCGGCTTCCTTGCACTCTATGCTGCCGACGTTGAATGGGGCCAGATCGTCGCCCTGACGAACCGCCCCGCCCTCTGGCGCCGCGCGGAAGAGGAAGACGAGGAAGAAGACCAGCTCGCCTATCCCGTCCGCCGCCGTCCGCGCGGCGGCGATGTCGAGCCGGCCGCGCCGCGAGCCCGCGGCAGGCGCCCCCATCGCCCCGATGTCGAGCCGAGCCGTCTGCGCGTGATGGCCTGGGCGATCGGCGACAGGTTCACCGATCTCCGCGACCGGCTGATGCGCGAAGGCGAGTATGCGCCGCTTTCCGACGATGAGATCGCCAAGGCCCGCGCCGCAGGCTTCAAGAACCGTGGCGCGCGCAAGGCTGAGCCCGAAGACGAATTCGAGGACGAGGACGAGATCGACGTCGAGTTCGAGGATGGCGAGATTGAGGACGACGTGCCGTCGATCCTCAAGCGCGGCCGGGTCGAGCCGACGCTGGGCGGCAAGAACGCGCCGCCCGTCAGCCGCTCCGCGCCGAAGCCGAAACAGTCGAAGCGCGCGGTGCGCGAGGCCCAGCCCGCGCTGCCGCTCGAACCGGTGAGCAATTACCAGCTTCCGCCGCTGAGCCTTCTCGCCAGGCCCAAATCCACCGGCAACACGACCCTCATGACCGACGAGGCGCTGCAGCAGAATGCGCGGCTTCTCGAATCCGTGCTCGACGATTTCGGCATTCGCGGCGAGATCATCAACGTCCATCCGGGCCCCGTCGTCACGCTCTACGAACTCGAACCCGCACCCGGCATCAAGTCCTCGCGCGTCATCGCGCTGGCGGACGACATCGCGCGTTCGATGAGCGCCGTTTCAGCCCGCGTCGCCGTCGTGCCCGGCCGCAACGCCATCGGCATCGAGCTTCCGAACCACAAGCGCGAGATGGTGTTCCTGCGCGAACTGCTCGAAACGCCGGACTTCGAGAATTCGAATTCGAAGCTGACGCTTGCGCTGGGCAAGAATATCGGCGGCGAAGCCGTCGTCTCCGATCTCGCCCGCATGCCGCATCTCCTGATCGCCGGCACCACGGGCTCGGGCAAGTCGGTCGGCATCAACACAATGATCCTGTCGCTGCTCTATCGGCTCTCGCCCGAGCAGTGCAAGCTCATCATGATCGACCCGAAGATGCTCGAACTCTCCGTCTATGACGGCATTCCGCATCTCCTCGCCCCGGTCGTGACCGACCCCAAGAAGGCCGTCGTCGCGCTGAAATGGGTCGTGAAGGAGATGGAAGACCGCTACCGCAAGATGTCGAAAGTCGGTGTGCGGAACATCGACGGCTACAACACGCGCGTGATCGACGCCGATGCCAAGGGCGAGGTCCTCGTGCGTACCGTGCAGACGGGCTTCGACAAGGAGACCGGCAAGGCGATTTACGAAGAGGAGGAAATGGACCTCTCGCCCATGCCCTTCATCGTCGTCATCGTCGACGAAATGGCCGATCTGATGATGGTCGCGGGCAAGGAAATCGAAGGCGCGATCCAGCGTCTCGCCCAGATGGCGCGCGCGGCGGGCATCCACATCATCACCGCGACGCAGCGCCCCTCGGTCGACGTCATCACCGGCACGATCAAGGCGAACTTCCCGACGCGCATTTCCTTCCAGGTGACGTCGAAGATCGACAGCCGCACCATTCTCGGCGAACAGGGCGCGGAGCAGCTGCTCGGCCAGGGCGACATGCTCTACATGGCGGGCGGCGGCCGCATCCGCCGCGTCCACGGCCCCTTCGTTTCGGACGAAGAAGTCGAGAAGGTCGTGAAATTCCTCAAGAACCAGGGCGTGCCCGAATATCTCGAGGCGATCACGGCGGAACCCGAAGAGAATGGCGAGATGTTCGGCCTCGATGGCGAAGGCTCGGGCGACGACCTCTATGACAAGGCGGTCGCCATCGTCGCCCGGGACAAGCGCGCCTCCACGAGCTATATCCAGCGCCGCCTTCAGATCGGCTACAATCGTGCCGCGCGCCTGATCGAACTCATGGAAGAACAGGGCGTCGTCAGCGCGCCGAACCATCAGGGAAAGCGCGAGGTTCTGGTCGGCGACCATTGAAAGGCCGCCGCGCAGGCTGAGGCTTTGTTGCCACAGGCCGGATGAAAAGAAGGTCGCCCCCCTTTCTCCGGCAAAAGACCCCAGGACCGCCGCTCAGGTTTCTTCATTTCGCCACAAAAGGCCAACATGCTTTTTTTCATGAGAGATCTCGACCAAAGTCGGCGCATTCGTCAGGCGATGCTGGTGACAGCAGCGCTGATCGGTATTGGCGCGCTGGTTCTTGCCCTCGCCACGACGCCTGTCAGCGTGGCTCACGCGGCGACGCCGGATCACGCCAGGGCGCAGGTTCTGACCGCCGAGGACAAGGCCGATATCGCACAGGTGAACACCTATCTGAATGGCCTCACCGACCTTCAGGGCAATTTCCTGCAGGTGGGGCCCGACGGTTCGCTGGCGGAAGGCAAGTTCTATCTCCGCCGTCCCGGCAGGCTGCGCTTCGAATATACGCCGCCGCAAAAGACCCTCGTCGTCGCGGACGGCACATGGGTCGCGGTCAAGGACGGCTTTTCCGCCGCCCAGCGCTATCCCATCGGCTCGACGCCGCTCAGCATCATTCTGGCGGACCAGATCGACCTCAATGACGAGGTCCGCGTTCTCTCCGTCGAGCGCCAGCCCGGCGTTCTGCGCATGACGCTGCAGGACAAGAGCGGCGACGCCCCCGGCACGCTCACTCTCGTCTTCGACCAGCCCAAGCTTCAGCTTCGCCAGTGGATGGTGACGGACGCGCAAGGCCTGCAGACCACGGTTGCGCTCCGCAATACGCGCTCGGGCATCCGCGCGGACAATGCGCTTTTCGTCCTTCAGGACGAGCAGCGCCCCGGAGCAGGCAAGCCGAAATAGGCCTGCATTCCTCGCGGCTCTTTTTCCGCGCCGCCTTGACCTTCCCCCCGTGGCCCGTGTTAGCTCTTGAAAGCATGACCCGAAACCATTCGAGACGACCGATCGTCGGTATACCCTGCGACGTCAAGTTGCTGGGGGTTCACCCCTTTCACGCGGTGGGCGAGAAATACATTGCCGCTGTCGAAGGCGGCGCAGGCGCGAAGCCGATCCTGCTGCCCGTGCCGCGCCTTTCCGAAGGCACCTTCGATCTCGAGAGCGAGATTGAGGAAATCTTCGATCTCTGCGACGGCATCTTCCTCACCGGCTCGCATTCCAATGTCCACCCGAAGAATTACGGCGGCACCGCGCCGCGCGAAGGCGTGCTACTCGACGAGCAGCGCGACGCGCTGACGCTCGGCCTCATCCGCGCCTGCGTGGAACGCGGCGTACCGCTGTTCTGTGTCTGCCGCGGCTTTCAGGAAATGAATGTCGCGTTCGGCGGTACCCTGCATCAGCACATTCATGAAATGCCGGGCGAGCCGGGCTTCGCACCCCGCTTCGACCATCGCGAGAACAAGGAAGACCCGCTCGACAAGCAATATGGCCCGTCGCATGAGGTGAACCTCATCGAGGGCGGCGCGTTCGAGAGGATACTGGGCACACGGAAGATCGAGGTGAACTCGCTTCACGGGCAAGGGGTCGCGCAGCTGAGCCCGCACCTCGTCGCCGAGGGCCGCGCGCCCGACGGCACCGTCGAGGCGATGAGCGTCAGGGATGCGAAGGGCTTCGCGCTTGGCGTGCAGTGGCATCCCGAATGGAAATATTGGGAAAATCCGGTTTCGCAGAAGCTTCTTGGAGCTTTTGGCGAGGCGGTGCGGTCGGCAATGGCGCCGTCCGTCAAGGAGCGGCAACAAGCGTAAGCTTCAACAGGAAAGTGAATGGTGCCCCATGGCGACGGGCAATGAGACGGTGAAGAGCAAGGACGATCTGGTGAAGTGGTTGAAAGACCACCGCATCACCGAAGTCGAAGTGATGGTGTCGGATATGGCCGGCATCGCGCGCGGCAAGATCCTTCCGACGAAGAAATTCATCTCAGGTCTCACCGAGCGCACGCTGCGCCTGCCGGAGTCGATCTTCGGCCAGACGGTGACCGGCGACTTCATCGACAGCGACGCGCTTTCCGACACCGAGCCGGACATCATCCTCGACCCCGATCCGCAGACCGTCCGCGTCGTGCCCTGGTACGAGGAACCGACTGCGCAGATCATCTGCGACGCGAATTACCGCGACGGTGCCCATGTCCCCATCGCGCCGCGCAACGTGCTGAAACGCGTGCTCGCGCTTTACGAGGCGAAGGGCTGGCAGCCGGTCGTCGCGCCGGAGATCGAATTCTTCCTCGCGGCCAAGAACATCGACCCCGACTATCCGCTGGAGCCGCCGGTCGGCACGAACGGCCGCAAGGAGACGGCACGCCAATCCTATGGCATCGACGCGGTCAACGAGTTCGATCCGATCTTCGAGGACATGTATGATTTCTGCGAAGCGCAGGACCTCGACATCGACACGCTGATCCATGAATCGGGCGCGGCCCAGGTCGAGATCAATTTCGACCACGGCGATCCGCTCGAAATCGCCGACCAGGCTTTCCTCTTCAAGCGCACGATGCGCCAGGCGGCGATGAAGCACGGCGTCTATGCGACCTTCATGGCCAAGCCCTATGAGGGCGAGCCCGGGAGCGCCATGCATATCCACCAGTCGATCGTCGACGTGGGAACGGGCGAGAACCTCTTCTCGACCAGGCAGGGCCGCGACACGAAGCTTTTCCTGTCCTACATCGCCGGATTGCAGAAGCATCTGCCGAACGCGATGGCGCTGATCGCGCCCAACGTCAATTCCTACCGCCGCATCGTCCGCGACCTCGCGGCCCCCATCAACACGCATTGGGGCCACGAGAACCGCACGGTCGGCCTGCGCGTACCGGAGGCGAAGCGCGCCGCCCGCCGCGTCGAGAACCGCGTGCCGGGCGCCGACTGCAATCCCTATCTCGCCATCGCCGCCTCACTCGCCTGCGGCTATATCGGAATGGCCAATGGACTGGTGCCGACCAAGGAGATGAAGGGCAACGCCTACGAGTCGAAGCGCTACGCCCTGCCGCGCCATCTTCTCGACGCGCTCGACAATCTGCGCTCGTCATCCGACCTCAAGGAAATCCTCGGCCATGATTTCGTGACGGTCTATCTCGACGTCAAATACACCGAGCATGAGGCCTATCAGCAGGTGATCTCCGCCTGGGAGCGCGAGCATCTGCTGCTGAACGTGTGAGAGATTTCCTTCTCGTCATGCCCCGCAGAACGCGGGGCATGACGACGAGTGAGCAGAACCCGACTCGCATCTCCACGTGATTTCTGTAGAATGCAGACCATGTACCACACGGGCTCACATAGCAGCCGCCGGCAGAAGCGCGATCTTCTGATCCTTTGCGCGCGCATCGGCTACAATCCTTAGAAGCGCTCCGGCGCGGAGGAAAATCCTTCGCGTCCCTTTCCGAAAATCGAAAAAACGGAACGACGGAGCATTCCCATGTCGCAGACAATTGCGAAATCAAATCAGACCAAGCGCTGGCAGGAGATGGATGCCGCGCATCATCTCCATCCCTTCACGACGCATCACCAGCTCGCCAAGACCGGCGCGCGCGTCATCACGCACGCCAAGGGCGTCTATCTCTACGATAGCGAAGGCCACAAGCTCATCGACGGCATGGCGGGCCTCTGGTGCGTGCAGGTCGGCTATGGCCGCGAGGAGCTGGCGGAAGCCGGCTACAAGGCGCTGAAGGAGCTGCCCTATTACAACGCCTTCTTCCAGACGACGAATCCCTACACGGCCGAGCTTTCGCAGAAACTGTCGGAAGTGACGCCCAAGGGCATCGACCGTTTCTTCTTCGCCAATTCGGGTTCCGAAGGTAACGACAGCGCGGTGAAGATCATCCGCTATTTCTGGAACCTCCAGAAGAAGCCGAAGAAGAAGATCTTCATCGCCCGCAAGAAGGCCTATCACGGCGTGACCATCGCCGCGGCCTCGCTCTCGGGCCTCACCTCCATGCATCCGCAGGCCGACCTGCCGATGCCGGGCTTCGTCCATATCGACTGCCCCTATTGGTATGGCGAGGGCGGAGACATGAGCCCGGAGGAATTCGGTCTCAAGACGGCCCGCGCGCTGGAAGAGAAGATCCTCGAACTCGGCGCGGAGAATGTCGCGGCCTTCGTCGCCGAACCCGTGCAGGGCGCCGGCGGCCTCATCATTCCGCCCGCGACCTATTGGGGCGAGATCAATCGCATCTGCAAGAAGTACGACATCCTGCTTCATGTCGATGAAGTGATCTGCGGCTTCGGGCGCACGGGCAACTGGTTCGGCTCGCAGACCTATGGCATCGAGCCCGACATGATCAACATGGCCAAGGGCCTCTCGTCCGGCTATCAGCCGATTGCCGCCGTGGGCCTTGGCGGCCGCGTCGGCGACGCGATCTTCAACTCCGATGAGGAGTGGTCGCACGGCTTCACTTACTCCGGCCACCCCGTCGCCTGCGCCGTGGCGCTGGCCAATCTCGAAGTGATGCAGAAGGAGCATCTCGTCGAAAAGGCGGGAGGTGCCATCGGCGCCTATTTCCAGAAGAAGCTCGCCGAACTCGGCGATCATCCGCTGGTCGGCGAGACGCGCGGCGTGGGCCTGCTCGGCGCGATCGAACTGGTGAAGAACAAGGCGACGCGGGAGAAATATCCCTCGGAACTCGATGTCGGCTACCGCTGCCGCGTCCATTGCTTCGACAATGGGCTCGTCATGCGCGCCATCGGCGACACCATGGTTCTGAGCCCGCCGCTGGTCATTTCGGAAAGCGAGATCGACGAACTTTTCGGCCTTGCCCGCAAATGCATCGACCTCATCGCCAAGGATCTCGGCGTCCTCTGAGCACGGTCAGGGCGGGATTTCCCTTGCGGCAATTTGGCGCATCCCGGCGTCTTGTTGCCGCAAGGCACTGAAATCCTTGATCATTTGCCCGGTTACGGTTGGGTTTCGCTTGTCCCGGCGGTCGACGGGGTCCGCCATTGAACTCCCCGGACCTGAGTCCTATGTATTTGGACATGAGGGCGGAGCGACAAGCCCTGCCGGACGACCTGCCCCCCGCTCGTCTGGTGAGGTGCTCTGGCCCCAGGGCGCCGGATTATTCCCCTCCCGGCGCCAAGCGCAGAAGAAGCGCGGTTGCGCCCCGTCATCCCCCCTGACGGGGCGCAACTATTTTGCGAGCCCGTCCAATTCCAACTTTGACGGGGCGCAACTATTTTCAGCACCTCATACAGAGCGCAAATTTCCCGCCGGGTGCTGTATAAGACCTTCTCAATTCATCGAATGAATGCGCGATCAGCGCTGACCCGCCGGGACCTTCCATGCAGGATGACGACGACGAGCCGCATATCACGCTGAGCGACGAGGATCTCGACGCGCTTGTAGAGGAAATCCCGCTGCTTCGCGGCGTTCGCCTCTTCGCGGAGGAAGCGGCCCAGCTTCCCTGGTTCACGGCGCTTGGCGAACCGCTCGACCGGGAAGTGAAGCGGCTCGCCCGCGATTATCTCGACGCGCTCGGCTTTCCGGATGTGGAGCCCGCCCGCGTCGCGAGCTGGGAGGACGCGGCGGATGCCGCCGCCAACATGGATTTCGACACGGCGCAATGGGAGGCCGAGGAGCAACTCCGCGCCGGGCTTGCGAGCGATGCGCTGGAATATATCTCCGAGGAAGGCCTCTCCATTGCCCTGACGCATGTGGCCGCCATTCTGGGCGGCCTGCTCGGAGCCTCGGTGCGCGAAGCGGCCGCGTTGGCCGAGATCGATGACGAGGCGCTGCTGGATGCCGCAGCGGGCGCCGCCGTGCAGGCCGCGCACAATGCGGCGCTGGCGCTCATTGCAGGCGCGGAAGAAGATCATCCGTTCCGTACCAAGTTCGCCCTCTTCGCCCGCGGCCGCTGGCCCATCGGCGTTGCCGGTCTCACACTCAATATTTTCTGAAAGAAGATCCGAACGTGAAGCTGAAGCTTGCAACCTGGAACATCAATTCCGTCCGCCTTCGGATCAATCTCGCCGAAAAGCTCCTTGCCGAGCATCAGCCGGATGTTCTCTGCCTTCAGGAAATCAAGTGCATCAACGACGCCTTTCCGCTGAAGGATTTCCGCAAGGCGGGCTATGAGCATGTCGCGATCAATGGCCAGAAGGGCTATCACGGCGTCGCCATCGTCAGCCGCATTCCCTTCAGGAAGATCGAGACGAAGGAATTCTGCGGCAAGGGCGACGCGCGCCACGTCTCCGTCGATCTCGACGTGCCCGGCGGAATGACGCTCCACAATTTCTACGTGCCAGCCGGCGGCGACGAGCCGGATCCGGAAATCAACGAGAAGTTCGCCCACAAGCTCGCCTTCATGCGCGAGATGACGGAGTGGTATGGCGGCATGAAGAAGAAGAGCGAGAACCGCATGGTTCTCGTCGGCGATCTCAACGTCGCGCCGCTCGAACACGATGTCTGGTCGCACAAGCAGCTGCTCAAGGTCGTCAGCCATACGCCTGTCGAGGTCGAGTTGATGAAGGAGATCATCGCCTCGCACGACTGGGTGGACGTGATGCGGCGCTTCGTGCCGGAAACCGAGAAGCTCTATTCCTGGTGGAGCTACCGCGCCAAGGACTGGGACGCCGCCGATCGCGGCCGCAGGCTCGACCACATCTGGGTGACGCCCGCGCTCAAGGACGCGCCGCAATTGATGCAGGTCTTGCGCGAAGCGAGGGGGTGGGAGCGGGCATCCGACCACGTGCCCGTGATCGCGACCATGAAGCTTTAGCTGGGGGGCCAGCTCGGGGGTAAAGCTTTCGGGCAGCCATGCCCGCTCCTGGGGCTCCTCCTAATGCAGCGGTTCGACGGATCGTCCGACTGTTCTTGATTAGGGTAGCCACCCTACTCTAGGGTGTTGACCCTAGGAGCGCAAGAGCCCACCATTGCTCCGGCCTTTGCAAATTTGCGATCCTTCTTCCAGGAATCGGACAACGCCGGGCCAGGCGGAACGAAAAAGCGCGAGAATCCGCCGACATGGCATCCAAGACCCCGGCACCCAAGACCAAGGACCGCATCCTCACCGCGAGCCTCCGCCTGTTCAACGAGAACGGCTATGACACGGTGACGACGGCACGGATCGCGGAAGACGTCGGCATTTCCGAGGGCAATCTCTGGTACCACTTCCGCACCAAGAAGGACCTCGTCCGGGCCCATCAGCATTCGCTGATCCGCCGCATCGATACGAGGCTGGCCATTCAGTCGACGCCCGAAACCGTGCTCGACGCCTATGTGCTCTTCAACCGGATGGTCTTCGAGGAGGTCTGGGAATACCAGTTCCTCTACCGCGACCATGCCGAATATGGCCGCACCTCGTCGGAGCTGGAAGGCAAGGTTAGCCGTGTCTATGAGCTGACGACGGCCATGCTGGAAAAGATGTTCCGGCACATGATCGAGGCAGGCCATCTCTCGATGCCCGAGGAAGAACTGGGCGCGCTGGCCGACAATGTGTGGATGGTGATCCGCTACTGGCCGAGCTTCCTGCGCGAGACGCGCCATGTGGTGAAACTCGACAAGCAATCGCTCAATGCCGGAATCCGGCACCACTTCGCGCTGTTCGAAACGCATCTGACGGCGAAGGCGCGCGCCTATCTGGACGCCCACGCCTATAACTGACGCGGGAAGCCCTTATTCGGCGGGCTTTTCCTTGCGCTTCAGCGTCACGAAGGTCGCCGTGGAGCTGCCCGTCGCGAGCAGCGTTCCGTCCTCGGCCAGCAATTCGCCCTCGATGAAGCCAACCGACTTGCCGCGCTTGATGACGCGGCCCCGGCCGATGATGCGGCCCGGACGCGCGGCATTGAGCATCGAGACCTTTAGCTCCAGCGTCGGGCTGATCTGACCCCATTCGAGATCGAGGCCGACGGCGAGGCTCATCACGTCGTCGAGCATGGCGGCGACCATGCCGCCCTGAATGCCGCCCCACATGTTGCAGAGCTCGGGCCCCGCATTGAATGCGACCTCGACGGTCCGCGCGGCCTGATCGGCGTCGATGATCTCGAGGCCGAGATAGCGGCTGGCGGGCGCCATGCGCTTGAACACGGCCTGAATGTTGGGCGGCCAATTCTTCGACGCCTTGTCCTCCGCCGTCTGGTCTGCCGTGCCGCTCATCCCACGCTCCCTAGGTTCGGTTCTTCTTGTTCATGTCGAGGCCCAGCTCGGCGATGTCCCGGCCCACCGCTTCGAGGCGGCGGCTCAAGGCCCGCACCACGGAACCCGCCATCTCGGGAAATTCGTCCATCAGCCGGTCGAAGACCGCCCGGCTGACCTTCAGCGTCTGAAGATGTGTCGCCGCCTTCACGGTCGAGCGCCGCACCCCTCCCTGAAAGAGGGCGGTTTCGCCGATGAGGTCGCCCCTGTCAAGCCGGAGCGCCCGCTTCTCCCCGCCCCGCGCCTCCGCGCCGACATGGGCCAGCATCACCGCCTCGCCCTCGACGATGAGATAGGCGTCCTCTGCCGGATCGCCCGCTTCGAACAGCGTCTGGCCGGGTTCGAACTCCGGCTGTTCGGCCGTGAAGGCCAGCACCTCGAGGCGCACCGGGTCGAGGTCCGCGAAAAGGTCGTGCCGCTGCAGAAGCGCAATGATCGTCTTGAGGCTCATGGAGAGACCATAACGAAAGCCGGCGCGTCACGGAACCGCGGGAACGATTGCCCCCTGCCCGCCCCGCCGCTAAGAAGAACGGACAAAGGAGCCCGGCCATGACCGAAACAGGCGCGATCGCATGGGACTATCCCGAACCCTTCATCCATGAGGTGACGGTCGAGCCGCAGCATATCGACGATTTTCAGCATACGAACAATGTCGTCTATCTGACCTGGATGGCAAAGACCGCGTGGGAACATTCGAAGGCGCTCGGCCTCGACTTCGCGGCCTATGCGAGGCTCAATCGCGGCATGGTGGTCCGGCGGCATGAACTCGAATATCTGGCGCCCAGCCATGCCGGAGAACGTGTCCTGGTGGCAACCTGGATTACGGGCAATGACGGAAGATTGCGGCTCCGCCGCCGCTTTCAGATGGTGAATGCGGCGACCGGCACGACGCTGCTGCGCGGCCTTTCCGACTTCGTCTGCATCAATATCGAGACCGGCCGCGCGACGCGCATGCCCGACGAATTCGCCAAAACCTACAGGCTCACCGCTTCCGTCGAGGGAGACAATTGAGAGGATCGACGCTGCGTCGAAATGCCCCCTTTCGGTAAAGCCGTCCGTGCGGCACAGGAGGGCCGTCCAGTCCTCTTGTGTATCGAAGGCACCATGATCGACCGCATCGACGCCGCCACCCTCTTCTTCGCCAACCTCCTCCTCGCCGTGGCGGTCGCCACCGTGATCTGGGGCGCGACAGCGCTTCTCATGGCGGCGCTGGTCGGCGTGCCGATCATGCTCGGCACGATCGTTCGCATTTCGATGACGGCAAAAGCCTGAGGCCACTCAGCTCGCGAGCACGGCCGCCTGCGCGGGATCGAGATATTCCTCCAGCCGCGTGATGCGTCCGTCCTTCACCATAACGACAAGACATGCCGGCATGGCGAAATCCTCGCCATTCGGCCGCTTGCCGCGCAGCACATGCTGCTGCAGATAACCGCCGGGAATGACGACGCGGCGCAGAATGTCATATCTGCGCTGCGGCAGCACCTTCGCCATCCAGCCAAGCACTTTCAGGTTCTGCTCGACCGTCTGATTGACCTGATCGAAGTTGTGCCAGATCTCGGCGTCGGGCGCATAGCACGCGGCCTTCAGAGTTTCGATGTCGCCCGCCTCGATCGCGGCGACGAAGCGCTCCGCCAGCGCGAGAACGTCAGCTTCCGTATCGGCCATTTTCCTCCCTCCCCTTTTTGCCTCATGCTTCAGGGCACGAGACGATAACCCCCCGCTTCCGTCACGAGGATCTCGGCGTTCGACGGATCCTTTTCGATCTTCTGCCGGAGCCGATAGATATGCGTTTCGAGCGTATGCGTCGTCACGCCTGAATTGTAGCCCCAAACCTCCGTAAGCAGAACATCGCGACCCACGACCTTCTGTCCCGCACGATAGAGATATTTGAGGATGCTCGTCTCCTTTTCGGTGAGACGGATCTTTCTGTCCGCCGGATCGATAAGCAGCTTTGCGCTCGGCCGGAAGGAATAAGGCCCGATGTTGAAAACCGCATCCTCGCTCTGCTCATGGCTTCGCAGATGGGCCCGAATGCGCGCGAGCAGGACGCCGAAACGGAATGGCTTCGTCACATAGTCATTGGCGCCCGCATCGAGGCCGAGAATGGCGTCGGCATCCGTATCGGCGCCGGTGAGCATGATGATCGGCGCCTTGATCCCGTCGCGCCGCATCAGGCGGCATGCCTCGCGCCCGTCCATGTCGGGCAGTCCGACGTCGAGCAGCACGAGATCGACATGGGCATGGCGCACATGGTCGAGCCCGGCGGAGGCCGTCGCCGCGACCGCCACATCGAATTCCTCATGGAGCTGCAACTGCTCCACCAGCGAACCGCGCAGCGCCTCGTCGTCATCGACAATCAGGAGTTTCTTGACACTCATCGGTTCAGAGCGTGTAGCCGAAATATTTGATGTGCTTTTCAAGGATCGGAAGCACGGGTTCGAGATGCTTCTGATAACGGCGCCAGCGATCAGCCGCACTGGAATAGATGGGCTGCGTCACCTGCGCATAGGAAGGCGTGCGGATCGTACCGCGCGCCAGCGCGTGCGCGGCAGGATCGGCCTGCGCCTCGTTCCAGGGAAGGCCGAGGAAATCGAGCACGGGCTCGACCTCGCCGCGCAGGTCGCGGATGAGATTCTCGTAGCGCACCTCGACGACATTGAGCGGCAACAAGGCACGATATTGCTGCCACAGCGTCATGACGCGGTCGTAGAGATGAGCGGCGCCCTCAAGGGTAAGAAAATTCACCATCGAACCGTTCAGGCGGAAGTTCTGCATGAAACACGACAGGACGCAGTCGGCCGGGTGACGCAGTGCGAGGATGATCTTCGCCTCCGGAAACGCCCGCGCGATAAGGCCCGAATGGATGAGGCTGAGCGGCATCTTGTCGATGACGAATTTCGAAGCGACATCGCCGCCTTCACTTGCAAGCGCCTGCCAGTAGACGGAACGCAGGCCCTGCCTCTGCGACCCGGTCAGCGACGGAAGGCACGCGGGATAGCCACCCTCAAGCTTGCTGGCCGCATCGACGGACTTTCGAATGAGGATCTTTTCCTCAAGCACCTGAATATCGGGATGGGCATCGCAAATCTGATCGAGCAGCGTCGTGCCCGAGCGGGGGAACCCGACAAGAAAGACCGGCGGTCCCCGGTGCCCGGCCTCGACTCCCAATGCAGGCAGAGCCGTCCATGACGCGATCTTTTCCGGGGTTGCAAATTCGAGCAGTCGCTCGACCTGCAGGAAGTAGGCCTTCCTGTCGACGCCAATTATATCGGCCTCTTCGGCGGCGAATTCATTCATGCGGCCATAGTGATGAAAGGCCGCGTCGACATCGTCGAGCCTGTCGCAGGTTTCCGCCAGTTCCTGTTCAAGGCCGCGCTTGTGCTCGAAAGGACGATTGGTCAGGTCGACCGCAGCAAGACGATTGCGCGCATCCACGAGGACACTGCGATCCTTCGGATGCAGGCGCCGCATCGCCCTGGCCCTCAGCCGCACCGCCTCCCCGTCGTTCGGATCGATGGCGAGCGCCCTGTCCGCACAGGCGACCGCCTCATCGAGCTCCGTAAGCCGCTCATGAAGGTCGGCCATGAGCGAATAGATGCTCGATGGCGGCGAGGGCAATTTTTCGAGTGCCTTGTCGCAATAAGAAAGCGCCTCGCGATAAAGCCCGATCTCGGTCAATCCATGTGCGGCCCTGAGATAGGGGACCGGAAGATCCGGGCGCAGCTCGATGGCTTTTTCGAAATCCGCGACCGCCGCCTTGTAATCCTCTTTGTAGCGCCAGGCGGTGCCACGATTGATATAGCCATCCACATAGGTCGGATCGATGGCGAGCGCCTTGTCGTAGGCAGCCATGCATTCATCCAGCTTGCCCTGTTCGCGCTGGGCATTGCCGAGATTGACAAGCATGTTCGGCGAGGGTGCACGCGCCGCCTTGACCGCGAGAGCAATAAGTTCTTCCGCCTGTGCCAGCTTTCCGGTGTCCTGCGCGAGCAGCCCCGTCAGATGCAGCGCATCGGGATTGTTCGGCTGCAAGCTGAGTATCTTTTCGAGGATCTGCGATGCCTCGCGGAAGCGCCGCGCCGAATAATGGCCGGCGGCGGCCTGCAGCGCTGCAAGGATTTCGGCCGGCGAGGGAGCGGGCGGCTTCATCCGGAACCCTGCGCCCTGCCCCACGCCTGGCACCTGCACCGTGGCGCCCGCGCCATAGGCCGAGGGCGGCAGGCCGACGGTCGGACGGGCGGCAAAACCGGGCCGCGGGGGCATGAAGCCGGAATTATTGCCCGGCTTCGAGGGGCGCTTGCTCATGTGACTCCTGATCCTTCGAAATGCGGCGCCGGGAGTTTGCCATAGTGCGCTGCGCCGACCAAACGCGGCATGAGCAGGCCAAACCAGCCCGGCAAGCTCTGCCCACCGGCATGGAGGGGCAAATCGGGCGCATCCTTAAACTGTTGTTTTCCAACAATTTTCATCTGGCCCGGCGCTTGCTCTCACAAAGGCGGCGCAGCAACGCCGGTTTGGAAAGGCCTTGGGGTCGGATGACGGATTTCACAGCGATCGCGACGCATCCCGTGCAGGGCAAGCACAACATGGCCTCGGACGCTTTCGAGGCGTTGAAGACGGCCCGCACCCAGACCGGGACGCCGAAGGCGAGCGAACTCAGCTTCGGCGATCTGTTGGACACCATTAATCCGCTTCAACATATTCCCGTCGTCTCGAGCCTCTATCGCGAGTTGACGGGCGACACGATCGGCCCCGGCGCGAGGGTCGCCGGCGGCGCGCTATACGGCGGCCCGATCAGCCTCGTCGCATCCGTCTTCGACGCGGCGCTCGAGGCGGTTACCGGCTCCGATTTCGGCGGGCATGTGATCGCAACGCTTACTGGCGACGAGAAAAAGGAACCCGAGGCCGTCGCCTCTGCGGCCCCTGCGGCGCTTGAAACTGCGGCAGTGGCCAAAGCCGAACCAGCATCGGCGCAACCGGTCAAGCTCGCCGCCGCGAGCCCGACCGCTCCGACCTCCGCCGTTCCCAAGCCGATCCCGCAACTGAGCCCCGACGCATTCAACGCACTGCTCAACTCCTTTGCCGATCCCAAGGCTGCGAGGGCGGCAAACCCGGAGCTTGCCGCCGCAACCCCACCTGACGCGCAAAAAGAAAAGACGAAGGCAGCGGATGCCTCTCACAGGCCCGCCGATCTTTCGGCCACCATCGCAAGCGGCCTCGATCAGCTGGACAACCTGAAGCGGACACAGCCCGACATTCCGCTGGCGACCTCGTTTGCCGGACCCGAAGCAAGCGGGCTCTGAGAGAGCGCACCGATTGGCGAACCGCCTAGAGGCGCAGTAAACTCCGGCGCATGGATATTCGCGTCTCTGCTCTTCCCGGACATCGACAGGGCATTCTGCGTTTCGACGCCGAGAGCTTTCCGTGCGCGCTCGGCCGCTCCGGCATCGTGACCGACAAGCGCGAAGGCGATGGCGGAACGCCCGTCGGCAGTTTCGCGTTGCGCGAGCTTCTGTTCCGGCCGGATCGGGCGGCGAAGCCCCTCACCGCGCTCTCCGCAAAACCGATCGCGCCTGATGACGGTTGGTGCGACGCGCCTTCGGACAAGGCCTATAACCGGCCCGTCAAACTTCCCTACAAGGCAAGCGCCGAAACGCTGTGGCGCGAAGACCATCTCTACGATCTCGTCGTGCCGCTCGGCTACAACGACGATCCGGTGAGACACGGCGCAGGCAGCGCCATCTTCTTTCACCTCGCCAAGGAAGACGGAAGCGGTCTTGCCGCGACGGAGGGCTGCGTGGCCCTGCGTCTCCCGGACATGTTGCATATCCTTGCGCGCGTCACGCCGGAAACGCGCATGATCGTGGAACTCGCCTCAGCCGCGTGAGCCGAAAAGCGCGCTGCCAACCCTGACATGCGTCGCGCCGAAGGCGATGGCCGTTTCGAAATCGGCGCTCATGCCCATGGAGAGCTTCGCGAGCCCGTTGCGCCGCGCCATCTTGTCGAGCAGCGCGAAATGAAGCGCGGGCTCCTCGTCGACCGGCGGAATGCACATGAGGCCTTCGATCGCGAGGCCGTAGACATCGCGGCACCGCGAGACGAAGCCGTCGACCTCCAGGGGAAGAATGCCTGCCTTTTGCGGTTCCTCGCCTGTATTCACCTGAATGAAGAGACGCGGCATGGCGGCGCCCCTTTCGCGCTCCTTCACCAGGGCTTCGGCGAGACGATCGCGGTCGAGCGTGTGGAAGACGTCAAAGAGCGCGAGCGCTTCCTTGAGCTTGTTGGTCTGCAGGGGACCGATCAGGTGGAGTTCGAGCCCCGGCGTTGCAGCCTTGAGCGCCGGCCATTTGGCGGCCGCTTCCTGCACCCGGTTCTCGCCGAAGACGCGCTGGCCCGCCGCGATGAGCGGCTCGATCTCGGCGGCGCCGAAAGTCTTGGACACCGCCACCAGCGTCACTTCGTCGGGCGAACGGCCCGCGTCGCGCGCAGCCTTGACGATCCGCGCCTTTATGGCGGCAAGACGGCCCGCCGGCGTCTCGCCCGGCTCCGCGCTCTGTTGTAGGCTTGGCCCGACCATGGATGCGCCTCACTCATGAAATCGGACCAGAAGCTAGTGCCGCATCGGAAGGCTGGCAAGCGCAAGCTGCCGCGCATTGTCGTGATGACTGACGCCGCCCGCGCGCCGGATCCCATTGAGGCACTGAACCGCGCGCCGCGGGGCGCCGCCGTGATCTACCGCGCCTACAACATTCGGCCGAGGCGCACGGAACTGGCGCGGCTGGGGAAGCTGGCGCGACGAAAAGGTGTTCACCTGCTCATCGCGGGCGATCTTCTGGCTGGCGCCTCGCCCGGCATCGGTGGCCTGCACCTGCCGGAACATGTCGTTCGTCAGTCTACGGATCGATGTTTCAGGCGGAGACCGAGGCCCGAATTCCTCATCACGGCGGCGGCGCACTCCGAAAGCGCCGTCATTGCAGCAGCGCGGGCAGGAGCCGACGCTGTTTTCATATCGCCGGTCTTCGCAACGCAGAGCCATCCGGGCGCCAGACCGCTCGGCGTCGTGCGCTTCGCGCAACTCGCAGCAAAGGCTCGCGCACGCGGTCTTGCCGTTTATGCGCTCGGCGGCATCACAGGCAAAGCCGCAGAGCAAAGACTTTCGGGCACCGGCATTGCGGGCATCGCCGGTATCGGCCTCGGCGCAAAACAAAAAGAGCGGGCCTGAGCCCGCTCTTTCGATAGTCGTCTGCCGAACTGAAATCAGAAGGCGATCGCGAGAACCAGACCGACCGACTTCGAGTCGTAGTCGAAATTGTAGACCTCGAACTGCGTCGACTGGAGGTCGATGCCGATATCGACACCGGAGCCGAGATTGTAGCCGCCGCCGATCTGCCAGTTCTTGGACTTCAGATCCAGCGGAACGATGTCGCCAAGGCTCTGCTTGGTGTCGAGATAGGCAACGCCAACCGTCCACGGACCCGTCGCATACTTCAGACCCGCAGTCCAGGTCGTGTTGTCGAGGCCAGCCTGCTTCGGAACGGCAGCCCAGTTACCGAACATATCCTGGCTCTTGTAATAGGCGCCGCCGAGCGTGAAGCCCGAATAGCCGAGGTTGAGGCCGAGACCCCACTCTTCCGGCTCGCCCTGATCGCCGATGACGTAATCGCCCGTGCCGCTGACATAGAAGGCATCCGCGCCGATATCGACGGCGCCGACAGTGCCGGCATAGTTGATCGCGGCTTCATAGACGTTCTGGACGCCCTGATCCTTCGGCGCCAGCGTCAGACCGTTTTCGCTCGGCGAGAGCGTCACGTTCGGCGTGAAGGAGAAACCGAGCTGGAAGCCCGAGAAGCGCGGCGTGAAATAGCTGATCTTGTTCGAGTCCGTCGCCAGCAGCGAGAAGGTCGAGTGGCGGACGAGCATCAGCGGCATGTTCAGGATGTTGGGCGAGTCCACACCATTGCCCGGCACGAACCAGGGCGAGGTGTAGTGCATCTTGTAGGCGGCGCCGTCGGTGCCGCCGATTTCGAACTTGCCGAAATCGCCCTGGAGATAGGCGAAGAGCTGGCGGAACGACGCCCAGGACGAATAGGGCGAGGTGTTGCTCTCGCTCAGCATGGCGCTGCCCAGGCTGTAGTCGTTGTTCAGCTGAAGCTTCGCATCGACACCGGCGACGAGGCCGTTGTCCAGCGTGCCTTCCGCCTTAATGTCGATGTTGCGGGCGACGAGGGCAACCTTCGTGTTCTGGAAGGACGCGCTGCCCATGAGGTCGAGATCGTCGGCATCGACGAAGTAGAAGCCCGTGACGACATTACCGCCGATCGTGACCCTCAGCGGATCGCTCGCGAGCGCCGGAGAAGCGAGAAGGCCGGCAGCGACCAGCGCCGTCGTTCCAAGAAGTGTCTTTTTCATCTTATCCCCCAGATAACCGGTTCGGTTTATGCGGCAAACCGGATGGCACCTCGATTGTGAGATGCGCATCGTCGCTCAGCGTATGAGCTTGTTCCTGATCCCCCGCGTTAAGGGGACTTTAAACCATTCTTCAGAATTTCCGCTAACGGATAGAACCGATACGGCACAGAAAATAGGCAGATGTTGCCTTAGCGCCACCGATCTTGTTGCTATCGCGGGGCATGCTGGAAAGTCCGGCATGGCCTGCATATAGCGCGTAGTCCGACTACGTACCGTTTATTCAGTCGACGTCCTTGTGCACAAAAAAAGAGAGCGGGCTTTTGGCCCGCTCTCTCGAACTTTGATCTTGCGACCGATTTAGAAGGCGATCGCGAGGACCAGACCGGCCGACTTCGTGTCGTAGGTCTCCCTGCGAGCCGGCGAACCAATATCGCCGCGCGTGTTCTGCGCCCACTGCAGGTCGAGGCCAACATCGACGCCCGAACCCAGATTGTAGCCGCCACCGAGCTGCACCGTCTGGCTTTCACGACCAACGCGCCAGGCATGGTTCGACGAGTCGTCCTGCGAGTCGAGGTAGGCAACACCGACCGTCCACGGGCCCGTCGCGTACTTCAGACCGAGCGTCCAGACCTGGGCACCGTAGTCCTTGTCAGCGGAGGAAACGCCGTTCGCATAATCGAGGTCGTTCGACTCATAATAAGCGCCGCCCAGCGTGAAGCCGGCATAGCCGAGGTTCGCACCGAAACCGTATTCTTCCGGATCGGCATTGATATTGTTCATCGCGTTGCCGCCGGTGTAGAATCCGTCAACGCCGACATCAACACCACCGAAGGTGCCCGCGTAGTTGAGCGCGATCTCGAACACCTGGTTGATGTTGTTGTTGCTCATGATGTAGTCCTTCGGCGCCAGCACGAGGCCGTTTTCCGACGGGCCGTGGTTCTGCGCGTCCGGCGTGTAGGACAGGCCGAGCTGGAAGCCGGCGAGGCGCGGCGTGAAGTAGCTGATCTTGTTCGAGTCGGTCGCCATCAGCGAGAAGGTCGACAGGCGGACTTCCGGGCTGCCGCTGTACGAAGACGCATTGTAGATGTTGGGCGAGTCGACGCCGTTGCCCGGGACGAACCAGGGCGAGGTGTAGTGCATCTTGTAGGCGGCGCCATCGGTGCCACCGATTTCGAACTTGCCGAAGCCGCCTTCGAGGTAGGCGAAGAGCTGACGGAACGAGGCCCAGGACTCGTTGGTCGAGTTCCAGTCGTTGCTCAACTGAAGCTTCGCGTCGACGCCGGCGACGAGGCCGTTGTCCAGCGTGCCTTCAGCCTTGATGTCGATGTTGCGGGCGACAACGGCGACCTTCGTGTCCTGGAAGGACGTGCCGCCAACATTGTCCGCATCGACGAAATAGAAGCCCGTGACGACATTGCCGCCAACCGTAACCTTCAGCGGGTCGCTCGCAAGCGCCGGGCCGGCGAGAAGGCCAGCGGTGACCAGCGCAGTCGTGCCAAGAAGTGTCTTTTTCATCGTACCCTCATTGTCATTTCATTTAGGCGCCGACCCCGGAGAATCCCCCGCTGAACGGCGCTAGCTGCGGCGCGACCTGACCGTCGCGCCGGCAGGATCATTCGGAACTTCTTCCAAAAACCCCTAGGGTAAAATGACTAATGCGTTGTTCCCCCTTGGGTCAATTCCATCCAGTGTGATTCAGATAGAAAGAACGCAGATGTGGCTCGGGCGCAACCATCGCGTGGCATGTGGCGATGGGATGCGACCGATTTCGCGCCATGGATCCAAAGCCTTTGCAAAGAAAAAGAGCGGGCCGAAGCCCGCTCTTCAAATGGTCGCTTGAAACCCGGGTTCGGGATCAGAAGGCGATCGCGAGAACCAGACCGGCCGACTTGCTGTCGTAGTCGAGGTCGTTGTCGTTGTTCTTGTAGTTCGAGAACTGAATGTCGAGACCGAGATCGACTCCCGAACCAAGGTTGTAACCGCCACCAACCTGCAGCGTCTTGACCTTGTAGCTGTAGCCATCCCAATCCTGATCGCCGTCGAGATAGGCCGTACCGACCGTCCACGGGCCGGTCGCGTATTTCAGGCCAAGGGTCCAGGTCGTGTTTTCGTTGTTGTAATAGCTCGGATCCGGATCGAAGACTGCCCAAATATCTTCGCTGCGATACCACGCGCCACCCAGCGTGAAGCCGGCATAGCCGACATTCGCACCGAAGCCATATTCCTCCGGATCGACGTTGTCATGGTCGCCCTTGCCGGTCGTGTAGAAGCCATCGACACCGAGGTCGACGCCACCGAGCGTACCGGCGTAATTGCCCGCGATTTCGAAGACATCACGCATATAGGCGTCCGTCTTGGCGGCGAGCGAAAGGCCGTTGGCCTTCGGGTTCTTGTTGTTCGCATCCGGCGTGTAGGAGACGCCGAGCTGGAAGCCGGCGAAACGCGGCGTGAAATAGCTGACCTTGTTCGCATCGGTGGCGAGCAGCGAGAAAGTCGAATGACGCTCGCCATAATAGGGAACGATGTTCAGGATGTTGGGCGAGTCGACGCCGTTGCCCGGAACGAACCAGGGCGAGGTGTAGTGCATCTTGTAGGCGGCGCCGTCGGTGCCGCCGATTTCGAACTTGCCGAAGCTGCCTTCGAGATAGGCGAAGAGCTGGCGGAACGAAGCCGCCGAAGAATGATTGCTCGAGTTCCAGTCGTTGCTCAGCTGAAGCTTCGCATCGACGCCGGCGACGAGGCCGTTGTCCAGCGTGCCTTCGGCCTTGATGTCGATGTTGCGGGCGACCACGGCCACCTTCGTGTCCTGATAGGACGTGCTGGAGACATTGTCCGCATCGACGAAGTAGAAGCCGGTGACGACATTGCCGCCGACGGTCACCTTCAACGGATCGCTCGCAAGCGCCGGGCCGGCGAGAAGGCCGGTCGTAACCAGTGCAGTCGTGGCAAGCAGTGTCTTTTTCATCGTACCCTCTTTGTCATTTCTGTCCGGCGCCGGTTCCTGAGGCCCCGCGGGGTCGCCCGGCAAATCACTGAGCGCCTGTGTCCATCGGTGACTATGGCTTCGCTCACCGACGGGTCAACGGCGAGCGGCGATAGTTGTGCAAAAAGAACGCTATTGTGACTCTGAGGCAACTCTCAGGCCGAGCTAGACCGCCGTGGACGGAGGAATGCCCATGCACTCGCGCGTGAGGGCGATTGACCCTAGTCGTCCGAAGATGCGGAGTGCACGCTGGCGGGAACGGCATCCGCGTAATCCGCGGGAATGTAACCGAACCTAGCCATCTGTTCGTGGTGGTCGGCGATGATGCGGCGGATCTGCGCGGGCGTGAGCTTTTCTCGCCACTGATCTTTACGCCCCTCACGAAAGAATGCGGCCGCCTTGGACGATCGCTCCTTGAAGCCTTCGCGCTGCTCCTGCGCCTTCAGCATCTTGAAAGAAGAAAATTTGATCGCGCGCTCAAGCCTTTCACTGGTTGGCTTGAGGCCGAGAAATTCGGCCACGCGCTTGAAGCTCTTGCGCGGCTTGTCGAGCAGATCTTCATAGCGCAGCACGAGAAGCTGGGGGTTCGGATGCCGGGTCCAGCTCCGGACATGCGTCGACCATGATGCGTGCATCTCGGGAACATGCCCCTCGACCATAGCTGTGCCTGCAAGCTCGTTGGCCAGAGCGTCGATTGCTTCATCGATGGTGAGGCCGTAATGCGGCGCCATCGAGAGCGCGACATCGAGCGGGTTGCGGACGATGTAGATCGCGCCCGCCGTCACTTCCATGTTGTGCAGCGGATAGCCGTGCCAATCGCCAAGGAAGTTGTGCGTCTTGACGAAGACGGAGTCGGGAAAAACCGTCGTGAAGTCGCGATGGACCAGCGGGCGGAGCGCGGCAAGCTCTTCGGGCGTCAGTTCTTCGAGGGGTTTCTGGCTGCGATGCCGGTACCAGGCCGAGTGGGACTCGCCGAGACAGAACTTGTCGAGTTCATCGAGCGGAACAGGCCGCGTCGGATTGCGCAGCAGATTGTGCAGGAAGGAGCGCATCCAGGTGTTGCCGGATTTCGGGTAGGAGGCAAGCCAGATCAGAGCGCCCATGGATGACCTTCTGCGAAATGCGATACGGCCGATTTCTAGCAGACGCGGACGATGCGCCAAACGCATAAAAAAAGAGAGCGGGCCGAAGCCCGCTCTCCCGTCATTCTCAGACGATGGCGATCAGAAGGCGATCGCGAGAACCAGACCGCCCGACGTCGTGTCGTAGCTGGTGCTGTTCCAGGTGTCGTTGTGCTGGTTCGAGGCCCACTGCAGATCGAGGCCGATATCGACACCCGAGCCGAGGTTGTAGCCGCCGCCGACCTGAACGGTCTGCGACTCGCGGCCGTCGCGGCCACGATAGGAAGCCGAGTCGTCCTGCGCGTCGATATACGCCGCACCGACGGTCCACGGACCGGTCGCATACTTCAGGCCGATCGTCCAGACCTGCGCACCGACGTCGGCGCGGGCCGACGAAACGCCACGCTTGTAGTCCAGATCGTTCGACTGGTACCAGGCGCCGCCCAGCGTGAAGCCGGCATAGCCGAGGTTCGCACCGAAGCCATACTCTTCCGGCGAGACGTCCGGACGCGAGGAGTCGCCGCCCGTGTAGAAGCCGTCGACGCCGACATCAACGCCGCCGAACGTGCCGGCATAGTTCGCCGCGATTTCAAACACGTCCTGGATGTTGCGGTCCCAGCCGGTGAGCGACGGCTGCAACCACAGGCCATTGGCCTTCGGGTTGTTGTTGGAGGCATCCGGCGTGTAGGAAACGCCGAGCTGGAAGCCGGCGAGACGCGGCGTGAAGTAGCTGATCTTGTTCGCGTCGGTCGCCATGAGCGAGAAGGTCGACAGGCGGACTTCCGGGCTGGTCGCGTAGGGCTCGTTCCAATACTTGTCCGACACGCCGTTGTAGATGTTGGGCGAGTCGACGCCGTTGCCCGGCACGAACCAGGGCGAGGTGTAGTGCATCTTGTAGGCGGCGCCGTCAGTGCCACCGATCTCGAACTTGCCGAAGCCGCCTTCGAGGTAGGCGAAGAGCTGACGGAACGAGGCCCAGGACTCGTTGGTCGAGTTCCAGTCGTTGCTCAGCATGAGCTTCGCGTCGACGCCGGCGACGAGGCCGTTGTCCAGTGTGCCTTCGGCCTTGACGTCGATGTTGCGGGCGACGACGGCGACCTTCGTATCCTGGAAGCTGTAACCGTTAACGTTATCCGCATCGACGAAATAGAAGCCCGTGACGACGTTGCCGCCGACCGTAACCTTCAGCGGGTCGCTCGCAAGCGCCGGGCCGGCGAGAAGGCCAGCAGTGACCAGAGCGGTCGTCCCAAGGAGTGTCTTTTTCATGTGTTCCTCGCAGTGTCAGCAATAGCTGTTCAGTTTCTACGACCTTGCGGAAAACTGAACGCCCGCGGTCGTATTTAATCGCCGGGCCGACGAAACAAATCTCTGCCCCCCGAGCGGATGTGATGATTAATCCCGCATGAAGGCGGAGCGTCAAGAACGGGGACATCTTCCGAGGCCGAAAGTCGGCATCTGTTGCCCAAAGGGCACAAATCGGTAATCCATTTTGAGACAAGAGCTTAGCGGCCGAAGCAAAAGCCCCGTAGGAAGTAGCGGAAGCCGGCCGGAACAAGAAATGGCCGGAATGCTTGGGAATTCGAGCCTATGTGCTCCGCCGGCCACAATATCGATCGAACCGATGGCCTGTAGCCCGTTGAAACAGCCTTCGCCGCGCGATGTACCATCAGGACCACGCGGCTCGGGGTGCTCCGGGACGCCGGCGCCAACGGTATCTGCGATAGCCCTTTTTGCCCTCGATTTAATGCGCCAAATGCTGGAATTTGCTTGCTCCTGGCTGGCAGTTGAGCAAGAACCAGCAGGTGCCAAAAGGGGAAACGAGGGACGGTGTTCCCCGTGTACCTCCGTTTGGAGCATCAGCCGACAGGCGCGCCCATGCTCCGTGATGGAATTTGGCGCGTGGTAAAAGCAATGCGCGATTGGCGCGCAAGGATGGGGATTTCAGCGTGACGTTCAGAAATGAAGCCGGCAGGAATGTGACCAGCCGGGGCGCTCGGATCGCAACGGCGATCGCTTTGGCGAGCCTGATCGGCCTTGGCGGCTGCGGCATGTTCGGCGGCGGTTCCTCGCAATATCCGACCCAGGAGGGCTCCGGCCCGACCACCCCGAATCCGAGCGGCCAGCCCCGCAAGACGATCTTCGGCGAAGACGGCATCACGCTTTTCGGCGGCGACAGCAAGGGCGGCGAACAGGGCGCGGGCATCGGCGTCAACAGCTTCCTGTGGCGCGCCTCGCTGGACACGGTTTCCTTCATGCCGCTCGCTTCGGCCGATCCCTTCGGCGGCGTCATCATCACGGACTGGTATCAGGACCCGAAGACGCCGAACGAGCGCTTCAAGATCACCGTCTACATCATGGACAAGCGCCTGCGCGCCGACGGCGTGAAGGTGGCGGTGTTCCGTCAGGCCCGGAACGGCAACGAATGGGTTGACGCCGCGACCGATCCGAAGACCGGCATCAAGATCGAGGACGCGATCCTCGTCCGCGCACGCCAGCTTCGCATCAGCAGCACGGAAGCCGGCGAGACCAAGTAATTCAGGCGTCAAAGCCTCCAATTCGAGCGCGGGTCGCCGCTGGCATTTTCGCCAAGGGTGACCCGCATCCATTTCTGAGACAGCGTTTTCAAGATGTCGACACGTTACAACGCCCGCACGAGCGAACCGAAATGGCAGAAGGTCTGGGAAGAGCGTCAGAGCTTCCGTGCACGGAATAACGATCCGCGCCCGAAATACTACGTGCTTGAGATGTTCCCCTACCCGTCCGGCCGCATCCATATCGGACACGGGCGCAACTACGTGATGGGCGACGTGGTGGCGCGCTTCAAGCGCATGAAGGGCTTCAACGTCCTGCATCCGATGGGCTGGGATGCTTTCGGCCTTCCCGCCGAAAACGCTGCGATGGAACGCAAGACCCATCCGAAGGCCTGGACCTACGACAATATCGAGGCGATGAAGGTGCAGCTGAAGCTGCTCGGCCTTTCGCACGACTGGAGCCGCGAGATCGCGACCTGCGATCCCTCCTACTACGCCGAACAGCAGAAGATATTCATCGAGTTCCTGAAGAACGGCCTCGTCTACCGCAAGGAGAGCGAAGTCAACTGGGACCCGGTGGACAATACCGTGCTCGCCAACGAACAGGTGATCGACGGCCGCGGCTGGCGCTCCGGCGCACTGGTCGAGCGCCGCCGCCTGTCGCAATGGTTCTTCCGCATCACCGCCTTTGCCGACGAGCTTCTCGCTGCGCTGGACGACCTGCCGCGCTGGCCGGAAAAGGTCCGCACCATGCAGAAGAACTGGATCGGCCGTTCGGAAGGCGCGCGCGTCTTCTGGCCGATCGACGGCGTTCCGGGCGAGCCCGACTACCGGCTCGAAATCTATACGACGCGGCCCGACACGCTTTATGGCGCCTCCTTCTGCGCGCTGTCGCCCGATCATCCGCTGACGGCGAAACTCGCCGAAGACAATGAAGAGCTTCAGGCCTTCATCGCCGACTGCAAGCGCATCGGCACCAGCGCCGAAGCCATCGAGACCGCCGAGAAGAAGGGCTACAAGACGACGCTCACCGCGCGCCATCCCTTCATCGAAGGCGCGACGGTGCCCGTCTATGTCGCCAATTTCGTGCTGATGGATTACGGCACGGGCGCGATCTTCGCCTGCCCGGCCCATGACCAGCGCGACTTCGACTTCGCAAAGAAATACGGAATGCCGATCCTGCCGGTCGTCGCGCCGAAGGACATCGCCGCCGACAAGGAAGCGCTGGCCGCTTGGTGCGCCGAACTCATCGCCGGCAAGGACGCCTATACGGGCGACGGCATCGCCATCAATTCCGGCTTCCTCGACGGGCTCGATGTCGAGGCCGCGAAAGGCGCCGCGATCGGGAAGCTCAAATCGCTCAAGGCGGGCGAAGGCACCGTCAATTATCGCCTGCGCGACTGGGGCGTGTCGCGCCAGCGCTATTGGGGCTGCCCGATCCCGATCGTCCATTGCGACGATTGTGGGCCCGTGCCGGTTCCCGAAGCCGAGCTGCCGGTGAAGCTGCCCGAGGACGTCACCTTCGACGTGCCTGGCAATCCGCTCGACCGCCATCCGACCTGGAAGAACGTGAACTGCCCGTCCTGCGACAAGCATGCGCGGCGCGAGACGGACACGATGGATACCTTCGTCGACTCGTCCTGGTACTTCGCGCGCTTCGCCAGCGAGCCGGGTTCGGCGCCGCTCACCAAGGAAGGCGCCAACCACTGGCTGCCGGTGGACCAGTATATCGGCGGCATCGAACACGCGATCCTGCATCTCCTTTATGCGCGCTTCTTCACGCGCGGCCTGGAGAAATGCGGCCGCCTCTCGGTGAAGGAGCCCTTCGGAGGTCTTTTCACGCAAGGCATGATCATTCACGAGACCTACAAGGACGAAGCCGGCCAGTGGCTTTATCCCGAAGAGGTCGAGCGCAATGCCGAGGGCAAGGCCGTGAAGATCGCGGACGGCACCCCGGTAACCGTCGGCGCGCCCGAAAAGATGTCGAAGTCCAAGAAGAACGTGGTGCCGCCGGAGATCGTCGCCGACAGCTACGGCGTCGATTGCGCGCGCTGGTTCATGCTTTCCGACACCCCGCCCGAGCGCGACAGCGAATGGACGCAAGGTGGCGTCGAGGGTGCCTGGCGCCTGGTGCAGCGCATCTGGCGTCTTGTCGGCGAGGTCGAGGATCACGGCGACCTGATCCCCGCCGCGGGCACGCCTGCACCCGGCGCCTTCTCCGACACGGCCGCCGCGCTGCGCCGGACCGTCCATCAGGCCAATGCCGCCATCGAAGAAAATATCGAGGCGCTGCGTTTCAACGTGGCCGTCGCCAATGTCTACGAGCTGGTGAATGCGCTCGCGACCGTCGTGAACGGCCAGAACTGGAAGGCCGAAGGCTTCGACGCCTCCCTCGGCTGGGCGATCCGGGAGGCTGTGGAGCGGCTGATCCTGTCGGTCGCGCCCATGATGCCGCACCTCGCCGAAGAGGCCTGGCAGCTGCTCGGCCATGACGGATTGATCGTGGATGCTGCATGGCCGGTTGCCGAGGCGGCCCTCCTCGTGGAAGACTCCGTTACGATTGCGGTCCAGGTGAACGGCAAGCGCCGTGACGAACTCACCATCGCCCGCGACGCGGATAATGCGACGGTCGAGCGCGCGGCGCTGGCCCTCGAAAAAGTGGAGAAGGCGATCGATGGGAAAGCGGTCCGCAAGGTCATCGTGGTGCCGGGCAAGATCGTCAATATTGTGGTCTGAACGAATGCAGTTTCTGCGCACGGCCTTTCTTCTGTTGATCGTCGCCTCCGCCCTTCCGCTCGGCGGCTGCGGCTTCCGTCCGCTCTATGCCGACCGGGGAACGGAAAGCACGGTCAACAAGCTCGCGGATGTCGACGTGTCGGCGCCGGAAAACGAGATCGGCCGTCTGCTCAAATACAGCCTGCTCGACCGCATCACGGAGACGGGCTATGCGCCGGCAAGCGCGGCTTACAAGCTCGTGCTCTCGCCGACGGCCTATACGGAAGACGTGGCCGTGCAGCAGAACGCCGCCGTTACCCGCGCGAACTTCGTGCTTGTCGTGCCGTTCACGCTGGTCGGCACCGATGGCAAGACTCTTTTCCGGTCGGTTGCCCGGTCGCGTTCCTCCTATAACCGCGTCGAGTCCGAATTCGCCAACCTGACCGCGGCGAAGGATGCACACAAGCGCACCGCCGAAGCGGTCGCGGACGATATAAAGCTGCAGCTGAGCGTCTATTTCGATCGCCAGACCTCGACCGCCTCGGCCCAATAGGAACGTACCCTGAAGATCAAGGCTTCCGACGCAGACCGTTTCGCCCGGAAACCGGATGCCAAGGTCCGGGCCGTGCTGGTCTATGGGCCGGATGCCGGACTCGTCCGTGAACGGATGAATGCGCTGGCGAAGAGTGTCGTTGACGATCTCGCGGACCCGTTCCGCGTTTCCGATATTTCCGATGGCGACCTGCGGCAGGACCCGGCCCGCCTTGCCGACGAGGCGGCGGCCATCGCTATGCTTGGCGGTCGGCGGATCGTCCGTGTGCGCGGAGCTGGCGACAGCGTCTCCAAGATATTCGACGGCTTTCTGACGGATCCCGCCGGCGACGCGCTGGTGATCGTCGAAGGCGGCGATCTCGGACCGCGCTCGAGCCTGCGCAAGCTTTTCGAGGACGCGGCAAACGCCGCCGCCCTTCCCTGCTACGCCGATGATGCGGCCGCGCTCGAGGACGTGATCCGCCAGCGTCTCGGCAAGGACGGGCTTTCGCCGGAGCCTGCGGCGCTCGATTATTTGATGGCCAATCTCGGCAGCGATCGGGGCGTGACCTCGAATGAGCTTGAAAAGCTCGCGCTCTATATGGGTCCGTCGAAGGCGAATGAGAAACGCACCGTGACGCTCGCGGACGCGCGAGCCTGCATCGGCGACAATTCAGGCTCGAGTCTCGATGAGGTGGTCGATGCGGCGGCGGGCGGCGACCTGCCCGCCCTCGACCTTGCGCTCAGCCGGGCGCGCAGCGCCGACACCCATCCGATCGCGCTCATCAATGCGCTGACGCGGCATCTGCAACAATTGCATCTGGTGCTCGCCGAGATTGAAAGCGGCACGCCCGCCGAGACGGCGATCCGGGCCATCAGGCCGCCGGTTCACTTCAGCCGGTCGGCGCTGCTGCGCCGCCAGGTTTCGCTTTGGACCCGCAAGCGGCTCGACAAGGCGCTGAGCCTTCTGCTCGAAGCGGAAATCCAGTGCAAGACGACTGGCCTGCCGGAAGATTCCATCTGCGGGCAAACGCTGATGCGTATCGCTCAGGCAGCCGGCACACGGCGTCGTTAGCCAAAAGCGAACGAATTTCGTGACAAAATTTATAAATCAGCGAATTAGTTGACGCTGCCGATGCGCGGATTGCCCCGGCCGGCAAGCCGGCGGCAAACTTCGTCGAGCTGTTCCAGCGTCGAGTAATGGATACGGACCTCGCCACCCTTGTCGCCGGAAAAACTGATCTCGACCTTGAGGCCGAGCTGGTCGGAGATATTCCGCTCCAGCGCCAGCGTGTCGGTGTCTTTCTCCTGGCGGGCGGCGGCGGCGCGGCGCGATGCTTCCGATCCGGTCGTCGCCTTGCGCGACAGGGCTTCGGCCTCGCGGACGCTCAACCCCTTGTCGACAATCTCCTTCGCCAGCGCATCGGCATTGGGAATACCGATCAGCGGACGCGCATGACCGGCCGTGAGTTTCCCCTGCTCGATCAACGAACGGACGCCATCCGGTAACGTCAGTAGACGGAGCGTATTGGCAACATGGCTGCGGCTCTTGCCGATCAGCTTCGAAACCTGCTCCTGCGTATATTCGAACTGCGCCATCAAACGGTCATAGCCCGCCGCTTCTTCGATCGCGTTGAGATCGGCGCGCTGCACGTTCTCGATGATCGCGATTTCGAGTGATTCAGCGTCCGTCAGTTCCTTGATGATGATCGGAACCTGATGGAGCTGCGCCTTCTGCGCGGCGCGCCAGCGGCGTTCGCCCGCCACGATTTCATAGGAGTCGGCCTGCCCCTGAACCGGACGCACCACGATTGGCTGGAGGATGCCCTTTTCGCGGATCGAGTTCGAGAGGTCCGCGAGATCCTCCTCACGGAAAAGATGACGCGGCTGGAAGGGATTGGCGCGAAGGAATTCGATCGGCACTTCGCGCACACCGCGAGGCGCGGGCGCGGCGGTGTCGCCAAGGGCATAGGCCGCATCGTCGCCGATCAGCGCCGCAAGACCGCGTCCAAGCCGGCTCGGGCTTTCCTCTGCCATCATCATATCCTCTTTCATCGCATCTACCCCCGGCGGTATGCCCGCCAGGATCAGGCTCGCCCCACGAAACCCTTGTGCGGCTGAGGCTGTCGAAGCCTCATGGCACTACCTTGTATGACCGAGCCTGAAATTATTACCTGGCGTTTACCGTCTCTATTAAGGTCTGGTCACGCAGCCGGCCGGCGCAAGGCGCGCTCGCGCTGAATGAGCTCGGACGCAAGCTTCATATAGGCTTTGCTGCCTGCGCAACGGTGATCATAGACCAGCGCGGGCTTTCCGTAGGAAGGCGCTTCCGAGATACGGACATTGCGCGGGATCACGGTACGATAGACCTTGTCGCCGAGATGCTGGCGCACGTCGGAGGCGACCTGATCGGAGAGCTTGTTGCGCTGATCGAACATGGTCAGCACCACGCCCTGAATCTCAAGCCGCGGGTTAAGACTGGTCCGCACACGCTCAACCGTCCGCAAAAGCTGGCTCAAACCTTCCAGTGCGAAGAATTCGCATTGCAGCGGCACCAGGATCGCGTCCGCCGCGGTCATGGCATTGATCGTCAGCAGATTGAGCGACGGCGGGCAATCGATCAGAAGATATGTGTAAGGGCGCGCAGTGAGCGCCGCTTCCTTTTCGCTGCCATTGCGCGGCTTGCCCGCGCGCGGCATCCGCGCCAGGGCGTCGCGCAACCGATGCGAGCGCCGCGGAACGCTGGCAAGCTCCAGCTCGGCGCCGAGAAGATCCATGGTCGAAGGAACGATGTCGAGGCCCGGAACCTTGGTCGGCACCACCGCGTCCTCGATCAGCGCCGCGCCGATCAGGACGTCATAGGCCGAGACCTTACGCTCCGACCTTCCGATACCGAGGCCGGTGCTGGCGTTACCCTGGGGGTCGAGATCGACGATCAGTACACGTTCGCCAACCGCCGCCAGCGCCGTGCCCAGATTGATGGCCGTGGTCGTTTTGCCGACGCCGCCCTTCTGATTGGCAAGAACCAGAATGCGGGGACGCGTCTCGCCACCTTGCGAAATCGCCCCAGTGGCCGTCAGATCAGCGCTCGAGTCCGGGATTTGCATGTCGGAGCCCCCAAAGCTTCAGCACCGTTCCGGATGGATCGGATTGGCTGGCAATGGCTTCGCTTTCAAATATCCAATCTTTCGCCGACTCCGTCAATTCGGCACTGGCCCCCTGACCCTTCAGGAAGAGCCCGATCGTGGCTTTTCCCCAGAAACTTGATGCCCAGCCGAGTAGTTTCGGCAAACCGGCCAGTGCCCGCGCGCTGATGATGTCCGGCAGGGGCTCCCCTTCCGGCCAGGAAAATTCCTCGATCCGCACTGTATGGACACTGACCGGAGCGCCGGTCGCGCGGATCACTTCGCGGAGGAAAATCGACTTTCTCTGGTCGCTTTCCACCAGCCGCATCGAGAATCCGGGGCGATCCGCGAGGAGAATGGCGACGACGAGCCCCGGAAATCCCGCCCCGCTCCCCAGATCGAGCCAGCGCGTGGCGTCAGGCACCAGATGGACGAGCTGGGCAGAGTCCCAGAAGTGACGATTCCAGAGATCGGGGAGGGTCGAAGGCGCGACGAGATTGATCGAGGCCTGCCATTTGCGGAGCAAAGCCTCGTAAGTCTTAAGCCGCTCCATTGTTTCACGTGAAACATGGGCCGCCGCTGCAAAGCTCTCGGCATCAACTACTAGATGTTGGGTCATACCGAGTTTCAGCCCTCAAGCTATATGACGGGGCTGCTGCTTGACGTAAATCAGGAGAGTTGTGATGGCTGCCGGAGTGACGCCATCCACCCTCGCCGCCTGACCCAAGGTGGCGGGACGCGCACGGCTGAGTTTCAGGCGGACTTCGTTAGAGAGGCCCGGAATGGCGGCATAATCGAGATCGGCGGGAAGGCTGAGCCCCTCGTCTTTGCGGAAAGCGCGAATATCGCTCTCCTGCCGGTCAAGATAACCGGAATATTGGGCGTCGATTTCGAGCTGTTCGGCGATTTCGCCCGGCAATTCGCCGAGTTCCGGCCACACCGCGGCGATATCGCCCAAACCAATATCGGGATAGGCCAGCAGATCGAGGGCGCTCCGCGCCACGCCGTCCTGATTGACCCGGAGCCCACGCTTCACGAGCTCGTTGGGCGTGAGACGCAGATCCCTGGCCAGCGCCCGGGCCGCCTCAAGCGCCGAAAGCTTCGCCGCAAAGGCCTCTGCCCGTTCCGCCCCCACAAGCCCGGTTTCGATGCCCCTCCCCGTCAACCGCTGGTCGGCATTGTCGGCGCGGAGCGTCAGACGGTATTCAGCCCGGGAGGTGAACATCCGATAGGGCTCGCTCACACCCCTTGTAATCAGATCGTCGACCAGGACACCCAGATAAGCCTCGGCACGGTCGAAAATAACCGGGTCCTTGCCCTTGGCGGCCAAGGCGGCGTTCGCCCCCGCGATCAGCCCTTGAGCCGCCGCTTCTTCATATCCCGTTGTGCCATTGATCTGGCCGGCCAGATAAAGGCCGGAAAGCTTCTTCGTTTCGAGCGTCGGCCGCAATTCGCGCGGATCGATATAGTCATATTCGATGGCGTAGCCGGGGCGCCGCATCACGACCTCCTCCAGACCCGGAATGGTCTTGAGGAAGGCGAGCTGGATTTCTTCGGGAAGCCCCGTCGAAATGCCGTTCGGATAGATCGTGTCGTCGTCGAGCCCTTCCGGCTCAAGGAATATCTGATGGCTGTCGCGCTCGCGGAAGCGGACCACCTTGTCCTCGATCGAGGGGCAATAACGCGGCCCCACGCCTTCGATATGACCGGCATAGACGGGTGAATATTTGAGGTTCGCCTCGATGATCCGGTGACCTTCCTCGGTCGTCCGCGTGATGTGGCAATTGACCTGCGGCGTCGTGATTTCGCGGGTGAGGAAAGAAAATGGCACCGGCGGCGTGTCGCCCGGTTGAACTTCGAGACGGTCCCAGGCGATGGAACTCCCGTCGAGGCGCGGCGGCGTCCCGGTCTTGAGGCGGCCGAGCTGGAAGCCCAGCGCATAGAGCCGGTCCGAAAGGCCGAGCGCCGGCGCCTCGCCCACCCGGCCCGCCGGGATGCGCTTTTCGCCGATATGGATCATGCCCCGAAGAAAAGTGCCGGTCGTGAGCACCACGCGGCGGGCGTGGAAATGCCGCCCATCCTCGGTGACGACCCCGGCCACGCCTTCCGCGTCGACGATGAGATCGTTGACCCCGCCTTCTTCAGTCTGAAGATTCCGGTGGCCCAGAATGGCAGCCTGCATCGCCTCGCGGTAAAGCTTGCGATCGGCCTGGGCCCGGGGCCCGCGAACGGCCGGGCCTTTGCGTCGATTGAGAAGGCGGAACTGGATGCCCGCGGCGTCGGCCACCCGGCCCATCAGCCCGTCCAACGCGTCGATTTCCCGGACCAGATGACCCTTGCCCAATCCGCCGATGGCCGGATTGCAGGACATTTCGCCGATGGTCGAAATCTTGTGGGTGAGGAGAAGCGTGCGCGCACCCGCGCGCGCGGCAGCGGACGCCGCCTCGCAGCCAGCATGGCCGCCGCCAATCACGATCACATCGAATTCAGGAGAATTCATTCCGCGCCTCTCAGACTGCGGGAAGCTTTATCCCCGGCCCTGCTTCGCGGTCAAAGGATTTGAGGACTTTTCGGAAACTTGGTCGGGTTAGTCCCAGGATTCTGTTTCACGTGAAACATTATTTGCCGATGCAAAAATCCCTGAACACAATATCTAGCAAATCCTCGACATCGACCCGTCCGGTGATCCGGCCCAGCGACCGCGCCGCCAAACGCAGATCTTCGGCCACCAGTTCCGTCGCGCGTTCCGACCGAAGCGCCGCCAACGCCCGTTCCAGTCCCTCGAGGCAGGCCAGAAGTCCCTCGCGGTGACGGGCCCTCGTAATTGCCGGCGTCTCGGCAATCCCGGCCTTTGCCGCGACGAGTTTCGTCACCGCCTCTTCCAGCGCGTCGAGCCCCTCGCCCGTCGCCGCCGAAACCGGGATGGCTTCGGGTAAATGTGCCGGGCCGAGATCGGCCTTGTTGAGGACGCGAAGGTCCCCCTCCCGCGCGAGATCAAAGCCGCCTTCGATCCCGCCATCGGGGCGAAGCGCGGCGACGACGATCCGCAGGTCCGCCGCTTCCGCCCGGGCGAGCGCCCGCCTCACCCCCTCCTGCTCGACGGCGTTGACCGCGTCGCGAAGACCGGCCGTATCGGCCAGCGTCACCGGCACCCCGCCGAGATCGAGCCGGACTTCCAGAATATCGCGCGTCGTCCCCGCCTCGTCGGAGACGATGGCCGCATCGCGCCGGGCCAGACGATTGAGAAGGCTCGATTTGCCGACATTGGGCGGACCGATGATCGCCACCTCGACGCCGTCGCGAAGCCTCTCGCCCCGCCGCCCGTCATCGAGATGGGCCCGGATCTCGTCGGCCAGCCGCGTGATTTCGGGGGCGAGTTTTCTGGTCAGGTCGCCGGGGATTTCCTCCTCGGGGAAATCGATCTCGGCCTCGGCATGGGCGAGAACGCGCATCAGCCGCCCGCGCCACCCCTCGTAGATCTGGCCAAGCGCGCCATCCATCTGGCGAAGCGCCTGGACGCGTTGAGCCGCCGTCTCCGCCTCGATGAGATCAGCGAGGCCTTCGACCTCGGTGAGATCAAGCTTGCCATTCTCGAAGGCGCGACGCGTGAACTCCCCCGCCGTCGCCACCCGAAGCGCCGACAAACGCCCCAGCGCGGCCAGCACCCCGTCGACAACCGCGCGGCCGCCATGAACGTGGAACTCGACGACATCCTCGCCGGTGAAACTCGCCGGTCCCTCGAACCAGAGGATCAGCGCCCGATCGAGAATGCTCGCGTCATGGGGATCGCGAAGCGTCCGCAGAACCGCCTCGCGCGGACGCCCCGGCCCTTCGCCCGTCAGCGCCCGGACGGCATCCGCCGAGGCGGGTCCGGAGACGCGTATGACCGCCACCCCGGCGCGGCCCGCGGCGCTCGACAAGGCGTAAATCGTTTCCAATCCGAGTCGATCCTGAAAATGCGCCGGGCGTCCTGGCGCCCGGAAGTCTTCGATTAAACCCGCACCCCTTCTACTCGGGTTTGCGCGTGTTCGTCTTCTTGCCGTTGCCGGTTCCGGTCGCCGTCTTCGCCATGCTCCAGAGCAGGTTCTGGAACTGCTCGAGGCCTTGCGCGCCCACCGGCATGATGGTCTTCACCAGCGTTTCCGGGTCCATATAGGACATGTTCTGCGCCATCTGCTTTTCGAGCTGGGCCAGAAGCCGCTGCTGCATCGGTTCGAGATCGGGCAGGCCCATCAGCCGCCGCGCTTCCTCCGGTGAAAGATCGACATCGATTGTCACTTTCATGGGCTGATCTCTTCTCTTTCATGTCTAATGGCGAGAAACGACTTTCAGAGTGAACCGCCCGGACGGCCCCATGTCACGCAATTTCCTCGGCTCGGAAACGAGCCCCTATCTCCTCCAGCACAAGGACAACCCCGTCCATTGGCGTCCATGGGGCGAAGCGGCGCTGGAAGCCGCCCGCGCGGAAGGAAAACCGATCCTCCTTTCGATCGGTTATGCCGCCTGCCACTGGTGCCATGTCATGGCTCATGAAAGTTTCGAGGATGAGGAAGTCGCTGCGGTGATGAACCGCCTCTTCATTCCGATCAAGGTCGACCGCGAAGAGCGGCCCGATATCGACACGATCTACATGTCCGCCCTCCACCTTCTCGGCGAACAGGGCGGCTGGCCGCTCACCATGTTCCTGACGCCGGATGGCGAGCCCTTCTGGGGCGGCACCTATTTTCCGAAAACGCCATCTTACGGACGTCCGGGCTTCATCGCCGTACTCGAGGAAGTCGCCCGCCTCTTCCGCGAGGAACCCGGCAAGATCGAACAGAACCGGGCCGCGCTGGTGAAGGCGCTTCACGAGCAGTCCGCCACCGCCTATCCCGGCGAGCCGACGCCGCAGGTTCTCGACATCGTGGCCGACAAGTTTCTCTCGCTGATGGACCCGGTCCATGGCGGCATTCGCGGCGCGCCGAAATTTCCGCAGACGCCCCTCCTCACCTTCGTCTGGCGAACCTATCTCCGCACCGGCCGCGCCGATCTCGGCGAGGCGGCGCTGAAGGCCCTCGACCATCTCTGCGAAGGCGGGATCTACGATCACCTCGGCGGCGGCTTCGCCCGCTACTCGGTGGATGAACGCTGGCTCGCGCCGCATTTCGAAAAGATGCTCTACGACAATGCACAGCTCCTTCGTCTCCTGACCTCCGCATGGGTAGAGACGACGAAGCCGCTTTACGCCCGGCGCATCCGCGAGACCATCGATTGGCTGTTGCGCGAAATGCTGGTCGACGGCGCGGGCTTCGCCGCCTCCCTCGATGCCGACAGCGAAGGCGAGGAAGGCCGCTTCTATGTCTGGAGCGAGACCGAGATCGACGCGGCTCTCGGCGCCGATGCTCCACACTTCAAATCCGTCTATGACGTCAGCCGCCACGGCAATTGGGAAGAAAAGAACATCCTCAATCGCCTCGCCCATGCGGATGAAGACTTCGCGGAAGAGGAAGAAGAAGCCCTCGCCCCGATGCGCGAAAGGCTTCTCGCCGCCCGCGCGAAGCGCGTCCGCCCCGGCTTCGACGACAAGGTACTGGCGGACTGGAACGGCCTTGCGATCGCGGCGCTGGCCGAAGCGGGCGCCGCCTTCGACGATCCGCTCTGGATCGATGCCGCCGCCCGCGCCTTCTCCTTCGTGACGACGCGCATGATCGAGAATGGCCGCCTCCACCACACCTGGCGCGAGGGGAAGCTCCAGCACCGCGCCATGGCCGACGATCTCGCCAATATGGCCGACGCCGCGCTGGCGCTGGCCGAGGCAACGTCGAACCCCTCCTTCGTGGCCCAGGCCGAAAGCTTCATCGCCGAACTCGACACGCATTACCGCGATCACAAGAACGGCGGCTATTTCTTCACCGCCGACGATGCGGGCGCCCTCATCACGCGCACGCGCAGCGTGGCCGACAATGCAACCCCGGCAGCCAATGGCGTTCTCATCAGTGTGCTGACGAAACTCTCGCTCCTCACCGGCAAGACGGACTATCTCGCCCGCGCAGACGAACTCGTCCGGGCGTTTGCCGGCGAACTCAATCGCAACATATTCCCGCTGGGTTCATATCTCGCAGGCCTCGAAGCGCGGCTCTGGCCGATCCAGATCGTCCTGATCGGGTCATACGAGACGACGGCGGAACTGCGCCGCGCGGTCTTCGGTCACGCCCTTCCAAACCGCATTCTCTCGGTGATCGCGGATGGCGCTCCGTTGCCGGAAGGGCATCCCGCCGCGGGCAAGCGCGCGCTCGACGGAAAGCCCACCGCCTATGTCTGCCTCGGCCCCACCTGCTCGCTGCCGATCACCGAGCCTCGGGCCCTCGCTTCGGTTCTTTTGCGCGCTCGCGCGCCGGAACTTGCGGGTTAAGCCGCCGCGATCCGTTTCGCCTCATCGAGAAGGAACAGCGTGACGGGCAGGGACTCGCCCAATGCACCGCGCGACACGACCCCGCGGATCGGCACCTACTGGAGTTCAAGATGAAAGAATTGGCTGAAGGGCCCGGGTCCGTAGTCCGAAAACCTCTCTCCGTTCCTGAAGCCCCGTCGCCGGTACAGCGCGTGGGCTGCGGCGAAGGACGGTCCGCTGCCAGTTTCAAGGCTGAGACGCCGCACGCCACGAGCTTTGGCCTCGACGATTATTCGCTCAAGGATCGCCGCGCCGGCTCCCATTCGTAGAAAGTCTGGATGTGTGCGCATCGACTTGACCTCCGCTTGGCCAGCACCGAGCATCTTCAGGGCGCCTACACTCGCAACCCGGTCGCCGGACCAGGCCGTCCAGACCGTGACCTCCGGACATTGCAATCCCGCAAGATCAAGCGCGAAGACATGCTCGGGCGGCGAACTCGCGCGCATGCCCGCAAGATGGAGCGACAACAGAGCCCGCGTCTGCGCACTCGAGAGATCGTCTTCTCTTATCTCAAACACCTCAGTTCCACCGCCGGTTTAGCTATCAGACCCGGAACGCGTTTTTCCATTGACGATCTTTCAAAGATCCATCATCTAAGACAACATGTCAAATATAGAGGATACAATTAGCGATCGACTGGCGCTCCGCATTTTGTCGGAACGCAAAGGCCGCAATTGGTCGCTGGCCGACCTCGCAGCCCGGTCCGGCGTTTCCAAGGCCATGCTGAGCAAGATCGAACGCCGCGAAGCCAGTCCGACCGCGCCCGTCCTCCTCCGCATCGCGACCGCCTTCGACATCACACTCGCCGAACTCCTCACCGACACGCGGGATGATGAACGCTACCAGCGCGCCGCCGACCAGCCCGTCTGGACGGATCCAGCGACCGGCTATCACCGCCGCCAGCTCTATCTGAGCCCGCGCCTGCCCATGGAACTTGTCGAAGTCGTTCTCCCTGCCGGCGCATCGGTCTCGGTCCCTGCCTCGTCCTACGCTTTCATCCGCCAAGTACTCTGGGTCATCGAGGGAAATGTCGTCATCGTCGAAGGCGATGTGGCGACGACACTCCGGAAGGGCGATCGGCTTGAATTTGGTCCGCCTGCGGATTGTACGTTCCGAAATCCGGATGCGAGCCCTTGCAGATACCTTGTCGCCGTTCTGCGGCAAAGATGAGCGTGGCGAGGTTCATGCCTCGCCGCGCGGCGTGTGCTTTCTCGCCTTCGAACGAACCCGCTCCTTGAGCCCGGCGATCTCGGCGGGCAGCAGTCCCGCCTCCTCGCGAATCCAGGCGCGGAAGGCCTGCACCTTGGGCTTGCGCGCGCTGCGTTTGGGATAGACGAGCCAATAGGCTTCCTCGTCCGGCACTTCGAGATCGAACAGGCGCACAAGACGTCCCTCCGCAAGGTCCGTCATGGCGAGCGCGTCATTGGCGAGCGCGACGCCCTGTCCCGCGGCAGCCGCCTGCAGCGCGAGCGACGCCTCGATGAAGAGCGGACCCCTCGCCGCCCATTTCGGATTCTTCACGCCGGCGGCTTCCAGCCATTGGAGCCAATGGCTCATGGTCTCTTCATGGAGAAGCGGATACTGGCGCAGGTCCTCGGGCGTCCGGATCGGCTTTTTGGAATCGATCAGAAGCGGGCTGCAAACGGGATAGACCGTCGCCTCGAAAAGTTTTTCCGCGATCACATCCGTCCAGCCGCCAAGCCCGTAGCGGATGCCAACATCGACATTCTGACGTTCGAAATCGATGATCTCGGGCGAAGGCAGAAGGCGAAGCTCGATCTCCGGATGAGCGCGATAGAACTTGCCGAGGCGCAGCACCAGCCAGCGCGCGGCGAATGAAGGCTCCACCGAAACGGTGAGCGGCCCGCCCTCTTCGCCCAGCGCCTGCGCCCATCCATCCGCGATCTGGTCCAAAGCCTGAGAGAGAACCGGCAGCAGCGCCCGGCCCGCATCGGTGAGTTTTACGGCGCGGCCGGTCCGGTGGAAAAGCGCGACCCCCGCCTCTTCCTCCAGCGCGCGCACCTGATGGCTGATCGCCGCATGGGTGACATGCAGCTCCTCAGCCGCGCGGGAGAAGCTCAAATGCCTCGCGGCGGCCTCGAAGGCCCGGAGCGCGTTCAGCGGTGGCAGGCGGCGAATGCTCATAGTGTTAGATATTCTTACATCTGCTGTGAAAAGTCATCGTTTGATTTGGCCTGAGGGAAGCACCATCTTCCCGATAACAGAAAGCCAATGGTGAATTAAATGAACATCGCTAGTCTCTTTGCCCGCTCTTATGTCGACGCCTTCAGCGTCGCCACGGGGCCTTTCTCGGCAGAGACGCCCGTAGCCCGCAATGCATGGGCCGAAGCCCGTCGCCCCACGACGGCCGCTGCCTCTCTCGCCGCGAAGAAAATCAAAGCCGCCCGCGAGGCGCTCGACGCCCGCTGGTAATTGGCTTCCAGTCCTGAATGCGAAGGGCGCGTTTTCACGCGCCCTTTTTCATGGCCGCAACCGCGTCAGGACGGCTAAAGTCCCCTCCCATCGAATTCCCATCGAGCCGAGGAGACCAAGCCCATGAGCGGCGAAACCATTTCCATCAAAGGTCCGGATCACAGCTTCACGGGCTATCTGGCGAAACCCAAATCCAGCACGGGCCCCGGCGTTGTCGTCATCCAGGAGATCTTCGGTGTCAACGAAGTGATCCGCGACCGCTGCGACTGGCTTGCTTCGGAGGGCTTCGTTGCCCTCGCTCCCGACCTCTTCTCGCGCATCGAGCCCGGCATCGACATCACCGACAAGACCGAAGCCGAGTGGAAGAAGGCCTTCGATCTTTTCGGCGCCTTCAATGTCGATCACGGCGTCGCCGATATCGGCGCCACGATCAGGACGCTCCGCCCGCTCACCACGGGCAAGGTCGGCGCCATCGGCTATTGCCTCGGCGGCCAGCTCGCCTATCTCACCGCCTGCCACACCGATAGCGATGCCTCGATCGGTTATTACGGCGTCAACATCCAGAACCGCCTCGCCGATGCCGAATTCATGAAGAAGCCGCTGATGCTTCACATCGCCAGCAAGGACGAGTTCGTCAATGAAGGCGCACAGGCCGAGATCATCGACAATCTGCGCGACAATCAGTTCGTCACCATTCATCAATATGCCGAGCAGGATCACGCCTTCGCCCGTCCGGGCGGCGCGCATTACGACAAGGCGGCGGCAGACGAGGCGAATGCCCGGTCGCTCGCCTTCCTGAAGAAGCACCTCGCCTGACCTTTATGGTCCCGTTCGAGCTATACCTCGCCTTTATCGGCGCGACGCTCCTGCTCTGCGTGATACCGGGGCCGGTCGTGACCTATCTGGTCGCGATCGGCATCCGCCAGGGCTGGCGCGATGCGCTGATCGGGCTCTCCGGATGCTCGACCGCCATCGCGATCCATATGGTGCTTGTCGTCGCCGGCCTCGACACGCTCCTCCTCGTGCTCGGACCATGGACGGAGACTCTGCAACTCATCGGCGCCGCCTATATCGTCTGGCTCGGCATCTCCGCCTGGCGCACGCCGATCGTCGCCGAAGGCACCGACATGGCCGAAACGCCGCGCCTCAAGCCCGCAGTCCTCTATCGTCGCGGCCTTCTCGTCTCCATCACCAATCCGAAGACGCTCATCTTCTACGCGGCTTTCTTTCCGCAATTCATCGCGCCGGATCGTCCCACACTGCCGCAGCTGGTGATGCTCGCCTTCACCTTCATCACCCTCAGCGCGCTCTCCGACGGCACCTATGCGATTGCGTCGGGCCATCTCGCTCCCTACCTCAAGAGTCCGCGCGCACAGCTCATCCGCAACCGTGTCACCGGCATCGTCTTTGCCGTCACAGGGCTCACCCTCGCATTCACCCGCTCCTAGGAGATTTCAGATGAAGACCAAAGCCATCCGCATTCACCAGACAGGCGGGCCCGAGGTTCTGAAATTCGAGGAGATCGACCTGGCCGATCTGCGCCCGGGCGAGATCCGCGTGCGCAACAAGGCGGTGGGTCTCAACTTCATCGAGACCTATTTCCGCTCCGGCCTCTATCCCGTGCCGCTGCCCTTCACGCTCGGCAGCGAGGCGGCGGGCGTCGTGGATGCCGTGGGCGAAGGCGTGACCAATGTGAAGGTCGGCGATCGCGTCGCCTATAACAGCGGCGGCGCCTATGCGGAGCTGACGAACGTTCCCGCCGCCCGCGCGCTTCCGCTTTCCGCCGGCGTCAGCGACGAGGCGGCAGCCTGCCTTCTTCTGAAAGGCGCCACCGCCGAATATCTCCTGCGCCGCACCTTCCGCGTCGAAGCGGGGCAGACGATCCTCTGGCACGCGGCGGCCGGCGGCGTCGGCCTCATCGCCACGCAATGGGCAAAGCATCTGGGCTGCACCGTCATCGGCACGGTCGGTTCCGACGACAAGATCGCGATTGCCAAAGCGCATGGCTGCGACCACGTCATCAATTACCGCACCGAAAATACCGTGGAGCGCGTGAAGGAAATCACCGGCGGCAAGAAGGTGCCCGTCGTCTATGACGGCGTCGGCAAGGATACGTTCATGACCTCGCTCGACTGCCTCAGCCCCCGCGGCCTTCTCGTTTCCTTCGGCAACGCCTCAGGCCCCGTCACCGGCGTCGATCTCGGTATCCTCGCCGCCAAGGGCTCGCTCTATGTGACGCGCCCGACGCTCGCCACCTATGCCGCATCGCCCAAGGACTATGCGGAAATCGGCGCGGAGGTTTTCGATGTCGTCGCCAAAGGCGCGGTAAAGATCGAGATCAACCAGCGCTACAAGCTTGCCGATGCGGCGCAAGCGCATCGCGACCTCGAAGCGAGGAAGACGACCGGCGCGACGGTGCTGGTGCCGTAACACCAGGCCGTCATGCCTGCCTCTTCCTTTCCGTCACCCCGGACTTGATCCGGGGTCCATCTTTGATGTGTGGCCGGGAAGAGAAGATGGATGCCGGATCAAGTCCGGCATGACGCCACAAAAAAAGGGCGGTTCCGAGAACCGCCCTTTCCGTATTTCCGAAACGCTTCGCGTCTTACGTATTCATCGAGTCGAAGAACTCGCCGTTGTTCTTCGTCTGCTTGAGCTTGTCGAGCAGGAACTCGATCGCGTCGACCGTGCCCATCGGATTGAGGATGCGGCGGAGCACATACATCTTCGACAGCGTGCCCTTCTCGACGAGAAGCTCTTCCTTGCGCGTACCCGACTTGATGATGTCGATGGCGGGGAAGACGCGCTTGTCGGCGACCTTGCGGTCGAGAATGATTTCCGAGTTACCCGTGCCCTTGAACTCTTCGAAGATGACTTCGTCCATGCGCGAGCCGGTGTCGATGAGCGCCGTGGCGATGATGGTGAGCGAGCCGCCTTCCTCGATGTTACGCGCCGCGCCGAAGAAGCGCTTCGGGCGCTGCAGCGCGTTGGCGTCGACACCGCCGGTCAGCACCTTGCCGGAGGAAGGAACGACCGTGTTGTAGGCGCGGCCGAGGCGCGTGATCGAGTCGAGAAGGATGACCACGTCGCGGCCATGTTCGACCAGGCGCTTGGCCTTCTCGATCACCATTTCGGCGACCTGAACGTGGCGTACCGCCGGCTCGTCGAATGTCGAGGAGATGACCTCGCCCTTCACCGAACGCTGCATGTCGGTGACTTCTTCCGGACGCTCGTCGATCAGCAGAACGATCAGATAGCATTCCGGATGATTGGTCGTGATCGAATGGGCGATGTTCTGGAGAAGAACCGTCTTGCCGGTACGCGGCGGAGCGACGATGAGGCCGCGCTGGCCCTTGCCGAGCGGGGCGACGATGTCGATGACGCGGGACGACTTGTCCTTCAGCGTCGGATCGTCGACCTCCATCTCGAGCTTCTCGTCCGGATAGAGCGGCGTCAGATTGTCGAAATGAACCTTGTGGCGCGCCTTGTCCGGGCTCTCGAAATTGATGGTGTTGACCTTGAGGAGCGCAAAATAGCGTTCGCCGTCCTTCGGGCTGCGGATCTCGCCTTCCACCGTGTCGCCGGTGCGAAGCGAGAAGCGGCGGATCTGCGAGGGGGAGACATAGATGTCGTCGGGACCCGGCAGGTAGTTCGCTTCCGGCGAGCGCAGGAAGCCGAAGCCGTCTGGCAACACCTCAACCACGCCTTCGCCGATGATGTCGATGCCCTGCTCGGCATATTGCTTCAGGATCGCGAACATCATGTCCTGCGTCCGGAGCGTCGAGGCGTTCTCGACTTCGAGCTCCTCGGCGATCTTCAGAAGTTCGGTCGGCCCTTTGGCCTTGAGGTCCTGCAGTTTGATCTGCGGCATAGGATGCTTTCTTGGGAGAATCCGGCCCGGCTATCGGCAAAAACTCGGCTGAATGCGGGAAGCTGGAAGGAAAATTCGAAACGAGAAGGAAGTCTGGGGAGGCCCTTTGCCTTGCCTGCCGCGATGTGCCCTCGGCGCATCGGGTTTCGTCGCATCGTTCCGTTACTCTAGGCCCTTGGTTCAGGCTCTCACGGGAACGGCACGGACATCAGGAAGACCACCGGAAGAACTCCGGCCTTCCAAAGCATATAAGGCCAGAGCCCCCGGATTTCAAATGGATTTTCCGGCTACCCTAAAAGGGCCGAACAATTACCAGAATGACGATGAAGATGACGAGCGTCGGCGGGACCTCGTTCACGATGCGGTAGAAGCGCGAACTGTGCCGGTTCCGGTCCGCTTCGAAGTCCTTCCGCCATCTGGCGAAAAAGCCGTGAGCGGCCGTCATGACGATGACGAGGAAGAGCTTGGCGTGGAGCCAGTGCTCGGACAGAAGCGCCGGGTTCGACCAGAGCATCAGCCCGCCGAAGAGGAAACTCGCGATCATGGCCGGGTTGATGATGCCCCGGAGCAGACGGCGCTCCATGAGCTTGAAGGTCTCCGACTTCTCGGACCCCACCTCGGCCTCGGCATGATAGACGAAGAGCCGGGGCAGATAGGCCATGCCCGCCATCCAGAAGATGACCGAGATCATGTGGAGCGCCTTGATCCACATATAGGCCGATGTCAGTGTCGCGCTCATCTCGCCTCTTCTCCGCAGGGCCGTCCCGCCGCTTCCTCGGGGCAAAGGAGCCTGTCGGACGAGTTCATCGCCGTCCTGACCAGATTGCCGAGCCCGGCGATGAAGCGCGGATGGGTTCCGACCGCCGGCACCCGCTCGTAACGCGGCACACCCGCCTCTTTCGCGAGATGACCATATTCGATATCGAGTTCGACCAGCGTTTCGGAATGTTCCGAGACGAAGGCAATGGGAAGGACGATCAGGCTCTTGCCCTCATGGCCTGCCCGTTCAATTTCCTTATCCGTTGCGGGCCCGATCCATTCGAGCGGTCCGACACGGCTCTGATAACAGGTCACCCAGTCCAGGCCCTCGACGCCCAGCGCGTCGACAATCGCCTGGCAGCTTGCCTCGACCTGCTTCTGATAGGGGTCGCCCGCATCGACGACATTCTTGGGCAGGCCGTGCGCGGAAAAGAGAATGCGCGGCTTTTCGCCTGAAGCGAATTTTGCCAGCGCTTCGCGCAGCAGCTCCGCATAGGCGGCGATGAAGCCCGGCTCAATCGGATAGCAGCAGATGGTGCGCGTCGGAGCATCAAGGCCGACCGCCCTGACCGCCTTGTCCCAATCGCCGAGCGAGGACTTGTTGGTCGTCGTCGAATATTGCGGATAGAGCGGCAGCAGGATCACTTCGTCCGGTGCCCAGGCCTTGACCGCAGCGGCGGTCTCCTTCGCGAAAGGCTTCCAGTAGCGCATGGCGATGAAGCAGCGCGCGTCATGGTCGCCGGCAAGCTCCTGCTCCAGTGCCCGGGCCTGCTTCTCGGTCAGAGGCAGAATGGGCGAGCGGCCACCGATCTTCGCATAGATCTCCTTCGCAACCGGCGCACGACGGCTCGAAATGATCTTTGCGATCAGCCAGCGCAGCGGCTGCGGCACGCGGATGATCAGCGGATCGTTGAAGAGATTGAAAAGAAAAGGCTCGACCGCCTCGGGCCCATCGGGTCCACCGAGATTGAAAAGAACGATGGCGAGCTTTTTCTTTACGCTCATCGTTTCGCAGACCGAACGAATTCGACGAGTTCCGCCACATGCTCGGGCGGCGTCTGCGGCACGATGCCATGGCCGAGATTGAAGATGAACGGGCCGTCGGCCAGCGTGTCGAGAATATGCTTCGCCGCCGAGCGCATGCACGCGCCGCCCGCGACGAGCAGGAGCGGATCGAGATTGCCCTGAACGCAGGCGATACGCTGCAGGTTCTCCGCGGCCCAGCCCGGAGACACGCCCGTGTCGAGGCTCACGCCGGAAATCTGCGTATCGCGGGCATAATCGATCGCCAGCGCGCCGCTGCCGCGCGGAAAACCGATGACCGGCAGGCCGGGGAACTTCGCTCGCAGCGCTTTCACGATTTTCGCGGTGGGAGCAAGCGAATAGGCGCGGAACTGCGTCTCGGGAAGACTGCCCGCCCAGGTATCGAAGATCTGGACGAGTTCGGCTCCAGCCTCGACCTGCGCTGAGAGGTGAAGGATCGTCGCCTCGGTAAGGAGGTCGATCAGTTTCTGGAAAGCATCCGGCGCCCGATAGGCCCAGAGCTTTGCCGCCGCCTGATCCGGCGAGCCACGACCGCCCACCATATAGGTCGCCACGGTCCAGGGAGCGCCCGCAAAGCCGATCAGCGCCGTTTCGGCGGGGAGACTGCGCTTCAGCCTGCGAACCGTCTCATAGACCGGCTGTAGCCGCTCCACGAGGCCACCGAGTTCCAGCTCGTCCAGTTGCTCTACCCGCGTGATCGGATCGAGCACCGGGCCTTCGCCTTCCTTGAAAGCCACTTCCTGCCCGAGCGCGTCAGGCACGACGAGAATGTCAGAAAAAAGGATCGCCGCATCGAAGCCATAGCGCCTGATCGGCTGCAAGGTCACTTCCTCGGCAAGCTCCGGATTGTAGCAGAGGTCGAGAAAGCTTCCGGCCTCGGCCCGCGTCTTCCGGTATTCGGGCAAATAGCGTCCCGCCTGACGCATCAGCCATATCGGCGTGCGATCGACAGCTTCGCCCTTGAGCGCACGAATCAATCTCTTGGCTTGGGTTCCGGACTCGTGACTCACAGGTATCGCTCTCTATCTAAGAATCTTAGATTCTAGGTGGGGGTAGTGAAGGATAGCTGTGGAAGTCGGGGATCAAAAGCTCCGGCGATTTATTCGACCGCCTGTCCACAGATCCCGTTCCCGGCGTGGCCGCCTCGCGCTCCTCCAGATTTCAACAATCCCCTGTGTGTTCTTTCGCCGCTCGGCCTGACAGGTGAGCTTACGCAAGAACTTGGGCTGTGGATCCTATGCCCGTCTCCCTTGTGAACAATGGGGACAGAAAGCCGCGGGTCCATCCTCCTCCATTCATCCACCGATCGGTCTGACGTGCCCGCTTTTTCACTCAGAGGCGAATGGGAGCGGGGAGCGAAAAGGCAAAGCGGGGAGGAATTTTCAGGTGTCTGCGGGAAAACCCGACATACCCCCGTTAAACACAGATATCCACAGGCCCGATGATATGTTCTTCGTTAACCCTATTGCCGCAAAAACTCTGGCACCGCAAGGGGAGCGTCGTTAACTTGGCCGCGCCCGGGCTCTTTCCGCCCGCGCAACAACTGGCGGATTGCATGGCGTCGCGGCGGGTCTTTCATCTTCATCTGGTTTCGGACGCGACCGGCGAGACGCTGAACGCGGTCGCTCGCGCGGCCTGCGCGCAATATGAGGACGCCCACCCGATCGAGCATGTCTACGCGCTGGTCCGCGGCCCGAAGCAGCTCGAGCGTGTGCTTGGTGAAATCGAGGGTGCGCCCGGCATCGTCATGTTCACGATGGTGAATGACGAGCTGCGGCAGCGGCTCGAAGCGCGCTGCGCCGAACTCCAGACGCCCTGCATCTCGGTGCTCGATCCGGTCATGGGCGCGCTCGGCACTTATCTGGGCCGCGAGTCCTCCCACAAGCCCGGCTCGCAGCACACGATGAACGCCGAATATTTCGGCCGCATCGAGGCGCTGAACTACACCATGGCGCATGATGACGGGCAGTCGGCGGGCGACCTCGACCTTGCAGATATCATCCTGGTGGGCGTAAGCCGCACCTCGAAGACGCCGACCTGCATCTATCTGGCGAACCGCGGCATCAAGGCCGCGAATGTACCGGTGGTGCCCAATGTCGCCCTTCCGCCCGATCTCGAAACGGCGACGCATCCCTTGATCGTCGGTCTGACCACGAGCCCCGACCGGCTGATCCAGATCCGCAAGAACCGCCTCCTCTCTCTTCATGAGGATACGGACACGAGCTACGTCAATCACGATGCGGTCGGAGAAGAAGTCGCCTTCGCCCGCCGCCTCTGCGCGCGCAACGGCTGGCCGGTGATCGATGTGACGCGCCGCTCCATCGAGGAGACGGCGGCGGCCGTGCTCAATCTCTATAATGAGCGCCAGAAGGAAGTCGGCTGAAAGCATGTCCGCGCCCTCCCTCATTCTCGCCTCCGGCAGCAAGGTCCGCGCCATGCTGCTGACCCATGCCGGGCTCGAATTTTCCGTTCAGGATTCCGGTGTCGACGAAGATGCGGTGAAACGCGGCTTCACGGGCGGCAACGACGAAGCCGGCACCGATGCGCTTGCGCTCGAACTTGCCGCCGCAAAGGCCCTTGCCGTCAGCAAGGCCGCGCCACAGGCCTTCGTCATCGGCGCCGATCAGATCCTTTCCTGCGACGTGGCGCGCTTCGACAAGCCGCGCGACATGAATGAGGCCCGCGATAATCTGAAGAAGTTTCGCGGCCGCACGCACATCCTTCACAGCGGTATCGTCGTGGCGAGATCGGGCGAAGTGCTATGGTCTTTCTCGGACCGCGCACTGCTCACCATGCGTGACTTCTCCGACGCGTTTCTGGACTGGTATCTTGAAACGCTCGGTGAAAAAGTGCGGACGAGCGTCGGCTGCTATCAGCTCGAGGGGCCGGGCATTCAGCTCTTCGAAAAGATCGATGGCGACTACTTCACCATTCTCGGTCTTCCGCTTCTGCCGCTTCTCGCGGAGCTGCGCCGTCATGGGGTGACCCGCACATGACGCGCAAGGTTTGTGTCATCGGCTGGCCCATCACGCATTCGCGCTCGCCGCTCATCCATAATTTCTGGATCGGGAAATATGGCGTCGAGGACGCGCTTTATGAGCGCTTTGCCGTTCGGCCTGAGGACTTCGCGGCGACGCTGCGCGACCTGCCGAAGCTCGGCTATATCGGCGCCAACATCACCGTGCCGCACAAGGAGGCGGCCTTCGCCGCGCTCGAACTTCACGATGCGACGGCCAGGCGTCTCAAGGCCGTCAACACTCTGGTGATGACGCCGAAGGGTTTTGAGGGGCGCAATACCGACGGCTACGGTTTCATTGCCAATCTGCGTGAGCGTGCGCCCGGCTGGTCGCCGGCGGCGGGACCGGCGGTGCTCATTGGTGCTGGCGGCGCTACCCGCGCAATTGCTGCGGCGCTTGAAGCGGAAGGCGCGCCGGAGCTTCGCATCATCAACCGGACGAAGGCCCGCGCCGAAGCGCTCGTCACCGAACTCGAGCTTCGGAATGCACGTGTCTATGAATGGGAGGAAGCCAACTCGGCATTGAGCGGCGCGAACCTCCTCGTCAACACGACGACGCTCGGCATGAATGGCGAAGGCGAAATCGAATTTTCGCTCGAAATGCTGCCGCGCAGCGCTCTCGTGACCGACATCGTCTACACGCCGCTCGAAACGGGACTTCTCGCGCGCGCCCGCCTGCAGGGCCTTGCGACGGTGGATGGGCTCGGCATGCTGCTTCATCAGGCGGTGCCGGGATTTGAGGCCTGGTTCGGCATCAGGCCTGAAGTCACGGCTGAGCTTCGCGCGCTGGTGCTTGCCGATATGGGCATCGTCGAAAAATAACCTTCGGGGGAGGAATGCATGCTGCTCATCGGTCTCACTGGTTCGATCGGCATGGGAAAATCGGAGACGGCGAAAATGTTCGCGCGTCTCGGTGTGCCTGTTTATGACGCGGACGTGGCTGTTCATGCGCTTTATGCAAAAGGCGGCGCGGCGGTTGCGCCCTTGCGCGAGGTCTTCCCTACTTCGGTCATTGACGATGCCGTCGACCGCACCGAGCTTTCGCGCTGCGTGCTCGGCAATCCCGAAGCCATGAAGCAACTCGAGGCGATTGTGCATCCGCTGGTCGGCCAGGCGCAGATCGAGTTCTTGAAGAAGGCGGCGGCCGAAGGTCATCACGCCGTGCTGCTCGACATTCCGCTCCTCTATGAAACGGGCGGCGAAAAACGCGTCGACGTCGTGGTGGTGGTGAGTGCGCCCTATCACATTCAGGAGCAACGCGTTCTCGCGCGCCCTGGAATGGACGCCGCCAAATTCGCCGCCATTCACGCCAAGCAGGTGCCGGATGTGGAAAAGCGCCGCCGCGCCGATTTCATCGTCGAGACCGACAAGGGCCTCGACCATGCCTTCGAGGAAGTGAAGAAGATCGTCGAGACGCTGAAGACGCGCGAGGGCAAGGTGCTGAAGGAGCGTCTTCTCGGCCTCTGAGGATTCCCCGCCTCGCCCATTCCTGTTAGGCTCGTCCCATGCGCCAGATCGTTCTCGACACCGAAACCACCGGCCTTTCTCCCGACGAGGGACACAGGCTGGTCGAAGTCGGTTGCCTCGAAGTCTTCAATCACGTGCCGACGGGGAACCTCTTTCACCGCTACATCAATCCCGAGCGCGACATGCCCGAAGGCGCGTTCCGCGTTCACGGGCTGTCGGCGGAGTTCCTGAGCGACAAGCCGAAATTCGCCGAGGTTGTGGACGAGTTCCTTGAATTCATCGGCGATGCCGAACTCGTCATTCACAATGCGGGCTTCGACATGACGTTCCTGAACGCGGAACTGAAATGGGTCGGCCGTCCGCCCATCGCCTCGTCCCGTGCCGTCGATACGCTCATGATCGCGCGCAAGCGCTTCCCCGGCGCGCAGAACAGCCTCGACGCGCTCTGCCGACGCTTCAATATCGACAATTCGGGCCGTGTGAAGCATGGCGCGCTTCTCGACGCCGAGCTCTTGGCGGAAGTCTATCTGGAATTGATGGGCGGGCGTCAGCCGGGTCTGGTGCTCGACGCCGCAGCCGCGGCTGCGGCTGCAACGACGGTGGCGGCCCGCGAGACGCGCAAGCGCCCTGCGCCGCTTCCTCCGCGTTTGAGCGAGGAAGAGCGCGCGGCGCATGAAGCCTTTGTTTCGACCCTCGGGCCGGAGCCGCTCTGGGTCAAGCTCGGCGGTTAGATCCGCTCGCCTTCAGGAGATCAGTTCGGCGCCAAATCAGTTCGGTGTTTGGCCTTCGGTGCGGCGCTGCTGGTAGAGCCCCACGAAATCGACGGGGTCGATCAGCAGCGGCGGGAAGCCGCCGTCGCGTGTCGCATCGGCAATGATACGGCGGGCGAAGGGGAAAAGCATGCGCGGGCATTCGACGAGAAGCACGGGCTCGATCTGTTCGCCCGGAATGTTCACGAGGCGGAAGAGGCCGCAATAGTCCAGCTCGATCAGGAACATTAGTTCGTCCTGAATCTTGGCTTCGGCGCCGAGCGAGATCGTGACTTCGAATTCCGTTTCGCCGAGACGCTGGGCGCCCACGTCGACGCGCACGGCGATCTGCGGCTGCTCGGGGAGCGGTCCGACGGTGCGGGGCGCATTCGGGTTTTCGAAGGACAGGTCCTTGATGTACTGCGTCAGCACGCGCAGCTGCGCACCCGTTTCGCCCTCAAGGCCCTGAAAATTCTCGTCGGACATGATCCCTCGCCGGTGGTGCGGACGCCTGAATGTTGAGCCCGCTGGCTAACACGGAATATTGCCCGGGACAAGGCACGGGCTGATGACATCAGGTTCAGTTTGATGGGCCGCCGCCGATCCAGGGCGAGGGCCGGTCGCCCTTCCTGCCGCTGGTCTCGTCCGGCTCCGGTTCGACCGCTTCGGCCTCGCCCTCGATGACGGGTCCCGAGTAGCTTCTGTAGGAGGCGCTCATGCCGCTGACGCGCATATTGGCCCTGATCCAGCGCGTGACCGCGCCGCCGATCACCCGGCGAATGGCGGGAACCAGAAGCAGCAGGCCGACCGCGTCGGTCAGCAGGCCAGGTAGCACCAGCAGAAGTCCGGCGAGAACGATGAAGGCCCCGTCGGTCACCTCGTCGACCGGCATCTCTCCCCTGTCCATCGCCGCCTGGGCCTTGCGAAGTGTGCCGAGCCCCTGATGGCGGAGAATCCAGAACCCGAGCCCGGCAAGGCCGATGACGAGCGCCACGGTCGGCAGGGTTCCGATCCATCCGCCGACCTCGATGAAGGTCGCGATCTCGGCCAGCGGCACAAGGATGAGGAGAAGAAGGACGACAGGTGCCAAGAAACCTCCGCTGCGCAAGAAACGTGGCCCTGTCTGGCCTGGAATGGTTCGACAGGTGGTAAACCGGGGTCGGTTGACCTACCTTAGTGCAAAGACCCGATGTTGCGGGACCTTGGACCGGAAGCCCTCGTCCGTCATCGCGGCGGGATGGGGTAGCGCCGTCCGACAGACTGAAAGGTGGCCCTCGATGGGCGAGAGTTCGACCCTGATCAACCTTATCCTGCTTGCCATCGCAGTTGGCGTATTTCTGAAGCTCCGGAGCGTTCTGGGGCGGCGGACCGGCCATGAGCGTCCGCCATTCGATCCCTATTCCGCGCCCGAGAAGGCCGCAAAGCCGGACGACGGCAAGGTTGTGACGCTTCCCCAGCGCGAGCGCGCTGAGGCCGACGAGTCCGGCATCGACGCCTATCCGCAGCGCGAGCCCTATGTCGTGAAGAACCGCTGGGCGGGGATCGCCCCCGAAGGCTCGCCCCTTGCCCAGACGCTCACCGAAATTGCGCTGGCCGACCGCCGGTTCGATGCCGAGGCGTTCCTCTCCGGCGCCCGCATCGCCTATGAGATGATCGTCACCGGATTCGCCAAGGGCGATCGAAAGGCCCTGCAGCCTCTTCTCGACGAGCATGTCTTCAAGAATTTCGAGGGCGTGATCGCGGGCCGGGAGGCACGTGGCGAGCAGGTCGAGCAGAATTTCATCGGCATCACCAAGGCGGCGATTTCCGATGCGGCACTCGAAGGCAAGCGCGCCCGCATCACGATCAATTTCACCAGCGAGTTGACCGCCTGCACCAAGAACAAGGACGGTATCGTCATCGATGGCGATCCGGTGACCATCCGGCAGGTGAACGATGTCTGGACCTTCGAGCGCGATCTGAAGGCCTCCGATCCCAATTGGCGCCTTGTCGCCACGGGCGCGGCAGACTGAGAGCCAGAGCCGGAGGGGGCCATGAAATACGCAACCGCGGGGCTTGCCGGCCTCGTCCTGCTCGCCGTTTCGGCCTGTAGCAGCGGAGAGGCATCGATGATGGAGACGCGGGAAAGTGCCGAAGCTGCATCGGGCCCCGTGAGTTTCAGCGCGCTTCATGGCTGGCAGGAGGATGATCACGCGGCGGCGCTTGCCGCCTTCCGCCGCTCCTGCGCGCGCATCCTTGAACTCGACGGCGCCGCTCCCCTCGATCCGAAGGCGTCCGAAGCCCGCCGCTATGGCACCGCTGCCGACTGGCAGGAGGCCTGCGCGGCGGCAAATAAGGTCGGTTCCGGCAAGGAAGCGGCGCGGCGCTATTTCGAAACCTGGTTCCAGCCCGTGCGCATCGGCAATGCCTCGGAGGTGAGCCCGCTCTTCACCGGTTATTTCGAACCCGTAATGAAGGGCAGCCTCACCCGGCACGGCCCCTATCAGACGCCGATCATCACCTTCCCGCCCGAATATGCCGCCGCCCGCGCTGCCGGCAAGGAACTGCCTACCCGTTCCCAGATCGAGGCGTCACTGGCCGATGGCAGGCTCGATGCGAAGCGCCTCGCGCTGGTATGGCTGGCCGATCCGGTCGACGCCTTCTTCCTGCACATCCAGGGTTCGGGCCGGATTCATCTCGACAATGGCGGCGTGATGCGCCTTGCCTTCTCGGCCAAGAACAACCGGCCATACCTCGCCATCGGCAAGGTATTGATCGAGCGCGGCGAGATTTCGAAGGACGAGATCTCGATGCAGACCATCCGCGCCTGGCTGGAGGCCCATCCGGCCGAAGTGAAACCGTTGCTGAGCCGGAACGACAGCTACATCTTCTTCAAGCGCCTCGAAGGCGCGGGGCCGGATGCCGGTCCCCCCGGCGCGGAAAAGGTGAGCCTGACGCCCGGCCGCAGCCTCGCGGTCGACAGAAGCTTTCACCCGCTGGGCTCGCTGCTCTGGCTCGACAGCCGTTATCCCGCGCCGGATGGCAGCGGCTACAGGCCGCTCCGCAGGCTGATGGTGGCGCAGGATACGGGCTCCGCCATTCGCGGCGAGCAGCGCGGCGACGTCTTCTGGGGCGCAACGGCGGATGCCGCCGAGATCGCGGGCCGCATGAAGGAGCCGGGCGAATTGATCGCCCTTCTGCCCAAATCCCTCGCCGCGCGCTAGGGCCGGGGACGGGTGCGACATGGCGAAGGACCAGAAACAGGATGCGCCGCCTCGCCGTCGCCGGGTCCGCGCTCTGAGCGAGGAAGAGCTGAAGCTCTGGCGCGTGGTCACGAAGGACGCCACGCCCCTGCCCGGCAAGCATCACCCGCCCGAGGCCGAAAAGCCTGCGGATTCAGCCACGGCTGGTCCTGTTGTTTCGAAACCGAAACAGAAAAAGCCTATTCATTCCGTACCCGTAACAGTAAAGCCGGTGAAACCCGCGGGGCCGCCGCCGCTTGCCGGGCTCGACCGTCGCACCAGCCAGAAGTTGGCTCGCGGTCAGGTCGAGGCAGAGGCGCGGCTCGATCTGCATGGCCATGGCCGTGAAGAGGCGCGGATCGCGCTTCTGCGTTTCGTCTCGAGCTGCCGTGCGAGCGGTCTTCGCTGCGTGCTGGTTATCACTGGTAAAGGAGAAAGCCCCTTCTCCCGCCACATACTTCACAGCGCGCGCTACCACGAAGCCGCGGAACACTCAGGGATTTTGCGCTCGGCCCTACCAGTATGGCTGGAAGAAGCGGCCTTCCGCGCCGAGGTTGCAAGCTTTCAGCCCGCCCATCCCAGGCATGGCGGCGGCGGCGCCTTCTATCTCTGGCTGAGGAAGCGGAAATGACGCCCTTCGGCCAGAAGCTTCGCGATTTGCGCGCCGCTCGCGGGGTGACGCTGAAGGACATGGCTGCGGCGCTTCGTGTCACGCCCGCCTATCTCTCGGCGCTGGAACATGGCCGTCGCGGACGTCCGAGCTGGCGGCTTGTTCAGTCGATCATCGGCTATTTCAACGTGATCTGGGATGAAGCGGAGGAAATCGAGCGACTTGCCCGGCTTTCCCACCCGCGCATCGTCATCGACACGGCAGGCCTGACGCCCCCGGCGACCGAACTGGCCAACCGCCTGTCGGAGCAGATCGCCCATCTGACGCCCGCCGAGATCGAGCGGCTGATGGCGGCGCTGCCGCCGCGCCCCCGCCGCAACGCGCCGAAATCGTCCTGAAAACGCCACTCGCGACCAGATTTGTCGCCGGTCATTCGCTGATGGCGAAATCAGAGGATGAACTTGGACAGGTCGGTGTTCTTCGACAGGTCGCCGATATGCTCATGGACGTAAGCGGCATCCACCGTCACCGTCTGCCCGCCGCGATCGGTCGCCGCGAATGAAATCTCGTCGAGCACCCGCTCCATTACCGTGTGAAGACGGCGCGCGCCGATATTCTCGACCGAGGCATTCACCTCCGCCGCGACCGTCGCAATGGCGTCGATCCCGTCCTCGGTGAAGTCGAGCGTGACATTCTCCGTCAGCATCAGCGCCACATATTGCTTGATGAGGCTCGCTTCGGGCTCGGTGAGGATGCGCTTGAAGTCGTCGCGGGTCAGTGCCTGGAGCTCGACGCGGATCGGCAACCGGCCCTGAAGCTCCGGCAGCAGGTCCGAGGGCTTGGCGATGTGGAAGGCGCCTGAGGCGATAAAGAGGATGTGATCGGTCTTCACCGCGCCATGTTTGGTCGAGACGGTCGTGCCTTCGATCAGCGGCAGCAGATCGCGCTGCACACCTTCGCGGCTCACATCCGCGCCCTGCCGTTCGGAGCGGGCGCAGATCTTGTCCACCTCGTCGAGGAACACGATGCCGTTCTGCTCGACCGAGCGGATCGCTTCCTGCGTCAGCTGGTCCTGATCGAGCAGCTTGTCCGACTCCTCGGCGATCAGCACTTCGTAGCTGTCGCGGATACTCATCTTGCGGGGCCTGGTCCGGTTGCCGAAGGCTTTGCCCATGAGGTCGCCGAGATTGATCATGCCGACCTGACCGCCCGGCATGCCCGGAATGTCGAGGCTCGGCATTCCGCCGCCCTGATCGGCAACCTCGACCTCGATTTCCTTGTCGTCGAGTTCGCCCGTGCGCAGCTTGCGGCGGAAGCTCTCGCGCGTTGCCTCGCTCGCGCCCTTGCCGACCAGTGCGTCGAGAACGCGGGTTTCGGCGGCGAGATGGGCTTTCGCCTGCACATCCTTGCGCTTTTTCTCGCGCACCATTGCGATGCCGATTTCGACGAGGTCGCGGATGATCTGCTCCACGTCGCGGCCGACATAGCCGACCTCGGTGAATTTCGTCGCCTCGATCTTGATGAAGGGTGCTTCGGCGAGCTTGGCGAGGCGGCGCGAGATCTCCGTCTTGCCGACGCCGGTCGGCCCGATCATCAGGATGTTCTTCGGCAGCACTTCTTCGCGCAGGTCTTCGGGAAGCTGCTGACGGCGCCAGCGGTTGCGAAGGGCAATGGCGACGGCGCGCTTGGCATCCTTCTGGCCGACAATATAGCGGTCGAGTTCGGAGACGATTTCGCGCGGCGAGAAACTGGTCATGGACAGGGTAGCGCTCCAGATCGAAAGGCGCCTCAGACGGCGTCGAGAATTTCCACGGTGAGGTTGTTGTTGGTGTAGACGCAGATCTCGGAGGCGATCCTCAGCGCCTTGCGGGCGATTTCCTCAGCGCTGAGCTCCGTGTCGGCGAGCGCCCGGGCGGCGGCAAGCGCGTAGTTTCCTCCCGAACCGATGCCCACGATGCCGCCCTCGGGCTCTAGCACGTCGCCATTGCCGGTCAGCACGAGGCTTGCCTGCGCGTCGGCCACGATCATCAGGGCTTCGAGGCGGCGGAGGAAGCGGTCGGTGCGCCAGTCCTTGGCCAGCTCCACGCAGGCGCGCGTGAGCTGCCCCGGATATTGTTCGAGCTTCCCTTCGAGCCGCTCGAAAAGCGTCATCGCGTCAGCGGTCGCGCCGGCGAAGCCCGCGATCACCTTACCTGACCCCAGCGGTCGGACTTTCCGCGCATTGCCCTTCATGATCGTGTCGCCCATCGAGACCTGCCCGTCGCCGGCGATCACCACCTTGCCCCCCTTGCGGACGGTCAGGATCGTCGTGCCGTGCCAGGTGGCGTAGGGCGAGGAATGCGTATCGGTCATGAATGGCTCGTCGATGAAGTGACTGCGCGCAAACCCTCGTAGGGCGGCGCTTCCGAAGAGCCAGATGTGGAGATTTTGACTGCCCGGGTCAAGCGGGCCGGCCGAAGCCCGTCTGCGACTTACGGCGGGGCTCAGCCTGGTGTGCCCAGATCGAATAGTCGCGATCCCGGCTATCTGGGCCTCTTCAGGCATGAATGGCTTGTCTAATTGGTCTTTTAGGCTTCAATCCTTATATCTGCTTTGCAGATTCCGGCCTTTACCTGCGCAATACTTGTGAAATCGGCCTAAGTCCTTGATTTCCTGTCATTTGGGCTTAACGCTGGCTCAGCCGCCCCGCGGCTGGTAAAAGTCTGGCCTATAACAGTTTTCGGTCTTCCGGGCCTCGCGACTCCGGGAGCCTCTGGCGAAACCGGGCGAATACCCATGATGGACGATAGCGAAGGCCGCGTGGCCACGATCGAGCGCAAGACGAAGGAGACGGAAATTTTCGTCTCTCTCGATCTCGACGGCTCGGGCGAATATGACGTCGATACGGGGATCGGCTTCCTCGATCACATGCTGGAACAGCTGTCGCGCCATTCGCTGATCGACCTGAAGGTGCGCGCCACGGGCGACCTGCACATCGACTTCCACCACACGACGGAAGACACAGGCATCGTCATCGGCGAGGCCGTTCGTCAGGCGCTGGGCGATTTCAAGGGAATCCGCCGCTATGCAACGGCCATCATCCCGATGGACGAGACCTGCACGCGCGTCTCCATCGACGTGTCGCAGCGGCCCTATCTCGTCTGGAAGGTCAATTTCTCGAAGCCGAAGCTTGGCGAAATGGATACGGAACTCTTCAAGGAGTGGTTCCAGGCCTTCGCCCAGAATGCGGGCATCACGCTGCACATCGAGAACATGTACGGCGAGAACAACCACCACATCGTGGAATCCTGCTTCAAGGGCCTGGCCCGTGCGCTGCGCGACGCGATCGAGATCGATCCCCGCGCCGCCAACCGCATCCCCTCGACCAAGGGCAAGCTCGGCAGCTGATGCTGCCGGGCATCCGCCCTCAAAGGCTGGCAATTTCCCGCCGTCTGGCCTAGATAGAGCCCGAAACGCCCGACTTGGCCCCCGCCCTGGCCCAAGGCCGGTTCGGGCCGAAGGACATGGCCCCATGCGTCTCTACACCGTGCACGAAATGAGCGGCGCCACCGCGAATGGCGATGGCCTTGAATTCGTGCATGAAGGCTTCTCCTGGACGGCCCTCCTGCTCGGGCCGCTCTGGCTTGCCTATTACCGGTCCTGGCTGGCGGTGGCGATTTATCTCGTGGCCGCACTTGCGCTGCTGGTCGTCACCTGGCTGGCGGGGCTCGGTCCCGAGAGCGGTTCCGTTTGCTTCCTCGCCTTCCAGTTCCTCTATGCCGGGGAAGCGAACGAGATCCGCCGCTGGTCGCTCTCGCGCCGGGGCGCGCGCGAAATTGCCGTCGCCAGCGGCCGCAATCTGATCGAGGCCGAGCGCGATTTCTTCCGCCGCTGGTCCGGGCCTTCCATCGTTTCGACCTCCACGCCCGTGAGGACCGCCGACCATGTCGCGACGCTGCCGCCGCTTATGCCCGGCGCAGTCTGGCCGCGCCGCCCCGCAGGCGACGATCACGGCGTACTCGGTCTCTTTCCAAAGGCGGGGGGCTGACCATGCTCGTCACGATCATCGACTACGGTTCAGGCAATCTGCGCTCCGCCGCCAAGGCCTTTGAGCGCGCCGCGCTCGAAACGGGCACCAATGCGCGCATTCTCGTCAGCGGCAATCCGGGCGATGTGCGAAGCGCCGACCGCGTCGTGCTGCCCGGCGTCGGCGCCTTCGGCGATTGCCGCGCCGGCCTCGACGCCATCCCCGGCATGATCGAGACGCTGGAAGACGTCGTGCGCCGCGATGCGCGCCCCTTCCTCGGCATCTGCGTCGGCATGCAGCTCATGGCGACGCGCGGCCTCGAACATGGCATCCACAACGGCTTCGGCTGGATCGAAGGCGATGTGACGCTGATGAAGCCGCTCGATCCCGAACTCAAGATCCCGCATATGGGCTGGAACACCATCACGGCGCTCCGTCCCCACGCCCTGCTCGACGGCATACCGACCGGCGACAATGGGCTGCATGCCTATTTCGTCCACTCATATTCCCTCGTCGCCGCGCATGAGGAAGATGTGGTCGCGCGCGCCGACTACGGCGGGCCGGTCACGGCCATGGTCGCGAAGGAGAATATGGCGGGCACGCAATTCCATCCCGAGAAGAGCCAGGCGCTCGGTCTCGCTCTCATCGGCAATTTTTTGAAGTGGCGTCCATGATCCTCTTTCCCGCCATCGACCTCAAAGACGGGCAATGCGTGCGCCTCGTGCGCGGCCTGATGGAAGAGGCCACCGTCTTCAACGACGATCCGGCCGCGCAGGCCCGCGCCTTCGAGCAGGCGGGCTTCGAATATATCCATCTCGTCGATCTCAACGGCGCCTTTGCGGGCCATCCGGTCAATGCCGGCGCGGTCGAGGCGATCCTCAAGGCGATCAGCATTCCGGCACAGCTCGGCGGCGGCATCCGCGATCTCGCCACCATCGAGATGTGGCTCGATAAGGGCATCCGCCGCGTCATCATCGGCACGGCGGCGGTGAAGAACCCCGGCCTCGTCATCGAAGCCTGCCGCAAGTTTCCGGGCCGCATTGCCGTCGGTCTCGACGCCAAGGGCGGTCGCGTCGCCACCGAAGGCTGGGCGGAAGTCTCCGATCTCACCGTGCTCGACATGGCGCGGCGCTTCGAGGATGCGGGCGTTGCCGCCATCATCTACACGGACATCGACCGCGACGGCGTCCTGGGCGGATTGAACATCGAAGCGACGGTCGCGCTGGCGAATGCGATCTCGATCCCGGTCATCGCTTCGGGCGGTCTTTCCTCCATCGAGGATATCCGCGCCCTCATCGCGGCGAACTGCAAGGGCCTCGAAGGCGCGATTTCGGGCCGCGCCCTTTATGACGGCCGCCTCGATCCGAAAGAGGCGATCGCATTGCTCAAGGGTGCCGCATGACGCTCAAGGCGCGCGTAATCCCCTGTCTCGACGTCAAGGACGGCCGCGTCGTCAAGGGCGTGAACTTCGTCGATCTGCGCGACGCGGGCGACCCGGTGGAAGCGGCGCGCGCTTACGATGCGGCGGGTGCGGATGAACTCTGCTTCCTCGACATCACGGCGAGCCACGAAGAACGCGCGATCATTTTCGACGTCGTTGCCCGCACTGCCGAGCAGTGCTTCATGCCGCTCACGGTCGGCGGCGGGGTGCGTACCATCGAGGATGTGCGAAAGCTCCTCCTCGCAGGCGCCGACAAGGTTTCGATCAACACAGCGGCGGTGAACGATCCTGAATTCGTCCGCGCCGCCGCCGAAAAATTCGGCAACCAGTGTATTGTCGTCGCCATCGACGCCAAGCAGGTCGCGCCCGGCAAGTGGGAAATCTTCACCCATGGCGGCCGCAACCGCACCGGCATCGATGCCATCGAATACGCGCAGAGGGTTGCAAGCCTCGGCGCGGGCGAGATCCTTCTGACCTCGATGGACCGCGACGGATCGAAGGCGGGCTTCGATATCCCGCTCACACGCTCGGTTTCGGACGCTGTCACAATTCCCGTGATCGCCTCGGGCGGCGTCGGAAATCTCGACCATCTGGTCGCCGGTATCCGCGAAGGCCATGCGAGCGCCGTGCTGGCCGCCTCGATCTTCCATTTCGGCGAGTACACGATCGGCGAGGCCAAGGCTCATATGGCGGCGGCCGGCATCCCGATGCGCCTCTGATCCAGATGTGACAATGGTATGTGCTCTGGGGGTTCGCGCTCCGGGGGCTCGCGATCCCGGCGCCTGTGCGGCTGTGACACAGCGGCGTTGGGGCGCAGCATGTGCCATTTGCGAGTCTTGCGGATTCCAAGCAGAATAATTAGCCCGAGTGCCCTGGTTCAGCGAGAATGCGCGATGCCGTATGCCCGATCGACCAAGCGACAGACCCTTCGAGGGTCCGTCGACACGCACCCTGTCCGTGAGGCCTCAGAATGAATCGCGAGATTGAGCTCAAGCTCGAATGTGAGCCGGAAGCCCTCGATCGTGTCTCCCGCGCGCCGATCCTCGCCCGCCTGAAGCGTGGGCGCGCCAGCGAAAAGACGCTGCGCTCCACCTATTTCGATACGGAAGATTTCGCGCTGATGAAGAGCGGCCTTGCGCTTCGCGTGCGCGAGGCGGGCGGCAAGCGCATCCAGACGCTCAAGACCGAAAGCGACGGTAACGGTCTGGCGAGCGATCGCGGCGAATGGGAAGTGCAGCTCGGAAGCGACGAGGAAGGCCCGGACCTCAATCGCCTGCCTGCGGACATGAAGGCACGTATCCGCGCGGCGGCCAACGGCGCGCCGATTGCGCCCCGTCTGATGTCGGATATTCATCGCACCGCTCGCCAGCTCATGACGCCGGATGGCGACGAGATCGAGTTCGCGATCGACCGCGGCGTGTTGCGCGCGAATGGGCGCGAGGCGCGGGTCAGCGAAGTCGAGCTCGAACTGAAGCGCGGCGATCCGTCGAGCCTCTATCGTCTGGCGCTCGAACTCGCCGACATGGTGCCGCTTCGCGTGGGATTGCGGAGCAAGGCCGAGCGGGGCGTCACTCTTGCGGGCAATGAAAAGCCCGGCGCGATCCGTGCGGAGACGGTTTCCTTCGATCGCACCATCGATGTCGAAGATGCCTATGCGACGATCCTGGGCCAATGCCTCACGCATCTTCTTCTGAACGAGGCCGTCGCAATTGAACATGCCTCGACCGAGGCGCTGCATCAGATGCGCGTCGCGCTCCGCCGCATGCGCTCGGCCTTCGCCGCCTTCCGCAAGGTGATGAAGGACGAGACCGCGCAGCAGCTTTCGCGCGATGCGAAATGGCTTGCGACCGCCATCGGCCGTGCCCGCGATTTCGACGTCTTCATCACGACCATTCTCGCGCCGCTCGAAAAGGAAGAGCCCGGCGACAAGCAGATCGCGGCCTTGCGTGAGGCGGCAGAGAAGCAGCGCAAGCGCGCCTGGTCCGGCGCTCGCGCCGCGCTGCGTTCGGCGCGCATGAGTTCCTTTGTGCTGCGCCTTGCCCTTTACGTGGATGAGCGCGGCTGGCGCGAGGATGGCGGCGATGCCTCGCGGTTCGAGGCGCCGCTCTTCGAATTCGCTCCGAAGGCGCTCGACAAATATCTGAAGGACGCGAGCAGGCTTGGCCGGCGCATCGACGAGCTCAGCGTCGATGAGCGTCACGACCTCCGCAAGCGCTTGAAGAAGCTGCGCTACACGCTGAGCTTCTTCGCCTCGCTATATCGCCGGCCCGATACGCGCAGCTATCTTCATGCGCTGTCGGAATTGCAGGATGTGTTCGGCGCCCTGAACGACTTTGAGTCCGCCCGCAAGCTCACCGAAGAGTTGACGGGCCTGCGGCCTTCCCTCTCCGCTCCGGGCGCCCGTCTCATCGCCTATCACGAACGGCGCGCCCGCAAGCAATGGCAGTCGGCGGTCGGGCTGTGGCGGGATTTTCGCGACATTGAGCCCTTCTGGCGCTGAAGCGCTGATATGCGGCGGGGTGCGGCCCTTTAGCGCGTCCTTAATGAATTTTGAAACAATTGTCAGATAGCATTCCGCGAGATGGTCGGTTGCGGCCCGAGTCCGTGTTCGGAGTGCTGCGTAAATGTCAGAAGAAACGCCGCCCCGCCGTGCAGGCGAGGCCCGGATGCAGGTTGATGTCGGCCGCGATCCTCAGGCAATTGTCGGCCGCCGCATTACGATCGAGGCGGTAAAGAAGCTCGCCGAGCTCAACCTGCGCTATCTCAAGGGCATTCCCAACGGCTGGTGCGTGGTCATGAAAGACTGCGACCTGTCCGGGCTCGACCTGCGCGGCCTGAACTTCTCGCATGCCCATTTCATCGCCTGCAGTTTCGAAAACGCCAATCTCGAGGATGCGCGCTTTCAGGGCGCCAATCTCTTCAGCGCCAATTTCGACGGCGCGAACCTGACGCGCGCCGATTTCGGGCAGGCCGATCTGCGTGGCGCCTGTTTCGAGAATGCCGAGATGACGGATGCCCGCCTCGAAGGGGCGGATCTGCGTCGCGGCGTGGTCATTCGCGCGGGCAATCAGATCAAGACCAATCGTGAGCACTCGACCTTCCGCAATGCGATCATGCGCGGAACCCGGCTCACCGACTGCAAGCTCCTGGACGCCGACTTCGAAGGCGCCTCGCTCACCGGCGTCAATCTGAAGGGCGCCGATCTCCGGGGCGCGAATTTCGCCGGCGCCGAACTCAGCGACGTCAATCTCGCCGGCGCGAACCTTTCGGACGCCGATTTCCGCCGCGCCATCATGGATGAGGTCACCTCCGCGCATGGCGACATGATGCGGGCGACCAAGGCGCGCCGTGCGCCCGGCCCCGACCGGCTGAAGCGCATGCTCGAAAGCCACCTTGTCTGGATTCAGACCAGCCAGCGTCAGGGCGAGCGGGCGGACTTCTCGAACATGGACCTGTCGCGGACCGATTTTTCCCGGTCGGTGCTTGCCAGTGCCGTCTTCAAGGGGGCGATCCTGGCCGACGTGTCGTTTCAGGGCGCGATCCTTGCCGCCGCCGATTTCCGCGATGCCATCCTGATCCGTGCCGACCTGACCCGCGCCGACCTCCGGGGCGCGGACCTTCGCGGGGCGAACCTCAAGGACTCGATCCAGACCGGGACTCGCATGGGTGAAATGCAGGGTGTGAAGCTCGCCACCCGCACCTGATCGCGCCTCATTTCCGCATCGGCCTCACCCGCTGGCATCCGACGGCCAAATCTGCTAGGGAGGGCCGCCGTATCCGGGTTCAAACCTCCCGGCGCGGCCCCTTTTTTTCTTGCAGGGGGTGCCACATGGCAGCCGATGCCCGCCAGCTCGATGCGCTTTTCGAGACGATCCAATCCCGAAAGGCCGGTGACCCTGCGTCGTCCTATACTGCGAAGCTCGTCGCGGGCGGCGCTCCGCTCTGCGCGCGCAAGCTCGGTGAAGAGGCGGTGGAAACCGTCGTGGCGGCGCTCTCGGGCGACGAGAAGGCGATCGTCTCCGAATCCGCCGATCTGCTTTTCCACTGGCTCGTTCTTCTCGCGGAGCGGGGCATCGAGCCCGCCGCCGTCTATGCCGAACTTGCGCGCCGCGAAGGCCGCTCCGGCATCGAGGAGAAGGCGTCGCGCGGAGCTGGACAATGACCGAAACGATCGAGCGCACGGCGCTCTCGCCCTACCGCCACTTCACGGCGGCGGAATGGGGCGAGCTGCGCAAGGACACGCCGCTTCCCCTTTCCGAAACCGAGCTTGAAGAGCTGAAGGGTTTCGGCGAGCGCATCTCGCTCGACGAAGTGTCCGAGATCTATCTGCCGCTCTCGCGCCTGCTCAATCTTTATGTGCTGGAGACGCAGGAGCTTTACCGCGTCACCTCCGACTTTCTCGGCCGCACGCAAGCCAAGGTGCCTTACATCATCGGCGTCGCAGGTTCGGTCGCTGTCGGCAAGAGCACGACCGCGCGTATTCTCTCCACGCTGCTCGCCCGCTGGCCGAACCACCCCAAGGTCGACCTCATCACGACCGACGGCTTTCTCTATCCCAACAAGGTGCTTGAAGAGCGCGACCTTATGGGCCGCAAGGGTTTCCCCGAGAGCTTCGACGTGCGCCGCCTCATCCAGTTCCTTTCGGATGTGAAGGCAGGCTCCCGCAATGTCGAGGCGCCGGTCTATTCGCACTTCACCTATGACATTCGCGCCGGCGAAAGCATCGTCGTCGATCAGCCCGACATTCTCGTCGTCGAAGGCCTGAACGTGCTTCAGCCCTGGAAGCCCGCCGAGGGCGAGGAGCCCTTGCCCTTCGTCTCCGACTTCTTCGATTTCTCGATCTATCTCGACGCCGATGAAGAGGCGATCCGCCGCTGGTATATCGAGCGCTTCCTCAGCCTGCGGCAGACCTCGTTCCGCGATCCCAAGGCCTATTTCCACCGCTATGCGCATCTGACCGATGAGGAAGCGGTGCAGACGGCGGATTCGATCTGGACCTCGATCAACCTCGCCAATCTGCGCAAGAACATCCTGCCGACGCGCCAGCGCGCGCAGCTCATCCTCCGCAAGGGCGACGATCACCGCATCCGCGATGTGGCGTTGAGGAAGCTCTAGGGCTTTCGCCTGTTGAAGATGGATGCCGGATCAAGTCCGGCATGACGATCATTATATTGCCATCGCCCCAACAAAGATCGTCACCCCGGACTTGATCCGGGGTCCATCTTGATGACCCGGCGAAAATCGCGTCAGAGCCCCTTCTTTTTCGCAAGCTCCGCCAACGATACCTGCGGCCGCGGTCCGTAATGCGAGATGACTTCGGCCGCCGCCATGGCGCCGAGGCGCGCGGAGTGGACCGGCGAATAGCCATGCGACAGGCCATAAAGGAAGCCCGAGGCGAAGAGATCGCCCGCGCCTGTCGTGTCGACGACTTTAGCCACCTTGTCGGCATCGACCACATGCACCTCGCCATCGGCGACGATGACAGCGCCCGCTTCGGAGCGCGTCAGCGCCGCGAACTTGCAGTCTTCCTTCACGCGCGCCAGAGCCTCGTCGAAGATATCGACTTCATAGAGCGACAGGATTTCCGCCTCATTGGCGAAGAGAAGATCGACCTCATCCTTCACAAGCTGGCGGAATTCGTCGCGATAGCGGGCAACGCAGAATGAATCCGAAAGCGTCAGCGAGACGATGCGGCCCGCATCGCGCGCGACCTTCGCGGCCTTGAGGAAAGCCTGCTTCGCGCCGGGCTGGTCCCAGAGATAGCCCTCCATGTAGGTCGCGTAGGATGACTTGATGACTTCATCGTCGATGTCGTCCGGTGTCAGGTTCTGCGCCGCGCCGAGATAGGTGTTCATGCTGCGCTGCGCGTCGGGCGTCACCAGAATGAGGCAGCGTCCGGTGGGCGGGCCGTCCTCGGCCAGCGGCGTCGAGAAATGAACGCCGAGCGACTTGATGTCATGGGCGAAGATCTTGCCGAGCTGGTCGTTCTTCACCTTGCCGAAGAAGGCGCCCTTGCCGCCGAGCGAGGCAAGGCCTGCGATCGTATTGGCGCAGGAGCCGCCCGACATTTCGATCGCCTGCCCCATGCGGCCATAGAGTTCGTCGGCGCGGCCCGTGTCGATGAGCGTCATCGACCCCTTCTGGATGTTGTTCGTGTCGAGGAAATGGTCGTCGGCATCGGCAATCACATCAACCAGCGCATTGCCGATCCCGGCCACGTCATATTTCAGTTCGGTCATGGTCCTCGTCACGCATAAGGAGAAATTGGAAGCGGAGCGCAGTATAGGCGAGGCCGCCCCCGTTGGACAAAGCGATCCGAGCCATTAAGCTCCGCTCATCAACCCGAGGGCCGCAATTCATGTTTTCCGACGCGCTTCGCGCCTTCCACGAAACCTTTTCTCCGCCCTTTCGCCGGGTTCTCTGGCTGTCGCTGGCTGCGACAATCATCGTTCTGGCTCTGTTCGGCGTCGGGCTTCAATGGGCGCTGGGCGCCGTGCCGCAATTCGGTACGCCCTGGCTCGACACGACGCTCGAATGGATCGCGCGTCTTTTCGCCCTTGTCGTGCTGGTGCCGCTGGTTCACCCCGTCATCTCGCTCGTCGCGAGCCTTTTTCTCGAAAGCATCGCCGCGAAGGTTGAGGCGCAGGATTATCCCGCCGACGCGCCGGGCCGCGATCAGCCGGTGCTGCAATCGCTCTGGGTTGCCATCCGCTTCACGGCGGTGCTGATCGTCGTCAACATCATAGCACTGCCCTTCTATCTCGTGCCGGGCATCAATCTCGCGCTCTTCTGGATCGTGAACGGCTATCTCTTCGGCCGCGAATATTTCGAGCTGGTCGCGCTTCGCCATGTGCCGGTCGCGAAGATGGCCGAGCTTCGCTCTCGTCATCGCTTCCGCATCTTCGGCGCTGGCGTCATCGTCGCGGCTTTCGGCACGGTGCCGCTGCTCAATCTGCTCGCGCCGCTTTTTGCCACCGCCTTCATGGTTCACACCTCGAAAAGGATCGGCCTCGCATGATGCGTTTTCTTCGGGCCGCTCCTCTCATGGCTACGCTTCTGCTCGCCGCCTGCGCGACCGATGGCACATCCTCCGGCGTCGGCATGTCGAACCGGGAGCTCGCTTCCGCCGAACCATTGAAGGAAATCGGCAGCGGTCCGCTGACGCCGCAAAGTCTCCTCGGCGTTGCGCCTTCCGCGCTCTCGGCCCGTCTCGGCGAGCCCGCCTTCAAGCGTACGGAGCCGCAAGCCGAAGTCTGGCAATATGCGGGCGCTGCCTGCAGCCTCTTCATCTATTTCTACAAGACTAACAGCGGCGCCCTCGCCTCGTCCTATGTCGATGCGCGCAAGACGCTGGGCGGACCCGCCGATCCGGCGGCCTGTCTCGGAGAGGTCGAAACGAAGAAGTCTCCGCGAGTGTCCTAGACCTTTTCGTCATGCCGGACTCCGATCCGCTCCTCACTCCGCCGTCGTCTTCGCCTTGAACTTGCAGAGATCCCCGACGATGCAGTCCGGGCATTTGGGCTTGCGCGCCACGCAGGTGTAGCGCCCATGCAGGATGAGCCAGTGATGCGCATGCATCATGTATTTCGCCGGCACCACCTTCAGCAGCTTCTGCTCCACTTCGAGCGGCGTCTTGCCCGGCGCCATTCCCGTTCGGTTGCCGATGCGGAAGATATGCGTGTCGACCGCGATGGTCGGCTCGCCAAAAGCGATGTTGAGCACGACATTGGCGGTCTTGCGCCCGACGCCGGGCAGCGCTTCCAGCGCCTCGCGATCATGCGGCACCTCGCCATCATGCTTCTCGACCAGCAGATGCGAGAGCGCGATCACGTTCTTCGCCTTGGTCTTGTAGAGGCCGATGGTCTTGATGTGATCGGTGAGTTTCGTCTCGCCGAGCTTCACCATCTTCTGCGGCGTGTCGGCGAGCTTGAAGAGTTTTTCCGTCGCCTTGTTGACGCCCTTGTCGGTCGATTGCGCCGAGAGCACCACGGCGACGAGCAGCGTATAGGGATTGTGATATTCGAGTTCGGTCTTCGGCTCCGGCAGCGCCTTGGAAAGGCGCGCGAAGAATTCCTCAATCTCGGCTTTTTTCATCGGCATGGGCGCTGGCTTTCGGAGCGGAGCGGCAGGGTCTGCGTTAAAATGCGCGGCGGCTGAACAATCCGCAAGCCATGGACGGACCCCATATTCGATCATATCTTTTAGCGATGACCCCCCGCCCGACCACGTCCGAAATGCTGGAGCCGCCGCTTCACTTCGATGCGTTGCTGACGCCGCATCGCTCGCTGAGCCGGAAGGGCTTCATCATCCTCATGGGCGTGGTCATCGTCGTGAATTTCGCCGGGGGCCTCGTCTTCCTGCTGAAAGGCGCCTGGCCGGTTTTCGGCTTTTGCGGCCTCGATGTGGCGCTCGTCTATTGGGCCTTCAGGGCGAATTACCGCGCCGCCCGGGCGCATGAGACGATCCAGCTTTCCGATGATGAATTGCGTGTCCGCCGCGTCGACCAGAAAGGCCGCGCCCGCGCCTGGAGCTTCCAGCCCTATTGGGTGCGGCTCGAACTCATCGAACATCCCGACGAGACGAAGGACGTCTATCTCGTCTCGCATGGCAAGGCGCTGGAAATCGCCCATCAGCTCTCGCCCGCCGAGCGCATCGATTTTGCCCGCGCGCTCAATGGCGCGTTGAGGGATTTGCGGAACGGCATGTTCCGGAAGAACGCTTAGGCGTTTGCCGTCACGCTCCCGGCGGGGCATGACGGCAGGCTTGTGTCAGTGTGCCTCGCGTTCGATCAGGCTCTTCTTCGAGAGAACATTGCCCTTGTCGTCGAGCTCATAGACGAGCGGCGCGCCGGTGCCGATATTGAGCGCAATGACCTCATCCTGCGTCAGCTTGTCGAGCACCATGACGAGGGCGCGAAGCGAATTGCCATGCGCGGCGACGAGCACGCGCTCGCCCTTGAGCACGCGGGGCAGGATTTCCTTTTCGAAATAGGGCAGCACGCGCGCCGCCGTATCCTTCAGGCTTTCGCCGCCGGGCGGCGGCACGTCATAGGAGCGGCGCCAGATATGCACCTGCTCCTCGCCCCACTTCTCGCGGGCGTCGTCCTTGTTGAGGCCGGAGAGATCGCCATAGTCGCGCTCGTTGAGCGCCTGATCCTTCACCACGGGCAGGTTCGGCTGGCCGAGTTCCTCGAGGATGATGCGGTTCGTCTCCTGCGCGCGGCTGAGCGCCGAGGTGTAGGCGACGTCGAACTGGTACCCTGCTTCCTTGAGCGCGTGGCCGGACTCATGCGCTTCGCGCTTGCCCTGCTCGGTCAGGCCCGGATCGCGCCAGCCGGTGAAGAGGTTTTTCTCGTTCCATTCGCTTTGTCCATGACGGACGAGAACAAGCAGGTTCGACACTTTTCTATTCCTTTATCCGTAGACTGACTTACTTCAGGCCCAAAACATCGGCCATGTTGAAGAGGCCGGGGCCCTTGCCCTGTCCCCAGAGCGCGGCCTTGATGGCGCCGCGGGCGAAGATCGCGCGGTCCTCGGCGATATGGCCGAGCACGATGCGTTCGGACGGTCCGGCGAAGATCACGTCATGGTCGCCGACGACGCTGCCGCCGCGCAGACTCGCAAAGCCGATCGCGCCTTCTTCGCGCGCGCCCGTCAGGCCGTCGCGTCCGCGCTCGGAATGATTGCTGAGCGTGATGCCCCGCCCTTCGGCTGCCGCTTCGCCCAGAAGCAGCGCCGTGCCCGAAGGCGCATCGACCTTGTGGCGGTGATGCATCTCGACGATCTCGATGTCCCACGAGGGATCGAGCGCCTTCGCCGCCTGCCGCACCAGCGCGGCAAGCAGGTTGACGCCGAGGCTCATGTTCCCGGCCTTGATGATGGTCGCATGTCGGGCCGCGGCCGCGATCTGCGCTTCGTCTTCCGCCTCGAAGCCGGTCGTGCCGATGACATGGACGATGCGCGCCTGCGCGGCGAGGCCGGCGAATTCGACGCTGGCGCGGGGCACCGAAAAGTCGATCAGCGCGTCAGCGTCCTTGATGACGCCGAGCGCGTCGTCAGACGCCTTGATGCCGAGCGGCGAGCCGAGCCCCGCCAGCGTGCCGAGATCGGCGCCGACATTGGGGCTTCCCTTGGCCTCGATGCCGCCCGCGAGCAGAGCCCCCTCCGTCTCATGGATGAGCTTCAGCAGCGTGCGGCCCATGCGGCCCGCGCAGCCCGTTACCGCGATCTTCACGTCTTGCGCCATGGTTTCGTCCGGGGTCCGGAAGCGGAAAAACTATAGGCGGCGGGTATATCAGGCCCGTCCGGCGAGGTAAATCGGCCCTTCAGCCGCGGAAAATGAACCAGGCGCCCGCCGCGATCAGCGCGAAGCCTATGGCCGTGTTCGAGCTGATGGGCTGGCCGAGATAGAAGGCCGAGAAGCCCGCGAAGACGATGAGGGTGATGACCTCCTGGATCGTCTTGAGCTGCGCCGCCGAATAGACCGACGAGCCGAACCGGTTGGCGGGCACGGCGAGGCAATATTCGAAAAAGGCCAGCCCCCAGCTGATCAGGATGACCGTGAAGAGGGCCATGCCCTTGTGCTTCAGGTGCCAGTACCAGGCGGTGGTCATGAAGAGGTTGGAGAGCGTCAGAAGGCCGATAGGCAGCAGATAGGCTTGCATGGGAACCCGCATGAAAAAGGGCCCCGCGATGTCGCTCGCGGAGCCCTTTCATCCTAGCCGAAATCGGCCTCAGCTCTGAAACCCGTCCCAGAACTCCTTCACCTTCGCGAAGAAGCCGGAGCTTTCCGGGTTCGTTTCCTTGCTCGATGCCTTCTCGAATTCGCGCAGCAATTCCTTCTGCTTCTTCGAGAGGTGCACCGGCGTCTCGACGGTGGTCTGGATATAGAGGTCGCCGATCTCGCGCGAATGCAGGACGGGCATGCCCTTGTCCTTCAGCCGGAACTGGCGGCCCGTCTGGCTGCCTTCCGGAATCTTCACCTTCACGCGCTTGCCGTTGAGCGTCGGCACTTCGATTTCGCCGCCGAGCGCCGCCGTGGCCATCGAAATGGGCACGCGGCAGAAAAGGTCGGCGCCGTCGCGCTGGAAGATCGGATGCGGCTTGGTCGAGAGGAAGATGTAGAGGTCGCCCGCAGGTCCGCCGCGCATTCCTGCCTCGCCCTCGCCCGTCAGGCGAATGCGCGTGCCGTCCTCGACGCCTGCCGGGATGTTGACCGACAGCGTGCGCTCGCGCTCCAAGCGGCCCGCGCCGTGGCAGCTCTTGCAAGGCTTCTCGATGGTCTGGCCGCGGCCGTGGCAGGTCGGGCAGGTGCGCTCCACCGTGAAGAAGCCTTGAGTCGCCCGCACCTTGCCCGCGCCCTGGCAGGTCGTGCAGGTGACGGGGCTTGAGCCCGGCTCCGCGCCCGATCCGTTGCAGGTGTCGCAAGCGACGGAAGACGGCACGCGGATCTGCGCCTTCTTGCCCTCGAAGGCTTCCTCGAGGCTGATCTCCATGTTGTAGCGGAGATCCTGACCGCGCGTGCGGCCGCCGTCGCCGCCGCGCCGTCCGCGACGGCCACCCATGAATTCGCCGAAGAGATCGTCGAAAATGTCGGACATGGAGGCGCCGAAATCGCCGCTGAAGCCGCCGCCCGGCCCGCCGCGTCCCGGTCCGCCGCCTTCGAAGGCCGCATGGCCGAACTGGTCATAGGCCGCGCGCGACTGCTCATCCTTCAGCACGTCATAGGCCTCGTTCAATTCCTTGAACTTCGCTTCGGCCTCTGCGTCGCCGGGATTGCGGTCTGGGTGAAGCTCCTTCGCCTTGGCGCGATAGGCCTTCTTCAACTCGTCCGCCGTCGCATTTCGCGCGGCGCCCAGCACTTCATAGAAATCGCGTTTGGACATGGAATTAAGGTCTCACAGAGCGACGCCCCGGCGAGCCGAAACTCACCGGGGCGTTCTCATGCGTGTTAGGGGTGAACGACATGGGGCAAGCCCGGCGGGTTCGGATCAGTGCTTGTCGTCCCGCTTGGTTTCGTCGACTTCCTCGAAGTCGGCATCCACCACATCGTCGCCGGCATTGGCCGAGGAACCGCCTTCGCCAGCCGCGCCTTCTTCCTGCGCGGCCTTGTAGATGGCCTCGCCGAGCTTCATGGCGGTCTGGGTCAGTTCCTGCGTCTTCGCCTTCACGTCGTCGATCGAGCCATCCTTGAGCGCGGCCTTCAGCGCTTCGACGGCGGCTTCGATCTCGCCCTTCACTTCAGCCGAAACCTTGTCGGCATTTTCGGCGAGCGTCTTCTCGGTCGAGTTGACGAGAGCTTCGGCGTGATTGCGCGCCTCCACTTCCTCGCGCTTGCGCTTGTCTTCCTCGGCGTGAGCTTCGGCGTCCTTCACCATCTGCTCGATGTCGCTTTCCGACAGGCCGCCCGAGGCCTGAATGCGGATCGACTGTTCCTTGTTCGTCGCCTTGTCCTTGGCCGACACGTTGACGATGCCGTTGGCGTCGATGTCGAAGGTGACTTCGATCTGCGGCACGCCGCGCGGCGCCGGCGGAATGCCGAGCAGGTCAAACTGGCCGAGGATCTTGTTGTCGGCGGCCATTTCGCGCTCGCCCTGGAAGACGCGGATCGTCACGGCGTTCTGGTTGTCGTCCGCCGTCGAGAAGGTCTGCGACTTCTTGGTCGGGATCGTGGTGTTGCGGTCGATGAGGCGCGTGAACACGCCACCCAGCGTTTCGATGCCGAGCGAAAGCGGCGTCACGTCGAGCAGCAGCACGTCCTTGACGTCGCCCTGCAGCACGCCCGCCTGAATGGCCGCGCCCATGGCGACGACTTCATCCGGGTTCACCGACTTGTTCGGCTCCTTGCCGAAGAACTGCTTCACGACTTCCTGAATCTTCGGCATGCGGATCTGGCCGCCGACGAGAACGATCTCGTCGATCTGGGCCGCCGTCACGCCCGCATCCTTGAGCGCCTTCTTGCAGGGCTCGATGGTGCGCTGGATCAGGTCTTCGACGAGCGCTTCGAGCTTGGCGCGCGTGAGCTTCATCGTCAGATGCTTCGGACCCGAGGCATCCGCCGTGATGAAGGGCAGGTTCACTTCGGTCTGCTGCGCCGAGGAAAGCTCGATCTTCGCCTTTTCGGCGGCTTCCTTCAGACGCTGCAGCGCGAGCTTGTCGCCCCTGAGGTCGATGCCGTTCTCTTTCTTGAACTCGTCGGCGAGGTAGTTGACGAGACGCATGTCGAAGTCTTCGCCGCCGAGGAACGTGTCGCCGTTCGTCGCCTTCACTTCGAAGACGCCGTCGCCGATTTCGAGAATGGAGATGTCGAACGTGCCGCCGCCGAGGTCGTAAACGGCGATGATTTCGCCATTCTTCTTCTCAAGGCCATAGGCGAGAGCGGCAGCCGTCGGCTCGTTGATGATGCGCAGCACTTCAAGGCCGGCGATCTTGCCCGCGTCCTTGGTCGCCTGGCGCTGGGCGTCGTTGAAATAGGCGGGCACCGTGATGACGGCCTGCGTCACCGTCTCGCCGAGATAGTTCTCGGCCGTTTCCTTCATCTTCTGGAGAATGAAGGCGGAAATCTGCGAGGGGGAATATTTCTCGGCATTGGCCTCGACCCAGGCGTCGCCGTTCGGCGCGCGCACGATCGAATAGGGCACCATGCCCTTGTCCTTCTGCGTCGTCGGATCGTCATAGGAGCGGCCGATAAGGCGCTTGATCGCGAAGAAGGTGTTGGTCGGGTTGGTGACGGCCTGGCGCTTCGCCGATTGTCCGACAAGGCGCTCGCCATCCGGCGAGAAGGCCACGATCGACGGCGTCGTGCGCAGGCCTTCGGAATTCTCGATCACTTTCGGAGTGGAACCATCCATCACCGCGACGCACGAGTTCGTGGTGCCGAGGTCGATGCCGATTACTTTTCCCATCTCAAAGGTCCTCTTTATTTTGCGGCAGGCCGGGCGAGCCCGTCTGGACGGCGCCCAATGCCATTCCCGCACGACTTGCGCAAGCTGCGCCTTCGGCGAGTCCGGCTCCGGCCCCCTAAGGGGTCCCCCGAATGGCTTGGGGGGTGGAATGACTGGGCTGTATATAGGTTTCGCTTGTGGGCCCCGCAAGCGGGGATGCGGCATTTGGGCCACAGGGATTCGATTTGTGGGATTGTTCTGCATCGCCCTTCGCCGGGCCGCGCAGGCGTTAACCGAAAGGGCGACTGATTTGGCGAAGCCGACGCCGGTCGAAACGGGTTTCGAGGGCCTCGCCCTCTATCCGGGGCTGCTCGGCCCGGCGGAGCAGCGCGCCCTGATCGAGGCGCTGCGCGAGGGCGCGAAGGCCGCCCCGCCCTATCGCCCCCGCATGCCGCGCACCGGCCAGCCCTGGTCGATCACCCAGACCAATTTCGGCCCGCTCGGCTGGTTCTCCGACGAGAGGGGCTATCGCTACGAGCCCCGCCACCCCGAAACCGGCGAGCCCTGGCCCCCGATCCCTGAGATCCTTCTCGACCTCTGGACGGAGCTTGGCCATTACCCCGCCCCGCCCGAGGCCTGCCTCGTCAATATCTATCGGGGCGAGAAGGCGAAGATGGGCCTCCATCAGGACCGCGACGAAGCGGCACTGGACGCCCCCGTCCTCTCGGTCTCTCTGGGCGACACTTGCGTCTTCCGCGTCGGCGGCTACGAGCGCCGCGACAAGTCGAAAAGCTTCCGCCTGTCGAGCGGCGACGTGTTGATCTTGGGTGGCCCCTCCAGAATGCGCTTCCACGGCGTCGACCGGATCATCCCCGGCTCGTCACAACTGGTGGAAGGCGGAGGGAGGCTGAACTTGACGCTGAGGCGGGTGAGTAAACCAGTCGCATAGCCGCGTCCTGCCTAAGCAGGCGTGCCGTCGTCATCGTCGTCGCCGTCATCGCCGGGGTCGAACTCCATACGGAGTACCCCCTGTTGGATGAGCGACTTGATCTGATCTTGAACTAGAGTTCGGGCGACTACGCCGATCTTGTTACCGTGCAAGCCGCTACGCTTTAACGTGTGCAAATAGCGCACTGTCTGGCGCGATAGATTGAGGTTGATTGCCGGTGCTTTGCGTTCGTCCGCCATGTGAACTTCCTCGTCCGAGAGGAAATTTAGCTGATTTATAGCTAATTAGCTATTCACTAGCTATTGACGGAAATCTTTCGGGTGGCGCAATATATATACGTTCAAAAAGAAAGGGCGACCCCTTTCGGAGCCGCCCAAGGTTGATTAGGTTGAATGGCCCTTTTGGAAGGGGCCGCTCGAGAGGCAGATCGACTTGTGGACAGCCGATCTGTTAGTGGCGAACCGGGTGGGACTCGAACCCACATTCCCCCGATTACAAATCGGGTGCTGTGCGCCGTGGCAGGCTTCCAGTTCAGCTACCGGTCCGACCTATTTAGGCCCCGCCCTTAAGCGGGGCCTTTTTAGTTGCGCCATGTACCGACGCACCCAGACATAGTAGCTGAGCTTTGATTCTCATCAATGACTTGTGTCGGAGTGACGACAAAAAAGTGGTTAACATCACGTGGTCGGTCTGAGCGTCGTGACCGAAAGACAAGCTTTATCAATGATTTGGCTTGGGTGAATCAGCGCCCCGGTGGAGTGCTAAACTATGTGGATAGGTTTCATTCCACTTTAGTTAGCCCCGAAAACGTAGGAGTTGGGGGACGTTCGACGCTGCTCCCAACCATACGGGGTCCAGTCTTGGATCGGACTTCACCGAATACTTATCATGCGAATCCATAACCATCCGCCGTCGGACCTTTTGTCTGACGGCGGATGGATTTTAGGCAATTAACGGGCCCCGATTAATAAGGCTTCCAGCCCGGGATCGGCGAAACGTCGAACAGCCAGAGGTGGGCGTAGAGCATCAGCGCGAAGGCGATAAGGCTCGCGAGGATGCGCCACCAGCCGTGCCTCGTGAAACGGAACTTCGTCCGCTTCGAGAAGATTGCGGCAAAGGGCAGGTTCGAGGTGCGGGCGGCGAAGGCGGTCCACTTGGCGCCGAGCTTGCGGCGGCGCTTTTCGTCGATGGAGAGCGTGCCCAGCGCCGCGACCAGCAGGAAGGTTCCGAAGAAAAGGATCGAGGCCTTGTCGCCCTTCATGGCGATGTGAAGCGTCGACCAGATCATGACGCCCCAGAGGAACGGATGACGCGTGATGTGGACGATGCCCAGCGCGTCGTCGCCCTCGGTGTCGAGCACGCGTTCCGAGCGGAAGGCGGTCGGGTTCGGCGTGGTCAGGCCCACCACCGCGAAAAGGAAAGCGATCAGCATGACCGGCGGGGCCATGTGCTTGAGCCCCACGGGCGCGACCCAATAGAGCCGGTCGGGCTCCATCACGGCCTCATTGTAGCCGATGATGAGCCAGACGAGCCCGCCCACAGAGGCGAGCGCGAAAGCGCCGAGATAGGGCCATTCGCCGACCGCGCCGACGATCGCATCGCGCAACCGCGTCCCCGAAACGCCGATGTGAATTACCAGAAAGAAGGCTGCCGCCGCCCACAGATTCGCCATGAAACTCCCCTGACTCGTACCAAATGCTATTGAAAATCGTTCTTGCCCCCTCCCGTACAAGGGCTTTTGCAAGCATGCCTCAATTCGCGGAAACATCAAAAATATACCACGGTCCATTTTTCTCTTTCGTCTCCGCCCATCCTTCGGCAAGCTCACCCGCGAATATGGGAACGCGCGAAGGAGCGGGGACAAGTTGGGCAAGCGACCGAATTTTCTGGTGATCGTCGCCGACGATATGGGGTTTTCAGACATCGGCGCTTTCGGCGGCGAGATTTCGACGCCGAATCTCGACGCGCTGGCGCTGAAGGGGCTTCGCCTCACCAATTTCCATTCCGCGCCCGCCTGCGCGCCGACCCGGGCGATGCTGCTCACTGGCACCGATGCCCATATCGCGGGCCTCGGCACTCATGTCGAGGTGCTCCACCCGACCCAGCGCGGCAAGCCGGGCTATGAGGGCTATCTCAACGACCGCGTCGCCACCCTGCCGCAGCTTCTCCGCGACGCAGGCTATCTCACCCTCATGTCGGGCAAATGGCATCTCGGCGACACGCTCGAGACCTGCCCCCATGCGCGAGGCTTCGAGCGCTCCTTCGCGCTCCTGCCGGGCGCGGCGAACCACTACGCCTCCTCGCCCAAGGCCGGCACCGGTTTTCCGAAGCAGGATACTCTCTATACGGAGGATGACCGCTTCGTCGATCTGCCGGAAGATTTCTATTCCTCGGACGGCTTCACGACGAAGCTTCTTCAGTATCTCGGCGAGCGGAAGGACGACCGGCCATTCTTCGCCTATCTCGCCTTCTCCGCGCCGCATTGGCCGCTCCAGGCGCCGGACGATCTCATCGCGAAATACAAGGGCCGATACGACAAGGGCCCCGAGGCGCTGCGCGAGGAGCGTCTTGAAAGGCTGAAGGCGCTGGGCCTTTGCGCGAAGGACATCAAGGCCCATCCGATCGTCGCGAAGAACAAGCCCTGGGACGAGATGAACGATGAGGAGCGCGCCCGCTCCGCCCGCGCCATGGAAGTCTACGCGGCCATGGTCGAGCGTCTCGACTGGAATGTCGGCCGCGTCGTCGAGTATCTCAAGGCGACGGGTGAACTCGACAACACGCTCGTTCTCTTCATGTCGGACAATGGCGCCGAAGGCGCGCTGATCGAGGCGGTGCCGGTCTTTGGCCCCTATCTCATGGATTTCATCGACAAGTATTACGACAACAGCCTCGACAATATCGGCCGTCCGAATTCCTATGTGTGGTATGGGCCCCGCTGGGCACAGGCCGCCACCGCGCCGTCGCGCCTCTACAAGACCTATACGTCGGAAGGCGGCATCCGCGTCGTCGCCTTCGCCCATTGGCCGGAGCTTCTCCCTTCGCCCGCCATCGGCAATGCCTTCTCGACCGTGATGGATGTGATGCCGACGCTGCTCGATCTCGCGGGTGCGACGCATCCCGCGCCGGACTACAAGGGCCGAAAGGTGGTCGAGCCGATGGGCCGCTCTCTCCTGCCTTGGCTCGAAGGCAAGGCGCCGGAGGTCCATCCGAAGGACGCCGTCACCGGCTGGGAATTCTTCGGCCGGCGCGGCATACGCAAGGGCGACTGGAAGGCGATCTGGATTCCCGCGCCCGAAGGCACGGGCGACTGGCAGCTCTATGACGTCGCCACCGATCCCGGCGAGACCGACGACCGCGCGCAGGCAGAGCCCGCGCGCCTCGCCGAACTTCTCACCCTGTGGGATGACTATGTCGAAAAGGCCGGGATCGTCATGTTTGCGATCCCGACCTGAGGTCTCGCGAAGGCGTCAGACCTTCGTGTCGACATGGGCCCCGTTGCCCTCATCCGCCTTGGCGACGCCGACGCGCGCGGCGCGAAGCAGCCGGTCGCCGATCGTGTAACCGGCCTCGACGACATGGACGACGGTGCCCGCCGGCTGGCCGGTGCCGGGCACTTCGAACATGGCTTCATGCAGATTGGCGTCGAAACGGTCGCCGGGAGCGGGCGTGATTTCCTTGATGCCGTGGCGCTCGAAGGTCGCGAGGAGCTGGCGCTCGGTCACCTCCACGCCCTCGATCAGCGCCTTCACCGTCGCCGAGGCGGCTTCGCGCTCTTCCGGGTTCAGCGTGGCGATGGCGCGGCGCAGATTGTCCGACACCTGCACCATGTCGCGGGCGAAATTGGCGGCGCCGTAGCGGGCCGCGTCCTGCCTGTCGCGCTCGGCGCGGCGGCGGACATTCTCGGCTTCGGCGACGGCGCGAAGGAGCTTGTCCTTCAGATCGGCATTTTCGGCCTGAAGCGCCTGCAATACGACAAAGGGATCGGGCTCAGCCTCGCCGGCGGGCTGTTCGGCGGCGTCGGGCAGCGGCTGCGGCGCGACGCCCATGGCTGCCGCTTCGTCTTCGTTGTTCTGATCGCTCATCGTCATATCCACTCGATTTGAGCCCCGCATGTGCGCGTTCGGGCCCCGTCTGTCAACCTGTGTGCTTCGAATTGCCACTTTGCTCGATCGGGGCCTGCCTCAGTTGATGAGGCGCCCGACGAGCTTGGCCGTGTAATCGACCATCGGGATCACGCGGGCGTAATTGAGCCGCTTGGGTCCGATCACGCCCAGAACGCCGACCACGCGCTGCTGCTGGTCCATATAGGGGCTGATGATCAGCGACGAGCCCGACAGCGAAAAGAGCTTGTTCTCCGAGCCGATGAAGATGCGCACGCCGTCCGCCTGTTCGGCAAGGCCCAGAAGCTGCACCAGCTCGCGCTTGTTCTCGATCTCGTCGAAAAGAAGCCGGACCCGTTCCAGATCCTCCATCGCATGGACATCTTCGAGGAGCCGCGCACGGCCGCGCACGATCAGCGACTTGGACAGCGGATCGTCCGACTGCGCGACCTTCGAGCCCGACCAGGTCGCAAGGCCCGATGCGATGACGCGGGAGGTGAGTTCGTTGAGCTCCGCCCGCTGCGTCTCCATCTCGCGGGCGAGAATGGTCTTCGCTTCCTCGAAGGTCTTTCCGCGCAGCCGCGCATTCAGATAATTCGTCGCCTCGACAAGCGTCGAAGGCGGCAGGCCCATCGGAATTTCGATGACGCGGTTTTCCACCTCGCCACCCTCGGTGACGATGACGACAAGCGCCCTACCCGGATCGATGGGCACGAATTCGATGTGCTTCAGCGCCGCTTCATATTTCGGCGCAAGCACGAAGCCCGCCGCATGGCTGAGGCCGGAGAGCATTTTCGAGGCCTCGTCGAGCACGTCCTCGACGCTCTTGTGCTGCCCCGAAACCTGCCGCTCGATCGAGCGCCGTTCCTCTTCCGAGAGGTCGCCGATCTCGAGGAGCCCGTCCACGAACATGCGCAGGCCCGCCTCGGTCGGAATGCGGCCCGCGCTCGTATGCGGCGAGAAAAGCAGGCCCAGCGCCTCCAGATCCGACATCACATTGCGGATCGAGGCGGCCGACAGCGACATGGGGAGATGGCGCGACAGGAAGCGGGAGCCGACCGGATCGCCGGTTTCAAGATAGCTCTCCACGACACGGCGCAATATCTCGCGCGAGCGATCGTTGAGATCCTTGACGGCAACCATGGGTTCCTGTGTCTCCGCTATCTGCCTGAAATTGGAGGTAAATCTAGGAAGCGGGGCCCTCCGCGTCAATTGCCGCGGGTGCCTGCCTCTTCCGGCCACCGCACAGGCTTTGCCTTTGCGCCCCGCCCGCGCTACTAAACCTGCGGTTCCCGGGCGCCGGGAACAAGCGAATTTCCGAACGCCAACACCAATTTCGACGGAAGAGAAGGTTTCCATGCGTCCATCCGGCCGTGCGCCCCACGAAATGAGGGCTGTCAGCTTCGAGCGCGGCGTCACCAAACATGCCGAGGGCTCCTGCCTCGTCAGATTTGGCGACACCCATGTGCTTTGCACGGCGAGCCTCGAGGAGCGCGTGCCGCCCTTCCTCAAGGGCAAGGGCGCAGGCTGGGTGACGGCGGAATATGGAATGCTGCCGCGCTCGACGCATGAGCGCATGCGCCGCGAGGCCTCGCAGGGCAAGCAGTCCGGCCGCACGCAGGAAATCCAGCGTCTGATCGGCCGTTCGCTTCGCTCGGTCGTCGACATGAAGCTTCTCGGCGAACGCCAGATCTCGATCGACTGCGACGTCATTCAGGCCGATGGCGGCACCCGCACGGCCTCGATCACCGGCGCCTGGATCGCGCTTTACGACTGTGTGCAGTGGATGATGAACCGCAGCATGATCTCGATCTCGCCGATCAAGGATCACGTGGCGGCGATCTCCTGCGGCATCTATCGCGGCGTCCCCGTGGCCGATCTCGACTATCCGGAAGATTCCGAGGCCGAGACGGATGCGAATTTCGTCATGACCGGCAAGGGCGGCATCTGCGAAATCCAGGGCACGGCGGAAGCCGAGCCCTTCAGCCAGGAGGAGCTGATGTCGCTTCTCGGCCTCGCCCGTACCTCCATCGCCGATCTCGTAGAGCTTCAGAAGAAGGCTGTCGGCCTATGAGCCGCAAGTTTGCGGAAAAGACGCTGGTAGTCGCCAGCCACAATGCGGGCAAGGTCCGGGAAATCCGGGAATTGCTCGCGCCCTTCGGCATTGAAACGCTTTCGGCAGGCGATCTCGGCCTCGATGAGCCGGAAGAAACCGGCGACACGTTCCGCGCCAATGCAGAGCTGAAGGCGCTCGCCGCCGCGAAGGCCAGTGGCAAGCCCTCGCTTGCCGACGATTCCGGCCTTTGCGTCGAGGCGCTTGGCGGCGCGCCGGGCATCTATTCGGCGCGCTGGGCAGGCCCGCAGAAGGATTTCGACTTCGCGATGGAGCGCGTCCGCCTCGGTCTCGTCGAGGAAGGCACGCTCGACACGCGCGCCCATTTCATCTGCGGCCTTGCGCTTGCCTGGCCCGATGGCCACATCGAATATTTCGAAGGTCGGGTCGACGGCGAACTCGTCTGGCCGCCGCGCGGGACCAAAGGCTTCGGCTACGATCCGATGTTCGTGCCAAATGGCCATGAGGAAACATTCGGCGAGATGGAGCCCGAGCGCAAACACGCGATGTCGCACCGCGCCGATGCCTTCAGGCAACTGGTCGATAACTGCTTTGGACAGAAATAGTCTGGATACGGATAATAAAAATCCCGTGAAGGCGGAGGACGAGGCCGGTTTCGGCGTCTATGTCCACTGGCCTTTCTGTCTGTCCAAATGCCCCTATTGCGACTTCAACTCCCACGTCGTCGCCAATGTCGATCAGCGCCAATGGGCAACCGCACTGACGCGCGAGCTTGAGCACATGCGCGGCCTCACCGGCCCGCGCGAATTGCGTTCGATCTTCTTCGGCGGCGGCACACCCTCGCTGATGGAGGTCTCCACCGTTGACGCCGTGCTCTCGGCCATCGATCGGCTCTGGGGCATCCACCAGGGCGTCGAGGTGACGCTTGAGGCAAATCCTACCAGCGTCGAAGCGGAGCGCTTTCGCGGCTATCGCGCGGCGGGCGTCAATCGCCTCTCCCTCGGCGTGCAATCGCTTGACGACCGCGAGCTGAAGTTTCTGGGCCGTCTTCACAGCGCCGAAGAAGCATTGAAAGCCATCGGTCTCGCGCGCGAGATTTTTCCTCGCCTCTCCTTCGATCTCATCTATGCGCGGCCCGGCCAGACGTCCGAAGGCTGGGCGCGCGAATTGCGTCTCGCTTTGTCGCATGCCGCCGACCATCTCTCGCTCTATCAGCTGACCATCGAGGAAGGCACGGCCTTCGCGCGCCTTTATGAGCGCGGCGCGTTCCGTCTGCCCGAGGAAGAGGATGCGGCGGAACTCTATCGGCTGACCGGCGAGATTGCCGCCGAGGCGGGCATGTCCGCCTATGAGGTGTCGAACTACGCGAAAGCCGGCGCCGAGGCGCGGCACAATCTTGTCTATTGGCGCTATGGCGATTATGCCGGCGTCGGGCCCGGTGCGCATGGCCGCATCTCCGCCGATGGAAGGAAGCTCGCCACCCAGACGCTGAAGATGCCCGGCGAATGGCTTGCTGCCGTGAGCGCCGAAGGCCACGGCATTACCGTGCTCGATGAGGTGAGCCCCGCCGAACAGGGCGACGAGATGATGCTGATGGGACTGCGGCTCGAGGAAGGCGTTTCGCTTTCGCGCCATGCCCGGCTCACCGGCAACGCACTCGACGATGCGCGCATCGAGGCCCTCGTGCGCGAGGAGCTTTTGCTGCGCGACGGCGATCGCATCGCCACCACCCAGCGCGGCCGCCTCGTCCTCGACGCGCTCCTTGGCAGGTTGCTGGCCTGAGGATCAGCGGTCGTCGTAATCCGGCTGCGCTTCCGGCGACGCCTTCTGGAAGGCGGGCAGCGCCTCGCAGCGGGCGACGATTTCGCCGAGGCGTGGATAGGCGCTCAGATCCATCTTGGCGTGGCGCAGATTGTAATATTGCGGCACCAGGAAAATATCGGCCACCGTCGGATAATCGGCATAGGCGAATTGCGTATCCGGTCCGTGCTTCAGCATCGCTTCGAGCGCCGCGAAGCCCTTATGCGCCCACTGCGCCTGCCACTTGTCGCGGTCGGCCTGCGGCAGCCCCAGATCCTTGTCGAGGAATTTCATGACGCGCATGCTGAGCAGCGCATGGGTCTCTGCGGCGACCGAGGCCGCAAAAGCGCGCGATTGCGCCCTGAGCGCCGCATCCTTCGGGAACACGGACGGCTCCGGAAACAGTTCCTCGAGATATTCGATGATCGCGGAGGACTGCGTGATGATCCTGCCGTCATGTTCGAGCGCAGGGATCAGCGATAGCGGATTGACCTTGCGGAACTCTTCCGAGAATTGCGCCTCTACCGGCGGACGAATGTCGATCGAGACATGCTCATAGGGAATACCCTTGAGATTGAGCACCGCGCGGACGCGATAGCCCGCCGAATTGCGGAAGAAATTGTAGAGACGCATGGACAGGGAACTCGCTGAATTCGGAGGGGTGGGAACTCAGAGGGATGGCGGCACGCTGAAGCTCGCCGGCGCGGGATCGACGACGACGGGTCCCGAGCCATGCATTTCGAGAATGGCCAGGCCGCGCTCGGTCCGCCCGTCGGGCAGGAAGCGGAAGATGCCGTCGACGCCCGCGAAGCCATCGGGCTCGGTGAGCGACTGGGCGGTGAAGCGCTCACCCTCGGGCTTTGAGGACAGCGCGACCGCGAGGCTCACGGCGTCATAGGCAAGGCTCACGATGCGCGGCGGCGTCGAACCATAGACGCGGGCGTAGCGGGCGACGAACTGCGCATGTGCCTCGGGCGGCGGCGCGGGATACCAGCCGCCTTCGAGCGAGGGCTCCGTCTGCAGCGAGGGATCGTCCCAGAGGCCGGTGCCGAGGAACTTCACCTTGCGCGGATCGACATCGTAATAAGGCAGGAGCGGTGCGAGCGCACGAAGGCGGGCGCCGCCTTCCGGCAGGAACACGGCCTGGAAGCTGACGTCGCCGATCGTATCCTGCTTTTCGATTTCCTTCAGCCCCTGCGCGTCATTGGTCTTTTTCAGTTCACTGCGCTTGGCGAGGAGCGCGCCGTGGCGCGCGCCGTAATTGGCGAGCTGCTGCACCGGTCCGTTCATGCCCAGGCCGTTTGCCGGATAGGTCGCGACGGTCGCGATATGGGCGCCATGGTCTGCAACGGCCTTTTCGAAAGCGGCGCGGACGCGGGCGCCGTAATCGTTCTCGGGGAAGAGGGCGGCGAAATTGTTGATCCCCTTGAGCGACGCAAAGTCGACGATGCGGCTCACATCCGCGCTGGGGAGGAAGGACAGGAGATAGACCCCGTTGCCGGCAACCGTCATGTCGGTCGAAAAGGCGACGACGGGCACATTGGCGCCATGGGCGACGGGCGCGACCGCGCTGACTTCTTCGGCAAAGAGCGGCCCGATAATGAGATCGGCCCCTTCCTTCACGGCCTCGGTGGCCGCTGTCTGCGCGCCGATGGCGCTGCCGCCGGTCGCCTTGGGCATGAGCAGGATGTTCGGGTTGTTGAACTCGAACAGCGCGAGCTGAGCGGCATTGTAGAGAGAGTTCGACAGGGCCCGCACATCCGCGCGCGAGGAATTGAAAGGCAGCAGCAGGGCCACACGCACAAGGGAGCGCCCCTCCATCTGCTTCGGCATGTAGAAGCCGCCGCTCTCCCTCGCCGTCGGCTCGGCAGTCGTCTTTTTCGGCGGCGGTTGCACGGCGATGGGCGGTTGCTGGACGACCGGGCGCGGCGGCGGGGCTTCCTCGGCTCCGCCAAATCCGGCGCAGCCCGAAAGGCTCAACCCCACACCGGCAAAGACAAGCGCCCCCATAAACATGCGGAGGCCGGAAGGAAGGTGCGAGGCGAGGCGCTGCATGCGAACCATATGTTCTGAAAATGAAGGCTGGAGCCTAATCTCGCTCCCGGCCCAAGTAAACGCTTCGCGCCCCTTCGGGCGGCCCGGCATTGCCAAATATGGCGGTCCGGCGCAAGGTCGCCACACCCCGGAACGGAAGATTCATGTCGAAACCTCATCCAGATCGCTCGCTGAACGCTCTCGCGTCCGGCCTTTATGTGACGGCGACGCCCATCGGCAATGCCTCGGACATCAGCCTGCGCGCGCTTGAAGTGTTGCGCGGCGTCGATCTCGTCCTTTGCGAGGATACGCGGGTGACGGCGAAGCTTTTCGCCATTCACGGCATCGACACGAAAATGGCGCCCTACCACGATCACAATGCGGCCGAGATGCGGCCCAGGGTGCTGCGGCGTCTGGAAGCGGGCGAGCGCATCGCGCTCGTGTCCGACGCGGGCACGCCGCTCATTTCCGATCCCGGTTACAAGCTCGTGCGCGAGGCGGTTGAAGCCGGCCATCATGTGACGACGCTGCCGGGCGCTTCCTCCGTCATGGCCGCGCTGACATTGGCCGGCCTGCCCACGGATCGCTTCCTCTTTGCGGGGTTCCTCTCCGCAAAACAGGAGGCGCGGCGCAAGGAGTTGTCCGAGCTTGCGGCCATTCCGGCCACTCTCGTCTTCCTCGAAAGCGCCAATCGGCTTGATGCCTCGCTTGCCGACATGGCGGCAGCATTGGGCGAGCGCGAGGCCGCGGTCACCCGCGAACTGACAAAACGCTTCGAGGAAGTCCGCCGCGGCCGCCTTTCCGAACTCGCCGCGCATTATGCCGAAGCCGGCGCGCCCAAGGGCGAGATCGTGGTGGTGGTCGGTCCGCCTGCGGCTCGTGCGCCGCTTTGTCAGGGCGAGGTCGACGCCATGCTCGAAAATGCCTTGAAGCGGACGAGCCTCAAGGATGCGGTTGCCGAAGTCACGGCCATGACCGGCCTTCCACGGCGCGAGGTCTATGCCCGCGCGCTTGTGCTCTCCGGTGATGACGGCGAATGAGGGGCGACGCCGCGCGGGGCCGCGCCGCTCACACCTCCGGTCTTCGGGCGGAGGCACTGGCCGCTCTTTTCCTTCAACTCAAGGGCTATCGCATCCTCGCCCGGCGGATGAAGACGCGCGCCGGCGAGATCGATCTCGTGGTCCGGCGCGGCCGCAGCCTCGTCTTCGTCGAGGTCAAGGCGCGGAGAGACATGGAAGCGGCGGCCGAGGCCTTGCAGATGCGTCAACGCGCCCGCCTCGTCCGCGCCGCCGAGCTTTTCATTGGCGCCCGACCGGCGCTCATGGATTTCGATGTCCGTTTCGACCTCGTTCTGGTCGCGCCCCGGCGCTGGCCGCGTCACCTGCCCGACGCCTGGCGTCCCTGACGCCCAACTATCGTCATAATATCGCCGCATCGCCGGGGTCTTTATTCCGCAGCGGTTTCGTTTCGACGCTCGAAAGGCAGGGAATTATGCGACATCTCGCGACGGCGCGGCTTCTTCCGGCGCTCCTCATCTCGGCACTCTCGCTCGCGGGCTGTATTCCCTTGGTCGTCGGTGCGGGCGCGACCGGCGCTGTCGGTGCCGCGCAGGATCGCGGCCTCGAACAGGGCGTCAACGACAACGAGATCGCCTTCGAGATCAACCGGAGGCTCGCCGACAAGAATGGCGAGCTTTTCCGCCGCGTCTCGACGCAGGTGAACAAGGGGCGCGTCGTCCTTATCGGCACGGTCGCCAAGCCCGAGGACCGTTTGACCGCCGCCAAGATCGTGCGGACCGTCGACGGCGTGAAGGCGGTCATCGATGAGCTTCAGGTCGGCCAGGCTCTGAGCTTCTCCGAAAACGCCGACGATACGATGATCACGACGAAGCTTCGCGCCGAGATCACCGCCGATACGAAAATCGCGAGCATCAACTACTCGATCGATACGGTGCGCGGCACGGTCTACCTCATGGGCATCGCCCAGAACCAGTCCGAGCTCGATCGCGTGATCGCCCATGCGCGCGGCGTGTCCGGCGTCCGCAACGTCATTTCGAATGTCGAGGTCAAATCCTCCATAACGTGGCAATAATCCGGTTCGCGAGCCATCGCCGCATTTCTTCCGGAATGACGGCGAGAGTCGACTTGCCGTCAGCGCATCTCCCGCGCCATGATCGGGCATGGGCAAGGCTGATGCCGACATCGAAGCCGTGTTGCGCGCCGCGGGCGAGACGCCCGACGACGCGCTCGATATCGCGCATCTCGCGCTTGCCTTCGCGGCGCTCGATCGCCCCGGCGTTTCTCTGGCGCCCTATGAGGAGCATCTGAAGGAGCTTGTTCGCAGTCTTCGAACGAGCCTCGGCTCCGACCTTGCGCGAGGCGGCGAGAGCGCGGAGGTCATCGCCGGGGCGCTCGCCGGCATGGTCGCGGGCCGTTATCTCTATCGCGGCGACAGCGCAACTTACGACGATCCGCAGAATGCGAACCTGATGCATGTGATCGACCGGCGAAAGGGTCTGCCGGTCACGCTCGGCATTCTTTATCTCCATGTCGGCCAGGCGCTCGGCCTCGATATTCACGGTCTCAACTTTCCGGGCCATTTCGTGCTGAGGCTTCGCGTCGGGCAAAGCGCCGCGATCGTCGATCCGTTCAATCGGGGCGACATTCTGTCGAGCGCCGACCTTCTTCGCCTCCTGCGCAGCATCGAAGGCGAAGAGGCGAAGCTGACGCCCGACGTTCATGCCCCGGTAGGCCCACGCGACATTCTGCTCCGCCTACAGAACAATATCCTGAGCCGCGCCATTCGCGCAAATGACCTCGACCGCGCGCGCGGCGTTGTCTCGCGCATGATCTGGCTTGCGCCGCGCCGCGCCGGACTGCATTTCGAACTCGGTCGCATCGAGGTTCACGCGGGCCATATGGGCGCGGCCGCGGAAGCTTTCGAGACCTGCCGCAGCATGGCATCGGGCGAAGGCGAAATGCGCATTGCGGGAATGGCCGAAGAAGCCCTGCGTCGGCTGAAGGCGCGCCTGAACTAGGGCACGACGGGCGGGGATCGCTCTCCGGCCCTGAATCTGCAAAAAATCCGTGCTTGCTTCGCCTCTCGCGCGCCCGCCCCTTCCCATGTCGAGGTCAAAATGGGCTAAAACATCTGACCCGCTTCAAAAGCGGGATGCGAGACGCCACATTCCATACCAGAAGAAACCCGCCTCAAGACCGGAGCCCCCATGAGCCTCAAAGTCGCGATCCAGATGGACCCGATCCACACGATCAACATCAATGCGGATTCGACCTTCGCACTCGGTCTGGAAGCGCAGGCGCGCGGGCACTCGCTTTTCTATTACGAGCCGAAAGAGCTTTCGATGCGCGATGGCCGCGTCTATGCGCGGGGCCGCTCCATGACGCTTCGCCGCGAGGTCGGCAATCACTCGACGCTGGGCAGCCTCGAAAAGATCGACCTTCACGAGGTCGACGTTGTGCTGATGCGTCAGGACCCGCCTTTCGACATGAGCTACATCACCGCGACCCACATGCTGGAGATGGTCCATCCCCGGACCCTTGTCGTGAACGATCCGGCGGAAGTCCGCAACGCGCCGGAGAAACTTTTCGCGACACGTTTCGATGGCCTTCTCCCGCCGACGCTCATCAGTCGCGATCCGGAAGAGATCCGCGCCTTTCGCCGCGAATTCGGCGACATCATCGTGAAACCGCTGTTCGGCAATGGCGGCATGGGCGTTTTCCGCATCCGCGAGGGCGACGAGAACCTGAACTCGCTGCTTGAGATGTTCGGGCAGATGAACCGCGAGCCGGTCATCGTGCAGAAATATCTCGCCGATGTGCGCAAGGGCGACAAGCGCATCATCCTCGTCGACGGCAAGCCCGTGGGTGCGATCAACCGCGTGCCCGCAGAAGGCGAGGCGCGATCCAACATGCATGTCGGCGGACGTCCCGAACAGTCGAAGCTCACGAAGCGCGAGCAGGAAATCTGTGAGATCATCGGCCCGGACCTGAAGAAGCGCGGACTCATCTTCGTCGGCATCGACGTCATCGGCGACTATCTCACCGAGATCAATGTCACCTCGCCGACCGGCATTCAGGAGATCGACCGCTTCGACCAGACCAACATCGCCGCCCTTGTCTGGGATGCGATCGAGGGGCGAAGATAGCGACGGGAATTGTGGCGAGGGGCGCGCCGCGATAATTCCGTCTGAAGGGGTGGGAGGCTTCTTCTATGAACCAGATCGTGTTCGACAAGGTCGACGAAAGGACCATTCGGAACTTTCAGAACCGATTTCTGGCCTTGTTGATTTTTCTTGTGCCGTTGAATGCCTACCGGCTCTATCCGGTGGACCTTGCCGCTCCCGTTGTTCAGGCCCTTACGGTCGCGCTTCTCTTTGCCGTGAACAATTTTGCGAGGCAAAGGGTCTTTCTTGTCTTCCTGATCCTCCTGACGCTCGTCAATCTCGTCGCGTCATTCTTTGGCCAGAGGCAAGAGCTGATAGCCGGCGCTTTCATGCCGCTCACCTGCATGACGCTCTACTGGCATTCGGACAAGAGCTGGATTGTCGCCTTTCTCGGATCTTATTTCCTGCTGGCGACCGGCCTCAATGTTTATGAGTGGAGCCTGACAAGGGCGCCCTATGATTTTTATTCGATGGAGTTCAAGTTCCTTCTGGCCGTCGCCGCGGCAGGCATGGTCGTTTACTACCTCGACTACGTGCACAAGCAAATGAACCAGAAGCTTGTCTTTGTCGAACGTAACCGGGACTACTACAAGAATGTCGCCGGCATGGATTACCTGACCGGTTTGCGGAATCGCAGTGTCCTCACTGAGCTTTTCGACGCGGCGGAGAGGCGATTCAATTCTGTCGTCCTTGTCGACCTCGACGATTTCAAATCGATCAACGATCTCTACGGACATGCGACCGGCGATGACTATCTTCGTTCCGTCGCTGACGGACTGCGCAAGCTTGAGAACGACGATCTGATTGCGGGGCGGCTCGGCGGAGATGAATTCCTCATCATTGCCTCATGCCGCAACGAGGCCGAAGTAAAGGCGCTTGGCCGGAAAGTCGGCGATATGATTGCGGCAATTCGTGTCCCGTCCGCGCAGAATTTTACGGGCAGCACGGCCAGCATAGGCATATGCTTCAGCCTCACGGAGATCGATCTTCTGGACGCCATCAAGGTGGCCGACAAGGAGATGTATGAACACAAGAAGGCGCGCGCCAATCAACAGTTGCGTATGCAGATCTACTGATTGGGGCGGCAGGCAGAGAGAAGCGATGGCCGATAGCAGCAAGACGGATCGCTACAAGGAAAACCTGCAAGGCGAGGTCGACGGCGCGTCGCTTTATCGATCGCTGGCGGATGTCGAGCCGGACCCGAAGCTCGCCGATGTCTATCGCCGTCTTGCCGCCGTGGAAGAAGGCCATGCCGAATACTGGAAGAAGCAGCTCGGCAAGGTGGGAGCGCGAGTCCCCGCATTGAAGCCCGGATTTCGTACGCGCTCGCTCGCATTTCTGGCTCGCCGTTTCGGGCCCGCTTTCGTCCTTCCCGTCATCAACACGCTCGAACAGGACGATAGCGGCGTCTATGACAAGCAGCCTGAAGCCGTTGCCGGTGGATTGCCGCAGGCCGAGCGCTCGCACGCCCGTATTCTCTCGGCCATCGCCAGCCCCAAATCCGGTCTCGAAGGCGGCACCATCGCGCGGCTCGAAGGGCGTCATCGCGCCATGGGCGGCAACGCGCTTCGCGCGGCGGTGCTGGGCGCCAATGACGGTCTCGTCTCGAACATGTCGCTCGTCATGGGCGTTGCCGGCGCGGAGGTCTCGAACAGCACGATCCTGCTGACGGGTCTTGCCGGTCTCGTCGCGGGCGCCTGCTCCATGGCCATGGGCGAATGGCTCTCCGTCAATTCCTCGCGCGAGCTTTATCAAAAGCAGATCGCGACCGAGGCGATGGAGCTGGAAGAAGTGCCCGAGGAAGAAAAGGAAGAACTCGTCCTCATCTATCAGGCCAAGGGCCTCAGCGAGGCCGAAGCAAGGGCGCTGGCCGACAAGCTTCTTTCCGACAAGAACACCGCCCTCGATACGCTGGTGCGCGAGGAACTCGGCATCGATCCGGCCGAACTCGGCGGTTCCGCCTGGGGGGCGGCGGGAACCTCTTTCCTGCTGTTTGCCTTCGGCGCGATCTTTCCGGTGGCGCCCTATTTTTTCCTCTCCGGCTGGTCGGCACTCATCGTCAGCCTCGCTCTCAGCGGCCTCGCCCTCGCTGGCATCGGTCTCGGCACCTCGCTTTTCACCGGACGCAGCGCGCTCTTTTCCGCCATGCGGCAATTGCTGATCGGGTTTGCCGCGGCAGGCGTGACCTATGGCGTCGGCGCCCTGGTCGGCGTCAGCTTATCGGGCTGAGTTCCTATTTCGTTCTTGCCTCATTCCTGCCGCTTCGCTAGGTTCCGTCTGTGAGCTGAGTGAGTGCGGGGGCACGGGGCATGGTTGCGCATATCGAGACGGTCGCCTTTCTGGGTGTGGATGCGCGGCCTGTCGACGTTCAGGTTCAGATTGCCGGGGGCGCACCTGCCTTTTCGGTCGTCGGGCTTGCGGACAAGGCGGTGGGCGAGAGCCGCGAGCGCGTCCGCGCGGCACTGTCCGCCATCGGCCTCGGCCTGCCGCCGAAGCGCATCACCGTCAATCTCGCGCCCGCCGACCTGCCCAAGGAAGGCAGCCATTACGATCTTCCGATTGCCATTGGCCTTCTGGTCGCCATGGGCGTTCTGCCTGCGCAGGAGCTGGAGCGGTTCGTCGTCATCGGCGAGCTTTCGCTCGATGGCGCGATCAACGCGGTCGCCGGCGCCCTGCCCGCCGCGATTGCGGCCAACGCCAAATCCAAAGGACTCATCTGTCCCGAGGCTTGCGGGCCGGAAGCCGCATGGGCAGGCATGGGGGCGGACAATCCCGGTGGCGTCCTCGCGCCGCGGTCGATCATCCAGCTCGTCAATCATTTCAAGGGAACGCAGGTTCTGGCCGAACCCGCGCCGATGCGGGCGGTCGAGGGCCGGGCGTTGCCCGACCTTCGCGACATCAAGGGACAGGAGAGCGCCAAGCGCGCCCTCGAAGTGGCGGCTGCGGGTGGCCATAACATGTTGATGGTGGGGCCTCCCGGTTCCGGCAAGTCCATGCTCGCCTCGCGCCTGCCCGGCATCCTGCCGCCGCTCAATCCGCGTGAAATGCTCGAAGTCTCGATGATTGCCTCCATCGCAGGCGAGTTGACGGCGACCGGCCTCGGCCGCGCCCGGGCCTTTCGCGCGCCCCATCACTCGGCGTCGATGGCGGCGCTGGTGGGCGGCGGATTGCGCGCAAAGCCCGGCGAGGTCTCGCTGGCCCATCGCGGCGTTCTGTTCCTCGACGAATTGCCGGAATTTCCGCGCCAGGTCCTCGACAGTCTTCGCCAGCCCATCGAGACAGGCGAGGCGGTGGTCGCGCGGGCGAACGCCCATGTGACCTACCCTGCGCGGTTCCAGCTTGTCGCCGCCATGAACCCCTGCCGTTGCGGCCATGCGGGCGACGCCGCCCGCGCCTGTCCCCGTGTGCCGCGCTGTGTGTCCGATTATCAATCGAAGCTCTCAGGCCCGCTGTTTGACCGCATCGACATCCATGTCGAGGTGCCACCCGTCACGCCGGCCGATCTCGCCCTGCCACCCGCTGCCGAGGGATCGGCGGAAGTCGCCGCCCGCGTGGCCGCCGCCCGCGACCTGCAGGAAGCGCGCTATGCGGAACATTCCGCCCATGGGGGCCCGAGCCTCAATTCGCAGGTCGAGGGCGAATTGCTCGACAAGGTGGCGGCGCCCGACGAGGCTGGCGTCCGGCTTCTGACCGAAGCGGCGGAGCGCATGCGCCTCACCGCGCGCGGATATCACCGCGTGCTTCGCGTTGCCCGCACGCTCGCCGATCTCGACCGGTCCGAGGGCGTGCGCCGTATCCATGTCGCCGAGGCGCTGGCCTATCGCGAGCCGGTGGCCGGGCGTCTCGGGGCACATGCTTGAAGAAACGCCGGCGCGCCGATTGTCCGGGTACACTGGAAAATTGTCGGGCTACAAAATGTGTGGGTGACAACAAATTGTCCGTCCACTGTCTTGATTGATAGTGAAAATCAAATAAGGATGCCCCCCGAAATCGCCGTCGGAACCATCCGGCCTTGAAGGGGAACATCTCATGTCGTTGAAGCGTATTGCTCTCTGGGCAGGCGGCGCCGTCGTGGCGCTGGTCGTGCTCGCAGTCGCCGGATTCTTCCTGACCTTTCCGCGTGTCTCGGCTGCGCCCGACCTCAAGGTCGAGGCGACGCCCGAACTGGTTGCCCGCGGCGAATATCTCTTCGACAGCCAGTTCGCCTGCGGCGCCTGCCATACGCCGGAGATGGAGCCGCACCGTTTCTCGCGTGTCTCGGACAAGTCGCGCGTCGGCGCAGGCCGTCATATGGGCGGCGCTCCGGATTTCCCCACCGATATCTATGCGCCGAACCTGACGCCGACAGTGCTGGGCGACTGGACGGATGGCGAGATCTATCGCGCGATCGTTTCCGGCGTCGATCGGAACGGCAAGCCGCTCTTCCCGGTAATGCCCTATCCCTTCTACAAGAGCCTCGATCCCGAGGATGTGAAGGCCGTCATCGCCTATATCCGCTCGCTGCCGCCGCAGCCGGTCACGATGCCGCGCACCAAGCTCCCCATGCCGCTGCCGATCTTCATGCGTCTGGTGCCCGCCGATGCGGCGCCGCAGAAGCGTCCGGATGGCACGGACGAGGTCGCGCTCGGCAAGTATCTGGCTTTCAGCTCATCCTGCTTCGAATGCCATACCAAGCGGAATGAGCGCGGCGAGCCGACCGGCACGCCCTTCGCAGGCGGAAATCCCTTCTCGCTGCCCGGTGGAGCCGTTGCCACTTCAGCCAATATCACGCCGCACAAGGAAACCGGCATCGGTGCCTGGACGCGCGAGGAATTCATCGCCCGCTTCCGTTCCCGCAATGCCGAGGCCGGAGCAAAGATCACGCCCAACGGCCATGATTTCGATACCGAAATGCCGTGGAGCAGCTATGCCGGCATGACCGATGCCGATCTCGGCGCGATCTACGCCTATCTGCGGACTGTCCCGCCCATCGACGCGAAGGTTACCCTCTTCACGCCGGCCGGCGAAAAATAATCCGAACCGGAGACACCGCCTCCCCTTCGGGGGAGCCGGTAACCGGATGGAAAGCATGTTCATCGCAGTTTAGGCGCCGGTCTGGCCTTTACTGCGGGAACCATGTTCGCGGCATTCGATCATCAAGCGTTTGCGGTCCTTCTAGGGGGTGCCGCCGCCCTGCTGCTTGGCCTTGAGGCCTGGCGGCGCGCTGCTGCCCGCGCCCGCGTTCTCGCACGCGAAGCCGATCGCGCGCATACGGTTGTCGAAACCCTTCGCGATGAAAACTGGCAGCTTGCGGAGCGCGAGGAGCATTTCCGCGATCTCGTCCGCACGCAGGGCGATGTCGTGCTGCGCCGCGATCTTCTGGGCCGCATCACCTATGTGAACGAGGTTTTCTGCCAGACATTCGCCAAGGAGCCCGGCGAGGTGCTGGGCGCTGCCTTCGCGCCCGCATTGCCGGAGGGCGAGCGTCCGCGGCTGGCATCATTCGCAGGACTCCACCTGCCGCCCTATCGCATCCAGTTCGATCAGCGCGTCGTGACGGTCCACGGGCCGCGCTGGTTCGTCTGGGAGGAATTCGCGCTTCGCGACGACGATGGCAAGCTCCGCGAAATTCAGACGGTCGGCCGCGACATCACCGAGCGCAAGGCGGCGGAGGAACGGCTCGCCGAGGCGCTGGACGAGGCGCAGGCCGCGAGCCGTGCCAAGAGCCAGTTCCTCGCGGCCATGAGCCACGAAATCCGCACGCCCATGAATGGCGTGCTCGGCATGACGAACCTGTTGCTCGACACCAAGCTGACGCCCGCCCAGCGTTCCTATGCAGAGGCGGTCAAGCGCTCCGGCGACGCGCTGCTTTCGATCATCAACGACATCCTCGATTATTCGAAGATCGAGGCGGGCAAGGTCGAGCTGGAGGAGGCACCCTTCGATCTCCGCGGGACGCTCGAAGGCGTCTGCGAATTGTTGAGCCCGCGCGCCTTCGAAAAGGGCCTCGAAATCGTCTCCGAAGTCGAGCCCTCGGTCCCGCTGCGTCTCCAGGGCGACGAAACCCGTATCCGGCAGGTCCTCATCAATCTCGTCGGCAACGCGATCAAGTTCACGGACAGGGGTGGCGTTCTTCTTCGCGCGCGAGTGGAGGCCGAATCCGCCGCGGACAGGAAGGCGCGGATCGTTATCGAGGTCGAAGATACCGGCATCGGCATGGACGAAAGCGTCCTCGATCTCATCTTCGAGGAATTCCAGCAGGGCGATCAGAGTCATGCGCGGCGTTTTGAAGGGACGGGCCTCGGTCTTGCCATCAGCCGCCGTCTCGTCACCGCGATGAATGGTGCGATCGATGTTGAAAGCAAGCCGGGCCAGGGCTCGCTCTTCCGCGTGTCGCTCGGAGTCGGCGTCGTTGAGCTCGCACCGGCGATCCGCGATCCGCTCAAGGGTATCGGCATCCTGATCCTCGACGATCGTCCGATCCTTGGCGCCTCTCTCGCCCGCAGCGCAGGCCATGCCGGCGCCGAGGTGCGCCTCGTTCCCGATGCGGAAGCGCTCTCTGTCGCGCTGCGCGAGCGGCCCGCAGATATTCTGATTTGTCCCATCGACACGGCCGAAGGCCCCGGCGCGGAACTGGTGGCCAGGGCGCGGGCGCTTGCGCCCGATCTCGGCGCCATCGTCATGCTGCGTCCGCAGGATCGCGATCGCCTGCCCGGCCTCATCGCGCAGGACGACGCGCCGTCGGTCTTTCCAAGCATGTTCGACGCCTATCTCGTGCGGCCTGTCCGGACCTCTTCGCTGTTGACGCGGCTCGAAGTGCTCGCCCGGTCGGAAAGGCTGGAGGGCGGCGGCGCAATCAACGAGATCGATGCCGATGAGCGTATCGCCGAGGTCGTTGCGCCTTTCCGCCGGTCGCTCAGCATCCTCGTCGTCGAGGACAACGACATCAACGCGCTGCTTGCCCGCACGCTTCTCGAGCGCGACGGCCACCGCGTCGTCCTCGCGCGCAATGGCGAGGAGGCGCTTGCCTGCCTCGACAGGCGCGAGGCGCTCGATCTTGTGTTGATGGATCTCCATATGCCGGGCATGGACGGCTTTGAAGCTACGCGCCGGATTCGCGCCCTCGCCGACGAGCGCTCCAGCCTTCCCATCATCGCCCTCACCGCCAACGCCATGGCGGAGGACCGCCAGACCTGTCTGGCGGCCGGCATGGACGACTATCTCTCCAAGCCGATCATGCCGGACGCATTGGCGCGTGCCCTCGGCTTCTGGGCCTCCCGCCGCAGCGCGCTGGGTCATGTCCCGCAAGAGGCGGCTGGCGAAAGAACAAATCTCGCCTAAACTCGCAGCCACGTTGGTGGATCGGCCCGGGGGCGAGAGCGTGGCGGAAAATTCGAAGAATGAAAGTTTCGCGAGGCGCTTCGCGAATGCCGTCTCCGTCTATGGCGACCGGCAGATCTTCATCATGCTGCTGCTCGGCTTTTCCTCGGGCCTTCCCTTCATGCTGGTCTTCGGCACCATGTCGGCGTGGCTGCGCGAGGCGGGCGTCAGCCGGACCGAGATCGGGCTGATGAGCTATGTGGGCCTGGCCTACACGATCAAGTTTCTCTGGGCGCCGCTCATCGATCAGATCCGGTTGCCGTGGCTTGCCGAGCGGCTGGGCAAGCGCCGCGCATGGATGATCGTGGCGCAGGCGCTGATTGCCCTGGCTCTGGTCGGCATTTCCTTCTGCGATCCGCATGTGGCGCTGACGCCGATCGCCCTTTTCGCGGTGATGCTCGCTTTTTCGTCCGCGACGCAGGACATTTCGGTCGATGCATGGCGCATCGAGGCGGCGTCCGACGAAAAGCAGGGCGCGATGGCGGCGGCTTACCAGCTCGGCTATCGCCTCGCGATCATCGCGTCGGGTGCGGGCGCGCTTTATGTCGCGCAATATGTCTCGTGGCATGCGGCCTATCTCGCCATGGCGGTGCTGATGTGCATCGGCATGGGTGCGGCGCTGGCGGCGCCCCGGCTTGCCGATGCGCCGCTCGCCGTTATCGGCGAGGCGGCCGTGGAAGCACTCGCCGGCCGGTTTGCCCTTCATGGGCCGCTGAAGCGCGGCGTCACCTGGCTCTATCGTGCCGCCGTGGCGCCCTTTGTCGATTTCTTCGGCCAGCGCGGCTGGCAGGCGTTCATCATTCTGGCGTTGATCGGTCTTTATCGGCTGCCGGATTTCGTCATGGGCGTCATGGCGAACCCGCTCTATATCGATCTCGGCTTTTCGCTTGCCACGATCGCCACGGTGGTGAAGGTGTTCGGCGTCTGGATGACCATTGCGGGCGCCATCGTCGGCGGTGTCTCCGTCGCGCGTCTCGGCGTCTTGCGTTCGATGCTCTTGGGCGCGACCGCGGTCGCGTTGACCAATTTCCTGTTTTCATGGCTCGCGACGCGAGGCGGCGACGTTTCGGCGCTCACCATCGCCATCGGCGCGGAGAATTTCTCGGGCGGCTTCGCGGCCACCTGCCTCATCGCCTATATGTCGAGCCTGACCAATCACGAATTCACGGCCACGCAATATGCATTGTTCAGCTCCGCCTATGCCCTGCCGGGAAAGCTGCTCGGGGGCATGTCGGGCATCATGGTGGACTGGTATGGCGCACAGGCTCCCTTGCGCGACCTTCTCATCGGCTATGCTCCGGATCTGACGGCCAGGACGGCAGGCTACGTGCCCTTCTTCGCCACGACCGGGCTCCTCGGGCTGCCGGCCGTTCTGTTGATCCTCTACCTCCTGCGGCGGGAAAGCACCGCGCCCAGGAAAGCTGAATCGCTTGAGGCGGCATCGTGACCGCTTTTTAACGTTTCGATTAAACAATTCATTTCAAAGGCTTAGGTCTGTCATATGCGTGACGCATTATGGCGTCACAAAGTGACAGAACCCTCGCCCTTTTCTTGGCTTCCGGGCGTGATAATGAAAGGATGGCTAAGATGGCCAGCCACACGTTGATGGCCAAGGTTGAGGCGGACCGGCTCAGGGCCGGGCTGCCGGGTGGTGCGACGCGCGCAAGCGCCAGTGCACGAATGATAACGGGGTTCGAACATATGACGTTGCCGCATTCGGATGCGACCGTCACCCAATTGCCCGAGGCCACGGCCCGCGCAAACGCGGCGGCGAGCCCCTTGAGCTTTGCGCGCAAGGGCACGCTCGAGGTGCGCCTTGCACGGACTCCGCGCGAGATCGATGCGGCGCAGGCGCTGCGCTACCGTGTCTTCTACGAGGAAATGTCGGCGCAGGCCGATGCGCAGACGCGTGCGAGCAAGCGCGACGTCGATCGTTTTGACGCCATCTGCGATCACCTTCTCGTCTTCGATCACGCGCTCGCGAATGGCGCGGAGGGCGATGACCTGCCGCTCGACGCGGTGGTCGGTTGCTACCGGCTGCTTCGTCAGGATGTCGCGGAGCGTCATGGCGGCTTCTACACGGCAAGCGAATATGACATCGCGCCGCTTCTTGAGCGCATGGGCAAGGATCTGCGCTTCCTGGAGCTCGGCCGCTCATGTGTGCTCGCGCCCTATCGCAACAGGCCGACTGTCGAGCTTCTCTGGCACGGCATCGCGCAATATGTGGCGCTGCATAATCTCGATGTGATGTTCGGCTGCGCGAGCTTCGAGGGAACGGACCCGGCGAAGCTCATCCTGCCGCTCTCATATCTCTATCATTTCCATCTCACGCCGCCGGAATGGCATGTCCGTGCGCTGCCGGATCGCTATGTCGAGATGAATCTCATGGCGAAGGAAGACGTCAACCCGCGCGAGGCGTGGCGCATGCTTCCGCCCATGATCAAGGGCTATCTCCGCGCGGGCTGCTATATCGGCGACGGCGCAGTGGTGGATCAGCAATTCGGCACCACCGATGTGCTGATCCTCTTCCCTGTGACGCAGATCGCCCAGCGCTATCTCACCAAATTCGGTTCGAGCAAGCCGGCCTGATCGCCGGCTCGCTCGTCCCTTCACGCCGAGTTACTTCACAACCGTGATCGTGACCTTCTGGGACACGACAGGCGGATTGTGCGGAACGTGGTTCGCGTCGCCCATGACGAGCTGAAGCGTGTGCTTGCCCGGCGCGAGTTCGATCGTGGTCTCCGTCTGGCCGCCGCCGAAATGCATGTGATGCTCATCCTTCGGCAGAGGATCATTGAGCTCGTCGCCCTTGGGCAAGTCGGCATCGATCAGCAGGTGATGATGGCCGGTCTTGGCCTTTTCCACGCCCGCAGGCGCGACGCCGAGACCCTTCAATCCGAAGACCACCGTGACGGGGCCTTTCACCTTTGCTCCGTCCTTCGGCGAGATGATGTAGGCCTTGGCATCGGCGGGCCATTGGGCTGCCGGTGCCGCGGCTTCTTCCGCATGCAGGGGTGCGAAGGACGCGCCTGCCAGCATGAGCGCGGCGGCAAGCGTTGCGGTTCTGATTGAAGACATGATGGGCTCCCTCATTTGCGGAATGCTGATAATCAGTCGCAAATGAGGGGAGCGCAAGCCCTGTTGCCGGTGCGGAAAGCTCCGCGCCGGTATCTTCTCAGCGGCCGAGATTGTAGGCCGCGAGCGCCGCGATGTTGACGAGCTCCGACACATTGGCCCCGATCGGAGCGATCTGCACCGAACGCTTCAACCCGACGAGCAGCGGGCCGATCAGCGTCGCCTGACCGAGCGACTTCAGCATCTTGGTCGAGATCGAGGCGGCGTGGATCGCCGGCATGACGAGCACGTTCGCCGTGTCCGAAAGACGGCAGAAGGGATAGAGCGCCATGGCTTCGCGGTTGAGCGCGACATCGGGGGCCATTTCGCCGTCATACTCGAAATCGACGCCGCGACGGTCGAGGATCTGGATCGCCTCGCGGATGCGTTCCGAACGTTCGGCCATCGGGTTGCCGAAGGTCGAATAGGCGAGCATGGCGACGCGCGGCTCATAGCCGAGACGGCGCGCGACATCCGCCGCCTGTTCCGCGATGTCGGCGAGTTCTTCCGCCGTCGGCATTTCATGCACATTGGTGTCGGCGACGAGAACCGTCTGACCCTTTGCGACGGCGAGCGTCACGCCGATGGCGCGGCGGCCTTCGACCGGATCGATGACGCGCAGCACGTCCTCGAGCGCGACGGCATAGTTGCGGGTTACGCCCGTCACCATCGCGTCCGCGTCTCCGAGCTCGACCATGATCGAGGAGAAGATGTTGCGATCGTTGTTCACGAGGCGCGCGCAGTCGCGGAGCAGATAGCCCTTGCGCTGCAGGCGCTTGTAAAGGAACTCGGTATAGGCCGGGTTGCTCTCCGAAAGCCGCGCGTTGCGGATGTCGAGATCGGTATTGGGGTCGAGGCCGATATTGCGCAGCGTTTCGCGCACCAGCTCCTCGCGGCCGATCAGGATCGGATGGCCGAGGCCGGTGTCGCGGAAGGTGATCGCGGCGCGGATCACGCGCTCTTCCTCGCCCTCGGCGAAGACGACGCGCTTGGGATCGCGGCGCACCTTGTCGGTGATGACCTGGAGCATGCCGGCCGTCGGCGAGAGACGCGCCGAAAGCTGGTTCCTGTAGGCATCCATGTCGACGATCGGATGGCGCGCGACGCCGGAATCCATCGCGGCCTTGGCAACCGCCGGCGGGATTTCGCGGATCAGGCGCGGATCGAAGGGCACGGGGATGATGTAGTTGCGGCCGAAGCGCGGACGCTCGCCGTGATAGGCGGCGGCGACTTCGTCCGGCACGTCCTCGCGGGCAAGCTTGGCGATGGCGCGGGCGCAGGCGATCTTCATCTCCTCGTTGATCGAGGTTGCGCGCACGTCGAGCGCGCCGCGGAAGATGTAGGGGAAGCCGAGGACGTTGTTGACCTGGTTGGGATAGTCCGAGCGGCCCGTGGCGACGATGGCGTCGTCGCGGACGGCGGCCACTTCCTCCGGCGTGATTTCCGGATCGGGATTGGCGCAGGCGAAGATGATGGGCTTCGGCGCCATCGACTTGATCATGGCGGGTGTGAGGGCGCCCTTGGCCGAGAGGCCGAGCACGATGTCCGCGCCTTCCATGGCTTCTTCGAGCGTGCGCGCCTTGGTGGCGACGGCATGGGCCGACTTCCACTGGTTCATGCCTTCGGTGCGGCCCTGATAGATGACGCCCTTGGTGTCGCAAAGGATCGCATTGTTATGCGGCAGACCCATCGCCTTGACGAGCTCGAGGCAGGCGATGCCTGCCGAGCCTGCGCCGTTGACGACCATCTTTACGTCCTTGATATCCCGGCCGGTGAGATAGAGCGCATTGATGAGGCCGGCCGCCGTGATGATCGCCGTGCCATGCTGATCGTCATGGAACACCGGGATGTTCATGAGCTCGCGCAGGCGGCTTTCGATGATGAAGCAGTCGGGGGCCGAAATGTCTTCGAGGTTGATGCCGCCGAAGGAGGGCCCGAGATAGCGCACCGCGTTGATGAAGGTGTCCGGGTCCTTCGCCTTCACGTCGATTTCGAGATCGATCGAGTCGACATCGGCGAAGCGCTTGAAGAGGACGGCCTTGCCTTCCATGACCGGCTTCGAGGCCAGCGCGCCGAGATCGCCGAGACCGAGGATCGCCGTGCCGTTCGAGATGACCGCGACCAGATTGCCCTTGGCCGTGTAGTCATAGGCCGCGTCCGGGTTCTCCGCGATGGCGCGAACCGGCACCGCGACGCCCGGGGAATAGGCGAGCGAGAGGTCGCGCTGCGTCGCCATCGGCTTCGTCGCGTTGATCTCGATCTTCCCGGGCTTCCCTTGGGAGTGGAAGAGGAGCGCTTCCTCGTCGGTAAACTGGTTGCGTTTTTTGCTCATGATGGCTTCGATCCGGACGCGGGCGTGAAGTTGTCCACAGGGGTGCTGGCAGGCCCGCTTTTTAGGCCCCTGAAGGTCCAATAACAAGCGAAGTTGGTTGATTTAAGCCGAAGATCCGATTTAAGGGCGCTCTTTTTTGGCTCCCTCTTTTCGGACGGGGCCGATCTGTTAGGCTCCGCCCCATGTCCGAACCTGCATCCAGCCCCATGTCCGCTCCGTTCGCCGGCACTCCCGCCGAAATCGAGGAAGACGCCCCCGAAGCCGGGGCGGCGCCCGCCATTCCGGCCGATGCCACCCCCATGATGGCGCAATATCTGGAGATCAAGCACGCCTATCCGGATGCGTTGCTCTTCTACCGCATGGGCGATTTCTACGAATTGTTCTTCGACGACGCGGTGAAGGCTGCCGAGGCGCTGGACATCGCGCTGACCAAGCGGGGCAAGCATCTGGGCGAGGATATCCGCATGTGCGGCGTTCCGGTCCATTCCCATGAGAGCTATCTCGAGCGCCTGATCCGGGCGGGTTTCAAGGTCGCCGTCTGCGAGCAGACCGAGGACCCCGCGGAGGCCAAGAAGCGCGGCTCGAAATCCGTCGTCCGCCGCGAGGTCGTCCGGCTGGTGACGCCGGGCACGCTGACCGAGGACACGCTGCTCGACGCGCGCGCCCATAATTACCTCGCCGCCCTCGCCCGCACCGGCGCCGATCAGACCTTCGGCCTTGCCTGGGCGGATGTCTCGACGGGTGAATTCGAGGTGACGAGCGTTTTGGAAGGGGCGCTTGGCGCGGAGCTTGCCCGCCTCGATCCGGGCGAGCTTCTGGTCGCCGACAGCTTTTTCCGCGACGAGGCGCTTTCGGGGCTCATCGCTCAGCATGTGGGCTCGGTGACGGCGCTTCCCGGCGCGCGCTTCGACTCGGGCGCTGGCGAAAGGCGCCTCAAGGCGCATCTCGGCGTCGGCGCGCTGGACGGCTTCGGCAGCTTTTCACGGCCCGAGATCGCGGCCATGGGCGCTCTGCTCGATTATGTGGAGCTGACGCAGGTGGGCCGCATGCCCGCCCTCCAGACGCCGCGCCGCGTCGCGACCGGCGCCGCCATGGCGATCGATGCGGCCACGCGTGCCAATCTCGAACTCATGAAGACGCTGAAGGGCGAGAGCAAGGGGTCGCTTTTTTCAACGATCGACCGGACCGTGACGGGCGCGGGTGCGCGTGAACTCGGTGCGCGGCTTGCAGCGCCGCTCACCGATCCACATGCGATCAATCAACGGCTCGATGCGGTCGAATGCTTCGTCGAGGGCCGCGATCTTCGCGCCCGGCTTCGTGCGGAGCTTCGCGCCGCGCCCGACATGGCGCGCGCCCTGACGCGCCTCTCGCTCGGCCGCGGCGGCCCGCGCGATCTCGCCGCAATCCGCGACGGCCTCGGCGCTGCTCACGCGTTGGCGCGGCTTCTCGACCAGGCCCACCCTTCCCTCCTGCCGCTGCCGAAGGAAATCTCCGATACGGCGGACGCGCTCAGGAGCGTTGCCGCGGCGCTGCGCGACCGGCTTGCCCATATGCTTGCGCAGGACCTGCCGCTCATCGCGCGGGACGGTGGCTTCATCGCGGCGGGCGCTTCCGCGCCACTCGACGAGCTGCGCATGCTGCGCGACGAAAGCCGCCGACTCATTGCGGGGCTTCAGTCGAAATATGCCGATGAGACGGAGGTTTCCGTGCTTAAGGTCCGGCACAACAATGTGTTGGGCTATTACATCGAAGTCGGGCCGAAACATGCCGAGCGCATGATGGCGCCACCGCTGTCGCAGAATTACATCCACCGCCAGACCCTGGCGAACGCAGTGCGCTTCACCACCGGCGAACTTGCAGATCTCGCAAGCCGTATCGCGGAGGCCGCGGGCCGCGTTCTCGAAATCGAGCTTGGCCTGTTCGACGAACTCGTCGCCGCGACGCTGGAAAAGGCGGACGCCATATCGCGCGCCGCCTCTGCGCTCGGCTCTCTCGACGCCACGCTGGCGCTGGCCGAACTCGCGGTCGAGCGGCGCTATGCGCGGCCTCGCGTCGACGACAGCCTCGCCTTTCGCATCAAGGGCGGTCGTCATCCGGTGGTCGAAGCCGCGCTCGAGCGCGAAACGAGCGCATCGCCTTTCGTGCCGAATGATTGCGACCTGACCGGCGAAGGCGAGGAGGCACATCGGCTCTGGCTTCTCACCGGTCCGAACATGGCGGGTAAATCGACCTTCCTCCGGCAGAATGCACTGATCGCCATTCTCGCTCAGATGGGAAGTTTCGTGCCTGCCGAGGACGCGCATATCGGCACGGTAGACCGCCTCTTTTCCCGAGTCGGCGCAGCGGACGATCTCGCGCGCGGCCGCTCGACCTTCATGGTCGAAATGGTCGAGACGGCAGCGATCCTCAATCAGGCGGGTCCTCGCGCTCTGGTCATCCTCGACGAGATCGGGCGCGGCACGGCGACCTTCGACGGCTTGTCTATCGCCTGGGCGGCGGTCGAGCATCTGCACGAAGTGAACCGTTCGCGTGCCCTCTTCGCCACCCATTACCACGAGCTGACGGCGCTCGCCGAAAAGCTGCCGCATCTCGCCAATGCGACGATGAAGGTCAAGGAATGGGAAGGCGACGTCGTCTTTCTGCATGAGGTCGGACCCGGTGCCGCCGACCGCTCCTATGGCATTCAGGTGGCGAAGCTCGCAGGGCTTCCCGCCGCCGTCATCCATCGTGCCCGCGAGGTGTTGACCGCCCTCGAAAAGGATGGGTCGAGCGATCGCGCCCATGTGCTGATCGACGATCTGCCGCTTTTTTCGGCATCGGCGAAGCCAGCCCCCGCGGTCCCTCAAAAGAGCGCGGTCGAGGAAGCGCTGCGCGACATCAGCCCCGACGAGCTGACGCCGCGCGAGGCGCTCGATCTTCTCTATCGGCTGAAGACCCTTCTGCCTCCGACTGGCGCCTAGAGACTATCGGGCTTCACATACATGTCCGAAATAGCGGACTGCAGGTCATGCGCGCCATCGATCGCGTTGCCGCTCTTGCAGGCTTGCTCGCCCTTCTGCGCTTCCGCGCTCGCCGTCTTCCAATAGGGAAGACCTTCCTTGAAAGGCTTCAGGAACTGATACTGGCTTTCGAGCTTCGTGCAGAGATTCCGGGCGTCGCCGGCACCCAGTTCGTCACTGGATGCGGCAAGGGCGGAAGCGACCGAACTCGCGAGAAGGGCAACGAATGCGGCCGAAAACAGAAGCCGGTTCATGGCGTTCTCCTTTCTGCTTTCTTGCCCCCCACCGCCATGGACATAGGCCTTGTGGCCGCGACGAAAAGAGAACACTGCCTTAAACCTCGGCAATGCTGCGTTCATGCTCGTGTCATGCTCTAAAGATGGCTACCTGGCCTCGCCGGAGGCCAAAAAACCGGTGCGCTGCGTTGCGAACGGCACCATATTTGCGACGCTGCCTTGCTATATGATGCGTTGAATTGCCGGACTTCCGGCTCCGAAGGAGTGGCCCTTTCATGGCCCGCATGTTGCCGAGCCTTCTCGAAATCGTCGATCCGTCGCGCCTCGCCGCCGACCTCGACGAGGTTGCCGTTCGCCATCAGGGCGACGAAATCGCGCTGAAGCGCGAACTTGTCTCGGTTTTGAAGCGGACACTCGCTGCCGGGCGGGCCAAGGCGCGCGAAAGGCTGGAACAGGGCGCCCATCGCGGCCGCGTCTGCGCCGAGAGCCTTTGCTACCTGCAGGACACGATCATCCGGGCGCTGCACGATGTGACGATTACGCGCGTCTTTCCGGTCGGCAATCCGAGCGAGGCGGAAAAGATCTGCATCGCGGCCGTCGGCGGCTATGGACGCGGCGCGCTGGCGCCGGGTTCCGACATCGACCTCCTCTTTCTGCGTCCCTACAAGCAGACCCCCTGGGGCGAGAGCGTCGTAGAATACATGCTCTATGTCCTGTGGGATCTGGGGCTCAAGGTCGGACACTCGACGCGCTCGGTTGCCGATTGCGTCCGGCTCGCGCGCGAGGATTTCACGATCCGCACCGCGCTCCTCGAATCTCGCTACCTTCATGGCGATGAAGCCCTCTTCGACGAATTCGAGAAGCGTTTCGACGCCGAGGTCGTGAAAGGCACCGGCAACGAATTCGTCGAGGCGAAGCTTGCCGAGCGCGACGGGCGTCACGCCCGCGCTGGCGAGAGCCGCTATCTCGTCGAGCCGAATGTGAAGGAGGGCAAGGGCGGCCTCCGCGATCTCAACACGCTTTTCTGGATTGCAAAATATATCTACCGCGTGAAGCAGCCTTCCGATCTGGTCGGCGTCGGCGTTTTCACGCGTTCGGAATATGCGACCTTCCGCAAGGCGGAGGATTTTCTCTGGGCGGTGCGCTGCGAGCTGCACTTCCTCACCGGTCGAGCGGAGGAGCGCATCACCTTCGACCTCCAGACAGAAATGGCGAACCGCCTCGGCTATCAGGGGCATGGCGGTTTGAAGGCCGTCGAGCGCTTCATGAAGCACTACTTCCTTGTTGCAAAGGAAGTGGGCGATCTCACGCGCATCTTCTGCGCGGCGCTCGAGGAGCAGGAAAAGAAGAAGAAGCCCGGCATCGGGCGCTTCATGCAGGTGCTCCGCCGCAAGCGGAAGATGATGAAGGGTTTCAAGCTCGAAGGCGGCCGTCTCGCATTCCAGAGCGACAAGATGATCGAGCAGGACCCGATCAGCATCATCCGCATCTTCCACCTGGCGGATGCGCATTCTCTCGAACTTCATCCCGATGCGCTGAAGCTCGTCACGCGCTCGCTGAAATATATCGGCGCCGATCTCCGTGCCGATCCGGAGGCGAACCGCCTCTTCCTCGAAATCCTGACCTCGGAAAAAGATCCCGAGCATACGCTGCGCATGATGAACGAGGCAGGCGTGCTCGGCCGCTTCGTTCCCGATTTCGGCCGCATCGTCGCGCTGATGCAGTTCAACATGTATCACCACTATACGGCGGACGAACATCTGCTGCGCGCCATCGGCATTCTGTCCGAGGTGGAGAAGCGGAAGGAGGAGGACGACCATCCGCTCGCCAATGAATTGATGCAGAAGGTGCAGAGCCGCGCGGCGATGTACATGTCCGTCTTTCTGCACGACATCGCCAAGGGCCGCGAAGAGGATCATTCGGATGCGGGCGAACGCATCGCGAAGCAACTCTGCCCGCGCCTCGGCATGAGCGACGGCGAAACGGAATCGGTCGCCTGGCTCGTCAAGAACCATCTCGTGATGAGCGATGTGGCGCAGAAGCGCGACATTTCCGATCTGCGCACCATCCGCGATTTCGCAAGCCTCGTGCAGAGTCCCGAGCGTTTGAAGATGCTCTTCATCCTCACCGTGGTCGACATCAAGGCGGTCGGCCCCGGCGTGTGGAACGGCTGGAAGGGTCAGCTCCTGCGCGAGCTTTATTACGAGACGCTTGCCGTTCTTCAGGGCGGCGACGCGCTACTCAATCGCGCGAACCGTATCGCGACGGCGAAGGCCGCGCTTCGCGAGCGCCTGTCGGATTGGCCTGCCGAAGATTGGGGTGCCTATGTCGCGCGTCATACCGAGGCCTATTGGCTCTCCTTCGACACCAATGTGCTGGAACGTCAGGCGCGGCTGATATCCGCCGCGAAGGAGGCGCTGACCGTCTCGGCGCAGTCGGAGCCGACGCGCGATGTCACGGAAGTCACGCTATATGCGCAGGACCATCCGGGCCTCTTCTCGCGCTTTGCCGGCGCCTGCGCCATTCTCGGCATGAACATTGTCGACGCCAAGATCTTCACCACGCGCGACGGCATGGCGCTCGACACGCTCTGGGTGCAGGACCAGCATGGCGGCGCCATCGGCGAAGAGCGCCGCGTGAAGCGTCTCGAAGAAACCATGCGCAAGGTGCTCTCGGGCGAGGTGCTGCCGCCCGACGCGATCGAGCAGCGCTTCAAGGGCGAAAACCGCACGGAGGCCTTCAGCGTCGCGCCGCAGGTCTTCATCGACAATGAGGCCTCGGATGCCTTCACGGTCATCGAGGTGAACGGTCTCGACCGGCCGGGTCTTCTCCACGCGCTCACCAAGGCGCTGTTCCATCTGGGGCTGACCATCGGCTCCGCCCATGTCGCCACCTATGGCGAGCGTGCCGTCGACGTCTTCTATGTGAAGGACGTGATCGGTCACAAGGTCACCAACGCCAACAAGAAGAAGGCCGTCGAGCGGCATCTGCTTGAGGCGCTGGCCGATCCGATGGCGAAGGCGCGGCCCGCGAAGGCGCGCCGCCGTGAGGAAACGGCGGCTGCGGAATGAATGGCGGGCGCTTGATCCGATGAATCTCCTGCGTTCAGCCGCGACCGTCGGCGGCACCACTTTCCTGAGCCGCGTCCTCGGCTTCCTGCGAGACATGATGGTGGCCTCGGCGCTGGGCACCGGTCCTATCGCCGATGCCTTCTTCGTCGCCTTCCGCTTTCCCAACATGTTCCGCGCGATCTTCGCGGAAGGGGCCTTCAATTCGGCCTTCGTGCCCCTCTTTGCCAAGAGGCTCGAAGGTGAAGGCGAGGCGTCGGCGCGCCGCTTTGCGGAAGACGCGACCTCGGTGCTGCTGACGGGGCTTCTCGTCTTCACGATCCTGGTCGAGATATTCATGCCCTGGCTGATGTGGCTCTTCGCGCCGGGCTTCGGCGACGATCCGCAGAAGCATGAATGGGCCGTGCAGTTCACCCGCGTGAACTTTCCTTATCTGCTCTTTATTTCTCTCACCGCCGTTCAGTCTGCGATCCTGAATTCATTGGGCAAGTTCTTCGCGGGCGCCGCCGCGCCGGTGATGCTCAACATCACCATGATCGTCGCGCTCTGGTTCGTCGTCCCGCTCGCCACCAATCCGGGCCTCGCGCTTTCATGGGGCGTCATGGCGGCGGGCATCATCCAGTTCGTCTGGCTCGCGATCTCCTGCCACCGCGCGAACATGTCGCTGAGCCTGCGCCTGCCGAAACTCACGCCCGAAGTGAAGCATCTCCTGCTGCTCGCCGTGCCGGGGCTCATCTCGGGCGGCATCGGCCAGCTCAATCTCACCATCGGCACGATCATGGCATCGTGGCAGGAAGGTGCAGTCTCCTGGCTCTATTATGCCGACCGCATCTATCAGTTTCCGCTGGGCGTCATCGGCATCGCCATCGGTGTGGTGCTGTTGCCCGATCTGTCGCGGCGCTTGCGTGCGGGCGATGGCGATGGCGCGCATTGGAGCCAGAACCGCGCCATCGAATTTTCGATGCTTCTGACGGTGCCTGCCGCCGTCGCGCTGGCGATCATTCCTTATGAGATCATCAAGGTGCTGTTCGAGCGTGGGCGCTTCCACGAGATTGACACGCATGCGACCGCGCTCGCGCTGCTGATCTATGCGGTGGGCCTGCCCGCCTTTGTGCTCAACAAGGTTTTTTCGCCTGCCTTCTATGCGCGCGAGGATACGAGGACGCCGCTGCAATTCGCCGCCGTCTCCATCGCGGTCAACATCGCGTCGAGCATCACGCTCTTCCAGTTCTTCGGCTATGCGGGCATTGCGGCGGGAACGTCGATCGCCGCCTGGGTGAATACGGGCCAGCTTGGCTTGCGCCTCTGGAGGCATGGTCATTTCGTTCCGGACGCGCAGCTGATGAAGCGCCTGCCGCTTACCCTTCTCGCTTCGATCGGCATGGGTGCGGTTCTCTATGTGGGCGCGCATGTCCTCGCGCCCTGGTTCGGCCTTCGCTTCATCTGGAGCGTCTCGGTGCTGACCGGCCTCGTCGCGGGCGGCATGGTCGCCTATGCGATCTTCTGCCAGTTCACAGGCGCCGCACGCTATTCGGACATCATGCGCCTGCTGCGAAGGCGCTGAAGCGTCCCCCAAAATGGCAACGGCCCCGGCTTTTCCCTCGCCGGGGCCGCATTTCGCAAGGTGATCGCTGAGGAAGGAGACTGGCTCAGCGGCCTTGCGATCTCAGAGTTTCAGGCCGAGCCGTGCCGCGACGCCTGCGCCATAGGCGGGATCGGCCTTGGAGAAGTGGCCGATCTGGCGGCGCTGGATTTCTTCCGGCACCGTCTTCATCGCGCCGGCGATTGCATCCATCAGCGCTGCCTTCTGCTTGTCCGACATCAGGCGGAAGAGGTCGCCCGCCTGTGTGTAGTCGTCATTCCCTTCGCGGTGATTATAGCGGTCGGCATCGCCCGTGATCTTCAGCGGCGGCTCCTTGACGCTCGGATCTTCCTTCGGTCCGCCGAAGGAGTTCGGTTCGTAATTCACCGATCCGCCGCCATTGCCGTCGAAGCGCATCGCGCCGTCGCGGTGGTAGGTGTGGACCGGGCAGCGCGGACGGTTCACGGGCAGCGCATCCGCATTGGTGCCGACGCGATGGCGATGCGCGTCCGCGTAGGAGAAGATGCGGAATTGAAGCATCTTGTCAGGGCTATGGCTGATGCCGGGCACGACGTTCGCCGGGGAGAAGGTCGATTGCTCGACCTCCGCGTGATAGTTCTCCGGGTTCCTGTTCAGCGTCAGCACGCCCGCCTCGATCAGCGGAAAATCCTTGTGCGGCCAGACTTTCGTCAGGTCGAAGGGATTGTAGGGCGTCTTCCCGGCCTGCTCTTCCGTCATCACCTGCACCATGACGCGCCACTTCGGGAAGTCGCCGCGCTCGATCGCTTCATAGAGATCGCGCTGATGGCTTTCGCGATCCTCGCCGATGAGCTTCGTCGATTCCGCATCGGTGAGGTTCTCGATTCCCTGCATCGACTTGAAGTGGAATTTGACCCAGTAGCGTTCGTTCTTCGCATTGATGAAGCTGTAGGTGTGCGAGCCGAAGCCGTGCATGTGGCGCAGCGTTTTCGGGATGCCTCGATCCGAGAAGAGGATCGTGACCTGGTGCAGGCTTTCCGGCGAGAGCGACCAGAAATCCCACATTGCGGTCGGGTTGCGCATGTTGGTGCGCGGGTCGCGCTTCTGCGTGTGGATGAAGTCCGAGAACTTGTAGGGATCGCGCACGAAGAAGACCGGCGTGTTGTTGCCGACGAGATCCCAGTTGCCCTCTTCCGTATAGAACTTCACCGCGAAGCCGCGCACGTCGCGCTCGGCATCGGCCGCGCCGCGTTCGCCCGCGACGGTGGAGAAGCGCAGGAAGACCGGCGTCTCCTTGCCGTTGTGCTCGAAGAGCTTCGCCTTGGTGTATTTCGTGATGTCGTTGTTGACGCGGAAGACGCCGAAGGCCGCCGAGCCTTTGGCGTGCACCACGCGCTCGGGGATGCGTTCGCGGTTGAAATGCGCGTGCTTCTCGAAGAGCTGCCAGTCCTGAACCAGCAGCGGCCCGCGCGGGCCGGCGGTCAGCGCATTCTGGTTGTCGGAAACGGGGATGCCTGCGGCAGTGGTCAGGCGGTTCGGTTTGCCGGTCTGGTCGCTCATGGCGTCCTCCTAAATTAGAACGTCTCTAACTTATGGATCGGGGTGGCCGAGGTCAATATAGTTTAGAATAATTCTCAAAAAGAAACATAGATTTGCGCGATCCCTGCGGAAAAGCCGTGGCCGCCATTGCCAAGCGGGTGCCCTACGCAGCATAAACCTCGCCGGAACGGCCCACTGTCGGGCCTCGCGTGACGGACGATTTGAATGGAAAAGCCGACCAACCGCGTTTTCTCGGGCGTGCAGCCCACGGGCAACCTGCATCTGGGCAATTATCTGGGGGCGATCCGCAATTTCGTCGGGCTCCAGGACACGCATGAATGCATCTATTGCGTGGTCGACATGCATGCGATCACGGTCTGGCAGGACCCGAAAGAACTCGCCGCGAACACGCGCGAGGTCGCGGCCGCCTATATCGCCGCCGGCATCGACCCGAAGACGCACATCATTTTCAACCAGTCCAAGGTCCCGGCCCATGCCGAGCTTGCCTGGGTCCTGAACTGCGTCGCCCGCATCGGCTGGATGAACCGCATGACCCAGTTCAAGGAAAAGGCAGGCAAGGACCGCGAAAAGGCCTCCGTGGGCCTTTACACCTATCCGGTGCTGATGGCCGCCGACATTCTCGCCTATCGCGCGACCCATGTGCCGGTCGGCGAGGACCAGAAGCAGCATCTGGAGCTTGCCCGCGACGTGGCGCAGAAGTTCAACAACGACTTCGCGGAGACGGGCGGCACGGACTTCTTTCCGCTGCCTGAGCCTCTCATCATGGGCGAGGCAACGCGCGTCATGAGCCTGCGCGACGGCACCAAAAAGATGTCGAAGTCGGACCCGTCCGACTATTCGCGCATTACGCTCAAGGACGATGCCGACGCCATCGCGCTGAAGATCCGCAAGGCGCAGACCGATCCCGAGCCCCTGCCGGAGAGCGTCGAAGGGCTCGAAGGCCGCGCGGGCGCGGATAATCTCGTCGGTATCTATGCGGCTCTGTCCGGCCTTTCGAAGGCCGAAGTGATCGCGAAATTCGGCGGCCAGCCCTTCTCGGCCTTCAAGCCGGCGCTCGCCGACCTCGCGGTCGAAAAACTTTCGCCCATCACCGGCGAAATGAAGCGCATGCTGGATCAGGACCGCACCTATATCGACGATGTGCTCGTAAGCGGCGCCGAACGCGCCAACGCCATCGCGGAGCCGATCTACCGCCGCGTCCGCGAGATCGTCGGTTTCATCTGAAGGCGGTATGAAGCGCGTCTTGACCGAGGGGGAGCACTTCCCATCTAGTTAGGACGACAATCGACAGGAGCCGGAGAAAATGTCCTTTCGTGAAAATGTTGCGCGGTTGCGTGACTGGTGGAGGGACAGGTTCGAGAGCGCTGCGGACGGGCTTCGTCACCGCTGGATGTACCGCAAGGGCGGATCGTCCGGGGACACCGGCAACGGTACGCTTTTCTCGAAGCTCGACGAGCCCGGCTGGGGCGGCATCGTCTGGCGCGCGCTTGTCGCGCTTGTCGTCGTCATCCTGCTCTACTATCCGATCGGCATGCTGATGGTGAACCGGATCGACGACGATCCGGATTTCAAGCCTGCGGGCGCGAATGCCATCGGCGAAGGCGGCAGCCAGGCCGTGGCCATGATGACGGCGCTGATCGACCGCGAGGTCAACCAGAACAGCTGGACGGCGAACGATCCCTTCTTCCAGCCCGGCGCGATGCTCGACAACATGCCGAACTTTCAAACCGGCATCGTCAGCGCGCTGGCCCGCTTTTCCTTCGAGATGACCGATCAGGTCGGGCGTTCTCGCGGGAGCAGCGAAGCGGACCCCGACCTGCAGAAAGCTGCCGGGCTTCTCCAGTATCCCGGCGACGTCTGGATCTGGAATCCGACCGTTTCGCTCGCGATCAAGGCAAGCTCTGAATCCCAGTACCGCGCGGCGCGCCTGGCGCTCATCCGCTACAACCAACGGCTTGCCAAGGGCGAGGCGACCTTCGAGCGCCGCGCCGACAATCTCATGGCAACGCTTGATCGTTTTGCCAGCGATCTCGGCTCGCAATCGGCTGTGCTCGACACGGAAGTGCGCGAGCATTCGAGCTATTTCATCGACTCCAACGCCGACGACGTCTTCTACAACACCAAGGGCAAGCTCTACGGCTACTACCTGCTGACCAAGGGACTTGGCGAGGATTTCGCGCCGGTCATCAAGGAGAAGGGCCTGCAGAAGAACTGGGCGCAGCTCCTCGACACGTTCCGCGAGGCCGCCGCGCTTTCGCCCTGGGTCGTGGTCAATGGGGCGCCCGACGCCCAGTTCGAGCCGAGCCATCTTGCCGCACAGGGCTTCTACCTCCTGCGTGCCCGCACCCAGCTGCGCGAAATCACCAACGTCCTGCTCAAATAGCCGGCCTTGCCGCCCGTTCGCAGCGGTGGCAGCATGCGCCCCATGACCGAGCCTCGAAAGCCAGAACGGGCCATATCCAAGCGCCGCAAATTCCTCGTTGTGGCCGACGGCACGCCGGAGTCGGAAGTCGCCATTCATTTTGCGAGCCTGCGCGCGCAGCACACCGACGGCGTGGTGACGCTGCTTGCCGTCATTCCGCCTGCGGACAGCGCAGGCCAATGGCTCGGCGTTCAGAACCTCATGCGCGAGGAAGCGCGCGCCGAGGCCGAGGCCACGCTCCACAAGCTCGCCGCCCATGTGAACGATTATGCCGGGATCATGCCCGAACTCGTGATCCGCGAAGGGCTGCTGGCCGACGAGCTGCACAAGTTCATCGCGCAGGACAAGGACGTGGCGATCCTCGTTCTCGCGGCAGGCACCGGCAAAGATGGCCCCGGTCCCCTCGTCTCGACGGTCGGCGGCAAGGGCTTCCCGATCCCCGTCACTGTCGTTCCCGGCACGCTGACCGAAGAGGCGATCCGGGCGCTGGCGTAAGGCCGTGGGCATATTTCTTGCTGCCTTTCCGGCAACGCAGGAAATACCCCCGCAGGAGCCGCCAATGCCTTATCCCGTTGCAGAAAACTGGTACACGCGCACGGATATGGGCGATGGCGTCACGCTCCTGCTGGAGCCGCATGTCGACCGCCTCGAACAGGCGAATTTCTTTCACATCAAGGGCCGCGACCGCGATTTGCTGATCGACAGCGGAATGGGCATCGTGCCGCTGCGCGCCAGCTTCCCCGATCTCTTTGACGATGCGCGTCCGATCATCGCACTGGCGACGCATACGCATCTCGACCATATCGGCGCTGTGCATGAATTCGAGGAGCGCTGGGTGCATGGTGCGGAGGCCGGCGAAATGGCCAACCCGACCGGGGGCTTCACCACGCTCGTCTGCGCGGATTTCGACCCGACGATAAAGGCGCTTTTCGTCGAGGCAGGCTACGACCCGCTTGGCGAATATCTGATCCATGCGCTGCCGCATGAAGGCTACGACCCGCATTCCTATCGTCTGAAAGGCGGCGTGCCGACGCGAATTCTCGAAGACGGCGACATTGTCGATCTCGGTGACCGCCAGTTCGAGGTGATCCATGTTCCCGGCCACTCGCCGGGCTCGATCGCGCTCTGGGAGGCGTCGACGGGCCTCCTCTTTACCGGCGATGTGATTTACGACGGCCCCCTTCTCTTCGAGGGCCCCGGCATGGATGTGAATGTCTACGCGAAATCGCTCCGCAGGCTGATGGAACTGCCGGTGAGAACGGTTCATGCGGGCCATGATCCGAGCTTCGACAAGAAGCGCCTCGATGAAATCGTCGAGGTCTATTTCGAGCGTTGGCGTATGAGCCTCTGAACGCGTTTCGCGCAGATAAAGGCCGTGGCCTGCGGCAAGCTGCCTCAGGTCCTGGGCGGCTGACCGTTCTCGTGACTTGATTCCCTTCGTCTCGCGGTCCATCTATAAAGCGTCAATCCGTCGCAAAACCACGCGGTTACAAGGGTTTTTCCGAAAGCCGCGTTCAAGGACCGCGTCCATGTTCATCCAGACCGAAGCCACGCCGAACCCGGCGACCCTGAAGTTTCTGCCCGGCCGCGAGGTTCTGGGCGAGGGGCGAGCGGCCGATTTCCCGGATGAAGAGGCTGCGCGGCGTTCGCCTCTGGCCATGCGGCTTTTCGCGGTGGAGGGCGTTTCGGGCGTCTTTTTCGGTTCGGACTTCATCACGGTGACGAAGAGCGAAGGCGAGTGGCAGCATCTGAAGCCCGCCCTTCTCGGCGCCATCATGGAGCATTTCACCGGCGGCGCGCCGATCCTGTTCGGCGACCTCGCGGCGGGCGACGCCCATGCCGCGCATGAGGGCGAGGACGCCGAGATCGTGCGCGAAATCAAGGAAGTCCTCGATACGCGCATCCGTCCTGCCGTTGCGCAGGATGGTGGCGACATCACCTTCCAGGGCTTCGAGGACGGCGTCGTCTTCCTCGCCATGCAGGGGGCCTGCTCGGGCTGCCCCTCCTCGACCCTGACGTTGAAGCGCGGCGTCGAGAACACGCTGAAGCATTACGTCCCCGAGGTCAGGGAAGTCCGCGCCATCTGATTGTTTCATCTGCGCGTCATATTGTTCCACCTTCGGGGCTGGCGCCCGCGCGAGGCGGCGCTATCCTGTGCGCCCTTCAATATTCCTTTCGTACCTCCCGAGGAGACGGTTTCATGAGTGGTATCCTGAGCGAAGACGCGCTCGACACGCTTTTCCGCCATGCGCGCACGCATAACGCCTGGCAGGACAAGCCGGTCTCCGACGAGACCCTCTACAAGCTCTACGATCTCATGAAGTGGGGTCCTACCAGCGCCAATTGCTCCGCCGCTCGCATCGTTTTCGTGAAGTCGAAGGAAGCGAAGGAAAAGCTCGCCCCTGCCCTTTCGCAGGGCAATCTCGCCAAGACCGTGGCGGCGCCTGTGACCGCCATCATCGGCTATGACGTCGAGTTCTATGAGCGCCTGCCGGAGCTCTTCCCGCATGCGCCGGAAGCCAAGACCTGGTTCAACTGGTCGAAGGAATGGGCCGAGCAGACGGCCTTCCGCAACGGTTCGCTGCAGGGCGGTTATTTCATTCTCGCCGCGCGTGCCCTTGGCCTCGATTGCGGACCCATGTCGGGCTTCGACATGAAGAAGGTCGACGAAGCGTTCTTCGCCGGCACAAGCGTCAAGGTCAACTTCCTCTGCAATCTCGGCTATGGCAATCCGGACGGGCTTTTCGGCCGCAGCCCGCGCCTGGCCTTTGCCGACGTCTGCCAGATCGTCTGACGACGGAGCATCTGTCCTGACCCTTCTCGCATTCGATACGGCGCAAGGCGCCCTCTCCGCCGCCATTATTGGCGACGAGGGCGTCCTTGCGCATCGTTTCGAATTGCGAACGCGAGGCCACGCCGAAAATCTGATGCCGGTGCTGGAGGCCGTGATGGCGGAGGCGGGCGTGACCTTTGCCGATCTCGACGCCCTCGCCGTTACCGTGGGTCCCGGCACTTTCACGGGGCTGCGCGTCGGGCTTGCCGCCGCGCGCGGCCTCGCGCTTGCGCGGACCTTGCCGCTTGTCGGCGTGACGACGCTCGAGGCTTTGGCGGAGCCTGTCGGCGCGGAGCCCGTCGAAAGGATTGCGGCGGCCTTCGATGCCAAGCGCGGCGAAATCTATTTCCAGATTTTCAACGCGCGTCATGCGGCGCTGAGCGAACCCATGCTGGTCTCGGTCGAAGAGGCTGCCGATCATCTTCAGGCCGGGCCGGTCGTTTGCGTCGGCACCGGCGCGGGCCTGCTTGCGGCGGCCCTTGCCGCGAGAGGCGTGCAGGCCCGTCTTTCCGATGCGCCCGCCCAGCCCGACGCGCGATCGGTTGCGCGCATTGCCGCCGCCCGCCTCGCTGCGGACGGCGTCGCCGCGTTTCGCACCGCTCCCGCCCCGCTTTATCTGCGTGCGCCCGACGCCAAGCTGCCGGGCGGCATCGATCCCTTCGCGGCATGACCGGGCCCGATTTCGACATTCGCCCGGTCACGAGCGGCGCCGCGCCACGCCTCGCCCATGTCCACGCGGCCGGCTTCGAGGACCCATGGGGCGCCGACGCGATCAGGGACATCATCGCCATGCCCGGTACATTCGGGCTGATGGCGATGAGCGGCGACGATATTCCCGGCTTCGTGCTGGCGCGCGTTGCTGGCGACGAGGCCGAAATCCTCACCATCGCCGTGGCGGAAAGCCACCGCCGCCGGGGTCTTGGACGGCGTCTGATCGAAGCGGCTGCCGCCGCCGCGATCGCCGGGGGCGCGAATGTCCTGTTTCTCGAAGTCGCCGAGGACAATCCGGTGGCCATCGCCCTCTATCGGAGCCTCGGTTTCGAGACCGTCGGCCGCCGTCCGGGCTATTATCCGCGACGCGGCGGCACCCCGGTTGCGGCCCTGACCATGCGCCTCGATCTCGCCGAACAATCGCGATAAGCATTGCGTCAGCTGCGCTACATCGTCGCAAAACGGTTATAATTCAGGTGCTTAGTGTGTTATGAAGGGTGACGCGGATGTTCTGCTCGTCCGTGACAATAGGGCCTCTCTAGAGCTAATATGACAACGATGACGACAAACCCTTCTGCCAACGGCCATACCCAGACCGACGCGAACGATGTTCACCGCATCGAGAATCTTTGCGTCGAAAAAGGCATGCGCATGACAGAGCAGCGGCGCGTCATCGCGCGCGTGCTGTCCGACGCCCATGACCACCCGGATGTCGAGGAAGTGTACCACCGCGCCTCGAAGATCGATAACAAGATCTCGATCGCGACGGTCTACCGCACCGTTCGCCTTTTCGAAGAGGCTGGCATTCTCGAACGTCATGATTTTCGCGATGGCCGCTCGCGCTACGAACAGGTGCCGGACGAGCATCACGATCATCTGATCGATCTGTCGACGGGCAAGGTGATCGAGTTCCATAGCGACGACATCGAGCGGTTGCAGCATATCATCGCGCGGGAACTCGGCTTCGATCTGGTCGATCACCGGCTCGAGCTTTACGGCGTTCCGCTCGGCCGGGACAAGAAAGCTGCCGACTCTCGCAAGAAAGAATGAAGGCACGGGGCGCAAGCCTCGCGCGACTGGGCATGGAAAACGGGACAAGGGAGACGCTGATGGGTCGCTTGCGCGCGGGTTTCCTTCTCGCCGGCTTCATCTCGTCGGCCATGGTGCTGATGCCGGTTCAGGCGCTTGCGCTGAAGATGAACTGGCCGCTCGCCAAGCGCCTGCCGAATATCTATCACCGCTTCCTCTGCAAGCTGGTCGGCATTCGCGTCGTGACGCGTGGCGAGCCCCACAAGGGCGGCGCCTGTCTCATCGCGGCGAACCACACATCCTGGCTCGACATTCCGATCATGGCGTCGTTGCAGCCCTCGTCCTTCGTGGCGAAGAGCGAGGTGGCGGGCTGGCCCTTCTTCGGAACGCTGGCGCGCCTCCAGCAGACGGTCTTCGTGGAGCGCGAACGGCGCACCCGCACGGCGGAGTCGCGCAACGAGATCCATGCCCGCATCGCTGGCGGCGACCGGCTCATCCTTTTCCCCGAAGGCACGTCGAGCGACGGCAACCGGGTGCTGAACTTCAAGTCGGCGCTGATGAGCGTCGCCCAGCTTACCATCGTGAATGGCGAGGAGGACCGCGAGGACGACCTGGTGGTTCAGCCCGTCTCCGTCGCCTATGTGAAGCTTCACGGCCTGCCCATGGGGCGACAGTTCCGGCCCTTTTTCGCCTGGTATGGCGACATGGAGCTCTTCCCCCATCTCTGGGAGGCGTTCTCGCTCGGGCCGATCGACGTGATGGTCGAATATCACAAGCCCGTCACGATCCGCGAAATCGGCAACCGCAAGGCTCTGGCCATGTATTGCGAGGAATCGTGCCGCGCCGGCCTGATCCGCGCGATCAACGGTCGCTTCGACGAAGAGCCCGAGGCGATTGCGGCGGGGACGGTCGAGATGCCGCCTCGCCTCGCTGCCGCGCTTTGAGGGTGCCTCGCATTGGTGGATGCAGAAAGGCCCGTCTGCCTGCTAGTATGACGATATGGCGTTTGTCGCCACATTTGGCCCTGCTTTGAGTTCCCCCGTGCCGCAGAAGAAGATTTTCGTAAAGACCTATGGCTGTCAGATGAACGTCTATGACAGCGAGCGCATGATCGACGTCATGGCCCCCGAAGGCTATGTCGAGGCCGCTTCGGCTGAGGAAGCCGACATCGTCGTTCTGAACACCTGTCATATTCGCGAAAAGGCGGCGGAGAAGGTCTATTCGGAGCTCGGCCGGTTGCGTGAGCTGAAGGCCGAAAAGGCCGCGCGTGGCGAGAAGCTCGTGGTCGGCGTCGCGGGCTGCGTCGCCCAGGCCGAAGGCGAGGAAATGCGCCGCCGTGCGCCGGTTGTCGACGTCATCGTGGGCCCGCAGAATTATCACCATCTCCCCGATCTCGTGGCCCGCAGCGGCAATGGCGGCCCTGCCATCGTCGAGACGGAGTTTCCGACCGAAGACAAGTTCGAAAGCCTGCCCGCGCCCGACCGGCGCAAGACGCTGGCGCGCGGCCCCACGGCCTTCCTCACCATTCAGGAAGGCTGCGACAAGTTCTGCACCTTCTGCGTCGTGCCCTATACACGCGGCGCCGAATTCTCGCGGCCCATGTCGCGCATTCTCGATGAAGCGCGCGGTCTTGCCGATGCGGGTGTGCGGGAAATCACGCTGCTCGGGCAGAACGTGAATGCCTATCACGGAGAGGATGCGAAGGGCCGTCCGGCGACGCTCGGCGCGCTGGTGCGCGCGCTGGCCGAGATCGACGGCGTCGAACGCCTGCGTTACACGACGAGCCATCCGCGCGACATGGACGAGGAATTGATTTCCGCCCATGGGGAAGTCGAAAAGCTGATGCCCTATCTGCATCTTCCCGTGCAGTCGGGCTCGGACCGCATCCTCGACCAGATGAACCGTCAGCATACGGCGGCGACCTATCTCGAAATCATCGCGCGCATTCGTGCCGCGCGTCCCGACATCGCCCTGTCTTCGGACTTCATCGTCGGTTTCCCCGGCGAGTCGGAAGAGGACTTCGAGGCGACGCTCGATCTCATCCGCAAGGTGAAGTTCGTGCAGGCCTATTCGTTCAAATACAGCCCCCGGCCCGGCACCCCCGCCTCGACGCGCGCCGAACAGCTCCCCGAAGAGGTGAAGACCGATCGTCTTCATCGTTTGCAGGCATTGCTTTCCGAGCAGTCCGAGGCCTTCAACGCCGCCTGCGCGGGCAAGGTTCTGCCGGTCCTTTTCGACCGCAAGGGCCGCGGCCCCGGTCAGCTTCTCGGCCGCAGCCCCTATCTCCAGCCCGTTCATATCGATGCCGGGCCGGAAGAACTTCTCGGCCGTATCGCCCCTGTCATCATCGAGCAGGGTTTTGCGAATAGTCTTCGTGGACGACTCGCGGAAAGCGAGAAGGTGATTGCCTGATGAGTGACGAGCCGGATGCCGGTATTTCCATGACCAGTATTTGAAAGGACAGGGAGCAGTTGGGCGCATCGGGAGGGATGAAGACCTTCGGACGGAATGGCGGTGCAGGCGGCGGCGGGGCAGCGCCGGGCGATAGCGAGAGCCTCGTCATTGCCTTTGACGACAACCGGCTTCTTACCGAGCTTTTCGGCGAGCATGATCGAAACCTCGCCCGGATCGAGGAAGGCTTGGGCGTTCTGGCCAGTTCCCGCGGCAACAAACTCGTCATCACAGGAAAGCCGGAAGCCCGCGCGCAGGCCGACCGCGTTCTCCGCGATCTTTATCAGCGACTGAAATCCGGCCTCGAGGTGAATGCCGGCGAGGTCGATGGAGCCATCCGCATGTCGAAAGCGCCGGAAGAGGAAGCAGGCCGGGCCTCAGCAGGTGCCCGCCAGATCCAGACCAAGCGTCGCGTCATCGGCCCGCGTTCGCCAACGCAGGCGACCTATATCGATGCGCTGATGAAGCATGAGCTCGTCTTCGGCATCGGCCCGGCGGGCACGGGCAAGACCTACCTCGCCGTCGCCGTCGCCGTGCAGATGCTTCTCCAGAAGCGTGTCGACCGCATCATCCTGTCGCGCCCTGCCGTCGAGGCGGGTGAGCGTCTGGGCTTCCTTCCCGGCGACCTCAAGGAAAAGATCGACCCCTATCTCCGCCCGCTTTACGACGCTCTCTACGACACGCTGCCGGGCGAACAGGTGGTGCGCGAGATCGAGTCGGGCGAGATCGAGGTGGCGCCGCTCGCCTTCATGCGCGGCCGCACGCTCGCCAATTCCTTCGTCATTCTGGACGAGGCGCAGAACACCACGCCCGTGCAGATGAAAATGTTCCTGACCCGCCTCGGCGAGAACAGCCGCATGGCGATCACGGGCGATCCGTCGCAGGTCGACTTGCCCTTGGGTGCGAAATCGGGCCTCAAGGACGCGCTGGAAACGCTGGGCAGCATCGAGGGCATCGGCGTGGTGCATTTCACCGATGCCGATGTGGTGCGTCATCCCCTCGTGACGCGGGTCGTTAAGGCCTATAATGCCCGTGATCGGGGTCTTCTCGACGCCCGCGCTGAGGACAAGGCATGAGCCCGAGCCGGCCATCCAGAACACTGGACGATCAAAGCCCCGTTTCCGGGCTTGAGATCGACATATTGCGCGAGGCCGGAGACTGGGCTCCCGACGCCGAGGAGCTGGTGCGTCGCGCCGCCGAGCATGCCTATGTGGTGGCCGGCCCCTCCGAGGAGGCGGAGCTTTGCGTCGTTCTCGCCGACGATCCCTTCGTGCAGGCCCTGAACAAGACATGGCGCGGGAAGGACAAGCCCACCAATGTGCTGTCTTTCCCGACCGGCGACATGCCGCAGGCCGAGCCCGTTCAGACGACGCTTCTGGGCGACGTCGTGCTCGCGCTCGAGACCATCCAGCGCGAGGCGCAGGAGCAGCGCAAGAGCTTTGCCGACCATCTTTCGCACCTTGTCGTGCATGGCGTTCTGCATCTCCTCGGGCATGACCATGAGGTCGATGCAGAGGCCGAAGAGATGGAAGCGCTCGAGCGCGACATTCTCGAGGATCTCGACATAGCGGACCCCTACGCGCCCGTCGAAGGCTCCGACGAGCCGGGCAGGCGTCTTCCCCGCAGTCCCGATGTCTGACACGCAAACATGACCGACCGCACCGACACAGCCTCACTCACTGACGAGCCGAAACCGCGCGCGAGCTTTGCGCAGCGGTTGCAGAACCTTTGGCGCAATGTTCTTGGCGCCCCCTCGGCAAGCGATCCGACCCTGCTCGAAAGCCTTGAGGAGGCGCTCGAAGGACGCGACGAGGAAGGCCGCGCGCTCGCGCCCGAAGAACGCCATATGCTGGCGAACATTCTGAGTTTCGGCGAGCTCAGGGTCGATGACGTCATGGTGCCGCGCGCGGACGTCGTCGCGGTGGAGGAAGGCGACACGCTCGATGACGTCTTGCGCCTCTATCGGGAGTCGACTCATTCGCGCATGCCGATCTATCGTGAGACGCTGGACGATCCTCTGGGCATGGTGCACATCAAGGATATCGTCAATTATCTGGCAACCGACGAAAGCCCGGCTGCGCGCGAGCCCTTCTCGCTGAAGGCCATTCGCCGCGACGTGCTCTTCGTTCCGCCTTCGATGCCCGCGCTCGACCTGCTGTTGAAGATGCAGGCGACGCGCATCCACCTTGCTCTCGTCATCGACGAGTATGGCGGCACGGACGGCCTCGTCACGATTGAAAATCTCGTCGAGGAAATTGTCGGCGACATCGAGGATGAGCACGATACGCATCAGGGGCCGCTCCTTGTGAAGCGCGAGGACGGCACTGTCGACGCCGATGCCCGCGCGTCCATTGAGGAGCTTGAGGAAATGACCGGCCTGAAGCTCGTCGATGAGGAAGGCGACGACGATATCGAGACGCTGGGAGGACTCGTCTTCTCGCTGGTCGGTCGCGTGCCGGTGCGCGGCGAACTCATCAAGCATCCGCTCGGCCTCGAATTCGAAGTGAAGGATGCAGACCCGCGCCGTATCAAGAAGCTCCGTATTCACAAGGTCGAAGCCGCCATCTCATCGGACAGTGTCGGCGCGGACGATGACAAGCGGACGGCAAGCTGACGCATGAATGCCGATCGCGGGCTGACCGCCTTCTTTTCCGCCACCGAACGGATCGCGCGTGAGATTGCGCTGCTGCGAAGCTGGCGGCGCCTGCTGGCTGCATTCTTCGCCGGTTCTCTCAGTGTGCTGGCCCTGCCGCCCATCCATTTCCTCCCCGTTCTCTTTGTCACCTTTCCCGTGTTCGTTTGGCTGCTGGACGGGCTCGGTGGTCCGGCCTCCGTTGTTCTCGGCGAGGATACCGCGGCGACCCGGCGGCGCATGTTGCGCGGCGGCGCGGCCATCGGCTGGTGGTTCGGCTTCGGCTATTTCCTCTTCGGCCTGCACTGGATCGGCTATGCCTTCATGGTCGAGGCGGAGAAGTTCGCGGTCTTCATGCCCTTCGCCGTCACGCTGCTGCCGGCGGGCCTCGCGATCTTCACCGCCGCCGCGGCGGCGCTCGCCCGCGCCTTCTGGTTTCCGGGCTACCTGCGCATTGTCGCGCTCGCCGTGAGCTGGTGCATATTCGAATGGCTGCGCGGTCATGTGCTGACAGGGTTTCCCTGGAACCTGATTGGCGAAGCCTTCACCGCGTCAGAGGCGTTGATGCAATGGGCCGCGCTCACGGGCGCCTATGGGCTTTCCTTCATCGCCATTCTGATCGTTGCCGCGCCGGCCTCTTTCGATCCTCATGCGCGCGCCGCCGACATACATTCCGTGCGGCTGTCGTTCCGCGAAGTGCTGGTCGTGCCCGTCGCCGCCCTTGTGGCGCTCGGCCTTCTCTGGGCGGGCGGTGCGTTGCGTCTCGCCGCGGCGGCGCCTCAGGCGCCGGGGCCGGACGACGTCATGCTGAGGATCGTGCAGCCCAATATTCCGCAGACGCAGAAATGGCGGCCGGAAAGCCGTCTCGCCATTCTCGGCCAGTTCCTCCGCATGAGTTCCGAGCCGACGCCGGAAGCGCCGCAGGGCCTCGGGCCGCATTCCATCGTGGTATGGCCGGAGTCGGCGCTCGCGATCCTTCTGGCGCGCGAGCCCTATGTGCTCTCGGCCATCTCGCGCATGCTGCCCAAGGGTGCGCTCTTGATTACCGGAAGCGTGCGCGGCGAGCCCGATCCCGACGGTCCGCCGGACCAGCTCACGCGTTTCTACAATAGTCTTTATACGGTCGATTCCGACGGCAGGATCATCGCCACCTATGACAAGTTCCACCTTGTCCCATTTGGCGAATACCTGCCCTATCATCGCTGGCTCGAAAAGATCGGCCTGCACAAGCTGGCCAAGCTTCAGGGGAGCTTCGATGTCGGCCCCGGCCCGATAACGATGCCGCTTCCCGGCGCGCCCGCGGCGAGCCCGCTCATCTGCTACGAGATCATCTTCCCGGACGCGGTGGTTAATTCGACGAAAAGGCCGGGCTGGATCGTCAACGTCACCAATGACGCCTGGTTCGGCTCGTCGAGCGGCCCCTATCAGCATCTGTCGCAAGTGGGGCTCAGGGCAGTCGAACAAGGCCTGCCCGTCGCGCGCGCGGCCAATACCGGCATTTCGGCCGTTATCGACCCCTACGGCCGGGTCCTTGCCGAGAGGGCCCTCAATACACCCGGCGTCATCGACTATCCGCTCCCCCATGCGCTCGCGCCGACGCCCTATGCGCGGTTCGGCGATTGGCTTTTCGGGCTGCTGCTTCTGGCGGGCGCCGGCTGCATTTACGCATTCAGGCCGCGCTGAGGGCGTTCTTGCCGCAGGTTGGTTCCGGCTGAATGAAACTTTTGTTGCGGGCAACGTCGCGTGAAGGTTGTATTTCTTGCCGAAAGACGGCATCGGTTGCATAGGTCGGCGTGGACTTCCGTTTCCCGGCCTGCTGGTTTCGCCGGTTTGCGCCGGTCGCGGTTAAGAGGTGCGCCTTGCCAAGGAAATCGCCCAATCCAATCGATATCCATGTCGGCGGCCGGGTTCGCATGCGGCGCATGCTCGTCGGCATGAGCCAGGAAAAGCTCGGCGAAAGCCTGGGGCTCACCTTTCAGCAGGTGCAGAAATACGAGAAGGGCGCCAACCGCATCGGGGCGAGCCGCCTTTACCAGATCGCCCGCGTGCTCAGCGTTCCGGTGGAATTCTTCTATGAGGGCATTCAGATCGAAGAGGCCGTCGAAGGCCAGGGGATGGCAGAGGCGGAGCCCGCCAATTTCGACTTCGACATGCTCTCGACATCCGAGGGCATCCAGCTCAACAGTGCCTTTTTCGCCATTCGCGACCCGAAAGTGAGAAAACGGGTGCTCGAACTCGTCAAGGCGCTGGGTGAAACGGAAAGCGGCGGACATTCCGAGGGGGCGGACGGCTCGGCTTTGGATGGCGAACTCGTCGACGAGATCTAAGACCGCGACATTACTGTGAAAAAGGGTCACGGGAGTTGACCCAATGGCCTTTCCTTGCAAAAACCTTTGACGTTCGACGGCACGGTTTCGCCGCGTTTCGTCGATATGACATCAACACCGAACTTCCTCTGACGGGAGCATGACATTGGCCCGGTCCAATTATCTCTTCACCAGCGAATCCGTTTCCGAAGGCCATCCTGACAAGGTCTGCGACCGGATTTCCGATGCTGTGCTCGACCTTTACCTGTCGGCCGATCCCTTTGCGCGCGTCGCCTGCGAAACGCTGACGACGACGAACAAGATCGTGCTCGCCGGCGAAGTTCGCGGCCCCGCCTCGATCACCAAGGAAAAGATCGAGGAAACGGCGCGCAATGCGGTGCGCGAGATCGGCTACGAACAGGCCGGCTTCCATTGGAAGCATGCCGATGTCGAAGTCCTGCTCCACGCCCAGTCGGCGGATATCGCCCAGGGCGTCGACGCCGCAGGCAACAAGGACGAAGGCGCGGGCGACCAGGGCATCATGTTCGGCTATGCCTGCACCGAAACCGACGTGCTCATGCCGGCACCCATCATCTATGCCCATCGCATCCTGAAGCGCATGGCCGAAGATCGCCATTCGGGCAAGCGCCCGGAATTCGAGCCGGATGCGAAGAGCCAAGTCACGCTGCGTTATGAAGGCGGCAAGCCGGTCGGCGTCACCTCGGTCGTCGTCTCGACGCAGCACAAGGAAAACGTCTCGCAGGCCGAACTGCGCGAACTCGTGCGCGCCTACGTGAAGGAAGTGCTTCCGGCGGGCTGGTTCCCCTCCGAAGAAGAATTCTACGTGAACCCCACCGGCAAGTTCGTCATCGGCGGACCGGACGGCGATGCGGGCCTCACCGGCCGCAAGATCATCGTCGACACTTACGGCGGCGCGGCGCCTCATGGCGGCGGCGCCTTCTCCGGCAAGGACCCGACGAAGGTGGACCGTTCTGCGGCCTATGCCGCGCGCTATGTGGCGAAAAACGTCGTCGCCGCAGGCCTTGCCGACCGCTGCACGCTTCAGCTTTCCTACGCCATCGGCGTTTCGAAGCCGCTGTCGATCTATGTCGATCTGCACGGCACGGGCAAGGTGGACGAGGCGGCGATCGAACTCGCGATTCCGCGCGTCATCGACCTTTCGCCCCGCGGCATCCGCGAGCATCTGCAGCTCAACCGCCCGATCTACACCCGCACCTCGTCCTACGGCCATTTCGGCCGTATCCCGGAAGCGGATGGCGGTTTCTCCTGGGAGAAGACGGACCTCGCCGAGAAGCTCAAGGCGGAGATCCGCTGAAGCGTGACTGCGCGAACCGTAGATCAGAAGGAAAATGCCCGGCGCCGCCATGTCTATGGCCGGACGCATGGCAAGACGCTGAAGCCCAGACAGGCGAATTTGATGGAGACCTTGTTCCCCAAGGTCTCCATTTCGCTTGAGGCGGAGGTGATCGACCCCCTGGCGCTCTTTCCGGCCGGGACCGAAGAGGCTTGGCTCGAGATCGGCTTTGGCGGCGGTGAGCACCTTGCCTGGCAGGCCGGGCACTATCGCCAGGTCGGCTTCATGGGTTGCGAGCCCTTCATCAATGGGGTGGCGAAGCTCGTTTCCGAGATCGATGAGCGCGGGCTCCAGAATGTCCGCATTCATGCCGACGACGCGCGCTTCCTGCTCGAAAAGCTGAAACCCGGCACGCTTTCCCGTGTGACCATCAATTATCCTGACCCCTGGCCGAAATCGCGCCACCACAAGCGCCGCTTCGTGAATGACGAGACGCTCGCGCTTATTTCCAGGGTCATGAATGACGGGGGTGAGCTGCGTTTCTCAAGCGATATCCCCCATTATGTCGCCTGGACGCTGGCCCATATCCGCCGCCACAACCTCGGGGGAAAGAGCCGCTTCGAATGGCTGGCTGAGCGCCCCGGCGACTGGCGCATCCGGCCCGAGGACCAGCCCCGCACCCGCTATGAGGCAAAGGCCATCCGCGAGGGTCGCACTCCCGCCTATCTGCGTTTCCGGCACAGGGTTTCGGGCTGATCGGCCCCCCCTTGTCCGGACCTTGTCCGGGGCCCCTTGCGAAAAACCCCTCAATGGCGCTATATAGGCGCCAAGTTAGCTAAGACGCTTCTCTCATAGCGAAGGTCAGGTTCGATCTTCGATTAAGCGAGTGGGTTGTCTCCGGAAACGGGGGCCCGCTTTTTTTGTTTCTGGAGGGGCGTTTCATCGCAGAGGTTCTATTGGCAGATATCGAACTCGATCGACAGGTGAGCGACGCAGCGCCGGCGGATGAAGCCGAGGCGCTCGATACGCATCTTGTCGCTGCTGCCGGTCAGCCGAGACGGATTTTCGAACTGATCCGCGGCGCTTCCGAGGCGGCCGGATTCGAGATCGTCCGTGTGCGCTATGGCCTCCATGATGGACATACGCTGCAGATCATGGCCGAGCGTCCGGACGGCACCATGATCGTCGCCGATTGCGAGGATTTGTCGAAGATTCTGTCGGCAATCCTCGATGTCGAGGACCCGATTTCGGGGGAATACAATCTCGAGATTTCCTCGCCGGGCATCGATCGTCCGCTGACGCGACCGAAGGATTTCGACCGCTGGTCGGGCTTCGAGGCGAAGATCGAACTGCGGGACGCCATCGACGGAAGAAAGCGCTTTCGCGGCATTCTGCATGGCTATCAGGACGGCGAAATCCTGATCGAGCACGAGGTTGAAGGTTTCGCGGAGAAGCAGGTCATCGGCCTGCCCTTCCGCCAGTTGAGCGAGGCGAAGCTCACCATGAGCGACGACCTCATCAGGGAAAGCTTGAAGCGAAGGGACCGGGAAACACCGGCCCCATCCGACGGAGAATAAACAATGGCTGTTAGCGCCAACCGGCTCGAACTGTTGCAGATCGCGGACGCGGTCGCGCGCGAGAAATCGATCGACCGCGAAGTCGTCCTCGAGGCCATGGCCGAAGCGATCCAGAAAGCCGCGCGTTCGCGCTACGGCGCGGAAAACGAAATCCGCGCGCGCATCAATCCGAGCACCGGCGAAATTCGTCTGGTGCGCCTGCTCGAAGTGGTCGACGAAGTCGAGAACGACGCCGTGCAGATCGATCTGCGCGATGCGCAGCGCCGCAATCCGGCCGCCCAGCTCGGCGATCTCATCGAGGACGAGCTGCCGCCCGTCGATTTCGGCCGTATCGCCGCACAGACCGCCAAGCAGGTCATCGTGCAGAAGGTGCGCGACGCCGAGCGCGAGCGTCAGTACGATGAATACAAGGACCGTATCGGCGAGATCGTCCACGGCATCGTGAAGCGCGTTGAATATGGCAACGTCATCGTCGATCTCGGCCGTGGCGAAGCGATCGTGCGCCGCGACGAGCTGCTGCCGCGCGAAACCTTCCGCAATGGCGACCGTGTACGCGCCTACATCTACGACGCGCGCCGCGAACAGCGCGGCCCGCAGATTTTCCTGTCGCGCACCCATCCGCAGTTCATGGCGAAGCTCTTCGCGCAGGAAGTGCCGGAAATCTACGACGGCATCATCGAGATCAAGGAAGTCGCCCGCGATCCGGGCAGCCGCGCCAAGATTGCTGTGCTCTCGAACGACAGCTCGATCGACCCCGTCGGCGCCTGCGTCGGCATGAGGGGTTCGCGCGTCCAGGCCGTGGTGAACGAGCTTCAGGGCGAAAAGATCGACATCATCCAGTGGTCGCCCGACAGCGCCACCTTCATCGTCAACGCGCTGGCGCCCGCCGAGGTCGTCAAGGTCGTGCTCGACGAAGACACCAAGCGTATTGAAGTTGTGGTTCCGGATGACCAACTATCCCTTGCGATCGGTCGTCGCGGCCAGAACGTGCGCCTCGCCTCGCAGCTCACCCATTGGGATATCGATATTCTGACGGAAGCCGAGGAAAGCGAGCGCCGTCAGGCCGAGTTCGCCAGCCGCAGCGCGACTTTCGCCGATGCGCTCGACGTGGATGAAGTCATCGCCCAGCTTCTCGCCTCCGAAGGTTTCTCCTCGATCGAGGAAGTGGCTTACGTGCCGCTCGATGAAATCGCCGAAATCGAAGGCTTTGACGAGGATACGGCTCAGGAAATCCAGAGCCGCGCGCTCGATTTCATCGACCGGCAGAACGCCGAATATGATGAAAAGCGCCGCGAACTGGGCGTCGAGGATGCGGTGGGCGACATCGAAGGCGTGACGCCGCGCATGCTCGTCGCTCTCGGCGAGAACGACGTGAAGACGATCGAGGACCTCGCCGGCTGCGCCACCGACGATCTGATCGGCTGGAACGAGACGGTGAACGGCGAGCGCAAGCACCAGACGGGTATTCTGGAAGGCTTCGACATCGGCGCCGACGAGGCCAACACGCTCATCATGCGTGCCCGCGTCAAGGCCGGCTGGATCACGGACGAGGACATGAGCAAGATCGGCCTTTCCGCCGATCATGACGTGGACAATCCGGTCCCTGCCGACGAGTTCGAGCAGGATTCGCAGGCCTGACGGTGGCGAAAAAGGCGGAAGAGCGCCGCTGCGTCGTGACGGGCGAGGTCGGACCCAAGGAGGGTCTCATCCGCTTCGTCATCGGTCCCGACGACGCTCCCGTCGCAGATCTCGGCGAGAAGCTGCCGGGACGAGGAATTTGGGTTTCCGCACGCCGCGAGGCGCTGGAAACCGCGATCCGCAAAGGTCTTTTTTCAAAGGCCGCGCGGCAAAAAGTCGAGGTGCCGGAAACGCTTGCCGACGATGTCGAGCGGCTTCTGGCGAAACGGGCGGCTGACGCCTTGGGTCTTGCCCGCAAGGCAGGCGCCCTGGTCCTCGGCTTCGAGAAGGTTCTGTCGGCGATCGGCAAAGGCGAGGTCGCCTTTCTGGTCGAGGCCCGGGACGGGTCCGAGGATGGCAGCCGCAAGGTCGCGGCCGCTCTCAGGGCCCATAATTCCGGCTCCGAAAGGGCCCAGACACCGATCCTGAGGCCGCTTTGGGCGGCTGAAATGGGTTTGGCATTGGGTCGCGCAAATGTGGTACATGCAGCCCTGACAAAAGGCAGCATGAGAGAAAAAGTCTTCGGCGACCTCGCGAGACTTGAAAGCTATGGGCGCAAAGAGCGCCCCGTACACGAAGGACTGGCATGAACGACTCGGCGGATTCGAGTGATCGCAAACTGAAGGCTTCGGGCGGCAAGACGCTGAGCCTGAACCGGACGGTCGAGTCTGGCCATGTGCGCCAGAATTTTTCCCATGGCCGTTCGAAATCGGTTGTGGTCGAGAAGAAGAAGAAGCGCACCATCAATCCCGGTGGTGCGGCTGCGCCCCAGCCCGCGCCTGAGCCTGTGGCTCCCGCCGCGGCGGCACCCGCTCCCGCGCCGACGCCTGCTGCTCCGCAAGCCACAGTGCCTGCGCCCCAACCGGCTGCTGAACCAGTCGTCGCCAAGGCGCCGGAACCGGTCGTGGAAGCGCCGGTCGTGGCCGCTCCCGCGCCGGCAGCGCCCGCGCCGGCAGCGCCCGAGCCTGCGGCGCCCGCGCCTCAGCCCGAAATCGTGCAGGCCGCTGCGCCGAAGCCTGCGGCACCCCAGCCTGCGCCTGCCGCTCCGGCCCGCGCTGCCGCCCCGGCCGGTCGTCCGGCTGCGCCTGCGGCGCCCGCTCGCGGCGGCCGCCCCGCTCCGCGCCCGACCATGCGGTCCGGCGTCGTGCTGCGCACGCTGACGGAAGAAGAAAAGAATGCCCGCGCCCTGGCGCTCGATCTCGCGCGGTCGCGCGAAAGCGAGGACCGCAAGCGCGCCGAGGAAGATACGAAGCGCCGCGCTGAGGAAGATGCGCGTCGCAAGAGAGAGCGCGAAGAAGCCGCCGCGCGCGAGGCTGAAGAAGCCGCGCGCCGCGAGACGGAAGACCTCGCCCGCAAGCGTGCTGCCGACGACGCCAAGCGCCGCCTCGACGAGGAAGCGCGCACGGGTTCCGCCCCGCGCGGTGCGGCTCTTCTCAAGGAAGAAGTTGCCGACGACGAAGACAAGCCGAAGCGCGCCCATGGCGCACCGGGCGCTGCGCCGAGCAAGGTTCCGCCCGCGCGCCGCAACGAGCCCAAGCGCCGCACCGGCAAGCTCACCATCACCAAGGCTTTCGACGACGAGAGCGAGCGTCAGCGCTCGCTCGCCTCGATGCGCCGCCGCGTGGAGCGCGAGAAGAAGAAGCTCGCCGGCGTCCACGAAGCGCCGCAGAAGGTCGTGCGCGAAGTCGTCATTCCCGAAGTCATCACCATTCAGGAACTTGCGAACCGCATGGCGGAACGCGCCGTGGACGTGATGAAGATCCTGATGAAGCAGGGCATCATGCTGAAGATCACCGATGTGATCGACAGCGACACGGCCCAGCTCGTTGCCGAAGAACTTGGTCACACGGTGAAGCGCGTTGCCGAGTCCGACGTTGAAGAAGGACTGGTGGGCGCCGCCGACGAGGACGAGCACCGCGTTCCCCGTGCGCCGGTCGTCACCGTCATGGGTCACGTCGACCACGGCAAGACCTCGCTTCTCGACGCGCTCCGCAAGACAACGGTCGCGGCAGGCGAAGCGGGCGGCATCACCCAGCATATCGGCGCCTATCAGGTCGATATGGGTTCGGGCGCCAAGATCACCTTCCTCGACACGCCCGGTCACGCCGCCTTCACGGCGATGCGTGCGCGCGGCGCGCGCGTGACGGATATCGTCATTCTCGTCGTCGCGGCGGATGACGGCGTCATGCCGCAGACCATCGAGGCGATCAATCACGCCAAGGCTGCCGGCGTGCCGATGATCATCGCCATCAACAAGATGGACAAGCCGGACGCCGACCCGACCCGCGTGAAGAACGAGCTTCTTCAGCATGAAGTTGTGGTCGAAGATTTCGGCGGCGACGTGCTTGCCGTTCCCATTTCGGCGAAGACCGGCATGGGCCTCGACAAGCTCGAGGAAGCCATTCTTCTGCAGTCCGAAATTCTCGACCTGCGCGCCAATCCCGACCGCGCTGCCGAAGGCATCATCGTCGAGGCGAAGCTCGATCGCGGCCGCGGCCCGGTCGGTACGGTTCTCATCGAACGCGGTACGCTCCGCGTCGGCGACATCATCGTCGCGGGCGCTGAATGGGGTCGTGTCCGCGCGCTGATCAACGATCGTGGCGAGAATGTCGAAAGCGCCGGTCCTTCGGTTCCTGTCGAGGTTCTCGGCCTTGGCGGCGCGCCGGAAGCGGGCGACACGCTCTCGGTGGTCGACAGCGAAGCGCGTGCGCGTGAAGTCACCGACTATCGCCAGCGCGTGCAGCGCGACAAGCGTGTCGGCACCGGCGGGCGCACCTCGCTCGACCAGATGCTCTCGCAGCTCAAGGCGAAGAACGTCAAGGAATTGCCCATCATCGTCAAAGCCGACGTGCAGGGCTCTGCCGAAGCGATCGTGCAGGCGCTCGAAAAGCTCGGCACCGACGAAGTCACCGCGCGCGTTCTTCATGCGGGTGTCGGCGGCGTGACCGAAAGCGACATCACGCTGGCGACGGCGTCGGGCGCCCCGGTCATCGGCTTCAACGTCCGCGCCAATGCGCAGGCGCGCGATGCGGCGCGTCAGGCCGGCATCGAAATCCGTTACTACGCGGTCATTTACGACCTCGTGGACGACATCAAGGCCGCCATGTCCGGCATGCTTTCGCCGGAACTGCGCGAAACCTTCCTCGGCAACGCGCAGATCCTCGAGATCTTCAATATCTCGAAGGTCGGCAAGATCGCCGGTTGCCGCGTCACCGAAGGCGTGGTCCGCCGTGGTGCGAGCGTTCGCCTGATCCGCGACGACGTCGTTGTCCACGAAGGCAAGCTCTCGACGCTGAAGCGCTTCAAGGACGAAGTGAAGGAAGTGCAGTCCGGCCAGGAATGCGGCATGGCCTTCGAGAACTATCAGGACATGCGCGCCGGCGACGTCATCGAGTGCTTCGAGGTCGAGGTGGTCAAGCGCAGCCTCGCTTGATGTGAGGCGCGTTCAATCAATCTCGTCATCCCGGGCTTGCCTCGGGGTGGCGAGATGTTTTTGAGCGACTGCTGTTTTTTCCGGACGAACCATTCGCCATGCGCAAGAAAACTCATTCCAAGCCAGGACACCGCGACGCGCGGGGCCCGAGCCAGCGCCAGCTGCGCGCGGGCGAACTCGTGCGCCGTGCATTGGCCGAGATCGTCGCTCGCGGCGATATTCAGGATCCGGAGCTGAGCAGTCGTCCGATCACCATCTCGGAAGTGCGGATGAGCCCCGATCTGCGTCACGCCGTCTGTTTCGTCGCGCCTCTGGGCGGCGGCGATGCGGTGGCGCTGGCCGATGCGCTGACCCGCGTTCGCGGTTACCTGCGCGGCCAGCTATCGCATGAAGTGACCTTCAAGTTCATGCCCGACCTTTCCTTCGAGGCGGATGTATCTTTCGACCGCGCCGAGGCGGTCGACCGGCTGCTGCATTCTCCGAAAGTTGCCCGCGACCTTGATGCGGATGATCACGACGAAGACGGCAAATCCGACGAAGACAACGGGGACTGATCTCCATGTCCCGGCGCAAGAAGGGTGAGGCGATCTCCGGCTGGGTCGTCGTCGACAAGCCTTTGGGCCTCACCTCGACCGATGTCGTCTCGCGTGTGCGCCGCCTCTTCAATGCCCAGAAGGCCGGCCATGCCGGCACCCTCGATCCGCTGGCGAGCGGCGTCCTGCCCGTGGCGCTCGGCGAGGCGACCAAGACCGTGCCCTTCATGCTCGATGCCTCGAAGCGCTACCGCTTCACGGTTCGTTTCGGTGAGGCGACCGCCACGGACGATGCCGAGGGCGTGGTGACGGCGACGAGCCCCGTCCGGCCGTCGCCGGGGGAAGTCGAAGCCGCGCTAGCCCGCTTTGTCGGTGAGATCGATCAAGTCCCACCAATTTACTCGGCCATTAAGGTCGATGGCGAGCGCGCCTATGATCTGGCCCGCGCGGGCGAAGCGGTGGAGCTCAAGGCCCGGCGTGTGACCATTCATGAGGCCCGGCTTCTCGGCTGCCCGGACGCCGACCATGCCGAGATCGAAATCCTTTGCAGCAAGGGGACTTACGTCCGCTCGCTGGCCCGCGACCTGTCGCTCGCGCTCGGCACGGTCGGCCATGTCTCGGCGCTCCGGCGGGTGGCCCATGGGCCCTTCCGGGAAGAATCCGCGATTCCGCTGGATAAACTCATGGCGTTCGGCCATATTGCGCCCGCTTCCGAAGCCTTTTCGAGGCATCTGCTGCCGCTTGAGACCGCGCTGGACGACATCCCGGCCCTGGCCATAAGCAGCGAAGACGCCTCACGTTTACGACAGGGCCAGGGAGTTTTATTGCGCGGACGCGACGCTCCGATCCTTTCGGGGCTGGTTCTGGCGACACATCGGGGACACCCGGTGGCTCTGACCGAGTACAGCCAGGGCGAACTCAAACCCGTGCGTGTTTTCAATCTCGATTCATAGGAGATACCGATGTCGATTACGCCAGAGCGCAAAGCTCAGCTGATCAAGGAATTCGGCGGCAAGGAAGGCGACACCGGTTCGCCCGAAGTGCAGGTCGCGATCCTCACCGAGCGCATCACGAACCTCACCGAGCATTTCAAGGGCCATGCGAAGGACAACCATTCGCGTCGCGGCCTTCTGAAGATGGTGAGCCTGCGTCGTTCGCTTCTCGACTACGTCAAGAAGAACGATCAGAAGCGTTACGAGTCCCTGATTTCCCGCCTGGGAATCCGGAGGTAAAAACGGGGTGATCACTTCTCCCCATGACCTTGGTTTTCGCGCGACATGCGCCGGCGTGGTTTCGACCCCGCCGGCCATGGGCGCGTCCGGGTCCGAAGAGACAATCGTCCGTCAACGGAATAAAGCTCGCGTGTGGTCCTCTCTGCCGTCGTCTCACGGCTTGAGGTCCCTCACGGCTGTGCGCGGCGCCCTTCACGCGCCCTCGCGAGCCTGAAACCGTTTATGTCCGGCCGCGACGTCAGCGGCAGAAATGGGCGCCGTCCGCCTGATGGTGGCAAGAACGCGAATAACGCGGCGGCGCGGAACAGGAAATAGATATGTTTGATATCACACGCGAAGAAATTGAATGGGGCGGCCGCAAGCTCGTCCTCGAGACCGGCAAGATCGCCCGTCAGGCGGACGGCGCCGTGCTCGCGACCTATGGCGAGACCTCCGTTCTCGCGACGGTCGTCGGCGAGCGCAAGCCGAAGCCCGGCCTCGACTTCTTTCCGCTGACTGTGAACTACCAGGAAAAGACCTACGCCGCCGGCAAGATCCCCGGCGGCTTCTTCAAGCGTGAAGGCCGTCCGAGCGAGAAGGAGACGCTGGTCTCCCGCCTCATCGACCGCCCGATCCGCCCGCTCTTTGCCAAAGGCTTCAAGAACGAGACGCAGGTGATCGCCACCGTCGTCAGCCACGACATGGAGAACGATCCCGACATCGTCGCCATGATCGCGGTTTCCGCCGCTCTCACGCTTTCGGGCCTGCCCTTCCTCGGCCCGATCGGCGGCGCGCGCGTCGGCTACATCAATGGCGAGTACAAGCTCAACCCGCTGATCGACGACATGTCGGAAAGCGATCTCGATCTCGTCGTCGCCGGTACGGCGGACGCGGTGCTGATGGTTGAATCGGAAGCGAAAGAGCTTTCGGAAGAAACCATGCTCGGCGCCGTCATGTTCGGCCACCGCGAGTTCCAGCCGGTGATCGACATGATCATCCGCATGGCCGAGAAGTGCGCCAAGGAACCGCGCGCTTTCGAAGCCAAGGACGAGTCGGAACTTGAAGGCAAGATTCGCGCGCTGGCCGAGGCCGATGTTCGCGCCGCATACGGTCTCAAGGACAAGGGCGAACGCCACGAAGCCCTCGCCAAGGCGAAGGACAAGGTCAAGGCCGCGCTCTGCAATCCGGAAGATCCCAATGCGGTTGCCGAAACGGCAGTCGGCGGCGTCTTCAAGGCGCTCGAAGCCGATGTCGTTCGCAACTCGATCCTCGACACGGGCATCCGCATCGACGGCCGCGACGTGAAGACGGTTCGTCCGATCGTTTCGGAAGTCGGCGTTCTGCCGCGTACCCACGGCTCGGCGCTCTTCACGCGCGGCGAGACGCAGGCGCTTGTCGTCTCGACGCTCGGCACGGGCGAGGATGAGCAGTTCATCGACGCGCTGGAAGGCACCTACAAGGAACACTTCCTGCTGCATTACAACTTCCCGCCCTACTCGGTGGGCGAGACGGGCCGCGTCGGCTTCACCGGCCGCCGCGAAGTCGGTCACGGCAAGCTTGCCTGGCGTGCGCTGCGCGCCGTTCTGCCGCCCAAGAACGAGTTCCCCTACACGCTCCGCGTCGTGTCGGAAATCACCGAGTCGAACGGTTCGTCCTCCATGGCGACGGTTTGCGGCTCCTCGCTCTCGCTCATGGATGCTGGCGTTCCGCTGAAGCGTCCTGTCGCGGGTATCGCGATGGGCCTCATCCTCGAAGGTGAGCGCTTCGCAGTTCTCTCCGACATTCTCGGCGACGAAGATCACCTCGGCGATATGGACTTCAAGGTGGCCGGTACGGAAGAGGGCGTGACCTCTCTCCAGATGGACATCAAGATCACCGGCATCACCGAAGGCATCATGAAGCAGGCCCTCGAGCAGGCGAAGGGCGGTCGCGTCCATATCCTGGGCGAGATGGCCAAGGCGCTCACGACGGCCCGCAGCGAGCTCGGCGAACATGCGCCGCGCATCGAAGTGATCACGGTGCCGACCGACAAGATCCGTGAAGTCATCGGTACGGGCGGTAAGGTCGTTCGCGAGATCGTCGAAAAGACGGGCGCGAAGATCGACATCTCCGACGACGGCACGATCAAGGTTGCCTCGTCCGACGGCGCTTCGATCAAGAAGGCGATCGACTGGATTCGCGGCATCGTCGCGGAGCCGGAAGTCGGCCACATCTACGAAGGCACGGTCGTGAAGGTCGTTGATTTCGGCGCTTTCGTGAACTTCTTCGGTCCGCGTGACGGCCTCGTGCACATCTCGCAGATGGCGCCGACCCGCGTCGAGAAGGTTGCCGACGTCGTCGCCGAAGGCCAGAAGGTCAAGGTGAAGCTCCTCGGCTTCGACGAGCGCGGCAAGGTTCGCCTCTCGATGAAGCATGTGAACCAGGAGACGGGCGAAGAGATCGTCTACGAGAACGAGCCTGCCGAGCAGCCGCGCGAAAAGCGCGAAGGCGGCAAGGGCGGCGATCGCAAGCGTCGCGATCGCGACTGAGCTTCGGCTGTTTCAAGCATCAAGGGCGCCGGTTCTTCCGGCGCCCTTTTTATTTGGGCTGCATCAGCTCGATGCGGTTCCCGAAGGGATCGAAGACGAAGATGCGGTCATAGCCATCGATCGGCGCGTCTTCGACCAGCCGATAGCCGCCCGCGCGCGCACGGGCGATGAGCGTTGCGAGATCGCTGGTCAGAAAGGCGATATGAGCCTTGGCCGCCGGATGGAAATCCTTGTCGACCCCGAGGTGCAGCCTGAGTGAGCCGAGTTCGAACCAGCCGCCGCCGCGGGCGGCAAGCTCCGCCGGCTTGGGAACTTCGCTGAAGCCCAGCACATCGACATAGAAGCGCCGGGCCTCTTCCTCGCCAAGGGCGGGGATCGCAATCTGAACGTGGTCTATACCGGTAAGCATCGAACCTCCGGTTACGCGTGCTCAGTTGCCGTTGTCCTGGTCGTTCGTCATTTCCTCGGCGCGCGGCAGGCCGATGATGTTGTAGCCGCCATCGACATAATGGATTTCGCCGGTGACGCGAGCGGACAGGTCGGAAAGCAGGTAAAGGCCCGCGCCGCCGACATGCTCGAGCTCGATCGTTTCCTTCAGCGCGGAATGGGTCTTGTTCCACTTGTGAACGAAGCGCGCGTCGCCGATGGCAGAGCCCGCCAGCGTCCGCATCGGGCCCGCAGAGATCGCGTTGACGCGGATGCCGTCGCGGCCGAAATCGGCGGCGAGGTAGCGGACGCTTGCTTCGAGCGCGGCCTTGGCGACACCCATGACGTTGTAGTTGGGCATTACGCGCTGCGCGCCCTCATAGGTCAGCGTCACCATCGAGCCGCCATTCGGCATCATCTCGGCGGCGCGTCGCGCGACATCGGTGAAAGAGAAGCAGGAAATATCCATCGAGCGCAGGAAGTTTTCGCGCGTCGTGTCGGCGTAGCGGCCCTTGAGCTCGCTCTTGTCGGAATAGGCGATGGCGTGAACGACGAAATCCATCGTGCCCCATTCCGCCTTGAGCGTACGGAACACGCTGTCGAGGCTCTGGCTGTCGGTCACGTCGCAAGGGAGAAGAATCTTCGATCCGACCGATTCCGCCAGCGGCTTCACGCGGCGGCCGAAGGCCTCGCCCTGAAAGGTGAAGGCCATTTCCGCGCCATGCAGCGCCAGCGCCTGCGCGATGCCCCAGGCGATGGAGTGGTCGTTCGCCACGCCCATCACGAGGCCGCGGCGACCCTTCATCAAGGGACCGCTCATCACCAAGCCTTCGCCACCTGTCTTTTGATCCGAACCGTGCATATTCGTTTTCGACCCGTCTGTTTCCAGGTTGTTTTGGCCGGCTTTTGTGTCAGCCGTTATAGCGCTGGAAGGCCAGCGTCGCGTTGGTACCGCCGAAGCCGAAGCTGTTGGAGATCGCGAGGTTGATATCCGCCCCGTCGATGCGCTCGCGCACGATGTTCGCGGCGGCAACCTCGGGGTCGATTTCGTCGATATTGGCGCTCGCCGCGATGAAACCGTTCTGCATCATCAGCAGCGTGTAGATGGCTTCATGCACGCCGGCCGCGCCCTGGGCATGGCCGGTGAGAGACTTCGTGGCGCTGATCGGTGGCGTCTTGTCGCCGAAGACTTCGAGGATCGCCTTGATCTCGGGAATGTCGCCGACCGGCGTCGAGGTCGCATGCGGATTGATGTAATCCACCGGCGCCTTCAGATCCTTGATCGCCATGCGCATGCAGCGCACCGCACCTTCGCCAGAGGGGGCGACCATGTCGGCGCCGTCCGCCGTCGCGCCATAGCCGACGAGTTCGGCATAGATCTTCGCGCCGCGCGCCTTTGCATGCTCAAGTTCTTCGAGAACCAGAATGCCACCGCCGCCCGAGATCACGAAGCCGTCGCGATCCTTGTCATAGGCGCGGCTCGCCCTTTCCGGCGTGTCGTTGCGCTTGGAGGACATTGCGCCCATGGCGTCGAAAAGAACGGAGAGCGTCCAGTCGAGTTCCTCGCCGCCGCCGGCGAACATGATGTCCTGCTTGCCCCACTGGATCATTTCGGCCGCATTGCCGATGCAATTCGCGGAGGTCGAGCAGGCGGAGCTGATGGAGTAGTTCACGCCCTTGGTCTTGTACCAGGTCGAAAGATTGGCCGAACAGGTGGACGACATGGCCTTGGGCACGGCGAAGGGGCCAACCTTCTTGGGGCCCTTGGCCGGATCGCGCGTGACATCCGCCGCGGCGACGATGGCCCTCGTCGAAGGACCGCCCGAGCCGACGATCAGGCCGGTGCGCTCATTGCTGACGTCGGAGGGTTCGAGGCCGGCATCGCGGATCGCCTGTTCCATGGCGATCGAGGCATAGGCCGCGCCATCGCCCATGAAGCGGCGTGCGCGCCTGTCGACGGCGGCGTCGAGATCGATCTTCAGGCTGCCATGAACCTGGCTGCGAAAGCCCATCTCGGCATAGGTGTCGGATTTGACGATGCCGGAACGGCCTTCACGCAGGCTGGCGAGAACTTCCTGCGTATTGTTGCCGATCGAGGAGACGATCCCCATGCCGGTGACGACCACTCGTCTCATGGCAGCCTCATTGTTGGTGTTAATGGGTTCGTATGAATGGCTTCGTGTGAATGGACTTGCCGCCTCCGTCAGGCCGGCTGATCTTCCGCGGAGAGCCCAACCCTCATGTCACTGATCGTATAGGCAAGCTCGCCATCCGCAAGGATGGTGCAATCGGCAACGCCGAGCACGAGGCGGCGATTGATCACACGCTTCAACTGAATGATGTATTCGATCTTCTTCACGGCGGGCGTGACCATGGCGGAGAATTTCACTTCGCCGACGCCGAGCGCGCGGCCCTTGCCCTTGCCGCCGATCCAGCCAAGGAAGAAGCCGAGCAGCTGCCATGCGCCGTCGAGGCCGAGGCAGCCCGGCATGATCGGGTCGCCCTCGAAATGGCAGGGGAAGAACCAGAGATCCGGGTGGATGTCGAACTCGGCCTTGATGAGGCCCTTGTCGTGGTCGCCGCCCTTGTCCGAGATATGCGTGATCCGCGAGATCATCAGCATCGGAGGCAGGGGAAGTTGCGCATTTCCGGGGCCGAACATGCGACCATGGCTGCATTCGAGAAGATCTTCGTAGGTGTAACTCGACTTTTGCTCAGCCATACCCCGTCCGCTCAACTATGCCCTTCTCTTCGGCTCTCATGCGAGCGAAGGGGCTATCCCCGGCTTAAGGGCAAGGCTCTTTCCCTACCCCGGTTTCCTCGACGCGCTTCCTAACATATAGGGAGGCTGGCGGAAACCCACGCGATATGCGCCAGAAAGCCCTGTCTTGACAAAAGCGTGACCGTGACTACATTTTGGACATTGTAATCATTACAAACTGGCGCCCGTTCGGCATGAACGAGCAAAAGGATGAAGCCCGTGACCCAGGATCGGCCCTATAGCCAGACGCTCACCCGCTTGCGGGAAGCAGGCCTGCGCCCGACCCGCCAGCGCCTCGCGCTGGGCCGCCTTCTGTTCGATGGCGGCGACCGTCACGTCACGGCTGAAGCCCTTCACGAGGAAGCACAGGCGGCTGGCGTCAGCGTTTCGCTGGCCACGGTCTACAACACGCTTCACCAGTTCACGGAAGCCCATCTGCTGCGCGAAGTCGTGGTGGATAGCGCGCGCACCTATTTCGACACCAATGTCAGCGATCACCACCATTTCTTCCTCGAGAATTCGGGCTCGCTGATGGATATCGACGGCAACAAGATTGCCATTACGGGCCTGCCCCAGGCGCCGGACGGCACGGATGTCGCCCGCGTCGACGTCATCGTGCGTCTCCAGGGAACGCCCCGCGCCGCCGAATAAGACATTCGGTAGCTGCGAACCTTTCTCATATTTAGAATTATTCTAAGCTGTTGACCGCTCGCGGCCAGCGGCATTATGCTTTTCCTCAACCGCCTCCCCGGGCGGTGGCCGGACGGGGCTTCCCGCTCCGAAAACCGGCCAGAACTCCAACAGGCAGGCCGTCGGACAGGCGCTCAACCTGTCCCGGACGGCAAGGAAAGGTGAGGAACCCATGTCGTCGCTCGCAAAATCCAAAACGCTCGACAATCTGAAGGCGGCCTTCGCCGGCGAGAGCCAGGCGAACCGTCGCTATCTCTATTTCGCCCAGAAGGCCGATGTCGAAGGCTACAACGACGTCGCCGCCGTGTTCCGTTCGACCGCGGAAGGCGAGACGGGCCATGCGCACGGCCATCTGGAATTCATGGAGTCGGTTGGCGACCCGGCCACGGGTGAGCCCATCGGACCGACCAATCTCAACCTCAAGGCCGCCATCGTCGGCGAGACGCACGAATACACCGACATGTATCCGGGCATGGCGCGCACGGCGCGTGAGGAAGGCTTCGACGAGATCGCCGACTGGTTCGAAACGCTGGCCAAGGCTGAGAAGAGCCATGCCGGCCGTTTCCAGAAGGCACTCGACAGCCTCGCCTGAGCGCTGAAAAAAATCGCGAGGGAGACGGGCGTGAGCCCGCCTCCCATTCGCGGCCGGAAGAAACTCGGGAGGGATTGAATGAAAGAAGGCAGCACCGAAGCGCCGACACGCCATCCGATCGATTGGCAGAACCCGGACTTCTATGATCTCGACAAGCTCGATGTGGAGTTGCGCCGGGTCTTCGACATTTGTCACGGCTGCCGCCGCTGCTTCAATCTCTGCGACAGTTTTCCGCGTCTCTTCGATCTGGTCGACGCCTCGCCGACCGGCGAACTCGATGAGGTGAAGTCGGAGGACTTCGCGCCCGTCATCGAAGCCTGCACGCTTTGCGACATGTGCTTCATGACAAAGTGCCCCTACGTGCCTCCGCATGAATTCAATCTCGACTTCCCGCATCTGATGCTGCGCTATCGCGCCGCCGAGGCGAAGCACGAGGGACATTATCCCTTCGTGCCGGGGCAGCTCGGACAGACCGATCGCAACGGCACGCTTGCCGCGCCCGTGGCGCCGCTGGCGAACTGGGGCTCGGCGCGCGGCAACAAGCTGACGCGGCCCGTGCTCGAAAAGCTGGCCGGCATCGACGCCCGCGTCGAGCTGCCGAAGTTCTACGGCAAGACGTTCGCCATGCGCGCGAAGGCGCAGGACAGGAACGGCGAGGCCGCACCGAAGGATGCGCCCGCGAAAGGCCGCAAGGCGGCGCTCTTTGCCACCTGCTTCGTCAATTACAACAATCCGCAAGTGGGCGAAGCGGCGCGAAAGGTGCTGGCGCATAATGGCGTTGAAACCATCGTCGCCTATCCGGGCTGCTGCGGCATGCCCTATCTCGAGCAGGGCAATCTCGCCAAGGTGGCGGAGCAGGCCGAAAAGGTTTCGCGCGAAATGTGCGAGCTGATCGACAAGGGCTACGACATCGTCACGCTGACGGCGTCCTGCGGGCTGATGTTCAAGTTCGAATGGCCGCTCATTCTTCCCGACAATGCCGACGTTCGGAAGCTTGCGCGGGCGACCTATGACATCGACGAATATGTCGTCGACATCGCGAAGAAAGAGGGCTTGGCGCCTGGCCTCAAGCCGGTCGCTGGCGGTGTCACCGCGCATCTCGCCTGCCATGCCCGCGCGCAGAACATGGGCCCAAAATCCGCCGAGATGATGAGGCTCATTCCGGAAACGAAAGTCGATGTGGTGGAGCGGTGCTCCGGCCACGGAGGAACGTTCGGCGTGATGAAGGGAACCTTCGATCTGGCGATGAAGGTCGGCAAGCCCGCCGCGCGCAGCGTTGCCAAGACAGGCAACAAATACGTCACTTCCGATTGCCCGCTTGCCGGAAAGCACCTTGCGCAGGAAATCGAGACACTGGGCGAGGCGCAGGTGCCGAAAGTCCAGCATCCGATCGAGATCATGGCCCGCGCCTGGGGCCTCCTCGAATAAGAACAAGAAGTGGAGCGAACAAATGCCTGCATCCAGACGCATCATTGAACGCAGCGACATTCTCGCTCCCGAGACCTATGCGCGCGAGCGCAAGGAACGGCGCGCCGCGATCACCGCGCTGAAGAAGAACCGCCGCGTTGCTGTTGGGCCTTACGCGACCTTCTACTTCGAGAACTACGACACGATGTTCCAGCAGACCCACGAGATGCTCTACATCGAGAAGGGCGGCGAGGAGCAGATTGCCGACGAGCTGGCCGCTTATAATCCGCTGATCCCCAAGGGGGACGAACTCGTCGCGACGCTGATGTTTGAGATCGACGACGAGGTGCGCCGCGACAAGGAACTCCGCCGCCTCACCGGCGTCGAGGATCACATCTATATCGATGTCGGCGGCTTGCGGGTGACGGCAGTGCCGGAAGGCGATGTCGAGCGCACCAAGTCGGACGGCAAGACGTCATCGGTTCACTTCCTGCATTTCCCGTTCAAGCTGCAGGAGATCGAGAAGTTCCGCGATCCGGCAACGCAGGTGATCATCGCCATCGCACATCCGAATTACGGACACATGGCGCTTCTGTCGCCCGACACCCGCGCGGCTCTGGCGGCGGATTTCGCGTAACGCGCTATTCGAAGTCTTCGCCGGAATAGGTGCCCCAGATCGACCCGCGTTCAACCCAGCCTTCATAGCCGCTGGCCTTCAGCTCACACCAGGCGGCCTTGCAGGCCTTGATCTGCGCGATGACGCCCGGCTCCGCATAGGCGACGATGCCTGCGTTCGGATTGGGTTCGGTGAGCAGCGCGACGGGCTCGCCCTTGCCCGTCCTGTTTTCGACGATGGCGGTACGGCGTCCGTCGAGCATCGAATGCCAGACCCAGCCGACATCGCCCTCGCGGTCACGAATGCGGCGCCAGCGATCGGACTCCGCCGTGATCTCGACGGGCAGGCCCTTTTTTTCGAAGACCCATTCGATCGGATAATCGTCGCCGGGCCCGCGCCGGACGTTGATGCGGCCGGATTTGAGGCTGACGAAGCGCGGCACCGGCAGACCCGAGGTCGGGCCGGTCATGCGCTTCGGCGGCGTCGCGGCTGCGGACTCGGGCGGCAGGATCTGCTGCGCGGCGGCGGGTTTTTCCGTCTTTGCAGTCTTGGCCTCTGCGGGAGAGAGAGCGGCGCCCAGCAACAGGCACAGGGCCACGCCTCCGGCCTTGCGAAGGACGGAGCCGACGTCATGTCGATGAGGCCGGTGAGTGGCGATGATGGCTGCTTCCCCTTGCGTGACCTTGCACCTTTATGACAAGGGCGCAGCGACCGGGTCAAGGCGGGATGGGAGCATTGTGGAAAGGCGCGAGAACAGCTTTGTCCGCGCCCTCGCCCTCTGCTAGACAAGAGGCAGGCAGAGCTTGCGCCGGCGCAGGCTCTAGCAACATGTTTCGTAGCGACCAGGCGTTCCGCGCATGACCCAGAAGAAGCCGCTCGTCATCGTCACCAGAAAGCTCCCCGAAGTCATCGAGGCGCGCATGGACGAGCTCTTCAATGTCCGACTGAACAGCGACGACCATCCGATGACGACGGCGGAACTCGTCGCCGCCGTGCGCGAGGCCGATGTGCTCGTCCCCACCGTCACCGACCGGATCGACGCGAAGGTGCTGGCGCAGGTCGGCCCGCAGCTCCGCCTCATCGCGCAGTTCGGCACCGGCGTCGACAATATCGACGTCGAGACGGCGCGCCGCCGCGGCATTACGGTCACGAATACGCCCGGCGTGCTCACCGAAGATACCGCCGACATGACCATGGCGCTGATCCTCGCCGTGCCGCGCCGCCTCGCGGACGGTGCGCGTTATCTGCGCGACCACAATGGAGAATGGCCGGGCTGGTCGCCGACATGGATGCTCGGCCGCCGCATCTTCGGCAAGCGTCTCGGCATCATCGGCATGGGCCGGATCGGGCAGGCGGTGGCGCGTCGCGCCCGCGCCTTCGGTCTCGAGATCCATTACCACAACCGCAAGCCCGCCAATGCCGTGATCGAGAAGGAACTCGAAGCGACCTATTGGGAAAGCCTCGACCTGATGCTTTCCAAGGTCGATATCGTCTCGGTCAACTGTCCGCATACGCCAGCGACCTATCACCTTGTGAATGCCCGGCGTCTGAAGCTGATGCGGCCCGACAGCTATATCGTCAACACCGCACGCGGCGAGGTGATCGACGAGAATGCGCTCGCCCGGGCGCTGGAGGCCGGAGAAATCGCAGGCGCCGGCCTCGACGTGTTCGAGCAGGAGCCCAAGGTCAATCCGCGTCTCCTCGGCCTCGACAATGTGGTCCTGCTTCCGCACATGAGTTCGGCCACCATCGAAGGCCGCGTCGAGATGGGCGGCAAGGTCATCGTCAACATCAAGACCTTCATGGACGGTCACCGTCCGCCCGACCGGGTGATCCCGGCAATCATGTAATTTTCGCAATCCATCCCTGCCTCGCGCGAAAGCGCGATCTTTCGGGCTGGCTGCAGGGCTTCAGGCGTGTGCGCTCAAATCCCTGATCGAGGGATTGTCGCCCGAAAGCGGGTTCCTGGGATCGTGCGGAAGGCGCACGGTGCGGAAGCGCGTATCGAGCGCGTCATAGATGAGCAGCCGTCCGGCAAGGCTCGTTCCGGCGCCGGTGATTTCCTTGATGACTTCGAGCGCCATCATCGAGCCGATGACGCCCGTAAGCGCGCCCAGCACGCCTGTTTCCTCGCAGGCCGGAATGCTGCCGGGCGGCGGCGCTTCGCCGACGAGATCGCGATAATTGGCAAGGGGCTTTCCCTCTGCGTCGCGCTCATAGGACCTGAAGGTTGCAATCTGTCCCTCGAAGGGGCCGACGGCGCCGGAAACGAGCGGCACCTTCGCCAGATGGCAGGCATCGTTGACGAGAAAGCGTGTCGGGAAATTGTCGCAGCCATCGGCCACGATGTCGTAGCGCGAGATGATGTCGAGCGCGTTGGCGGCGTTGAGCTTGAGTTGATGCGCTTCGACCTTCACATCGGGATTGATGCGGGCGAGGCTTTCGCTCGCGCTCTCGACCTTGGGCCGCCCGACATTGCCGGTGTCGTGAATGATCTGGCGTTGCAGATTGGACAGCGACACCGTGTCGTGATCGACGATACCGAGCGTGCCGACGCCCGCCGCCGCCAGATACATGAGGCATGGCGCGCCGAGCCCGCCCGCGCCGATGACGAGCACGCGGGCGTTGAGAAGTTTCTGCTGGCCGGGCCCGCCGATCTCCTTGAGGACGATGTGGCGGGCATAGCGTTCGAGCTGGGCATCTGATAGCGGCATTTCTGTTCTCCGCCCCCTTTGCGCCATGCGGAGGGCGCGCTGTCAATGCCGCCCGCGATCAGTGCGGCGTCAGCACCACCGTCTGGCAGGCGCGGCCGATCGGGCCTCTCTCATCATAAAGCTTCGAGTCCGTGAGGCCGAGCCCGTTGTCCCGCCAGTCGGATTCCGGCGTCACGCCGATCCAGCGGCCGACAGGCGGACGAGAGATATGAACCACGACATCGATATTGGGAAAGCCCCAGCGCGGCGGCCAGAACTCGGTGCCTGAAAGCCAGTAGGGCGTGCCATTGTCGGCAAAGGCGAAGACGTTTGCGAGCGGCGCCTCGAAAGGCACCATGGGCCGCTTCATCCGGCCCCACTTCGTGCCATTGCCATCGTCGCGGACGTCGAGCGCGTCGAAAAAGGTCGTGCGCGATTGCGGGCCGCGCGCACCCCAGATGGGAAGCGCGGAGGGATCGAACGGCGCGGGTGCCGCCGCGACGCGGTTGAGTTCCGGCAGCGAGATCGGCTTCACGAATGCGGCGGAGGCCTTTGCGATGAGCTTGCCGTCTGCCCGGAGCGTCGCTTCGAGCATGGCGACGCGCCCGCCGGAGCGCAGCACCTCGATCTTCGTTTCGAGCTTTTCGAGCGGCGCTGGGCGCAGGATCAGCACGGAGGCGGTCATGGCCTGGCCCCAATCCTCTTCGCGGGCGCGCTCTTCCATCGCCGCCACGAGAAGGCCGGAGACCGCGCCGCCATGAAGGCCGCGGAAGGCCCCTGCCGCCTCCACATGCGGCTGCCAAAAGGTGCCGTCGCGCGTGAAAACCGGCTCCAGTTTTGTGTCGATGACGTTCATGGCGCACACTCCCCAGGACAAGAATACCGGCCGAAAGTGGGTTCCAAAAGAGAACCTGTCAAGGTAATCTCCTGTTCAAAGGAGAACGGGTCATGCGCTGGGAAGATCTGGACCGCGAGCATTGCTCGCTCGCCCGCACGCTTTCGGTGGTCGGCGACCGCTGGACGCTGATGGTCTTGCGCGAATGTTTTCTGGGAATGCGCCGCTTCGAGGAATTCGAGGCGCGCCTTGGCATCGCCAGGCATGTGCTGGCCGACCGGCTGAAGAAGCTTGCCGAGGCGGGCGTCCTCGCCAAGCACGCCTATCAGGAACGTCCCCGCCGCGAGGAATACCGCCTCACGGAAAAGGGCCTCGATCTCTACCCCGCGATCCTTGGACTGGTGCAATGGGGCGACCGCTACATGGCAGGCGCTGAAGGCGCGCCCCTCGTCCGCGTGCACAAGACATGCGGCAAGGTGATGGACGGTGTGGTCGTCTGCTCGGAATGCGGCGAGCCGGTGCAGGCGCGCGATATTCGCGTCGAGGCGGGGCCTGGCGCCGGCGACGAGACGCTGCCGAGGCCCGTCCGCGCCGGCTGAGGCGTCAGGCCTTGGCGGGCTCGGTGATCGGATCGCGCGAATAGCGGCTTGCGATCACGCTCACGATCAGCAGCTGGAAGAAGTGAAAGAGCATCAGCGGCGCGATGATGAGGCCGAGCGCCGGTGTGGCGCCGAACATGACCTTCGACAGCGGAACGCCCGTCGCCAGCGACTTTTTCGAGCCGCAGAAGAGGCAGGCGATCGTGTCTTCCCGGTCGAGGCCGATCAGCTTCGATGGAATCTTCAGCAGCTCGTAGATGATGAAGAACAGAACGATCACGCCGGCAATCATGCCGACGAGAAGCGAAGCGTCATGACTGCTCCAGATGCCTGCGCTGATGGAGTCGCAGAAGGAGTTGTAGACGATCGCGAGAATGACCGCGCGGTCGCAGATCTTCAGCCATGAGCCGTTGCGCTTGGCCCATTCGGAAAGCCAGCGATGGGCGATCTGGCCGACTGCCGTGGGCACCAGAACGAGCAGCACGACCTTGGTGATGACGCTTTCCAGCGGCAGCGACTGACCGGTCGAGTGCATGTACCAGGCCATGAGCAGCGGCGTGATGAATACGCCGAGAAAAGCCGAGAGCGTCGCATTGAAGATGGCGACCGGCACATTACCGCGCGCCAGCGAGGTCATGGCGACGGAAGAGGAAACGGTGCTTGGAAGCGCGGCGATGTAGAAAAAGCCGAGCCAGACTTCAGGCGGGAAGGCGTCCTTGAGGAAATAGCCGGCGATCAGGACGACGATCGGGAAGAGCACGAAGGTCCCGAGCTGGACTGTGACATGCACCTTCCAGCGGGTGAGGCCCGCCCGCATTTTCTCCGGCGACAGCGTCAATCCGTAGAGAAAGAAGACGACCACGAGGCCGTACTTCGCGACCCACTCCACGTGGAGTGGGCCGCCCGTAACACCCGGCGCCGACCACAAGGCAGCGGCGGCGACGACGAAAACGAGGGCGAGCAGAAACCAATCGAGACCGAACTTTTGCAACATTCTTCCGCGCGCCCGAGTACTGAAACTTGAAACCGGGTTTTTATAGCCCGTCGAAAAGCGCTGTCGAGAGATAACGTTCCGCAAAAGACGGAATGATGGCGACGATGGTCTTGCCCTTCATGTCCGGTCGCGTTCCGACCTCAAGGGCCGCCGCAATGGCCGCGCCCGAGGAAATGCCGCAAGGAATACCCTCGAGCTTCGCGGCCTTGCGGGCCGTTTCGAAGGCGGTTTCATTGCCGATCGTGATGACTTCGTCGATCAGCGTGCGGTCGAGGTTGCCCGGGACAAAGCCGGCGCCGATGCCCTGAATCTTGTGCGGGCCGGGCTGGCCGCCGGAAAGCACGGGGCTGTCTTCCGGCTCGACCGCGATCATGCGGAAGCCGGGCTTGCGCGGCTTCAGCACAGAACCGATGCCGGTGAAGGTGCCGCCAGTGCCGACGCCCGAGATCACCGCATCGACCTTGCCATGCGTGTCGTTCCAGATTTCCTCGGCCGTGGTGCGGCGGTGGATTTCGGGATTGGCCGGGTTGTCGAACTGCTGGGGGCTGACCGAATTCGGGTGTTCGCGCATCAGCTCCTCGGCGCGGGCGATGGCGCCCTTCATGCCCTTTTCGGCGGGCGTCAGCTCGATCTGCGCGCCGAGCAGGGCGAGCATCTTGCGGCGCTCAATCGACATGCTTTCCGGCATGCAGAGGATCAGCTTGTAGCCCTTGGCCGCGCAGACGAAGGCGAGCGCGATGCCGGTATTGCCGGAGGTCGGCTCAATGATGACGGTGTCCTGCCTGATCTTGCCCTGGGCCTCCAGCGCCTCGATCATCGCGGCGCCAATGCGGTCCTTGACGCTGGCCAGCGGGTTGAAGAATTCGAGCTTGAGGAAGATGTCGGCAACGGCACCAGCCTCTTTCGCCAGGCGATTGAGCCGGACGAGCGGCGTATCGCCAATGGTCTCGATGATGTTGTCGTAAGTCCGGCCACGGCCGGGCACTTTCTTCGCTTCGCTCATGTTGGGCTCCTGCTTGGTCTGCGTTCAGATCGTGAAATCGGCGGCTGGCGCTTCGCTTGCGGCGGTCGCGCTTTCGGCCCTGCGGCAAAGATCGTCAATTGTGATCTTCTCCAGGCGCTCCATCAAATCCCTCTGCACTTCCTCCCAGAGCGGCGCAATGACGCGCTCGCCAAGCTCGGAAGGGCCTGTCGTCACCGGATCGTCGGCGGACTCCATGGCGCCGACGACGCGCACGACCTCGCCCACCGTGATGCGGCGCCGCTCGCGGGCAAGCCGGTAGCCGCCGCGCGGACCGCGCACGCCTTTGAGGATGCCGGCATGGACGAGCTGCTGCATCACCTGTTCGAGATAGCGCTGCGGAATACCCTGCCGCTTGGTGATTTCCTTCGACTGCACCGGGTCGGGCCGCGCATTGATCGCGACATCGACCACCGCTTCAAGCGCGAGCCACGTCTTCTTGGACAAGCGTAGCATGATGGCTCCCCCTCAATTGCCTCTGGCGGCCGTGCCGGTCGAGCCGAAGCCGCCCGCGCCGCGCACCGTTTCGTCGAGGCTTTCGACCTCGGCAAGGACCGCTTGCGTCACCGGCGCCACGACCATCTGCGCGATGCGCGTTCCGCGCGTGATGACGAAGGGCTCGGCACCGAGATTGACCAGAATGACCTTCACCTCGCCGCGATAGTCGCAGTCGATCGTGCCGGGCGAATTGAGAACGGTGACGCCGTTCTTGGCGGCAAGGCCCGAGCGCGGACGCACCTGCGCCTCGAAGCCGGTCGGCAGCGCGATGGCAAGGCCGGTCGGCACCAGCGCGCGCGCGCCGGGGGCAAGCGTCAGCGGCTCCGCTTCATCCACGGCCGCCAGAAGGTCCATGCCCGCCGCGCCTTCCGTCTCGTAGCGCGGCAATGCGAGGCCGTTGCTATGCGGCAGTCTTTGCACCGCGACGCGGATCGAACCCGTCATGCCTTTTTACCCTTGTCCGTGAAATGCGCGAGAATCCGCCGCGCGAGCCGCTCAGCGACGGCCTGCTTCGGCAGCAGCGGCCAGTCTTCCTGGCCGTCGCGCGTAATGAGATGAACCGTGTTGAGTTCGCCGCCCATCACGCCGGTCTCCGGCGAGACGTCGTTGGCGACGATCCAGTCGCAGCCCTTGCGGGCGCGCTTGGCCACCGCGTGCTCGATGACCTTTTCCGTCTCCGCCGCGAAGCCGACGACGAGCGGCGGCCGGTTTGCGGTGAGCTTTGAAATCGTGGCGAGAATGTCCGGGTTTTCGACGAGCCTGAGTTCCGGCGCGCCGGCGCCCGGCTCCTTCTTGATCTTCTGCGTCGCATCGACGTCGACGCGCCAGTCGGCGACGGCGGCCGCGCAGACCGCGACATCGACCGGCAGCGAAGCTTCGCAGGCCGCCAGCATCTCGCGCGCCGTCTCGACATTCTTCACGGTGACACCGGGCGGCGGTGGCAGATTGGTCGGGCCCGAAACGAGAACGGTTTCCGCGCCGAGACGCGCGAGCGCCGTTGCGATGGCATAGCCCTGCTTGCCCGACGAACGATTGGCGAGATAGCGCACGGGATCGATGGGCTCATGCGTCGGGCCGGAAGTCACCAGCGCCTTGACGCCCTTGAGCGGCAACTCGCCCTTGAAGGCGTTTTCCGAGAAATGCTGCTCGATGGCGGCGAGGATTTCCGCGGGTTCCGCCATGCGGCCCGGCCCATATTCATTGCAGGCCATCGGGCCTTCATTCGGTCCGACGATCTCGATGCCATCGGCCATGAGCTGTTCGAGATTGCGCTGTGTCGCACGGTGGGCCCACATCCGCACATTCATGGCGGGGGCGATCAGCACCGGCTTGTCGGTGGCAAGCAGCGTCGTGGTGGCGAGGTCGCCCGCAAGCCCGTTCGCCATCTTGGCCATGAGGTCGGCGGTGGCGGGTGCGACGACCAGCAGGTCCGCGTCGCGCGACAGCTCGATATGGCCGATCTCGGCCTCGCGCGTCAGGTCGAAAAGCGACTGGAAGACTGGCTCGCCCGTCAGCGTGGCCACCGAGAGCGGCGTCACGAACTGGGCCCCGGCCTCGGTCAGGATGGTGCGCACCCGCGCTCCCTTGTCCCGCAACCGGCGGATCAGTTCGAGGCACTTATAGGCGGCGATCCCGCCCCCGATAATGAGGAGGATGCGGCGGTTCTGAAGCGCGCTGTCACTCACGGAATGAAAACTCCGGCTTTGGCAGGGTTGCCTGACGATGCCTGTCGGCGGAGGGGAATATAAGGTTTTACGCGGCAAATGTGGAGATAAATTATTTCCCCTTGATAGGATAGTAAAAATATTTCTTCTGTCCGCATCGTCGTGCCGGACCTGACCCGGCATCCGGCTTCCCCGACGCAGTTCTGCAAAGATGGACCCCGGATCAGGTCCGGGGTGACGGCCTGCGGTTTGGCGACTTCAGAAAAGCCTGAGCAGGAGGACGGCGACCGCCGCACCGACAACCGCCCAGAGAAGCGGGCCGCCTAGCCACGGCCGGTTCTGGGCGCGGGCGAGCGCCTCCGTCGAGGCGGGATGGAGCCTGATCCCCTCCTCGTCGATGCTTTCGGCGAAGAGCCGAGCGGTGCGCTCCGCCCGGTCGAGAAGCTCGGGCAGGTTGGTGACGAGCCGCCCGAGTTCGCGCGCACCGGCTGCGGCTTCCTCGAGCCGCGTTTCGGGCGCGAGCCGCTCGATCATCCAGGACTTCAGGATCGGCTCGGCGCTGTCCCAGATGTTGTGGTCGGGGTCGAAGTTCCGCGCCACGCCTTCGATCACCACCATGGTCTTTTGCAGCAGGATGAGTTCCGGCCGCGTCTTCATGGCGAATTGTTCGGTGACCTGGAAGAGCTGCGCGAGAAGCCGGCCCATCGAGACATCGCGGGCGGAACGGCCGAAGACCGGCTCACCCACCGCCCGCAGCGCCTGGGCAAATGCGTCGACGCTCTTTGTGTGCGGCACGTAGCCCGCCACGAAATGCAGCTCGGCGACGCGGCGGTAATCGCGCTGCACGAAGCCGTAGAGAATTTCCGCCATCAGCCGTCGCTGGCCTTGGTCGAGGCGGCCCATGATGCCGAAATCGACGGCGACCAGCGTTCCGTCCGCATCGACGAAGAGATTTCCCTGATGCATGTCGGCATGGAAGAAGCCGTCGCGCAGCGCATGGGTGAGGAAGGACTGGATCGCCTGCGTGGCGAGCTTCTTCATGTCGTGTCCCGCCGCAATGAGCGCAGGCACATCGGAAGCGGGAATGCCGCCCACCCATTCGAGCGTCAGCACACGGCGCGAGGTATGTTCCCAATCGACGGCGGGAACGCGAAAACCCTTGTCCTTCGCGACATTCTCCGCCATCTCGGACATGGCCGCCGCTTCGAGGCGGAAATCCATTTCGAGCTTCACGCTGTCCGCGAGCGTCTGCACTGTTTCGACAGGACGCAACCGCCGCGCGGGCGGATAGACGCGATCGACCGTTTCCGCGATCCAGAAGAAGCTGTCGAGATCGCGGGCGAAGCTCGCCTCGACATCGGGCCGCAGCACCTTTACCGCCACATCCCGGCCTTCTGCGTGTGTCTCGTCGGGATGCGTTCGCGCCTTGTGCACCTGCGCGATGGAGGCTGCGGCGAGGGGCTCGCTCAGCGACGAGAAAATCTCATCGACCGGGCGACCGAATTCATCCTCGATGATCGTCTGCGCCTCCGACATCGGGAAAGGCGGCAGCTTGTCCTGCAGCCGCGTCAGATCGGTGGCGAGTTCGGCGCCGATGATGTCTGGCCGCGTCGCGAGAAACTGTCCGAGCTTTATGTAAGAGGGGCCGAGCTGTTCAAGCGCGGAGGCGAGGCGCGAAGCGGGCTCGCCGCCTTCCTCTTCGAGCGACGACTGTTCCCAGGGGAGACGAATTTTCGCCACGCCGAGCATGAAGAGCAGCGTTGCGGGCATTTCGCCGCGCAGTTCCACAGGGAATAGTGCGTCGTGCCGCGCCAGCACGCGGCCGGCGCGAACGAGGCGCGAAAGATTGCGGAAAGCGCGGAACATGAAGTTTTCCGCTCCTAGAGCCGCCAGCCGGAATGGATCGCAGCGATGCCGCCGGTGAGGTTCCGGTACTGGACGCGCGCGAAGCCGGCGGCCTCGATCATGGATTTGAATTTTTCCTGCGGTGGAAAGCGGCGGATGCTTTCGACGAGATATTGATAGGGCTCGCCGTCGCCCGTCACCCATTTCCCCATCTGCGGGATCGCGCGGAAGGAATAGGCGTCATAGATCGCATCGAGACCCGGCACCGCGACCTGGCTGAATTCGAGACAGAGGAAATGTCCGCCCGGCTTCAGCACGCGATAGGCGTCGGCAAGTGCCTTCTCTATATGAGTGACGTTGCGAATGCCGAAGGCGATCGTATAGGCGTCGAAGCTGCGGTCGGGAAAAGGAAGACGCTCCGCATCGCCACAGACGAATTCGACATGCCCGCTATGCGCCTGCGCTTCGGCGCGGTCCTGCCCGACGCCGAGCATGTGGCGGTTGATGTCGCAGACCGTGACATGCGTATTCGGGCCCGCGCGGTCGAGGATGCGGAAGGCGATGTCGCCCGTGCCGCCCGCGACGTCGATATGATTGAGGGCCCGGTCGCCGCGCGGCGGATTGAGCCAGTCGATCATCGACTGTTTCCAGGCGCGGTGAAGCCCGCCGGACATCAGATCGTTCATCAGGTCGTAGCGCGAAGCGACATGCTCGAACACGTCGTGAACGAGTTTGGCCTTTTCATCCTCGGCGACGGTCTTGAAGCCGAAATGCGTCGTCGCCTCGCCTTCCGGCGCGGCGTCGTCCTCGGTGGTGTGAAGTGTCGTGCTCATCGGGCGGACCATAGCCTAGCGGCTTCAACGGCGCTACTTTCGCGGGCGCGGTTTCGCCCGCCTCATCGTCGCAAGGCCAAAGTCACAAATAGAGCATGCCTGAACTACCTGAAGTCGAAACCGTCCGCCGGGGGCTCGCGCCGGCCCTGGAGGGGCGCCGGATCAGGCTCGCGACCCAGCGCCGCGCCAATCTGCGCTATCCCCTGCCCGAACATTTCGCCGAGCGGCTGACTGGAAGGCTGGTCGAGAGGCTGGACCGCCGCGCGAAATATATCCTCGCCCGGCTCGAAGGCGGCGAGGTGCTGCTCATCCATCTCGGCATGTCCGGCCGCTTCACCATTCATCCGCCCTCGGGTGACAGGTCGTCGCCCGGCGCGTTTCACCACGCCATGCCGGAGAGTGGAGCGGGGGCCGAGAAGCACGATCACATCATCCTCGACATGGAGGATGGCACCCGCATCGTCTATTCAGACCACCGGCGCTTCGGCTTCATGGATCTCATCGCCGCTGACGATCTCGACAAAAATCCGCATCTGGCGGCGCTTGGGCCGGAACCGCTCGGCAATGAATTTTCTGCCGCCACACTTTCGGAAAGGCTGAAGGGCCGCCGCGCACCGATCAAGGCGGCGCTGCTCGATCAGCGTACCGTTGCGGGACTTGGAAATATCTATGTGTGCGAGGCGCTTTTCCGCGCGGGGCTTTCGCCCAACCGCACGGCCGCAAGCGTCGTCGGCCCGCAGCGTTCCGAGCGTCTCGCCCGCGCCATCAGGGACGTGCTGAACGAGGCGATCGCCGCGGGCGGCTCCACCTTGCGCGACTATGCGCATACGGATGGCGAGCTCGGCTATTTCCAGCATTCCTTTGCGGTCTATGACCGCGAGGGGCAAGCCTGTTCAAAGCCGGGCTGCGGCGGTACGGTGAAGCGGATCGTGCAGTCCGGGCGCTCGACCTTCTATTGCCCGCGCTGTCAGAAATGATCGGGGCCGGCACGAGGGGGGCTCGAATTCGATGATGATGCGCTTTGCGGCTCTCGTCCTCTGTCTGGGCGTCGCCGTGCTTTCAGGCGGTCTTTCGGCCGAAGAACGGGCTTCGGGCTATCTCGATGCCGTCGAGGACATGCCGCTGATGGAGGGCCTGCACGAAACCGGGGATGGCGGCGTTGTCTTCGACAAGCCGAACGGCCGGATCATCCGCTCCGTGGCGACCGGAAAAGTTACCCCCGCCTCGGTCCGGCGCTTCTATACCGATACGCTGCCCCAGCTCGGCTGGAAGCGGCAGAAGAAGCTCGAACTCATCAGGGATCTCCTCGTTTTCCGCCGTGAGGGCGAGCGCCTGGAAATTCAGACCGTTCCCGAGGCAGGCGGCGCAACGGAAGTGCGCTTCTCGATCGAGCCGGAATGAGGGCGTCGGGAGCTGGCAAGTCGCCAATTTGCGGCCCCTGGCCACACTTCTGAGCGATTTTCGGCGCGGTTGACGGAGGGAGCCCGCCCGCGTATAACGCGCGCCTCGGAAAGAACTGCCCTGCCCGACGGGTGTGAGGCGGTTCTTCAAAAAAGGCGCGAGGCCCCTTTGGCCAGAACTTTGTCACCGGAACATTCGGTGTCTCGCGATCGGCATGAAATTTTGCGTCGGCATCGCGGGATGTCCGGCGAGGCAAAGGTCAGATACCAATGGCGAATACTCCCTCCGCAAAGAAGGCCATCCGCAAGATCGCCGCGCGCACCGAGGTCAACAAGGACCGTCGCTCGCGCATGCGCACCTTCATCCGCAAGGTTGAGGAAGCGATCGCCAGCGGCAACAAGGAAGCCGCTGCCGCCGCGCTGAAGGAAGCGCAGCCGGAGATCATGCGTTCGGCGCAGAAGGGCGTCGTTCACAAGAACACCGCGTCGCGCAAGGTGTCGCGCCTCGCGGCCCGCGTGAAGGCGCTCGCCTGAGACGAAAAGACGCTCGCGACGCGCATCGAAGATGCGCTGCGCTGTCGAGAACGAAGCCCGCGAACGACGCGGGCTTTTTCTTTTCGCGAGCAGCCAAGTGTGATGCTTTTGTTGCAGTGAAAATGAATACGTTGTCGCAATGCTTTTTTCGCGCGCGCGAAGACTCTGCACGCTACATCTGCGCATCGAATTGGATTCATTCACATCTTCATGTGTGCGTTGCGACGGTGCTCATTTGCGATGCAATTTTCACTGGCGCACATGTACATTTCGCGCGTCCTGTAAGAACTTTTTTTGTCAGCGGACGACTCTTCTCGCTTGCCACTCCGGGGTCTCGAAGGTATGGTTGTTAACCTCGAAGAGGCGAACGAATACTGGTGTTTTTCAATAAAAATTGACTGAATACAGTATTTGATTAAGCAGCTTCGACCTGCATGAAGTATCCACACAGTTGTGCGTGACGAAGCGGAGGAATTCCTATAGGGATTGCCGCCGTGAAGAGAGCTGTGCCTGCGTAGGGCTGGGTGTCTGTTGGAGAAGGGGCTGATGTCGGGTAACGCAAGCACGGGAATAGAGCCTCGGATCCTCGGCGACCGCCCCGCGAATTACGCGGGCGATGTGTCGGCCGAAGAGGCTTGGCGCGTTCTTGCTGAAAATCCGGATGCTGTCCTGATCGATGTGCGGACACGTGCGGAGTGGTCCTATGTGGGACTGCCCGACCTGTCGTCCATCGGCAAGGAGCCGCTGCTTGCGGAATGGCAGGTGTTCCCTTCCATGACCGTGAACGAAGCCTTCTCCGGCGACGTCGCGGCTGCGCTGGGCGGTGGGCGCAAGGATGTGCCGGTTCTGTTCCTCTGCCGTTCGGGCGCTCGTTCGCGCGCGGCGGCGGTGTCGATGACGGCGCAGGGCTTCGCGCATTGCTACAACGTGGCCGGTGGCTTCGAGGGTGATCTTGATGAAGATCGTCATCGTGGGCACCGCAATGGCTGGAAGGCGTCCGGTCTTCCCTGGGCGCAGGGTTGATCGGCGGGCGGCACTGAATTGAGAAAATAACCGGCGGGTGGATATGTCCTCTGTCGGGGGTACGGGCAAGGATCCGGCACTGGGGGCGGTGTCGGTTCATGAAAGTCCTGGCGGATCGGGGGCCGGGACAAGGACGAGGGGTAGAGGTCGTGAACGAAGACAAGCTGGTTTCGGCGGCTAAATCGGCTTTCCGTCCCGCAGGCGAAACGCATGGCATTGAGCAGGAGCGAGCGGAAGCGCGCTCGTCCCGTGCCTTCGGCGCCGCGACGGATGCAGGGGCGTCATCGGTCGATGCAGGTCTTGGCGAGCAGTGGCGCCGCGTGCGCGCGCGCCTTCATGCGGAGCTTGGCGAGGCGACGTTCAATAGCTGGTTCAAGCAGATCGAGCTGCTGGGCGTGGGCGATGGCCGTGTCATGCTTGCCGTGCCGACGCGCTTCATCCGCAACTGGCTGCTTTCGCACTATGCCGAGCGTCTGTCGACGCTCTGGAGCGAGGAAGATCCGGCGCTTTCGCGCATCGAGGTGCTGGTGCGCACGCGCGCCGCTGACGGCGCCTCCGCCGCGCCTTTTGCCGCGGTATCGGCGGCTGCGCCCGCCGCCGCTCCGACGACGCAGATCGACGGCCACGCCGCTGCGCCGCGCCATGTCTCTCAGGCGGCGCCGAAGTTCATCGCCCCGCAGCCGGCTCCCGCCTCGCAGATTCCGAACGGTTTCGAAGATGCCGGCGTTGGCGCACCGCTCGATCCGCGCCTCACCTTCGAGGCTTTCGTCGTCGGCAAGTCGAACGAGCTTGCCCATGCGGCGGCTCGCCGCGTCGCGGAGGCCACGGACGTCACTTTCAATCCGCTGTTCCTTTATGGCGGCGTCGGCCTCGGCAAGACGCATCTCATGCACGCCATCGCCTGGGAAATCCGCCGCCGTCAGCCGGAACGCAAGGTGCTGTACCTCTCGGCCGAGAAGTTCATGTACCAGTTCGTGCGTGCGCTGCGCTTCAAGGACACGATGGCCTTCAAGCAGCAGTTCCGCACCGTCGACGTGCTGATGATCGACGACGTGCAGTTCATTTCGGGCAAGGATTCCACGCAGGAAGAGTTCTTCCACACCTTCAATGCGCTGATCGATCACAATCGTCAGGTCATCATTTCGGCCGACCGGTCGCCTTCCGATCTCGAAGGGATCGAGGAGCGCATCCGCTCGCGCCTCGGCTGGGGCCTCGCTGCCGACATCCATCCGACCGATTACGAGCTTCGCCTCGGCATTCTCCAGGCCAAGGCCGAGGAAATGGCGAGCCGCAACGGGCCGGTGACGATCCCTGACGGTGTGCTTGAATTCCTCGCGCATCGCATCGTCTCGAATGTCCGCGAACTCGAAGGCGCGTTGAAGCGTGTCGTGGCCTATGCCTCGCTGGTCGGCCGTCCGATCACGCTCGACATGTCTCAGGACGTGCTGCGCGATCTTCTGCGCTGCAACGACCGCAAGATTACCATCGAGGAAATCCAGCGCCGCGTGGCCGAATATTACAACGTCCGCCTCGCCGACATGCTTTCGGCGCGCCGGGCCCGCGCGGTCGCGCGCCCCCGTCAGGTCGCCATGTATCTCTCCAAGCAGCTCACCACCCGGTCGCTGCCCGAGATCGGCCGTAAATTCGGCGGCCGCGACCATACGACGGTCATCCACGCGGTCCGCAAGATCGACGAGCTGCGTGCAGCCGACAGCGGCATGGACGAGGATGTCGACCTGCTGCGGCGGATGCTCGAGGGTGGCAACGGGGCCAGCTGAGCGGCGTCAGCCCCCTCCCCGCTAACCCCCTGCGGAATCAGGCGATTCAGCCATTTTTGGCGTGGGGATTCCCGTGCTGAAAAACGTGCATCGCGCGGACGATCTGCTATACTTCGGCGAACGATTTTCTGCGGATTTCCGGCACTCGCCGGGAGGCATGCAGGCGGGGGCCGAAGGGCCCTCCCGATGCCTCTTCCGACCCCCGGTTTAGCGGGTTCCCGACCAGGACAGGCGCTCCGGCCATGCTTGAGGCCAAGGCGCGCCACCTCAGGGTACGCTGCCGGCAGGGGTGGGGTCTGCTGCAGATGAACCTTAGCGGCCATCAGGGCAAGGGCTGAGTGCCCAAACGGGGGACCGAAGAGAGACCATGAAGATCACGATCGAGCGGGGCGCACTCCTCAAGTCTCTCAACCACGTGCAATCGGTTGTCGAGAGGCGGAACACCATTCCAATCCTGTCCAACGTCCTCCTGAAGGCGGATGGCGGGCAGTTGAGCCTCACGGCGACCGATCTCGACATCGAGGTGGTGGAGTCGATCGACGCCGATGTGGCGCAGAAGGGCGCGACCACGGCGCCGGCTCACACGCTTTACGACATCGTCAGGAAGCTGCCTGACGGGGCTCAGGTCGAGCTTTCGACCGGCGCCGACGAAGGACGCCTCCAGCTCACCGCCGGCCGCTCGCGCTTCGCCCTTCAGGCGCTGCCGCAGGAAGATTTCCCTGCCATGGCCGCGGGCCAGCTGCCGCATCATTTCGATCTGCCGGCCGAAGCCATGCGCCGCCTGATCGACAAGACCCGTTTTGCGATCTCGACCGAAGAGACCCGCTACTACCTCAACGGCATCTATCTCCATGCCGTCGAGAGCGGCAAGGCAAGCGCGCTTCGCGCCGTCGCGACGGACGGCCATCGCCTCGCCCAGGTCGATCACGACCTGCCTGCGGGCGCGTCCGGCATGCCGGGCGTCATCGTGCCGCGCAAGACCGTGCTCGAACTCCAGAAGCTTCTGGAAGGCAATGCGGGCACGATCTCGGTTGGCGTCTCGGAAACCAAGATCCGCTTCGAATTCGGCGGCGTGGTGCTCACTTCGAAGCTCATCGACGGCACCTTCCCCGATTACGGGCGTGTCATTCCGGCGGACAACGACAAGGTCATGCAGGTCGACGGCAAGCGCTTTGCCGAGGCCGTGGACCGCGTCTCGACCATCTCGACCGAGAAGTCGCGCGCGGTGAAGCTCAATCTCGACGAGGGCAAGCTCACGCTCTCGGTGACGAACCCGGACTCGGGCAGCGCGACCGAGGAACTCTCGGTCTCCTATTCGAGCACGCCGCTCGAAATCGGCTTCAATGCCCGCTACCTGCTCGACATCACCGGGCAGCTCGACGGCGACGAAGCGACCTTCGCGCTGGCGGATTCCGGTTCGCCGACGCTCGTGCGCGACAGCGACGACGAAAAGGCGATCTACGTGCTGATGCCGATGCGCGTGTAGGACGCGACAGGGCGCGTGTAAGGAACGGAACGAATTGTTGGCCCGTACGGGTGAGAGGTTTGCGATCAGTGGCGACACCGGCGCTCCAAGCTCCTTTGGAACGAAGGCATCGCCGCGTGCGGACCGCGCCAACTGGCTGAGCCGTCTCGTCGTCACGGATTTCCGTTCCTATGCGCGTGCGGAGATCGCGCTCGACGACCGTCCCGTTGTGCTGACGGGCGAGAACGGCGCGGGCAAGACCAATCTTCTCGAAGCGGTTTCGCTTCTCTCGCCGGGCCGGGGCCTGCGCGGTGCCGCCTATGCCGAGATCGCGCGCGATGGCGGCGCGGGCGGATGGGCGGTGGCCGCCACCATCGAGACGCCCGAAGGCCCGGTCCGTATCGGCACCGGCATTGCACCGGGCGCGGAAGCCGCGCGCTCACGCGCGGTCAGGATCGATGGCGCAAATGCATCCGGCGCGGGTGCGCTAGGCGCGCATCTCCGCGTCGTCTGGCTCACGCCCGCCATGGACCGGCTCTTCGTCGAAGGCGCGGGCGAGCGTCGCCGCTTCCTCGACCGGCTGGTGATGGGCTTCGATCCGGCGCATGGCACACGGGTCAACGCCTATGAGCGGAGCCTGCGCGAGCGCAACAGGCTGCTCGCCGATGGCGTGATGGACGAGTCCTGGCTTGGCGGCCTCGAAGAACAGATGGCCGAGCATGGCGTCGCCATCGCCGCTGCCCGCGTCGAGACGCTGGCTCGCTTGCGCGGCGCGATCGATGCGGCAAGCGAAGCGCATTTCCCGCGCGCCGATATCGCGCTCGAAGGCACGCTCGAAGAGGCTTTGGCGGAAAAGCCCGCCGTGGATGTTGAGGATGATTTCATTCGCCGTCTCGCCGCCTCTCGCGCGCGTGATGCGGGCGCGGGCCGCACTCTCGAAGGTCCGCATCGTTCGGATCTTCTGGTGCGTCACAGGGCGAAGGATCGCGAAGCGCGGCTCTGCTCGACCGGCGAGCAGAAGGCGCTGCTCATCGGCATCGTGCTCGCCAATGCCCGGCTCCTTGCCGCGCAGGGCCGCGCGCCGCTGCTGCTGCTCGACGAAATCGCGGCGCATCTCGACGAGGAGCGCCGCCGCGCGCTTTTCGACGAGATTGTCGCGCTGGGCCTTCAGGCCTTCATGACGGGGACAGACCCCATGCTCTTCGCGGCGCTTGGGTCGGCTGCGCAATGTTTCGACGTGAAGCGCGGCGCCGTCACGCAATTGAACTGAGACCGGTGAACGCCGGAACAAAGATCTGAGGAATATGCATGTCTCCCAATAGCAGCCCGGAAGAATACGGCGCGGAATCGATCAAGGTTCTGAAGGGCCTCGATGCGGTGCGCAAACGCCCCGGCATGTATATCGGCGACACCGATGACGGCTCGGGCCTTCATCACATGGTCTACGAAGTCGTCGACAACTCGATCGACGAGGCGCTGGCGGGACATTGCGACACGGTTTTCGTGCGCCTCAATGCCGACGGCTCAGTCACCGTTGCCGATAACGGGCGCGGCATTCCGACCGAGATCCACAAGGGCGAAGGCGTTTCTGCCGCCGAGGTCATCATGACCCAGCTCCATGCGGGCGGTAAGTTCGACCAGAATTCCTACAAGGTTTCCGGCGGCCTTCACGGCGTCGGCATCTCCGTCGTCAACGCGCTGTCGGACTGGCTTGAAATGCGCATCTGGCGTCAGGGCAAGGAACACCGGATGCGCTTCGAGCATGGCGTGCCCGTCGCGCCGCTCGCGGTCGTGGGTGATGGGGGGGTCGACGAGAAAGGCAAGCCGCGTACTGGCACGGAAATCACCTTTCATCCGTCTGCGGAAACATTCACCAAGACTGAATTCGACTACGGAACGCTTGAGCATCGCCTGCGCGAACTCGCTTTCCTCAACTCCGGCGTGAAGATCGACCTCTCCGATGTGCGCGGCGTCGAGCCGAAGGTGCTGCATCTGATGTATGAGGGCGGCCTCGCGGAATTCGTGCGCTTCCTCGACCGGACCAAGACGCCGCTGATCACCGCGCCGATCTATCTGAAGGCGGAACGCGACGGCATCACGGTGGAGCTCGCCATGTGGTGGAACGACAGCTACCACGAGAACATGCTCTGCTTCACGAACAACATTCCGCAGCGCGATGGCGGCACGCATCTCGCGGGCTTCCGCGGTGCGCTCACGCGCGTCATCAACAATTACGCGAATGAGAGCGGCATTGCGAAGCGCGAGAAGGTTTCGCTCACCGGCGACGACGCGCGCGAAGGCCTCACCTGCGTTCTTTCGGTGAAGGTTCCCGATCCCAAGTTCTCCTCGCAGACGAAGGACAAGCTCGTCTCGTCCGAAGTGCGTCCTGTCGTCGAAAGTCTCGTCAACGAAGCGCTGACGACCTGGCTCGAAGAACATCCCGGCGACGCGAAGACCGTCGTGAGCAAGGTCGTCGAGGCGGCAGCGGCACGCGAGGCGGCGCGCAAGGCGCGCGAACTCACGCGGCGCAAGGGCGCCCTCGATATTTCGAGCCTGCCCGGTAAGCTGGCGGATTGCCAGGAGCGCGATCCGGCAAAATCCGAGCTCTTCATCGTCGAGGGTGACTCGGCCGGCGGCTCTGCGAAGCAGGCGCGCGCCCGCGCCAATCAGGCGGTGCTTCCGCTGCGCGGCAAGATTCTCAACGTGGAGCGCGCGCGCTTCGACAAGATGCTGTCGTCGAATGAAATCGGCACGCTGATCACCGCGCTCGGCACGGGCATCGGCCGCGACGATTTCAACGTGGACAAGCTGCGCTACCACAAGATCATCATCATGACCGACGCCGACGTGGACGGCGCCCATATCCGAACGCTGCTGCTCACCTTCTTCTACCGGCAGATGCCGGAGGTCATCGAGCGCGGCCATCTCTATATCGCTCAGCCGCCGCTCTACAAGGTGCGCCGCGGCTCGTCCGAGACCTATCTCAAGAACGAAAGCGCTCTCGAAGACTATCTCGTTGAGACGGGTCTCGAAGACATGGTGCTGACGCTGCATGACGGCACGCAGCGCTCGCGAGAGGATCTGCGTGAGATTGTCGAAAAGGCGCGCGGCATCCGAAAGATTCTCAAGGGCCTGCCGCCCAAATATCCGCATTTCGTCGTCGAGCAGGCGGCGATTGCGGGCGCCCTCACGCCCAAGGCCCTCGAAGAGCCGGAGCATGCGAAGGAGGCAGCCGCCTATGTAGCGCGGCGTCTCGATCTTCTCTCCGACGAGACAGAGCGCGGCTGGGTCGGCGAGGTGACGGGGGATGGCGGCCTTTCGTTCCATCGCGACGTGCGTGGCGTGCGCGAGGAAGTGTTGATCGACGCGCCGCTGATCGACAGTGCCGATGCGCGACGCCTCGATGCCTATACGAGCCACTTGCAGGAAGTCTATGTGAGGGCGGCGACGCTGCGCCGTAAGGATGACGTGCACGAAATCCGCTCACCTTCGCAGCTCCTCGATGCCGTTTTCGCGGCGGGCTCCAAGGGCATTGCGATGCAGCGCTACAAGGGCCTCGGCGAAATGAACCCCGAGCAGCTCTGGGAAACGACGCTCGACAAGGAAGCGCGCTCGCTTCTTCAGGTGAAGATCCGCGAACTCGATGAAGCCGACGATCTTTTCGTGAAGCTGATGGGCGATGTGGTCGAACCGCGCCGCGACTTCATCCGCGAAAACGCGCTGAACGTCGCGAACCTCGATATCTGAGGTTCAGAGCGACTTCGAGACGAGGCCCCGGAGAGAGAGATCGGTGACGAGCGCGACAAGGCGCTCGGCGTGATCGGCATCGGTCTGGACGGGCATGAAGCCCAGCCTGACCCGCTCGGCCAGTCCGCGAAAGATCAGGCACTGGCCGACAAGCCAGAGCGCAGCGGCGGCAAGATCCATGGGTGATGCGTCGGACGCGAGGAAGGGGCGCACAATTTCCTTCGCGCGTTCGAGATGCGGCTTGATTTCCGTTTCCTCGATATGGTCGAGAGCGCCTGTCGGCGACAGCATCTCCCAGGCGAGCAGGCGCATATGCTGGTCGCTCTCGCCATCCTCGACGGAGCGCGGGATGAGCCCGCGAATGAAGACTTTCAGGCGATCTTCCCTGCTGCCGATGTCGTGGGGGGCGTCGTCGAACTCGTCCGCATCAACGGCCTTGCGGAAGGAATGGCTGAGCACCTCACGATACAGATCGTCCTTGCTCCGAAAATAATAATTGATCGAAGCGAGGTTCGTGTTTGCTCGCGCCGCGATATCGCGCACCGTCGCGTTGTGAAATCCGCGCTCGGCAAATAGTCCGCGTGCCGCTTCCAGCAAGCGCTCTTTCGTAGTCTGTCGCCCCACGCGCTCCATGCCCTCGAACGGATGTTTGAAAAATGACTGTGCGCGGATCGCATCCGCACACGGGGTTAACGGCGCGGTGCCGTAAATCCGTCGCTTTTCCGAGCGACGGATTTCGTTATGAAGGGGGCGGGAATGACGGCATATCCTGCCCTATCCCGCAGTCCTGAAGGCCTTGCCCTATTTTGACCCTGATTGGGTCCTATGAAGCCCCGCCCCGCGGCCCCCGTTTGGCGCCGCGGCGAACGGCTGCTAATTTGAAATCGCAAATCAACGGTGGTTTCCGGGGGCGGTTTCCGGCGGCCAGACCGGCCAGTGAACTGATCCGCAAGGCACAGATGTCATCGCGAAAAGGCAGAGGCGGCCCGCCCGACGATCGGGACGATGATGACGGCAGTTGGATGACGCGCCGTGTGCCCGGGCTCGGCTCGGTTCGTATCGGCGTCGATGCCAATCTGCGCCGGGCGCCGCATGGCGGTCCTGGAAGAAGCTCCGGCCCGACAAGGAAATCCGCCGGACCGAAGCCGGCTCAGAACAAGCCCCCGAAGAAGAAGTCGGCGGTCAAAGGCATGGTCCTGCGCGCCGATCCGCATATGCGTTCGGTGCCGGGGCTGTCCTCGCATCGCGATGAGGCGCCGCCGCCCCGCCGGAGCCGCGCGCCGCGCGCCGAAAAGCGGCAGCGCTCGTCTGGCGGCAGTATCATCGGCAGCCTTTTCTACTGGACGCTCGTTCTCGGTCTCTGGGTCGCCATCGGCATTGGCGGCCTGCTCTTCTATTTCGCCATGACCTTGCCCGACACATCGGGCCTTTACGATGTCGCGCATACGCCTTCGCTATCGATCCTCGCGGCGGATGGCGAGACCCTCAGTCATCGCGGCGATCTGCTGGGCGGGCGCGTCGCGTTGTCGGACCTGCCGAGCTATCTGCCGGAAGCCGTCATCGCGACGGAGGATGAGCGCTTCTATTGGCATTTCGGCATCGATCCGATCGGCCTTGCCCGCGCTTTTTACCAGAACTATCGCGCCGGCACCGTGGTCCAGGGCGGATCGACCATTACGCAGCAGCTGGCGAAGAACGTCTTTCTGAAGCCGGACCGCACCATCCAGCGCAAGATCAAGGAGATGCTGCTCGCGATCTGGCTTGAGGCCCGCTACTCGAAAGAACAGATCCTCACGCTCTACCTCAATCGCGTCTATTTCGGCGGCGGCGCCTATGGCGTCGAAGGCGCGTCGGAACGCTACTTCAAGAAGAGCGCCCGCGAGCTCACGCTGTCGGAAGCCGCCATGCTGGCGGGGCTTCTGAAGGCGCCCTCGCATTATTCGCCGACCAATGACATCGCCCTGGCGCGGAGCCGCGCCGGCATCGTCCTCGATAACATGGTGCGCGTCGGCTACATCACGCCCGCGCAGGCGGCTGCCGCCAATGCCCATCCCGCATCGCTGGAAGGCTATTCCGCCTCGGGCTCGATCAACTATTTCGTCGACTGGGTGGCCGATGTGCTGCCCGGATTTGCGGGAGAGTCCAACACCGATCTCGTCGTGCGCACGACCATCGATCCGAACATGCAGCGTGCGGCCGAGGAGGTGGTCGAGAAGGTCATGGCGGCGGAGGGCTCGAAAGTCCGCGCCTCGCAGGTCGCGCTGGTGGCGATGACGCCGGACGGCGCCGTGCGCGCAATGGTCGGCGGGCGCTCCTACGCGCAAAGCCAGTTCAATCGCGCGGTGCAGGCGCGGCGTCAGCCCGGCTCGGCCTTCAAGCCCTTCATCTATCTCACGGCGATGGAGCGCGGCCTGACGCCGGAGACGATCCGCGTCGACCGCCCGGTGAACTATGGCGGCTGGTCGCCGTCCAACTATTCGGGCCGCTTCGACGGCGAAATGACGCTGCGCCGGGCCTTGGCGGAATCGGTCAACACGGTTGCGGTGCAGGTTGCGCAGGAAGTCGGCGTCCAGAATGTCATCAGCACCGCGCATCGCCTCGGCATTCAAGAGACGCTGCCCGCCAATCTTTCGCTCGCCCTCGGCACCTGCGACGTCAATCTCCTCGAACTGACGGCGGCCTATGCCGCCTTCGCCAATGGAGGCAATGGCGTCATTCCGCATGGCATCGATGAGGTGCTGACCCGCGACGGCGACCAGCTCTATCGCCGCTCGGGCACCGGCCTCGGCAATGTGATGAGCGAGCTGGCCTTGTCCGAAATGAACAACATGATGAAGGCCGTTCTGCAGGAGGGCACGGGCCGCAAGGCGGCGCTCGACGACCGGCCCGCCGCGGGCAAGACGGGCACAAGTCAGGACTACCGCGATGCGTGGTTCATCGGCTTCACGCATGATCTGGTTGTCGGCGTCTGGATCGGCAACGACAATCGCGCACCGATGAAGAAGGTGACCGGCGGCGGCCTGCCCGGAGAGATCTGGCACGACTTCATGGTCCGTACACAGAGCGGCCTGCCCGTCGTCGATCTGCCCGGAACCTACACGCCGCAACTGGCGGGTTCGGACGCGGCCCGGGAGCCGCTGCCCGCGACGACGAATGAGGGCGATGCCGACCCCAACCGGAAGCGCGACTGGGAGGAGCCGGGCTTCTTCGAGCGCCTCTTTGGCGCTTCGCGCAGCAGCGCGCCCTCGGCGCTTGCGCCCGGCCATCCCGGCGATTGAACGATCCTTGCCTGGCTATTCCGCTTTTTGCGCCCCCGGTGTAGGGTCGCGCCAACCGAAATTTGATCTGCAGGAACATCATGATCGAAGCTGTCATCTGGGACTTCGGCGGCGTTCTGACGTCGAGCCCCTTCGAGGCCTTCAGCCGTTACGAAGCCGAGCGCGGCCTTCCGAAGGACTTCATTCGCGGCATCAACGCCACCAATCCCGACACCAATGCCTGGGCGCTGTTCGAGCGCAACGAATGCACGCTCGACGAATTCGACGAGCTTTTCGCCAGGGAGGCTGAAGCGAAAGGTGCTCTGGTGCGGGGGCGCGACGTGGTCGAGCTTCTTTCCGGCGACATCCGCCCGGAGATGGTCGAGGCGCTGAAGCGCTGCAAGGAGCGGGCTCGCGTGGGCTGCATCACCAACAATGTGGCCGCCGGTTCCGGCGCGGGGATGGCGCGCTCGACGGAAAAGGCGGCGCTCGTCGCCGAGGTCATGTCGCTGTTCGACCATGTGATCGAAAGTTCCAAGGTCGGCATCCGGAAGCCCGATCCGCGCATCTATGGCATGGCCTGCGAGGCGCTGGGCGTTTCTCCCGCCGGTTCGGTCTATCTCGACGATCTCGGCATCAATCTGAAGCCGGCCGCGCAGCTCGGCATGCGCACCATCAAGGTGGTGAACGCCGAACAGGCGCTGCGTGAACTCGAAGAGGCGGTCGGCTTTCCGCTGCGCTAGGCTGCATGCCGCGCGTCTTCATTCATAGCCATAGGCTTCGAAATCCATCGCATAAAGCGAGCGGATCTTCGACGCCTGTGCGCGGCTGATGGTGAGATCGTCGCGCGTCTCATTGCTGCTTTGATTGAAGGTCATTTTGCGTTCCACCAATGCGACAAGTAGTGGAAGCCCCGCATTGGAAAAGATCTCCTTCAGATCCGCCGAAAAATTTTCGAAGCGCCCGATCTTGTCGTAGGCGATTTTCCCGCTGCCCAGTGAGATGAATTGCGGCCGCCAATGTTCGTCGCAATGCAGTTCCGCTCTTTCGAGATTGAGTCCGACATAGTGGAGAAAGACATCAAAGTTATAATTGATGTCGCCGCCTGGTTTGAAGCCGAGCGCAAGCATGTTGTCCCAGTGACGCAAGGCCTGAGGATTCCTCCGATCGTCGACGAAGAAGTCGCAGAAGGCCGATTTCAGGCGGCTGAACGGATGCCGGACAAAGGAGAATTTTACGGCCTCGGAATTGGCGATTGCGGCCCGGTGGAGGCGAAAATGCCGGAGTCCGAGCGGGAGTGCATCGGACTGATGGATATTGCCGGGGAAAGGCGCGCCGAAGATGTAGGTATGCAGCATCTGGCTGATCGTCGTGCAACCGCACTTGGCATTCTTAAGATAGAAGATGCGGCCATCGGGCGTCGTCACGCCATGCGCATAGGCAATGGCAATCTCGGGTGCGAGATTATTGATTTCATGCCTGTCGCGGTAGCTTCTCGAAAAGGGAGAGAGCACCGCCGATCGAAGCTTCTTCTTCTGAAGAACAGTGCACGGAATAATCATAAGGAGTATAAACCCTGTTTTATACAATGGTTTAAATCCGGCGGACCAGGCATTCGATACACGGGCGAGGCATCCGGATTCCGGCGTTTTCCTGTGGAAGAATCCGTTGGGAAAGGGAAATCGGATTTGGCTCGAGGCGCGGAGCGTTGTTGAGATGATCCCGGATTCAGGCATATCCTTCCTGATAAAATAAAGACGAATGGGGGAGGAAAACATGCTGAGGCCCAAGGCCGAGAGGCTCGAGCTTGACGGAAGGCCGGATATGAAGGACCCGGATCTCTATCTGCGCGGCGATCATCACGAGATTTTCCGGTCGTTACGGGCGCAGGAGCCGGTCTACTGGAACCCGGAAGCCGACAGTACAGGCTTCTGGGCGATCACGCGCTACGACGACATTGAAGCGATTTCGAAGAACCCGAAGCTCTTTTCCTCCGCCAAGCGGATGGGCGGGCATCGCATCTTCAATGAGAACGAGATCGAGGAGAACCAGACTGACGCGACCATGATCTCCATGGACCCGCCGGAGCACGCGGCCTATCGCCGGATGATCACGCCGGGCTTCGTGCCGAAGCGCATCTCGAACATGGAGGAGCGCATTCGCGCCCGCGTGACGCGGTTGCTCGACAATCTGCCGAAGACGGGCGAGGCCGAATTCGTCTCCGCCGTCGCCGCCGCCCTGCCGATCGAGGTTCTGGCGGAACTCTTCGGCGTGCCGGAAAGCGACGGGCCGAAGCTCTTCGAATGGTCGAATGCGACCGTCGGCGAAGACGATCCGGAGCTTCGGGTGTCCGACGAATATATGCGCAAATGCGTGGGCGAGATGGCGGGTTATGCCGCGGGCCTGTGGCAGCAGCGTCTGGAAAAGCCGGGCGAAGACCTGATCTCGATGCTCGTCCATTCCAAGATCGACGGGGAGCCCCTCACCTTCCCGGCCTATATAGGCACCTTCATTCTGCTTGTCGTTGCGGGAAATGAGACGACGCGCAATTCGATCTCGGGCGGCCTTCTTGCGCTTTCCGAGCATCCGGAGGAGCGGCAGAAGCTTCTCGACGATCCGTCGCTCATCCCGTCTGCGGTTCAGGAAATCGTGCGCTGGGTGAGCCCCGTCCTCCATATGCGCCGCACGGCGACGGACGACACTGAAATTCGTGGGCAGAAGATCGCCAGGGGCGACAAGGTCGTTATGTGGTACGCATCCGCCAATCGCGACGAGGCGCAATGGGCGGACCCCTATCGCTTCGACGTGACGCGCTACAGGTCGGCCGACGCGCCGACGCAGCTCGGCTTCGGTGCGGGGCAGCATTTCTGCCTCGGCTCGCGCCTTGCCGAATTGCAGCTGACGATCCTTTTCGAGGAACTGCTGAAGCGGTACCCGGACATTCATGTCTCGGGGCCGGTGCGCCGCCTGCGCTCGAATTTCATCTCCGGCATCAAGGAAATGCCGGTGCGCTATAGCGTCTGACCGGACATGACAAAGGCCGCGCCCGTATGCCGGGCGCGGCCTTCATGCATGAAACCGGCTGAAGCTTAGCCCTTGGCCGTCACTTCGGCGCGGGCGCTTTCGCTGTCGGCCTTGGTGAGGCCGATTTCGACCGCGAGGCGCTCGATCATCACGCCTTCGAGGCGGTGCAGCTGGCCGTCGGCGTTCGCCACTTGCCACATCATGCGCAGCACGTCCTTGCGCTCTTCCGGCGTGAACGAGTCGCGAACCGTGCGGGTGAAGATCGTCTCGCCAAAGGGAACCTTCTGGCGCTGTTCCGCAAGGTCAACCAGGGCCTTCGCGTCGTCCGCAGAGAGATCGAAGTGCTCGCCGACGATACGCGTGATTGCTGCGCGCTCGTCTTCGGCGAAATCATTGTCGCGACGGGCGGCTTCGATCATCAGCGCGGCGGCAGCCAGACGTTTGACTTCAGCGCCAGCGGCCGGTGCCGCATTCTTGGCCACGCCCTTTTTCAGGGCTTCAATAATCCTCTCCAGCATTCTTTTCTCAGCTCCAATCGTGAAGCGGCCCCCTCGGGACGGCCCCCCTGTTGTTCTTGGCCCGCAGTCTAAAGCGCGATAGGGAAAAGTGTAAGCGCTTTTGCGACAGAGGTTCCGGGGCGGGCCCGGCGACCCGCCCCGGGGTGGCTCTGATCCCGCCTAATGCGCCATCAGGCTCTTGCGGTGCCTGACCGGAGCGCGCCGCGGGAAAATCATGTCGAGAACGACCGCGAGCGCAGGCAGCACGGTGATCGCCATGATCATGTTGACCAGGAACATGAAGGTCAGCAGCAGGCCCATATCGGCCTGGAACTTGAGCGCCGAGAAGGCCCAGGTCGAGACGCCGATGGCCAGCGTGATGGCGGTAAAGAAGGTCGCCATGCCGGTTTCCATAAGCGCCAGCTGGAAGCATTCGGTGATGTTCCGGCCTTCCGCCAGATGGAACTGGATGCGGTTGTAGATATAGAAGGCGTAGTCGACGCCGATGCCGACGGCCAGCACCATGACCGGCAGGGTCGCGACCGTGAGGCCGATCTGCAGCACCTCCATGAACCAGTAGCCGAAGAAGGTGGCGAAGGTCAGCGGCAGACAACAGGCGATGACGGCCCGCCAGTCGCGATAGGTCAGCGTGACGAGCGCGATGATGACGACATAGACCCAGAGCATCATCGGCAGTTCAGACTGCGAGATTTCCTCGTTCACAGCCGCCTGCACGCCCATGTTGCCCGAAGCGAGCCGGATATTGATGCCCTTCATCGCGTGAGTGGAGCGGAACTCCTTGACCGCCGCGACCACCGTCGCAATCGTCGTCGCCTTCGCGTCCTTGAGATAGATGAGCTGCGGGAGAATCGTACACTCCTGATTCATCATCGCACTTTGTCCGGGAACGGAAGCGACGGCCTGGGCCAGCGCATCCTTGTTGCGCGGAATGGCCTGCCATTTGAGATTGCCCTCGTTCCAGCCGGCCGCCGATGACTTGACCGCAAAAGGCAGCGATACGACAAGGCTCACGCCGGGCGTGTTCTCCATGTACCAGGAGAACTGGTCGAGGAAATTGAGCGCGGCGTAATCGACACAGGCGTCGGGCTGCGTCTCGACCACCACCGTGAGCTGATTGAGCCCGAGCGAGAATTTCGACGCGATGTCGCGCGAGTCAACATTGTAGCGCGAGTCCTCCCGGAGCTCCGGCGCACCTGCGTGAAGCGCGCCGACATGCCGGTTGCGGCTCTCCCAGGCGGCATAGCCGAAGAGCACGAACGAAACGACGAGGACAACGACCGCGTTGCGCGGCTCCGCCACCTTGCCCAGATGGCGCATGATCTTCAGGCGGAATTCGCGCGAGCGTGTGACGCGCGCCGTGAAGCCCTTGTCGAAGGTCATGTAGCTCACGACGAGCGGCAGCATGATGAGGTTGGTGACGATCTTGAGCGCGACACCGATCGAAGCCGTGATGGCAAGCTCGCGGATCATGCCCACGGGGATCAGATAAAGCGTGGCGAAGCCCACCAGCGCCGTAGTGAGCGCCATGGTTCCGGGCACCAGAAGGCCGGAAAAGCTCGCCCTCGCCGCCTCTTCGCTCGTTGCGCCGTTGCTGAGTTCCGCCGTGATGAGGTTGATCTGCTGCACGCCATGGCTGACGCCGATGGCGAAGACGAGGAAGGGAACGAGGATCGCCAGCGGATCGAGGCCATAGCCGAGCAGGTTCAGCAGCGCGAATTGCCAGACGACCGACGTGAGCGAGGAAAAGAGCGTGGCGAAGGTGAGCAGCACCGAGCGCGAATAGAGATAGACCGACAGCGCGGTGAGCAGGAAGGCGATCAGGAAGAAGACGAGAACGCCATTGGCGCCCGCGGCGATATCGCCCACCGACTTCGCGAAGCCGATGATACGGACCGTATACCGATCGTTCTCGTATTTCTGACGGAGCTGCTTTTCGAGCTTGTCGGCCAGATCGAAGTAGTCGAGCTTCTGGCCGGTCGAGGGGTCGTAATCCTGAAGTTCCGCCGAGACCATTGCAGCGGTGAAATCGTTCGAGACGAGCCGGCCGACAAAGCCGCCGCGAATGACGTTGCTTTCGATCTTGGTCAATGCCTTCGGCGTCATCGTGTCGGCGGTGACCTTGCCGGAGATCACGTCCTCGGCGCTGATGCCGTCTTCGGTGATTTCCCGGTAGCGCGTATTGGGCGTCCAGAGCGAGGTGACGGTCGGACGCGACACGCCGGGCAGGAAGAAGATTTCATCGGTGAGGTTCTTGTAGACCTTGAAGAAGTCCTTATTCCAGATCGTGCCCTGTTTCGGCTCCAGAACCACGATGATGCGGTTCGAGCCGAAGAGCTGGTCGCGATATTGCTGGAAGGTCTGGATGTATTCGTGCCCGATCGGCAATTGCTTGTCGAAGCCCGCCGTCATTCGAAGCTGAAAGGCGAAATAGAGGCCGATCACGGTGATGATGGCGAGCGTTGCCAGAATGACGACGCGAAGGCTGAAGACCAGATTCTCGAGAAACTTGATCATGGGAGCATACCTGTCTCTATCCTGCCTTCCTTGAGCGGATGACAGGTCCGGTTACGAAGCCAAAATCAACGCGCATCCGGTGCGGCCCTCGCGCCCTCAAGGGCGCGTGAAGCCGACCGGCGCAATCATCCGGTTCGCGTCGGGGATTGCCGACAGGCATGGGCGCCAGCGTTTGCCGCAGCGCTCTTATTGTAATCCGGCAGGACTACCCCTCCCTCTGCGCCATCCCGTTTCTGGTCATCACGTGGCCCCCACCGCGTTCCGACCGGGATGGTCTCTCCCTCTGCATTATCGATAGCACGGGCTGTGCAAATTGAACAATTTACAATTGTGAAACTAAGGAATCCTTCACAAACCTGACGCCCCCGTCATTTTCTCTTGACCTGAAAATGAGACTGCTTATCTTTGGCATCAAGATCGCGCGGTCCGCAGAATGCCGCGCGCGCCCTTAAATGTGTCCGGCGGCCCTGCCGACCGGCGCTCGAATGGAGGATTTCATGAGCGAAGTGCGCCAGATCACTAAAGACAATGCCTACGACGCCGTCGCTCCCGACGATTTCCCGTCGATGATGGATGTGGACCGTTACGGCGCCCGTTCGACCGCGTTCGACAAGATCATCTCCGCGACCCACGACCATTTCTGGGATCCGCTGGACACGAAGTACATCGACTTCTCGGAAGGCTTCGACATCGAGAACGAGATGATCCTCCCCGAGGAACTGGTTCTCGAACTGACGCTCCCGAGCTTCCAGGCTCTGACGCAGAAGCAGCGTGTGCGCTTCGCCAATGAATCGGCCCGCTGGATTCTCTCTGCTATTCTTCATGGCGAACAGGGCGCGCTGAACCTCTCGGCCTCGCTCTGCCACATTCTCCGCGATCCGGGCGCGCAGGAATATGCCGCGAACCAGACCCGCGAAGAGGCCCGCCACGTCACCGCTTTCGCGAAGTACGTGCAGGCGCGCTGGGGCAAGCCCCTGCCCGTCGGCCAGACGCTCGGCGACCTCCTCACCGACATCGTCGGCGCGCCGGAAGTCTACAAGAAGATCGTCGGCATGCAGATGCTGGTCGAAGGCCTCGCCATGGGCGCCTTCGCGATGCTCTACTCGACCGCGCGCGATCCGCTTCTCGTGAAGCTGACGCAGCTTGTCATGACGGACGAAGCCTTTCACCACAAGTTCGGCAAGATCTGGGCTGACCGCACCATTCCGAAGCTCAGCAAGGAAGAGCAGGAGATCATCGAGGACTGGGCGGCGTCCTGCTTCCAGACGCTCCTCTTCAACCTCGTGAACCCCGAGCAGAAGAAGATTCTCTACGGCGAGTTCGGTCTCGAGTGGCAGCAGGTCCAGAACGAGATGATCGAAGCGATCTCGGACGAGAAGCGCCGCGAGGACATGAAGCAGTCGACCAACATCTTCCGCGTCCTCATCAAGACGCTGCTGAAGGCCGGCATCATCACCGAGCGCACCAAGGCCTTCTATGCGGTCTATGTCGACATGGACGAGCTGAAGGGCGAAGGCGACCGCATGGTCGGCGACGATATCGCCGAGGACGGCATCCGCTTCCTCCAGAAGATCAACTTCGGCGCCAATTTGGACGCGCTGCGTAACGTCACGATCTCCGCCGCCGAATAATCCGGCAGGCATGAATAAGAAAGGGCGGCTCCGCGGAGCCGCCCTTTTTGTTTGCCTGCGATGTCGACAAACGCCGGGGACGTTTCCGCCCCGGCGCTAAATGTCGTTACTGCCGCTTCGGAAGCTGAACCATCAGCTCTTCATAGCCCTTCACGAAGCTCGAATGTACGCGGCGGGGTTCGGCAAGAACCTCGATCGGCTGGTTCGGCCAACGCTTCAGGATTTCTTCCCAGATGATGCGGAGCTGCATCTCGGCGAGGCGGTTGCCGACGCAGCGATGAATGCCGAAGCCGAAGGAAATATGCTGACGCGCCCGCGGACGGTCGATGACCAGCTGGTTCGGATTCTCGATCACCTCGTCGTCGCGGTTGCCCGAGACGTACCACATGGCGACCTTGTCGCCCTTGCGAATCTTCTGGCCGCTGAGCTCGAAATCCTGCAGCGCGGTGCGGCGCATATAGGCGAGCGGCGTCTGCCAGCGGATGATTTCCGACACCATGTTCGGAACGATGTCTGGACCCGTCGCGAGCAGCTTCTTGTACTGGTCGGGGAACAGGTTGAGGCCGTAGAGGCCGCCCGAGATCGAGTTGCGCGTCGTGTCGTTGCCGCCGACGATCAGCAGGATCAGGTTTCCAAGATATTCCATCTTGTCCATGTTCCGGGTCGCCTCGCCATGCGCCAGCATGGAGATCAGGTCATTGCCCGGCTCGCGCGCGTTGACGCGTTCGTTCCAGAGACCCATGAAATATTCGGCGCATTCCAGAAGCTCGGCGCGGCGCTGTTCTTCCGACTCGATGACGCCGGATTCGACCGTCGCGGTCGCCACGTCCGACCAGCGCGTCAGCTTGCGGCGCTCCTCGAAGGGGAAGTCGAACAGAGTAGCCAGCATCTGCGTCGTCAGCTCGATCGAAACGCGATCGACCCAGTTGAAAGGCTCGTTCTCGGGCAGCGAGTCGAGAATCTTGCCGGCGCGTTCGCGGATGAGGCCTTCGAGCTTGGCAAGGTTCGCCGGCGCAACGATGGGGCTCACCGTCTTGCGCTGGTCGTCATGCTTCGGCGGATCCATCGCGATGAACATAGGCAGCTTGAAGTCTTCTTCCGCGTCGCGCAGCGTGATGCCGCCCTCCGACGAGAAGACCTGGTGGTTCGTGTCCACCGAAACGATGTCGTTGTACTTGGTCACCGACCAGTAGGCGCCGACTTCCTCATTGTGCGGACAATAGTGAACCGGGTCTTCCTTGCGGAGACGCTCGAAGTACGGCCACATCTTGTTCGAACGGAACAGTTCGGGTTTGGCGACGTCGAATTCCGAAAGCGGAACCGAATAGGCCTCTTCAACAGCCTCTGCCGAGCTGAGGCCGGACGTCTTGACGGCAATTCCCATGTATCTCTCCTCCGCATTTTTGTGTTGTTGAAACGAGCATAACCCTTGGGAAGGCGGACGCCAGAAAAAAAGATGACATATGCGTCATTTTCATATTTCGAGGGGCCGCGTAAAGTTGACGCATCCGTCATTTTCCCTATAGCAAAATCCGGCGACTAATCCCTACTCTAAATGTGACTTAAGGCGGCGCCTTGGCGGACCGCCCAGCCATCAGGGAGAAAAAGGCATGACCGAAGCCCGTCAGATCACGAAGGACAACGCCTACGAAGCTGTTTCGCCCGACGATTTCGAGGCGATGATGAATGTCGAGCGCTACAACCGCCGTTCGGGCGCCTTCGACAAGATCATTTCGGCGACCCACGACCATTTCTGGGACCCGGTCGACCCCCGCTACATCGACTTCACCGAGCCCTTCGATCAGGAAAACGAGATGATGATCTCGCCGGATCTGGTGCCGGAACTGACGCTGCCCTGTTTCGCGGCCCTCTCCGAGAAGGAGAAGATCCGCTTCACCAATGAGACGGCGCGCTGGATGATGTCGGCGATCCTTCATGGCGAGCAGGGCGCGCTGAACCTGTCGGCTTCGCTCTGCCACATCCTTCTCGATCCGGGTGCGCAGGAATATGCCGCGAACCAGGCCCGCGAAGAGGCGCGCCACGTGACCGCTTTTGCCGCCTATGTGAAGTCGCGCTGGGGCAAGCCGCTCCCGGTTGGCGAGACGCTCGGCAGCCTCCTTTCCGAGATGGTCAACGCCAAGGAGGTCTACAAAAAGATCGTCGGCATGCAGCTTCTCGTCGAAGGTCTGGCGATGGGCACCTTCGCAACCTTCTTCAACACGGCGCGCGATCCGCTTCTGGTGAAGCTCTGCCAGCTCGCCATGACGGACGAAGCCTTCCACCACAAGTTCGGAAAGATCTGGGCCGACCGCACGATTCCGAAACTGACCCAGGACGAGCGCGACATCATCGAGGACTGGGCTGCCAACGTCTTCCAGACCTTGCTCTTCAACCTCGTCAATCCCGAGCAGAAGAAGGTCATCTATGCGGACTTCGGCCTCGACTGGCGGATCGTTCAGGCAGAAATGCTTGAAGCCGTCACCGACGCGGATCGCCGCGAAGGCATGAAGGATGCGGCGAACGTCTTCCGCGTGCTGGTGAAGACGCTCCTCAAGGCGGGCATCATCACGGACCGCACCAAGGCCTTCTATGCGATCTATGTCGACATGGATGAGCTGAAGAACGAAGACGACCGCATGGTCGGCGACGATATCGCAGAGCAGGGCATCGCCTTCCTCAAGACCGTCAACTTCGGTGCGAAGAAGACTGCGCAGACAGTCGCTGCCGAATAAGAACGCGGAGACGCCAAGGCAAGGCGAGGGCGGTCCTTCGGGGCCGCCCTTTTTTGTCTCACGCGGATGGAGGGGCTGCTACAGTCGCGCCCATGTTCGACCAGTCCACGGGCGATGCCTTTCAGGCAAAGATCGCCGAAAAACTCGAAAACCTGCCATCGCCGCCATGGCGCCTCATGAGTGAAGGCCTGTGGGGGAGCGTCTACGATCTCGGCGACGGCACGGTGCTGAAGCTGGCGCGGCGGCATGGCGGGCTCGGGACGGGCGAGAGCAAGATCATCCGCGAAGCCGCGGCCTTGCGTCTGCTCGATGGTTTCTCGGGGCCGAGGCTTCGCGTGCCGAAGCTCGTGGGCAGCGGACTCTGGGACGATCCCTGGGGTTTCGGCAGTTCCTATTCCGGCCCGCCGCTCGCAGGCTGGCTCCGATGCGAGACGATGCCGGGCAGGCACATGGAGGAGGCGGGTTTCTTTGGGCGCGCCTCCGGCGAGCGTGAGCGGTTCGGCGAGGACCTCGGCGCGGCGATTGCGGATTTTCATCGCCTGACGGCTCCGTTGGTGCCGGAGGCCGCGAAGCTCGGCGATAGCCTGATGCGCAGTCTCGGCGAGGCCATGTCGCGGATCAGCTCCGCGGAGCAGCGCCGCAGGCTGGAGGCGCTGAAGGAGGCATGGCACCGCGAAGCGCCCGAGCCGGTCTTTCTTCATGGCGATCTCAATCTCTCCAATGTGCTCGAAGATCGCCGAAGTGGAATCTCCTTCCTCGATTTCGCGGAAGCGGGGATCGGTGCGCCGGAGGCCGATCTCAGGCACTTCGAGAATGCAGGACCGTTGCGCGACGCGGTGTTCCGTGGCTATGCCGCAGCGTCCGGCGCCGCTCCAAATCTTTCGCGCTATCGGCTCGGCGTCGCGGTCAACGCGGCCATATCGCTGGCGATTGGTGGCGAGAGCGGGCATCCCCGCGAGGGTCTTCGCCGCCGCCAGTGGCTCGACGAAGCGCTGACGCAGGCCGGGATAGATTGACGCCTTGAAGACTCCGCCGCGCGGGGCGTAGCTTGGGCCATGGCCAATCTCAGCGATGAAACCGAAGACTCGTTCCGTCTCTTCGACGGACGGCAATCGGCAACGGCCGCAGCGGTGCAACGCGGCTGCGGGCGGCTGCTCGCGCAGATGAACTATGCCGCCTTGACCGAACTCACGCTGGCGACCGGACGCCGCGCCGACATCATCGCGCTGGGCCCCAAGGGCGAGATCATCATCATCGAAATCAAGTCGAGCCTGACCGACTATCTGACGGATGGAAAGTGGGAGGAGTATCTCGAATTCTGCGACCGCTTTTTCTTCGCCGTGCCGCCGGATTTTCCCCGCGAGGTCATCCCGCTCGATGTGGGCCTTATCATCGCCGACAAATACGATGCGGAAATCCTGCGTGAAGGCGAACACGACGTGTCGCTGCCCGCCGCGCGGCGCAAGGCGCTGACGCTGCAATATGCCCGCGTCGCCGCAAGGCGCGTGTTCCGGATTCTGGATTCGGAGTGATGCGTCGGCGTTGTTGACGCGAGCAGGGTTGTTCCTGCACTCTTCTCCCGCGTCGAGTCTCGTTTTCACCGCTTAAGAGGAGGAGAAAATGGCAGGCAAGAAAGCAGGTTCCGGTGGTGCAAAGACCGTGAACAAGAGCGCCAAGACGGGCAAGTTCGTGTCCGACAGGGCGATGAAATCCAACCCCGCCCAGAACTACAAGCAGACCGTCAAGAAATAGGCGGCGTCCTTACTTCGGCGCGCGCTTGGCGAGAATGCGCTGCAGCGTGCGGCGATGCATGTTGAGGCGGCGCGCGGTTTCCGAAACGTTGCGGTCGCAGAGTTCGTAGACACGCTGAATGTGCTCCCAGCGCACGCGATCCGCTGACATCGGATTTTCGGGCGGCGGCGCCTTGTCGCCGGTCTTGGCGAGCAGCGCGGCCTCGATGGCGTCGGCATCCGACGGCTTGGCGAGATAGTCCACCGCGCCGAGCTTCACGGCGGCCACCGCCGTCGCGATATTGCCGTAGCCGGTCAGCACGACGATGCGCGCTTCGGGACGTGCTTCCTGCATGGCGGCAACGACGTCGAGGCCGTTGCCATCTTCGAGGCGCAGGTCGACAACGGCGAAGCCCGGCTTCTTCGCGCGGGCCTGCTCGCGGCCTTCCTTGATCGTGTTTGCGGTCGTGACTTCATAGCCGCGCGCTTCCATGGCGCGGGCGAGGCGTGTCAGAAACGGCACGTCGTCATCGACGAGAAGGAGTGTCTTGTCTTCGGGAATGAAAGGCGTCGCGCCTTGATCCTCGATTTTCTCCGCCATGTGCTGCACGCTCTCTTCCTTCCATGCCGAAATGGCAGACGCTCGCCTGCCTGTCTCGATTGACCGGATTTTAGGCCTTCCTGCGGCAATAGGCCAACTCAGGGAAAATCCCTATGTCAGCCTTGGATTCCGGCCGTTTCGGGCCCTGTTCAGGCCGGCAGCGGAAAGGCCGAATCCGCCTCGATGGTGTGGCGCGGCCATACCACCTTGACCAGCGCGCCCTGTTTGCCGTCTGTGCGATTGGATATCTCGACCTTGGCGCGTGAGCGTTCAAGTAGCGTCTTTGCGATGAAGAAGCCGAGGCCCATGCCTTCATGCTCGTTGCCGGGCTCGTGCGACCGCGCGGCGCGGGGGCGCGTCGTGACATAGGGCTCGCCGATCTTTTCGATGACATCGGGAGCGAAGCCCGGTCCGTCGTCCATGATCGAGATCGCAATGTTGTGCCTGTCATAGATCACCGTGACCGCGACTTCGGCATGCGCAAAGTCGGCGGCGTTCTCGATGAAATTGCCGAGACCGTAGAGGATCTCCGGCCGGCGCCAGATTTCGGGCTCGGGCACATCCGGCTCGCCTGCCTCGACGGAAATCCGGAACGCCACATCCATGTCGCGATGCGGTTTGACGATCTCGTCGAGCAGCACATGGAGCGGCAGGCGCGAATACAGCGCATCCTCGCCCTTCGGCTCGCGCGAAAGCTTCGACAGGATGTCCTTGCAGCGTTCCGCCTGACTGTGAAGGAGTTCGAGATCTTCCTTCATCTCCTCAGGGCTCAATCCGCCGCGCTGCAGCTCCTTGGCGACGAGCGAGATCGTGCCGAGGGGCGTGCCAAGTTCGTGCGCGGCGGCCGCCGCAAGACCGTCGAGCGCGGAAAGGCGCTGCGCGCGCGCCAGCACGAATTGCGTCGCCGACAGCGCCGCCGACATGCGCCGCGATTCCTGCGATATCCGCCACGCATAGGCCGCCATGAAGCCGAGTCCGAGCGAAATCGCCGTCCAGTGCCCGACGATATAGAGCGAGGGCAGGGCGATCGGTTCGCCCGGCCGCCAGGGCAGAGGCATATGGACGAAGGAGAGCACCGTGACATAGGCGAGAGAAAGCGACAGCAGCGCGATCGTGCTGCGCAGCGAAAGCGTCGTCGCCGAGATCGTCACCGGCGCCATGAAGAGAAGCGCGAATGGATTCTGCAATCCGCCCGTGAGGAAGAGCAGCACCGCAAGTTCCATCAGGTCGATGGCGAAATAGACCGCCGCCTGCCAGTCGGGCAGGCGCACCGTCGTGCGGTAGCGATGGGTGAGAAAGACATTGAGCCAGGCGGAGGCGGCAATCGCCGTCAGGCAAAGCCCGAGCGGAAGCGGGAACCCCAGGCCGAAATGGACAATGAGGATGGCCGCGAGCTGACCGCCAAGCGCCAGCCACCTGAGCAGCACCAGCGTCTGAAGCCGCACGCGGCCCGCCTCGGAGGTAACGTCCGCGCTACCGCTGGCGAGGAAACGCCGCCTCAGCCAGTCCATGCTTCCGCGGTCTTCGACAATAGCCATGATGATTTCCCGTCTCGTTCGGCCGGGAGTTTAGCGCGCCGCGCGCGCCGCCTCATCTACGCAAAGTTACGCAGTGCGCGGCGACGCGGCGTTCACTCGTTCGAGGGCCAGCCCTTCAGCCGGCGCGTCTCACCGATGGACATGATCCAGACATCGTTTGGCGCGAAGCCCTTTTCCGCGCCCGCCTTGAGGAAGCGCACCGGCGGCTCGAAAGGCGGCTCGACGGTGAGAAGCACGGTGCCCCAATGCATGCCGACGACGCGCCGCGCCTTGAGGTCGAGGCCCATCTGCACCGCCTCTTCGGGGTTCGCGTGCGAGGCCTTCATCATGGCGCGAGGTTCGTAAGCGCCGATGCCGAGAAGGGCTGTGTCGAAGGGGCCGTATTGCTCGCCAATTTCCTTGAAGACCGACGCGTAGCCCGAGTCGCCGCCGAAGAAGAGCTTGTGATCGTCGCTTTCAAGCGCGAAGCCTGCCCAGAGCGTCCTGTTGGTGTCGAGCCCCGTGCGGCGCGACCAGTGTACGACGGGAAGCGCCGTCACCTTCACGCCCTTGATCCTGTGGCTCTCATGCCAGTCGAGTTCGACGACGTTGGGAAAGCCGCGCTCATGGAAGAAGGGCGCGAGCTTCAGCGGCACGACCACCGTCATATGCGACTTGTTCGGCAGCCGCGCCAGCGCGCGCTCGTCGAGATGGTCGTAATGATTGTGGCTGACGATGAGCAGGTCGATGCGCGGCAGCGCCGACATGGGCACGCCGCATTTGACGAAGCGGCGGGGGCCGAGGCCCGCCGGGCCCGCATAGGTGGTGAGATAGGGATCGGTGAGCACGTTGAGCCCGCCGATGCGGATGAGAAAGGCGGCATGGCCGAGCCAGGTGAGGAAATCGCCCGGTGCGTCGACATGCTCGCCGAGGGCGCGCACCGCCGTTTCACGGGGCAGCACATGGCCTTCGGGAACCTCGACCTTCCGCACGCCCATCTTCAGCATTTCGAGAAAGAAGGGGCCGGCATGTTTCAGCCGGCCGAGGCTGCGCTTCGGTGCGCCCTTTGGGTTCCGAAAGGTGCCGTCGGGCAGATGATGAAAGGGGCGTGGCGTAGCCTCGCTTTCCGTCGGCGCGCCTTCCTTGGGCGCGCGTCGGCGGCGGACCTTGGCGGCGATCCGTGCGGCACGGGGCGATTTGGTGGAAATGTCCATCTTGGCCAAAAGATAGGGTGGCCGGTGGTATTCGCAAAGGCCCCACCGGAAAAGATGGAAAATTGAAGCCTAGCCGCCGGCCTGCCGCAGGATGTTGACGATGTCGTCGTAGTGGCGTTCCTGCGCCATATCGAGCGGTGTCCGGCCCGTCACATCCGTATCTTCGAGCTCGGCGCCATGGTCCACGAGCACTTTCACGACAGTGGTCCGATGGGCGCGAACAGCGATCATCAGCGGCGTGTCCTTGTTTTCGGCGGTCAGGTTGGGGTTTGCGCCCTTGTCGAGCAGGGCGGCGGCGATGTCGGCGCGGCCGGACTGGGCGCTGACGGAAAGGGCGGTGCGACCCTCGCCGTCCTTGTTGTCGGGATGCGCGCCCTGCGAGAGCAGGTAGTTCACGACATCGAGATTGCCCTTGTCCGCGCCGATCACGATGGCCGGGACATTGCCGGAGCCGGTGTCGTCGGGCGAGAGCCCGTGCATGATCGCCAGATGGATACCGTTGAGGTCTCCATCCCGGGCCGCATCGATGAGATCGTTATTGGCGAGCTGCATGTTCATGCCGGGCGGGTCTTCCGCGCGAAGCTGCGTAGCTGCCAGCAGCCCGGGGACGAGTAGGGTGGCCGCGAGCATGAGCCCGGCCGGTCGGAAAAGGCGGGTCCTGGGTGTCATTTCGTCGCGCATCGCTTCGTCCTCGGATTTCCTAAGGTGCTGGAGTGTGCTTAAACCCCTCCAGGGTGCGAAACCCGTCGCGCCTTGCCGGGCCTGGCCTGCCGGATGGCGGCCTCTTTCTTCTATAGGCTCGCTCGGCATCCGAGTTCAAGCTGCCGAACCACGGCGGTGCGCCGGTAAAACAGGAAGCTTCAAGGGAGATCGCCCGCATGACACGTCAGCGCCTCATCATCCTCCTCGCGGCTCTTGCCGTGGCCGTCATTGTCGGCCTGTCGCTTGCGTCCAGGGTCGATCGGGTGGTCGAGAATACCGGGCCCGACGGGGAAGCCGGCGCCAATGTCCAGTCGGTCGGAAAGCCGCGCGTCGGCGGTCCCTTCACCCTTGTCGATCAGACCGGCAAGACGGTCACCGACAAGGACTTCCAGGGCAAATACATGCTGATCTATTTCGGCTTCACCTTCTGCCCCGACGTCTGTCCGACCGAGCTTCAGGTCATATCCGGCGCGCTGGAGCAATTGGGTGACAAGGCCGCGAAGGTGCAGCCGATCTTCATCAGCGTCGATCCCGACCGCGACACGCCTCAGGTTCTGGCCAAATATGTGAAGCAGTTCGATCCGCGCCTCGTCGGCCTCACCGGTTCGGCGGAACAGATCGCCGCCGTGGCCAAGGCCTATCGGGTCTACTACGAGAAGGTGAAGGACGAACCCGCCGGGGGCGCCAAGTCCGACGATGGCGACTATTCGGTCGACCATTCCTCGGTCGCCTATCTGATGGGGCCGAACGGCGAATTCCTGACCTTTTTCCCGCCCGGCGTCAGCCCGGAAGATATGGCAAAGAAGATCGGCTCCTATCTCTGAGCGTCCGGCCGGCCCCGCGCCATCGGGCCTCACCGGCTTGACGGAAGGGGGAGGGGGTCCTATTTTGCCCCCATGGACAGGAAACGGCCCGCCAGCTCCGCGCTTCTTCGCGCGCTCCTTCTGGAGCGTGGGCTGCTCTGCGCCTAAGCGCAGAACATAGAACGACCTCACCCACAGTTTCCGATCTTCCGTCCGACGCGCCAGCGAACAGACCCGCTTGGCGCTAAGCCAGTGGCCCGACATGAACAGCATTTTTGCCTTGCGACTTATCTCCGGCTGCCGGACCTTGCGCCCGTGGCAGTCCGGCAGTCCCGTGTTTCTTGAGCACGTCTCCGCCACGCATTTCGTCAATTCCAGGAGACAAGGATCATGTTGAAGAACCCTGCCGAAAAATATCGCCCCTTTCCGCCGATCAACCTGCCGGATCGCCGCTGGCCGAATAACGTCATTTCGAAGCCGCCGATCTGGATGAGCACCGACCTGCGCGATGGCAATCAGGCGCTGTTCGAACCCATGAACGCCGATCGCAAGATGCGCATGTTCGAAATGCTGGTCCGCATCGGCTTCAAGCACATCGAAGCGGGTTTCCCCGCCGCCTCCGAAACCGATTTCGGTTTCATCCGCCAGTTGATCGAGGAGAACAAGGCGGGCGACGACGTCCATATCGAGGTGCTGACCCAGGCGCGGCCCGAGCTCATCACGCGCACCATGGAGTCGCTGAGGGGCGCGAAGAACGCCATTCTGCACTTCTATAACGCCACCGCGCCGAACTTCCGCGAGATCGTCTTCAATCAGGGCAAGCAGGGCGTGAAGGCGATTGCGACCGAAAGCGCGCGCCAGATCAGGGAACTGGCCGAGAAGCAGCCGGAAACGAACTGGACCTTCCAATACAGCCCCGAGGTCTTCTCCGGCACCGAACTCGATTTTGCCAAGGAAGTCGTCGATGCGGTGACGGAAGTCTGGGACGCGAACCCGGAACGCAAGGTCATCATCAATCTGCCGGCGACGGTGGAGATGGCGACGCCCAACGTCTATGCCGACCAGATCGAATGGATGCATCGCAACCTGAAGCGCCGCGACGGCATCATCATTTCGCTCCATCCGCATAATGACCGCGGCACGGCGGTCGCCGCCGCCGAGCTCGGCGTCATGGCGGGCGCGGACCGCGTCGAAGGCTGTCTCTTCGGCCATGGCGAGCGCACGGGCAATGTCGATCTCGTCACGCTGGCCCTGAACCTCTACAGCCAGGGCGTCGATCCGGGGCTCGACTTCTCGCAGATCAACGAGGTTGCGCGCACCGTCGAATATTGCACGCAGCTCCCCATCCATCCGCGCCACCCTTACGTGGGCGATCTCGTCTTCACGGCCTTTTCGGGCTCGCATCAGGACGCGATCAAGAAGGGACTCGCGGCGCGCAAGGAAGGCGAAATCTGGGAAGTGCCCTATCTGCCGATCGACCCGGCGGATGTCGGCCGCACCTATGAATCGATCATTCGCGTGAACAGCCAGTCCGGCAAGGGCGGCATTTCCTACCTGCTGGAGGCCGAGTATGGCCTCGCCCTGCCGCGCCGCTTGCAGGTCGAGTTCTCGGCCGCCGTCCAGAAGGTTACGGACGACACTGGCAAGGAAGTCAGCGCCGCCGATATTTACGGCATTTTCGAGCGTGAATATCTGACGCTGACCCAGCCGCTCGAATATCTGAGCCACACGCTCTTCGACGAACACGGCAAGCAGGGCGTGAAGCTCCGTATCCGCCGCTTCGGCGTCGAGGAAACGCTGACCGGCCTCGGCAACGGGCCGATCGACGCGCTGATGCATGCGCTCAACGTGCCGGTGCTGGTGCGCAATTACGACGAGCATTCGCTCGGCCACGGCGCGGACGCCAAGGCGGTCGCCTATGTCGAGGTCGCCGAGGACGGCGTGCCCGGCGATATCTTCGGCGTCGGCATCGACCCGAACATCATCACGGCATCGTTCAAGGCGGTGATCGGCGGCGCGAACCGGGTGGCGAAGCGCTATTCGGCCACCGAGCAGAAGGCGCGCTTCGGCGGCGCCTATGCCCCGGCGAAATAAGGCGATTGCAGGGGAGGCCGGTCGCGGCCTCCCCGATGCCTTCTAAAAAACCATTGTTTTTCAATGACTTGAGTGTTGTGTGACGTTTTTTTGGTCACACGGACCGGTTTTTCTGTATTGTGCTGCATCGCAGCATTAGATGTCAGAAGGGCCCGGGCGATGGTTCTCTATCACCTCTACGAGATCAATCACGCAGCGGTCACGCCTTTCCGCGCGGCAGCTGAACTCGGCCTCTGGGCCCTGCGCCATCCGCTCAATCCCTTCGGCGAAACGATCGGCGCCAAGAACATGGCCGCCGCCCTCGACCTCTTCGAGAGTGTGACGCGGCGCTACGGCAAGCCGAAATTCGGCCTCGACGAGACGGAGATCGCGGGAAAGCCCGTGCCGGTGGTCGAGCGCGTCGTCTGGGAAAAGCCTTTCTGCAAACTCATCCATTTCGAGCGCGAGGCGTCGGCGGCGAAGGGGCTTGCCGCTCAGCCGAAGCTGCTGATCGTCGCCCCCATGTCGGGCCACTACGCGACGCTGCTCCGGGGCACGGTCGAGGCGATGCTGCCCCATTGCGACGTCTATATCACCGACTGGATCGACGCTCGCGCCGTGCCGCTCTCGGCGGGGAATTTCCACCTCGACGATTATGTCGATTACGTCATCGAGATGATCCAGGCGCTCGGCCCCGATGTGCATGTGCTGGCGGTCTGTCAGCCCTCCGTTCCGGTCTTCGCAGCCGTCGCAGCGATGAACGAGGACAAGGACCCGCACGCGCCCCTCACCATGACGCTGATGGGCGGACCCATCGACACGCGTGAAAGCCCGACCGAAGTGAACCGGCTCGCCACCGAGCGCGGCACTGAATGGTACGAGCGCAATGTCATCACCACCGTTCCGATGCCCCATCCCGGCTTCATGCGCCGCGTCTATCCGGGCTTCGTCCAGCTTTCGGGCTTCATGGCGATGAATCTCGACCGCCACATGGACGCGCACTGGAATTATTTCGACCACATGGTCGAGGGCGACGGCGACAGCGCCCAGAAGCACCGCGAGTTCTATGACGAATATCTGGCGGTCATGGACATGACCGCCGAGTTCTATCTCGAAACGGTCGACCGGGTGTTCGTCCAGCACCTGCTCCCCAAGGGCGAGCTCTACCACCGCGACAGGCTGGTGCGTCCGCAGGCGATCACACGCACCGCGCTCATGACCGTGGAAGGCGAGAAGGACGACATCTCCGGCGTCGGTCAGACAAAGGCCGCCCACAAGCTTGCCTCGGCGCTTCCCGCCTCGATGCGCGACCATTGGGAGCAGCCCGGCGTCGGCCATTACGGCGTCTTCAACGGTTCGCGGTGGAAGACGGAGATCGCTCCGCGTGTTCGCGACTTTATGGCGAGACATGCCGTCCGCAGCTGATGACAGCCACGAAACACGTTGGACACGAATTAATTTTGCAAAGATTTTCGAGGACGCAGCGGATTGCTCTTGCGAAGCCGACGGCGACTCGTGTCATGCTCGGTGCAGTTCGTCTCTAGGGGGTGAATGCGTCGAGAGACGATCGCTTGCGGCGCAGTCGGCGCCGCCCCTGCTGCCGGTGAAAGAATTCGCCACACCATGACGAAACGTACCAAGCCCATTCCGCTTCATATCGACTATCTCGATATCGACGGGCGAACGGTGCCCGTCACCGCGACACATAATCCCCGCGCCCGGCGGATCATCGTCCGCGTCGATCTCGCCGCGGGCTCCGTCCAGGTCACCTCGCCCTCGCGGCGGGGCATGCTCAATGCGCTGCAATTCGCCCAGGAGCAGCGCGAATGGATCGCCGAGCGACTTGAGCGCGTGCCGCCACCCGTGCCCTTCGAGGACGGCTCGATGGTGCCGTTCCGGGGGCGCGAACATCTGATCCATCATGTGGTTCCGCGCCGCCGGGAAGCGGCGGGCGTCGGCCCCGTATGGAGGGTCCGTTCAGCCGATACGGGCGGGGTGCCCGAGATCTGCGTCAAAGGCCATTCCGACTTCGTGCAGCGGCGCGTCACGGATTGGCTGAAGCTGCAGGCGCGGACCGAGCTCAACGAGAAGGTGCTGGCCTTTGCCGCCGCCTTTGACGTGCGGCCCTCACGCATCACGCTGCGCGATCAGACGAGCCGCTGGGGGTCCTGTTCGCCCTCGCGCGCGCTTTCCTTCTCGTGGCGCCTCATCATGGCGCCGTCTCATGTCCTCGATTATGTCGCCGTCCATGAGGTGGCTCATCTCCGGCACATGAATCACGGGCCGCGCTTCTGGCGACTGGTCGAGGAGGCCATGCCCAATTACGAAGCCGCGAAGAAGTGGCTCGAAGTGCATGGGCCGGGGTTGCACCGTTACGGCGCCGATCCCTTCGGCAGGGTCGATGAGGAAGACGACGAGGACGAAGCCTAGGCCATGACGGCCGGGCGCGGCCCGAAGCGCCTCAGCGCTTCTTCACCATGCAGTCCTGACCGCCGGCCTTGAGCTTGGCGCAGGCGCTCTGTGCAGCGGATTTGCTCGCGAAGCCCGCCGCGCGGACGCGGTAATAGGTGCCTTTGGCGCCAAGCTCTGCCTTTTCGACATTCAGCGCGTGGCCGCCGAGCACGGCGGGGAAGCGCCTGGTCAGCTTGGACCAGGCGGCGCGAGCGCTCTTTTCGTCACGAAGCGCGGAAATCTGTACGACCCACGCGCCGCCCGAGGCGATCTTCGCAGGCTTGGGCGCGGCGGCTGCCGGCGCCGCTTCTTCAACCGGCGCGGCGGGCGCTGTGGTGGCGGGTTCGGCGGCTTGCGGAGCGGTTGCGGCAGGCGTTTCGGCCGCGGCAGGGGCCGGGCTTTCGGGCGCCGCTGCTGGCGTCTGGGCCGGCGCCACGGGCTGTTCGGCCTGGGGTTGTTCTGCGGGAGCCGTCGGGACGAGGGCCGCCTGCGGTGCCGTCGCTGTCGGGACGGTCGCTTCGGGGGCCATGGCCTGCGGCGCGGGCGTCACTGGAGCCGGAGCCTCGGGTGCGGGCGCGGTTTCCGGCGCTGAGGTGGCGGGCGCATTTTCGGCGGTCATGTCCGGAGAGACGGGCGCGACGCCGCGCTCGTTCTTGTTCGACATGACGAGGAGGACCCCGCCAACGACGATGGCGCCCAGCACCGCGCCGATCACGAGCCGCGAGCTGCCGAGGCCCGACGAGGTTTCTTCTGCGGTATAGATGATTTCAGGCTCGGGCGGCTGCGGACGCTCGGGCTCTTCCTGCCTCTCCGTCCCGCCGCCCTGCGTATAGCCGGGCTCCGCGAACAGCGACATGCGCGCACTCGGATCTATGGAGAGGGGCTCGGCCTCTCCCTTGCGCGCGAGCAGGTCGCTGGTGAGCGAAGCAGGCTTCTTGGACATCTTAGGCGGCACCTCTGAGCGTATTGCCTGCGAAATTACCCGACACGAAGGGAGATGTCTCGCGTCCATGCAGGCGATCGCTCAAAAACGACCACAAGTCCCTGATTTCCTCGGCCGATTTGGTCTGGGAGGCGATCTCCATGACCGTTCGTCCGTCGATCATGCTCGACGCGAAATCGATTCGCTGGTGGATGATAGAGGGAGCTACCGGACCGTGATGGGATAGCGCGATCACGGCTTCCGTGGTGATGCGGGCCCGGGGGGCGGCGCCATTGACGGCGAAGACGAGCGGCTTCGAAATCTCGTCGCAGATGCGGACCGTCGCGCCCGCAGCCCTGAGGTCATGGGGGCTGGGCCTTGTGGGAATGACCACGAGGTCCGAAAGACCGATCACATGGGCGATGGTCGCCGTGATCGCGGGCGGCGTATCGATGACGACGAGGCCGACGCCGCCGTCTTTCAGGCGCTTCAGGTCGTGTTCCAGCCCCTCATGCGAGGAGCGCACGAAAAAGGGCCGTTCCGCGTCGCGCGCGTTCCACCACTGCGAAAGGCTGCCCTGAGGGTCGGTGTCGATGAGCGCGACCGGTCCCTCGTTCCGCCGCTCGGCCTCCACTGCGATATGGCCGGCGAGCGTGGTCTTGCCGGAGCCGCCCTTCTGAGACGCAAACGCTATGACGTGCATGGATTCAGGCTTCCTCATGTCGGATAGCGGGCAGACGCTGGTCACAAAGCAGAATCCGCCGTCACCCCGGAAGCGCTCGCCCCTCGCGCCACCACGGCCCACCGATTGTCTCGGACGGCAGACAGGACCGAATCAGTCCTTTGCCCGAGATTAGAGTCTGGTCCAATTTGGCTCAATATTTAGCTAATGGCCGCGCCTCTCCTACAACCAACAGTGGCCGATGGGGCACACTGAAGGTTCAGTGCCCGGCCGCTTCCGCCGTGATCATGACCATTGCGGCGGTCAATCGGGCCAAATCCTCCTCGCCGATGACGAGTGGCGGGGTCGTATAGACGATCTTTCCGAAGGGCCGGATGAAGACGCCTTCCTCCACGAAGCGGCGTTTCAGCCCGTCGAGGTTCGACATCGCCTCCAGCTCGATGACGCCGATCGCGCCTTTGACCCGCACATCGCGGACGCCCTTGATGGCGCGGGCCGGTTCGAGGTCGCGGCGAAGCTGGGCCTCGATGGCCGCCACCTGCCGGAGGCGCGGTTCGCGCTCGAAAAGGTCGAGCGAGGCATTGGCCGCCGCGCAGGCGAGCGGGTTGCCGCTATAGGTCGGCCCATGCATCAGCGCCTTCGAGGGATCGTCGCTGAGGAAGGCTTCGAAGACCTTCGTCCGTGCGACGGTGGCGGCCAATGCCATGGTCCCGCCGGTCAGCGCCTTCGACAGCGTCACGATGTCGGGAACGATGCCGGCTGCCTCGCAGGCGAACATGGAGCCCGTGCGGCCGAAGCCCACGAATATCTCGTCGAGGATGAGCAGCACATCATGCTTGTCGCAAAGGCGGCGGAGGCGCCGCAGCGTTTCGACGTCATGGAAGATCATGCCGCCCGCGCCCTGCACCAGCGGCTCCGTCATGACGGCGGCGACTTCATGCGCATGGGCGGCGAGGAAGGCATCGAGAGCCGCTTCCTTTTCCGCGTCGACCGGCAGATCGGTGATGAACTGCTCGGCAATCGCGCCCTTGAAGAGCGTATGCATGCCTTCGTCGGGATCGCAGACCGACATGGCCGCCAGCGTGTCGCCGTGATAGCCGCCGCGGAAGGAGACGAAGCGCTTCTTTCCCCTGACGCCCGAATTGATCCAGAACTGCACCGCGATCTTCATCGCGATCTCGACCGAGACCGAGCCCGATTCCGAAAAGAACGTATGGTTGAGGTCGCCGGGCAGAAGCTTCGCGAGCCGCGTCGCAAGCGTCATGGCGGGCTCATGCGCCAGCCCGCCCAGCATCACATGCGGCATGCGTTCGAGCTGCGCCGTCACCGCCTGCCGGATATGCGGGTGGTTATAGCCATGCGCCGCCGTCCACCAGGAGGACGTGCCGTCGATGAGTTCGCGCCCGTCGGCCAGCGTCAGGCGCACGCCATCGGTCTTCACCACGGGCAGGGGCATCGGCACGGTCTGCATCTGCGTGTAAGGCAGCCAGAGATGGGCCGCGCCTTCTTCAAGCCAGCGCGGCACGTCGTTCAGCAGGGGATTGCGGGGCGGAAAGGGCATGTGTCTTCGCTTTCGGGCGATTATTTGAGCGCAACATAGCCGGATTTCTGCCGAAGGTGGCAAGAAGACGACAGGGGGCAGGTTGGCAAGCGGCGCCCGCCCGCCTATATTACCAGTCGGTGCCGCGAGGGGCGCCGCCGCCCGACAAAGAGTTTCTCACCCTCGCTTGCGTACCGGCCGCGACCGCGGCCCGAGATCGCCGACCACTGACGCTGCTCCAGTTTGCTTGCCGTTGCTTCGGGCCGATGGCAATCGTGAAAACAGGAGAATTCCGTGCGCAGTGACACACGCTTCCACGACATCGAAATATCGAAACGCAAGGCGAGCCTGCTTCTCAAGCGGCTTTGCGGTGGCGACGAGACGCTCGCCCTTCGCGCCGCCGCCCGTATCCGCCGCGCGTCCTACTGGGCTGCGAAATCGCCGGAGGAAATCCTGGCAGAACGCGAGCGTGTGCAGCACAAGCACGCGCTCGACGCGATCGCGGTCGAGGCCGGATTCGACGACTGGCGGCACATGAAGGCCGAAGCCGACGCGCGCCTCCGCGCCGCCTTCAACCCCGAGCAGCTCTTCGGCCTGCACGCCTCCTTCTTCATCAATCTCTGGTTCACGACTTATGAGGAAGCCGAGGCCGTGCTCGCAGCGCGTCCGCGGCGCTTTCTCTTTCCCTTCAGAAGCCAGTTTGTCATCTGCGACGCGGAGCTTCTGGCCAATCAGGGGATCGACACTGCCGATCCCGACTGGGAGCTGATCGGCCGCGACTGGGTGCACCCGCGCGACGTGGCCGCGCGCGACCGTCTTTCGGCAAGCGTCGCGCGGCAATTGTCACACGCGAGAGAGGTTCAGCCATGAAGGGCGAACGCAGGAAAGAGTTGATCAAGGCCTATAAGGAAAGAAAGTCCTCGCCCGGCATCTATGCGCTGCGCTGTGTGGCGACGGGCGAGGTATGGGTTGCGCCGAGCCGCAATCTCGACGCGCAACAGAACGGTATCCGGTTCTCGCTGCGCCTCGGCTCGCACCCGAACAAGGCGCTGCAAGCGGTCTGGAACGCGCAAGGCGAGGCCGCCTTCGCCTATGAGATCGTCGAGCGCATCGAGGACGAGGATTTGACGGGCTATCTGCTCGACACTGCGCTGAAGGAGCGCCTGCGGCACTGGCGCGCAACGCTCGGCGCTGGTCTGGCGGTGGGGTAGCTGTTTCACAGGCGTCATGGCCGGGTGTTTCCGGTCATGACGCGGGCAGGCGATGAATTACCTCTCCGAGGGGCAGCTATGGGCGGGCATCGGTTCGAGGCCGAGCTTCTTGAACAGGCGCTCGTCCTTGTCCGCTTCCGGGTTCTTCGTGGTGAGCAGCTTCTCGCCGATGAAGATCGAGTTCGCGCCCGCGAGGAAGCAGAGCGCCTGCGCCTCTTCGGTCATGTTCTCGCGGCCCGCCGCAAGGCGCACGACCGATTTCGGCATGATGACGCGCGCAACGGCAATGGTGCGCACGAAGTCGATCGGGTCGATGGATTCGGACTTGCCGAGCATCGTGCCTTCGATCTGCATCAGCGTGTTGATGGGCACGCTCTGCGGATGTTCGGGCAGGTTCGCCAGCGCCGTCAGCATGCCGACGCGGTCATCCTTGCCTTCACCCATGCCGACAATGCCGCCGGAGCAGACATTGATGCCGGCTTCGCGCACGCGCTCCAGTGTTTCGAGGCGATCGGCAAAGGTCCGTGTCGTGACGATCTCTTTGTAGTACTCTTCCGACGTGTCGATATTGTGGTTGTAATAGTCGAGGCCGGCATCCTTGAGGCGCATCGTCTGCTCGACCGAGAGCATACCGAGCGTCATGCAGGTTTCCATGCCCATGGCTTTCACGCCTTCGACCATGGCGACGATGGAGTCCATATCGCGGTCCTTCGGGCTGCGCCAGGCAGCGCCCATGCAATAACGCGAGGCGCCCGCGTCCTTCGCCTTCTTCGCTTCGTCGAGCACGCGCCGCACTTCCATCAGCTTCGTCGCCTTGAGGCCCGTGTCGAACTTGGAGCTTTGCGCGCAATAGCCGCAATCCTCCGGGCAGCCGCCTGTCTTGATCGAAAGCAGCGTCGACTTCTGCACCTGGTTCGGGTTGAACCAGCGGCGATGAACGATCTGCGCCTCGAAGAGGAGGTCATTGAAGGGAAGGTCGTAAAGCGCCTGCACTTCTTCGCGCGTCCAGTCGTGACGCAGCGTGTCCGGATCGGTCCGGGCGGCGATCGTCGGCTGGGCTTCGTCGATGCGTGTCTGGATGGTCATGGGAGGCGCTTTCCCTTGTGGAAATATAATTGTCGGAGCGCAGCATAGGCAGCTTTCCCCGCATTGCAAGGCGCAGGGCGGGGCCCGGACAGGTCGGGGCCCGCGCGCAAAAACCGCTTACACTTTTGCCTGTCGCGATCTAGGGTCTGCTCCGAAAGCCCAATGACATCCGAAAGTTACCTCCCATGCGCGTCATACGCTGCGTCAATTATGGTGAACCCAGGACCCTCGCCGTCGAGGAAGCGCCGGAACCTGTTCCCGGCCCTGGTGAGGTTCTGCTCGCGGTTGAGGCGGCGGGGCTCGGCTATGTCGACGCGCTCTTCGTGCGCGGCACCTATCAGGTGAAGCTGCCGCTTCCCTTTGTGCCGGGCAGCGAGGTCGCGGGCACCATTGAGGCGGTCGGCGAGGGGCTGCCGGGCGAGCTCATCGGCAACCGCGTGATGGCATTGTTGAGCCGTGGCGCGCTCGCCGAAAAGCTGGTGCTGCCCGCAGCCATGTGCTCCACGATCCCCGACGAGATGAGCGCGGAAGCGGCGGCGGGCTTTCTCGTCTCCTATTGCACCGCGCTTTACGGCTTCGAGAATTGCGGCAAGCTCCAGCCCGGCGAGACGGTTCTGGTGCTGGGCGCGGCGGGCGGCGTCGGCATGGCGGCGATCGACGTGGCGAAGGCCATGGGCGCGCGCGTCATCGCGGCGGCATCCTCTGCGGAAAAGCGCGCCGCCGCCAAGGCGCATGGCGCGGATGAAGTGCTCGACTATTCCGACCCCGAATGGCGAAAAGCGCTCGATGCGCTGACCGGAAAGCGCGGCGTCAATGTGGTCTACGATCCGGTCGGCGGCGCCTATTCGGAAACGGCGTTCCGCTGCCTCGCGCCCGGCGGCCGCCATCTCGTCGTCGGCTTTGCCAATGGCGAGATTCCGAAACTGCCGCTCAATCTGGCGCTGCTGAAGCGCGCCTCTCTCGTCGGCGTCGATTGGGGTGGGGAAATCCGCGCCAATCCGAAGGCGAATATTCCGTTGATGAAGAAGCTCACCCAATGGGTCGTTGAAGGGAAGATTCATCCCGAACCGACGGCGACCTTCCCGCTCGAACAGGCGGGCAACGTGTTGCAAGGCCTGCTGGAGCGCAAGAGCATCGGCAAGCCGGTCATCCAGGTGAATGCGTGATGTCTTCGCTCGACGCCTTCGCAGCCGCCAAGCTCGCCGAGCTGGAAGCACGCAATCTGCGCCGCAGGCTGGTGGTGACCGACCGGCGCGAAAATGTGCGCGCGACGCGAAACGGGCGTGAGCTCATTTCCTTCTGCTGCAACGACTATCTCAATCTGTCGCAGCATCCGCGTGTGAAGAAGGCGGCGATCGAGGCGATCGAAACCTATGGCACGGGCTCTGGCGCCTCGCGCCTCGTCACCGGCAATCATCCGTTGTTCGCGGTGCTCGAAGCGCGGCTCACGAAGCTGAAGCAGGCGGAAGACTGTGTGATCTTCGGCTCGGGCTATCTCGCCAATCTCGGCATTGTGCCCGCGCTTGTCGGTCCCGGCGATGTCATCATCGCCGATGAGCTTTCGCATTCCTGTCTTCTCATGGGCACGAAGCTCTCGGGCGCGGAAGCGCATATCTTCCGCCATAATGATCTCGCGCATCTGGCGGAGCTTCTGGCCGCGCATCGCGGAAAGGCGCGTCATTGCCTGATCCTGACCGACGGCGTTTTTAGCATGGATGGCGATCTCGCGCCCGTGCATGAAATGGCGGCGCTGGCAAAATCGCATGACGCCTGGCTGATGACCGACGACGCGCATGGCATCGGTGTCGTAGGCGAGGGGCGCGGCTCCAGCTTCGTCACCGGCGTGAAGGCCGATGTGCCCTTGCAGATGGGCACGCTTTCCAAGGCCATCGGTTCTTACGGCGGCTATCTCTGCGCGTCGAAAGCGGTGGTCGATCTCATCCGCACCCGCGCCCGCACGCTCATCTATTCGACCGGCCTTCCGCCTGCCTCCGTCGCCGCAGCCATCGCGGCGCTCGACGTCATCGAGGAGAATCCGGACTATGCGGCGCTGCCGGTGAAGAAGGCGGCTCTCTTCGCCCGCGAACTCAATCTGCCTGCGCCGGAAAGCCCCATCGTGCCGCTCGTCATCGGCGAGGCCGAAGCAACGCTGAAGGCATCGGCGCTGCTCGAAGCGGAAGGCTATCTCGTCACGGGCATCCGCCCGCCAACCGTGCCCGCGGGCACGGCGCGCCTGCGCTTCACCTTCACGGCCGAACACAAGGACGAGGATATCCTGCGCCTCGCAGGCCTTGTCCGCGAGAGCATCCTGCCGAAACAAGCCGCCGAGTAATATGAGCACCATCTTCGTCACGTCTTCCGGCACCGATATCGGCAAGACCTATGTTTCCGCCTTGCTTGTCCGCCAGCTTCTGGCGAAGGGCCTTCCGGTCCGCGCCTTGAAGCCCATTGTCAGCGGGCTCGATGAAGAGAGTTTCGCGGCCAGCGATCCGGCGGCGCTTCTTGCGGCGCTGGGTGAACTCGTCGAGTTCGACAATGCGGATATCGTTTCGCGCTGGCGGTTCACGGCGGCGCTTTCGCCCGACATGGCGGCACGGCGCGAAGGCGCGGAGATCGACTTCGGCGAACTCGTCCATCATTGCCTCGCCCGCGCGGCGATCCATGACCCGCTGGTCATCGAGGGCGTGGGCGGCCTCATGGTGCCCATCGACGACAGCCGGACGGTGCTCGACTGGATGATCGCGCTGAAACCCGCTTCCATCGTGCCGCTGCTTGTCGTCGGTTCCTATCTCGGCACGATCAGCCATACGCTGACGACGCTCGACGTCATGCGCCGCAACGATCTCGAACCCCGCGCCATCGTGGTGAGCGAGTCGCTTTCCGCGCCCGTGCCACTGGAAGAAACGGTGGAAACAATCCGTCGCTTTGCCGGTATCGAAACCATCGCGTTGCCGCGCAATGGCGAGCATGATCTGGCGCGATTGTTCGAGTAGGGGCGTCTTACCCCTTGGGGCCGAACAGGAACCACAGAATAAGGCCGAGCACCGGCAGCGCGAGCACGACGACGATCCAGATAGCCTTGGCAAGAGCCGAAGCGTTGCTCTGGGCGATCTTGATGATCGCGTAAATGTCGAGCACGGCCACGATGAGCCAGCCAAACCCGAAATAGCCATGCGCGATCATTCGCGACTCTCCGCAGAAGGTGAAGCTGCGTTCTATTTAATATCTTCGGCGGCGAAGTGTAAGGCCTAGAGAAGGGCAGGCGTCTCCACGCCTTCATGGCCGAGCAGCCATTTCTTGGTTGGCAGGCCGCCGCCGAAACCGGTCAGGGTTCCATTCGCGCCGATGACGCGGTGGCAGGGCACGATGATCGGGATCGGGTTCTTCCCGTTGGCGAGGCCTACGGCGCGCATGGCCTTCGGATTGCCGATCGTTCGCGCGATGTCGGCATAGGTCTTCGTCGCGCCGAAGGGAATCTTGCGAAGCGCCTTCCACACGCCGAGCTGGAACTCGGTCCCTTTCGGGGCGAGCTTCAGATCGCTGAAATCCTTTCGCTTGCCCGCAAAATATTCCTCAAGCGCCTTCACCGCTGCGCCGAGATGCGTCTGCGCCGCGTCGCTTCCGCGCGTGTCTGCGAATTCACGTTTCTTTTTTTCTTGCGGAAAGACGACCGCGACGAGGCCGTCTTCGCTGGCTGCGAGCCGGAGAATCCCGATGGGTGTCTTGAGGCTCGTCACCGCGAGTTCGCCCTGCACGGATCGTGTCATCTCTTCCTCCATCATTCTGCTGCGAGCGCCCGTGCCTCGACCTCGGGCACCATCCACAAGAGAAGTGCCGCATAGCCGCGCCAGGGCCGCCAGCGTTCCGCCATGTCTTCGAGCGCGTGTGTCGAAACATTGCCCGCCGCCTTACGAAGCCCGAGGTCGGACGCGGGGAAGGCGTCGGGCTCGCCGACGGCGCGCAGCGCGATGTATTGCGCCGTCCATTCGCCGATGCCGGGCACCGCGCAAAGCTCCGCGATCTTTTCCTCGAGCGTCTGCGCGGGATCGAAACTCACATCGCCATGCGCGACGGCCTTTGCGAAAGCCTTGAGCGCGGCAATGCGTGCGCCCGTGAGGCCGAGGCCGGAAAGATCGGCGCGGGCGAGCGATTCCGGTGTCGGGAAATAATGCGTGAGCCTCCCATCTCCGCGCGGGAGCGGCTCGCCGGCGCGCGCGACGACGCGGCCTGCCAATGTCGTCGCGCCCTTTACCGAGACCTGCTGGCCGAGGATTGCGCGTACCCCAAGCTCGAAGCCGTCGAAGGTGCCCGGCACGCGCATGCCTGCCGCCTGCGCGAGGCGTGGGCCGAGCAGCGCATCGTCGCGCAGACATGCGGCAATCGCCAACGGGTCCGCGTCGAGATCGAAGAGCCGCCTGATGCGCGTGGATATCTGGCGGATGGGAAGGCGGCCTTCGCCCCGGACATCGATGTCGAGCGCGTTCGGTCTGGCAGAGGCGGCGACCGTAATGACACCCGAGGCGTCGGCTAGGCGGAAGCTGCGGCGATATTCAGCCGTGCCGATTTCCTCGATGCCGGGAATGGCGCGGATCGAGAGATAGGAAAGAAGCAGCTCCCAGTCGAAGGGCGGGCGATAGCCGAGGCGCAGCCTGATCGCGCTTCCTGTCGCGGGCGCGAGCTCCGCGGACTTGTCGCGGCGCAGCGCCGTCGGCGCGACGCCATAGCTTGCCAGAACGGCGTCGTTGAAACGGCGAAGGCTTCGATAGCCCGAGGCGAAGGCGATGTCGGCAAAGCTCATATTCGTTTCGGTGATGAGCTGCTTCGCCGTCAGCAGGCGCCGGTTTGCAGCGACTGTCTGCGGCGTTGCGCCGACATGCGCGAGGAAGAGACGCCGAAGCTGCCGCGCACCAAGACCGACGCGGGCGGCCAGCGCCTCGACGCCATCCTCGTCCAGCGCGCCATCCTCTATGAGCCTGAGCGCGCGCGCGACCGAGGCCTGTGTGCCTGCCCAGGCGGGGGTGCCCGGTGCCGTTTCCGGGCGGCAGCGGAGGCAAGAGCGGAAACCGAGCGCCTCGGCCGCCGCCGCGCTCGCAACGAAGCGGCAATTCTCCCGCTTCGGCGTTCGCGCCGGGCAGATCGGCCGGCAATAGATTCCTGTCGAGGTGACGCAGGTGAAGATGCGCCCGTCGAAGCGGGCGTCCTTCGCGCTGATCACGCGGTAGCAGAAATCGGGATCGAGGGTTTCGGCGGTCATAAGAGAAGTCTACTCCGGGCGCTCAGCCTGCACTCGCCAAAAACGGACATCTCCATTGCCGTCCTCCTGACAGGAATGTTGGCGCATTCAGCGGGTTGTCAAAGCGTCGCCCCCTGTTACGCTTGGCCCAGGCCGGGGAGAGACGGAGCAATCCGCGAAGAGGCCGCGATCTGGGAGGATCTGCATGACTGACGAGGCAAGCGCAGCCATAGTTGCGTCCGCGCGAAGCGTTTCCAAAGACGCATCATTGGCATCCGTGGCCTTTTCGCCCGCCTATCGCAATTACGCGCTCGGGCTTTTGATGCTGGCTTATACGGCGAACTACGTCGATCGCCAGATCCTCTCGATCCTCTTGCAGCCGATCAAGATGGAGTTGGGGCTCAGCGACACGCAGCTCGGCTTTCTCTCGGGCATCACCTTCGCACTCTTTTATGCGACCCTCGGCATTCCGATCGCCGTCTGGGCCGATCGCGGCAACCGCCGCAACATCATCTCGCTGGCGCTGACGATCTTTTCCGGCATGACGGTGGTTTGCGGTTCGGTGACGAGCTTCGCGCAGCTTGCGCTGGCCCGCATTGGCGTTGGCGTCGGCGAGGCCGGGTCGAGCCCGCCCGCTCACTCCATGATCTCCGACATGTTCCCGCCCGAGAAACGCGCCAGCGCCATGGGCGTCTACTCGCTCGGCATCAATATCGGCATCCTTATCGGCTTTCTGGTCGGCGGCTGGATAAGCCAGTGGTATGGCTGGCGAGCGGCATTCTATGTCGTGGGCGTGCCGGGCCTGCTTATCGCGCTTCTCGTCCGTTTCACGCTGAAGGAGCCGGTGCGCGGCCATGCCGACGGCCTGACCGCGCAAGGCGAAGGCGCCGCGCCCCGCATCGGTGAGGTCTTCCGCCTGCTCTGGTCGCAGCGTTCCTTCCGTCATATCGCCTTCGGCTCGGCCCTTGCCGCCATGGGCGGATATGCGGGCGTAACCTGGCTGCCGGCTTTCCTCTCGCGTTCCTTTGCCATGACGCCGGGCGAGATCGGCACCGCGCTCGCCCTCATCATCGGCATCTCCGGCGGTGCGGGCACATATTTCACGGGCTATTTCGCTGACCGGCTGGCCAAGCGCGATGCGCGGTGGAACGTCTGGACGGTCGCCATTGTGGTCGGCATCTGCTTTCCCTTTTCCATCGCTCTCTATCTGTCGGCGGGCAAGGTGGCGGCGCTGGCGATCTTCATCATTCCCGCCTTCGGCGGGGCGGCCTATATCGCGCCGTCTCTCGCCATGACGCAGGCGCTCGTCACGGTGCGTATGCGCGCAGCCGCTTCGGCCGTGCTCCTGCTCGTCCTCAATCTCATCGGCATGGGAATGGGACCGCAGCTCGCCGGGCTTCTCAGCGATCTCTACGGCGCGACCTACGGAAAGGAGTCGCTGCGCTATGCGCTGTTGACCATTTCCATTGTGTGGTTATGGGCGGCAGTTCATTACGTACTCGCGGCCAAAACGCTTAAGGCCGACATCGAGCGGGCGCGGCTTCACGGGCTGGGCTAGGCCGTCCTTTTGCCGCATGCGGCGGCATTGCGCCGGGCGGTCAACACGCCTATGTCAGCCATGTAGCCAATGGGCCTGACCGGAGATTGCCGGATGGACGAGCGCGCAGATGGCGCAGGACGGCGGACTTTGCCGCCCGCGCTGACCGATGAGCGAGAGATCGAGCTGGTTGTCCGCACCTTTTACGGGCGGATACGCGAAGACGCGATCCTCGGTCCGATCTTCGAGCGTGCCATCGGCGCCGATTGGGAACCGCATCTTCACAAGATGTTCGATTTCTGGTCCTCGGTCATGCTGACCTCCGGCCGCTACAAGGGGCAGCCCATGCTGGTCCATATGCGTCTGAAGACGGTTCGGCCGGAGCATTTCGACCATTGGCTCGCGCTTTTCCGTTCGACGCTCGATGATGTTTGCCCGCGCGCCACGGCCGACGCCTACATGGAGCGGGCCATGCGCATCGCCGACAGTCTGCGCATGGGCATGTTCTTCAATCCCGCCGCCGTCGACGCGCGGTCCCCTTCAGCCTCCTGACGGTTACCTCAGCCCTGTGTGACAACGGGGCCACAATCTGTCGACATGAATCGGCGTCGTTGTGCCGCAATCGTCCGCATGTGCCCGGTTTCCGCGGTCAGGCAGGGCGCTGTCACTATTACGTCATAAAACCGTTGCACGGCCTTCATTGGGTCCACTTAAGAACGCAGACGGGGCGGGGCACTACCGCCGCACGCCAAAGCTTTCTTGAAGAAGGTCACCCCTAATGAAGCGCATAAAAGCTCTCCTGGGCGCGCTCGCGGTTACGCTCACCGCCACCAGCGCGTTCGCAATGGATATCGACAGCCGGTACCAGCCGTACCAGCCCACCACCGGTGTGTCCGGAAGCCTGAAGTCCATCGGCTCCGACACGCTGAACAATCTCATGACGCTTTGGGCCGAAGGTTACAAGGCGCAGTATCCTGCCGTGAAGATCGAGATCGAAGGCAAGGGTTCGTCGACTGCTCCGCCCGCGCTGATCGCCGGCACCTCGCAGTTCGGCCCGATGTCCCGCCCGATGAAGGCCGCCGAGATCGACGCCTTCGAGCAGAAGTACGGCTACAAGCCGACCCAGGTGCGCGTCGCGGTCGACACGCTCGCCGTCTACGTCAACAAGGACAATCCGCTGACCTGCATCTCGCTGACGCAGATCGACGGCGTGTTCTCCAAGAGCCGCCTCTCCGGCTCGCCGGACATCACGACCTGGGGCCAGCTCGGTCTCACGGGCGAATGGGCCTCGAAGCCGATCTCGCTCTTCGGCCGCAACTCGGCCTCGGGCACCTATGGCTACTTCAAGGAAGTGACGCTGGTGAACGGCGACTACAAGGACTCGGTGAAGGAACAGCCGGGTTCGTCCGCCGTCGTGCAGGGCGTTGCCGCCGACAAGTTCGCGATGGGCTACTCGGGCATCGGCTACAAGACGGCCGACGTCAAGGCCGTGCCGGTCGCCGGCCGCGACGGCCAGTGCCAGGAAGCCAATCAGAAGAACGCCTACACGGGTGCCTATCCGATCACGCGCTTCCTCTATGTCTACGTCAACAAGAACCCCTCGACGGCGCTCGATCCGCTGCGCGGCGAGTTCTTCCGCTTCGTGCTTTCGCTCGACGGGCAGAAGGATACGTCCAAGGACGGCTACTATCCGATGCCCTACATCTTCGCGCAGCAGGAACTCGCGAAGCTCGGCCTGAAGTAAGTTGAACCGGCGGGCCGGCGGATTTCTCCGCTGGCCCGTTTCCTCTTGTTCGCCGCGGCTTCGGAATGTCGTTCATTCTGCGGCGCGGCGCTTCGTGTGAAACACGCGCATGACCGACGCCGCCTTGCCCAACGCTCCAGACAACCACACCGGCCCCGCGAACCATCGCAAGTCAGTTGTCTACACGCGGAACAAGAAGACCAAGGCTTCGGTCATATGGGCGGACAAGATCGCCAGCCACGGAATCGCCATCGGCGGTCTCCTCGTCATCCTCTCCGTCTTCGCGATCATGGCCTTTCTCATCCTGGTGGCGATGCCTCTCTTCGGCGGCGGCACGGTGAGCGATGCCAGACGCTACATGCTCAATGCGGCCGACGGTCACGTCATTTCGACATCCATCGACGAATATCGCACGCTCGGCCTCGAACTCGGGCGTGACGGGAAGCTCACGGTCTTCCACGTGCCGACGGGCGAGCGGCTGAATGGCCTGGCTTTCGATTTCGGCGGTGCAGAACCTTCGGCCTTTGCGCGCACGCTGCAGGGCGACGATGTCGCTTTCGGCTTTCCAGACGGCACGGTCCGTCTCGGTCATCTTGAAATCAATACGGCCATCGTTCCCGAAAGCGCCGTTCCGGCGACGGCCCGCACCCTTCCGGGCGGCGACCGCAGCGACGGGACGGCGATCTATATCGAGGTGGCCGGCAAGCAGGTGCGTCGCCTCGCGCCCCAGATCGCGCTCGAAGCCTCGGCGCAGGTGGCGCCGGCGGGTACCGCCATTCGCTTCCTCGACTATCGCGTTGGCGGCACCGAGGAACGCCCGGTCAAGACCTTTGCCTCGGTCGACGAGCACGGCACGGCGCGTCTTACTGCCGCCTACAGCCAAGTCAACATGATGACCGGCGAAACCTCGACCACCTTTTCGAATTCCGAAGTGCCGACGGGCCTCAGCGTCGCCGACATCGCTTCGGTTCTCCTCAACACGCCGGGCGACCGACTGCTCGTCGCGACGAATGGCGGCATGGTCCGCCGCTTCGACACGCGCGATCCGGCGCATGCGAAGCTGGCGGAAACGGTGCGCATCCTTCCCGAAGGCGTGAAGCCGACCAGCCTCGTCTATCTGAACGGTGAAAACTCACTCATCGTCGGCGGCGCGGACGCCTCGCTTTCGATCTGGTCTCTGATCGATCGTAAATCGACCGCGACGTCTGATGGCGGTGTGTTGACGAAGATCCACGATCTCGGCGAGCAGCCGGCGCCGATCGAGCATCTCGCGGTCAGCCAGCGCACGCGCCTCTTCGTCGGCGCCGATGCGAAAGGCGAGGTCGCGCTCTATCACGCGACCACCGAACGCCGCGTCCTCACCTTCCCCTCCGACGGAAAGCTCGCGCCGGTTGAAACGCTCATTCTGGCGCCCCGCGACAACGGCGCGCTCGCCATCGGCAAGGATGGCGCGGTTCGCATCTGGTCTTTCGACGTGCCGCATCCCGAAACGACGATCCGCTCGCTCTTCGGCAAGGTCTGGTACGAAGGCTATCCCGAGCCCGGCTATACCTGGCAGTCGACCTCGGGCACTGACAGCGCGGAACCGAAACTCTCGCTCGTGCCGCTGATCTTCGGCACCGTCAAGGGTGCGCTCTACTCGCTGATCTTCGCCGTGCCGATCGCGCTGCTCGCCGCCATCTACACTTCGGAGTTCATGCATTTCCGCGTGCGCGCCGTGGTGAAGCCCGTCATGGAGCTGATGGCGTCGCTGCCCTCGGTGGTGATCGGCTTCGTCGTCGCTCTCGTCCTCTCGCCCATCGTGGAGAACTGGATCGGCGCCGTGGTCATCGCCTTCGCGCTCGTGCCGCTGACGCTCATCGCCTCGTCGTTCCTCTGGCAGTTGCTGCCGCAGCCGCTGGCCTTGCGTTTCGATGGCTTCCCGAAGCTCGTCGCCTTCTTCGTGGCGCTGATCGTCGCGATCTGGCTCACCATGACCGCTGCGCCGGCTCTGGAGCGCCTTTTCTTCGGCGGCGACTTCAAGGCCTGGACGACCGGCGTCGGTTCGGCAACGCCCTTCCTCTTCCTGCTGATGCTGCCGCTTTCCTTCATACTGGTCTTCAGTGCCGGCAGCCGTCTTCTCGGCAATGTCTGGCGCGACCGCCTGCGCGACAAGGAATATCACGTCGCCGGTGCCTGGGAGCTTGGCCGCTGGCTGGTGCTGACCGTCGTCGCCTTTGCCGTCGCGGCGCTCGTCGCGAGCTTGCTGAGCGCCGCCGATTTCGACGCGCGCGGCGGAATCGTCGACACCTACATCCAGCGCAACACGCTGATCGCCTCCTTCGGCATGGCCTTCGCCGTCATTCCGATCATCTATTCGATCGCCGAAGACGCGCTGGGCGCGGTGCCCGAGCATCTGCGGTCGGCCTCGCTGGGCTGCGGCGCGACCAAGTGGCAGACGGCCGCCTGGGTGATCCTGCCGACGGCCGGCTCCGGCATTTTCTCCGCGATCATGATCGGCCTCGGCCGCGCGGTCGGCGAAACCATGATCGTCGTGATGGCGACGGGCAACACGCCGATCCTCGACTGGAGCCTTTTCAACGGCCTGCGCGCCCTGTCGGCCAACATCAACGTCGAGCTGCCCGAGGCGGTGAAGGATTCGAGCCTCTACCGTACGCTCTTCCTCTGCGGCCTGGTGCTCTTCGTGATGACCTTCATCCTCAACACCTTCGCGGAAATCGTGCGTCAGCGCTTCCGCAAGCGTGCGGCGCAGCTCTGAAGGAAACGCCATGGTCGACATGTCCCGTCCGAGTGATGAGAGCTACATGAACAGCAAAGCGTCGAGTATCGCCGTGGTGACCCGCAAGAAGGCAAGCGACCTGACGGCTCGCGGAGAGCCGATGGTCTGGGCCATGGGCGGCTCGCTCGCCTTCGGCCTGATGATGGTCATGGGCTTTCTGGCCCTGATCTTCTGGAACGGCTTCACGGCCTTCTGGCCCAAGCCGGTCGACGTCGTGACCCTCAACGACGGCCGTGTCATCGCCGGTGAGCCGATGCGCGCCGAGAGCTACCGGCCGACGCAGGAGGCGCTGCAAAAGCTACCCGCTGCGGTTCAGGCCGAAATTCGCGAGCATGGCGGACTCGCCAGCCGCACACTCTATCGCATCGGCAATTATGACTATTACGCCAATGATTTCGACTGGGTCTCGGCCTTCGACGTGAAGTCGGTCGCCGCGCCGAAGGACATCATGCTGGTCGAGCGCCAGGAATGGGGCGTTCTGATCGGCCGCTTGACCTCGCTCACCATCGACGGCAAAGCGCACTCCAATCCGGATCTCGCCGCGATCGACGCCGCGCATCGGAAGGCCCGCACTCTTCGCGCCGAGCGCATCGCGATCGAGAAAGACGAGCTCGGCGAAGTCAATCGCGAAATCAACGATCTGCGTCTGTCCGTGCGCCGCGCCGAAATCGACTACGGCACCGGTTCGCCCGAAATGAAGGCCGCCGAAGTCCATGCCGCCGAGGAAACACAGCGTCTCAACGGACAGTTCGAGACGCTGAGCGCGAAGGTGCTCGCCGTCCGCGAGAAGGAAGAGGCGATCACGGTGACGGGCGCCGAAATCGGCGGTCAGACGAAGGATTTCCCCCTCGGCAATTTCGTGCGCTACTACGCGCCGAACGACCTTTCGCTGGCGCAGAAGGTCGGCGTCTATATCTCCCGCTGGTGGGAATTTCTCTCGACCGAGCCGCGCGAGGCGAATACCGAAGGCGGCGTCTGGCCGGCGATCTTCGGCACCTTCGTCATGACGGTGGTGATGAGCGTTCTCGTCGCGCCCTTCGGTGTCATCGCGGCTCTTTATCTGCGCGAATATGCAAAGCAGGGCCGCATCGTCGCGCTGGTGCGCATCTGCGTGAACAACCTCGCCGGCGTTCCCTCGATCGTCTACGGCGTTTTCGGCCTCGGCTTCTTCGCCTATGTGCTGGGTGGCTCGATCGACCATCTGTTTTTCCCCGAGCGCCTGCCGAGCCCGACCTTCGGCACCGGAGGCCTGCTCTGGGCCTCACTCACCATGGCGCTTCTCACCGTTCCCGTCGTCATCGTTTCGACGGAGGAGGCGCTTGCTGCCGTGCCGCGCTCGATGCGCGAGGGTTCGCTCGCTTGCGGCGCCTCGAAGTGGCAGACGATCAAATGGATCGTCCTGCCCCGCGCAATGCCAGGCATCATGACGGGCCTTATCCTCGCCATGGCGCGCGGCGCGGGCGAGGTGGCGCCGCTGATGATCGTCGGTGTGGTGAAGCTGGCGCCGGAGCTACCGCTCGATGGCGCGTTCCCCTTCATCCATCTCGAGCGCAGCTTCATGCATCTGGGCTTCCACATCTATGACGTGGGCTTCCAGTCGCGCAATTCCGAAGCTGGCCGCTCCATGGTCTTCGTGACCGCGCTTGTGCTGATGGCGCTGGTGCTCGCGCTCAATACTTTCTCGATCAACGTTCGCAATCGGCTGAAGCGCAAGTTCGCCGGCGACAAGTTCTGAACAGAGGACAGCCCATGTCAGTTGCAACGGCAATCCAGGACCCGTCCGCCGCGTCCGCCGATGGTTACGATCCGACGGTCTATCATCCGGTCGAAAGCCCGGGCGGCGTCGAGATTTCGATCCGCAATTTCAATCTCTGGTACGGCCAGTCGCAGGCCCTTCACAACATCTCAATGGAGATTCAGAAGGGCATGGTGACGGCGCTGATCGGGCCGTCCGGCTGCGGCAAGTCCACGCTGCTGCGTTCGCTCAACCGCATGAACGACCTGATCGACCATCTGCGGGTTCAGGGCGACGTGCGCCTCACCGATGAGCCGCTTTTCGGGCCGCAGGTCGACGTCATCGCGCTTCGCAAGCGTATGGGCATGGTCTTCCAGAAGCCCAATCCCTTCCCGATGTCGATCGCCGAGAATGTCACCTATCCGCTGAAGGTGGACGGTGTGACAAACAAGAAGCTTCTCGCCGAGGCCTGCGAGTCGGCGCTCAAGGGCGCGGCGCTCTGGGACGAGGTGAAGAACCGCCTGAACGACAGCGCTCTGGGCCTCTCCGGCGGCCAACAGCAGCGTCTCTGCATTGCCCGCGCCATCGCCGGCAATCCGGATGTGCTGCTGATGGACGAGCCCTGCTCGGCGCTCGACCCGATCGCGACGATGCGCATCGAACAGCTCATCGAGGAACTGAAGTCGACCTACACGATCGTGATCGTGACGCACAACATGCAGCAGGCGGCCCGCGTCTCCGACAATACCGCCTTCATGTATCTCGGACGCCTGATTGAATATGGCGCGACGAAAGAGGTCTTCACCAATCCGCGCTCCAAGCGCACCGAGGAATATGTGACCGGCCGCTTCGGCTAGTTCCCTCCACTCCTGTACCCCCGCTGCATTACTCCTCGCAGAAACAGCAGCGTACTTGGCCTCGCCGGAAACGGCGGGGCCTTTTTTGCGCGAGCCCCTGCGGCTCTGGCAAGCTGACATCCCGCATCCCCACAATCGTCATGCCGGACCTGATCCGACATCCATCCTTTCTGCGGCACGGCACGGATGGACCCCGGATCAGGTCAGGGGTGATGGGGTTTGTTGCGGATAGTCCGGCAGCTTCATGACCATAGCCTCCCGATGGATGAAGGCCCGTACCCGCAAGAGGAAAAACCCGGAGCCGAAGCTCCCGGCGCCCGGCGGCGCGCAAAAGAAAAACCCCGGAGCCGAAGCTCCGGGGTTCCTGCTCTGAAGATCTGCGAGGATCGATCAGAAAGCGAACTGGATGCGCGACGCGAAAGCGTTATGCGATTCGTCCGCGTTGCCGCCGTTCGACGCCATCTTGTCGATATTCACGTCCAGATACTCGAACATCATGCGGACGTTGTTGATGGGGTACCAGTTGAGGCCGAGCGTCAGGATCTTCTGCTCGCCGCCGCGGATATTGGCCGAGGTGGCAGTGCCGGAGCCGACATTGTAGTTGAGGTCGGCGACGCTGTAGCGGGCCGCGACTTCCCAGGCGCCGATGCCGCCGCCGAAGGTGAAGGGGCTCGCCGGCTTCACGCCCTTGTAGGCCGCTTCTTCCATCGAGTACTTGTACTCTTCGCCGGTGAGCACCCAGGACGCCTGCACATACCAGGCATCGAAGTCCGGGTCGCTCTGCGTGCCGCCGCGATCCACCTTATATTTGTAGTATTCGGCCTGCGCGCGGACCGGGCCGTAGCTCGCCGCGAATTCCGGGCCGACGGCATAGGCGGACTGGGCGCCCTGGCCACTGATCGAGCTGCCGAGCGAGCCGGTCGAAATGATCGACGTCGGATCAACACGAAGTTCCGGACGATCGGAGAACGTCACCGAGCCGTTCGGATCGAACTTGTAGGTGCCCGAGGCGCCGATATGCACGTTCGTCTTGTCCATCGGCTTGAAGCGGAAGGCCGCGCGGCCGACGACGGCCGAACCTTCGTTGGACGTGTTGGCGCTCGTGCCGACCGAATCCATCGTATAGAAGAGCGAAGCCTGGAAGTTCTCGGTGTTGCCGCGGCCGCCGAAGGAGATGCGGCCGTCGCCTGCGCCGAGCGAGGTGGCAAGATTCGAAGCCGTGGCGCGCTCGATGAAAGTGATGTCGTTCGAGGAAGTCACGTCGTCGAGGGACATCGGCGTCTGGATGGCACCGGCCATGAGCGTGATGCCGTCGATGCCGCCATAGGTGAGGTAGGCGTCTTTGATCGTCGAGGCGCGTTCCTTGCCCGAATCGCCCCACTGCATGTTGAGCTTGTAGCCCCAGTCGCGCATGAAGGTGCCTTCGACGCCGAGTTCAGCGCGGCGGAAGTTGGCGCCCGAGCTCAGCTGCGGCGATTGGCTGTCGGACTGGTCGTAGACAGCGGTGTCGAGATGCGCGCGACCGCGGATCGACATGGTGAAGAGGCCGTCGCCTGTGCGGAAGGTCGGCTTGCCATCCTTGAAATCGATCTGAACGGCGTCCTGCTTCTCTTTGATCTCTTTGATCTCGTTACCCGACTGGATCTGGAGATCGTCGAGACGCTGCTGCAGATCCATGATCTGCTGCTTCATGGTGTTGATGTCGTTTTGCGTCGCGGCGGCCGAACCTGCCATGGCCGGGCCCGCGAGCAATGCTGCAGCACCAAGCGCGGTGCCTGCGAGCAGAATGTTTCTCAACGTCATTCGACGTCTCCGTGTTGTTGAGTGAGTTCTGTGCAGGATTGCGAGCCGCGAGCGGTGCCCACGAACGCCCCCTGCGGACGGGAGTAACAGGCCGGTGTGACGGTTGGGTTCAAGTTATGTGACAGCCAGATGACGCGGCCCTGGTGTGGCCCGTCTGCATCGCATCCGGGCAGGGCTCGCGGGCCGGCGGAAGTCGCCGCCGTCATCATCTTCACATTATTGGATATTGCGCTTCCGCGGGGCCGGGACCGGCGCGCATGGGGCCGGAACGGGTGGCTTCAATAGGCGTTGCGGTTGACGAAGCCATAGAGGGGAGTGAGCCCGAGGACCTTCAGGTCGAACCAGATGGACCAGTGCTCCAGATAGAAGAGGTCGTATTCGAGCCGGGTCCGCAGGTCCCCTTCGGAGGAAATCTCGCCGCGCAATCCGTTGACCTGTGCCCAGCCGGTCATGCCCGGCTTGATCTTGTAGCGTTTGATGAAGGACGGAAGGTGATCCTTGAAGGCCTCATCATGGTTGATCGCATAGGGCCGGGGGCCGACCAGCGACATTTCCCCCCGGAGGACGTTCAGAAGCTGAGGCAGTTCATCGAGGCTGGTCTTGCGCAGAAATTTTCCGACCCGCGTTATGCGTGGATCGTACTTGGTGGCCTGGACGATGGATGCTCCCGTCTCCACGACCTTCATGGTCCGAAGTTTCCAGACTCGAATCCGCTGGCCGTTAAATCCCTGACGCTCCTGCCGGAAGAAGGCCGGCCCCCTGCTTTCGAGCTTGATGGCGATCGCGGCCAGCGACAGGGGGATGGAAAACAGAATGAGCGCCAAGGCACCTATGACGATATCCTCGGTCCGCTTGATGACCAGATCCCAAGCCCGGAGGGGCGGGTCGAAGACCTCGATCAACGTAATGCCCTGATGTCTGACGAAGCCTTTTGCATATTCGGCAATATTGGAAAACGGTGGACAGAAGCGCACGGCTATTGGTAGCTCGCTGAGCCTTTCCAGTACCGCTTTAAACCTCTCCTCCTCCAGGGTCGATAGCGACAGAATGATCTCGTCGACCGGCTGCGACCGGCAGAGCCTGACCAGATCCTCAAGGCCTCCATTTACGGCGCATGGGGCATTCCCGGGCGAGACATCGTCAAAGATGCCGAGGACCGAATATTTGCTGGGCGCGAGCGACAGGCGCCTCAGCAATTCCACGGTTCGCCCGCTCACGCCGTAGATAACGATCCGCCGGGCCAACATGCCGCGCGAATCTATCCGGTTGAGCAGCCCCGCTGAGAGTGAATGGATAAGAAGCAGGCCAAGGCCGCAGATGCTCACCCAGGTGACCAGCCAGATGCGGGAGAAACTGTCCGACACCTTGAGGAGAAAGCCCAGGGCCAGCGTGAGAGCAACGGCGGAAATGAATCCCTGAAGCACCTCGCGGATGCGTCCCGTTGGCTCGACGATCTCGTCGATCTCATAGAGCCGTCGTCTACGGAAAATAATCAGCGTCAGGGCGCTCGTAATCAGCGCTACCGCGAGATGACGTGTGGAGGGAGCGTCGCTAGTGGCCAACTCAAAATAAAGAACGAACTTCGTCGCAAGTGCCGACAGAACGATCCAGAAGCCATCGAGAATCATCAGTCCGTCGGAGAGCAATGCCGGAGTGATCGCCCTGCCGTCGGCCGGTCGCTTGCGAGATAAACGCCCGTCGATGTTCACCATGAACGCGCCCTTCCACGCACCCCGGGCAAGCGGCGGCAAGCCGAAATGTTCCCGGAACGGATCGCACGATCTTGCAGACACGGTCCGCCCGGGCATCGGGGAAGACAATGCTGAACTGTTCCGTTTTTGAAGGGGTCCGGTGTCGCAATGGCATCAATGCCGAAATCAAGGCCGAACTATCGATGCGGCAGGGAGCTCACCGGGAATGATCGGGGCCGCCGAACAGGAGTTTCCTCAATTCGCTCCGCTTGATCTTCTGCATACCCGCTTCGGTGCGTGGAAACTTCTCAAGAACTTCAAAGCGGATATGTTCGAACTGTGGAAAGCTTCGGGCAACCTGCTCCATTTCGGCACTGGAGGGCGCACTTTCGGCTTCAAGCGCAATAACGAGCTCTTCCTGCCCCCGGTTGTTCAGCCCGGAAAAGAGACAGGCTGAATTGACCCCGAGCACCTTCTGCACATTTGCTTCAAGCGGAGCGACTGCGACCTTTATGCCGAGGACGTTCAACACGTCCGCCGTACGCCCGAGGATGCGTATGCGCCCGTCTTCGCGCCGCGTGGCCAGGTCGCCGGGATAGAAATAGCCATCGCGGAAGGCCGCTGCGGTCGTTTCGTCATCGTCGAGATATGACGAAACGTCGACATTCGCCAGCCGAACGCGAAGCTCGCCTTCCTGCCCCATGGGGCATTCGGTTCCATCCGAATTGACGATCTGGAACATCCCCGGACGGATTGGCGCGAGCCAGTACAAGTCGCCCTCGTCGTTGAATTGCGACTGCATCAGCCAGGAATATTCGGTAGCGCCGTATCTGATGGAGATGTTTGGGGAAATGAGGCGGGAGGCCCTTTCTGCCAGATCGAGTGAAAGGAAGCCGCCCGCAACGCCGAGGTCGAATTGTCGGGCTTGCTGTCCGGCAGAGTCAGCCGCCTGAAGGAATTCCTTCAGCATCTGCGGAACCAGAATGGTCCAGGTGATGTCATGCTTGAGCCACGACAGGGAGGGGCTGGCGCCCTGCGCGAGAACCACGGTTCCGCCGGCATGCCACGAAGACAGGGGCACGTCGAAGCCCGCAGACGTCCAGAGCGGAAAATTGGCGGCAAAGAAAACCGAGTCCCTGCCGCAGGCATAGACTTCCGCTCGCAGCGCATTCCGGTCGTCTTCATTGAAGCCGGGCCTCACGAGCTTCTTGTATAGGCCGGTCGTTCCCGACGTATAGAGAATGTGATTTCCGGGCCGCGCGCCGGCAGAGCGCGGTATGGGAATGGCGCCTTGATTGACGTCGCGATAAAGATGTGCCGGAACGACGATGACTTTCGCCCCTCTTGTCGCGCTTCGATCCGGATTGTGCCGTGCGCGTTCGGCCTGTGTGATCACCACGCAAGCGATGTCCTTGACATTCAGAATCGAGGCGACCGCGAGCGACGAGACGCAGATTGTGTTGAGCCCCAGAGCGCGCAGGGCGAGGACATTGACCCAGGCATCGATCAGGCTTTGCACAAGCACGATAGCCGTTCTGCCGGCGGGCAGGTCTTGCCCCTCCAGAAAGAGCCGGGTTGTTTCGATGGATCGCGCGAAGGCAGCATAGCTGAACGGCGCGTCGTTATGAATGACGGCGGTCTTTTCCGGTTGAACGCGGGCCCATTCATAAATCTTGTCTGCGATCATCGTGCCTTATCTTCACTCTGATGCGAGCCGTTTGGTTATTCGCTACAGCCGGAGCGACTGCGCGGTCTGGATAGCCGCCGATTTGATCCGCTCCGCGTCAGATCGCAGACTCTCTATCTGCATCGCGGCATCGCTTTCCTTGATCGCCGTCGTCAGCTGCCTGCGCGCCAGCTCGACATTGCCCTGCGTCGCTGCAAGCTGAGTCTTGGAAATCGCGCCCATGGCGCGCTCCAGATGCAGATATCCGTTGAAGCTCTGTACAAGCGTAGCGAGTTCTGCACCGAAGAGGCAGTCCTGATCGAGAAGATGCAGATTGCTGGGCCGGTCGTATTTGGACCAGTCCGGCGTCAGGTCGTCCATTTCAATATCGTCCCGCCGCTCGGCGAGCAGCCGGTTCGACGCATCGAAGCGATCCTGAATCTTTCGCGCGAGGGGCAGGCCGATGGAAAGTCTGTTGCCCTTGGGCAGCAGAAGGAAAGGAATGTTTCTGTTCTGGTTGGTCGCATGGTCGTCGTTGAATTGCGGAAGCTGAATTGCGTTGTTCAGCGCGATCTGTTCCACGCTCAGGGCCGTGTTGAGGTTTGGAATATTGGCCGTGCCTGTCCGGTCGATTCCAAATCGCCCGCTCAGCATCTCCACTAGGGACGGCGTGCGCTTGTATGAAACGAGCCGGACGCTCCCTTCGCCGAATGCCCTTTCCCAACGACGGACGAGCTGATTGTAATCGAGGGGAGATTCGGCCTTCGTTTCGTCGTCGAACCACGCCGTATCAACCTTTGTTCCCAGTAATGAAGCGGTCGATGCGATGGAAACCGTGTAGTCGGTCTGCGGACGCAGATGGATGATGACTTCGATGGATGTGAAGAATCTGGTGAGGAAGCGTACCACCCGCTCGACCATTTCGTCGCTCGGGAGGCGGAGCTGGAGGTGCTCGCTGGAGATGATGGCCGTGTCGAAATTTGCGCTTGAGGCTGCCGCGTATTCCTGTGCGAAGGCTTCGGAAACCCTTTCGACGAACGACTTGTGCTTTCCGGGATCGGTGAGTCCGAGCCGATAGAAGCCGTCATCCGGCTTGTCCGGGTCCATCGCCAGAATAGCGAGCCATTGATGGTTGACGCCGCCGGTTTCCGGATACCAGATGCCGGCCTTCTTCAGCGCTGGCCTGTTTCTCGAGAGCCATTCCTGCGTGGTCGTCGTTCCCGTCTTGGCGGTACCGATGTGCAGAAGCAGTTTCATTGCGGGCGAGGCTTCCTGTTGTTCTCGGGCCATGCGCCGGACGATCGCTCGAACGCCGGATCTCTGTCTGCCAACCTTAGGCAGCCGCCGGAAAATGGACACCGATTTTGGGTCTATTTTCGGAAGGACCGAAGCCGGAGCGCGGACGTCTCCAGAACGCGGGACCGTCGCAAGCGAATGCGCCCGACCGGATCGCCGGTCTGGCAAGGAGGAGGGAGTTTTGAGGGAGTTGGTGCACCCGACAAGATTCGAACTTGTGACCTCTGCCTTCGGAGCAATTTAACCTGCCCTTCGACGCTTTTCGATGGGTTTCGCTCCGATGCGCTATACCACTGTAATTGCTAAAGAATTTGAAATTCTAGCTCGCCTGGCGTACCCTCGAACACGCTCCGACTTGCGTCCGGCTGCTTACGTGATGCTTACGCGAGAATGGGGGGTTTGGACGGGAGAATTCCCATGGCTAAGCTCACAAAGCGCCTCGTCGACGCTGCCGAGTCCCGCGAGAAAGACTACGTCATCTGGGATGACGAGCTACCAGGTTTCGGCCTGCGCGTCTTCGCTTCTGGCAAGCGCAGCTACGTCCTTCAATACCGCGCCTTGGGCCGCTCACGCCGCTACACCATCGGCTTGCATGGCGTCTGGACGGCCGAAAGCGCTCGACAGGAGGCGAAGGTCCAGTTGGGCCGCGTTGCCCAGGGCGACAACCCCGCCGAGGAGCGCCAGCTCGATCACAAGGCCATCACGGTCAAGGAGCTCTGCACGCTCTACGTCAATGACCTGAACGCAGGCCTCATCTTGGGAAAGGGCGGGCGGCCTAAGAAACCGACGACCGTGGGGACGGACACCGGCCGCATCGAGCGGCACATCATCCCGCTCCTCGGGACGCGCCGCGTGAAGGGCCTAACCAAGGCCGACATCAACAAGGTCCTGAAGGACATCATGGCCGGCAAGACGCGAGTCGCCGTCAAGACGAAGAAGTTGCGCGGCAAGGCGATCGTCCGCGGCGGCGCCGGAACGGCCACGCGAACCGTCGGGCTCCTCGGCGGCATCCTCACCTATGCGGTCGAAGCTGGCATCATCACCACCAATCCGGCCCACGGCCTGCGGAAGCCGAAGGACAATGTCCGCACCCGCCGGCTCACGGAAGCGGAGTACCGGACGCTGGGCGAGATGCTGCGCGCAGCGGAGAAAGACGAGAAGTACGCGACGACGGTGGAGATCATTCGCCAGATCGCGCTGACTGGCTGCCGCCGGAGCGAGATGATCGGTCTCATGTGGACTGAAGCAGATACCGATGGGAGCTGCCTGCGGCTGATCGACAGCAAGGAGGGCACCTCGGTCCGGCCTATCGGACTGCCCGTCGTCGAATTCCTCGAAGCGCGTCGGAAAACTGCCTCCGGCACATATGTCTTCCCTGGCTACGGCGACGACAACGCGTTCGGCAGTTTCCCCAACCACTGGGAGCAAATCTTCAAGGACTCGCCGCTCTCAGACGTCACCTCTCACGTTTTGCGGCACAGCTTCGCGAGCGTCGGCAACGATCTCGGCTTCACAGAGGTGACGATCGCGGCCTTGGTCGGCCATGCCAAGGGGTCCGTCACCAGCAAATACATCCACGCGCTCGACACCGCCCTCATCATGGCGGCGGACACGATCGCCGGTTACATCGAGGGCCTGCTGGACGGGAAGGAATTCAAGCAGACAGCCTACGCGCTCGACCGCGCTTCCCGGAAAGCGGCGCTCGCACGCTTTCTCCGCAAAGCGGCGGGCAACGCAAATCCGGAAGTTAGCGACGAACAGCGCCTGGTCGCTTGATGGACCGACACGGATCTGATTGCCAAGGCGAACGATGAACTCATACCGAGACCTTCCTCGGCATGTTGTTCTTGGCTTCTGCGCGCTACTGGCTCAAATTTGTCCACGTCACCTAGCGCCCGTGCGGCATCCATGTCGTCGACGATAATGGTACGGGCATCCAGGAAGGCTCGTATTTCAGGCTTCGCGGTTCGGATTGCGGCAACACCGAACGCTATTACCTCTTCCGCTGAGTCCGAAATAAATGCGGTGGACCCGTCCGGGCGCAGCAACGCCTCGATAAGTTGAGCGACTTCCCTTTCCCGATCGCAGAGCAAGACCTCTTCAATGAGAAGTGGTTTGAACATGTGCCTGAACTCGTCCCAAAATTCATCCGTGCTCCGGGCGCCTCGTTGTGGTTGGAGACCAAGGGTGTAGCTGGCGAAATTCGCGGCAACAGCGGGACACTTATCGAGCCAACCATCGAGAGCGATGGCATCTAAGCACAGCACATTCTTCCAAGCATATTCACCTCGGCACAGCTTAACCCAATCTTCGATTTTCCGATCGGTGTTGAAAGTGTCCCACGTCCTGGACGATACGAAGATAAAAGTCGCCGCCGCCCGCTCTTCTTCGCTTGGCTTTGACGAGCGTTTACGAAAGTCCGAAAGCCCCTCTCCCCAGGCATCTTTACTCGTTTTGATTTCCCAATAGGACTCACCGTCCGGGACGTTAAGCCCACCAGCTTCGCTGACAAGGTGACCGTCCCAGCCGCGGACGTTTCCAGTGTCACGTGAGGGAAAGCGAAACGAACTTATGTCTGGTGCCGTCGCACGAATCAGGTCGCCGACCAACGCCGGACTCAACCCGCGCGGTTGGGCTAGCAGACCAGCTTGTAAGATCCTTGTCCGAACCATATTCGACAAGTAGCAGGGAAGATCGGCCCAGCCTCGACGTCAGATGACGCCGTCGGCCATCAGGGCGTCGATTTCGCTGTCGCTGAGCCCCAGCACGCCGCCGTAAATTTCGCGATTGTGCTCGCCGAGCCTCGCGTTGGACGCGCCCATCATCTGCGGCGTGCCGTGATACCGCAAGGGGCTGTTCGGCACCACGATGCGTCCCAGACTGTAGTGGTCGATCCATTGCAGCATGCCGCGCTCGTGCATATGCGGGCTGTTCGCCACTTCGACGAGATTGCGCACCGGCGCGGTGGGCAGGCGATACGCCCGCGACGCCTCGAAAATCTCGGCGCGCGTTAGATTTTTCGTCCATTCCTCGACGACGGCGTCCGTCTGATCCATGTGCGTGACGCGAGCGGCGTTGTCGATGAAGCGCGGATCGTCCTTCAGTTCCCCGCGCCCCATGGCCTTGAGCAGGTTCGTCCAGTGGGCTTCGACCAGGCAAATGATCGCGACGTGTCCGTCCCTGCAGGGATAGACGTTGTAGGGCGAGATCGCGAGGCCGCCATGCCGGTTGCCGGTGCGCGGCGGCGGCGGCCCTGGATCGGACTGGATCATGCCGAGGTTGGAGGCAAGCGTCGGATAGATGGTTTCGATCATCGCCACCTCTACCATACGGCCGAGTCCCGTCCGTTCGCGCTCGAACAGCGCCGTCACGATCGCACCGTAAAGATGGGTGCCGGAAATGAAATCGGCGACCGCAGGGCCGGCTTTCAGAGGCGGTCCGTCCGGAAAGCCCGTCACGCTCATGATGCCTGATGCGGCCTGAATGGTAAGGTCCATGGCGAGGCTGTCCTGCTCCGGCCCTGACAGGCCGTAGCCCGTCGCCGAGGCGTATACGAGGCGCGGATTGACCTCGAACAGCGTTTTCGCGCCCACGCCCAGGCGGTCCATGACACCCGGAGCGTAATTTTCGATCAGGACGTCGCTGCGGCTGACGAGAACCTTGAGAAGTTCACATCCCCGCGGGTTCTTCAGATTAAGCGTGATGGCGCGCTTGTTGGAATTGAGCATGGCCATCGGCAGCGACGCTCCGCCGCCCAGCGCCTCGCGTATTCGCACCGGCTCGCCGCAGAGCGGCTCGACCTTTATGACATCGGCTCCGGCTTTCGCCATCAGGAAGGCGGCGTAGGGACCCTGATATACCTGACCCAGATCGATCACCTTCACTCCTTGCAGCGGCTGCGGTCTCGCTTCATCGTCGTCCATGGCCAGACCCGCCGTCGTCATAGCGATGCGCCGAAAAGATCGCGAGCCATGACCAGGCGCTGCACCTCGCTCGGCCCCTCGCCGATGCGCCGGATCCGCATCTCGCGGTACCAGCGCTCCAGCGGCAGATCCTTGGTGACGCCGTAGCCGCCGTGAATCTGGATGGCGCGATCGACGACGCGGCTGGCGCCTTCCGTGGAGAGAAGTTTTGCCATCGCGGCTTCGGTGCGGAAGGGCTCGCCGCGATCCGCCTTGCAGGCGGCGTCCAGCGTTGCCCACCTGGCGGTGCGGATATCGATTTCGTTATCCACCACCATCCATTGCACGGCCTGCCGTGTGGCGAGAGGCGCCCCGAAAGTCTCGCGCAGTTTGGCGTACTCGACGCACATTGCTTGCGCCTTGATGGCGATGCCTATGCAACTGGCCGCATAAGGAATGCGCTGTCGGCTCAGCCGGTCGTTGGCGATTGCGAATCCCTTGTTCACCTCGCCCAGCACATTCGCTGATGGCACGCGCATGTTCTCGAACTGAAGCTCCGTCGCATAATAGGCGGATCGAAGCGTGTGGACGACGCGGCGGACGTGAAACCCGGGCGTGTCCGTATCGACGATGAAGCAGGTAATGCCGTTGCGGCCCTTGCCCGCATCGGTCCGCGCGAAAACGATGCCGTATTCCGCCTTGTCCGCGCCGGAGATGAAAATCTTCGCGCCGTTGATGACCCAGTCATCGCCGTCCTTGACAGCCCGGGTTTGTATGGCGCGCGCCGGATCGGAGCCGCCGGACGGTTCGGTCAGTCCGAAAAAGCCGTGTTTCTCGCCATTCAGCGTCGGATAGAGATAACGCTTTTTCAGATCCTCGCTCGCCTCGTAAAGGTGGGCGAGCCCGGCGCCGCCGAAACTTCCGTAGCAGGGCGAATATAGGCCTGCGCGATGCTGCGAAATCTCGATCGCGATCAGCGTCATGGTGACGGTATCGATGTCTGGGCCGCCATATTCGGGCGGAACGCCGAGGCCGTGCAGGCCCATGTCCTTCACCTTCGAGACGAGGCGCGCGTAATCGTCGGGGCCGAGCCGGCTCTCGTCGGGATCGAGCTTGTCTTCAAGGGGAGCGACTTCCTCGCGCACGAAGCGCCGTACCTGTTCGACGATGAGCCGCTGCTCGTCCGTCATGGCAAAATCCATGATCTTCCTTCCCTTGCTGTCGTACGGCCTTCGCGGCCTTGTACTTTCTCGCGTCGTTTCGGATATCTCAGCCGATGCTCAGCCGGCCGATTTTGCGGTTGCCTTCGAAGGCGTTTCCCGCCGGGAGCGATCCGTGATCGGCCATATGAACCATCAGAAGTTCTTCGTAACGGCTCATGTATTGGCAATTTATTTCGACGCGGAAGAGGGTGCGGCCGCCGCGATATTCTTCCAGCGCCTTGAGGAGTTCACCCCGCAACCCGAAAAGGGAACGCCCGCCAGCGAAACCGATGCGGAGGACATGTTCTTTTTCGTCGGCGATCTGGTAGATGCCAAGCTCGCCGCCGAGCGCCGCGACGTTGGCGGCCGTGAGCTCCTGCCAGGCTTTTTTCATTCGAACAGACATTGGTTTTGTCACCTTTTACTGGCCTTTGAAAACCGCCGTCCGGCGCTCGATGAGGGCGGCAATGCCCTCCCGCGCGTCGGCACTGTCTCCCGCGGCGCGCACAAGCCGGTCTATATCCTCGTGCGGTATGCCGTCGCGGAAAGTCATGGCGCGCACCAGCACCGCCTTCATGGCCCGTAAGGACAGCGGCGCGTTGGCGGCCAGTCGGGAGACGATCCTCGAGGCCTCCGCCTCCAGTCCGGCGGCAGGCGCGATTCGGGCTATCAGCCCGAGTTCGTGCATCCGGTGCGCGGTCAGGAGGTCGCCCAGCAACAGCATTTCCCGTGCACCGACCGGCCCGGCGACTTCGAGAATTTTCTTCGCTAGGAACCATGTGGGAGCGAGGCCGATTTTGGCGAGCGACATGCCAAATCGCGCGTCCGTGCTGGCGATGACAAAATCGCAGTGCAGCGCAAGTTCATTGCCGCCGGCGATCGCATCGCCCTGAACGACCGCGACCACCGGCAAGGGATAGGTCTCGATCGCGTGCAGCATCGTTTCGATGGACACCGCCCCGAGCGTTCCTGCGTCTCGCACGCGCAAATCGAGGCCAGAACAGAACACAGAGCCTTCGGCGCGAATAACGGTGACGCGTTCTTCCTCGGGCGGTGTCTGCCGAAAAGCGGCGGTCAGGCCATCGAGCATTCCTCCGTCAAGGGCATTGCGCTTTTCAGCGCGTGCAAGCGTGACGGTCCTGACGCCGCCCGCGTTTTCAATCTTCACCGTCCCCAATCCGTTTCTCCCTCGCTCGATCTGTTCTTCCGATCGGTCGTAACCGCCGCTTCCGCCTTTCGTGGACGGGCTGGACGTTTCCCCCATGAATGCGCTAAGCAATAAGGAAATCATGATAAGGGAATAGGGATGGGTATCAACGGAAAATCCTACATAGTCGGCATTTACGAGCATCCGTGCCGCGCGGCGCTGGACAAGACGCTGCCGCAACTTCACGCCGAGATCGCGAAGGGCGCGCTGGCGGACGCAGGTCTTTCAAAGGACGATGTTGACGCATATTTCTGCGCCGGCGACGCGCCCGGGTTGGGCCCGATCAACATGATCGAATATATGGGCCTCAATAATGTGCGTCATATGGACAGCACGGAGACCGGCGGGTCTTCCTACATCGTCCATGTCAGTCACGCCGCGCAGGCCATCGCCGCGGGGCATTGCAATGTGGCGCTGATCACGCTGGCAGGCCGGCCGGTTGCCGATGCGAAAGAAGGCAAGCCCGTCCGTTACTACAACCAGCAAGCGCCGGACTTTCCGTTCGAAATGCCTTATGGCCCCAACGTCACAAATATGTACGCCATGTGTGCGATGCGGCATATGTACGAATACGGCACCACCAGCGAGCAGCTCGCATGGATCAAGGTCGCCGCATCCCACCACGCCCAGCACAATGAACATGCCAGGCTCCGCGACGTTGTGACCGTGGAGGATGTTGTCAATTCACCGATGATTGCCGATCCGTTGCACAGGCTCGACTGTTGCGTCATCACCGATGGCGGCGGCGGCGTTGTGATGGTGAGCCCGGAAGTGGCGAAGTCGCTGAAGCGTACTCGCGTCAAGGTTCTCGGCGCCGGTGAGGCGCCCAAGCATCTCGCGGCGGGCCAGGTCGATCTAACCTATTCCGGCGCGCGTTGGAGCGGGCCCAAAGCTTTCGCTGAAGCCGGCGTCACGCCCACCGACATTAAATACGCCTCTATCTACGATTCCTTCACCATTACAGTGCTGGAAACGCTCGAAGATCTGGGTTTTTGCAAAAAAGGTGAGGGCGGGAAGTTCGTCTCGGACGGCAATCTGATTTCCGGCGTCGGCAAGTTGCCCTTCAACACGGATGGCGGGGGATTGTGCAACAATCACCCGGGCAATCGCGGTGGCATGACCAAAGTTCTTGAAGCAGTCCGCCAGCTTCGCGGTGAGGCTCATCCGAAGGTTCAGGTTCGCAATTGCGATATTGCACTGGCGCATGGAACCGGCGGGCTTCTGGGATCGCGTATGGGCAGCGCAACCGTTATCCTCGGGAGTGAAGACGCATGAGCACCGACCAGAAAAGCAAGATCAACCTTGTAGTCAATTCCGAGAGCAAACCCTACTGGGAAGGTGCTGCCAAGGGGCAACTCCTGATCCGGGCTTGCGACGCCTGCGGCAAGGTGCACCATTATCCGCGGACTATTTGCCCGCATTGCTTCTCGGATGACACGGCGTTCGTCGAGGCATCAGGCAATGGCGTGATCTACAGCTATTCGGTCACGAGGCAAGCCAAGCCGCCTTATGTCATCGCCTATGTTAAGCTTGATGAAGGGGTTTCGATGCTCACGAATATCGTCGATTGCGAAATCGACAAGATTCGCATCGGACAGAAAGTCAGGGTCAAATTCTCCGAGGCCGGCGATGGATACGCGTTGCCGGTGTTCACGTGCGCATGATGCGGAATCTTCGTTGACCGGCATTCCGGGGGGTTGACTTCCTGCCGGAACGTCCGGCGACGGCTCGGTTGAGACAACGACGGTTAAGGACGGAACGGCTTGATCGCAAGAAAGCCGACCCCCAAGGACCGGATTTTTCAGGGAGGATTACATGGCGTGGAATTTCGGTGACATCCTCGACAGTATCTCGGCGGTTTTGCCGCAGGATGCGCCCGCCCTTATTCATGGCGATCGGGTGATCACATGGGAAGAAACGACACGGAGGTCCAACAATCTCGGGCGCGCGCTGATCGCGCGCGGCGCCAGGCCCGGCGACAAGGTCGCGTTCTATATGCGAAACCGGCCCGAATATGTCGAGACCATGGCGGCCTGCTTCAAGAGCCGTCTTGTCCACGTCAACATCAACTACCGCTACAAGGCGGACGAAGTTTTCTACATCTTTAATGATTCCGACGCGCAAACGGTCGTTTACGGTTCCGAGTTCCGGGACATCATCGTCGAACTGAAAGATCGGCTGACGAAAGTCGCCACGTTCATTGAGGTGAACGAAGACGGATCCGCCGCGCCCTTCGCGGAAAATTACGAAAAGATCGTCACCGGCGGAGATGGCGCGCCTCTCGGCATCGAGCGGTCTCCGGACGATTTACTGTTCATCTATACAGGTGGCACGACGGGCATGCCCAAAGGCGTCATGTGGCGCCACGACGACATGCGCGAAGCTCAGCTTACGACGCTTCGAGCGCTGGGTCCGATCCCGGAGACACTTCCCGCGTTGGTCGAATTTATCAAGACTTCCGGTCCGGGACCCAAGACGATGCCTGCCTGCCCGCTGATGCACGGCACCGGCTTCATTACGGCTATAGGCAATATGATGAGCGGCGGCTGCATCGTCACGCTGGAGAGCCCGACCCTCGACGCGCATGAACTCTGGTCGGCGGTTTCGCGCCGTGGTGTCAATTCGCTGGCAATCGTCGGCGACGCTTTTGCCCGACCGATGCTGGCGGCGCTCGACGAGGCGCCCGACAAATACAACCTGACCAGCGTCGTCTCGATCGTTTCTTCCGGCGTTATGTGGAGCACGGAAGTGAAGCGCGGCCTGCTCAGGCATTTACCCAATGTCATCCTGATGGATTCCTTCGGCGCTTCGGAGGGGCTCGGTTTCGGCAGTTCGATCATGACGAGCGCCGGCGAGGTCAAGACCGCCAGGTTCCAGATCGGCGGCCGGTGCCGCGTGTTCGATGAAAACGATCAGCCGGTCGAACCCGGCAGCGGCAAGCCGGGCATCATCGCCCTGGGGGGGCCGATTCCCGTTGGCTACTACAAGGATACGGAAAAGACCGCCAAGACCTTCAAGACCATCGCCGGGGCCCGCTATTCCGTTCCCGGCGATTGGTGCGTTGTGGAAAAGGACGGCAGCCTGACATTGCTGGGACGCGGCAGCGTCTGCATCAACACGGCGGGCGAGAAGGTCTACCCGGAGGAGATCGAGGAAGTTCTGAAGACGCATCCCGCCGTCGAGGATGCGCTTGTCGTCGGCGTACCCGATCAGAAATGGGGTCAGGCGGTCACCGGCATCGTCATGCTGGCGACCGGCGCGAAGTTTGACGAAGAGGATTTGCGCAAGCACGTCCGCTCGCACCTCGCCGGCTACAAAACGCCCAAGCGCATTCTGGTTGGCGCCGTGCCTCTTCGCGCGCCGAACGGCAAGGCCGACTACAAGGGCGTTACCGATTTCGCGAAACGCGAGCTTGGGATTGCCTAGACGACGATTTGAGTGACAGCGCCGGAGTCGGCGCGGCACCCGCAACGGGAGGACTGCATGGGACGGGTAGACGGGAAAATCGCCTTTGTGACGGGCGGCGCCAACGGCATGGGGCGTTCCCACGCCTTGCTGCTTGCGCGCGAAGGCGCAACGCTGATCGTGACCGACATGGACGAGAAGGGCGGCAACGCCGTGGTCGAGGAGATTAACGATCAAGGTGGGCAGGCGCGATTTTTCAAACATGACGTGTCGAGCGTCTCGGATTGGGAACGGATTTCACAGGAGGCGATGTCCACTTTCGGACGCGTCGACATCCTCGTGAATAATGCCGGTATTCTCGTTTTTTCCGCTGTGCAAGACACCTCGAATGAAGACTTCGCGCGCGTTCTCGACGTCAATGTAAAAAGCGTATTCTATGGCACAAAATATATATTGCCCGCGATGAAGGCGGCCGGCGGCGGTTCGATCGTCAATATTTCCTCGATCTACGGACTGATCGGCGCGCCCGCCACGGCGGCGTATCAGGCATCGAAGGGCGCCGTTCGCCTGCTGACGAAATCGACGGCTGTGGATTATGCGCCTTTCAAGATTCGCGTGAATTCCGTACACCCCGGAATCATCCGCACGAATATGACAAAGGATCTTCTCGGCGATGCGGATGTCGCCAAACAGGTCTTGAGCGCTACGCTTATTGGTCGGCCGGCCGAACCCGTCGAGGTTTCCTATGCGGTCCTGTTTTTGGCCTCCGACGAGTCGTCCTACATGACCGGCTCCGAGGTTGTCGTCGACGGAGGCTACACGACCATGTGACGCATTGCGATGCGACGGACTCCGGGTTCGTTGAAGGTCGAAGCAAGTTTGTCGCTGGAGCGGAGAAAACAATCGCGTGCCGGTCTTGTGGCCGGCCAAACGGCGAGGAAGGAAGCGCTATGAGTACATCCGGTGTGAGCAACTCATTCGATCGCATTCGCCACGGTCTCGATTCGTGGCTTGTCGAGGACACGTCGAGCGGGCGCTTCATGCTCGACCGCGCCATATTCACCGATCCTGAATTGTTCGATCTCGAGATGAAGCACATCTTCGAACGCAACTGGGTGTTTCTCGCCCATGAAAGCCAGCTCGCCAACGAAAGCGCCTTTCTGACCCTGACAATCGGTCGTCAACCCGTGCTTCTGACCCGGAACCGGTCGCGTGAATTGAAATGCTTCGTAAATGCGTGCACGCATCGCGGCGCGCGGCTGTGCCGGGAAAAACGGGGCAGGCGAACGACATTCACATGCCCGTTTCACGGCTGGACATTCAGCAACGATGGCGCGCTGCTAAATGTCACGGACGAGGAAAATGGGGCGTATCCGGAACATTTCGACCGGAGCGATCTGGGCCTCCACGAAGTCGGACGCCTGGAATCCTACAAGGGATTCATTTTCGCCAGCCTTTCGGCGGACGTGCCTCCGCTGGACGATTACCTTGCGGGTGCGAAGACCTTCATCGACCTTATGGTGGACCAGTCGCCGGAAGGGAAGCTCGAAATTGTGCGAGGGGTCGGGCGGTATACCTATCGCGGCAACTGGAAGATGCAGACCGAGAACGGTCTCGATGGATATCATGTGCCGACCGTGCATTCCAACTACCTGTTGACCGTCGCAAACCGGATGACGGGCGGTTCCGCGAACCCTACCAAGAGCGCAAACGTATCCGCGTGGATGAAGACGGATCAGGGAGGTTTTTTCTCATTCGATTACGGACACGCTTTGATCTGGAACGCGTCGGCCAGTTCTGCCTCCCGGCCCAATTTTGAGTTTGTCGACCAGTACAAGCGGAAATTCGGCGAGGAGCGCTCCCGCTGGATGACCGAAACCACGCGAAATCTTCTTTTGTTTCCGAATGTATTCCTGATGGATCAGGTCAGCACGCAAGTCCGCATCGTGCGTCCGATCTCGGTCGATGAAACGGAAATCACGACATATTGCATCGCGCCGGTCGGCGAAAGCGCGCGGGCGCGGGCGATGCGCATTCGCCAGTATGAGGATTTCTTCAATGCCAGCGGCATGGCCACGCCGGACGATTTGACGGAGTTCAACAATTGCCAGATCGCGTATGGCCGCGATGGTGGTCGCTATAACGACTTGTCGCGCGGGGCTACGAGAGGCGTTCAAGGGTCGGGGAAATTTGGCAAGGGGCTCAACATCGACGCGACCATGAGCAGCGTCAATGTCGCCGATGAAGGACTTTTCGTGACCATGCACAAGGAATGGATCGAGCGAATGAAACGCGCGACCGCGCAGGAGCGGGTGGAAGCCCTCCTCACGCGCGAAAGCGATCGTTCGGAGGCCGCCGAATGACGAGCGGCGAGCGGCGCTGGATTTCGGTGCAGCGATTTCTTGGCGGGGAAGCGCTTTGCCTCGATGAGCGGAAATGGGATGAATGGCTGGCGCTTTATCGCGAGGACGCCGAATACTGGTTGCCGGCATGGGACGATGACGGAGAACTTACGGTCGATCCGCAAAGCGAAATCTCGCTGATCTACTATCCAAGCCGAGCCGGTCTGGAGGATCGCATCTACCGAATCCGGTCGCGGCGGTCGTCCGCGACGATGCCGCTCATGCGGACCTGCCACATGTTTACGCTGCTATCCGTCGAGGAGCGGGAAGGCGGTGTCCATGCGCGGACCTCCTGGACGGTTCAGTCGGTGCGCGAGGATCGGACCCTCGCCTACTACGGATGGGCGGACTACGATCTGGCGGAGCACGGCGATACCTGGCTCATCGCCCGGAAGAAGACCGTCGTTCTGAACGACCTCGCCGACACGATGATCGATGTCTACAACGTCTGAGGACGGCAGGACATGAACAGCAAGCAAGCGCGGCCCGTTATCGGCACGATGATCGGAGATCCGGCGGGCGTCGGCCCCGAGGTGATTGCCCGCGCCCTCGCGACCGGCCAGGTGCATGAACTGTCCATTCCCGTCCTGATCGGCAGCGCGGCGGCAATGGAGCGCGCGATCGAAATCACCCGCGTGCCGTGCAGCGTGCGAATAGTCCGATCGATCGACGACCTGAGCGATGACCCTGCCATCGTCGACATTATCGATTCAGGCGCCTTGAAAGCGTCCGAACTGCCGCTCGCGGAGGATACGGTGCGCGGCGGGGAGGCATCGGCGCTGTGGCTCGACGAAATGAGCGCCCTCGCATCCGGCGGGTCCATTGCGGCCGGCGTCATGGGGCCCATCAGCTCCGGCTCCCTCAAACTTGCCCGCAAGGTGCCGGGCATCGTCAGCCCGACGCCGGGCGAAAGCTATCTTGTCCTGTTGACGGGACCGCTCCGCGTCGCGCATCTGACCGACCATATTCCGCTCCGGCGGGTTTGCGAAATCATCAGCCCCGATCTCGTGGCGCTTGCCTTGCGCCAGATAGACGGCGCGATGCGGAACTGGGGGATCGCCCGCCCGCGGATTGTCGTCGCGGGCCTCAACCCTCACGCGATGGGAGAAGAAGACCGCGAAGCCATCGCGCCCGGCGTTGAGCGGGCGAGGGCTGAAGGTATCGATGCCGAAGGGCCCGTAAGTCCCGACTCCGTGTTCCGGCAATGCGTCGAAGGCCGCTACGACATAGTCCTCGCCATGTATCACGATCAGGGACACATCGCGGTCAAGACATGGGGCTTTTCCGGCAATTGTGCCATCATCCTCGGGCCGTCCTACCTGCATGTGACGGTCGCGCATGGAACGGCCTATGACATTGCCGGCAAGGGCACCGCAGATCCGGCGATGATGCTGAGCGCCATGCGCACGGCGGCCTCTCTCGCCGCAGGCCGGGGATTTCCCGAGGAACGCTGACGGGCCGGACGCCGGAATTTATGTTCGGGAGGCGTCGGAACGGCCGGCCATCATTCGCAATGGCGTATATTCGATCACCGTTTCGTTCCGCTGGGTCACGATCCGGTTGCGCGTGCGCACCAGACCGCGCCCCTTGGATGTCGGTCGCGCCTGAAGCACTTCGCATTCTACGTGAATTGTGTCGCCGACAAAGGTAGGTCCCTTGACGTTGAACTCCATGTGCAGAAAGGCGAGGCCCGTCTCCTGCATCATCGACTGGACGAGTAGACCTTCGGCCATGCAATAGACCAGCGCGCCGGGCACCACGCGGCCGTTCATGGGGCCGTGGGCCTTGAGATATTCGACATCGGTGAAGAGTACTTCCACCATGCCCGTCGTGTTGATGAAATTGACCAGGTCGGTTTCGGTGATCGTCCGGCCGATGGTGCGGAATTCCTCGCCGACCGTGAGGTCGTTCCAGCATATGCCGAGGCCTATCTTTCGCATGCCCTCTCCTTGCAGGTCGCGGGGATGATACGGTCCCATCCGGGAAATCCTGTGACTGATGCCGGAAAACGCGTTCCGATGTTTTGCTTCAGCCTGAAATTCTGACCGGCATGCTCGAGTAGCCATTGATCAGATTTGAAAAAACCCTCTCGGGCTCGCCGACAACCTCAATCGGCTTGTCCGGCCACCGTTTCAGTATTTCCTCCCAGACGACGCGGAGTTGCATTTCTGCCAGCCGGTTACCGACGCAGCGATGGATGCCGAAGCCGAAGGACAGGTGCTGGCGGGGACGCTTGCGGTCGATGATGAAGCTGTCGGCGCTTTCGATTGCCTCTTCGTCCCGGTTGCCAGATATGTACCACATGACGACCTTGTCGCCCTTCTTGATCTGCTTGCCGGCCAACTCTGTATCCTGAATCGCGGTACGACGCATATGCGACAAGGGTGTCTGCCAACGGATGATTTCTGGGACCATGGATTCGACGAGCGCCGGGTTGTCCCGCAGCTTCTTGTATTGATCCGGGTTCCGGTTCAGTGCCAGCAAGCCGCCGGTGATCGAGTTGCGGGTCGTATCGTTACCGCCGACGATCAGGAGAAGAATATTCCCCAGATACTCCATCGGCCCCATGTTTTTCGTCGCTTCGCCCTGGGCCAGCATGGTGATGAGATCGTTGCCTGGCTCGGTCGCGTTGACGCGCTGATTCCACAACTCTGTGAAGTAGGCGGCGCAATCGCGCAATTCATTCCTGCGGGCCTTCTCGGTCTCCTCGTCGCCGAAGGCGGTGCCGGCGGTGGCGACATCCGACCAGCGGGTGAGCTTCCGGCGCTCTTCCCAAGGGAAATCGAAAAGAGTGGCGAGCATCTGCGTCGTCAGCTCGATCGACACGCGGTCCACCCAGTTAAACGTTTCGTTGATCGGCAGCGAATCGAGAATCGTGCCGGCGCGCTCTCGGATCGTGCTTTCAAGTTTTGCCAGATTGCCGGGTGCGACGATGGGGCTTACGACCTTGCGCTGCGCGTCATGCTTCGGTGGGTCCATCATGATGAACATGGGCAGGAAGAAACCTTCTTCCTGATTGCGAAGGGCGACGCCGCCCAGGGTTGCTTCGGACGAATAGATGCCGTGGTTGGTGTCGACATGCATGATGTCTTTGTATTTTGTCACCGACCAGAACGGGCCGTATTCGCTGTCCTTGCAGTAATGGACCGGATCTTCGCGGCGCAGCCGCTCGAAATACGGCCAGATCGCATTCGCCCTGAAGAGTTCAGGATTGCTGACGTCGATCTCTTCAAGCGGGATCGCGTAGGCATCTGTAATCGCCTTGTCTCGCGCGGCAACCAAGATTTCACTCATGATGGTGTCTCCATTGTGTTTCCAGAAGCCTGCGAATGCGTAACATATGGGATGCCGGTTGGCCGACCTCCCCCTGTTGATTTATTATAAGCATATTCCCGCAGCTTAACAGGTTGCATTCTTCGGGCGGCGATGTGGGGTCGGCAGGAATTTTCCGAACAGTCCGTCACACGCTTGTTGCCGGCCGTCCGCCATCGACTGCCTGTGGAATGTCAGGCCGGCAAGACGACGGCGATCTCGCGCAGTTTGAACTTCTGCACCTTGCCGCTCGGTGTTCGAGGCAGTTCCCCGACGATTTCCACCCGTTCCGGCAGATACTGTCTCGCCATCCTGTGCCCTTCGAGGAAGGCGACCACGTCGCGCAAGCCAACATCGCGGCCGGGTTTTGGTACGATGAACGCACATGCCCGTTCGCCCAGCCGTTCATCCGGTACGCCGACAATCGCCACATCCTGAATGTCGGGGTGACGGAATAGCAGGCCCTCGATCTCGACCACGGGAATATTCTCACCGCCGCGGATGATGACGTCCTTGGAGCGTCCGGTCAGCCGGATATAGCTCTCGCCGTCGATGCGCGCGAGGTCGCCTGTATCGAACCAGCCCTCCGCGTCGTGATTGTACCAGTCCGGCCGTTTGAGATAACCGACAAAAGTCGAACAGCTGCGCGCCATGAGCATGCCTTCTTCGCCGGCGGGCAGGGGCCTGTTATTGCTGTCGACCACCCGGACTTCCATACCGGGCAGCGCGCGTCCGTCGGTATTGATCGCCTTGTCGTCCGGATCGTCGAGGCAGGTCGTTGTTACCAGACCATTCTCGGTCATACCCCAGGCCGACACGATATTCGTCCCGAGGATTTGTCGCGCCCGCTCGACAAGCGCGCGGGGGATGGGAGCGCCAGCCACCAGAAAGATGCGCAAACGGGATACGTCGCTCTTGTCCGCCGCTACCGTTTCGGTCAAATCGGACAGGAATGGCGTGGACGCCATGGTGAAGGTGATGCCTTCCCGGGCGATCGACGCGGAGGCGCGCTTCGGCTCCCACACATCCTGCAGAATGGCGGTCGCTCCGACCAGAATGGGCATTACCAATCCGTACATGAAGCCTGTCTGGTGCGCCATCGGCGATGCCATGAACATCACATCGTCCCTGCCAAGCCCGAGGCGCTCGGCGCAGATGAGGATATTGGAGAGCAGTGTATTCGACGTATGCATGACGCCTTTCGGCTCGCCGGTCGTACCGGACGTATACATCAATTGCGTTACGTCGTCGGGATCTGGCCGTCGCGCCGCGAAGAGACGGCCGGCGTCGCGCCGCTGCTCCCATGGCGTATCGAGAAGGACTTTCTCAAAGCCGGTTTCACCATCGCCGCCGATGACGAGCACATGCTTTAGCCACGGCAGGCTGGCCCGGATGTTGTCCACCATGGCAGGGTAATCGCAGCCGCGAAAAGCGCGCGGGACGACGAGCACCTTGCTTTCCGCAAGGCCCAGCATGAAGGACAGTTCGCGTTCGCGAAAAATCGGCATTAATGGATTGGTCACGGCGCCGATCCGCACGCAAGCCAGATGTAGCGCGGTGAACTGCCACCAGTTCGGCAGCTGGCAGGATACGACATCGCCTTTTCCCACACCGAGCTCCGCGAGGCCGATGCCGATGCGATCGACGATCTTTCCGAAGTCGCGATAGTTGAGGCGGGTTTCCTTGTTTGTCGTTGAATTAAAATCGGCGATCGCTGTCTTGTCCGGCGCTTCAGCGATGCCGCGGTCCAGATAGTCGGTGGTGAGCTTGCCCGGCCAAAAACCGCCGATATTCATTGCCTTCACGCGTTCGTCGGGCAGAATTGGATTGAACATCGTCGTCCCCCCCTTGGGCAAGCCTGTTGGGAATCTTTAAGTGCTCTTCGGCTGGAAATAATCCGGTCGTCCGGGAGGCCACGGATCGCCCCAAAGCTGTTCGCCGCCATCGACTGTAAGCACTTCACCGGTGATGAATTTACCGCTGGGCGCTGCGAGGTAAGCGACCGCCTCCGCTATATCATGAGCGTCCCCAACGCGCAGCATGGGGTTCGATTCCGGATATGTCTTCAGGCCTTCGGGAGGATATTGCACGAAGCCGCTCGTCTCACAGACGCCAGGCGCGACGCAGTTGACGCGGATGCGATAGGGAGCCCATTCGACCGCGACCGATTTGGAGAGGTAGATAACGCCCGCGCGCGCCGCGCAGGTGTGCGCGATGCCGGGCATTCCGCGCCAGATGTCGGCGACGATATTCACGATCGAACCGGGGCTTTTTCTTTCGACCCATTGCCGCGCGGCGCTTTGCATCATGTACCAGGAACCGTTGAGGTTCGTGTCGATGACGGCATTCCATCCCTTGACCTTGAAGTCGAGAGCCATTTGCGGAAACTGGCCGCCGGCATTGTTTACGAGAACGTCGAGCGCGCCGAACTTGTTCCAGACATCATCGATGAAGCGGTTGACCTGATCAGGATCCCGTATGGTTAGCGAGGCGCTGAAAACGCGGGCACCCATGCTTTCCAGAAGCGCGACCGTCGCGGCAAGCTTTTCTTCGTTGCGTCCACATATAGCGACGTTTGCGCCCAGCCGCGCAAAGAGGCAGGCTATGGCCTTGCCGAAGCCGCTTCCGCCGCCGGAAACCACTACCGTTTTTCCGGAGAAGAGATCTGCGCGATAGACCGAGGGCAGAGCCTTCAGTTCATCATCGGAAAAACCGAAATGGGTGTTTTGGACTTCCATGTGCGTCGCTCCTCGAAAATTCCTGTCACGCAACAGTTTCGTCTTCACTGCTTCGCGCGGGTTCGTCTATTCCGATTCCGCTGAACAGCATTAGACACATATGGTCTGCCATCGTCTGTATGGACGTCCTGCCCGGCTGGTACCATTCGACCGACCAGTTGAGCGCCCCCATGAGCAGCATGCGCACGAGACCAAGGTCGATGTCGCTGCGTAGCGCCCTCGACTTCTGAGCTTTGACAAGTATGCGCCGCCAGAGTTCGGCGTAGGCGTCACGCAGTCTGATGTGGCGTCGCCGCACGTCTTCGGGGATCTGTCCGAAGATGCGAATATTCGCGGATGTATAGTCGTCAAGTTTCAGCAGCGTGGTGAGATGCGCTTCGACGGCAGCGCGAATTCGGTCGCGGTGCGATGAGCCTGGGGGTAGGTGTTCTTGGCTTTCCTCGACAGCTTCGTGAACCCGCCTCATGCCAATGTCTAGAACTTCTTCAAGGAGCTCGTCCTTCGAACCGAAATGGTAGTAGAGGCTTCCCGCCTGCATATCGGCGGCTCTGGCGATTTCGATCAAGGTCGTCGCCGCATAGCCTTTTTGACGAAACGTCTTTGCGGCGGCGTCCAGTATTCTCGCGCGGCTTATTTCGGATTTACTTTGCTCGGTCGTCACGAATGCTCCATCAAGGCTTGTTTGGTGGCAATGGTCTAAAATCTAACATGCGTTCGAAACATATTGCACCCCATTTGAGAACGAACTAGTGTTGGAAAAAATGCACTGCCATTGCCATGACATAATAAACTTATGTCTGACGCGTCGCGGTGACGGAGGAGGGAAACATGCGAGGACTCGATCTGAAACCGGTCATCGTCACCGGCGGCGCGAGCGGTATCGGAAAAGCAATTGCGCTCAGGCTTGGCGAGGAGGGCGCCAAAGTTGCCATCTTCGACATGAACGAGAAGGGCGCCGAGGCCACCGCTGAAGCAATTCGTAAAAAGGGCGGCGCAGCCTGGGCTTATAAGGTCGATATCATCGACTATGCGACCGTGGCGAGGGCAGTCGACGCCTTTGAAGAAGCTGCTGGTCCGGTCTATGGGCTGGTGAACAATGCCGGATGGGACGAGGCAAGACCCTTTATCCAGACAGAACCCGATTTCTGGAAAAAAGTGATCGACATCAATCTGTACGGGCCGCTTAACCTCACTCATGTCGTTGCACGCAAGCTTGCGGAACAAGGTGTCGGCCGGATTGTCAGCATCTCATCGGATGCGGGCCGTGTCGGCTCGTCTGGCGAGGCTGTTTATTCCGCGGCCAAAGGCGGCGTCATCGCCTTCATGAAAACGATGGCGCGAGAATTTGCCAAGAAGGGCATCACGTTCAACACGATCTGTCCGGGTCCGACGGACACGCCGCTGCTCGCATCCGTGGACGCGTCTGGCGGCGGGCGTCTGACCGAGGCGCTCACCAAGGCGATCCCGATGCGCCGGTTGGCGCAACCGGACGATTACCCGGGCATGGTCGCGTTTTTTCTGAGCGACGATGCGAGTTTCATCACTGGCCAGACGATCAGCGTCTCGGGCGGTCTCTCCATGCACGGCTAACGGGGATTTCCATGGACTACGAAGACATTCTTTACGAAGAAAAAAAAGGCGTCGCGACCATTACGATCAACCGTCCGAAGGTCTATAACGCGTTCCGCCCCCGCACCTGTGTCGAACTGATAGATGCTTTCCAGAGAGCGGGCTGGAATGAGGAAATCGGCGCGATTGTATTGACCGGGGCGGGCAACAAGGCCTTTTGCACTGGCGGCGATCAATCGGATCACGATGGCGCCTATGGCGACGGCGAGACGCGCGGAACCATCGGCATGCCGGTCGAGGAACTGCACACGATCATACGCGACGTGCCGAAACCAGTGATCGCCAAGGTGCGTGGTTATGCCATCGGCGGCGGCAATGTGCTGGCGACATTGTGTGACATGACGATTGCGGGCGAGAGCGCAGTCTTCGGACAAGTGGGCCCCAAGATGGGATCCGTCGATCCGGGCTTTGGTACCGCCTATCTCGCCCGCGTGGTCGGGGAGAAGAAAGCGCGCGAGATCTGGTACATGTGTCGACGTTACCCGGCGCGCGAGGCGCTGGCGATGGGTCTCGCCAATGCTGTCGTTCCCGACGACAAGCTGGACGAGGAAGTGGATGCCTGGTGCGCCGAGCTCGTCGAGCGCAGTCCGACGGCGATCGCAATCGCCAAGAAATCGTTTAATGCCGACACCGACCATATTCGAGGAATCGGTGGTCTTGGTATGCAGGCACTCCGTCTCTATTACAACTCGGCGGAGTCGAAAGAGGGCGTCAATGCGCTCAACGAAAAGCGCAAACCGGAATTCCGCAAGCATATGAAATAGGTGGCGTCTTGGACTTTTCTTATACATCTGATCAGGAGGCCATTCGAGACACTGCAAGGCGGTTTGCCCGCGAGCGGCTCGCGCCCGCCTACAAGGCGCGCGAGACCGCCGGGGCGATCGACAGGCAGCTCGTCCGGGATATGGGCGAGCTTGGCCTGATCGGCGCCGATTTGCCCGAAAAATTCGGTGCTCCCGGACTCGATAGCGTCACGACCGGCATCATCATCGAGGAAATATCACGCGGTGACATCAGCGTCGGTTATGTGCAGCTCCTCGGCTCCTTGATGGGATCGATCGTCGCCACGCATGCAAGACCTGAAGTCGCCGATGAAATCGTTCCGCGGATTTGCTCGGGCGAGGCGATCGTCGCGCTCGGTCTGACGGAGCCGCGAGGCGGCTCCGACGCGGCGCATCTGCAGACGAAGGCGCGCGCCGACGGCGACGGCTACGTCCTGTCGGGCGAGAAAACCTCGATCTCGATGGCCGAACAGGCCGATCACATTCTTGTGCTCGCGCGCACGGATGAAAACAATCCCGGCGCCGGCGGCGTGTCGGCCTTTCTGGCGCCGCTCGACGCGCCGGGCATCACCTGTTCGAGTTTCGACGATGTGGGTTCGAAGGCTGTTGGCCGCGGCTCGGTATTCTTCGATAATGTGAAGGTGCCGGCGCGGCATATGGTCGGCACGAAGGGGGAGGGCTTCCGGCAGGTGATGCAGGGGTTCGACTATTCCCGTGCGCTGATCGGCCTGCAATGTCTGGCTCCCGCCTTCGCGTCGCTGGAAGAGACCTGGAAATATGTGACCGAGCGCGTAGCCTTCGGCAATCCGCTGGCTAAATATCAGGGCGTCACGGAACCGTTGGCCGAAGCTCAGACGTTGCTCGAGGCAGCTCGTCTGCTTTGCTACAAGACGCTTTGGCTTCGCGACAATGATTTGCCGCACACCGCCGAAGCCGCGATGTGCAAATGGTGGGCGCCCAAAACGGCTTTCCAGGTCATCCACCGTTGCCTGCTCACGCACGGACATGGCGGTTACAGCACTGATCTGCCCCATCAGCAGAGATTACGCGATGTGATGGGGCTGCAGATCGGCGACGGTACCGAGCAAATCCAGAAGATGATCATTTCGCGCGAGAAAGTCGGTCGAGTGGCCGTGCCTTATGCGTGAGGGAGGCTACATGACCAGCGCCACGGAAGCCGCGGTTCAGACCGAGATACGAGACGGCATCGGAATCGTGGCGCTCAACAGGCCTGACAAGTTCAATTGTCTCTCGTCGGCCGTCATGGCCGGTCTCGACGAGGCTCTCGCACGGTTCGAGTGCGACAGGAAGGTTCGTGCCGTTCTGTTGCTCGCGCGTGGAAAGCATTTCTGCACTGGCGCCGATCTCGACGAGGTGCTCGACGCCCGCAAGGAGCGGGGTCGGCTGGGCGCTTTTATCACGGGCGGTCATCTCCTCCTGCGCCGTCTTGAAGTCTCGCCTTTGCCGATTGTTGCCGCGGTGAACGGTCTGTGTCTTGCGGGCGGGCTTGAATTGATGATGGCATGTGACGTGGTTTTTGCTGGTCAGTCAGCGCAGGTGGGATGCCAGCATGCTCGCTACGGTCTCGTGCCGGGTTGGGGGGGCACGCAGCGTCTCGCGCGCATCGTCGGTTCGCGGCGTGCCCTTGATCTGATGTTCAGCGGTCGATGGCTCAAGGCGGATGAGGCGCTGGCTTGGGGGCTTGTGAACAACGTCGTTGACGACGGCGCACTTGTCGGAGACGCGGAAGCCTATTGCGCTGATCTCGCCAAAAAGAACCCGGAAGGCCTTGCGGCCATGAAGCAGCTTTGCAGGAACGGGCTCGATGGATCACTCCAGGAAGGTCTGGATATGGAACGGAGCGTGGTCGTGGACGCGCTAATGAGCGAAAATGTTTCGGAGGGTCTGGCGGCGTTCCGGGAGCGCCGGGAACCATTATTCCGCTAACGGATAATCAAGTGGACATCGTCGGGAGACGCGCGATCATGAAACACGAAGCCCAGGTCGAACAGCTGCAGAAGATTTTCGGCTATCTCGACGCGGGTGAGACCGCGATGGGCGAAGCCGTGTATCATCATCATGTCAGCGATTACACTAGTCCGGACCAGGCTAGTCGAGAACGGGAGGTGCTGTTCCGGGATGAGCCGCTTCTGATCGGGTTGAGTTGCGAATTGCCCAATCCCGGCGACTATGTAACCGACGATTTTTCAGGCGTGCCGATCCTGGCGGTGCGGGATGAAGCGGGGCAGGTCAATGCTTTCATCAATGTCTGCCGCCACCGAGGCGCGCGCGTCGCGTCGGGCTGCGGCAGCGGCAGGGCCGTGTTCAGTTGTCCCTATCACGCATGGACCTACGACCGGAGCGGCAGGCTGAGGTCGATACCGTTCGAGCAGGGCTTCGAGAGCGTCGACAAAACGAGCAACGGCTTGCGGTCTCTGCCGGTGGTGGAGAAATACGGCATGATCTGGGTCATGCCGACGCCCGGCGGGTCGATCGACATCGACAGCCACCTTGCGGGCATGGCGGACGATCTCGCCGCGTTCGGTCTTGCGTGCTACAGCCACTACGAGACGCGCGTGCTCCGGGCCCGCCTCAACTGGAAGCTCGTGATCGACACGTTTCTCGAAACTTACCATCTGAGCACGCTGCACAAGAACACGATCGCGCCGATCCTGCACTCGAACCTCGGCACGTTCGACGGCATGGCGCGAAATCTGCGCATGATTGGCGCCCGCAAGACGATCGATGCGTTGCGCCAGAGACCGGAAAGCGAGTGGGATCTGATTCGCCACTCCGCCCTCGTATACGTGCTCTTTCCGAATACGGTCTTCATCATGCAGGGCGATCATCTGGAGACGTGGAGGGTTTATCCGGGCGACAGCGTGGATGAATCGAAAATGCACGTCTCCCTCTATACGCCCGAACCCGCCGTCACCGACAAGGCCAGAAAGTACTGGACCAAAAACATGGACTTGCTGATGGCGACGGTGCAGCAGGAGGATTTTCCGCTGGCGGAAAATATCCAGCGCGATTTTCACTCGGGCGCACAAGATTTTGTGACTTTCGGCGCCAACGAACCGGCTCTTGCATATTTCCACAGGTCGATCAAGAAAACGCTTGGGATCGACGCCGCGTGAAGCGGAATTGAACAAAAAGGAGATTCCCATGCATGTCGGCATGAGCACGTTCTTTCAGAACCTCGCTGGCGGTTATACCGACCAGGAGGTCTACGCCCATGAAATCGCGATGGCCGACATGGCCGAACCGCTCGGCTTCGACTCCATATGGGCGGCCGAGCACCATTTCGACGAATACACCATGTGCCCGAATGTGGCGCAGTTCCTCACCTATATGGCTGGTCGCACCAACAGAGTCGGTCTCGGCTCGATGGTGATGGTACTGCCCTGGCACGATCCCGTCCGCCTCGCGGAAGAAGTGCTGGTGCTCGACCATGTTTCGAAAGGCCGCGCCATTCTGGGCGTCGGCCGCGGCCTCGGTCGGATCGAGTTCGAGGGATTCCGCATCAACATGGGCGAATCCCGAGAACGTTTCGTCGAATATGCGGAGGCCATTTTGAACGCTTTCGAAACGGGTTATATCGAGGCGAACGGGCAGTTCTATAAACAACCGCGAACGGCCATCAGGCCGTTTCCGTTCCAGAGTTTCCGGGGCCGTACCTATGCGGCGGCGGTTTCCCCGGAGTCGGCGCGCATCATGGCGCGGCTCGGCATTGGCATTCTGATCATCGCTCAGAAGCCTTGGGAAACGACGGTCGCCGAACTCAACAACTATCGGGAAATCTACAGGGAGATAAACGGGGCCGAGGCGCCCAAGCCGATCATCGCCAGTTTCATCGCCTGTCATGAGGATGCATCGATCGCTCAGGAGATGTACGAAAAATACATCAGGGGATATAGCCGTTCGGCCCTGAACCATTACGAATTTCACAACAAGGGGCTCGCGGACATCAAGGGCTATGAGTACTACGGTGCTCTTGCCAACAACATCGAGAAGCACGGTGTCGACGAGTTTGTCGATTTTCTGGCGAAGCTTCAAATCTGGGGCACACCGGATCAGGTCTACGAGAAGATCATGGAGAACCAGAAGCGCGTCGATGCGGCCGGGTTGATTTCCATTTTCAGCTACGGCGGCATGCCGCAGGAACTTGCCACGGAAAACATGAAACTTTTCGCGGAAAAGGTTTTACCGCGTTTGAAGCGTCAGGAAGTCAATGGAAGTGTCGGCGGCATGCGGGGTCGCGTGACGATCGCCGCCGAATAGGAGTGGTTGCATCGGTGAATATTCGTCCACAAACGAGGATAAGACCATGAGCAGCATGAACGTAGCCGAGCGCGTCCGGTCCCTGGACGATCCATATGCCATTCCGCTCGACAAAATCAATGTCAGCGATCCGGAGCTCTTCAGGTCCGATCGGATGTGGCCGTATTTCGAACGGCTGCGTCGCGAGGATCCCGTGCATTATTGTGCGGAAAGCGCCTATGGACCTTTCTGGTCCGTGACGAAGTACAAGGACATCATGCAAGTGGAGACCAACCATGGCATCTATTCGTCCGACGTCGAGCAGGGCGGCATTACGATTCGTGACAATAACGCAGGTCTGAAGCTTCCGATGTTCATCGCAATGGACCCCCCGAAGCACGACGCGCAGCGCAAGGTGGTGAGCCCGATTGTCGCGCCCGGAAATCTAGCAAAACTCGAAGGCACGATCCGCGAGCGCGCCGGCAAGATTCTCGATTCGCTTCCGGTCAACGAGACGTTTAACTGGGTCGATCGCGTGTCGATCGAGCTGACCACGCAGATGCTCGCCACCCTGTTCGACTTCCCTTGGGAAGAACGCCGGAAACTCACCCGCTGGTCTGACGTCGCAACCTCGGAGGAAGCCTTCAAGACACCGGAAGGCGAGGCGGCCCGCGAAGCGGAGCTTCTCGAATGCGCCGCCTATTTCACCGAGTTGTGGAACCTGCGTGTCAACGCAACCGAACCGGGCGGCGATCTCATCACCATGTTGGCCCAGGGTGAGTCCACCAAGAATATGAGTCCGATGGAGTATTTGGGAAATGTCATTCTGCTGATCGTCGGCGGCAACGACACGACCCGCAATTCGCTCACCGGCGGCCTGCTCGCGCTCCACGAGAACCCGGATCAATACAGGAAGCTGCGCGAAAATCCGGCGCTCGTCGAAACCATGATCCCGGAAATCATCCGTTGGCAGACGCCGCTCACCCATATGCGCCGCACCGCGCTCCAAGATACGGAGTTGGCCGGCAAGCAGATCAAGAAGGGCGACAGGGTTGTCATGTGGTACGTCTCCGGCAACCGGGACGAGGAGGCGATCGACGAGCCGAACCGCTTCATCATCGATCGTCCAAGGCCGCGTCAACATCTCTCCTTCGGCTTCGGCATCCATCGCTGCGTCGGCAACCGGCTGGCGGAAATGCAACTCCGCATCGTCTGGGAAGAAATCCTGAAGCGCTGGCCCGACAGGCCGATCGAAGTGGTTGGCGAACCAAGGCGGGTCTTTTCCAACTTCATCAAGGGCTATGAGGCCTTGCCGGTAAGAATCCCGGGCTGAACCTGGAGACGGATGAAAACTTCCACCCGTCGACAAGGTCATTGGCGGCGCGGCGGGTGGCCCACCGTCATTTTTTTCCGAATGAGGCGACCCGTTCGCGCGCGTCAAAACAGGCGCCGGGGCTGTGCGCGAGTTCGTAGGCTAGCCCTGCCTGGACGGTCATGCCGTCGGTCGCGCCCAGCAGGCCTTTGTTGACCTGATTGCTGTAGGTCGAATTGGCGGCGATACGCTGAGCAAGGTCGTTTGTCGCCTGTTCCAGTTCGGCATCGTCGACACAAATGTCGACCAGTCCCATGCGCTCGGCCGCCTCCGCCGCGAAAATATCGGAAGTAAACATCATCTGCTTGGCCTTCGACAGCCCGACGCGACGCGGCAGTCTTTGCGTCATGCCCCAGAGCGGGCTCAGCCCCCACTTGCTGTGCGTGTCGCCGAACTTGGCGGAGCGCGCGGCGATGATGATGTCGGCCGCGAGCGCAAGCTCGAGTCCGCCGGTGTAGCAATGCCCGCGGACGCAGGCGACGACCGGTTGCGGCAGTTCGGCTAGCGCCTGAATGGTCTTCGCCTGGAAATGCGGCTCCGGCGGGCGCTCGCCTTTCTGGATGTCCTTCAGATCGTGGCCGGCTGAAAAAGCCTTGCCCGCGCCCGTGATGATGACGCATGCCACCTCGTGAACCTGTCCGCGAAGCGTATCGACATGCCCGCGCAATTCTTCGAACAGAGGGACATTGAGTGCGTTCAAGGTTTCCGGACGGTTGAGTGTCAGCGTGCAAATGCGCCCGCTGTCCTTGCGAAGAACCAGATTCGACATAGGCTTTCTCCCTTCCTCTTCTCGATCTTTTTTTTATGCGTCTTCATCTGTCGAAGACGCACAAGCGTGAATGAACCCGCCTGGGCTGGCTACGATGTGCTCGCGGCGGGTGCCATTCGCGTCAGAAAATCCAGAACGGCGCTTGTAAATATGTCGTTCTTGTCGCCCGCTACCATATGGCCCGCATTTGCGACATCGACAAACTCGGAATGAGGGACAATTTCGGCGAATTGCCGCGCCGCTTCGACCGTCACGAGGTCGCTGTCGCGGCCCCGGACGAGGAGCGTAGGTATTTTCAGGGAACGCGCCGCTATTTCGAGGCGCTCGGGTTCGCGGCTGCCTTGTGGCTTTTGCGTGCCGGTGATGAAACGCGGGTCCCAATGCCAGTAGTAGCGGCCGTTTTCCTTGAGGCGAAGGTTCTTCGCCAGTCCGCTCAGGTCTTTGGGGCGAGTCCGGCCGGGCATGTAGCGCGAGATCGTATCGGCTGCTTCCTCAAGCGAGGCGAAGCCTTCTTCCAGATTCGCCGACATGAATCCGAGAATTTTTTGAACCCCCTCCATGTTCATCTGAGGGGTGATGTCGACGAGGATCAGCGCCGCAAATCCGCGCCGTCCGGCCTTCGCATATTCTCCCTGCGCGATCATGCCCGCGATGCCGCCGAGAGACGCGCCGACCAGGACGGGAGGCACGCGGAAGCCGTCCGCGATGTCGAGGAGATCTTCCGCGAAACGCTCCATTCTGTAGTCTCCGTCCGGAGACCAGTCGCTTTCGCCGTGCCCGCGCAAATCGACGGCGAGGGCGTAATAACCGTTTTCCCCCAACATTTTACCGCAGGCTTGCCATGCATGGCGTGTCTGCCCGCCGCCATGGGCGAGCAGAACCGGACGCCCCTGGTCGGGACCGAATGCCTCCGCCGCGATTTTGAGATTCTGGACAAGGGTGAACAAGGTCCGGTTTGCGGACGTCATATGCTTTATTCCAATAGTTTCGTATGTGTACTAAAGTTAGGATCCATTATGATGAATTGACGGCGTGTTGCAAACGCGGACGATGGTGTTGTAGGCGGGTTCTCCCAGCCGTTCCTCGATTGGAGGCGATTGGCCTTGAAAACGAAGATTGTGGGTATCTGAAATGAAAGCGCCCGTGTCCATTTCACGAACCAACCGGTTTCCGAAAGGGTCCGGCAAGCGTGCCCTCACAGTTGCGCGGCGGATCGTCGAAGACATCGAGCAGCAAGGCGCCGAGATCGGAGATCGCTTGCTGCCCGAACAGGAAATGCTCGTGCGGTATGGAGTGGCCCGCGCGACCTTGCGAGAGGCGCTCAGGTTTCTCGAATTGCAGGGCATCATTTTCCTGCGGCCCGGTCCTGGCGGCGGGCCGATCGTTCAGGAGCCGCGGCCGAAAGATTTTGCCAGCACGATGGCGTTGCTGCTCCAGTTTCTCGGCACAACGTTCCGTTCGCTGATTGAAGTGAGGCAAGCGATGGGCCCGACCATGGCGTCGCTTGCGGCAGAGCGCGCGTCCGATGAGGATATCGACAAGCTGAATACGTCATTGGCCAAACTGAAGACGTTGTCTGTTTCTTGTGACTCCTATGCGGAGGAGAACAGGCGTTTTCACGACCTGCTTGCCTGGGCGTCCGGCAATCCCTTGATCGGATTCTTGATCGGTTCGCTTCACAACATCACGAATGCATCGGAAGTTGGCATAACTTATACGGAGGGTGAGCGCGACTATCAGATAAAGGCGTACGGGCGGCTTCTCAAGGCGATTGAAGATCGCAATCCAGACCTCGCTTTCACCGAAATGTCCCGGTTCCTAAGCCGATCCGACAAGTATCTGGAAGCTCGTCATCCCGAAATCATGTCCAAAATCGTGCGTTGGCAGGATGCTGACGACCTGAGCATGCCGCGGGTTCCCCGACGGAAATCCTAGGCGAGTGTTCGCGATGCCAACGTCGTTTTTGCGACACTTGCGCCGCTCCCCGGACATCGATAATTTATGATCATAAATAACGCGGCCAATGAAGCCGCCTGATGGGAGGTTAGCTATGACTCTGCATAGCCGAGTATGTGATATTCTGGGTATTAAATACCCGATCTTGCTGGCCGGTATGGGTGGCGCGAGCGTTCCACGGCTTGCGGCGGCGGTATCGAATGCGGGTGGCCTCGGTGTGCTTGGCGCGGCTGCTTGTTCTCCCGATCAGTTGCGCGAATGGATTCGTGAAACACGATCGTTGACGGACAAGCCGTTTGGTGTGGACACCCTGCTGCCAGCCTCGGTGCGCAGGGAAGCCTACAAGGGCAAGGCTGGTCCGTCTCCGATGGATTTGCTGCCTGAGTACCAGAAATTCGCGCAAGATTTCATGAAGAAGGAAAACATACCGCCGCTGAAATCCAGGGCGCGGGAATCCGAGGAAGCTCACCGTTCGTCCAAATCGACCGCACCGCTGTTTTCGAAAGAATTCTTCGAAGCGCAAATGGAAGTTGTGGTTGAGGAGCGGGTTCCTGTCTATGCGGCGGGTCTGGGCAATCCGGGGCCTTGGCTTGATCGGCTCCACGCCAACGGCACCAAGGTGATGGCGGTCGTCGGCGCGGTGAAGCATGCCCTGCAGGTGGTCAATTCCGGCATCGATCTGATCGTCGCGCAGGGCCATGACGGGGGCGGGCACAATTCACCCATCGGAACGATGGCGCTCATCCCGCAGGTTGTCGATGCGATTGCGGGTCGCATTCCCGTACTCGGCGCGGGCGGCATTTCCGACGGGCGCGGCATCGCAGCTGCAATGATGCTCGGCGCCGAAGGCGCCTGGATCGGTACGGCGTTTCTCGCGACCGATGAGGCCGGCATCGAGGATTTCCAGAAGGAAGCGATTGTCGAGTCGGGTGACGGCGATACGCTTGTTTCCCGGACCGTCACCGGAAAGCCGGCCCGCATCATTCGCAACAAATGGTCCGAGGCTTTTGCCGAGGCAGGTCTGGAGCCTCTGCCCATGCCCTTCCAGCCCATGGTTGCGATGCCGGTGCTGGCGGCGGCGGCGGCGGTAAAGCGGAAAGATATTGCTCCCGGTTTCGCGGGGCAGGGCATGGGTCTCGTTCACAAGGTGAGGCCGGCTGCGGAAGTCATGGCCGATCTCGTGAAAAGCGCCGAAAGCTCGCTGGGCAGGGCAAATATCTATCTGTAAGGCTCGGCTGCGCGCGCCTTGGGTACCATTGAAGGTTTCGGAGAAAACGAGATGACAATTGTTGCAAAGCTGCCGGAGTTCAACCAGGAAATCGCACAGGGTTTCATAAACGCCAGCAATTCAATGAAAGGGTTGCCCGAGTTTCTGGGGGTTCGCATCACACATGTCGAGCCGGGCAAGCTCACTGCCGAGATGGAAGTCTCAGACCGGCTGTTGACGCCGATCGGAAATATGCATGGCGGGGTGCTGGCTGCGATGTGCGACCATGTTCTCGGCTGCGTTTGCTATCCGCATATGCGGAAAGGACAGTGGGCGGCGACGATGGAATTCAAGCTCAATCTGCTGGCGCCGGTATCCTCGGGCAAGGTGATAGCGGTGGCCGAGCTGATCGCGATGACAAAATCGACTGCGGTGGTTCGCATCGATGTGACGAACGAGGGCCGCGCCTGTTGTGCGGCGCAGGGGACTGTTCTCATTCGCGATCCAAGGCCCGCATAGGCAACGCAGCTCTGGTCCCGGCGCTGCGAGGAAGATTGCTCGGCGACTGAACTATGGTTTCGACAAGGTGAATTCTGGAGCGACCCTCGCCTCATTGTGGCGGGGGGAATGTAGCCGGTCAAGGCGGCATGCTGTGGATATGAAGGGAAGCGATCTCGATGAGTTGGGTACAATCCGGCCAGACGCAAGAAAGTGACGACGCTGAAGTATTGGATGCACTCATTGTTGGAGCGGGATTCAACGGCATCTATCAGCTTCACCGCTTGCGCCAGGAAGGCTTCAAGGTTCGCCTGTTCGAGGCTGGTGCCGATCTGGGCGGTTGCTGGTATTGGAACTGCTATCCCGGCGCGCGAGTCGATTCCCATGTCCCGATTTACGAGTTCTCGATCGAGGAATTATGGCGCGACTGGAACTGGACCGAAAGATTTCCGGCCTGGGATGAGCTGCGCCGCTATTTCCATTACGTTGACAAAAAACTCGACCTGAGCCGGGACATAAGGTTCAGCACGCGCGTCAGCGCGGCGGAATTCGACGAGGCGCGCGATGAATGGGTTATCAGCACGACCGACGGCGCTACCGTGCGCGCCCGGTTCTTCATCCTTTGCGCCGGTTTTGCGTCCAAACCCTATATCCCGAACTACAAGGGTCTTGAAAGCTTTGCCGGTGAGTGCCATCACACGGCGCTGTGGCCGCAGGAAGGCGCTAGCTTCGCGGGCAAGCGGGTTGGCGTCGTGGGAACCGGAGCGAGCGGCGTTCAGGTGGTGCAGGAAGCCAGCAAGGACGCGGCGCATCTGACGGTGTTCCAGCGTACGCCGATCCTCGCCCTGCCGATGCAGCAGCGCAAGCTCGACGTCGAGACGCAACAGCGGATGAAGGCCGATTATCCGGCGATATTCCGCATGCGGCGCGAGACGTTCGGCGGATTCGACATTCTCAGGGACGAAAGGTCCGCGCTGGAAGTGCCGCCGGAAGAGCGCCGCGCGCTTTATGAAAAGCTCTGGCAAAAAGGCGGCTTCCACTACTGGATCGGTGGATTTGCCGACATCCTGACGAATGAGGAAGCAAACCGTACCATGTACGATTTCTGGCGCGACAAGACCCGCGCCCGGATCAAGGATCCGGCATTGGCCGACAAACTCGCGCCGATGGAGCCGCCGCATCCCTTCGGCGTCAAGCGCCCCTCGCTGGAGCAGTGGTATTACGAAGTGTTCAATCAGGACAACGTTAGCCTGGTCGATGTGCGCGAGACGCCGATCGCGGAAATAGTTCCCGAAGGCGTGCGCACGGCGGATGGGCTGGTTGAGCTCGATATGCTTGTCCTGGCGACGGGGTTCGATGCCGTGACCGGCGGGTTGACCCAGATCGATATACGCGGGACGGGCGGCGTGACGCTCAAGGAAAAATGGACCGAAGGCGCGCGCACTTATCTCGGTTTCGCGACGTCGGGATTCCCGAACTTGCTTTTTCTTTATGGTCCACAGAGTCCCTCTGGATTCTGCAACGGCCCGACATGCGCCGAATTGCAGGGCGAATGGGTTGTCGATTGCCTCAAGCATATGCGCAAGAATGACAGGTGGCGGATGGAAGCGACCACTCAGGCCGAGGAGGGATGGACACAGCTCCTGAACTCCATAGCCGACATGACGCTCTTTCCCCGTGCCGATTCCTGGTACATGGGCGCCAACATTCCGGGAAAGCCGCGGCAGCTTCTGAATTTCCCCGGCGTGCCCATTTATATGGACCAGTGCAATACCGCTGCGGCCAGGGGGTATGAGGGATTCGTCCTGGATTAACGGAACCGCAGCGGCGATGGAGAGCGTTTGACATCGAATTGTCCATGATCTATTATAATGAATTAATATAAAGGTATTGCATGCGCCGTGACGGGTGGATGCCGCACAGACGCCGACCGGGAGGACAGAGAGATGACGACTGACACATTGGTGCGCGATCCGGCTTCGACGGTCCCGCTGTCTCGGATGGATGTCAGCGATCCGAAGCTCTTTCAAAACGACACGATCGGGAGCTACTTCGCACGGCTGCGGCGGGAAGACCCCGTCCACTATTGCCCCGAGAGCGCCTACGGCCCCTACTGGTCGGTAACAAAATTCAACGACATCATGCAGGTCGAGGTGAACCACCAGACGTTCTCCTCCGAAGCCAAGATAGGCGGCATCGCCATTCAGGACATGCAAACAGGTGAGGGCGCACTTGAACTCGAGATGTTCATTGCGATGGATCCGCCCAAGCACGATGCGCAGCGCAAGGCGGTCAGTCCGGCGGTTGCACCGTCCAATCTTGTTCTGCTGGAGCCCATCATCCGCGAGCGCGCGGGGCTTATTCTTGACTCGCTTCCCATCGGCGAAGAGATCGATTGGGTCGACAGGGTGTCCGTCGAGCTGACGACGATGACGCTGGCGACGTTGTTCGATTTCCCCTGGGAGGAGCGGCGCAGGCTCACCCGCTGGTCGGACGTGGCAACGGCCACGCCCGAAACAGGTGTGGTCTCGTCTTGGGAACAGCGCCGCGAGGAACTTCTCGAATGCGCGTACTATTTCAAGGATCTGTGGGACAAACGCATCAACGAGTCTCCGAAGTCCGATCTGATCTCGATGATGGCGCACTCGCCGGCGACGCGGGACATGCCATTCCTTGAGTTTCTCGGGAACTTGATGCTCCTGATCGTCGGCGGCAACGACACCACGCGCAATTCGATTAGCGGCGGGGTGCTCGCACTCAATCAGAACCCGGCGGAATATCGCAAGCTCATGGCCGATCCGGGCCTCATCCCGAAAATGATCCCCGAGATCATCCGCTGGCAGACGCCGCTGACGCATATGCGTCGGACGGCGCTCATGGACGCCGAAATCGGCGGCAAGAAGATCAGAAAGGGCGACAAGGTCGTCATGTGGTACATGTCGGGAAACCGGGACGAAGAGGTGATCGACCGTCCGGACGAGTTCATCATTGATCGCCCGAATTCCCGTCACCATCTTTCCTTCGGTTTCGGCGTGCATCGCTGCATGGGGAACCGCGTGGCGGAACTGCAACTGCGGATCATCTGGGAAGAAATCCTGAAGCGCTTCAGCAAGGTGGAGGTCGTCGGCGCGCCCGAGAGGACGCTGTCCAACTTCATTCACGGGTTCACCCATTTACCGGTAAAGCTGCACGCGCATTAGACCGGGCCCGGTCTGGCGCGTTATTTCGCGATGAAGCGTTGCCCCCCGTTTCGTCACGGAAATGCTCCAGCCGCTGTTTCATCCAGCATGATCGACAAGAGTAAAAAAATGCCCACAGTCATTTTCATCGAGCCGGACGGCGCCGAATATCCCATCGCGGTCAAGAACGGCACGACCGCGAGGGATGCCGCGGTCAACAACGGCGTGCCGGGAATCGACGGCGATTGCGGGGGCGAGTGCGCCTGCGCGACCTGCCATGTGCATGTCGATGCCGCTTGGATCGCCCGGACCGGCATGGCCGAGCCCGGCGGCATGGAAGCCAACCTGTTGCAGTTTGCCGAAGGTTCGACGGAAAATAGCCGCCTTGCTTGTCAGATTACTATGACCGACGATCTCGACGGTCTCACGTTGAGAATACCTGACGGTCAGCACTAGTCGCAGTCGGCGCGCGGGTTTCGAGGTTTCTCCCCCGATCCTCCCCCCTTGAAAGACGGGCGTCGACTGCACCTTGGGTCGAGAGAGGTCCTCCGAATTGGAACGCTGAATCCGCTAAACTCATTCGCCTTCGGCGGTGCTGGTTTTCCTGGGTAAACGGCGTCCGGTGCGACGAGCCTGTTCTCATCTTTTCCCGGTCCGCGACGCTCGTTTATTTCGCGAGGGTTCTATTTTGCGTATGCCGCCTACGGACATTCCGTCGATCACGAATTTGAGAAGTACATGCATGTTTTGCTTGAAGGCGCTGTGGCTGACATACGTCCCCAGCCAAGTTTGCAACTGCTGATAGTAGATAGCAAACAGGCATCGCGCTGCTTCGACCGGATCGATATCGGCGCGAATTTCGCCGCGCGCCCGAGCCGCTGAGACGAAATGGACAAGCTTTTCGATAATCGCTTCTGGAATGGTGAGCACGTCTTTCCGGCGCCCAGGGTTGCCGGAGAAGCTGAGTTCGCGAATTAGCGCGCGGGCAATGACAACATCGCGCCTGTGATATTCAATAAACCCATCGAACAATGACTCCGCTTGCTCGAGCAACGGGGCCTTCTTCCGAATTGTTCCATACACTTCCTCTATCAGCTGGCTCATTTCATCCTTGAAAACCAGGATGAGGAGGTCTTCCTTTGATTTCGCATAGAGAAACAGTGTGCCAGCTCCGATATCGGCAGCTTCCGCCACTTCCTGCGTGGTCGTTTTCGTATAACCCTTGGCGTGAAACAGAGTGCGGGCCGCCGCCGTGATGCGCGCGACCTTTTCCCGCTTGTTGCGGTCTCTTCGCCCCTCCGTCTGCGGATGTTCCCTCTTTGCGGATTTGGCACCGGCTTGCTTGCCAATTTTCGAAGATGTGTCCATCGCATGTCCTCATTGTAGCAAGGCTGCGCCAAACTGCTGCCGGGCCCTTTCTGCCAGAGTATTCGGCGGCGCGGCAAGTATCTTGACCATTCATGCGCCATTCGTCGGCAAACTTTGCCGGTTGACAGGTTTGTACAACGCATGGAACATATGACGCTACTCATAAATGAGTGTATATAAAATATGGCTGGTTGCTGGCGGATGTGCCGGCCATGCCACATCCGGCCGGATGTCAATACAAGTATAAAGGGAGGAAGCCATGCCGGCACGTACGGGCGCGCAGTTTTTGGAAGGCCTCAGGCAACCCCGGGAGATTTGGGTCGACGACCGCAAGATCGAGAACGTCGCCGGCGATCCCGCATTCGCGGGCGCGGCGCGCGGTGTCGCAGCTGTCTACGATCTCCAGCACAAGGAGGCCGAGGCCTGCCTGATGCCGGATCCCGAGACGGGCGAGAAGATCAATGTCAGCCATATGATTCCCCGCTCGAGGCAGGATCTGGCGCGCCGTCGCGCGGGGCTGGAGAAAATCGCCGCCTATTCGGTGGGCCTGATGGGCCGTACGCCGGACTACATGAACGTGACCTATGCGGGCTTCGCGGGCCGCTCCGAGGAATGGGCCGTCAACGGCAACGAGGAAGGCGCGGAGAACCTCGTCAATTATCAGAAATATCTGCGCCGCAACGACATTTCGCTGACCCACACGATCGTCAATCCGACCATCGACAAGGCGCAGGGCGACGCGCCGCAACCCGGCAACGATGTGGCGCTTCGCAAGGTCGGCGAAACCGAGCACGGTATCGTCGTGCGCGGCGCGCGCATCCTCGCGACGCTTGCCCCCTTCGCCGACGAGATTGCGGTTTATCCGTCTCATCCCTTGCCGCCCGATTGCGACGAGTATGCGATCTCCTTCTGCATTCCGATGTCCACCCCCGGTCTCAAATTCATCTGTCGGGATTCATTTTCCGAAAGCAGAAATATTTTCGATCATCCGATCTCGACCCGGTTCGACGAGCAGGATGCCTTCGTGATCTTCGACAATGTCGAAGTGCCCCGGGACCGTCTGCACGTCAACTGCAACACTGCCGTCTACAACTCGGTCATGATGCGCAGCTGGTGGCCGAACGTCATGCAGCAGACGACGGTCCGGGCACTGACGAAACTTGAATTCGCCTGGGGTCTCGCCTCGCGGATGACCGAGGTGATCAACGACGTCAAGCCGCAGACATGGGAGATGCTCGGCGAAATCTGGAGCTATGCCGAATTGACGCGCGCCTGCCTGAAGGCCGCCGAGGACGGGGCTACCGACTATGGCAATGGCGTCTGGCTGCCGGATGCCCAGCCCTTCTCCGCCCTTCGCGCGTCGATGCCGCGATGGATGGCGCGGGTCAGCGAAATCATCCAGCTCATCGGGTCGCATAATGTCTTCGCCGCGCCGAGCCGCGCTCAACTCGACGATGCCGGTCTCCGTCCGCTCATCGATCATTATCTGCGCGGTGCCGGCGACGTGGGCGCCGAGCAGCGCGCCCGCGTCTTCCGGCTCGCCTGGGATTTCGTCGGCACGGGCCTTGCCGGCCGGAATCTTCAGTACGAACGCTTCTATCTCGGTTCTTCGGCACGCAACTATCAGATGGCCCATCTGTTTGGGGACCGCACGCGCGCCAACGAGTTGGTGGACCGCTTCCTGACGGAAGACATCGAAGTCGGGAAAAAAGCCGGAAGTCGCGTCACGGAGGCTGTGTGATGGCAGGAAATATTGCGAAGGTCGCCGGCGTCGAAATCTCGACCGATCACTGGATCGGCGGGCGGCGCGTCACCTCGTCACGAAAATTCGCGGACCTCTCGCCGATCGACGGCTCGCATCTCGCCGACGTCGCGGCGGGCGGCAAGGTGGAAGTCGATCAGGCGGTCGCCGCCGCACGCAAGGCGTTTCCGGCCTGGGCGGCCCTCGGGCCGAAGGGCCGTTTGCCGATCCTGAAGCGCTTTGCGGAAGGTATCAGAGCACGGGCGAACGAGCTTGCCGCCGTCGAGACGATGGACAATGGCTCGCTGCTCATCGGCAATGTTCATCGTGTCGTGCCCCGCGCCGCGCAGAACATCGAATTCTTTGCCGAATGGGCGCTGACGCTCCGGGGCCATTCGATCGACTCGCCCGAAGTCGTCAATCATGTGCGTTACGATCCGGCCGGCGTCGCGGCCTTGATCACGCCCTGGAACGCACCCTTGATGCTGACGACCTGGAAGGTCGGCCCGGCGCTCGCCGCCGGCAACACCGTCGTCGTCAAGCCGCCGGAATGGGCGCCGCTCACCTGCTCGCTGATGGCCGACATTGCCCATGCGGCGGGCGTACCGGCAGGCGTTCTCAATGTCGTGCAGGGCATCGGCGAGGAGGCGGGCGATGCGCTCGTCAATCATCCCGATGTCGACCGCATCAGCTTCACCGGGTCGACCGACACGGCGAAAATCATCGGCCAGGCCGCGGCGCGCTCGATCACGCCGATGAGCGCCGAGCTCGGCGGCAAGTCGCCCTTCATCGTTTGCGCCGATGCCGATCTCGACGCCGCCGCTCAGACAGTCGCCGCGCAATACATGAATGCGGGTCAGGTCTGCCTCGCCGGCACGCGCATCATGGTCGAAAAGTCGATCGAGCCGGGCTTTCTGGAAAAGGTGCGCACGGCTGCGAGCCACATGGTCGTCGGCGATCCGCGCGACAAGGACACGCGCGTCGGACCGCTGATCACCAAGGAGCATTTCGAACGCGTCGCCGGCTTCGTCGAGCGGGCGAAGGCGGACGGCGCCGTGCCGCTCTGGGGCGGCAGCCGCGCGAATTTCGGCGAGCTTTACTTCCAGCCGACGCTATTCGCCAACGTCAATCCGTCGCTCGAAATCGCCCAGCGCGAGGTCTTCGGCCCGGTGCTCACCTGGCAGAGTTTTTCCGACGATGACGAAGTGATCGAACTTGCCAACAACACGAAATACGGCCTGGCGGCGACGCTTTTCAGCGGCAACGAGGCGCGCGCGACCGCGATCGCCTCGCGGGTTGTGGCGGGCACCGTCTGGGTCAACTGCTTCTTCGTTCGCGATCTCGCGGCGCCCTTCGGCGGAAGCCGCGATTCAGGCATCGGCCGCGAAGGCGGAACCTGGAGCTTCGACTTCTATACCGACATAAAGAACATATCGGTCCGCAAAGGATCGTTTGCCTGAGGGAGGAACGGCTATGGTTCAGATCACGGAACTCGGCTATGCGGGGCTCGGCGTCAAAAGCCTCGAGCAGTGGAAGAAATATGCTTCGGACATTCTGGGCTTCGAGGTCGCCGACGAAGGCGAGGCGGGACGCTGCTACCTGCGCATGGACTACTGGCATCATCGTCTGATCCTCGAGGAAGACGGAAAGGACGATCTCAACTACCTCGGCTTCCGCGTCGCGGGCGTCGAGGAGTTCCGCGAGATGAAGAAGCAGCTCGAAGCCGCCGGCGTGAAGGTCCGGGTCGGCACGCCCGCCGAGGCCGACGATCGGCGTGTGCTCGAGATCATGAAGCTCGACGATGCGAGCGGTTTTCCGATCGAGATATTCCACGGGCCGCAAATCCAGGCCGACAAGCCTTTCCACCCCGGGCGGCGCATGCATGGCCGCTTCAAGACGGGCGACGGCGGGCTCGGCCATCTCATCCAGCGCGAGACGGTCGGCCTCGAAAAGACCTATGAGTTCTACAAGCTCCTCGGCATGCGCGGCGGCATCGAATACCGCATTCCCTTCCCGGGTCTGCCGCGGCCTTTCGACCTCATGTTCCTTCACTGCAACAGCCGCGACCACACGGTCGCCTTCGGACCGCCCGGCGAGAAGCGCATCAACCACATGATGTTCGAGGTCGAGAATTTCGACGACGTCGGGCTCGCCTATGAAATCGTACAGCAAAACGACATTCCGGTGACGATTGCGCCCGGGCGCCATGCCAACGATCACATGTATTCCTTCTACTTCCTGAATCCGTCGGGCTGGATGTGCGAGATCGGCTGGGGCGCGCGGCCGGCCACGCATCAGTCCGAATATTACCAGCGCGACACCTACGGACATCAGCCGGTGGCGGGTGTCATGAAAGGCGTCATGGAAGTCGCCGCCGAATAATTGTCCGCCGCTTCCCCCGATATACGGGCGGCGGATATTGCCGGGGAGCCTGTCGGATCGGCTCCCCGGCTATTTCAATTTAAAAAAGAGTGGGAGGGATGAATGTCTGTGTTGAATGGCCCGCGCGATGAGTGGCGGCGCATCCTGCATGAGGGAACGCCGAAATGGGTGCGGCCGGAAGGCGACAGGCTGCGGCTTGGCGACGGGCGTCTGGTGCCAGATGCCGAGGCGATTTATCTGCCGCCTTGCGATCCGACCAAGATCATCTGCATTCATCTGAACTACGACTCCCGCCGTGTCGAGTTCAAGGCGCCGCCGCTCGTCACGCCAACCTACTTCCAGAAGCCACTGACGACGCTCAATTCCCATCGCGGCTTTCTCAACCGGCCGGCGAACTGCAAGTACCTCAATTATGAAGGCGAGATCGCGGCGATCGTTGGCAAGCCGATGCGCAATGTCGCGCGCGAAGATGTCTGGGACTATCTCGCGGGCTTCGCACCGGCGAACGACGTCGGTGCGCAGGATTTCCGCGACACCGATGCGGGCTCCATGCTGCGCGTGAAGGGGCAGGACGGCTTCTGCCCGGTCGGCCCCGGCATTGTCAGGGGCGTCGACATCCGCAAAGAGCGTGTGCGCACCTATATCAACGGCAAGATGGTGCAGGATGGGCCGGTCAGCGAGATGACCTTCCCGATCGACTACATCTTCGCCGATCTCTCCCGCCACATCACCTTCCTGCCGGGCGACATCGTGCTGACCGGCACGCCGGCGAATTCGCGGCCGATGAACCCGGGCGACGTCGTCGAGGTCGAGGTGACGGGCGTTGGCAAGGTCACCAACACGGTGCAGGAGGTCCCGGCACCCGCTCACAAGGTCGGCCATGAGCCCACGGATACCGAGATAGTTCGTCGCGTTGCTCTCGGGCAATTCTGAGGGATATGAAAATGGCGGAAGCCGTGTCTCTGAAATCGCGTTGGGCGGCTGGAGAGGTGACATTCGGCGCCTGGTGCATGATGCCCGGCGCGCTCGGAGTCGAGGCCGTTTCGTCGCTTGGCTTCGACTGGATACTCGTCGATATGCAGCATGGCTGCATGGACTACGGACAGGCGCTTGATATGATCCGCGCCGCCGACATTCGCGGACTTCCAGCAATTGTACGTGTGCCCTGGAACGAGCCGGGAATCATCGGCCGCGTTCTGGACGCGGGCGCCCTTGGCGTCGTCGCTCCGATGATTCAGACGGCCGACGATGCGAGGAGTCTGGTCGACTCCTGCCGCTATCCGCCGGTTGGGCGCCGCAGCTTCGGGCCTGTGCGTGTCGGAACGCGCGACGGCGCGGGCTATGCCTTCACGGCCAATGACCGTGTTGCCGTCATTCCGATGATCGAGACGCGCTCCGCGCTCGATCAGGTCGATGAAATCGTCGGCTTGCCGGGGGTCGATGCCGCCCTGGTGGGGCCGTTCGACCTTTCGGTCGCGCTTGGCCTGCCGCCGGGAGACAATGACGGAAAGCCTGTTTTCGACGATGCCATAAAAACCATTGTCGCTGCCTGCCGGCGGCACGGCAAGGCGGTAGCCGTCCTGTCGAACGCAATCGTCGCGCCGCTGCGCGTCGCGCAGGGGTTTCAGATGGTCTCGGTTACGACAGACATTGCGGCGCTCTCTTCGGCGAGCTTGGCGAGCCTCACGGCTGTGAAAGAAAAAACTGGAACAAAAAATGCTGGATAGTGCGACAAGGTCAAAAATCGTTGACGAGCTTTTCGACGTCTACGAGACACGCAGGCCGCTCCGGCGGCTGACCGGAACCTATCCTGGCTTGACCGTCGAGGATTCCTATCTGGTTCAGGAAGAGTTCGTCCGCCGCAAGGTTGACGCGGGCGCGAAGGTGAAGGGCTACAAGGTAGGGCTCACGTCGAAACCGATGCAGGAAATGGCCGGATCTTCGGAGCCGGATTTCAGCGCCATAACCGACGACATGTTCCTGCCTGAAGCGACGCCGATCGATGCTTCCCGGTTTTTCCGCCCGATGATCGAAATCGAAATCGCATTCGTCATGAAGCACGCGCTCAAGGGGCCGGGCGTGCTGCCCGTCGACGTCATCAGGGCGACCGATTTTGTTGTCCCTGCGATTGAGATTGTCGATTTCCGCGTAATGCCGGAGCCCGGTTTCGGCATAATCGACACCGTGGCCGATCTGGCTGCCTGCGGCGCTGTCGTGCTGGGCGCCAATCCAAGACGGCTCGACGCGATCGACGTGCGGCGCGTGCATGGCGAATTGAGGTTGAACGGCAAGTTGGAAGTCGAGGGCGAAGCCTCGGCGGTTCTGGGCAATCCCGTCACGTCCGTCGCCTGGCTTGCGAACAAGCTCGGCCAATTCGGCGTTGTTTTCGAGCCGGGGCAGGTCGTGCTTACCGGGTCCTTTGTGCGGGCAATCCCCGTTAAGGCCGGCGACGACGTTTTGTGCCGCTTCGACCAGGGATTGGGCGATCTGTCGATGAGTTTTACCTGAGTCGTGGACGGCCGGTGACTGCGCCAGATAGGAAAAGTGTCGCGCAATTTCTCGCTAATATAGGTTGTATCATTCTGTATAAGGATTAAAAGCACATGAAGCTGGTTCCTTTGATGAAAATTCACGTTCTTGTCGCCTCGCCATTGGACATCGGCGACACGACGCATGGCAAGCGGCTTGTCGCCAACATTACGGGGGGCGCGTTCGAGGGCAAGCGCCTCACGGGCACCGTTTGCAGTAGTGGCGCCGACTGGATCGTCATCGATTCCGAGAATTTGGGGCATATCGACGTGCGGATCGTTCTGCAGACGAACGACGGCGCACACATCTATGTTCATTATACGGGCTTTCTCGAATATAACGACAAGTTCGTTACTGCGGCGCTCAGCGGCGGAGAAACGAAAATCGGCGACTCGTATTTTTTGAGCCAGCTGCGTTTCGAGACGGGCGCCGAAAAATACAAATGGTTGAACAGGGTTCTGGGCGTCGGCGAAGGACGCGTTTACCCCGGCGGCATCGAGTATCAGGTTTACGAGCAGGCGCACGATTGAGACATGCACCCCGGAGAGCGGGAGGTGGCGGGTCGCCCGCTTGCAGCGCCGCGTGAACGAACAGCGGGCGGCATAGGGTTTCGGGGCGTCGGACAAATTTAGGGAGCACGCATATGGCTGACAACGGAGCGGGAACCGGCATTCGCTGGGACAAGGAAGTGGACTGGCTGGTCGTGGGCGGCGGCGGCGCCGGAATGGTGTCGGCTCTGACGGCCAATCATCTGGGCCTCGACACGCTGGTGATCGAAAAAGCGCCTTATATGGGCGGCAGCACGGCTCGATCGGGTGGCGTGGTCTGGATTCCCAACAATTACCTGGTGCGCGAAGGCGGGTTACCTGACTCGGAGGAACGGGCCAGGAGCTACATGGCCAGCACGGTCGGCAACCGCGTGCCCTCGGAAGTTCAGGAATCGTTTGTGAAGTACGGTCCGCAGATGATCGAGTTCCTGCGCGATCACACTGAAACGCGCTTCGTTTGGAGCAAGGGATATTCGGACTATTACCCTGAAGCGACTGGCGGCTTCCCTGAAGGCCGCGCCCTGGAAGCCGTTCCCTTCAACGGAACTTTGCTTGGCGCCAATCAGAAATATTTCCGCCCGCCGGTTCTGTCGGGCACTCATTACGCCGGCCTCCTGCTGTTCGAGTTGTTTTCGGTCGCCCGGATGCGCCGTCATTGGGACGGAAAACGCAAGTTCATGAAGGCGGCTTTCAACACGATCACAAACAGGCTGCTTGGAAGAAAAGTAATGACGGCGGGGCAGGGCACCGCTGGTCGGCTCTTTTACTCCATATTGCGTGCCAACATTCCGTTCGAAGTGAATACGGCCCTGACGTCGCTGGTGACGGAGAACGGTCGCGTCGTGGGCGCCGAGGTGTCGAAGGGCGGCAGGACGCTTCGGTACAAGGCGCGGCGCGGCGTGGCGCTGACCGCCGGCGGTTTCGCCCACAATCAGGAAATGCGCGATCGTTATCTGCCGCATCCCACAAGCTCGAAATGGTCGCTTGCCGCCGAAAGCGATACGGGCGACGCCATTCGTGCCGGGGAGAGCATTGGTGCCCGGCTCGATCTGATGGACGACGCCTGGTGGGGTCCGGTGAGTCACGTAAACGCCAACGAGAACCCGCATTTTTGCGTTCTCGAACGCTCGCTGCCGGGATCGATGATCGTGAATTCCTCGGGCGATCGCTTTGTAAACGAAGCGGCGCCCTATTGCGACGTGGTCACCAGGATTTACGAGGTGCATAACGGGACAGGCACGTCCTGCGTGCCGGTATGGCTTATCCTGGATAAGGCGTACAAGGATTACTATATGATTGCCTCGAACATGCCGCGCCAGCCCATGCCGAAGCGGTGGAACGAAAGCGGCGACGTGGTCTCGGCGCCAGGCCTTGCGGAACTTGCGGAGAAGATAGGTGTTCCGGCGGATCGTCTCGCGAAGTCGATGGAGCGATTCAACAAGCTTGCCGAGACCGGCGTCGATGAGGACTATCATAGGGGCGACAGTGCGCATGACCGCATGTACGGCGATCCCTATTTCAAAAATCCGAACCTGGCGCCGTTGACGAAAGCTCCCTTCTTCGCCATCCGGCTCTATCCCGGCGACATCGGCACGCGCGGCGGGCTTGTTATCAACAAGTTCGGACAGGTGGTCTCGCAGTCGGGTGAGGTTATCGAGGGCCTTTGGGCGGCGGGAAACAGCACGGCGTCCATCATGGGGAATTCCTACCCCGGACCCGGCGCGACCATCGGCCCGGCCATGACATTCGGTTACATTTCCGCCATGAAAGGAGCGGGACGCATCTGACGTTTTAGGTGTGTTTGACCTGGAAATTGTCGGCCCGCCAGTTCCCGGAGGGCGGCCTCCTGAAGGTGGCCGTGTGGCCTGCTGCCCGTCTCGTGGACGTCGAGTTAAGCTGACAGCATCTTCTTTTCGAATTCCATAGGGCTCAAGTACCCGAGCGTCGAGTGCCGGCGCAGGAGATCGTAGACGTGTTCGATATCTCGAACACGTCTACCTTGGCCTGGTCTCTTGTGTGGTCGGTCTTGCGGGCCACCCGTTCGATCTGGAGCGATGCATCGGCGCATCGGCGACAAGCCGGGTCGTCGCAGAATTCATGGACCAACCCACCGCCCGGCGCGACGACTTCCGGAAACAATTGCGTCAAGCCACCTTACGTTTGCTGCTTTTTCTTAGGACCGGTATGACGTGTCTGGCGAAGGAACGCATGCTTTCGGCTGCCTCCTCGTAGCTCATGCCGCCGAAAAGGAAGCAGGGATTGATGTCGAATTCGCCCAGAAGCGATTTGCGATATTCGAACTTCTCGACGATTTCCTGGGGCGTCCCCCAGGCCGTGACATCAAGATAGGTCTTGGCCATTCCACCCTTGCCGAGCGCGCGAATGGCATCGACGGCCTGGGCGTAGGACTCGTAGCCCTTAGCGTTTTTAAAATGCTCGCCGGCCAGTTCATAGTGATCGAGTACCGAAAGCAGATAGTTGGTCACATATTTCTGTCCCAACTCCTTCGCGCGAGCAGGATCGGTGTCGCAATAGGTGAAGTCGCATATCATGATCGGCGGTGCGTCGTCGCCATGCTGCGTCTTGTATGCTGCCCTGTATTCCTTGACGGCCTCGGCCTGGGCCTCCCACGGCTTTTGAGCGAAGATCACCATCCGCGCGCCAGCCTTCGCGCACTGAAGAACAGATTCCGGCGACATGGCGACCTGATAGATGCGCCCCTTGAAGGAGCCGCGCGGATTGGGACGGATTTCGGTCCGCTTCTGCGGATAGAAGGGGCCGCTTCCTTCGATGAAGCCGGTCTCGAGAGCGTCGATGATCATCGGGCTTGCTTCATCGAAGCGTTGGCGCGCTTCGTCCATGTTCACGCCCATGCCGGCATATTCCTTGCGCGCCAGGCCGCGACCCATGCCGAAGAGTGTTCGTCCCTGGCAAAGGTGATCCAGCAGGACGACCTTTTCCGCGATCCGAACGGGCACATTCCAGGGAAGGATGACGGCGCCGGTGCCCAGCTTGATGCGTTTGGTGCGCGCCGCCATGTAGCTCAGGAACTGGGTGTTGTCGGGACAAAACGAATAGTCCGCGAAATGATGCTCGACGGGCCACAATGCGTCGAAGCCGAGTTCTTCCGCCAAAAGCCCGAGACGGATCTCCTCGTCATAGACCTGGCCGTCGGTTACGCCGGAGTTGGCTCTGTCGAAATTCTGAAAAACCATCTGAATGCCGAACTGCATCGGAACGTCTCCCTGTCGTAATGATTTCGGTTTCTTGTTTCAGCGGCCCTTATAGTTCGGCTTGCGCTTCTCCATGAATGCCTTGGGCCCCTCGCGGGCATCCTCGGTCTTGAACACGGGTGCCGCGAAGCGCGACTCCATACCCATCGCCTCGCTCTCGGGGCGTCCCAGACATTCGCGGGCGGATTTGCGAATCGCCTGAACGGCGATCGGCCCATTCGCGGCAATCTTCTCCGCGAGTTCGAATGCCGCGTCGAGCACCTGCTTCTGGGGAACGACACGATTCAGGAATCCCAGATCGTAGGCTTCCTGCGCGCTGATCAGATCGCCGGTGAGCAGCAGTTCCATCGCCCTTGCATAAGGTATCTGGCGCGGAAGGCGCACCGTTGAGCCGCCGCCCGGAAAAATCGCCCATTTGACTTCCTGCACACCGAGCTTTGCGGTATCCGCGGCGATACGCATGTCAGTTCCTTGTGCCAGCTCCATCCCGCCTGCGACGGCAAAGCCGTTGATCGCGGCGATGACCGGCTTTGTCACGTCGAATGTGCGCAACAAGCCTTTGGCCAGGATATTCGGATCGTCCAGAATTTTCTGGTCCCATTCGTTTTGCGGTTTACGGGCGCCATTTATGAGCGGGATGAGTTGCCCGAGATCCGCGCCCGAACAAAACGCCTTGTCTCCGGCGCCGGTGACGATGGCGACGCGGATATTCGCATCGTCGCGCACCTCTTCCCAATGACCGGCAAGCCGGACCAACATCTCCGGACTGAACGAGTTGCGCGCTTCTGGGCGGTTGAGCGTGACAAGGGCGATATGGCCCATTTTTTTGAGCAGGGCCGGTTCCATCGTCATGTTCGCGTCTCCTCCGAATAACAGATATGTGTTTTTGATCGCATGGATGTAAATTTATCTAGACTCGGGTTGCGCGGCCAGCGAATATTTCTGATCAGGGATTATCAAATTAAAAGTCGCAGCCTTGAAACCAAATGCGACGCTGGGAGAAAGCCGATGATCAAGAAGCCCATATCCGCGGACTCGCACATCACCGAACCTCCGCATTGCTATGTTGATTACATTGATCCCAAATTCCGCGATCGCGCGCCGCGCATCCAGCGGATCGACAAGGTCGGCGACGCTTTCATCGTCGATGGTATGGGGTCTCCAGTTCCGATGGGGCTGGTGGCCGCCGCCGGTAAGGATCCGGCGGAGATCACGACAGAGGGTGTCGCCTTCGAAGACCTGTGGAAGAGCGGCTGGGACGCCAAGTTCCGCGTCGCGGACCAGGAGAAGGACGGCGTTGCGGCCGAGTTCATCTATCCGACGGTCGGAATGGTGATCTGCAACCATCCCGACTTCGACTACAAGAAGGCCTGCTTCGACGCTTATAATCGCTGGTTGCGGGAATACTGCGCGGAGGCACCTGACCGTCTTTACGGTCTTGCGCAGGTTTCCATGCGATCGCCGGAAGATGGCGTTGCGGAAATCAGGCATGCGAAGGAGATGGGGTTCAAGGGCGTGATGATGCCCGGAAACCCCGCCGTCGAGGATTATGATTCAACTGTATACGACAAGGTCTGGGCGACCGCTGTCGAGTGCGACATGCCGCTCTCGTTCCACATCCTGACCGGTAAATCGGACAGTCTTTCGGGTCAGGTCCGGGGACCGCGTATAAACGGCTTCCTGTCGATCATTCGTGGCTGCCAGGACGTGATGGGCACCTTCATATTCGGCGGTGTCTTCGATCGCTTCCCCAACCTCAAGGTTGTCTGCGTCGAGGCCGACGCGGGCTGGGTTCCGCACTACATGTATCGCATGGACCATGCCTACAAGCGTCATCGCTACTGGATGAAGGCACCGCCGCTCAAGCGCATGCCGAGCGAATATTTCAACGACAACATCTATGTGACGTTCCAGGACGACTGGGTTGCCTTCAGAATGAAGGATATGTGCAACGTTCGCCGCCTGATGTGGGCGAACGACTTCCCACATTCGGATTCGACCTGGCCCTGGTCGCAAGCGATGCTCGAAGAGCACACGAAAAATCTGAGCGAGCAGGAACGCAACTGGATATGCCACGACAACGTCGCGGAACTCTACAAGCTTGCCGTTTGACGCTCCGTATACGGACATACTGGCTTGATGTTTTGCGATTCATAGAAAGGGCGTTTTCATGGACTACGACCTGAAGATCGTGGGCGGATTCATCGTGGACGGCACCGGCTCCCCGGGTTATGCCGGAGACATCGGTATTTGCGATGGCAAAGTTGTGGCTATGGGACACGCCCCCGCCGGTGCGAGAACGACGATCGACGCCCGGGGGCAGGTGGTTGCTCCCGGCATCGTCGACATCCATACGCATTACGATGCGCAACTTCTTTGGGACAGGAAGCTGTCGATCTCGCCGTGGCACGGTGTGACGACGGTCGTGGTGGGCAATTGCGGCTTCGGCATCGCACCGACGCGCAAGGAGCACCGCAGCCTTATTCTGCGGACGCTCGAGAATGTCGAGGGCATGAGCGTCAAGGCGCTTGAGGCCGGTCTCGGCGATGAATGGGGGTTCGAGACGTTTCCCGAATATCTCGACGTCGTGGAAAAGAAGGGTACGTTGATCAACGTGGCCGTTCTTCTGGGGCATACGCCGCTTCGCCTCTATGCCCTCGGGCCTGAATCCACCGAACGGGCGGCGCGGCCGGAGGAGGTCAGGCAAATGAAAAACCTGATGCGCGAGGGCCTCGAAGCGGGCGCACTCGGTTATGCGACCTCGAAATCGCCGACGCATGTAGGCTACGAGGGCAGACCGGTTCCAAGCCGGCTGGCGGAGTTCAGCGAGATACGGGAGATCGCATCGGCGCTGGGCGACGCGGGCGAAGGCGTGATACAGGCGACTGTCGGCAAGGAACTGTCATTCGACGAATTCGCGGAATTGAACCGCGTTTCCGGCCGCCATGTCAGTTGGACGGCGTTGCTGGGCGGCGGCGGGGTGCTGAATGTAGGCTCCGCGGCCGAGCAGTTGGCGCGTTCAAACGAACTTCAGTCGGCTGGTTACGCGGTATTTCCGCAGGTCACCTGCAGGCCGCTCAATTTTGAATTTCGATTCGATCAGCCGTTTCTGTTCCAGAGCATGCCGGTCTTCGCGCCGGTGAACAAAGCCGACCGCGCGGAAAAACTGCGGCTTTACGCCGACAACTCTTTCCGAGCGGGATTCCGGGACGCGATGCGCGGTCCGATGCTCAATGCGTGGGACAAGGCGGTCATCGCTCATTGTCCGGATCGGCCGGAGTTCGGGGAACGGCTGGTGCGCGATGTAGCAGCGGAACTCGGATGCAACTCGATTGATCTTGCGTTGGACCTCTCGATTCAAAGCGATCTGCAAACGCGGTTCCGCCTGCCGGTCGCGAACGCGGACGAAGATGAAGTGGCAACGTTGCTGCGCGATTCCTGCACGGTGCTCGGCCTCTCGGACGCAGGCGCGCATGCGAGCCAACTCTGCGATGCTTGTTTTTCCACGCATCTTCTCGGGAGATGGGTCCGTGAAAAGCGCGTTTTGACGCTGGAGGAGGCGGTCCGGATGCTGACATCGCGGCCCGCCGAGGTGTTCGGCATCAAGGATCGCGGTCGTCTCGCTGTGGGAATGCCCGCCGATGTCCTGATCTTCGACGCCGAAACGGTTGGCGCAAGTCCCCTTCGCAGAGTCTACGACCTGCCTGCTGGCGAAGACCGACTGATTTCCGATGCTTCGGGCATTTCAGCCGTCGTCGTCAACGGGACATTGGTCCGGCGCAATGGCGTCGATGTGTTGGGCGCCGAAGGTCGTTTGCCGGGCCGTCTGTTGCGACATGGCGCGGCGGCCTGAGGAGGGCGTGCAAAAATGAGTCTTGAGGAACTTGCTGTCGTTCGTCAGCTGCTTACGGGCCTTGTGACCGAGGAGGCTCGTTCTCTTGAGGATTTTCGTACCTCGTATGACGAGGCCGGAAAAGCGTTTGGTCTTCCCGAAGGCGTGACGGTCACGCCGGTTTCCGCCGGCGGGGTTCCCGGCGAATGGCTGGCGCCGGCTGTCGGCGTCGGCAAGCGGGTTTTGCTCTATCTGCATGGAGGGGGCTATGCGCTTGGTTCTCTCGACTCGCATCGCCATCTTGCGGCGCATATAGCTCTTGCCCTGAATGGCCGGGTTCTGCTGATCGACTACAGGCGGTCGCCAGAGCATCCATTTCCGGCTGCGGTCGATGATGCACTTGCTTCTTATCGCTGGTTAATCGAGACGGGTGTCGATCCGGCGAAGCTCGCCGTGGCAGGAGATTCGGCTGGTGGCGGTCTGACGGTCGCTACGCTTCTTGCGGCGCGCGATGCTGGTCTCAGACTTCCGGCCGCAGCCGTTTGTATTTCGCCTTGGGCCAATCTTGAAAATAAAGGCGCATCCTACGGCGCGAAGGCGAATGTGGACCCGATGGTGCGCCATGCCGATCTTGAGCTGTGGACGGCGGCCTATCTGGGTACTTCAACCCCGCGCAGGATGCCTCTAGCATCGCCAGTATACGCCGATCTCAAGGGATTGCCGCCATTCCTGATTCAGGTCGGCAGTTCGGAGGTTTTGCTCTCGGATAGCCATTTATTGGCCGATAGATTGAAAGAAGCCGGCGTATCCGCCGATCTTCATGTCTGGCCGAACATGATTCATGTCTGGCACTGGTTTGCGCCGGTCTTGAGCGAAGGCCGGGCGGCGATCGACGAGATGGCCGGCTTCCTGAATACAAAGCTCGGATGATTACGGCGCTATATCATCGTCGCCTTCGAGCTGGTCCACGTCGCCGAGGGTCTCCTTAAGGCTTTGACCGTTTTGTGAAATGTGCTCGGCGATGGCGTTTTTCAATAACTCTGTGAATGTTTGTTTGCGACTGCGAAAATACTCTTTGGGAGCGGCTATTCCGATGGCGACCGGACGTCCGGACGGGCCCGTTGGAATGGGCATCGCCAGCATGGTGGCCCCCGGAGTCACGAGATCGCTGTAAAGCGCGAAGCCGCGTTTTCTGATTCTTTGAAGTTCGTCTTCGATCTCCTGCGTCGATGCTCGTCGCTCCGGCATGGCGGCAAGGGCGTCCTGAATCAAACGTCTCGCTTCGGGTAAGGGAAGTTCGCTGAGCAGAACGCGGCCAATCGTCGAAAAAGCGAGCATTCGCCTGGTGCTTGGCTTGACATGAAAGCGGATGGGCGACGTGCCTTGAATCACCTTTATATATTGAGCATGGTCTCCCAGACGCGCGGCGAGGATGATCGTGCACCCCGTATCGGCCGAAAGCCGTCTCATAAGGCGCCGAACATTCCGGATAGGTAACGCCTCGGCCTCCACCCAGTTGCCCAGCAGAGATATCCGGATGCTCGGAAAAAAAGTCCTGCCCTGGTCGTCGTGCTCCAGATAACCGAGGCTGACAAGGCTCTTCAAAAGAGCTGCGGTGCTGGAATGAGGATAACTCAGCGCCTGCGCCACGTCTTGAATCGTCACCGGGCGTCTGACTTCGTCGAAATACTCGAAAATCTCCAGAACGCGGGTCGCGGATTTTACCGTTGTCGCCGAGGGTAGTTCGGATTTGAGGATGTTAGTGTTCATGCGACAACTCTGATTTCATATGGTCTCTTGCCACGCCCTCGTTTTTTCATTTGTTTCCTCAAAGAGAGAGCGCGAGGCGCGTGCCGTCCTCGATCGCCCTGACCGCATCAAGTTGCTGCGGCTTGTCGACGCCGCCGATTGCATGAACGGGTTTGCCCAGGGATCGTGCGAACGACAACGCGTCGTCCGCCGATTCCTGCCCGGCACAGACGACAATCGTGTCGACTTTCAACGTCTGCGGTTTGCCGCCTGCTTCGATGTGGAGCCCGGCGTCGTCGATTTTCAGATAGGTTACATTGCCGGTCATCGTAACGCCGCGGAACATCACCTCCAGGAAGTTTGCCCATCCCCGCGTCTTGCTCAGGCCAGCGCCGAAACTGTCGCGCGCCTTGCGTTGGAGAAGATGAACCTTGCGGACAGACGGCCATTGATGATTGGCGGCCAGCAATGCGCCCGGTTGCGTATAACTCAAATCAATTCCCCACTCGGAGGAAAATCTCTCGATGTCGGGCTGTGACGGATCGTGCGCGCCATGCGGGTGCGAGAGGAGCGCCGCCACGTCGAAGCCGATGCCGCCGGCACCGATAATGGCAACCTCGGCGCCGACGTGTGCGGGATTTGTGATTGCCTCTACATAGGTCAGGACAGACGGGTGATCCGCACCCGGAATGTCGAGACGGCGTGGGCGAACGCCGGTTGCGACGACGATTTCGTCAAATCCTCCGCTCTCCAGATCGGCGAGCGAAGCCGGCCGGCCGCACCGAACCTCGACGCCCAGTTCGTCGAGCCGGTTCCTGAAATAGCGGATGGTTTCGGCATAGTCCTCCTTGCCGGGAATCCGTCGCGCCAGATTGAACTGACCGCCGATTTCGATGTCGGCTTCGAATAGCGCCACCTTGTGGCCGCGTTTGGCTGCGGTCACAGCGCAGGCAAGACCCGCCGGGCCGCCGCCAAGGACCGCGATGTGCTTTCCCCTGGCTGCTGGCACGATCTTGAATTCGACTTCCCGGCATGCCGCAGGATTGACCATGCAGGTTGTCAGCCGTCCGGTGAAGGCATTGTCGAGGCAGGCCTGATTGCAGCCGATGCAAGTATTGATGTTCGACGATGCGCCTGATGCCGTTTTCGTGACAAAATCGGGATCGGCCAATAGCGGACGCGCGAGCGAAACCATGTCGGCCTGTCCGTCCGCAATCAGTTGCTCCGCCTGCTCTGGCGTATTGATCCGGTTGGAAGCGACCACAGGTATCGCGACTTCCGCCTTGAGCCGCTTGATCGCCCAGGTGAAAGCTCCGCGGGGCACCATATGAGCGATCGTCGGCACACGCGATTCATGCCAGCCTATGCCGGTGTTGAGGATGTTCGCTCCGGCCCCCTCGACATCTTTTGCAAGGGCGGCGACGTCCGGCCAAGAATTTCCCCCCTCGACGAGATCGAGGACGGATATCCGGTAGACGACAATGAAGTCCAAGCCGCAATGCTTGCGGACATGCCTCACGACCTCAACCGGCAAGCGTCGCCGGTTTTCAGCCGAGCCGCCCCACTCGTCTGTGCGCTGATTTGTACGCGCCGCAGTGAACTGATTGAGAAAATAGCCCTCCGAACCCATGATTTCAACGCCGTCGTATCCGGCTTCGCGGGCGAGCGCCGCGGCGGTGCCGAAATCCTCGATAGTCTGAAGGATTTCCTCATCGCTCAGGGCGCGGGGCGTAAGCGGGTTGATGCGGGATCTGACTGCGGAGGGCGCCACCAGTTCTGCGTGCCGACCGTAGCGGCCAGCATGCAGGAGCTGGAGAACGATCTTTCCACCTTCGTCGTGGACGGCGCGTGTAATCACACGATGACCCTCAACGAGGTCTTCGGTCATGACCGACGCGCGCTCTGCGAGCCTTCCCGCCCTGTTCGGTGAAATGCCGCCGGTGACAAGAATTCCGACACCACCCTTGGCGCGTGTTGCGAAGAACCTGGCCTGCCGCGCGAAGCCGTCCGGCATCTCTTCGAGGCCGGTGTGCATCGATCCCATCAACACGCGATTTCTGAGTGTCGTAAACCCCAGATCGAGCGGTTGAAGCAGATGAGCAAAGTGGTTTGATATTTTTTTCACTTTGACCAATTTCCGTCCGTCAGGACTTGTATGTTGCCCTGGCCTGAGACAGGACGACGTTGCCGTTTTGGGTTTCGGCCTGCACGATAGCGATGCCGTCGCCCGCTTTCCACATCTTCGTTATTATGGTGTCGCCGAAATGGACCTGAGCGGCAAAGCGCCCGCTGAGAGATTTGAAGCGGGCGGGATCGTTGCCGCAAAGCTCGCTCAGGACCGCGCGGCCGACGAAGCCATATGTGCAAAGCCCGTGAACAAAGGGCTTTTCAAAGCCGCCCAACTTGGCGAAATCCGGATCGATGTGGATCGGATTGCGGTCACCCGAGAGGCGGTAGATCGCCCCTTGCTCGGGGCGCGTCACGTCCTCGACGACGGCGTCAGGCGTCCGGGCCGGCGGCGTCGCGTCGACGCCTGACGGCCCGCGCTCTCCGCCGAATCCGCCGGCGCCGCGCACAAATAGAGTCGCATGAGTTTTGAAGAGTGGTCCTTTCTCGTCGGAGCCTGTGCTCTCAACCCCGATGACGGCCGCCTTGCCTTTGTCCCAAACCTCGGAAACGCGTCCCGTTACCTTGATCTTGGCCGATGAGGGCAGGGGACGCAGCAACTCGACGGATTGCTCGCCATGCAGCAGCATTTCCAACTTCATCTCGACGCCGCTCATCAGCCCGGCGAGCCCTCGCCCGCCGGGGATGACGGCGTAAGTCGGCAAAACTTTCGGTCCCCGGCCTTCGTAAATGAAATCAAGCCCGTCGGCGGGACGAGCACCGACGCCAAGTGCATAGAGCATCGTGTCCTTGTCAGACCACTCCACGTCGACGGCCGGAAACGTCATGCCGACTAGGTCCTTTGAAATCGTCTTTTTTCCGCTCATTGTCTCGATCCTGTTCTTGAATTGTTATTTCTCGTCTGCTCAAGGCTTCTTGCCATCCGGTGGCCAGGCGACGACGCCATCCTCAAGCGGGATTTTTAGGCTCCTGAGCAGTTGCGAGAAAAGCGTCCAGTTGCCGATGGCGACAACCAGTTCGATACGTTCTTCGGCCGTTTTCAGGTGCGCCGCACATGCGGCCCAAGTGGCGTCCGAAATCATGCCGCCGTCGAGCGTCTCGTCGGTCGCGGCGAGGATGGCGCGGTCGGCGTCGGACAGGCAGGAGGCATTTTTCCAGTCCCGCGTCGCGACCAGATCCGCTTCCGGAATGTCCAGCATACGGGCGACCCGCCAATGCTGCGTCCATTCATAGAGCGATTTCGTTTTCCAGCCGATGCGCATGATGATGAGTTCGCGCAGTCTTGCATCGAGCTTGTTGCCCTGGAAAAGCAGGGTGGTCAGCGTCGAAGCAAGCTCGTGCGCCACATCGGGATGTCGGAGCAAAACCCGGAAGACGCTGAGTGGCGCCATTTGTTCCGATATGCCGGCTTTCGCTGCCGCGGCTGCAGCTTCTGCCACGGACAGCAGGGGAACCCTGGGTGTTTCGTCGGCCATTATTTCTAATCCTCCCCAAATTTGGCGAAGCCGGAAGTTTAGGTCTTCGCATCTTGCTTTTGAGCCTGTATAACACATACAAGCATTAAAAAAATATATATGTGTTATCGACACATCGTCGGTGCCGACACGAAACGGGGAGTGGAAAATGCTGCCGAAAAAATCGATGGCGATGGTGCAGACGGCTCCGCGTAAACTCGAAGCCCGCGATTTGCCGATCCCCCAGATCGCCGACGACAGCGCCATCCTCCGTATCGAAGCCTGCGGCATTTGCGGCAGCGATTACGAACAATACGAAGGGGCCTTGCGGACTCCGATGCCGGTGATTCCGGGGCACGAACCTCTCGGAATCATCGAGGCGATCGGCGACAAGGCTGCCAGGCGCTGGGGTGTCGATGTCGGCGACCGGGTCGCCATCGAGACGATGCTGTCATGCCATTGCTGCGACACCTGTGTCGGCGGGCATTATCATCTCTGCGACCGCCGCCAGATCTACTCGTATATTCCGCTCACGGAGGCGCCGGGTCTCTGGGGCGCCTATTCGCAATATATGTATCTCGCGCCCAACACGATCCTTCACAAGATGGACAAGAACCTTCCGGCGGAGCTGGCGGTCATGTTCAATCCGCTGGGCGCAGGCTTCCGCTGGGCGGTGGAGATTCCGCAGACGCAGGTTGGCGATACGGTTTTGATTTTTGGGCCCGGACAGCGCGGGCTTGCGAGCGTCGTTGCCGCGCGTGAAGCCGGCGCGGGAAAGATCATAGTTACAGGACTTGCGGCCGATTCAAACAAGCTCCAGATGGCGCTCGCTCTTGGTGCCGATCACATCATCGATGTGCAGAACGAAAATGTTGTCGATCGCGTGCGGGCGCTAACAAACGGAAAGGGCGCGGATGTCATCGTTGAGGTCACGTCCTACGCGACTCAGCCGGTCCGTGATGCGCTGGATTGTATCCGTATGGGCGGAACGGTCGTCCTTGCCGGCGTCAAGGGATTTAAGCCTGTCCCCGACTTCGTTTCCGACCTTATCGTCATGAAGGAAATCACCATCAAAGGCGCAATCGGCGTTACGTCGTCGGGATACAAGAAGGCGATCGAGATGATCGAGCGCCGCAAATATCCTCTTGAACTCATGCATACTCATAATTTCGAGCTTGAGGAAGCTGAACTGGCGATCAAGACGCTGGCGCGCCAGATCGAGGGACAGGAATCCGTCCATTCATGTCTCATTCCGGTGACTTGATCTGTCAACAGAATGTTTTTTTAACGGAAGCCTGGCGGCCGCTCATCGAAAAAGCCGCGTGCGGGGAACAGAGGTTATGAGGGCAGATTCGTGAAGAATTTCAGCGACAAGGCCGCGATCGTCGGGATCGGCGAGACCAGTTATGTAAAGGGATCGGACCAGACGGCCGTGGCCATGATGCTCGATGCCGCGAGGCAGGCCATCGCGGATGCGGGGCTGAAGCCGAAGGACATTGACGGCATGGTGCCGCCGCCCGTCTATACAACCTCGGAGGAATTGGCCGCCAACCTCGGCGTCGATGTGCTGCGATATGCCTCGACGGTCAATATGGGAGGCGCGAGCCCGACCACGGCGTTGCAGAATGCCGCCATGGCCGTGGCCTCCGGCGTCTGCGACAACGTGCTGGTCACGCTCGGCTGGAACGGCTACTCGGCGCTGCGTCCCAAGGCGGGGGTGCCACCAAGCCGACCGATGAATATGAACACGCTGACCTCGACCATCCGGGGTTACTATCTCCCCTATGGCGTTCTGTTGCCGGTGCAGATGTATGCCTGGCTCGCAACGCGACACTCGAAACTTTACAACGTCGGCCCCGAGGCGACGGGTTGGATTGCAATGGCGTGCCGCAAGCATGCCCAACTCAACGACCGCGCCCTGACCTGCGGCCAACCGATGACGATGGATGACTACATGCGGTCGCGCATGGTGTCCTCCCCGTTCCGTTTATTCGATTGCTGTCTCGAAACGGATGGAGCCTGCGCCGTCGTGGTGACGAGCGCCGAGCGGGCGAAGGACTTGCCTCACAGGCCGGTCTATATCTCCGGCGCGGCCGAGGGCCATCCTTATCCTGCCGACGATATTCCGTCGCGGCCGGACCCCTTCAAGATCGGTTTGAGCTATGCCGCGCCGCGCGCTTTCGCCATGGCCGGTGTGACGCCGAAGGACATGGACTTTCTGCAGGTTTACGACTGCTTCACCTATGTCGTGCTACTGCAGCTCGAAGCCCTGGGCTATTTTGAGCCGGGCGGCGCACTCGATTTCGTCAAGGATGGACAGATCGAACTCGGCGGCAAGTTTCCGCTCAATACGCATGGCGGTCTTTTGAGCGAGGCGCATGTGTGGGGCCTCAACCATGTACTTGAGGCGACACGCCAATTGCGCGGAGATGCAGGCAAGCGGCAAATTCCTGACGCTGAAATCGGACTCGTGACCGGATGGGGCGATCTGGGCGACGGCAGCCTCGCGATTTTGAGGAGGTAAAAATGGAAATTCAGCAACCGAAATATCCTCAGCCCGCGACCGTCGATCCGGTCGACGCGGAATTCTGGAAGCTTTGCCAGGACGGCGTCCTGCGTTTTCAGCAGTGCAGCTATTGCGATACCTGGCGGTTTCTGCCGCGTTACATGTGCGCAAAATGTGGCTCGCCGAATTACGAGTGGAAGCCGAGCGGCGGTCGCGGTCGCATTTTTTCCTGGACGGTGACCTACCAGCCTTTTCATCCGGCTTTCGCGCGCGACGTGCCCTATATAGCCGCGGTCGTGGAATTGGAAGAAGGCGTCCGCATGGCGACGCGCTTGCTCGACTGCGACCCGGAGGCGGTGAAACTCGACATGCCCGTGGCCCTTGTCTTCAAGGACATCGGCGACGGATTCAAGCTTCCGTGTTTCAAGCCTGCCGTGAAATAAAAATAGAACCAATCGCCATCGACGCATCGGAGATCTGGAATGGATCTGGCATACGGCCCCAAATACGAGGCTTTCCGGGAAGAGGTCAGGGCGTTCCTGACAAAACACAAGGATCAGGCACCTAAGGGTCTCGGCGCTGCCGGGCGTCCGTCTCCCGAAGCCTGTTCCTGGCAGCAACTGCTGATCCAGCACGGCTATGCGGCGCGGACGATTCCGAAAGACTACGGCGGCTATGGCGCCATGCCGGACATTCTGGAATCGCGCATCATCGCGGAGGAATTTTCCGCCGCTCGTGTGCCTGCGGCGTTGCAGAACCAGGGTATCTCCATGCTGGTGCCGACGCTTCTGGAACTTGGCACCGAGGAGCAAAAGAAAAAATGGGTGAAGCCGACGCTTCGCGGCGAGGTGGTCTGGTGCCAGGGATATTCCGAGCCGGGTTCAGGTTCAGACCTCGCCAGCCTTCAGACCAAGGCGACTGAAGATGGCGACGATTTCGTCATCAACGGCCAGAAGATATGGACCAGCACCGCGCACGAGGCGGACATGATTTTCTGTCTGGTGCGCACCGAGCCCGACAAGCCGAAGCATGAAGGCATTTCCTATCTGATCTTCTCGATGAAGACGCCGGGCATCGAAGTCCGTCCGCTCACTACCATGACGGGCCATGCCGAATTCAATGAAGTCTTCTTCACGGATGTGCGCGTACCGAAGACGCAGATCGTCGGCCAGCGCGGGCAGGGATGGCTCGTCGCCAACGCAACACTGAAATACGAGCGCGGAATGCTGGGCGATCCGGCCGCCATGGAAACAAGGTTCCAGGCCCTTGTCGATCTGATGCGCGAGGAGACCGTCGACGGGCAGCGGGCCATCGACAATCCGATTTTCCGGGACCGCCTGGTACGGCTTCAGGCGGAACTTGCCGCCATGAAGTTCAATGGGCTCCGGCAGTTGACCTGCGCGAGCAGGGGTGAGGACCCCGGCTTGGCGCGCCTGATCGTGAAGCTTCAATCCTGCGAACTTACCCATCAAATATCGGCGCTCGCGATCGACGTCATGGGAGAGTTTGGCGTTCTCTACGACGACAGCCCCTATCTGCGCAGTCATGGCTCGTGGCAGTGGGGGTACATGTTTCAGCTTGGGCTCATCATCGGCGGCGGCACGGCGCAGATTCAGAAAAACATTATTTCGGAACGTGGGCTTGGTATGCCGCGCGAACCGAAGCTGGCAAAATAGGAATTCATCCGATGGAATTTGCATTGTCGGAAGAGCAGCGCCTGTTGCAGGACAGCGTCCGCCGTTTTCTCGAACAGAATGCGCCGCTCGACAAGGTGCGCCTTGCCGCCGGGGACACGCATACCGTTCAGCGGTCCCTGTGGGCGGGCGCCAGCGAGCTGGGCATCCCCGGAATGCTGATCCCGGAAGATTTTGGCGGCATGGGTCTGGGATTTCTCGACGCGGCGATCGTTTACGAGATGATCGGGCGGCATGTGGCGCCGCTGCCCTTCCTCGGGACCGCCGTCATGGCGCCGCTCGCGCTGATGCTCGCGGGCAGCGAGGCCCAGCAGGAAAAGTGGCTTCCGAAGATCGCCGCGGGCGAGATTGTCGCAGGCGTGGCCGTCACGGAAAAAATCGGCATCCGTGAAGATGCCGGCGTGAAAGCCCGGAAGGGAACGCTCACGGGCAAGTCCCTCTTCGTGATCGACTGGGCTGAGGCCGATTTCTACATCGTGGCCGACAGCGACCATGGACTTCATCTCGTTTTGCCCGACGCGAAGGGGTTGTCGCGGCGGGCGCTCAACACCATCGACAGGACCCGATCGGTTGGCGAACTTGTCTTCGATCAGGTTGCGGCCGAGCCCTTGCCCCGATCCAGCGCCGACGCGGTAGCGCGGATGATAGATGCCGGCAGGGTCATGCTTGCCGCCGACACCCTCGGCGCGGGTCAGATGATGCTCGAGAAGGCGGTAGCTTATGCGGGAGAGCGCAAGCAGTTCGGCCGCGTGATCGGGTCGTTTCAGGCCGTGAAGCACCTCTGCGCCGAGATGGCGGCCGCTCTCGAACCATCGCGTTCGCTGGTGTGGTATGCGGCCCATGCGCTGGACGAAGTGCCCGGCGACGCGCGCCTCATGGCATGTCATGCCAAGAGCCACCTGTCGGAAGTGGGCCGCTTCGTCGCACGCACCGCGACCGAGGTTCATGGTGGCATGGGCTTCACCGATCTGCTCGGCCTGCATTACTGGTTCAAGCGGATTGGGCTCGACCGGCAGTTGCTGGGCGGGCCGGAGTTGGTTCGTCTTGAAGCCGCGCGCTTGCAGGGCTGGGCTGCCTAGATCGCGACCTGGATATTGGGAAGCATGGATCCAGCTGTCGATGAGTGTTGCCGCGACTCACAGCGGCGCGGGAATATTTCCACCGGCCCGGCAATGGGAAGATATGCATGAATATTGACTTCACGCCGGAGGATGAGGCATTTCGCGACGAGGTTCGCGGATTTATCGCGGCGAATCTTCCGCCGGAATGTGCGGATTCGCCGGCCCTGGGTGTGATGACCGACAAAAGTGTGGTCAAGCGCTGGCACAAGACGCTTTACGAGAAAGGCTGGGCGGCGCCTGCCTGGCCCGAGGAGTATGGCGGCACGGGATGGAACGCGACGCAGCGGTTTATCTTCAACGAGGAAATCGCCAGAGCCAATGCACCGCGTCTGATGCCCTTCGGGCTGACCATGGTCGGCCCGGTGATCTACACCTTCGGCAACGCCGAACAGAAGAGCCGCCACTTGCAGGGCATACTTTCCGGAGACGTCTGGTGGTGCCAGGGCTATTCCGAACCGGGCGCCGGTTCCGATCTCGCCTCGCTTAAAACGATGGCGGTGCGCGACGGCGATCATTACGTCGTCAACGGCCAGAAAATATGGACGTCCTATGCGCATGAGGCTGACTGGATTTTCTGCCTGGTGCGCACCGAACAGAGCGCCAAGCGGCAGGAAGGGATTTCCTTCCTGCTCATCGACATGAGGACACCCGGTATCGAAGTGCGTCCGATCATCTCGATCGCCGGTCTGCACCATCTCAACGAAGTGTTTTTTACCGACGTCAAGGTGCCGGTGCAAAATCTCATAGGCGAGGAAAACAAGGGTTGGACCTACGCCAAGTACCTGCTTGTCCATGAGAGAACGAGTATCGGCGGCGTCCCCGAGTCCAAGAAGAAGGCTGCGCATATCAAGGCGATAGCACGAGCGGAGCGGAACGCGGATGGGGGGGCGTTGATGGACGATCCCGCGTTCCAGCGCAAACTCGCGGAGATAGAAGTTAAGCTCACCAGTCTCGAATACATGAATCTGCGGATTCTCGCCGATGCGGCGGCGGGAAAGGCGGTTGGACCGCAATCGTCCCTGCTGAAGATCGTCGGCAGCGAGGTTCAGCAGGCTTTGGGCGAACTCGCTGTCGAAGCCGTCGGCTATTATATCGAACCATTCGGGCAAGGAGCCCTGCCTAGCGGCGTCAACGCGCGGGATATAGGCCCTGCCCATACGCGGAACGTGTGGGCGGATTACGGCTATGGCCGCGCCGCGAGCATCTATGGTGGATCGAATGAGATTCAACACGACGTCATCGCCAAGGCGATTCTGAGTCTTTGAAAGCGGCGGACAATTCGGTCTTTTGCCCGCTCGGATAAATTCATTATAATGAAAAATACAAACACCCGGATCGTTGCCGCGAAAGGTCAGTAGATGGATATCGAGCTTACGAAAGAGGACGAAGCCTTCCGCGCGGAAGTCCGTCGGTTCATTTCGGAAAAACTGCCCAGGGAGCTCGCGGAGAGAGACACAGTGGGCGCGTCTGGCGAGCGCGGTGCGCTCAGGCGCTGGCAGAAGGACCTCCACGAGAAAGGCTGGGTAGCGGTCAATTGGCCCAGGCAGTATGGCGGCACTGGATGGACGCCGATGCAGAAGCATATTTTCAACGAGGAGATGGCCGCCGCTAACGCGCCGCGTCTGTCGCCTTTCGGTCTGTCGATGGTCGGCCCGGTGATCTACACCTTCGGCAACGAAGCGCAGAAAAAGCAGCATCTGGCGGGCATTCTTACCGGCGATGTCTGGTGGTGTCAGGGCTATTCGGAGCCGGGATCCGGATCGGACCTCGCCTCGCTGAAGACCAGGGCCGTGCGTCAGGGCGACCATTACATCGTCAACGGCCAGAAAATCTGGACGTCCTATGCCCACGAAGCCGATTGGATATTCTGTCTCGTGCGAACGGATGAGACCGCTAAACCGCAGGAAGGCATCTCGTTCCTGCTGATCGACATGAAGACGCCCGGCATCGAGGTGAAGCCCATCATTTCCATCGATGGCCTGCATCACTTGAACGAAGTTTTTTTCACTGACGTCAAGGTGCCGGTGACGAACCGCATCGGCGATGAAAACAAGGGCTGGACCTACGCCAAGTTCCTGCTCGTCAATGAGCGCACCGGCATTGCAGGTGTTCCTGAGTCCAAGCGCAAGATCGCGCAACTCAGAAAGATCGCGAGACAGGAAAGGCTTGGCGATGGCGCGGCGCTGGCGGACGAACCGGCATTCATGACGAGGCTCTCCGAAATCGAGGTGAAGCTTACGGGTCTCGAATATACCAATCTGAGGATCGTCGCGGAGGAGGTGGCGGGCCGCCCTGCGGGCCCCTCTTCCTCGACCTTGAAGATTGTCGGGACCGAAGTTCAGCAGGCGTTGTCGGAGCTTGCCGTCGAAGCAGCCGCCTTCTACGCCATGCCGTTCCAGAGGGAACATTTGATTGGAATCGCCAATGAAGCGCCCGTCGGGCCCGGCTATGCGGTGAGCGTGACAAGTGCCTATAATTTCGGTCGCGCCGCTTCGATTTACGGCGGTTCGAACGAAATCCAGCGCAATGTTATTGCAAAGGCCGTTCTGGGACTTTGACGGATCATCCGGACGTGCGAAGGGCCGCATCCGGGATGCGGCCCTTTTTGTGTCAGTCTGCCGTCCTTCAGGCTCAGGCGGCCTGGGAATAGCGTTTGAGCTGGTGATCGACGTTGCCGAACTGGGTGTCGATCATGGTCAGCCGCTTGAAGTAGTGGCCGACATTGAGTTCGTCGGTCATGCCCATGCCGCCGTGAAGCTGCACGGACTGCTGGCCGACGAAGCGGCCCGCCTTGCCGATCTGCACCTTGGCGCCGGCCGCGGCCTTGACGCGCTCGGCGTCGCTTTCGGAGAGCTTCAGGTTGACCATGTAGGTCATGGAGACCGATTGTTCGTAAGCCATGAACATGTCGACCATGCGGTGCTGGAGCACCTGGAACTTGCCGATCGGCACGCCGAACTGCTTGCGCGTCTTGCAGTATTCCACGGTCGCCTTGTTGAGCTCGCCCATGCAGCCGACGGCTTCGGCCGACAGCGCGGCAATCGCCTGATCGGTGATCTTCTCGACCAGCGGCAGCCCCTTGCCTTCCACGCCGATCAGTGCGTCGGCGCCGAGCTTGACGTTCTCGAAGGTGATTTCGGAGGCGCGGCGGCCGTCGACGGTCGGGTAGTCGCGGGTCGAGACGCCCGCCGCCGACTTGTCGACGGTGAAGACCGAGACGCCGTCGCGGTCGCGCTGACCGCCGGACGTGCGGGCGGTGACGACGAGCTTCGAGGCCCAGGGCGCGCCGAGTACGACGGCCTTGTAGCCGTTCAGCGTGTAGCCCGCGCCGTCCTTCTTCGCCGTGGTGACGAGGTCGGCGAGGTTGTAGCGGCCCTGCGGCTCGGCATAGGCGAAGGCCCAGACGGTCGAACCGTCGACGATGCCGGGGATAAGCGCATCCTGTTGCGCCTTCGAGCCGCCTTCGCGGAGGAAGCCGCCGGCGAGCACGACCGTTTCGACGAAGGGTTCGACGACGAGGTGCCGGCCGAACTCTTCCATCAGGATCATCGTTTCGATGGGGCCGCCGCCAAGGCCGCCCAGCTCTTCGGCGAACGGCGCGGCGAGAAGGCCGAGTTCGGCGAACTGCTTCCACATGGCCGGCGACCAGCCTTCAGCCGACTTCACGATCTTGCGGCGCGTATCGAAGTCATATTTGTCGGCGAGCAGGCTCTGCACCGAATTGCGCAGCAGCGTCTGCTCCTCGCTGAACGAAAAATCCATTGTCGGCATTCATCCTTGTCTGGTGTTTGTCTTCGGCCTGGCGGCCCGGTTCGATATGGTCGCTGGTATCCCCGTCAGCCGCCGATCGCGTCCGGCGGTCTCGTCTTGCTGAGGAGGTCCTTGACAATCGGACCAAGCTCGGCCGGATCGAAACGGCGCTTCGGGTTAATGGCCGGCCCGCGCTGCCAGCGCTCGAAGACTGTCAGCCGCCCGCTCGTGGATTCGAAGACTTGGCCGGTCACGTCTTTCGACTCGCTGCTTCCGAGCCAGACGACGATAGGCGCAATGTTGGCCGGATCGCGCGGGTTCCACTCACCCTCGGGCACCGCCACGGCATAGCCGAGGTCTTCCGTCATCCGGGTAAGCGCGCCCGGCGAGATCGCATTCACGGTGATGCCGTAGCGCGCAAGCTCCATCGCCGACGTGATCGTGAAAGCGGCAATGCCCGCTTTGGCCGCGCCATAGTTGCATTGCCCCTGATTGCCCAGCAGGCCCGAAACGGAGGTTGTGTTGATGATGCGGGCGTCGACCGTCTTGCCCGCCTTTACCTGCGCCCGCCAGTAGTTCGCGGCATGGTGGGCCGGGCAAAACGTGCCTCTCAGATGAACCTTGATGACCGCATCCCATTCGTCGATCGTCATGTTGGTCAGCATGCGGTCGCGCAAAATGCCGGCATTGCTGACGAGCACGTCGAGGCCGCCAAAGGTCGAGATCGCCTGATCGATCATCCGTTTGGCGCCGTCCCAGTCGGACACGTCATCGCCATTGGCGACCGCCTCGCCCCCCATGGCCCTGATTTCCTTCGCCAGCGCCTCGGCGGGTTCGCTCGACCGGCCTTCGCCTGTCCGCTCTCCACCGAGATCGTTCACCACCACCTTGGCACCCTGACGCGCGAATTCCAGGCAATGTTCCCGCCCGATACCTCTGGCACCGCCCGTCACGATGACGACGCGGCCCTTGCACAATCCAGCCATCAGCTTTCTCCCCGTCCCATTATATTTTCTTTTCGCCTTGCCAGTATCTGTCGCGAACCGTCCGCCGCACGATCTTGCCCGTCGTCAGCCGCGGCAGGTCATCCGCGAAATCGACGGATCGGGGGCGTTTATAGGCCGCCAGCCGCGTCGCCACGAAATCGAGTATGTCCTTGGCCAGCGCCTCGCCCGGCTCGTAACCTTCATTGAGCTGAACGACCGCCTTCACTTCTTCGCCCCATTCCTTGTTGGGGACGCCGACCGTGGCCACGTCCTTGACCGAGGGGTGCTGAAGGATCTCCTGGTCGATCTCGGCGGGATAGATGTTGACGCCGCCGGAAATAATGACCTCGGCGCTGCGGCCAGTGAGGAACAGGAATCCGTCCTCGTCGACATAGCCCATGTCGCCCATGGTGAAGAAATCGCCCCGGTAGACGCTCGCGGTTTTTTCCGGCGCCTTGAAATACTCAAACCGGCCGGTTTCCGGCGCCTTGAAATAGACGGTGCCGATCTCGCCCCGCGGCAACTCCTTGCCGTTCTCGTCCTGAATCTGCAGAACGACACCCTCCGTCGGCCTGCCCACCGAACCGGGTTTTTCCAGCCATTCGTCCGGATGGACAAAGACTCCGCCGCCTTCCGTCGCGCCGTAATATTCAAAGACGACCGGACCGAGCCACTCGATCGTCTCCCGCTTCACATGCACGGGGCAGGGGGCCGCCCCGTGGAGGATCCACCTCAGCGTCGAGATGTCGTATTTGGCCCGGACCTCTGGCGGAAGAAGGAGAATGCGGTGAAGCATGGTCGGCACGACATGTGTATGCGTGATGCGATGCCTATCGACCAGCCGAAGCATTTCCTCCGCGTCCCACTTGTCCATCAGTATCGTGCCGACGCCGGCCGAGAGCGGAAGCAGGAGATTGAGGGACAGCGGCGCAGCGTGATAGAGCGGCCCCGTCACCACCGCCAGGTCCGTGGCGTTGTTGAACCGCGCCGTCTCGACCATCTTGCTGAAAAGCGATGAGGCCGCTGGCGCGCTGCCCCGGTAGACGCCCTTCGGATGACCGGTCGTGCCCGATGTATAGAGCATCTGGCTGCCGATGACGGGATCGTCGATATTCGCGCCGGACTCGCGCGCGACCAGCGTGTCGTAGGAGGTAAAACCCTCGATCGGTCCGCCCACGGCGAGCTTGATGCGCAGACCGGAGCCCGTGGCGGCGGCCGGCGTCGCGGAGGATGCAAGCCGTATATCCGCGATCAAAGCCTTCGCCTCACAATCGTCCACGATATAGGCGACTTCCGCGGGCGTGAGATGCCAGTTGACGGGGGTCATCCGGAAGCCGGCACGTTGACAGGCCATGACAGTCTCGACGAATTCGGGACGGTTGATGCAAAGAAGCGCCACACCGTCGCCGGATTGGAGGCCGGCGCCCCGCAACACCCTGACCAGCCGGTTGGCCTGCGCATTCAGCTCTGAAAAACTGCGATTGCCTTTTTCGGATGAAATCGCGAGCCGATCCGGCGTCTGGGCTGCGTGCCAGGCGACGATCATTCCCTTCGATGCGGCGTCCTCGAACGACAGGCTTGACGCAGCTGTCATGGTTTCTCCTTGAAACGCTCTTCCCCGGTTGTCGACACGAGAGGCCGACTTCGGATGGTTTAATCATCCGCATAGCTTTTAAAACATTATAATGTTTTTGTGGGATACTGTCGATGGTCTGAAAGCAGCCGCGAAATCTCCGGTGCGTTGATGCGAAAGATCAGCTTGCCTCGACGTCAGATGATGCCGCCGGCCATCAGGTCGTCGATTTCGCTGTCGCTGAGCCCCAGCACGCCGCCGTAAATTTCGCGATTGTGCTCGCCGGGTCTCGCGTTGGACGCGCCCGTCATCTGCGGCGTGCCGTGATACCGCAATGGAGAAAAGCCCATGCGTTCATGATGCCGGAAGCAGCCTGGACGGTGAGTTTTATGGCAAGGATGTCGCGCTCCGCCTTGAGCTTCGTGACCTCGCGGCGAAGCCGCTCGATCTCCAGCTGTTCGGGCTTCATCTGCCACGGCCGGGAAAGGCATGCGCCGGATCGACCGCCACGTCCCTGATCCATTTGCGAAGCACGTTCTCATGCACATCAAGGTCACGGGCCGCCTGGGCAATTGTCACGCCCCGTTCCTGCACCAGCTTCACCGCCTCAAGCTTGAACTCGCGGTTGAATACCCTTCGTCCCATAGTCCACCTCCGGTTCCATCATGACACCTAATCTTCGTGTCCGTGAAACCGGCAGCAGCCCATGGCCTTGCCAAGGTCATCGATAGTCTGCTTTGCCTTTGCTCGTATCTCTTCAAGGCTGCGGACGACTTGAACCGATCCGGACTGTGCCCCGGACCCGTCGATGATTACTCTTAAAACTGCTTCAGCCATCTTTGCTCACTTTCCAAGTGAGCAATTGTATCGCGCTGTCCTCACGCCATGGGATTATGGCTCACCGTTAATCCGTGGGGCAGCCTTTTTGTCCCCATAGAGCAAGCACTTCCTTTAGGCCTGATAGCTTAATGTCCTTTTGGAATCCGTAGCCGTCGAGTACTCCAATGGCCAATACACGCAGACGATCCGCTTGCAGGACTTCTTGATATTTACCACCCGTGATGATGACGGTT
>NZ_JBDKSS010000004.1:0-7846 GCF_039680535.1 Parvibaculum sp. | reverse complement strand
ATGCGGGCTCCTTGCCGGCGGCGCCATCACGACATACATCACCAAATACAGCTGCTTTGCATTATGCCCCAAACGGCGGATAATGACAAGAGAGATTCCTCGATCGGAGCGCGGATAAACCGCCTCCGGGCGCCGGTTCGGGCTTGCCCCACGTCGCGGTTTCCCCTTATCATTCTCGGCTTGATCGCGCCCCGGCGCACGAACGACCTCGAACGGGACGGTGGGATGGACCCCGCGCACATTCGCAATTTCTCGATCATCGCCCATATCGACCACGGGAAATCCACCCTGGCCGACCGGCTGATTCAGCTCTGCGGCGGCCTCGAAGCCCGTGAAATGAAGGAACAGGTCCTCGACTCGATGGATATCGAGCGCGAGCGCGGGATCACGATCAAGGCCCAGACCGTCCGCCTCGACTACAAGGCGAAGAATGGCGAGATGTATGAGCTGAACCTCATCGATACGCCCGGCCATGTCGACTTCGCCTATGAGGTCAACCGTTCGCTTGCCGCCTGCGAGGGCTCGCTTCTCGTCGTCGATGCGAGCCAGGGCGTGGAAGCGCAGACGCTGGCGAATGTCTATCAGGCGCTCGAGGTGAACCACGAAGTCGTGCCGGTCCTGAACAAGATCGACCTGCCCGCCGCCGACCCTGAAAAGACGCGCCAGCAGATCGAGGACGTGATCGGCCTCGACGCCTCGGACGCGGTGGAAATTTCGGCGAAAAGCGGCATCGGCATTCCCGACGTGCTGGAAGCGATCGTCAACCGGCTTCCCGCACCCAAGGGCGATATCAAGGCGCCGCTGAAGGCGATGCTGGTCGATAGCTGGTATGACAGCTATCTCGGCGTCGTCGTGCTGGTGCGCGTCATCGATGGCGAGATGAAGAAGGGCCAGCGCGTGCTGATGATGGGCACGGGCGGCGTCTACACGCTCGAACAGGTCGGCATCTTCCGCCCGAAGCGCGAAAACGTCGCGAGCCTGACGCCGGGCGAGATCGGCTTCTTCACGGCCTCGATCAAGGAAGTGGCGGATACGCGCGTCGGCGACACCATCACCGAGGAGCGCCGGCAATGTGCTGCGCCGCTCGAGGGCTTCAAGCCTGCCCAGCCGGTCGTTTTCTGCGGCCTCTTCCCGGTCGATGCTTCCGAGTTCGAGGATCTGCGCGAGGCGATGGGCAAGCTGCGCCTCAACGATGCGAGCTTCGAATATGAGATGGAAACCTCTGCGGCGCTGGGCTTCGGCTTTCGCTGCGGCTTTCTGGGGCTTCTTCACCTCGAAATCATTCGCGAGCGCATCGAGCGCGAATTCAATATCGACCTCATCACGACCGCGCCTTCGGTCATCTATCATCTGCACATGACGGACGGGACGGTGCAGGAAATGCACAATCCGGCCGACATGCCGGACACGATGAAGATCGACCATATCGAAGAACCCTGGATCAAGGCGACGATCCTGGTGCCTGACGAATATCTGGGCTCCGTGCTGAAGCTCTGCGAGGACCGGCGCGGCCATCAGGTTGATCTCACCTATGCCGGTTCGCGCGCCATGCTCGTCTACCGCCTGCCGCTCAACGAAGTCGTGCTCGATTTCTACGACCGGCTGAAGTCTGTGAGCCGCGGCTATGCGAGCTTCGACTATCACATCGAAGGCTATGAAGAGGGCGACCTCGTCAAGATGACCATTCTCGTCAATGACGAGCTGGTCGACGCGCTCTCGACCATCGTGCATCGCAGCCGCGCCGAGCAGCGCGGTCGCGCCATGTGCGAGAAGCTGAAGGAACTGATCCCCAAGCACCTCTTCAAGATCCCGATCCAGGCGGCTATCGGCGGGCGCATCGTGGCGCGCGAAACGATCGCCGCCATGCGCAAGGACGTGACGGCCAAATGCTATGGCGGCGATATCAGCCGCAAGCGCAAGCTTCTGGACAAGCAGAAAGAGGGCAAGAAGAAGATGCGGCAGTTCGGCCGCGTCGACATCCCGCAGGACGCCTTCATCGCTGCACTGAAGATGGACGAGAACTGATCGTCCTCACAGGTGCCGGAATGTGAAAAAGCCGCTCCTTCATCGGGAGCGGCTTTTTTCTTTCGGGCTCTCAGCCGCGGGTGATGCGGATGAGGCCGGCAATGACGATGCCGACCACGCCGAGCACCGCCCATGCCGGATAGCTGAAGGCGGTATCGAGCGGGCCTGAAATGGCCCCCGCATGAGCCGTGACCCAGGTCAGGAACGCATCCAGCGACGCCTTGTCCAGCAACGCCCAGAGCTCGGCGAAGGAGCGGATTTCGACCTGCCCCGATTCGAGCGACCGCAAGGCATCCGAACCCAGCGCCATCAGCGCGAGCGTTATCAGGAGCAGTCCAATCAGTCGGAAAAGAACCATCTAAAGAGCCCCCCAGCTCCACGCGAAAGGTTGACCAATTCGGGCGAGAACGGTAGCGGCAAGCGCCGTCCCAAACAAGGACACTGATTATGGAGCGGATGCGCCAAATCCCTGCTGCCGCTGGTTGATTCAGCGTTCTTGTCTTGTATAGTGCCCGCCGCGAACGGCTGGTCCGCCAGTTCGATCCGGAGGGATGGCCGAGTGGCTGAAGGCGCACGCTTGGAAAGCGTGTTTGCGGGAAACCGTAACGTGGGTTCGAATCCCACTCCCTCCGCCAGCCCTTGTGCGGCAGAAATCCCATACTTTTCAGAAGCTTGTGGTTGATGGTCGGCGCCGCCGCGCCATGACCGCGCTTATCCTGCCGTGGGGAGTGACGACGACGCCCTCTCTCCGCTCACCTGCATGAGGTTTCGGCCATATGGACCCACGCATGCCGGTCCGGCGTTGCTGCGGCAGATTTGCATCGGGCAGGCGCGAATGTTGGTTAACGGGCCTGAGCCGTCCTCTCAGGACGTCTTGGCGACCCTGACCGAGCGGCGGGGGCGCAGATAGGCGGTCTCCGTCATGGTGATCGGCCCGGTAATGAAGTGGGCGATCGGGGAGACATAGCTATAGGTCACCTCGGCCATGATGACGCTCGAATTGGCGGTGGTGAGGCCGGTGGGCAGCGTGACTGAGGAATTCGCGGTGCGGGCGGTGGCGCCGCCATATGCGCTGCTCCAGCCGACGGTTGTGATATTGGAACTGTTTGCAACGACGCTCGTCAGCACGATCTTGATTTCCGTCGTGTCATAGGGCGTGAGAATTGCCGCGCTCGCCGCAAAGACGTCGGTGAGGTCCGAACTGCTGACGGAGATTTGCTGGGCGACAAGGTCTGCGGCCGTCTCAGCGACGTTCGCGACGCGGCGCGAGACGGTGAGCGCGTCCGACGTTTCCAGCGTGCCGAAATACAGGGTCAGCATGATCGGAAAGATCATCGCGAATTCGACGGCGGCAAGGCCCTGGCTATCCCGCCAGAACCGGCGCAGGCGCTCAGGCGCCTTTGCTGGCTCTGCTTGCTCTTTCTGCGAACGGACACTCATGGGCGCGGCCTTTACGATGTTCAGGAGCTGTAGGGTTCGTTGCGGAACGCCACGCTCGACTGGATAAGGCGCGAACTGCCTGTGTTATTCGCAAGGCCGGTCGGCAGCGGGCTCAGCACATTCCAGACATAAAAGGCGCGGACGAGAACGATGTCGCCCGCAGAGCCCATGTTGAACTGCAGCGTGGTAATGAGATTTCCATCGGGATCGACGGGCGTGGGGAATGCGACGCTCGAAAAGCTTGAATAGGTGCGGACGTCGATCTTCAGGTTGGTCGTGCAGTTCGAGACGAAGACGACTTCACCGCAGATCTTCTCGACGAGCTGTGCCGTCGTCATGTTGCCCGTCTGCGCCTGGCCGGTGCGGATGAGGCGGCCCACATCGTTCACCGCATTGTCGAGAGTGGCCGTGGTGAAAAAGACGATACCGCCCTCGATGATCGCAAAGAGAACCATGAAGAAGGGAATTGCGGTCAAGGCGAATTCGACGGCGACGCTTGCCTGATTGGCGCGCGCGAAGCGGCGCAGGAGTCCGGCTCTCTCGGTTTTGTCGCTTTGCGTCATCGCCAGATGCTCGCCCTGGATTTTCCCGGCACGTCACCGCGGTGCGTGCAGCATCGTCAGCCCGGCATGGATTGACCGACGCTTCCATGTTGGCGGCGGATTATTGATGTCTCGTTAACTTTCCATGCGCAAATGGAAGTATCGTCCCTGTGCGGTGCGGCCGACTGCCCTTTTTCCGGGGCGCGCTTTTCGTGGAGATGCCTAGAGTTGCAATCTGAAAGTTGATACCGCGTTAACCGCTGGCACCACATCATTGCCCCGCATTTCATACTGCCGGGCAAAGGTCATGCGGAACGAGACTTCAACTTCGACGCGTCGCGGACAGCGTACATCCTTCCTGCGCCACTTCATGTCGGATGCGCACGGCAGCTACGCGATCCTTTTCGCCCTCTCCATCATTCCCGTCCTGATTGCTATCGGCGCCGCCATCGATATTTCGCGCGCCTATGTTGTCAAGCAACGCATGACGAAGGCGCTCGACGCCGCTGGCCTTGCGGTCGCTGGAATGACGGGCCTGACGAACGCCCAGATTCAGACTACCGCGCAGAACTTCTTCAACGCCAATTACCCGTCGACCAAAATTGGCGTTCCCGGAACGCTGACGGTGACTTCGACGACATCGAAGGTCATGCTCTCGGCGTCGGCGTCGATGCCGACCGCGATCATGAGCATCGTCGGTATCGACACGATGAGCATCGCGGCCAACTCGGAAATCACGAAGCTCGGCAAGAAGCTCGAAGTGGCGCTTGTCTTCGACAATACCGGCTCAATGGCGCAGAGCAGCAAGCTCTCATCGCTCCAGACCGCGGCGAAGAGCTTTCTGACGGTCTTGCAGAATTCGGCTCCGAATGCAGGCGACGTCAAGGTCGCGATCGTTCCATTCACGACGGATGTCAACGTGGGCTCGACGAACAGCTCCGCGACCTGGCTAAAATGGAGCTGGACCTATCCGACCTACACCTGCACCAAGACGTGGAGCGGTACGACCTGCAGTTATGGTACGGCGACGAAGACAGTCAGCAAGACAGGCTGGAAGGGCTGCGTGACCGACCGCGATCAGAGCAACGACGTCTCCATAACGCCACCTTCGACCGGCACTTCCTCGACGCTATATCCGGCCGACGACGCGAACAGCAAGAATAACTATTGCAGTCTGCAGTCGCTGATGCCGCTGACCTATGACTGGACGGCGCTGACGAGCAAGGTCAACGCCATGACGGCCGGCGGTTCGACGAATACGACGATCGGACTTGTCTGGGGTTGGACCATGCTCACCCAGGGCATGCCGCTCTCGAGTGCCGCTGCGCCAGACCCCAAGAAGCTCAACAAGGTGCTGGTTTTTCTCACCGATGGTGACAACACCTATTACCGAGACGGCATGGATACCTGCGACGGGTTTAACCCATGTCCGGGCGCGGATACGCGCACCGCTCTTGTCTGCAGCGCTATCAAGAACGCTGGCATCCTGGTCTATACGATCCGCACGCTGGACGGCAACGCGACGCTTCTGTCCAATTGCTCATCGGGTGCCGGCTATTACTACGACGTATCGAGTGCGAGTCAGCTCGATTCGATCTTCACAGCGATCGCCACCTCGATCTCCAATCTGCGTATCAGCCAATAAAAAAGCGGCCCGCCGGTGAGGCGGGCCGCTTCTTTCATTCGCCGTCAGACCCGTCAGTTGGGCGTCGCGGCCGTATTCGTGCCGGCGCTTGCGGCGGCGCCGCTCGCGGCGCCCGCGAGGGCCGAAGACTGGTTGAGGGTCTTGGAGAAGGTATCGCTCGTATCGCTGGGGTTCAGCACCGGCTCGCAGCGCGGCGAGCAGCTGTAAGTGGACTGACCGGAGCCGCGAACCAGCGTCACGACATCGCCCGACTGAGCGACGACGTCGAGATCATATTGCGCGATCTGCTTGCCCTCCGAGTCGAGGGCGATGAAGTTGGTCTTGCCGTAGCTGCGGCCGAGCACATAGAGGGTTTGCGGATTCTGAACGAGGACGTCCGCGATGGCCGGGTTGCCGACCATGACAGTCGCGATCGGAGCCGGCAGGCGCAGTACTTTCTGCTCGTTAAGTTCCACCTTGAAGTTGGCGGCGTCGGCGCCACTCGAAAGGAAGCCCAGGGCGAGGGCGGTGCAGCCGGCGAACCGGCGAAGCTTGCGTGAGGTTGAAAGCATGGGATGGCCATCTCTTTCGGGCGGCGACCTGCTCGCCGCTATGTGACTCGAGCCTAAGGCCAAGGGGTGAACGATTTGTTGACCGTACCGGCGGCAGGCGTCTTTACCGCAGATTAAGGCGGCGACCTTAATTTCATGTTGCAATCGGAGGCTCAAATGTTCGGAACGGATCGCTCGGCCCAATCTTCCCCAGAGAACACGAGAAGCCTTCGCGGCATCCGTATCCTGGCCGATGTCGAACCAAGGGAACTCGCGCTCCTGTCGGCGGAATGCGATTGGCGCTCCTATGCGCGCAACGACATCATTTTCTCGGCGGGACAGGGTGGCACACGCGGCGATGTCGTCTTTGTCGTCTCCGGCGTTGTCCGTCTCGCGCGGCCGACAGGGCCGGCGGGCCGTATTTCCTATGTCGACGTCTTCGCCGGTGGCCAATTCGGCGAGACTGGCATCCTCGGCCTCGATGATGGCGATCTCACCGCGATCGCGCGCGAGGACACGCTGATTGCGCTGCTTCCGGAAGTGCGGTTCTCGGAACTTTTGAGCCGTCAGGAGTCGGTCTCGCGCGCTCTTCTGTTTCAGTATGCGAAGATGCTGCGCAATCGGGAGGCTGCCACCGGCGCCGCATCGGAGGCGCAGCCGGGAGCGACCGGTGCGCAGCGCGTCTACGCGGAGCTCCTCGCGCTGGCGGAGCCGCGCGCACAGGGCGACGCGCGAGGTGGCCTCATCGTGCCGCGTTTGCCGCGCCATCGCGAACTCGCGGATCGTCTTTCCACCACCGAAGAAGTCGTAGCGGGCGCCATTGCCGAGCTTGTCCGCCTCGAAATCGCCGAACGCGATTATCCGGGGCTCTGGATCAAGAACGAAGCGGCGCTGCGCCGCATCTGCGAATCTCGCTGAGGCGAGCCGACACCTTTCCCGCCAGTCGAAATCTGTTCAGCGCGCCGCGCATTATCGGCGCGCGGACTGCCCTTTGCGCCTCTATGCCATCGATTAACCAATGAGTAACCCTGATTCAAATGTCAGTGTTTGGGCTCCAGATCTGCAACGAATAGATTTTCTTCTTCGAGCAGACGAATACTATTGTATACGCGCTCAATACTATAAATAGCAGCAAAATATGCCGAATTTTAGGCAACTCGGACGCGATTGTTAGTACTCAGGTAATGAAGGCGGACTAGGCTCCTCATCAGCCCAAGAGCGGGCCATCTCCCGGCGGGGCTGAGGAGATTGATGCTGTCGAGAAGCCACATATGTGAAGGAGACTTGTAATGGGTCAGTTTCTGAAAGCTTTTGCGAAGAATGAATCCGGTGCGACCGCGATCGAATACGGCCTGATTGCCGCCGGTATCGCCGTTGCCATCGCCACGATCGTTACGTCGCTGGGTACCGATATCAGCGCGACGTTCACCAAGGTCGATACGGCGATCAAGGGCTAACTCGGAGTAACGGCGGCTAGCAGCCCTCTGCCACGTCCGCCGGTACCGAGCGTTTCTGAAAACCGCCAGATCCTGGCAACGGGATCTGGCGGTTTTATTTTTAACGCTTCGTTCACCAATGAAAGCCGCTGTTTACGCCAAATTTACGGCTCAGGTTCAAAATTCATGACGAACGGAAAAGTTGATCGGTAGAGGTCTTCCGATCCA
>NZ_JBDKSS010000003.1:0-72418 GCF_039680535.1 Parvibaculum sp. | reverse complement strand
CGCATTGCGGCGCGGTCGTGATGGCGCAGCGCGACGACGCGGAAGCGGTCGCAAATCTCGGCGCCGATTATCCCTATCTGTTCGATATCAGAAGGGGCCGCGATATCGTCGATTGCGTCGAGCGCGTATCCGAGTCTTTCGGGTCACAAAGCTGGAATCTCGCCCGCGAGAAGGTGGCGGCCCTCAAGGAGCATTGCCGCAAGAACAGGGTGATCGACGCCTTTCTCGCGGCGGTCACGCCTGATGCTGCGACGGTATGAGATCGAATTTCCGTTCCGGCCCGAGGTGATCGCCGGTCAGCCCTGCGCCTGCTTCATATCCTCGACAATGTCCTCGACGAAATGATCGATCATGTGCATGCCCTCATGCCGCATCACGACGTCATGCGCGAGTTTTCCGCCGAGGCGTTCGTCTTCGGTTGGCGCAAGTCCCCATTTGCGCATCACGCGCTCGCCGGGACGACGAAAGTAGACGGTGTTTGAAAATTCGTTCTTCCAAGCGGGATAGCCGATCTCGTCGAGCCTCTGTTTGAGATAGGCCGCGTTTTTCAGGATCAGTTCCGCCTGATGCCTGTATCCCTCGAGGCCGGTCTTGTGGATCTGCCACCAGAACTTCAATGGAGCGAGCGCGGATCTGGAGCAGGTGATCGTCGGAACGGCGTCGTTCAGATAGGCGACATGAAACGGGTTCTGCGTGTTCAGCACTTTGTTCGTGGTGATGAACAGCCCCAGCGGCTCGTCGAAGCCGAAAAACTTGTGTCCGCTGACGGCGATGGAATCGAACTTGCGCAGGCGGCGATCGACGAGATGGGCATGTTCGGTGAAGGGCAGATAGCCGCCGAAGAGCGCCGCATCGACATGGCGGTAGAGCGCCACGGGCTTCTTTCGCGCCAGCACGGCGTCGATCGCGTCCTGATCGTCTATACCGCCTTTGAAGGTCGACCCCATGGCGATCACGACAAGGGCCGGGCGGCTCGGGTCCAGCGCCTGTTCCAGCGCATCGACTTCCATCTCGCCCCGGACATTGGCCGGAACGAGCTGCATGTCGAGGTCCTGCAAGTCGCCCAGCTTCTTGATCGAGTAGTGCGCTTCCTCCGAGACATAGAGGATGGGCCTGAGCTTGCTCTGCGCGCGCAGCACGTTGACGCCGAAATAGATGCCGTGATTGTTTCCGTCCGTGCCGCCATTGGTCACGATGCCCCAGGCCTCGCCGGCGGGAAATCCATAGAGCGGGGCAAAGAAATCGATGACCTCGTTCTCGAACTCATGTGTGTTGAGCGAATAGAGGCTCGGCTTGCGCGGGTTGCCGACATTGTTCATCGCGACATCGGCGAGACCTGAAACCGCATACCAGTGGTAGAAGTCCGCGAGCTTGACGTTCTGATTGCAGGGAAATCCCACCGCCGTCTTCTTGTCCTCCACCATCTGCTGCGCGAAGGCGTTGAGGCGATCGATGTCGAGTTTCGGGGTCGTCATGATGCAGCCACTGATTTCGTTGTCGGTGGCACGAGTCTACATGGACCTTCCCCGCCCATGCGACCTAGGGAAATCCGCTATGGTTCTGCGACACTGGGCTGGATGGTGACCCCGACAGGATTCGAACCTGTGACCCCCAGATTAGGAATCTGGTGCTCTATCCAGCTGAGCTACGGGGCCCGAAGGCTATATGCCGGCGAAGCGGCAGCGAGGCCGCACCCTACGTCAGGCTTTTGCGCGCCGCAACAATCTCTCCTTTTGGCCTGTCCGACCGCTATGCATCCCGGTTCGCCGTGCTGCAATGGCCCGGATGAGAGCCATTTTGTAGCGAATCGGCACGGATTTCGCGGCCCTCTTATTGCGTAAGGCCTATGCAGACGAGGCGCCTGACCGGTTCATGTAGACCGATATGTCAGGGCCCTCATCGAAGGGTCCTGTCCATGCGATTGATTTTTGATCCCGGCGCTCTTTACCGGACGCCGAAACTGAGCCAAAACGACAAGGATATACGCCCACAAGTTGTCGTCAGTTGTGTGTGCGAACGTGCACACGCGCTGGTTGAGCCGGCTGGATTGGGCCCCGCGCATCTGCGCGGAGGTCGGCGCACTGAGGGGGGAGCATAGGCGATGAAGGTTCTGATCGTCGGAACGCAGCCGATCTATTGCGAAGGGCTTGGCGCAATTGCCGCGCGGATTGAGGCGCAGCCAATGGTCACTGTCTCGGTGGGACCGGACGCGCTGGCGCAGGCAGATGCGAGTGGCTACGACCTCATTCTGGCGGAGTTGAATGCCGCCTCGGTCAATCCGGAAGCGCTAGCCGCGGTTCAGAGGATCGCGAGCCTGCCGCTTGCGAGGCTCGTTGTTTTCAGCGATCGCGATACGCCCAACTTCGTGCGTGAAATCATGGAATTCGGCGTCAAGGGCTTCATCCCGAAAAGCCTGCCGACCAATCTTGCGCTGAGCGCCTTGCAACTCGTCCAGATGGGCGGGCGCTATGTGCCGGACAGCGTGCTCAGTTCCCGGCCGGGCGGCTTTGCCGAAGCGCCGGAGGCTTTTCGCGGCAACAATATCGACAAGCTCACCCCACGCCAGCGGGAGGTTTGGGAGGAGATGGGCAAGGGGCGCTCCAATCAGGAGATCGCGCAGGTCCTCGGCATTTCCGTCGCCACGGCGAAGCTGCACGTCAACGCGGTGCTTCAGACGCTCGGCGTGCGTAACCGGACGGAAGCGGCGCTCCTCTGGCAACGCACCATGGCCTCTGTCACCAGCGAATGAGTTTCGCCCGGCTTTGCGCCTTCCTCGCGGCGATCGCAGGTCTCGTTGGCCTCGTCGTGGGTGAGGGAGCGGCCTGCAATCTCAAGCCGGGCGACCGGCTGACGGTGCGCGAGGTGCTCGACGGACAAAGCCTTGTGCTTGCCGACGGGCGCGAGGCGGTTCTTGCGGGCATCAATGTCCCCAAGCCCGGCGAAGGGCGTGGCCAATATGCGGATGAGGCGCGCGCTCTTGTTGCGGACCTTCTGCGCGGCGGCGCGCATATCGCTTATGGCAAGGCGCGCGAAGATCGCTATGGCCGGCCCACGATCTTTCCGTTGCTCGCCGATGGACGAACGCTGCAGGCGCGGCTCGTTGCGGACGGCCTCGCCCGCGTCATGAGTTCGCCGGACAATCGCATATGTACCGATGAACTTCTCGCGCTTGAGGCGGAGGCACGTGCGGCGCATCGTGGACTTTGGCGCGATCCCTATTTTGCCGTCATTGCAGCGACGGACCTGACGCGCCTTCGCCGCGCGGAAGGCCGCTTCGCCATCGTTGAAGGCATTGTTGCCGATGCGGCCTTTCTGCGCGGACGGCTCTATGTGAATTTTGGCGACGATCGGCGCACCGACTTCACGGTGACAGTCGCGCCGGCCGCCGCTAAGCTTTTCCAGAACGGCGTCTGGACGTCGATTCCCGATCAGCCGAAATCGCTTGTTGGTCAAACCATGCGTGTGCGCGGCTTCATCGGCAGCTTCAACGGACCCGAAATTGCGGCAACGCATCCTGAGCAGATCGAGTTTCCGGAGCATGGCAGGGAAGCGGCGAAAGGTGACGGACGAGAGCGCCAGTCGAGTCATTGAGGCGCTACGCCGGTTGCGGCGGGTCTCGATTTCAGTCGCGCTCGTTGCGGCGCTTGCGGGCTGCACGACCAATCCCGCGACCGGCAAGGTGCAACTCGCGCCGCTCATGTCCGCCGAAGACGAAGCGCGTGAAGGCGCGGAGGCTCATCCGAAAATCATCGAGGCCTATGGCGGCGTCTATGACGATCCGCGGCTGGGCGCCTATGTGGCCGGGGTCACGGCGCGGATCGCAAAGGGCGCGGGGAGCAATGGCACCACATATCGCGTCACGATACTCAACAGTCCGATCGTCAATGCCTTCGCCCTGCCGGGCGGTTATGTCTATGTGACGCGCGGGCTGCTGGCGCTTGTCGACGACGAGGCGGAGCTTGCGGGCGTTATCGGCCATGAGATCGGTCATGTCATTGCGCGGCACGGCGCACAGCGCCAGACCGCGGCTCTCGGCGCCTCGGTGGTGGGGGCTGTGCTGGGCGCGGTGGTGGGCTCGTCCGCCGTCGGCCAGGCGGCGGGTCTGGGCGGGCAGGGGCTGCTCGCAGACTATTCGCGCGATCAGGAGTATGAGGCCGACGCGCTGGGCGTGCGCTATCTCGCGCAAGCGGGTTACGACCCGCAGGCCGAAGCGGACTTCCTTGAGGCTATGGCGGGTGAGCAGGCGCTCAACGACCGCATCCAGCATCGCAAGCGCGACCAGAGATCATCGGATTGGCTCGCGAGCCATCCGGCGACGCCTGATCGCGTGAAGGCGGCGCGCGAGCATGCCGGGGAGACAGGCGTGGCTGCGGGCGCGGGAGAACGCAACCGCGACGCGCTTTTCACGGCGGTGGATGGCCTGATTTATGGCGACGCGCCGGAGCAGGGAATGGTGCGCGGTCGCCGCTTCGTGCACCCGGGTCTGCGCATCGGCTTCACGGCGCCACCGAACTACGTGCTTACCAATGCGATGAAGGCCGTGATCGCACAGGGGCCGGACGAGACCATCGTGAAGTTCGACATGGCGAAGAAGGGCCCTGCTGTCGAAATCGGCACCTATATGAGTTCCGAATGGGCGTCGGGCGTCGATCTTTCGAAGATCGACCGCTACACGCTCAATGGCATGAAGGCGGCGGAGGCGAAGGCGCGATCCGGCAAATACAATGTGCGTCTCGTTGCGGTCGAGGCGGCGCCGGACACGGTTTATCGTTTCCTGATGGGCGTGCCGCCTGCGGCGGGTACGCGGCAGGACGGGGCCTTGCGCGAGCTTGTTCAGAGCTTTCACCGCCTCTCCGAGGCCGAGGTGCTGGCCGCGAAGCCGCTACGCCTGCGTATCGTGACGGTAGCGCTGAATGAGACGGCGGAGACGCTCGGCACACGGATGGCGCTTTCCGATTTCCGGACCGAGCGATTTCGGGCGTTGAACGGGCTTCGCGCGGGCGGGGAGCCGAGGCCCGGCGCGAAGGTCAAGATCGTCAGCGAGTAATCTGCCGTCCAACAAAAAGCCCGGCTTTCGCCGGGCTCTTCGATTTCGCCATTGAAGGGCCTGTTACGCCGCTTCGTTCTCGTCGTCATCGTCGGACTCGGTCTCGACGGCGGCCTTTGCCGCCTTCTCGCCGCGGCCCGAACCACCCTGCAGGGCAGCTTCGACGCGCTGGATCGCGGCGTCCTCGCCGATCCGCTCGACGGCGGCCACTTCGCGCGCCATGCGGTCGAGCGCGGCCTCATAGAGCTGACGTTCGGAATAGGACTGCTCGGGCTGGCGCTCGGAGCGATAAAGATCGCGCACGACTTCCGCGATGGAGATCAGGTCGCCCGAATTGATCTTGGCTTCGTATTCCTGGGCGCGACGGCTCCACATGGTGCGCTTGATACGCGCACGGCCGCGCAGCGTCTCGAGGGCGTTGTCGACGACAGCGGCGTCGGAGAGCTTGCGCATGCCAACGGCCTGCGCCTTGTTGGTCGGAACACGCAGCGTCATCTTCTCCTTATCGAAGCTGATGACGAAGAGTTCAAGCCTGTGGCCGGCAACCTCCTGTTCCTCGATGTCGAGGATCTGGCCGACGCCATGCGCGGGATAAACAACGAATTCTTTCGCCTTGAACGCAGGCTTGCTCACTGGCTTTTTCTCTTCCTTACGGGGTTCAGTCTTCTCGGCGGCTTTTTCCGCAGATTTTTCTGGTGCCTTTTCCGGCGCTTTCGGGGCCGCCTTGGCCACGGGCGCGGGCGCTTCCGGCTTGTGCGGCTTTGCCGCCTCGGCCTTCGGGGCGGCGGGCTTCTGCGCTTCGGGCTTCGCCTTGGGGGCGGGAGCAGCGGCAGTCAGCTTCGCGGCGGGAGCGGGCTTCTTTTCGGCAGGCTTCGGCGCGGCCTTGCCCGCGGCGGGCTTGGCGGGCGCGGCTTTGGCGGGGGCAGCCTTCGCGGCAGGCTTCGCCGTCTTGGCGGCGGGCTTTGCGGTAGCTTTGGCAGCCGGTTTCGTGGCGGGTTTGGCGGCGGGTTTGGCGGCTTTCGCTGCAGCGGGTTTGGCCGCTGCCTTGGCGGGCGCGGCTTTAGGAGCGGCAGCCTTGGCAGGCTTCGCCTTGGCGGCGGGAGACTTGGCCTTCGCTGCTGTCGACTTGGCAGTCGTCTTCGCTTTGGTCGTCATCGGCTTTTCCTAACCCAACGAGCCGTCCGGAGGTTCCGGCCGGGGTGGTCCCGTTCACGACACAGAGATCAGACACCTTCGAGAAAACCGACTTGGCGGCCCTCATGTCGTCGCTGACGCCACAAGAAACCTGACCGTCCTTCGACCCTCTTGCGTAAAGCACCGATGCTCCCGGACTTCGACCGGGGCAAAACGCAGCCTGCGGCCGTCCATAAGTCATTCTGATCTCGAAACGATCAGGTTATCGACCGGAACACTGGTTCACCAGAATACTGGCAGGAACGTCGGTTTGCGGATGGGCTCGTCGGTTCGCGCTCTGTCTCGCGAAATTTCATTTTCATGAGACAAAATATCATAAAACTCCCCCAAAGGGAAGGCGAACGTCACAAAAGCCATGCATAAACAGGGGGATAGGTTCCGACCTTCCGGCCACCCCCTTTACAACTCAAAGCTGTAGACCCCGGGCGCGGTGCGTGAGACGCGTACCGCTGCCTCGACTCGGGATCAATCGCCCTCGCCGGGCTCGGTGCTGAAGAACTTGTCGAACTTGCCTTCGACGCCCTGCCAGTCGTCGGCATCGGCGGGCGCCTCGCGCTTCACGGTGATGTTCGGCCACTTCGCCGCATATTCGGCGTTTACCTCCAGCCACTGATCGAGGCCCGGTTCGGTATCCGGCTTGATGGCTTCTGCGGGGCATTCCGGTTCGCAGACGCCGCAGTCGATGCATTCGTCGGGGTGGATGACCAGCATGTTGCTGCCTTCGTAGAAGCAGTCGACGGGGCAAACCTCCACGCAATCCATGTATTTGCAGCGGATGCAGGCATCGGTCACAACATAGGTCATCACAATCTCCATGACGCCGCGCCGTTACGCGACGTATGTGCTTCAGTTGCCTCTCGCCTGGCTCAGCGCCGAGGCTCGATCCCGAGCCGGGCCATCACGCGCTGGCGCGCCTGCCCGGATTCGCGATCGGGAACGTATATCAGCCCTGCGACGCGCCGCAACAGGTTGGCTTCAAAGTCGTCGAGGACGCCGTCGGCATAGACGACCTCCCACATCTTCTCGATCAGCGCGATGCGTTCCTGTTCGTCATAATCGCGCTTGATGGCCTGTGTCCAGCGGAACAGGTCCATCGTCCTGGCTTCCTCCGCCTCCGCCTCGGCGACAAGCCGGTCGACGTCCCAGGGCGAGAGGTGGAAACTCTCGGCGATGATGCGGCGAATGGCATTGCGTTCGGCCTCGGCAAATTCGGCATCCGTCGTCGCGGCGCGCACGAGAAGTGCGGCGACCGCGACCTCGAGATTGTGGAAGCGTCTGCCCTGATGGGACGCTGTGCCGCTCAGAAAAGTCTTGATGCGATCAAGCATGGACATTCACTCATCGTCGCCTCGCAGAGCGTCGGTCTGGCGGCGGTCCTTCTTGGTTGGGCGCCCGCTGCCGGCCTCGCGCACCGGGCCTGATTTCCGCCCTTCGCTTTCCGCGCGCGGGCGGGGTGGGTCCAGATCCTCGTAGAGCGTCTGTGCCTCGGGCGCCGGCCCCCGCCGCATTCCGGGTTTCAGCACCTTGATCACGCGGATATGGGACCCCAGCGGAAAAGTCAGCACGTCATTTGGCCGCACGAGACGGCTTGCCTTCGCGGTCCGTTCGCCGTTGAGGCGCAGCTTGCCCGAGGTGACGAGCGTGGCGGCGAGGGTGCGGCTTTTCAGCAGCCGCGTATACCAGAGCCAGCGGTCGATGCGTTGACCGCCGCCTGCAAGCTCGTCCTCATCCGCCATCGCCGCCGATCAGTTGCCGCGCACGCGCTCTTTGAGCACGGCGAGCGCTGCGAAGGGTGAATCCGGATCGATCTCGCGCTCGCGGCGCGGGGGCTTGGAGGAATATTCGCGCCTCTCGCTGCCCTTGCCATGGCGTTCATCGCGATCCTTGCCGCCATGACGCGGCTTGCCGCCCTTGCGCTCGTCTTCCTTGCGGCCGCCTTCCTTGCGGCCTCCATGGCGCTCATTGCGCTTGCCGCCTGCATCCGCACGCTTCTCGCCATCGCGTTCGCGATTGGGACCCTTGTAGCGTTCGCGGCGCGACTGCTGCGCCTCCGCGCCCGCTTCCGCGCCTTCCGCCTTGTGCTCACGGCGCGGCCGCTGCTCGGGCTTGTGGCGGCGAACAGGACGCCAGATTTCGAGTTCGACGAGTTCGTCCTCGCCGGCAGGCGCCGCTTCCGCGACGGTGGCCTCGGCTATCTCTGCCGGTGTGGCTTCCTCCGACGCGGCTTCCGGCGCTTCAGCTTCCAGCGCTACGGTTTCCTCATGGGTCGCTTCCTCGGCCGCAAGTGCTTCTTCCGCAGCGACGGTTTGGGCTTCGGCCTGTTCCGGTTCTGCCGCGGCAGCCTCCGGCGCAACAGCTTCCGCCGCAACGGGCTCAACCGCTTCGACCTTCGCTTCCGCCCCGGAGTTCTTCACCACGACGATCAAGGGCGTTGTCGGCGCGATGGGCTTTTCGGCGGCAGGCTTCGGCGGCTTCACCTTTTCGAGGCGCTGGCGATAGCCGAGGCCCTTCAGGAGATTGGCGAATTCCTCGCCCGAGCAGCCGACCAGCGACATCATGGCGGGCGTCACGACGAAGCCGCCATTGTAGCTGCGGTCGGCGATGACGGGCCGGATGAGATCCGCGATGCGTTCCAGCATGTCGAGACGCACGGCGCGGCCGCCGCAGAGGCGGAAACCGAGAGCTTCGTAGAAGCCTGCAGGCGCATTGGTATCGCCGGGCACCGAGGTGAGGCCCGGCGTCGGCGGCTGCGGCAGATCGCCGAAGGGATCGGCCACATCCTTGCGCGTGAGCGCCCAGAGCGTCAGCAGAAGGCGGGCAGGCGCCGGCTTGAGCAGCGCAGGCATGAAGATCGAATAGCTGCCGAAGCGCACGCCATATTTGCGGAGCTGGCCACGCGCCGCCTGATCGAGCGCGCGCACATCCTCCGACACCGTTTCGCGGCGGAGCGAACCGAAATTCTCGACGAGGCGGAAGGCGATGCCGCGGGCAAGGCCCGTGACGTCTTCCGCATCCCTGAGCGCGACGAGAGGCGCGAGAACGGTTGCGACATGCACCTTGAACCAGGCACCGAGCCTTTCGGCAACGGCGTCGTGCGATGGGCCACTGAGTTCGTCGCCCGCCAGTATCTCGATGCGCGGGACCAGCGGATTGTCGCTCGCCTTGAGTTCCGCCACCGGGCTTCCGTCCCAGATCAGCCGTCCGTGCTCGGACAGGTGAATGTCGAGATCGGGGGCCGCCGCGAGCCTTGCCGCGCGGGCCGCAATCTCCAGCGCGATCACGGGCTCGGAGGCAGCGCGCAGCACATTGCCATGCACGCCCTCGGCCTTCAGATCGGGCACAAACACAAATCCCTGGAGGCGGCCCACATACTCGCCTTCCACCAGGACTTCACCATCGCTATTAACCGCCGCCATTAGATCCTCGTTCTGGCGCAAACGCTTCATCAGGACGCTGGTGCGGCGGTCTATGAACCGCTGCGTCAGGCGCTCATGCAAAGCGTCGGAAAGCTTATCCTCTATCGCACGCGTGCGCTCCTGCCAATGAGCAGGATTCTGGAGCCAGTCCGCACGGTTGGAGACATAGGTCCAGGTTCTGACATGGGCGATGCGGCTTGCAAGCGCATCTATGTCGCCATCCGTGCGGTCGACACGCGCCAACTGCCCCGCCAGCCAGTCCTCGGAAATCTTACCGGAATCCCGCATCAGAAAGAGATAAATCCGCGTCAAAAGGCCCGCATGTTCGCTCGCAAGCGTCTTTCTGAAGTCCGGAATCTGCGCCACTTCCCACAAGCGCCTGATTGCCGCAGGGGAGCGCGCAAGCGGGGCGACATCCTCGTCGCGCACCATGCGGTGGAGCGCCTCGACGTCATCGCCGCTCTGGGCGCGGGTCAATCCGGGCCTTTCGGGGGAGCGTTCAAGGCTCTTGATCAGGGCCTGAATGCTGCCGAATTCCAGATGCGGGTTGCGCCATTGCAACACATGCTCGGCGTCGAAGAGGTGGTTTTCGATGCGCTCGATCGTGTCCTGGGCCAGCGGCGCGGCCTCGCCGGTCACGCCGAACGTACCGTTATTCATGTGCCGGCCGGCTCGCCCGGCGATCTGGGCGAGTTCGGAAACGCGCAACGGGCGGTGATGGACCCCGTCGAATTTCGACGTCGAGGCGAAGGCCACATGGTCCACGTCCATGTTGAGGCCCATGCCGATGGCGTCCGTGGCAACGAGAAAATCGACATCGCCCGACTGATAGAGCGCGACCTGCGCATTGCGCGTGCGTGGGGAGAGCGCCCCCATGACCACGGCGGCGCCGCCGCGCTGACGGCGGATCAGCTCCGCGATTGCATAGACCTGATCGGCTGAAAACGCGACGACGGCCGAGCGGCGGGGCAGACGCGTCAGCTTTTTCGAGCCGGTCCATGAGAGTTCCGAAAAGCGCGGCCGGCTTACGAAGATCGTGTCGGGCAACAGCTTCTGGATGAGGCCATGCACGGTTTCCGAGCCCAGCATCATGGTTTCGGAAAGGCCGCGCGCGCGCAGCAGGCGGTCGGTGAAGGTGTGGCCGCGTTCGCGGTCGGCGGCGAGCTGGATTTCGTCGACGGCAAGGAACTCGACCTCGCGTTCGAGCGGCATCGCCTCAACGGTGCAGATGAAATAACGGGCATGGGCGGGGATGATCTTTTCCTCGCCGGTGATGAGCGCCACGACGCCCGCGCCCTTCACCTTCACGACACGGTCATAAACCTCGCGCGCGAGCAGGCGCAGAGGCAGGCCGATCATGCCCGTCTCATGCGCCATCATCCGCTCAATGGCGAGATGGGTCTTGCCGGTATTGGTGGGGCCGAGCACAGCCGTGATCCGGCGGGCTCGTGCGAGACCGTCTGACGCTGCGCCAGGGGGGGTGATGCTCATCTCAGCTACATGCTCCGCCGGAACAATCGGCGCAAGGGCGACGTCGTGCAAGCCTTCCGCGCTGAAGAAGGCCGATTAAGACTTGTTACTGCATGTTCCGGAATATTGCGCGAACGAAGCATGTCCGAATCGATGACCGCTTCATTTTCCGGCTTCGTTCACGGCTAAATCTTGTGGTTGAGCAAGGGGTTAGGCGGACGAAGCGTTAACGTAGGGGCAAGTGTCGGCGGGCTTTCGTCTGCTATTCCGAAGTCTATAGTGGGCGCATTCCTATTCCAGAACAGAACCGATAACGGGAGGACTGACCATGGATTTCACCATTCCGAAGGAGATCACCGACTACCTCGCGGTGCTCGACGCCTTCATCGAAAAAGAGATCAAGCCGCTTCAGGCCCAGGACGACAACGAACGCTTCTTCGATCATCGTCGCGAACACGCCCGCACCGATTGGGATAATCAAGGTCTGCCCCGCCACGAGTGGGAAGAACTGCTCGGCAGGATGCGCAAGCTCGCCGACAAGGCCGGCCATCTGCGCTATGCGCTGCCGAAGGAATATGGCGGGCAGAACGGCACCAATCTCGGCATGGCCGTCATCCGCGAGCATCTCGCGGCGAAGGGCCTCGGCCTTCACAACGATCTGCAGAACGAAAGCTCGATCGTCGGCAATTTCCCGACCGTGCTGATGTTCCGCGATTTCGGCACCGAAGAGCAGAAGAAGAAATTCATTCCGGGGTCGCTCGACGGCTCGATCCGCGTTGCCTTCGGCCTCACGGAGCCCGATCACGGATCGGACGCGACATGGATGGAGACGGTCGCTCGTCCCGAGAAGCGCGATGGCAAGGATGGCTGGCTCATCAATGGTCGCAAGATGTGGAACACGGGCGTGCATATTGCCACGCACGACTTCGTGTTCGCGCGCACCAGCGGCAAGGATGGCGATGCGCTGGGCATCACCTGCTTCATCGTGCCGATGGATGCGCCGGGCGTGGAGATCGAGGAATATCTCTGGACCTTCAACATGCCGACCGATCACCCGCGCGTCGCCTTCAAGAATGTGTGGGTGCCGGAAGGCGACTATCTCGGCGACATCGAGCGTGGCCTCGAGCTCGCGCAGCATTTCGTGCATGAGAATCGCATCCGCCAGGCGGCGTCATCCGTCGGCGCGGCGCAGTTCTGCATCAACGAGAGCGTGAAATACGCCAAGCAGCGCAAGCCTTTCGGAAAGCCGCTCTCGGCGAACCAGGCGATCCAGTTTCCGCTCGTGGAGTTCCACACCGAAGCGGAGATGATCCGCACCCTGATCCACAAGACGGCATGGCAGATGGACCAGATGCCGAAGCCCGACGTGGCGAAATATCTCTCGGACAAGGTCTCGATGTGCAATTACCGCGCGAACCGTCTGGTCTGTGAGGCGGCGGACTTTGCGATGCAGGTGCATGGTGGCATGGGCTATTCGCGCCATATGCCCTTCGAGCATATCTATCGCCACCATCGCCGCTACCGCATCACGGAAGGCTCTGAGCAGATCCAGATGCGCAAGGTGGGCGGTCACCTTTTCGGCATGATCGGCGGCAAGGGTGCGCAGAAGAAGGCTGCCGAATAAGGCTTGAGTCCTTCGGACAAAATGAGAGCGGCGGTGACATTCACCGCCGCTCTTTTCTTGCTGGAAGCCTCAGTAGGTGTCGCCGCCATTGTTCGACTTGAGCATGGAATTGACGGCATCCATGTCGGGGCCTCTGGATTTCATCCGCACCCGGCAAGTCGCTGCCGTTTCTGCGGAGAGCTTGTCGCTGGGCTGCCAGTATTTCGGCGCCCATGCGCTGAAGCGGCGCTCTGCTGCGGCGCGCTCCTCCGTGCTCAGCAATGCGCGGAGCTCATCGGTGACATTGCCTTCGGGGCGAACGCCGAGCGAAAGAAGCGAGGGGTTGCGGACATAGAGCGCATTCCAGGTCGCGGCCTCTACATTGTTCTGCTGGGCAATCTTGCCCTCGAGGTAGATATGGGCGAGCGCCTTCTGCGCATCCGGCCAGCCGGCGTCGGCCGCGCGCTTCAGCCAAAGGACGCCCACTTCGTTTTTCTTGTCGCGCAGGAGGCATTGGCCGAGCGAGGTCTGCGCGCCCTCGTAGCCATGTCCGCGATAGGCGAAGCAGGTGAGCGTGCTCAGCGTCTCGGGCGAACAGTCGCCGCCGTCGGCCTTGGCCAGCGTGTTCGCGTAGAGCGTGCCCGCGGGGTCGCGTTCCTCGAGCGTCGGAACCAGATTGCCATTCGTATCTCGCCGGAGCGCGCCGCCGGTGGGATTGCTGCAGGAGGCGAGCGCCAGGGCGCCGAGGCAGATGGATGCCAGGGTGAGGGTCCTGAACGCGGGTCGAACGAACTTCATGGGCTTCCCTTCCGGTGGCGGCAGATGCGCGCCGGGCCTGATTTTCTGATGCTTCACCAACGGGGTAGGCCCCTCCTCTCCGTCGATGGCCGTTGGGGCGGCGCCATGGTGCCCGCGAACCGGGGCGCACCGCAAGTGAAGTTAGGGCAAGACATCCGGGTTGGGCTGACGTAGCGATGGCTGGGCTTTGCGCCTGCCTCGTGTTCCGGGTTTGACCCCCGCCGCCGCTTCTCCGATACTCCGCCCGCCTTTAGGGGGGTGAGCCCCCGTGTTAATGTGGCAACCGCGAAATTCTGAAGAGAGTGAAGACGATGTCCGGCAAAAAGACCGTCAAGGATTGGGAAGCTTCGGTCGAAAAGCAGCTCAAGGGCGCGGGGCTCGCCTCGCTGACCTGGCACACGCCGGAAGGCATCGACGTGAAGCCGCTCTACACCGCCGAAGACCTCGAGCGCATCGCCGCAGAGGGCTACGACGCGAACACGCTGCCGGGCTTCGCGCCCTTTACGCGCGGGCCGCAGTCGACCATGTATGCCGGCCGCCCCTGGACCATCCGCCAATATGCGGGCTTCTCGACGGCTGAAGAGTCCAACGCCTTCTACCGCCGCAACCTCGCCGCCGGTCAGAAGGGCCTTTCAGTCGCCTTCGACCTCGCGACCCATCGCGGCTATGACAGCGACCATCCGCGTGTTGTCGGCGACGTCGGCAAGGCCGGTGTGGCCATCGACTCGGTCGAGGACATGAAAATCCTCTTCGACCAGATCCCGCTCGACGAAATGTCGGTCTCGATGACGATGAACGGCGCGGTGATCCCGATCCTCGCCAATTATATTGTCGCCGCCGAAGAGCAGGGCGTCAGCCAGGACAAGCTTGCGGGTACGATCCAGAACGACATTCTCAAGGAGTTCATGGTTCGCAACACCTATATCTATCCGCCCGAGCCTTCGATGCGGATCATTGCGGACATCATCGGCTATTGCTCCAAGCACATGCCGAAGTTCAACACGATCTCGATTTCCGGCTATCACATGCAGGAAGCCGGCGCGACGCAGCTTCAGGAGCTTGCCTTCACGCTTGCCGATGGCCGCGAATATGTGCGCGCTGCGCTCAAGGCCGGCCTCGACGTCGACGAGTTCGCCCCGCGCCTTTCCTTCTTCTTCGCCATCGGCATGAACTTCTTCATGGAAGTGGCGAAGCTCCGCGCCGCGCGCCTGCTCTGGTCGCGCATCATGTCGGAATTCGGTGCGAAGGATCCGAAGTCGCTGATGCTGCGCACGCATTGCCAGACGTCGGGCGTCTCGCTCACCGAGCAGGACCCCTACAACAACGTCATCCGCACGACCATCGAGGCGCTGGCCGCCGTGCTCGGCGGCACGCAGTCGCTGCACACCAATGCGCTCGACGAGGCGATCGCGCTGCCGACCGATTTCTCGGCCCGCATCGCGCGCAACACGCAGCTCGTCATTCAGCATGAGACGGGCATCACCAATGTCATCGACCCGCTGGGCGGCTCCTACTACATCGAGAGCCTGACCCACGCGCTGGCGACGGAAGCCTGGAAGCTCATCGAGGAAGTGGAAGAGCTCGGCGGCATGACGAAGGCGGTCGGCACCGGCATGCCGAAGCTCAAGATCGAGGAAGCGGCGGCCCGCAAGCAGGCCCGTATCGACCGCGCCGAGGAAGTCATCGTCGGCGTCAACAAGTACAAGCCGGCGAAGGAAGACCCGATCGAAATCCGCGACATCGACAATGCGGAAGTGCGCGAGGCGCAGATCGCACGTCTGAAGAATATCCGCGCAACGCGCGACGAAGCGAAGTGCCAGGCCGCGCTCGCCGCTCTGACCGAAGGCGCCAAGGGCAACGCCAATCTCCTTGCCCTCGCGGTCGATGCTGCCCGCGCCCGCGCGACGGTCGGCGAAATCTCCGACGCCATGGAGAAGGTCTTCGGCCGCCATCGCGCCGAGATCAAGTCGATCTCGGGCGTCTATGGTCAGGCCTATGAGGGCGATGAGGGCTTCATGAAGATCACGAAGGAAATCGAGGCCTTCGCCGAAGAAGAAGGCCGCCGTCCCCGCATGCTCGTGGTCAAGATGGGCCAGGACGGCCATGACCGCGGCGCCAAGGTGATCGCGACGGCGTTTGCCGATCTCGGCTTCGACGTTGACGTCGGCCCGCTCTTCCAGACGCCGGAAGAAGCCGCGCGCGACGCCATCGAGAACGACGTCCACGTGGTCGGCATTTCGAGCCAGGCCGCCGGCCACAAGACGCTGGTGCCCGCGCTGGTCGAAGCGCTGCGCAAGGAAGGCGCGGACAACATTCTCGTCGTCGTCGGCGGCGTCATCCCGCAGCAGGATTATGAGTTCCTGAAGAAGGCGGGTGCCTCCGCGATCTTCGGACCGGGTACGAATATTCCCGCTGCCGCCGCCGAAATTCTCACGCTCATTCGTGAGCAGGCGAAGCAGACGGCGTAACGTGCCAGTGCGCGATCAGGGTCGCGGCATGGGCAGTCGGTAGGCGGTTCCCTCCGCGACAGGCTGCGCCGCGATGCGCTCGCTGACATTCGTGAGTTCAAGCACCGCACCGCCCAGTGGCGTGCGGAGCTGCAGCCGGACCGGCATGTAGACGCGGCCCTGATCGAATGGCGCAAGCCATACGGTCATGCCGTCATTCTTGCGCAGCATTTCAGTGAATTTGCGTCGCTCTATCGGCGCGACCGGGACATAGCGGATGTTGCAGGCGACAGCCTTGATCGGCGTGCCGAGGCCGCGGGGCGTCATGCTGACCTCCCTGGAGTAGGAGAGCTTCAGGTCATAGCGCCTGCGACCGTCAAAGACCGGGATCGAGCGGTCGCAGGGGTTTGCGCTGGCCAGGACCGGCACGAGAACGGCGCTCACCGGATCCTGCGTGCCGCGCTGCTGATAGGGCAGGACCCCGGCGAGGTCGCCCGGCTCATAGGGCGGGGTCGCCGTCAGATGGGGCATGCGGTCGCCGTCATAGGCGAGCATGACCTTGCGGGCGCTATGCGTGTCCCAGCTATCCGACACGTAATGGCGAGGACGTACTTCAGGGGCCGCGAATTCGCCTTCACTGGCGAGCTTGAATTCGGCCTCGTAGAAGGCGCGGGGGAGGCCCGCCGTCGAAAGGAGCGCATTCAGCCGGTACTGATCGCCGTCGAGCCGCGCTTCGAAATTTCCCGTCGCGAACAGAAATCCGCCCAGATAGATCGTGAATTGCGCCGCGATGTCGCTCGCGGGGCCCGGCCTCTCCATGGATGGCGAAGCCAGGGCATTGCCGCCATGGCCAGTCAGTCCTGACAGGAAGGACAGGGCGGCGATGGCGGTCCATTTGCCGAATTTCTTCATCTCAGCGTCCCGGGGCCTGCACCAAAAAGCGTGGTGATTTCGACAATATAGGCAATTTTCGGCGGGATTGAGGCTCTGGCGTCTTCCCAAAGGGGCGCCGGGCCGAGTATGCAGCTTGGGAGGCCGCCGATTGCGGAGATGGGAAGAACACTGCCGATGAAGAGAAAAGAAGCCGATCCCGTTGAGCTTGCCGCCCGAATCCGCAATGGCGAACGGACGGCCCTTGCCCGTGGGATCACTCTGGTCGAATCCTCCCGCGCCGATCATCAGGCGCAGGCGCAGGCGCTCTTGTCCGAACTCCTGCCGGACACGGGCAAGGCGATCCGCGTCGGCCTGTCCGGCGCGCCGGGCGTCGGCAAGTCGACCTTCACGGAGGCCTTCGGAACCTTCCTCACGGCGCGCGGCCACAAGGTCGCCGTGCTCGCCATCGATCCGTCCTCCGCGCGCAGCGGCGGGTCGATTCTGGGCGACAAGACGCGCATGGAGCAGCTCGCCCGCGACCCCAACGCCTTCATCCGGCCGTCGCCCGCAGGCCGCACACTGGGCGGCGTGGCGCGGCGCACGCGCGAGGCCATGCTGCTCGTCGAGGCAGCGGGCTTCGACGTGGTGCTGATCGAAACGGTTGGCGTCGGCCAGTCGGAAACATCGGTCGCCGACATGGTCGACATGTTCCTGCTGCTGCTCTCGCCCGGCGGTGGAGACGAGCTGCAAGGCATCAAGCGCGGCATCATGGAGCTTGCGGATCTCATCGTGGTCAACAAGGCCGACGGCGACCTCATCCCCGCCGCGAAACGCGCGGCGATGGAATACAGGGGCGCCCTGCATCTCATGCGGCCCAAGAACCCCTACTGGACGCCCGATGTGAAGCTCGTCTCGGCGCTCAAGGGCGAGGGGCTGGAGGCGGTCTGGGCGGCTGTCGAGGCGCACAAGGCGGCGCTGGAGGCCGGTGGCGAGATCGAACGTGTGAGGGCGCACCAGGCCCGCGCCTGGATGTGGACCGAGATCCGGGAAGGGCTCTTTGCGGCGCTCAAGTCCCATGAGGAAGCCGCCCATCTCATCCCGCTCCTCGAGGCCGAGGTGGAATCGGGCCTGACCACGCCCACCACGGCGGCAAGGCGGCTGCTGAGGCTGGTTCTGGGGCCGGAATCGGCCTGAGAGGCCAGATTTCCGGCCTTTTTTGGGGCTTTTAGGGCTTTCGGGCCGGCCGCCCCTTGACGGGTCCGGGCGGGCCTTTTATACGTGCGCGCCTGCGGTTGCGCGTTCTTCGCGGCATCGCACGAAATTCTGAAACCCTGAGGGATCGGGTCTGGCCGGCGAAACTCGCCACGGGCCGCTTCTCTCTCTGAACCGCAAGGAATGGTCCAATGTCGCGCGTTTGCGAACTCACCGGCAAGGCCGTGATGTCTGGCAACAACGTGAGCCACGCGAACCGCAAGACGCGGCGCCGGTTCCTCCCGAATCTCTGCAACGTCTCGCTCATCAGCGACACGCTCGGCCGTCAGTTCTCGCTGCGCATCTCGGCGCACGCCCTGCGCTCGGTGGAGCATAATGGCGGTCTCGACAAGTTCCTGCTGAAGGCTCGCCCGACCGAACTCTCGACCCGCGCCCTGAAGCTGAAGCGCGACATCGAGAAGGCGCAGGCCGCCGCGCAGGCCTGAGAAAATTTCTCGTAAAGAGAGTTAACGGGCAGCCTTGGCTGCCCGTTTTGCTTTTCAGCATCCCGTCTGCGCCGCTACACTGGCCGTACTTCCGGGGGGAAGTTCGATAATGTTGGATAGTGGGGTAGACCGGCGTCCGCCGCCTGCGCGGGCCGGCCTGGTTACACGAATGATCACTGTCGCCCGGCAGCTCGTTCTGCCGGTGCTGTCGTGCGTTGCCGCGCTGGCGTTGGCGTGGTCATGCCGCAGCGAGCCTGCGGCCGATCTGCGTTTCCTGAAGGACCTGCATTCCTCGCTCGATCCGGCAAATGATGGATGGCTGACATGGGGCATGCTTCTGCTGCCCGCGATCTTCTTCGTGCTCAATCTGACCAACCGGCGCTATGGCCCGGCCATCGCGCTTGGCGCCGCCATGCTCGCATGGGCAGTCATCGCGGGCGGCATTGTCTGGGCGCTGCGTGAAGGGATCATTCACGCGGTAGCCGAGATCGCGCCGCCGCGTCGCGCGGGCGCTTTCTTCGGCGCCTTGCTCATCGGCCAGATCGTGAATGTCTATTTCTTCGACTGGTTCAGGGGTGTCCCCTGGTGGAAGGCGCCGTTCATTGCGGCGCTGCTCGGCGGCCTCGCCTTCACGGTGGTCTTCCATGTGGCGACGGGCGGCGGCTTCGACGAAGCCGCGCTGCCCCGCCTTGCGGCGCTTGGTGGCCTTCAGCTTATTTGGGCTTGCTCTCAGCTGGTGCCGACACAGCTTTTGCGCCGAGCGATCCGTCCTTGCCCTGGGTTTGGAGGGGCGTGAGCGTTTCGGGCTTCAGCCGGAACATCACCAGAAGCGTCCGCTGCAGCGGATTGAAGTTGTCGTCGGAGATCGCATAGACCCAGACATTGCCCTTCTCGTCCTGACGGACCGCGAGGCCTTCCATGTTGTCGATCGAGCGACGCTGGCCGGTATCGAGCAGTACATTGCCGTCCGCCACCGCGCCGGGCCGCACCGCGTCTTCACGGATCAGCCGCAGCTGCATGCCCGCGCCTGCGAGCAGCGAAAAGCGGCGCTCCAGCAGCAGGAAGTCGCCATTGGGCAGCCGCGCGATATCGGTCGGGTGATAGGGATCGTGCAGGCGGAACGAGAGACGCTTCACCTTGCGCCCTTCGGCGATGAAGGCGCGCACATTACCGCGAGCGTCGCGCGAATTCTCGGAAACGAGCAGGAGCCGCGTTTCGTTGACGCCCGGCTTCGGTTTCAGCGTCGTCAGCGATTCAAGGCCGGCATTGGCATTGAGCTTGCCGAGCTGGCGCTCCGTGAGGATCTTCTCGGGTTTCGCGTCGAACCCGTTCTTGCCGAGGTCATAGCGCAACACGCGGTGCTGGCGTTCGAAGCTCACATAGGCATTGGATTTCAGCGGGTCGGGACCATCGACCGTGAGCCCTTCCGCGTCGGCCTGGGATTTGCCGGCGAACGGCTTGCCGTCCGGGCCGAGAAGGGGCGCAATCTTCGCGTCGCCCATGCCTGAGAGACGACCCTTTTCGTCGTAGAGAAGCTGGCCGGTGAGCCACATGGCCTCATCCGAGACGGCAAGGAGCGTCGAGCCGTCGGCGCTGATGGCGAGGCCGGACCAGCCGCCGAAGCGCTTATGCGTCGACTTGAGCTCGATCTCGCCCGCCCATTCGAGTTCGCCGGCGGCGATGTCGCCGCGGCTTTCCGGGTTCCAATGAACGGGCTGGCTGGAAAGGTCGATCTGTTCGGGCTGGGCCCAGGCCGGGGAGAGGAGTGCTGCCGCTGCTAGCAAGGCGGCAAAGGAATGCCGCGCGGCGCCGTGCCGCAAAATACGCTTAGGCCACTGCATAGTCCCACATCCCTCGCATCCACCACGCCTCGGCCCCCACAATCGGCCTGACGCGCCGCGCATCATATCGGGGCCCGTGCGATGCACAAGCACCGGCCCGTGGCATAAAAGCAATCGGCGGGCGCAAAGATGCTGAAAGGAGCTGCGTATCAGCGAATGGCGCGGGCGCCGCGCGCGGCGATGGGGCCGCTGTGGCTCTGTATCTTGGAGGCCGACCTGCCGCCGCGCTTCGTCGCGGATTCGTCATCGAAGAGCTCGGCGAGCTTTTCGGTCATCACGCCGCCAAGCTGCTCGGCATCGACGATGGTCACGGCGCGGCGGTAATAGCGCGTCACGTCATGGCCGATGCCGATCGCGATGAGTTCGACGGGCGAGCGCAGTTCGATCTGCTCGATGACGCTGCGCAGATGGCGTTCGAGATAATTGCCCGCATTGACGGAAAGCGTCGAGTCGTCGACCGGCGCGCCGTCCGAAATCACCATCAGGATGCGGCGTTGCTCGGGCCGGGCGAGAAGGCGGTTATAGGCCCAGATCAGGGCTTCGCCGTCGATGTTTTCCTTGAGGAGACCCTCGCGCATCATCAGGCCGAGATTGCGCCGGGCGCGACGCCAGGGCGTGTCCGCTGCCTTGTAGATGATGTGCCGGAGATCGTTGAGGCGGCCCGGCATGGCGGGCTTGCCGTCGGCGAGCCACCGTTCACGCGCTTGCCCGCCCTTCCAGGCGCGCGTCGTGAAGCCGAGGATCTCGACCTTGACGCCGCAGCGTTCGAGCGTGCGTGCGAGAATGTCCGCGCACATGGCTGCGACCGTGATCGGCCGGCCGCGCATCGAGCCGGAATTGTCGAGAAGCAGCGTCACCACCGTGTCGCGGAAATTCGTGTCGTGCTCGACCTTGAAGGAGAGCGCGTGCAGCGGATCGATGACGACGCGGGTCAGGCGTGCGGCATCCAGTAGGCCTTCCTCGAGATCGAATTCCCAGGTGCGGTTCTGCTTGGCGAGCAGGCGACGCTGGAGCCGGTTCGCGAGCCGCGAGACGACGCCCTGCATCTGCTGCAGCTGCGTGTCGAGATATTGGCGCAGGCGGCCAAGCTCTTCAGTGTCGCAAAGATCTTCCGCCGCGATCACCTCGTCATATTGCGAGGTGAAGATCTTGTAGCTCGGCTCGCGGTTGCGGTCGTCGCCCTGCGCGTTGGGGCGCCAGGGCTGGTTGCCTTCGCTCGTCTCGTCGGTTTCGCCGTCGCTCGGAACTTCGTCGGACTCGACCTCGACGGTCTGCTCCTCGCCTTCCTCGCCTTCGCCCTCGCTATATTCCACCTTGTCGGCGGAAGCGCCTTCGGGCTGCTCGGCTTCGCCGGACTGGCTTTCCTCGGACGACTGATCGGAATCGCCTTCCTGATCTTCATTGTCCTCGGACTGCTGGTCCTGCGTCTGGCCGAGTTCGTCGGCCATGTCGAGATCGGCGAGAATGTCCCGCGTCGCGCGGGCGAATGCCGTCTGGTTCTCGATGATCTCGTTGAGGCGCTTCAGGTCCTTGCCGGCCTTTTCCTCGATCCAGGGACGCCAGAGATCGACGAGCGTCCGCGCCGAAGGCGGCGGCGCCTCGCCGGTCAACTGCTCGCGCACGATCATGGCGACGGCTTCGGAAAGCGGCGCTTCCTCGCGCGTCTTGATGCGGCCATAGCCGCGCGACTGGCAGCGCTGTTCGAGCGCGGCGGTGAGGTTCTGCGCCATGCCCGCCATCTGGTTCGCGCCGATCGCCTCGCAGCGCGCCTGCTCCACCGCGTCGAAGACGGCGAGCGCATTGCCGCCTTCCGGCTGCAGGCGGGTGTTGATCTTCTCGTCGTGATGGGCGAGGCGAAGCGCATAGGAGTCGGAAACGCCGCGCACCTGCGCGACTTCTTCCGGCGGAAGCGTGCGGCTCGGCAGGGGCAGGCGCGCGCGAAGGCCCCGCAGTCCCGGCGGCTCGGTGCCGAAGGTGACTGCGAGCTCAGCGTTCTCCGCAATCGTGCGCATGGTTGTCGTCAGCGCGCGCTTGAAGGGTTCGACTGGGCCTTCTTTGCTCTTCATTGTCTTGCTGCCCTGTTGCCGGTCAGGCCTTGCGTCAGGCGACCATGACCTTCGCGGCCGAGTCCGGCAGATCCTCGCCGAAGCAGCGCTGGTAGAACTCGGCAACGGTCGCCCGTTCCAGTTCGTCGCACTTGTTGAGGAAGGTGACGCGGAAGGCAAAACCGATATCGCCGCCGAAAATCTGGGCGTTCTCGGCCCAGGTGAGCACGGTGCGCGGGCTCATCACGGTCGAGATGTCGCCATTGATGAAGGCCGAGCGCGTCAGATCGGCGACGCGGACCATGGCGGAGAGCTTCTTCTTGCCCTCTTCGGTCTGATAGGCCTTCGACTTCGCCACCATGATGGCGACTTCGGCGTCATGCGGCAGATAGTTCAGCGTCGTCACGATGTTCCAGCGGTCCATCTGGCCCTGGTTGATCTGCTGCGTGCCGTGATAGAGGCCCGAGGTGTCGCCGAGGCCGACGGTGTTCGCCGTCGAGAAAAGGCGGAAGGCCGGATGCGGGCGGATGACTCGGTTCTGGTCGAGAAGCGTCAGCTTGCCCGCGACTTCGAGCACGCGCTGGATGACGAACATCACGTCCGGGCGGCCGGCATCATATTCGTCGAACACGAGTGCGACCGGGTGCTGCAGCGCCCAGGGTAGAATGCCTTCGCGGAATTCCGTCACCTGCTTGCCGTCGCGCAGAACGATCGCGTCCTTGCCGACGAGGTCGATGCGGCTGATATGGCTGTCGAGGTTGATGCGGATGCAGGGCCAGTTGAGGCGGGCGGCGACCTGCTCGATATGGGTCGACTTGCCCGTGCCGTGATAGCCCTGAACCATCACGCGGCGGTTGTAGGCAAAGCCCGCGAGGATGGCGAGCGTGGTGTCGCGATCGAAGAGGTAATCCGGATCGAGGTCCGGCACATATTCATTCGACTGCGAAAACGCGGGGACCTGCAGATCGATGTCGATCTTGAAAACGTCGCGGACGGAAACGGTCTTGTCCGGGCCGTTCTGGGACATGCTGCCTGTGACTTCTACGCTCATCTTCTCTGCTTCCCAAATCCTGTATGCGGCCGGCGCGGCTCAGTACTCAAGCAACTGACGAAATCGATGAAGTGCCGAACGCCTGCTCCATTCATTATGCAGCCCCGCGCAAGGCCGGGGGCATCAAACTTGCCCTCTCGCCGTCAAAACCGCCCTGTTTCAGCAGAAGCCGCTCTTTCGGAGGTAATCATAGGCCTGGATTACCTTGCGCAGACGCTCTTCGGCCGATCTGTCGCCGCCATTTGCGTCCGGATGGTGCTTTTTAACAAGTTCCTTATACCGGGACTTGATCTCGTTCAAGGTTGCCGCCTCGTCAAGGCCGAGAGTTTGCAAGGCCTGCCGCTCCAGCGTGCGGGGCTTCCGGCGGCCGGGTTTCGGCTCCTCCGCCGTTGCCCCGGGAATTTCCCCGCCGAAGAAGCCGAATGCGTCGTGAAATGCGTTGTTGCGCCGCATATGGGGCCCCGCACCCCGCGCATAGCCGGGAGCGGCGTTGACGCCGAGGCCCCAGGTGGGGCGGTGGCCGGTCAGGGCGTCGCGCTGGAACGCCGCGATTTCCGCGTCGTTCATGCCCTGGAAATAGTCGTAGTTCTGGTTGAACTCGCGAATATGGTCGGCGCAGAACCAGCGATACTGGTTGCGCGCGTCCTCGCCCTGGCGCGCCGTGGTGGCGGGCGCACGGTGAAGACCGACGGCGCCGCAGCCAGCCCAGTCGCAACGGCGCACCGTCGTCTTGCTCTTGACGTCGGCGCGCGCGGCAGGGCCGCCTTCGAGGCCGCGTTGTTTGCGCGGCGCGATGCGGATGCTGTCAAAATATGTCGAGTTCAGTTTCACGATTGAATTATGAGTTGGCGCGGGCCGCAAAACAAGGAAGCATGGCGTCCGCTAACGACGAGTTTAATGAGGTGTTGCGTGTCGGTCGCTGAAAAGATCCGCGAGAAGCTGGAAAAGGCATTCGAGCCACAGGCGCTGGAGATCGTGGACGATTCCGCGAAGCACAAGGGGCATGCGGGACACCGGCCGGGCGGCGAGACGCATTTCAATGTGACCATTGTCTCGGCGGCTTTCAATGGCCGTTCGCGCGTGGAGCGTCACAGGCTGGTGACGGCGGCGCTTCGTGAAGAGATCGGCAACCCGATCCATGCGCTCGCACTCAGGACGCTGACGCCGGACGAGGCAGCGCGCTAGTCGGCTGCGTTCTGGCCGGTACGAACCGGCGTTATGCGTAGTACTGCGAGCTGGTTGCGCTGACGGCGCAGAATCTCGAACTTGAAGCCGTAAAATGTGAAGGCCTGGCCCACCTCCGGAATCGCGCGCGCTTCGTGAATGACGAGGCCGGCAATGGTGGTCGCCTCGTCGTCGGGCAGATGCCAGTCGAGCTTGCGGTTGAGATCGCGGATCGGCACGGTGCCGGTGACGATCACGGACCCGTCATCCTGCAGCCTGATGCGCGTGCGCTCGATATCGTGCTCGTCGGAAATGTCGCCGACGATTTCCTCGAGAATGTCCTCGAGCGTGATGAGGCCCATCAACCCGCCATATTCGTCGACGACGAGGGCAAAATGCGCCTTGGCGCGCAGGAAGGCGTTGAGCTGGTTCACCAGCGGCGTCGTATCCGGCACGAACCACGGCTTGGTCGCGATGTCGAGAATGCGAACGGCCTCGGGGTCCCAGTTGACGCTGGCCATGGCGCGCAGCAGGTCTTTCGCATGGAGAACGCCGACGATGTTTTCCGGATCGTCGAGCCAGAGCGGAATGCGGGTATGCGGGCTGCCGAGAACCTGGGCGATGATGATGGCGTTCGGTTCGGAGGCGTCGATCATCGTCATGTTCTTGCGGTGAACCATGATGTCGGCGACCTCGAGGTCGGCAAGGTCGAGAATTCCGCCGAGCATGTCGCGGTCGCGCTTGACCACGCCGCCTTCCTGATGGTGCAGGTTGATCGCGCCGCGCAATTCCTCATGCGGGGAAAGGACGTTCGTCGTCTCGCTGACGTCAATTCCAAAAATACGGAGCGTTCCGCGCACGATGAAGCGGACGGCGACCGTGATCGGCGCAAAGACCCAGAGGACGATGCGGACCAGCGGCGCGACGGCGAGCGCGAAGCGGTCGGTATTGGTGATCGCATAGGTCTTGGGCATGACCTCGGCGAAGATGACGACGATGGCCGTCATCGTGGCGGTGGCGTAGAGCACGCCCGCGTCGCCGAAAATCGAGATGAAAACGCTCGTCGCCAGCGCCGAAGCGAGAATGTTGACGAGGTTGTTGCCGAGGAGGAGGGCGCCGATCAGCCGTTCGAGATCCTCGGTCAGCCACAGAACGAGCTTGGCGCGCCTGTTCTTTTCCTCGGCCATCCGGTTCATGCGCGCGCGCGACGCGGCGGTGAGTGCGGTTTCGGACCCGGAGAAAAAGCCCGACATGCCGACGAGTGCGGCGATGCAGGCCATTGTGAGACCGATGCCGAGAGAACTCATCAGGCTGTTTCGCGCTCCTCGAGAACGGTCCGCAAGGCTTTCGGATCGACATCGCGCGTGATGAAGGCTTCGCCGATACCGCGGGCGAGGATGAAGGTGAGCTTTCCGTCGACGACCTTCTTGTCCTGACCCATCAGCTCGATGAGCGTTTCAGCCTCCGGCAGACCGCCCGCCACGTCGGAAAGGCGGCAGGGAAGGCCAGCGCGTTCGAGATGCTTGCGGACGCGGACGGCATCCTGACCGGAGCAAAGGCCGAGGCGGACGGAGAGATCGAAGGCGAGCGCCATGCCGACGGCCACGCCTTCGCCATGGACGAGGCGGTTGGAAAAGCCCGTCGCCGCCTCCAGCGCATGGCCGAAAGTGTGGCCGAGATTGAGCAGCGCACGGACGTTGCTCTCACGCTCGTCGGCGGCAACGATCGCCGCTTTCGACTCGCAGCTCTTGACGATCGCATGGGTGCGCGCCGCGACATCGCCGGAGACGATCGCGTCGAGATTGGCTTCGAGCCAGTCGAAGAAAGGCCGGTCGTTGATAAGGCCGTATTTCACGACCTCGGCATAGCCCGCGAGGAGTTCGCGCTTCGGCAGCGTTTCGAGCGCGCTTGTGTCCGCAAGCACGATGCGCGGCTGATAGAAGGCGCCGACGAGATTCTTGCCCTGCGGCGTGTTGATGCCCGTCTTGCCGCCGACGGAACTGTCGACCTGCGAGAGAAGCGTCGTCGGAATCTGCGCGAAGTCGACGCCGCGGCGCACGATCGAGGCCGCGAATCCGGTGAGATCGCCGATCACGCCGCCGCCCAGTGCGATCACGAGGTCGCCGCGCTCGACGCCGGTTTCGAGCAGCCATTCGCTCAGCCGCTGCAATTCGGCAAAGCACTTCGTGCCTTCGCCCGCCGGCATGCGGATCGCGTCGTGACGAATGCCCGCGGCGTCGAGGCTCTTTTCGAGCGCGGGCAAATGCAGCGCGGCCACGTTTTCGTCGGTGACGATGACGACGCGGGCGCGGCGCAGCAGGGGCTTCAGATATTGGCCTGCATTGGCGATGAGGTTCGGGCCGACCTTGATCTCATAAGAGCGGTCGCCGAGCGCCACCTGCACAGTCTTCACATCGGCGCTCATCTCGCAGCCTCTTTCGCTTTGTCTCTGAATGTCTCGATCCGCGCGACAACGTCCTCGACCACGCTGTCATGCGGGCCTTCCACGCTTTCGACGGTAAGGTCGGCCTGCGCGTAGACCGGGTAACGCACCGCCATCAGGCGCTCCATCACCGCGCGCGGGTCGTCGGCCTTGAGCAACGGCCGGCCGGAGCGGCGGCCGACGCGCTTCATCAGCACGTCGAGATCGGCCTTGAGCCAGACGGAAATGCCGCGGGCTGCAATGTTGGCGCGGGTGGTCTCGTCCATGAAGGCGCCGCCGCCGGTCGCGAGGACCTGCGGTCCGCGTTCGAGCAGCCGGGCGATCACGCGGCGCTCGCCGTCGCGAAAGGCCGCTTCGCCGTGACGTTCGAAAATCTCGGGGATGGTTTCGCCGGCGGCCCGTTCGATTTCCGCATCGGCATCGACAAAGGGCAGGCCGAGACGTTGGGCGAGGCGGCGGCCGACCGTGGTCTTGCCGGCGCCCATCAGGCCAACCAGGACGATCGAGCGTTCGGCAAGCGGAGCCGGCGCGAGCCGCGCCTGCGGGGCGTCATGGTCGTTCGCTATGCCTGGGTCAGGCTGGGTCTCTGGTCTGGTCTCGGTGGTCATCGTCGTTCGATCTAATGTATTCGTTCCAGCCGGCAAAAACCCGTCGCCGGCCGCCTTTTTAACGGCCTGAAAGCCTTCCGCGACGTATTGTCACCGCCGCCGCGCCTCGGGCCGCCGGTGCGGGCGCCCCCGGCAGCCGCTTTCCGGTCCGGGAGTGGACCCTTATCCATAGGGCAGATATAGCATTCGGGCCGGTTTCGCGCCCAAATTTTGCCGCAAGCCGGGCATAAAAGGGAAACTTACGGTCCGTTCGGCGCTATGCTGGGGCCAGCCAGAAGGTCAAATTGATGAACAGCGCCACTCGCGTACTCTTAGTCGCCGCCGTTATCGTTGCCGCCATCCTGGGCGGTGTCGTCTATCTCGGCCAATCGGTCGAGCCGTCGGTTCAGCCTGCCGAAAAGGTTCTGCCCGATGGCCAGTTCCCGCGTTGAGGATGCCCGCCTTGAGGATGATGGTGTGACGTCGCGTCGTTCCGAAATGCGCGCGGGAGGCCTCGGCCTGGCTGGGTTCGCCCTGCTGATGGCGGTCTCGGCGCCTGCGCTTGCGGGAACGCTTGGAACGCTCCCCGCTTCGGAACTGTCCGCGCCTCAAGGCGCTGCCGCCCCCCAAGGTGCGGCGCCACAAGGCACGGCGCCCCAGAGCATCGTGCCGCCCGGCTTCGGCGCAACGAACCCGGCCTCCGCGCCCGCGGCCTTTCCGGGAGGCGCCGAACCCGACGCCGGCACCCCGCAGGCCGTGAAGAGCGTTCCGGGCAGCAGCGGCTCCGGCATCACCGTTTCCACGCTGGGCGGCGTCGACGCCTCGGCGGCAGGCCTTCTTGGCGACAAGGATGGCGGCTTCGGCTCCGATATGTGGCGGGGCGCCACACGCAGCGAGGTCGAGCGCTATCTCGCGCAAATGCCCGTGGTCACGGGCTCGCCTGTGATGAACGATCTGGCGCGGCGCCTCTTGCTGACGACGGCTCAGGCGCCCGAAGGGGCGCAGACCGGGGCCTCGCTCCTCGCCATCCGGCTGGAGCGGTTGACGCTGGCGGGCCATGCCGATCTCGCCCTCGAACTCGCAAAGACCGCTCAGGCGGACAAGACGCCGAGCGTTGCGCTGGCGCGGGCCCGCGCGGCGCTGGCCGCCGGCGCGCATGATGAAGCCTGCGCCGCCCTTGCCGACATCCCGACCGGCACCGATCCCGCCCATGACGCGACAGCGGCCTTCAGCCTCAAGCTCTCGGCCTTCTGTCAGGTGCTTGCGGGCAAGAAGACCGAAGCCAATCTCACGCTCGATCTCGCGCGCGAAGAAGGGCTCGACGATCCGATGTTCTATTCGCTCGTTGCCGAGGCGACCGACGGGCTGAAGCTCAAGGCGGCCGATCCCAAGCAGCTCGATATTCTCGATGTCGCGCTTTACCGCCTTGCGCATCGCGAATTGCCCAGGAATGCGGGCGATATCGCGACCGTGCCCGTGGTGCAGACGCTGGCGCGCGACGAGAGCCTGCCGCCGGAAACGCGGATATCGGCAGGCGAACGCGCTGCCATGCTCGGCCTTATTCAGGCCGACGAGCTTGCGAAGCTCTACAATCTTCAACCGTTCACGCAGGTCGATTTCGACGGGCTGAAGGCGGCGACCTTCCCGCCCGAACCGGCCTTCCGCCGCGCGTTGCTCTATCAGGCAATCAACGCCGAGGTTTTGCCGACCGATCGCGCGGAGCTGATCAAGCTCATGCTTTCGACCGGGCGGAGCGCGGGGCTTTACCTCTCGACGGTCGAAGTGTTGCTGCCCGTTCTTACGCAGTTGACGCCGTCGCCGACGCTGCGCAATCTTGCGCCAGCTGCCATTCGCGCCTTCCTGCTGGTGGGCGATCGGGCCCATGCCGCACAGTGGTATGCTCTGGTGGCGCCACAGGGGCAGGGTATCGGACGCGATGCGCGTGAGCTTGGCGCTCTGATGCGTATCAGCGACCCGCAAGGGCCTGGTGGCAATGGCGCGCAGATCGAAGCCGATCTTCGGGCCGATCTGCGTTCAGGCGTGTCGGCCACGCGCATGTTCGGTGCACAGGAAGCTCTTTTGTTGCAGGCGTTGGGCTTTCCCGTGCCGCAAGATATCGTCGCCGCCGCGGCAACTGCGGCGCCGACCGATCTGATGAACCAGTTGCAGAATTCCGCCAGCAAGGGCGCTGTTGGCGAAGTAGTGTTGCTTTCTCTCGTGAGTATCGGGCCTGGGGGGCCGGATGGCGCAGTTCCGCAAGTGATTGCGCAAGCCGTTTCGAGTCTCAGAGCTGTCAACCTCGGTGATGAAGCCCGGCGCCTCGCCACCGAAGCTCTAATGGGACGCAGTCATGCCGCACCCGGGTAAGTTCCATGTCCCACGATCCAATCGCGACCGAAAAAGGCGGAAGGCATCACATCGACGCCTTCCTTGAAATGCTGAGTGCCGAGCGTGGCGCTGCGCGCAATACGCTCGATGCCTATGCGAGAGACCTGAAGGATTTCGCGGCGTTCCTCGCGGCGCGAAATCGCGGCGCGGCCGAGGCCCGGACGCTCGATGTGCGGGATTATCTCGAAGGCCTGTCGGCGCAGGGGCTCTCCGCTTCGACGGCGGCGCGCAGACTCTCCGCGATCCGCCAGTTCCATGGCTTCCTCTATGCCGACGGCATCAGGCCGGACGATCCCTGCGGTGCGATCGAAGGTCCGCGCCGCGCGCGTCCGCTGCCGAAAACGCTCACCGTCGAGGAAGTCGATGCGCTGCTCCGCGCTGCGCGGCTCGCCGAGGACGGGCGTTCGCATGAAGAGGCGGTGCGGGCCTACAAGCGGGCGCGCCTCGTCTGCCTGATGGAAGTTCTCTACGCGACGGGATTGCGTGTTTCCGAACTTGTCGGCCTGCCGCTTTCGGCCGCCAAGGGAGACAGCCGCTTCCTCGCCGTATCCGGCAAGGGCGGGCGCGAAAGGCTCGTGCCGCTGTCGGAAGCGGCGCGGCTCGCCATCGACGAGTACCTCCCCCTGCGCGTGGCGCGGCTCGGCGATTCCGTTTCGCCCTGGCTCTTCCCCTCGCGCGGGCGGCAGGGGCATCTGACGCGGCATCGCTTCGCCCAGCTCCTGAAGGATCTCGCCATTGCGGCAAAGCTCGATCCCAATCGCGTGTCGCCGCATACGCTGCGTCATGCCTTTGCGAGCCATCTGCTCGCCAATGGCGCCGATCTGCGTGCCGTCCAGCAGATGCTGGGCCATGCCGATATTTCAACGACGCAGATCTATACGCATGTGCTCGATGGGCGGCTGAAGCAGCTCGTGGAAGAGCACCATCCGCTGGCGAAGAAGGAAACCGGCTCCTGAGGCTGGAGCCGAATTTTCTTCACGGGGCCATCCGCGTCGCCTATATCGTCCGCCAGATCGAAATTGCTGGTGGACGGTTATGAGTGACGTGATTGATATCGACCCGCGGATGAGCCATGTCGCCGATCTGGCAAAGGCGCTGGGCTTTCAGCGGATTGTCAGGTTCGAGGAGGGCGTGGGCCGGGTGGCGATCGAATATCGCGTCGGCCCGCATATGTGCCACACGAACGGCACCATCGCACAGGGCGGCTTTGTGACCGGCTGGATCGATCAGGCGATGGGCTTCTGCGTCATCGCGGCAACCGGCAGAACCATGTCGCCGCTCTCGCTCGAGATCAAGGTCAGCTTCCTCAAGTCCGTTCCGCCCGGTCTCGTCATCGCGGAAGGCTGGGTCGAGATGCTCGGACGCAAGACGGGGTTTCTCGAAGGCCGGCTTCTCGACGCGTCCGGCGCAGTGCTCGCCAAGGGAACCTCGACGGTGAAGCTCGTAAAGCTCGGAGTCTAGGCTCCGAGCAGCGGACGTCCGAGCGCCTGCGCCGCCCGCGCGATCTTGTCCGGGTTCCGCATGATGTAGACGTTGGCGATGAGACCGTCGCGAATGTCGAAACTCACGATCGAACTGATCTGGCGTCCGAGGCTCAGCGTGAAGCCGGGCCTTCCGTTGATGCGAATGCCGTCTATGACATAGGGCTCGGGGAACTTCCTCGTTATGCCGAAGAAGAAGCGCGTGATCCGGTCTGCGCCGTAGATCGGATTGAGCGCCGCCGTCACGCGGCCACCGCCATCGGTATAGAGGATCGCGTCTTCGCGCAGCGATGCGAGAAGCGCCTGCGGGTCCTCCTTCATCAGTGCATCTGCAAAGGCGCTGGCGAGCCGCGCATGATCGGCGGGGCTTGCTTCAAAGCGCGGCCTTTCATCCGATACGCGGCGGCGCGCGCGGCTGACGATCTGGCGGCAGGCGGCCTGCGACTTGCCGAGAATGGCGGCGAGGTCTCCATAGTCGTAGTCGAATGCTTCATGCAGCAGAAAGGCCGTGCGCTCTTCCGGCGCAAGCCGTTCCAGCATGTGCAGCAGCGCGATCGATACCTCGTCGGCAAGGGCGATCCGCTCCTCGGGCGTGGGAACCGGCTCCGCATTCGCAGGCTCTACAATGGGCTCCGGCAGCCAGGGGCCGACATAGGCTTCGCGCCTTGCCCGCAGGCGGCGCAGATGGTCGATGCCGAGGCGGCTTGCCGTGGTGACGAGCCACGCCTCCGGCGAGCGCACATTGCCCGTGTCGGCGCCGCTCCAGCGCAGCCAGGTTTCCTGCACGACGTCTTCTGCGTCGCTCACCGTCCCGACGAGACGATAGGCGACCGCAAAGACGCGCGCGCGATGGCGCGTGAAGATCGCTTCCTGTGTTTCGGTCGTCGGCATCATGGTTCCATCCTAGCCGATCAGGCGGGTTGTGGCTTTGTCAGTTCGGCGCGCAGCGTCTCCTGGCCGATGGTCACGCGCGAGCATGCCTGGCCGTAACCCATCACGCGCTTCACGGTCGGGAAGACGCGGGTGCTGGCGATGGCAAGCGCCAGATCCGCCATGGCGGCCTTTCCCCACCAGCCTTCGATCAAGGGGCGGAGTTCCTCGCTGCGGATATCGCGGTGGACGATGGCTTCGGCGAATTCGAAGACGGTTCGCGTGCGCTCGTCCATCGCCGTGAGATCGCGCGTGACGGCGGCGCGCAGCGTCTGCGGCGCAACGCCCGCCGCGGTCATCAGGTTCACCACGGTCTGAAGGCATGGGCCGCAATCTTCCGCATGAACGGCGGCGATGCGGGCCACCGCATGAGCTTCCAGTGGAAGGCTCTTGCGGAACCGGCTCATGGGCAGAAAGCAGACGAAGCGCCACAGCGCGCCGGGTGCCGCGGCATGAAGATCGCGCAGGTAATCCACGGATTCGCCGGTCGCCTCTTCCTGCCTGCGCAGGGCTCTTTCGATGAATGCCTTGAGCATCGCTTTCTCCTCTCCTTGGGCGGTCAGATGTCGTGGTCCCGGCGCACCCACAGGGCGAGCGCGGCGATGGCGAAGAGGGGGAGGAAAACGCCAGGCGCGTCGATCAGCAGGTGGCCGGGTTCGAGGCGGCCTGCAGCGATATCCCAGAGATGGAGAAGAGCGTGCAGGCCCAGATAGAGGGCGACGGTACAGAGAAGCGGCCAGGCGAGCCGCAACCAGCGGGCGGCGGCCGCCGTGGTGAGTGCGGCCGTCAGGAACGAGACGCCGATATCGCGGACGAAGTGGGGATTGAAGGGGCCGGTATCGGGTACGCCCTCGATGGCCTCATACCAGCCGAGTGGATCGGCCAGCATGAAGAGGGCGTTGGCAAAGAGGGCGAGGCCGGCAAGCGCGATCAGGAATCGCTTCAGGCCGGCTCGGCTGGAATCGCCCGTGCGGGCGGTAAACTGATTGATCGACATCGGCTTTCCCGGCTCCCGTTGGCGGCGTTCGCATGACCCAGCGTCACTTGGGGTTCCGCCATGTCCTCAGGACGCATGGGGTCCCGGATTTGTGACAGGGGAAGTCTCGGCGTTTACCAAAGGGGCGGCCCGAAGGCTGGAAGAGGGCCCTGGCGGTTGACAAGGGGCCTCTCCCGAGCCAGTGTGCCGCGCAAATCCTGACAAAAGGATCGTTGCCTAAGGGGTACCGCCCGGGCGTTTCCAGGGCGGACAAGCGGGACTTCCGGAGCGCGATGCACACATATCTCGACTTCGAGAAGCCGATTGCGGAACTGGAGGGCAAGGTCCAGGAGCTTCGGCTTTTGGCCCAGGAAGACCCTTCGGTCAGCATCACCGACGAGGTGGCCAAGCTTGAGCAGAAGGCCGCCCAGCTTCTCCAGGACACTTATTCCTCTCTGACGCCGTGGCAGAAGCTGCAGGTCGCGCGCCATCCGCGCCGCCCGCACTTCGTCGATTATGTCGAGCGTCTGATCGAGGATTTCACGCCTCTGGCGGGCGACCGCCTGTTCGGCGAGGACGCGGCCATCATGGGCGGTCTCGGCCGCTTCCGGGGCCGTTCCGTGGTCGTGATCGGCCATGAAAAGGGCTCGGACACGCAGAGCCGCATGAAGCACAATTTCGGTCTGGCGCGGCCCGAGGGCTATCGCAAGGCGATTCGCCTGATGGACCTCGCCGAGCGCTTCGGCATTCCCGTGGTCACGCTGGTCGATACGCAGGGCGCCTATCCGGGTTCGGACAGCGAGGAGCGCGGTGTCGCCGAAGCCATCGCGCGGTCGACCGATCGCTGCCTGTCGCTCAAGGTGCCGCTCGTCTCGGTCATCATCGGCGAGGGCGGCTCGGGCGGCGCTGTGGCGCTTGCCTGCGCAAACCGCATCCTGATGCTCGAGCATTCGGTCTATAGCGTCATCTCGCCGGAAGGCGCGGCGTCGATCCTGTGGCGCGATTCGGCCAAGGCCAAGGATGCCGCCACCGCGATGAAGATCACCGCGCAGAACCTGCATCAGCTCGGTGTCATCGACCGCGTGCTCCCCGAGCCCATCGGCGGCGCGCACCGCGAACGCCACCAGATGATCAAGGAAGCGGGCGATGGCATCGAGGAAGAGCTGCGCGGCCTCGAAAAGCTCGACGGCGCCACGCTGAAGCGTCTCCGCCGCGAGAAGTTCCTTGCCATGGGGCGCGTCGGCGCCGTCTGACCGGCGCGAGACGGGGCTAGAGCCCCATCTCGCGGAAAGCATCGCGAACATCATCCGCGAAAAGTTCCGGCTCCTCCATGGCGGCGAAATGGCCGCCTTTCTCCATGATCCGCCAGCGGACGATATTGTAGCTGCGCTCGGCCCATGAGCGCGGCGTGATCGGCAGCGTGTCGATCGGATATTCCGAATAGGCGGTGGGAACCGTCACCATCTCGCCCGGTTTGAGCGAGGCCGAGCCTTCCGCGGGGCCGGCCTTGTAGAGCGTGTTCGCCGAATTGATCGTGCCCGTGAACCAGTAGATCGAGAGCTGCGTCAGGATCGTGTCGAAGGGAAAGCGCGCGATCATGCCTTCCATCGTGTCGGTCTTGTCGGTGTCGCCGAGGCGGTAATATTTGTCGGCAAGCCAGCCCGCCAGACCCGCAGGGCTGTCCATCAGCGCGAAAGCGAGCGCCATGGGCTTGGTCGACTGGATCGAGCGATAGCCTTCTTCCTGCCGCCACCACCCTTGCATTTCCTTGATCCAGCGTCCCTCTTCCTCGCTCACCGGCGGCTGTGAGGCATGCTTCAGGCTAGGACGGAGCGGCAGCATGGTGAGGTGGATGCCGAGAAGGCTATCGCAATGCTGTAGCGCAAGGCGCGAGGTGACGAAGCTGCCCCAGTCTCCCGCCTGCGCGGCATATTTGTCGTAGCCGAGCACCTCTGTCATCAGCCGGTGCCAGAGATCGGCAATGGCGGCGGGGCCGATGGGAATGCGGGGCTTCGAGGAAAAGCCGTAGCCGATGAGCGAGGGCACGATCACGTCGAAGGCCGGACCTTCGCGCCCGTATCTTTCAGGATGCGCCAGCGGATCGACCACATCGAGGAACTCGCGGAAGGTCGAGGGCCAGCCATGCGTGAGGATCAGCGGCACGGGATTTTCGCCTGAGCCGCGCTCATAGATGAAATGGATCTCGTGATCCTCGCCATCCTCGTCCGTCAGAGTGGCGCGATATTGCGGGAAGCGGTTGAGCGCCTCTTCCTGCTTTCGCCAGTCGAAATCGTCGCGCCAGACTTCGACGAGCCGCTCCATATAGGGAAGGCTGGTGCCATAGGCCCAATGTTCGTTGCCCATGGGCTCGTTCGGAAAGCGGGTGCGCTGGAGGCGGCGCTTCAGATCCTGAAGCTCCTCCTCGGGCACACGAATCCTGAACGGATCGGCGGGGATGATGCGATGTGTCATTTCCCCGCCTTCACCTGGTTGACGAAGGCGCGAACCTCATCGGCAAAGACCGACTTCGTTTCCATGGCCGCGAAATGGCCGCCACGCTCGAAGGTCGACCAGCGGGCGACGTTGAAACTCTTCTCGACCATGCTGCGCGGCGGGAAGGGCATGAACTCCTTCGGGAAGTTGGCGATGCCCGTCGGCACTTCGACCTTCTCGCCTGCGGGAATATTCGTGCCGCCTTCCTCGAACATGCCGCGATAGAACCAGGTCGCCGTGTTGAAGGTGCGGGTGACGAGATAGATCATCACATTGGTGAGAAGCTGGTCCTTGGTGAAGGCGTTCTCGATGAATTCCTTGCCGTCCGGTCCGCGACGATCCGACCAGGTGTTGAACTTCTCGACGATCCAGGCAGCCGCGCCCACGGGGCTGTCCATCATGCCGTAGGAAAGCGACTGCGGCTTCGTCATCTGCAGGCGCAGATAGGCGCCTTCGAGTTCGAAGTTGAGCGCTGCAGCGCCCGCCCACTGGTTTTCCTCCGGCGTTTCCGGCGCGAAGGGGCCGCGAATGCCGAACATGTTGATGTGGATCGCCTTGGCTCCGCCGCCCTTCGCCTGCGAGTGATTGAGGCCGATATAGCCGGTCACGACCGCGCCCCAGTCGCCGCCCTGCGCGATGTAGTCCTTGTAGCCCAGCACTTCGCGCATGAGCTTGTCCCAAAGGGCGGCGGTTCCCTTCGGACCGATCGGCTTTTTCGGCTTGCCGGAGAAGGCGTAGCCGGGCAGCGAGGGCACGACGAGGTTCACGCCATCTTCCGCCCTGCCGCCGAATTTCTCAGGATGCGCGAGCGGCTCGATCACGTCCCAGAATTCGAACACCGATCCCGGCCAGCCATGAGTGAGCAGCACCGTCTGGGGATTGGCGCCCGAACCTTTCACATGAATGAAGTGTATTTCCTGACCGTCGACCGTCGCCTTGAATTGCGGGAAGCGGTTGAGCGTCGCCTCGGCCTTGCGCCAGTCGAAGGCCGACGTCCAGTAGGCACAAAGCTCCTTCATGTATTCCATGTCGGTGCCATAGGCCCAGCGGTCGGCGCCGGGTGCGATCTCCGGCATCTCATGCCACTCATAGGCGCGGACCTTGGCCAGAATGGCGTCGATCGTCGATTGCGGGATTTCGATCTTGAAAGGAACGGGCGCGCCCATGCTTGAGCATCCTCCATGTGGGTGTTTTTGTTGAGGGCATTATGGCAGCAGCGAGCCGGGCCGCAACGCCGCTTGCGATTGCTCCGCTTCTCCCGCGTCTTTAAGGTGGATGAAAACGATAATCAAAGAGGGGAGACGCATGGCCGAGGAGATTGTGGAGAGGTATGTGCCGGAAGGCGCGCCGGCGGCGATGGAGAAGGGCTCAATATTCCAGCGCCACTATGCGCTCCTCATTCTGACGCTCGCCTACACGTCGAGCCATGTGGATCGCGGCATCGTCAACATCGTGATGCAGCCGATCAAGAACGAGTTTCACGTCAGCGACACGCTGCTGGGCCTCATGTCGGGCCTGGCCTTCGCGCTCTTCTATGCAACGCTGGGCGTGCCGATTGCGATGTGGGCGGACCGGGGCAACCGGCGCAACATCATCGCCCTGGCGGTGACGGTCTGGAGCGCGATGACGGCGCTCTGCGGTGTCGCGAGCAATTTCACGCATCTTCTCCTCGCGCGCATCGGCGTGGGCGTCGGCGAGGCGGGTTCGAGCCCGCCCTCGCACTCCATGATCGCGGACCTTTATCCGAAGGAAAGCCGCTCTACCGCGATGGCGATCTATTCGATCGGCGTCTATCTGGGCGCGATGATCGGCCTCGTGCTTGGGGGCTATGTGGTGCAGCACTACGGCTGGCGCATGACGTTTTATGTCATGGGGCTGCCGGGGCTTCTCATTGCACTACTCGTGCGCTTCACGATGAAGGAGCCTGCGCGCGGCCATGCGGACGGCATTGCGCATGATGCGGCGCTCAAGTCGAATATCGTCCATGTGATCGTGCATCTCTGGCAAACGCGCTCTGCGCGGCACATCACCATTGGCCTGACGCTCGTGTCTTTTGTCGGCTATGGCGGGCTCATCTTCGGTCCGTCCTTCTTTCAACGCAGTCTCGGCATGTCGCCACAGTCGGTCGGCCTCATCTTTGGACTCATTGCCGGATTTGTGGGTGGTCTCGGTGCGCTGACCGGCGGAATCCTCGCTGACCGTCTCTCGAAGCGGGATATGCGCTGGAATGCCTGGGTCATCGCGGTGGCGAAAATCCTCGGCATGCCTCTCTTCATCGTCTTCTATCTGTCGTCCGATCTGACGCTGATGATCCCGATCTATATTGTCTCGTCGATCCTTGGCGCCTTCTATCTCGGGCCGAGCTTCGCCATGATCCAGAGTCTGACGCCGCTTCACATGCGGGCGCTTGCCTCTGCCGTCATGCTCTTTGTGCTGAACTTCATCGCGCTGGGCTTCGGTCCACTGACGGTTGGCCTCGTCAGCGATCTGCTGAAGCCCCATTTCGGCGATGAAAGCCTGCGCTGGGCGTTGTTCGGCACGTCCTTCATCGGTGTATGGGCGGCCGTCCATTACTACTGGGCGGGCAAGACCTATCAGGCCGATCTCGAAAAGCTCACCGGGAGCTGATGCGCAAAGGCGTCGCCGCCATCGCAACGACCGAAGCTCTGCGGCCGCCCTGATCAGGGCGGCCGTTTTGCATTCCGGGCGGCAAGGCCGAAGGCGCCGTTCTACCCGGCATGAGAAATAGGGATTTTCCCGATTCACCATGCGAGTTGGCGCGAAAATTGCTAATAATTCGTGGGTGCAAAAAGATGAAGAAACGTCAGTGCGGGGAAAGATTGCGATCGTGATCACTCTGACGGTGCAGGGGCAAAATGGGCAGCAGCATGCGGAAGTTTTCTTTCGCTATTTACCGGCTGGGGTTGCGATCCTGGCTGGACGGTCAGCGTGCAATCACGGCCTCGATAGATGCTGCCGCCTACAAGGTTCGGGACATTCTGCGTAAGGGGGGCCCGGACGTCAGGGAGCGGGTTTTCGAGGCGTTGCGCGATTATGTTCGCGAGCTTCCTGCAACGGCTGAAACAGGAGGCCCGTCATGCGTCATTACGGGCTGGCCGCGAACCGGCAAGACGCTGATTTCCTTCGCGCTGGCGCGCAAGCATGGATTCTCGCTCATTTCGCTCGATCAGCTTCGCGACATCTACCAGGATGTCGATGAAGACGACCTGCGTATCGAGATGCGTCAGTTTCTTCTGGACGAATTGTTCATGCGCTTCCCCGAAGGGTTGATCGTCGAGGGCGATGACCTGATCTATGTGAACCGCAAACGGATCGACGATCCGCGGAATATTTCTCTCAACGTCTGCGGCTCTCTGACGAACCGCCACAAGATCAAGTGTTTCGTTATCGGCAACGCCGATGCGGCGGTCGACTCGAAGGTGAAGGCGCTGCGGACGTATCAGCAGACCGGCAAATGCTGGACGGTGAAAAGCGAGCGCTGGCGTGATCTCCCCGCACGCGCGCGGGAGATGATCGAGGACAGCCGCAAGCTGCGCGAGATGGCGCCCGCGCACGAAGTCACCTACATCGAAATGGATGTGATCAATTTCGATCGGGCGGTGAAGCACGCCGCCGAGAAGATCGTGGCGACGCCCGTTCCTCTGGGGTAGAGGCGGAGCCCCCGGAGGGGCCCCGGCTCATTCACGCCAATGATCCGTGGCAGTGCTTGAACTTCTTGCCCGAGCCGCAAGGGCAGGGCGCATTGCGGGCGGTTTTTCCCCATGTGGCCGGATTCCGGGGATCGACGGCGACGCCGGGATCGTTGCGCGCGGGGCGGGTGAGCGTCGCCACATCGCCTGTTTCAAACTCATCTTCGCCCGTGAGCGGATCCGCGTGATGCGCGTGCATGAGCGGCAGCGGCGTCTCCTCGATGGCCGGCGCCTCGGTCACGAACTGCGCGTTCATGAGTTGGCGGGTCACATCTTCGCGAAGACGGGTCAGCAAGCTTTCGAAGAGTTCGAAGGCTTCGGACTTGTATTCATTGAGCGGGTCGCGCTGGGCGTATCCGCGCAGGCCAACGGCCTGACGCAGATAGTCCAGCATCATCAGATGCTCGCGCCAGTGATGGTCGAGCGTCTGGAGAAGGATCGCCTTCTCGACCTGACGCATGAGCTCCGGCCCGGCCTGGGCGACCTTCGCCGCCATGGCGCGGTTGGCTTCCGATTTCAGTCGCTCGCGGATTTCCTCGTCCGCAATGCCTTCTTCGGCCGCCCAGTCCCTGATCGGAAGATCGAGGCCGAGAACCGTCGCGACTTCTTCCTTGAGGCCCGCGGCGTCCCACTGTTCGGCATAGGCCTTTTCGGGAATATGCCGCGAGACGAGGGCATCGATCACCTGATGGCGCATGTCGTCCACGGTCTCGCGGACATCGTCGGCTTCCATCAGTTCCACGCGCTGATCGAAGATCACGCGGCGCTGATCGTTCATCACGTCGTCGTATTTGAGCAGGTTCTTGCGGATGTCGAAGTTGCGCGCCTCGACCTTCTGCTGAGCCTTTTCAAGCGCCCTGTTGATCCAGGGATGGATGATCGCTTCGCCTTCCTTGAGGCCGAGCTTCTGCAGCACGCCGTCCATGCGGTCGGTGCCGAAGATGCGCATCAGGTCGTCGTCGAGCGAAAGGAAGAACTTCGAGCGGCCCGGATCGCCCTGACGGCCCGAACGGCCGCGCAGCTGGTTGTCGATGCGGCGGCTTTCGTGGCGCTCCGTGCCGATGATGTAGAGGCCGCCCGCTGCCAGCGCGGTTTCCTTCTTCTTCGCGATGTCGGCCCTGATCTCGTCGGTCTTGCGCTTGCGCTCGGCTTCGTCCTCGATGCCTGCCGTCTCGTCGGCGATGCGCATGTCGAGGTTGCCGCCGAGCTGAATGTCGGTGCCGCGGCCGGCCATGTTGGTGGCAATCGTCACGGCGCCCGGAACGCCGGCCTGCGCGATGATATGCGCTTCCTGTTCGTGGTAGCGCGCGTTGAGCACGTTGTGCTTGATCTTCTTTTTCTTGAGAACCTCGGAGAGCGTTTCCGACTTCTCGATCGACACGGTGCCGACGAGCACGGGCTGGCCACGCTTCACGCAGTCTTCGACCTCGAGGACGATGGCATCGTATTTCTCGCGCGCGGACCTGTAGACCTCATCATCTTCGTCGATGCGGGCGATGGGCCGGTTGGTCGGCACCTCGAGCACTTCGAGGTTGTAGATATCGAGGAACTCCTCGGCTTCCGTCAGCGCGGTGCCCGTCATGCCGGCGAGCTTGTCGTACATGCGGAAATAGTTCTGGAAGGTGATCGAGGCGAGCGTCTGGTTCTCCGGCTGGATCTGCACGCGCTCTCTTGCTTCCAGCGCCTGGTGGAGGCCGTCCGAATAGCGGCGGCCTTCCATCATGCGGCCGGTGAATTCGTCGATGATGACGACCTTGTCGCCCTTGACGATGTAGTCCTTGTCCTTCTGGAACAGCTTGTGCGCCTTCAGCGCGTTCTGCACATGATGGACGATGGTGATGTTCTCGATGTCGTAGAGCGAGCCCGAGGGGAGAATGCCGCGCTCGCGCAGGATGCCCTCGATCTTCTCGTTACCCTCTTCTGTAAGGGTGACTGTGCGCTGCTTCTCGTCGAGTTCGTAGTCGCTGGCATCGATCAGGGGAATGACGTCATCGACGCCGATATAGAGTTCGGACTTGTCGTCGAGCGGGCCCGAAATGATGAGCGGCGTCCGCGCTTCGTCCACCAGGATCGAGTCGACTTCGTCGACGATCGCGAAGTGGTGCTTGCGCTGCACCATGGCACCGATCTGGTACTTCATGTTGTCGCGCAGATAGTCGAAGCCGAGCTCGTTGTTCGTGGCATAGGTGATGTCGGCGGCATAGGCCTCGCGGCGCTCATTATCATCGAGCCCGTGCAGGATGACGCCCGTCGTCATGCCGAGGAAGCCATAGACCTGGGCCATCCATTCGGCGTCGCGCTTGGCGAGATAGTCGTTGACGGTGACGACATGGACGCCCTTGGCCGGAAGAGCGTTCAGATAGGTGGCAAGCGTCGCCACCAGCGTCTTGCCTTCGCCGGTCTTCATTTCGGCGATGCGGCCGTCATGGAGAACCATGCCGCCGATGAGCTGCGTGTCGTAATGACGCTGGCCGAGGGTGCGCTTGGCCGCTTCGCGGACGACCGCAAAGGCCTCGGTCAGCAGGTCGTCGAGAGGCGTGCCTTCCGCGAGGCGGGCGCGGAATTCCGCGGTCTTGCCGCGGAGCGCTTCATCGCTCAAAGCTGAAATTGCCGGCTCGAAGGCGTTGATCGCTTCTACCCGTGCCTTGTACGTCTTCAGCTTCCGGTCGTTGGCGCTGCCGAAGAGACGCTTGGCGAGGACGCCCAAGCTAACCATCAGTCCAAATCCCTTGCGAATCCGCGCGGACGCCCGAAGACCCCGCTGCGGACCTGTTCCTGTCGCCCGTTCGGGCCTGTCTTCCGGGACGCCCCCGACCCCTTCCGCATGTCGGGGGCGGGCGACATGCCGCTCTGCGGGCTGGTCTACGAGGTGAAACCGCAGTCGAAAAGACCTGTCGAGATGTAAGGTGGAGGCCGTACCTTGTCAATGTAAGGCGGGGTAATGTTAACCGCCGCGAGCGGCGGAAAAGCCGGCGTTCAGGCGGTTCAAGTATATGAAATTCTTAGTGCAAGTGGTCCTTGTGCGACGCCCCTCGCGTCGTCATCATGTCGCCGCTCAAGCCGCCCGGCCGGATCCGGCGCGGCACCCGGATCATGCAAGGGGCCGTCGAAGCCCCGTCACAGGAATTTCATCATGCGCCTAGCCTCAAGTCTTGCTCCTGCCTGCCTGCTTGTCCTGGGGCTTGCCGGAGGGATTGCGGCCACCGTTACCGTGCCGGCAGCCAATGCCGCCGAAGCTGCGCAGCCCGCCGCGGGCGCCGACGAGGTCGTCGCCAAGGTGAATGGCTCGGAAATCAGGCTTTCCGACATCGCGCTGGCCGACGAGGAGATGGGCCAGGCGCTCGCCCAACTGCCCGAGGAAGTGCGCTTCCAGTACCTGCTTGGCATGCTGATCGACCGGCGCATCGTCGCGAGCGAGGCGAAGGCGAAGCATATCGAGGACGATCCGCTGGTGAAGCGCCGGAAGGCCTATTACGACGAAAAGGCTCTGCGCGACGTCTACTGGGTCCAGCTGATGCGCGACAAGGTCAGCGAAAAGGCGGTGAAGGCCTATTACGACGAGCATATCGCCAAGGCAGAGGCCGAGACCGAGGTTCATGCCCGCCATATTCTGGTCGGCTCGAAGGACGAGGCGGCCAAGGTGCTTGCGGAAATCAAGGGCGGCAAGAAGTTCGAGGATGTGGCCAAGGCCATGTCGAAGGATTCGAGCTCGCAGGAAGGCGGCGACCTCGGCTGGTTCAAGAAGGGCGACATGGTGCCTGAGTTCTCGGCCGCCGTGTTCAAGTTGAAGCCGGGCCAGATTTCCGACCCCGTCGAGACGAAGTTCGGCTGGCACGTCATCCAGCTCGTCGAGACGCGCAAGGCGAAGAAGCCGACCTTTGAAGAAGCGCATGACGACGTGATGCGCATGCTTGCCCGCGAACAGGGCACGAAGATCATGGAAGATCTGCGTAAGAAGGCGAAGGTCGACATCGTCGGCGAAGACAAGGCGCAGATCGCCCCCGCGCCCGATAGCGCGAAATAACCGATTGGCTGGAGACGAGTGATGGCGAAGGCCCCGAAAAAGACCGCGAAAGCGAAGCCGGTCGCAAAGGCTGCGAAGAAACCCGTGAAGAAGGCGCTGAAAGCCGCGCCGAAGGCCAAGGCGAAGAAGCCGGCGGCCCAGAAGGCGGCCGTCAGGAAGACTGCGCCGAAGAAGGCTGCCGCGAAAAAGGCCACGGCGAAAAAGGCGACCGCAAAAAAGGCAGGACACAAGGTCTCGCCGCTTGCGCCGAAATCCTATGCGAAGCTCCCGCCGATCGCGGGCGTTTCTCTCGGAACGGCGGCGGCGGGCATCAAGTACAAGGGCCGCGACGACGTGCTCGTCATCAGCCTGCCCGAAGGCACGGCAGCGGCTGGCGTTTTCACGACCTCGAAAACGGCCTCCGCGCCCGTCGAATGGTGCCGCGCGGGCATTGCGAAGGGCGGACGCGGCCGCGCCGTCGTCGTCAATTCGGGCAACTCGAACGCCTTTACCGGCAAGGCGGGCGTCGCCACCGTGGAGGCGACGGTCATGGAGGCCGCCGCTGCCGTCGGTTGCGATGAGGACGAGGTCTATGTCGCCTCGACGGGCGTCATTGGCCAGGCGCTCAATCCCTCGCCCCTTCTCACCGGCATCCACATGGCGCTCAATGCCGCCGGTCCCGACCAGTGGGACAGGGCCGCCCGCGCCATCATGACCACCGATACCTATCCCAAGCTCGCGACGCGCAAGGCGCGGATCGGCGACGCGACGGTGACGATCAACGGTATCGGCAAGGGTTCGGGCATGATCGCGCCCGATCTGGCCACCATGCTCGTCTTCATCGTGACCGATGCGGCGATTGCGCCGGCGGCATTGCAGAGCCTTGTCGCCGAGGGCTCGGACCGCAGCTTCAATTCGATCACCGTCGATAGCGATACCTCGACCAGCGACACCGTGCTGCTTTTTGCGACGGGCACGGCGAAGGGTGCGCGCCTCGTGAAACGCGCAGGCGATCCCGTGCTTGCCGAGTTCCGCAAGGCGCTCGACGACCTGCTGCTCGATCTCGCGCATCAGGTGGTGAAGGATGGCGAGGGCGCTTCGAAGTTCATTCGCATCGAGGTGAGCGGCGCCGAGAACGAGAAAGCCGCGAGGCGCATCGGCCTTGCCATCGCAAATTCGCCTCTGGTGAAGACGGCGATCGCCGGCGAGGATGCGAATTGGGGCCGCGTCGTCATGGCGGTTGGCAAATCAGGTGAGGCTGCGGACCGCGACAAGCTCGCGATCCGCATCGGTGGCGTCGATGTGGCCAGGAATGGCGTCGCCGTTCCGGGTTATGACGAGACGCCCGTCGCGCGTCACATGAAGGGCCAGGACATCGATATCGAAGTCGATGTCGGCGTCGGCAAGGCCGGCGCGACGGTCTGGACCTGCGATCTCACCTACGAGTACATCCGCATCAACGCGGATTATCGCAGCTGATCGGTAACCTCGCCTTAACCATGCGCTCATTTAGGCGCATACAATTCCGGTCAATGGTGGCACGATGACAAAAGGTCGCGCACTGAACATCGTGCTGGTCGTGGCCTGCGCGCTCGTCGACGCGGACGGGCGCGTGTTGCTCGCCCAGAGGCCCGAGGGCAAGTCGCTTGCTGGGCTCTGGGAATTTCCCGGCGGCAAGCTGGAGCCGGGAGAGACGCCGGAAGACGCGCTCATTCGCGAGTTGCGCGAGGAGCTCGGTATCGAGGTCGCGAAGGCGTGTCTGGCGCCTCTTGCCTTCGCGAGTCATGCGTATGCGGACTTTCACCTGCTCATGCCTCTCTATGTCTGCAGGCGGTGGCAGGGGACGGTTCAGTCCATCGAGGGGCAGGCGCTTGAATGGGTGAAACCCGCGAGGATGCGGGATTATCCGATGCCGCCTGCGGACGAACCGCTGGTGGCCGCGCTTCGCGACCTGCTCTGAGGTGCCTGACATCTCCCGGCGGTCGCGACAGAACGGGAGAGTGCAATGCGCGCAATAACGGCCCAGATCGAGTTCCAGCGTTTTCAACGCGATGAGCGTGGCGCGACGGCGATCGAATATTCACTGATCCTCGCCATCATCGCGACGGGTGTCATAGGCGTCCTGTCGGTGTTGGGCGGGGATCTTGCCGCGCTCTTCCAGCCGCTTGCCGCCTATTTCGGATAATCAGTCGCCTTTGGAGTTTTCATCGCCGCGCAGGGCGTCGGCGAGGCGCATCCTGGCACTGCCGGGCTTCAGCGGCTTCTGCTGGCTCTCATGCGGCGACCAGCCCGTCATGAAAATGACCTCGAAGGTCACCTCCACCCGTCCGTCGGGCAATCCGAATTTCTGCTGATAGATTTCCGCTGCGCGGAGCAGCGTCCCGCGCCGCAGCGGGGTGCGCCGCCGCTCGATCAGCGCATTTGTCTCTCCCATGCCGCGCAGCTCGGACATGAGCTTCAGCGCATTCCCATAGCGCACGGTGATGCGGTCCGAGTCGACGACCGGCAGCGCGAAGCCCGCGCGCTGAAGGAGTGAGCCCATGTCGCGCAATTCGACGAAGGGCGAGACGCGGGGTGACAGGCCGCCCTCGAGTTCGATCTCGGCCTCGGCGAGAGATTGGCGAAGTTCGGTCAGCGTGTCGCCGCCGAAAACGGCGCCGAGGAACAAGCCGTCCGGAACGAGCGCGCGGCGGATCTGGACGAGCGCGCCGGGAAGGTCATTCGTCCAGTGAAGCGAGAGGGCGCTGGCAATCAGGTCGAAGCTTTGATCGCGAAAGGGAAGATGTTCCTCGTCGGCCGCGAGCCTCGAGCCCGAACCCCGCGCGATCATGGCGGGGGAGAGATCGGTTGCGACCAGCGCGCCGATCTTGCCCGCCGGAAGCGCCGCATGGATGAGCGCGCCGAGATGGCTGCCGAGATCGAGAGCCAGAGGGAAATTCCGGTTCACCGCCATCAGCCGGTCGGAGAATTCCTCGACGACGCGGCGGACGAGGAAGTCGTGACCGGCAAAGCCGGCCGCCGCCCTCGCGCGGCGTTGCGCATGCAGCTTGCGGTCGAAAATGAGCATGGTGGAGGCTTGTTGCATGGCGCGCATCATGGTGATCGCGAGGGAATGCTGCAAGCGCAGGCTTTGCCCCCACTCCGCGGGGCGCTAGGTTTCGACCATGGACGGGGGCATCGACGAAAAGGTGGGCATTGCGGAGCGAAGCGTCGGCTGGGCGCGGGCGGCGCTTGGGCTTGCGGCCCGGCTTGCCGATCTGGCGCTGCCGCCGCTCTGCATTTCCTGCGGCCGGGGCGTGGAGGCGCATGGGGCGCTTTGCGGACCCTGCTGGGTTGCCGTTGGCTTCATCGATGCGCCCTTCTGCCCCGTGAGCGGCCTTCCATTTCCCTATGATCCGGGCCCCGGCATCGTCAGCGCCGCGGCGCTTGCCTCCCCGCCGCCATATGCCAGGGCGCGTGCCGTGATGCGCTATTCGGACGAAAGCGCGAAACTCGTCCATCGCTACAAATATGGCGACCGCATGGAGGTGGCGCCTGCCTTTGCCCGATGGATGGCGCGGGCCGGTCGCGAGCTGCTGGAAGACGCGCACATAGTCGCGCCGGTGCCGCTCCACAGGCGGCGGCTCTTTTCGCGCCGTTTCAACCAATCGGCGGAGTTGGCGCGTCGCCTATCCCGGCTTTCGGGCGTCGACTTCGTGCCGGACCTGCTTGAAAGGGTCCGGGCGACGCGGCCGCAGGTTGGGCTTTCGGGCAATGCGAGGCGGCGCAATGTGGCGGGCGCCTTCCGGTTGCGCGAAAGGCTCGAAGGCTGCGTCAAAGGGCGGATCGTCGTGATCGTGGACGATGTGATAACGACCGGCGCGACCGTCGATGCCTGTGCCCGGGTGCTCAATGCCGCAGGGGCGGCGGAGGTCAGAGTGCTCTGCCTTGCCCGGGTTGTTCCCGGCGAGGGAGCAACTATATGATATATCGACATGTTTTCTGAGGAGTGCCGCCCATGGCGGAAGTGACCATCTACACCACGATGACCTGCCCCTATTGCATGCGAGCCAAGGCCCTGCTCGGCAAGAAGGGCGTGAAGTTTCATGAGATCGACGTGAGTGGCGACGCTGCCAGGCGCGATGAAATGACGGCGCGGGCCGGTGGCCGCTACACCGTGCCGCAAATCTTCATCGGGGAAACCCATGTGGGCGGCTGCGACGATCTCTATGCGCTCGATGGCGCGGGCAAGCTCGATCCGCTGCTCGCGGCCTGAAGGCGACCATGACCGGTTCCCGCAATTCATCCTTTGTCGCCGCCTGCGTGCAGTTGCGCGCGGGGCGCGACGTTGCGGCGAATACGGAGGCCGTTGTCGATCTCGTGGCGCGTGCGGCTGAAGCGGGTTCCGACTTCGTGCTGACGCCCGAGAACACCTCGCTCATGGAGGCCGAACGCGGGCTGCTCTTCGAAAAGGCGAGGGCCGAGGAAGACGACGTGGCTCTGGCCGCGCTTCGTGCCGTCGCGCGCGAAAAGAAGATCTGGCTTTCCATTGGCTCGCTCCCGATCAAGGTGGCGGAGACGAAGCTCGCCAACCGCTCCTTCCTCGTTGCGCCCGATGGCTCCGTCGCGGCGCGCTACGACAAGATCCATATGTTCGACGTCGATCTTCCGGGTGGCGAGTCCTATCGCGAGTCGCGCAATTTCGAAGCTGGCCGCGAAGCTGTGACGGCCGATCTGCCCTGGGGCCGCGTCGGGCTCACGATTTGCTACGATCTGCGCTTTCCCCATCTCTATCGCGCGCTGGCCCATGCGGGCGCACGCTTCCTCACCGTGCCGGCCGCCTTCACGCGACAGACGGGGGAGGCGCATTGGCATGTGCTTCTGCGTGCCCGTGCGATCGAGACGGGTTCCTTCGTCTTTGCGGCGGCGCAGGGCGGGCGTCATGAGAATGGCCGGGAGACTTTCGGCCACAGCCTTGTCGTTGCCCCCTGGGGTGAAGTGATTGCCGAGGCGGGCACGGAGCCGGGCATCATCATGGTCGGGATCGATCCGGCGAAGGTGGACGAGGCGCGGACCCGTGTGCCGAGCCTCCTTCACGACAAGCCATTCGATCTGCCGACCACGGCGAAGGAGGCGTCATGATCCGCTACGCTCTTCTTTGCGAAAAGGAACATGAATTCGACGGCTGGTTCCGTTCCTCTTCGGTTTTCGACGATCAGGTGAAGGCGGGCGAGGTCACATGCCCCGTTTGCGGCAGCGCCAAGGTGCGCAAGGGCCTTATGGCGCCCAACGTTGCGGGGACGAAAAAGCGCGACGCGATCGACGCCTCGCAGGTCGTGCAGAAGCTCGTCATGGCGATGACGGAGCTGCGCAAGAAGGTCGAAGAAAATTGCGACTATGTGGGCGACAAGTTTGCCGAGACCGCGCGCCGCATCCATTACGGCGAGGAAGAGCAGCGCGGCATCTATGGCGAGGCGACGGTCGATGAAGCGCGTGAACTGATCGAGGAAGGTGTCGAGGTTGCGCCGTTGCCGGTCGTGCCATCGCGCCGGGCAAACTGATCCCTCTCAGGCGACGCCGAAGACCTTCTTCAGATACGGATTGAGGAACTTGGCCGTCGGGTCGAGTTCCGCGCGGACTTCGAGAAAGTCCTTCCACCTCGGGTAGAGCGTGGAGAAATCAGCCGCCGTGAGCGTGTTGAGCTTGCCCCAATGCGGGCGGCCGTCATGCTTGCGGTAGATTGGTTCGATCGCTTCGAAATAGGGCTTGTAATCCCATTCGTGAAACTGATGGATGGCGATGGAGCAGCTCTTGCGCTGGTAGAAGGGGCTCAGCCAGATATCGTCCAGCGCGGTGGTGCGGAATTCGATGGGGAAGAAGACCTTGATGTTGTTCTTCTCGATCGTGTCGATGATTTCGCGCAGTGCGGCCGGGCCTGCTTCGCGCGGCAGGTGATATTCCATTTCGTTGAAGCGCACGCCGCGCTCCGTCGCCAGCGTCTTGTTGGAATAGTCGACGCGCTCTTCCGCTCCGCGACCGGCGAGAGCCTTCTGGATTGCCCAGCGGCGGAGCGTCGGCGCCCAGCCGAGCCAGTCTTCCAGCATCTTCAATTCGCGCAAGCCGTCATCGTCCTCGTTGACGGGTGTGGGCGTTTCGGGCTCGTTCGTTTCGTTGTTCACGATGCCGAGCGCCATGCCGGAATAGGGGATGTAATAGAATTCGAAATTCCGGTTCTTCGCTTCGAGTTCCGGAATCTGCTCCAGCATTTCGTTCACGGGCGCGATCCATGTGCGCCGCTTCAGCTTGTAGATCGGCTGCGCCTGGATGCGGATTTGCGTGATGATGCCGAGCGCACCAAGAGACACGCGGGCCGTATTGAAAATCTCAGGCCGGTTCTGCGCATCGCAGTCGATCGTCTTGCCGGAGGCGGTAACGAGGCGCAGCCCGGTCACAAAGCTCGATAGCGAGCCGATATCGATGCCTGTTCCATGGGTGCCGGTGGAGATCGCGCCTGCGAGCGACTGTTTGTTGATGTCCGGCAGGTTGGCCAGCGCGAGGCCGCGGCGGGCGAGCTCTTCCGCCATCGCGGCGAGGCGCGTACCGGCGCGTACCGTCGCCTGATGCGTCGCCGGATCGTGATCGACCACGCCTGAAATGCGGTCGAGCGTCAGCAGCGTCCCTTCGGTTGGAACGAGACCCGAGAATGAATGACCGGCGCCGACGGCGCGAATGGGGGCCGTTGTCTTTTTCAGCAGCGCCGCGAGTTCCGCCTCATTGGCGGGCGCCGCGCGAACGGACGGTTCGCAGGATTGTCCGCCGGACCAGTTGTGCCAGGGAAGTGCCTTGCGCGCTGGCGGCTGCGTCGGCGGCAATGCGTCGGCGAAGGCGCTTTCCACCAGTGCGGGGATCGTGCCGGTTGCGGCGAGCGCGCTGGCGGCGGTGGCGAGTTTCAGCAGGTTGCGGCGCGATGCGTTCATGGGCCGTGCTTTCTCAGTGCTCTTCTTCTTGTGTCGATTCCGGTGCGGGCGCGGCCATGAACCTCATGAGGGTGATGAGATCGTCCGCCGAGCATTCGATGCACTGGCCGAGCGGCGGCATGCCCTTGAAGCCGTTGATGATGTGATCGCCGAGAACGGCCTCGCCCTGCGCGAGGCGGGGCTTCCATGCGGCGAGATCATGCGCGAGCGGCGCGCCGGTTTCCGCGTTCTGGTGGCAGGTCTGGCAGGTGCGGCCATAGATGTCGGCGAGCCGCTCATCGAGCCTGACGGGCTTGGCCGCTTCGTCTTCCTTGCCGCAGCCGGTGAGCGCGAGGCCCGCCAGCACGGCAATGACCGCGATCTTCCATGGGCGATGCATGACTCCCCGCTCCCCATCGTGTCTTCCGTTGCACAATGGCGAGGCGGGATTTTTCCGTCAAGACATAATAGTGATCGCTATCTTTCGTCCTGCCGGCCGTTGCCAGGCTTGACCGCCACGACCATGTAGTTGACGCCGGTATCGCCCGAGACCTTCCAGATATCTCCAAGCGGATTGTAGCTGACGCCGCTCACTTCCCTGACTTCAAGTTCCGCATCGGCAAGCCCCTGCCGCATCTCGGCGGGGGTCACGAATTTCGACCAGTCATGCGTGCCGCGAGGCAGCCAGCCCAGCACGTATTCGGCCCCGACGACCGCGAGGCCGAACGCCTTCATGGTCCGGTTGATCGTGGCCACGATCATGAGGGCTCCCGGCTTCAGCATGGCGCTGCAGGCCTTCAGAAAGATGTCGCGGTCCGCGACATGCTCGATGACTTCCATGTTGAGGATGATGTCGAACTTCTCGCCGGCCTCGGCGAGGGCTTCAGCCGTGGTGCAGCGGTAATCGATATCGAGACCCTGCTCCTGTGCATGGATCGAGGCGGTCGCGATGTTCCTTTCGCCCGCATCCGCGCCGATGACCTCGGCGCCGAGGCGTCGCATGGGTTCGGAGAGGAGGCCGCCGCCGCAGCCGATATCGAGCAGGCGCAGACCGGCGAAGGGGTGGAGGGCCTTCGGATCGCGGCCGTAATGCATGCAAACGCGCTCACGGATGAAACCCAGCCTGACCGGGTTGAACCTGTGCAGCGGACCGAACTTGCCCGTCGGATCCCACCACTCGGCCGCTATGACGGAAAATCGGGCGACTTCGTCCGGATCGACGGTGCTGGCCCCTGCCGGAGTGGTGGCGGCGCTTGTCATAAGAAAATCCCTTCGCAGGTGCGGCATTGAGCAACGTCGATCTTGGCCCGGGCCCGGTTGCGAGGCCAGTGCCATCCGAGTATGTATGGGCTCAGGCTCGGTTCGGCATCAGGTCCATCCCAATCGCGACATGATATAGGGCGTCCGCATGGCTCGGGTCCAGCGGGGCGGCCGGAGCGAGCGTGCGTAAGCTAGGGGCCTTGAGGCCCGAAGACAGGATATTCAGGAATGGCCAGACTGGTCATGAAGTTTGGCGGCACATCGGTGGCCGACGTCGCGCGAATCCGCAATGTCGCTCAGCATGTGAAGCGCGAGGTGGATGCGGGCCATGAGGTCGCGGTGGTCGTTTCCGCCATGTCCGGCACCACGAATCAGCTCGTTGCCTGGGCGCGCGAAACGGCGCCGCTCCACGATGCGCGCGAATACGACACCATTGTCGCCACGGGCGAGCAGGTGACGGTCGGTCTCTTGGCGATCGAGCTTCAGCGCATCGGTATTCCGGCGCGCTCCTGGCTCGGCTGGCAGATTCCGATCCGCACCGACAACGCGCATGGCGCCGCGCGTATTCAGGAAATCAACGGCGACGAGATCGTCCGGCGCTTCGGCGAAGGTCAGGTCGCGGTCATCGCAGGGTTCCAGGGGCTCGGCCCCGACAACAGGATTACGACGCTCGGGCGCGGCGGCTCGGATACGAGCGCCGTCGCGATCGCAGCGGCGATCAATGCCGATCGTTGCGACATCTACACGGATGTCGACGGCGTCTACACCACGGACCCTCGTATCGTTGCGAAGGCCCGAAAGCTTGATAAAATCAGTTACGAGGAAATGCTGGAGATGGCGTCTCTCGGCGCCAAGGTTCTCCAGACCCGCTCCGTTGAGCTCGCCATGGTCTATCGAGTGCGACTTCAGGTCCGCTCGAGTTTCGATGCGCCCGATGCTCCCCAAGGAACCGGGGCTGGGGACATCGTCGGCACACTCGTTTGCGACGAGGAAGAAATCGTGGAACAGCAAGTCGTCAGCGGCATCGCCTATTCGAAGGACGAAGCCAAGGTCACGCTCGTCAAGGTCGAGGACAAGCCCGGCGTCGCCGCCAAGGTCTTCGGCCCGCTTGCCGACAATTCGATCAATGTCGACATGATCATCCAGAACGTCTCGGATGACGGCAAGAGCACCGACATGACGTTTACGGTGCCGCAGGCCGAACTTGCCCGTGCGGAGGATGTGATCCGCAAGGCGCAGGCCGAGATCGGCGCGCAGGAAATCAAGACCGACACCAATGTCGTCAAGGTGTCGATCATCGGTATCGGCATGCGCAGCCATACGGGCGTCGCCAAGACGATGTTTCAAACGCTCGCTGCCAAGGGCATCAACATCCTCGCCATCACCACGTCGGAGATCAAGGTGAGCGTGCTGATCGCGTCGGAGTACACTGAGCTTGCCGTGCGCGCATTGCACACGGCTTACGGACTCGACGGCGAATAACGGAGACCGCGTGAACCCTCAGCTCGCCATATCCGGCCGGATGGCCGCGAAGACGCAGACGGCGCTCCGGCGCCGCCGCAGATTCGTGCGCCGTGCGAGCGGCAACCAGAGGGACGCGAACTGATGGTGGGCTCCGTCGGTGGTCCCCGCGTCTTGCTCCGCAGGCTGCGCGAGGTCATGGCGGAGCCTCAGGCGGCGCAGAAGCGGCTCGACAAGATCGTCGTGCTGATCGCGGCCAACATGGTCGCGGAGGTGTGCTCCGTCTATCTGATGCGCCCGACGCGCGAGCTTGAGCTCTTCGCGACCGAAGGTCTGAAGCCGAGCGCCGTTCACAAGACCCGGCTGAAAGTCGGCGAAGGCCTTGTCGGCGACATTGCCGCGCACGCAAGGCCGCTCAATCTTGCCGACGCGCAATCGCATCCGGGCTTCGCCTACCGACCGGAAACCGGCGAAGAGGTCTACAAGTCGCTGATGGGCGTACCGATCCTCAGATCGGGCCGCGTCGTCGGCGTTCTGGTCGTCCAGAACCGCACGAAGCGCAATTACACCGAAGAAGAAGTCGAGGCGCTGCAGACGGTGGCCATGGTGCTCGCCGAAGTCGTGGCGGCTGGCGACCTCATCAACCTGCAGGAACTCGACGAGCCGACGACGACGCGCCGCCGTCCGTTTCACGTCAAGGGTGGCTCCTTCTCCGAGGGCATCGCGCTCGGCCATGCGGTGCTCCATGAGCCGCGTGTGCATGTCACGAAGCTCATCGCCGAGGATGTCGACGTCGAATTGAACAGGCTGGAGCAGGCGGTCTATGAGCTCCGCGGCTCGATCGACGACATGCTTGAGACGGAAGACCTGAGCCATGCAGGCGAGCATCGCGAGGTGCTTCAGGCCTATCGCATGTTCGCGAACGATCGCGGTTGGCTGCAGCGCATGAGCGAGGCGGTGCGGACCGGCCTCACGGCGGAAGCCGCCGTCGAACGCGTGCAGAACGATACGCGCGCAAGGCTGCAACGCGCAGCCGACCCCTATCTGCGCGAGCGGCTCCACGATTTCGACGATCTCGCGAACCGGCTTCTGCGCCAGCTGACCGGCGTGAAGCTTTCCTCGGCGAGCGGCAATCTGCCGAACGATGCCATCGTCATCGCCCGCAACATGGGCCCCGCCGAGCTTCTCGACTATGACAAGGAGCGCTTGCGCGGCCTTGTCTTGGAGGAAGGCGCGCAGAATGCGCATGTGACCATCGTCGCTCGTGCGCTGGGCATTGCGACGGTCGGCCGTGCGGAGGCCATTCTTGATCACATCGACCAGGGCGACGCGATCATCGTCGATGGCGACGCGGGCGAAGTCTATGTGCGTCCGTCGCAGGACATCATCGACTCCTATTCGGAGAAGGCGCGCTTCCGCGCACGCAAGCAGGCGCAGTATGAAGCGATCCGCCATGAGCCGGCGATCAGTGTCGACGGCAAGAAAATCGATCTTTACGTGAACGCAGGTTTGCAGGTGGATCTTCGCCATCTGCATGAGTCTGGCGCGGAGGGCATCGGCCTTTTCCGCACCGAGCTGCAATTCATGGTCGCATCGAAGCTTCCGAGTCTCAAGGATCAGATCGAGCTTTATTCTGCAGTACTCGATGCAGCAGGCGACAAGCCGACCGTGTTTCGTACGCTCGATATCGGCGGCGACAAGATGCTGCCCTATATGGACATGGCGGCGTTCAAGGAAGAGAACCCGGCGCTCGGCTGGCGCGCTATCCGCATCGGTCTCGATCGTCCGGCACTCCTCCGGCACCAGCTTCGCGCATTGCTGACCGCGGCCTCCGGCCGTTCGCTTCGCGTCATGTTTCCGATGGTCGCAGAGGTGGCGGAGTTCAAGCGCGCGCGGAGCCTGGTCGACAAGGAGCTGGCGCGGCTCGCCAAGTTCGGCAAGGCCCCGCCGGCGAAGGTCGAGATCGGGACCATGCTCGAGGTTCCCTCGCTCGTCTGGCAGCTCGATACGCTTCTGCCGCTGGTCGATTTCGTCAGTGTCGGGAGCAACGATCTGCTTCAGTTCCTCTTCGCGGCAGACCGTGGCAATCCTCGCGTAGCCAACCGATACGACCTGTTGAGCCCCGCGGTTCTCGGATTTCTGAGATCGATCGTGACCAGGTGTCACGCGCAGGGCGTGCCGGTGACGCTGTGCGGCGAGATGTCGGGCAAACCGCTGGAGGCGATGGCGCTTCTCGGTGTCGGATTCAGGCGTGTTTCCATGTCGCCGGCCGCGATCGGTCCGGTCAAGATGATGGCGCGCTCGCTCGACGTCGGTGCGCTCGAAAGCTACATGGAGGGGCTATATGCGCTCCCCATTTCGTCGCTTCGCGATGAGCTCAAGTCCTTTGCGCGGGACCATCGCGTCGCTATTTGACGGTGCGGTGACAGCGGTTGCGGCATCGTTCCTTTTTCGAGCGATTTCCGTACGTTTGGACCAATCGGTGGTTGCGATTATTAAGCAGGTTTGATTTATTCTTAGCATTCGGCAGGTGCCTGCGGGGGCGTACTACTGCCGGGTAAGGACGGGCGATCGCATCGACTTTGGGCGGTTTCGGACGGGGGCGTCTGGGGCCACTCGGATCTGGCGCTGACGGTCGATTAATTCGCCAGATGGTGACGGGTATATGGGGACGGCTCAGCTCGGGGAAGATCCCAAGGCCATGATCAAAAGTTCGACGCCGCCAATGGACGAGAAGTCCGAGGTACGTCGCAGGCTGCATCTGCGCGATATTTCCAGCGACGCTCCGCTTCCCGTCGATACGGTTGGTGCCGAGTTGCGCGCTGCCCGCCTGAAGCGGGGCGAGGACCTCCGTTCCATTGCCGCTGCGCTCCGCATTCGCCGCGAACAGCTCGAAGCGCTCGAAGAGGGGCGCCACCGCGATCTGCCCGGCCGTGCCTATGCCATCGGCTTCGTGCGTTCCTACGCAGAATATCTTGGGCTCGATGTGGCCCATGTGGTCGATCGCTACAAGTTCGAGATCGATCAGAGCGAACGGGCCATGGATGCCTTCACCTTTCCGAAGGTGACGGAGGAGACCAGGCTGCCGCGCGGCACCTTCCTGATCGTTGGACTGGTTGTTGCGCTGGGCATCTATGGCGGCTGGCTGCTGACGCGCTCCGCCGACAAGATGATGGCCGAGCGCGTTCCGCCGGTGCCTGAGCGCATCGAGGAGCGGGCGGGCTCGACCGGCGCGCCGGATGAGCGTCCCGTGTTGAGCGGCGATCCGGCATCCGCCGCGACGCGGACTCAAGGGTCATCCTCTTCTTCGCAGCTTCTGGGCGTTTCCGCGCCTCAGCAGGATTCTTCCGCGGTTTATGCGGTGCCGCCGGCCCCGGCTGCCGCGCCGGTCGCAGCGGACGCCGTGCCCGCGACCGCGCCGGCCCAGCAAGTGGCCGCGCTGGAGCCGCAGCCGGCTGCCGCTCCCGTCCAGCTGCAGGCCGAGCTTGCTCCGGCATTGCCGCCGATCCAGGCCGGTCAGACCTTCGGCAGCGAGAACATCGACGGTCGCGTCGTTGTACGTGCCCGCAAGAGCGATGCGTGGATCCGCGTGGAGGACGCACAGGGTCACGTGCTGATCGAGCGCACTCTGGCGCTGGGCGACAGCTACAGGGCGCCGGGCAAGCCGGGGATCATCCTCGTGGCGCGCGATGCGAGCGCTTTCGAAATTCTGGTCGATGGAACCTCCCTCGGGCTCGCAGGTCCGCCGACGCTGGTTCTGACCGGCAAGCCGCTCGATGCAGCGGCGCTCATTGCCGCCAGCCCGCAGCAGAGCGCGGCGGCGGCGCCGGCAGGCCAGCCGGGGGCGCCTGCGGCTCCCGTGGCGCGCTGAGCGGGATTTACCGGCGGCCATTCGGCTTTCGGCCCAGGATTTCTGGTCTTGGGCATCGTTTCTGCTATGAATGGACCTTATATAGAGCACCATTCACCGGCTTCGGCCGGACAGCACTTTGTCGGGCGCATCCCGGCAGGACCTCGATCGACACATGAGCATTCGTCCCTGGCGTGACATAGCCCGCAGGAAGAGCCGTCAGATCCATGTGGGATCGGTGCCGGTTGGCGGAGACGCGCCGATTACCGTTCAGACCATGACGAATACGCTGACATCGGACGCCAAGGCGACGATCGAGCAGATTCGCCGCATCGAGGAAGCGGGCGCGGATATCGTGCGCGTGTCCTGCCCGGACGAGGATTCGACGAAGGCGCTGAAGGAGATCGTCAGGGCGACGAAGATCCCGATCGTTGCCGACATTCATTTTCACTACAAGCGCGCTATCGAGGCGGCCGAGGCAGGCGCATCCTGCCTTCGTATCAATCCGGGCAATATCGGCTCGGCGGCGCGCGTGCGCGAGGTCGTGCAGGCGGCGAAGGATCACGGGCTTTCGATGCGTATCGGCGTCAATGCTGGTTCGTTGGAGCGCGATCTTCTGGAGAAATACGGCGAGCCTTGCCCGGAAGCGATGGTCGAGAGCGCGCTCGATCATGCGCGCATCCTGCAGGATCACGACTTCCACGAATTCAAGATCAGCGTGAAGGCGTCCGACGTCTTCCTCACGGTCGCCGCCTATCAGCAGCTTGCCGAAGCGATTGATTGTCCGCTGCATCTCGGCGTGACCGAAGCGGGCGGTCTCATGTCGGGCACGGTCAAATCCTCGATCGGCCTCGGCTCGATGCTATGGGCCGGCATCGGCGACACGATTCGCGTGTCGCTCTCTGCCGATCCGGTCGAGGAAGTGAAGGTCGGCTTCGACATTCTGAAGTCGCTCAATCTGCGTCATCGTGGTGTGACGATCATTTCCTGCCCCTCTTGCGCGCGGCAGGGCTTCGACGTGATCGGCACCGTGAAGCTGCTTGAAGAACGCCTCGCTCATATCCCGACGCCCATGACGCTTTCTGTCATCGGTTGCGTGGTCAATGGGCCGGGCGAGGCCGAACAGACCGATATAGGCTTCACCGGTGGCGGCGCCGGTTCGGGCATGGTCTATCTGGCGGGCGTCACCGATCACAAGATCAGAAACGAGGAAATCGTCGATCACCTCGTGGGCCTCGTCGAGGAAAAGGCGAAGGAAATCGAGGCGGCGCGGGCGGCGGAAGAAGCCGCAAGGGAGCCGCGCGCTCTCGCCGGGGATTAGCCGGGCTTTCAGGCGGCGCGTAGGCGCATGAAAGCCGCCGGTTCCAATTTCCCATGAAGTCGAGACGATGATTCCCCAGGACAGATTGCACAAGCTGCTCGACCGCTTTGAAGCGGTTCAGTCCGAGATGAACGCGAATGTTTCCCGCGAACGTTTCGTTGCGCTGTCGCGAGAATTTGCGGAATTGTCGCCGGTCGCCACAGCGGTCAGGCAGTTGCAGGCGGCCGAAGCGGCGCGTGAAGAAGCGCGTGCGCTTCTCTCCGACAAGGAGATGGCCGAGATCGCGCGCGAGGAACTCGACCGGCTCGATGCGGAGCTGCCCACGCTCGAACGAGAAGTGCAGTTGATGCTGCTGCCCAAGGATGCGGCGGACGAGCGCAACGTCATTCTCGAAGTCCGCGCAGGGACCGGCGGCGACGAGGCCGCTCTCTTCGCGGGCGATCTGTTCCGCATGTATGAACGCTACGCGCAGAAGCAAGGCTGGAAGGTCGAGCTCATCAGCGCCTCCGAAGGCGAAGTCGGCGGCTACAAGGAAATCGTCGCGGAGATCTCCGGCAGGGGCGTCTTTGCGCGGCTCAAATTCGAATCGGGCGTCCACCGTGTGCAGCGCGTTCCGGCCACGGAAGCAGGCGGGCGCATCCACACCTCGGCGGCGACGGTTGCCGTGCTGCCGGAGCCCGAGGATGTCGACGTCCAAATCGACGACAAGGACCTCCGCTTCGACGTCTACCGTGCGAGCGGCGCCGGCGGACAGCACGTAAACAAGACCGAAAGCGCGGTCCGCATCACCCATTTGCCGACAGGCATTGTCGTTGCGCAGCAGGATGAGAAGTCCCAGCACAAGAACAAGGCGCGAGCGATGCAGATTCTGCGCGCGCGCATTTACGAGGCTGAACGCGAGCGCATCGACCGCGAACGCGCGGCGGAGCGCAAGGGGCAGGTCGGTTCCGGCGATCGTTCGGAGCGTATCCGCACCTACAACTTCCCGCAGAGTCGCGTGACGGATCACCGCATCAATCTGACGCTGCACAAGCTCGACCAGGTTCTGGAAGGCGAAGCGCTGGACGAAATCATCTCTGCGCTCATCGCCGAGGATCAGGCGGAGCGCCTCGCTGCCCTCGGGGAAGAAGCGTGATCACCACCCGCGATCATGAATATCGGATGCTCGCCTGGCGTTTCAAACAGGCGGGGATCGAAAATCCTTCGCTCGACGCACGGCTTCTCGTGCAGGCCGCAGCCGGATGCGACGAAATCGAGATGATCCGCGAGCCCGGAAAGAGGCTCGGCGAGGCTGACGTGGAAAAGCTGCGGACCTTCGAGGCGCGGCGCATGGCCCATGAGCCGGTTTCACGCATTCTCGGGTCGCGCGAATTCTGGGGGCTCGCCTTCGAGGTTACGCCTGCGACGCTCGACCCGCGGCCCGATAGCGAAACGCTGATCGCGACGGCGCTGGATCTTCTTGGAAAGGTGACGGCGCCAAGGATTCTCGACATAGGCACGGGCACCGGATGTCTGCTGATATCCCTTCTTCACGAGCGCAAAGATGCCGGTGGGCTGGGTGTCGACATCTCCGAAGAGGCGCTTGCCGTCGCTGCGCGCAACGCAGCATCGCTCGGTTGTGCCGATCGTGCGGCGTTTCGCCGCGCAAGTTGGGCACAAGGCATCGACGAGCGCTTCGATCTCGTGATTTCCAATCCGCCCTACATTCCCACCGCCGTCATCGCGACGCTGGATGAGGAGGTGAAGGCCTTCGATCCGAGCCTTGCACTCGATGGAGGCGTCGATGGTTATGACGCATATCGTGCGATAGGCGCTGAATTGCCGAGACTTCTGAAGCCCGAAAGTCACGCTGTCGTCGAGCTGGGCATCGGCCAGGACGCGGATGTGGCGAAGATTTTTTCCGAGGCAGGGCTTGAGGTTCTCGATGTGGTGGCCGATCTCGCCGGTGTGCCCCGAGCCATCGTTGCGCGGTTGCCACGGCGTTGAAATCAAGATTCACGTCTTGCAAAAAATGTTTGGAAAGAAGCGCTTTAGGGTCTAGGTTGCCTTCAGGGTATTGAGCCAAGGGACACTCCACCTCGCTCTTCAAGCCGATGGATATGGCGGTTTAAAGAGAGCTTGAGGTGAACCCGGAGGCAGGGCGCCAGGCACGCGAACCGGTATCGGATCGCAGGCAAAGGCGCCAGGGGCCGGAACTTCTGAGCATCCGACATGACCGAACCGGCGGAGCCGGAAGGCGCGATTGGTGCTGAAGTACGCCACGCAGATTGCGCATGCCGACAATGGGTCGGCGATCGTCCAGAAGCCGCGCGCGTAGCGCCCGGTACGGACACAGCGGAAATGCTTTGAACTCCAAGATGAACATTAGACGAGATAGTGACCATATGAGGCAGGGGCAGAACAACTCCAAGCGCTCGCGTGGGCGTGGACGCAAGCCGCAGAATTCGGGCAACCGCGCTTATGACAGCAATGGACCCGATGTGAAGATTCGCGGCACCGCCGCTCATGTCTGCGAGAAGTACCAGCAGCTTGCGCGCGATGCGATCTCGGCCGGCGACCGCGTCATGGCGGAAAACTACTATCAGCATGCAGAACATTACTACCGCCTGCTGATGGCTTCGCAGGTGATGAACGAGGGCCAGCCCCGTCCTCAGCATAATCTGGGCTACCGCCCCGACGAGGATCAGGACGAAGAGGAGGAGGATTTTTCCTCCGACCAGCCGCAGCCCAATTTTCCGAATCAGCCCTTCCATCAGCAGGCCCATCAGCATGGGCAGCGTCAGGGGCGGGGCGAAGGCCGCGGCGAACGCCATCAGAATTCGAGTGGCGGGCAGCAGCCTCAGGGCGATCTCGACATTCAGCCGGACAGCGAGCAGCCCGTCATTGCCGAAGGCGAGGCACGTGGCGATGGACATGCGCAAGGCATTCCCGGCGGCGTACCGAGCGGCGAGGGATCGCGCCGTCGTCAGGGGCGTCGGCGTCGTCCGCGCCATGAAGCTGGCGGCGAACGCCCGGCTTCGGAAGGTGGCGAGAACGCCGCTTCATCCAGCGTGGACGAAGCGCCCGCAGTCTGATCGGGCATGATTTCTGAAAGGCGCGGGCAATCCGGAAGGGGCCCGCGCCTTTTTTTCATTTCAGACGAGGGCGATCCTGTCGCCGGGGCGAATCGTTCCCGCGTCGAGCACTTCTGCATAAAGGCCGAGATTCATGTGGCCGAGGTTCCGCTGCAGCGTTGCCGGAATCTCCATGTCGCGCTCCGCCGTCGAAGGATCGACGTTGGTCGCCGCGCAGCGCCTGATCGGCATGACGCCGCGTGCACGAATCTCGCCCAGACGAATTTCCCTGCCTGCCCAGTCGTGATCTTCCCAGGGGCTGAGGCCTTGCACGAGAAGGTTTCCGCGAAAGCGCAGAGGGTCGACCGGCCGTCCGATGAGCTTTTCGAGTTCGCGAACGCTGGCCAGATTGATGAGCGATACGACCTTTGCCGCCACATCCGAGATGGAAAAGCCCGGGGCGTGGACGATTCGCGGCGCGCCCCGCAGTTCGGCTTTCATGTACTGCGCCATAAAGGCCTCGATGGCGGTTCTGCCTTCGACCGTCATGAGGTTACCGCTGACGACTTGCCGTCCGTTCTCAGAGAGGGTGAGCGTCGCCGTCCGTTCGTCGAATCGCGAATGAAGCCGGGCAAGGCGCTCGTTCTTCATCAGCATCAGAAATTTGACCTTGGGAAAATGCTTCGGCGCAGCCGGATCGAAATCGGCCGATCCGTTTTCGATGGCGAAGGCGCGGTCCCAGTCGATCGTCTCGCCGGGACGGAGAGCCGCCTCCTGCATCGCCTCGGGCGAGAGCCCTTTGACCGGGTAGCGGTAGAGACCTGCAATGCGGGCCGAGCCTGTCATGTTTCTCGCTCCAAAAACGCGCGGATATCCGGGGGATACCCCTCTTGTGTGGCGATGAGGTCACACCATATCTGCCTTGGAGCGGTGCCTCGAAGAGGGCTGATCCAGCGCAATGCTCCCGCAAGGGAGAGTAAGCGATATTTTGAAGAAGGCGCTCGAAAGAGGTGCTGGGACGTCATCCTTTTATGGAGACGCGGGGCCTCGCGGGACGTGCTTGAAAGGACGAGAGATGGATCTGGAAAAATATACGGACCGCAGTCGCGGTTTCATCCAGTCGGCGCAAGGGCTCGCCGTGCGCTCGGGACACCAGCGCTTCACCCCCGAACATATTCTGAAGGTTCTGCTCGATGACGAGGAAGGTCTCGCCGCGGGCCTCATTCGCGCCGCGGGCGGCAGACCCGATCAGGCGCTTACCGGCGTCGAAACGGTGCTGAACAAGCTGCCCAAGGTCGAGGGATCTGCGGCCGGTCAGCTTTACCTCGCACCCGAGACGGCGCGAATTTTCGATCAGGCCGAAAAGCTCGCGAAGAAGGCGGGCGATTCCTATGTCACCGCCGAACGTCTGCTCCTCGCGCTGCTGATCGAGCCGGGCACCGAATCGGAAAAAATCCTCAAGACGGCGGGCGTCACCGCGCAATCTCTCAACGAGGCGATCGAACGCGTTCGCAAGGGGCGTACCGCCGACACGGCTTCTGCCGAAGAAGGCTATGAGGCTCTGAAGAAATATACGCGCGACCTCACCGCTGAGGCCAGGTCGGGCAAGCTCGACCCGGTGATCGGCCGCGACGAGGAGATTCGCCGCACGATTCAGGTTCTGGCCCGGCGCACGAAGAACAATCCCGTCCTGATCGGCGAGCCCGGCGTCGGCAAGACGGCCATTGCCGAAGGTCTTGCGCTGCGCGTCGTCAATGGCGACGTGCCCGAAAGTCTCCGCAACAAGCGCCTTTTGTCGCTCGATCTCGGCGCCCTGATCGCCGGCGCCAAGTATCGCGGCGAGTTCGAAGAGCGGTTGAAGGCCGTACTGACGGAGCTCGGTTCGAGCGAAGGCGGCGTGATTCTCTTCATCGACGAATTGCACACGCTGGTCGGCGCGGGAAAGACCGATGGCGCGATGGACGCGTCGAATCTGCTGAAGCCCGCTCTGGCGCGCGGCGAGTTGCACTGCGTCGGTGCGACCACGCTCGACGAGTACCGCAAATATATCGAGAAGGATGCCGCGCTTGCCCGCCGCTTCCAGCCGATCTTCGTCGAGGAGCCGACGGTCGAGGATTCGATATCGATTCTTCGCGGGCTCAAGGAGAAGTACGAACTGCATCACGGCGTGAGAATCACCGATTCGGCGCTCGTCGCGGCGGCAACCCTGTCGGACCGCTACATTTCCGATCGATTCCTGCCGGACAAGGCCATCGACCTGATGGACGAAGCCGCGAGCCGGCTTCGCATGCAGGTCGACTCCAAGCCGGAGGCGCTCGATGAAATCGACCGCCGCGTCATTCAGCTCAAGATCGAGCGCGAGGCGCTGAAGAAGGAAAAGGACGAGGGTTCGAAGGATCGTCTGGAGAAGATCGAGGGCGAGCTTGCCGACCTCGAGAAGAAGTCAGCCGATCTCACAGCCTCCTGGCAGGCCGAGAAGTCGAAGCTCGCGGGCGCGCAGAAGCTCAAGGAAGAGCTCGACAATGCGCGTAACGAACTCGTGCAGGCACAGCGTGCCGGCAGGCTTGAGCGTGCTTCGGAACTTGCTTATGGCGTCATTCCCGATCTCGAGAAGAAGCTCGCCGAGATGGAAAAGCGCGCCAGCGCCGCGGGCGCGCTGGTCGAAGAGGCCGTGACCGAAGCCCATATCGCGCAGGTCGTTTCGCGCTGGACCGGAATTCCGGTCGACAAGATGCTCGAAGGCGAGCGTGAGAAGCTCCTGCAGATGGAATCGGCGCTGGGACAGCGGGTCATCGGCCAGTCGGAGGCGGTTTCCGCAGTTGCCCGGGCCGTGCGCCGCGCTCGCGCCGGTCTTCAGGATCCGAATCGCCCTATCGGTTCCTTCCTGTTCCTCGGACCGACCGGCGTCGGCAAGACGGAGCTGACCAAGGCGCTCGCCGGCTTCCTCTTCGACGACGACCAGGCGATCTGTCGCCTAGACATGTCGGAATACATGGAGAAGCACTCGGTCTCGCGCCTGATCGGCGCTCCGCCCGGATATGTCGGATATGAGGAAGGCGGCGCGTTGACGGAGGCGGTTCGCCGCAGGCCCTATCAGGTCGTGCTCTTCGACGAAATCGAGAAGGCGCACCCGGATGTCTTCAACGTGCTGTTGCAGGTGCTCGATGACGGACGCCTGACGGATGGACAGGGACGCACGGTCGATTTCAAAAACGTGCTCATCATCATGACGTCGAATCTCGGTGCCGAATACCTGGCCGAGGGCGGCGCCGTGGAGGATGTTCGCGAGCAGGTGATGGATGTCGTGCGGTCGCGTTTCCGCCCGGAATTCCTCAATCGTCTCGATGAGATCCTGCTCTTCCACCGTCTGACCCGCGAGCAGATGGACGCGATTGTCGATATCCAGATGGCGCGTCTCCAGAAGCTCCTGGCGGATCGCAAGATAGCCATTCACCTCGATCCGAGCGCGAGGACCTGGCTTGCCGATGAAGGCTACGATCCGGTCTATGGTGCGCGGCCGCTGAAGCGTGTCATTCAGCGCAATGTTCAGGATCCGCTCGCGGAACTGCTGCTCGAAGGCGGGATTCGCGATGGCGAGACGGTGACAGTTTCTGCTGGTGCCGACGGCATCGCGATCAACGGCCATGACACTGTGGACGGGCATATCGCCGACGAAGGCGGCGCGGAAGCTCACCTCATTCACTAAGGCGGGAAGCCTTCGACGCATATGAAAAAGGGGCCGATTTTCGGCCCCTTTTTTGATCTCCGTCCCGATATCCGCGGATCAGTTCGCCTTCGGCGTTTCCGATGCCTGCGCGACTCGCGTCATCAACGGCGTTTCAGCCATCTGGCTCGCAACATTGGCGCGGTTGGCCTTGAAGGAGGCCAGCTGTTTGCCGCCAAGCTTCATGCCCGTCGCCACCTTGACGCCGAGCGGATTGACCTTCTTGCCGGCAATATGAATCTCGTAGTGGAGATGCGGGCCCGTCGACCGACCTGTCGAGCCCACGTAGCCGATCACCTGGCCCTGGCGGACGCGGACGCCGGGACGGATACCCTTGGCGAAGGCGCTCATGTGGCCATAGCCGGTTTCGTATCTGTTGGCGTGGCCGACTTCGACGAAATTGCCGTAGCCATTGACCCAGCCCGCGATCTTCACAACGCCGTCGCCGGCGGCATAGATCGGCGTTCCCTTGGGGGCCGCGAAGTCGACGCCCGCATGGAGCTTGCTGTAGCCGAGGATCGGATGCTTGCGCATGCCGAAGCCGGAGCTGATGCGGGCGCCATCGATCGGCGTCCTCATCAGGAACTTCTTCATGCTGTTGCCGTTCTCGTCGTAGTAGTCCCAGTTGCCATCGGCGGTCTTGAAGCGCCACAGGCGATAGGGTTTGCCGCCGACGGTCAGCGACGCGTAGGCGATCTGACCTTCCTTCACAGGAATTCCGTCTTCGTCGAATTTACGATCGAAGAAGACTTCGAATGAGTCGCCGGGATGAATTTCGCGCTGGAAATCGACGCTGTAGGAGAACATGCGGATCATTTCGAGGATGATCGGCGCCGGAATGCCGGCCTGCTGCGCGTCGAGGAAGAGGCTTGAACTGATCGTGTTCTTTGCGTGGGCAAAGCCGCTTTTCAGCTCTTTCTGGAATTCTTCGGACTTGTAGCTGCCGTCTTCGGTGCGGTTCACCTGAATGGCGCGGTCAATGTCCGGTTGGAGCGAAATGGCGGTGAGAAGCTTGGAGGGTTGGTCTTTTTCAGGGTTCGGATTGGACAGGAAGGTCAGGGATACTTCCTGTCCGGCCCGCATTTTCGACGGGCTGAATACCGGTTTCATCGCCGCAATGGCGTGATAGGCGTCCACGCGATCGGCGCCCGCATCGGTCAGCACCTGCATCAGCGTCTCGCCATCATTGATGGCGACCTTGGTCTGGACTTCCTTCGGCTCGGCGGGCGTGGCCGGGGCGGTCAGTTCGGCATTGGCTGGAGAGGCATCGGCCGCCACCGTCTCATCCGTGGCGTCTTCCGCCGCGGTCTGGTCGGCATCCGGGGCCGGCGTTTCCTCCGACAGGGTGACGCGCTCGACGGGGCCGTCGGCGTCCAGAGCCACGATCTGCGGCGCCTGGTCGGCCGTCAACGCGGCCGTTTCGACGTTGGAATAGGGTGAAACGAGGGCCGCGACGCCCATGCCGAGCAGGGCGAAAGAGAGCACGCCCGCAACGCCCGTCGCGGCGAGCCAGCGGTTCTGACCGAGGCTCTGCCCCAGAACCAGCCGGCTGACCGACACATAGAGCTTCATCGAACGCTGCAGCGATTGCCGGAACCGGGTCATCGGCGCGACCTGTTCGGCACCGGTCTCCGCTTCGGAGCTGGCCTTATCCAGGTCGAGTTCGTCGGAAAGCTTCCCCGAGTCGTACAAGTAGGGACCCCCTGGTCGTCCGGAACGGACCCCGCGTCCGCCCTTAACTCCGTTTCCGGGCACCCCCGCAGGCGGCCGGTAACGAACTGTAATTTGTCGTGAACAAACGATGCGTTCTCAGGGATGCCCTGTCAACGCGCGTTATGTCGTTCGGCCTCGTTATCTTCCCATTATGGAGCGGCTATATGACGGCCGCGCGAAACCTGTCCCATAACGCCCCAAAAGGGAGCGTGGCGGGCCTTCACTTGCGAGGGGCGTAGCAGAAGACGGGCCGGAATCACCTTGAGAGAAGTGCCTGCGCCGCAACACAAATCAGTCGAACAGAGTCAAGCGCAAAGAGCGTGAATTTTTTTGGAAATTGACGCAAAAAAGGGTTTGACGGGGCAGGGCGACCCCCCTATAAACCGCCTCACCGAACGAGACCACGGCGCAACGCAAACACGGCGCGCCACCGACGGTAAGAAAGACTGAAGAGCTTGCTTGACAGTCTGCCTTGTGGTCTAGTAGACGATCCAACGATGGGTGACGGCAAGCCCCGACTTCTCCGGAAGCGGTGGCATGACTGTCCTTCGGGTCGGTTACGACCCTCGGTTTCGAGGCGCTAAAGTGCCGAGAAGCTTAGGTGCTCTTTGACATTGTGGTTTGAGAAAGAGAAACGTGGACGGCGGTGTCCTGGCGAGCTCGCCCAGCGAAAGTTGGGATCTGCGAGCAAACCAAATACCGACTGTCTGACGTTTCAAAACACACTACCCCGTTAGTCGATCGCAAGATCGGCAATAACGAGAGTATGTGTCTTGCGTCGCGTCTCGCGATTTTCCTCGCGAGATTGATAAGTCGGATCAACTCAACTTGAGAGTTTGATCCTGGCTCAGAACGAACGCTGGCGGCAGGCTTAATACATGCAAGTCGAACGGTTGTAGCAATACAGCAGTGGCAGACGGGTGAGTAACACGTGGGAACCTACCTAGGGGTACGGAATAACTCAGGGAAACTTGTGCTAATACCGTATACGACCTTCGGGTGAAAGATTTATCGCCCCTAGATGGGCCCGCGTTGGATTAGCTAGTTGGTGGGGTAAAAGCCTACCAAGGCGACGATCCATAGCTGGTCTGAGAGGATGATCAGCCACACTGGGACTGAGACACGGCCCAGACTCCTACGGGAGGCAGCAGTGGGGAATATTGGACAATGGGCGCAAGCCTGATCCAGCCATGCCGCGTGAGTGATGAAGGCCTTAGGGTTGTAAAGCTCTTTCGCCAGGGAAGATAATGACGGTACCTGGATAAGAAGCCCCGGCTAACTTCGTGCCAGCAGCCGCGGTAATACGAAGGGGGCTAGCGTTGTTCGGAATTACTGGGCGTAAAGCGCACGTAGGCGGTTTTCCAAGTTGGAGGTGAAATCCCTGGGCTCAACCCGGGAACTGCCTCCAAAACTGGATGACTCGAGTCCGAGAGAGGTGAGTGGAATTTCCAGTGTAGAGGTGAAATTCGTAGATATTGGAAAGAACACCAGTGGCGAAGGCGGCTCACTGGCTCGGTACTGACGCTGAGGTGCGACAGCGTGGGGAGCAAACAGGATTAGATACCCTGGTAGTCCACGCCGTAAACGATGGGTGCTAGTTGTCAGGCAGCTTGCTGTTTGGTGACGCAGCTAACGCATTAAGCACCCCGCCTGGGGAGTACGGTCGCAAGATTAAAACTCAAAGGAATTGACGGGGGCCCGCACAAGCGGTGGAGCATGTGGTTTAATTCGACGCAACGCGCAGAACCTTACCAACCCTTGACATCCCGGTCGCGGTTACCAGAGATGGTTTCCTTCAGTTCGGCTGGACCGGAGACAGGTGTTGCATGGCTGTCGTCAGCTCGTGTCGTGAGATGTTGGGTTAAGTCCCGCAACGAGCGCAACCCTCGCCTTTAGTTGCCATCATTAAGTTGGGCACTCTAGAGGGACTGCCGGTGATAAGCCGGAGGAAGGTGGGGATGACGTCAAGTCCTCATGGCCCTTACGGGTTGGGCTACACACGTGCTACAATGGCGGCGACAATGGGCAGCGAAGGGGCGACCCGGTGCAAATCCCAAAAAGCCGTCTCAGTTCGGATTGTACTCTGCAACTCGAGTGCATGAAGGTGGAATCGCTAGTAATCGCGTAACAGCATGACGCGGTGAATACGTTCCCGGGCCTTGTACACACCGCCCGTCACACCATGGGAGTTGGTTTTACCCGAAGCTGGTGCGCTAACCGCAAGGAGGCAGCCAACCACGGTAAGGTCAGCGACTGGGGTGAAGTCGTAACAAGGTAGCCCTAGGGGAACCTGGGGCTGGATCACCTCCTTTCTAAGGAAGATCCTTCAAGAGCTTGCTCTTATCGGATCCTCAATAGACATGATGCTGGTGAGAAAGGTAGTCAGCCTTTCCGCGCAGCATCTCTAAAGACAGAGCGGGATGCCGCCGTCTTCGTTTCTCTTTCTCTCAAGTCTGGTCGTTCTTCCGCATCCGGCGGTTGAATGTCCGGGCTTTTTGGACGAGCGCACGCTTACAGCGGGGCCTGTAGCTCAGGTGGTTAGAGCGCACGCCTGATAAGCGTGAGGTCGGTAGTTCGAGTCTACCCAGGCCCACCAAGCTTTCAGGCTAGCTCGCACGCCTTATCGGGGCCGTAGCTCAGTTGGGAGAGCGCTAGCTTTGCAAGCTTGAGGTCGTCGGTTCGATCCCGTCCGGCTCCACCAAGGCGCTTCAGTAGTGCTGGCGGATGCCGAGAGCGGTGACAGCTCGTCCAAGAACAGATTTGGTTCGTACACTTCGTGTGCGGACCCAGTTCATTTACATCGTGAAGAAGGGATTTACCCGATGCTGGCGTAGCCGGCTGATGGGTTTGAAAGCGTCACCCTGGACGGGGTTTCGCTGGAGAACTATCAGCTTCGCCAGTTCGCAGGAGCGCCTCATGCACATGAGGTCCTGCGGTGAGACCAACCCACACTAACTAATGGGTCTCATGGACGGGTAAATCGAATGATTATCTGGTCTTTTCGTTGTCATCAAAACATGACCGGGTGTCTTACGACATCTGGGAATGAGCAGTGATAATGAGAGTAATCAAGCGTCTTAAGGGTATCTGGTGGATGCCTTGGCGCGCAGAGGCGATGAAGGACGTGGCACGCTGCGATAAGCCGCGGGGAGCTGTGAGCAAGCTTTGATCCGTGGATTTCCGAATGGGGCAACCCACCCGCAAGGGTATCGTTAACTGAATACATAGGTTAACGAAGCGAACCCGGGGAACTGAAACATCTCAGTACCCGGAGGAAAGGACATCAACCGAGACTCCGTTAGTAGTGGCGAGCGAACGCGGACTAGGCCAATGCCTCAATTCTTCTAACTGGAACTGTCTGGAAAGTCAGGCCTTAGCGGGTGATAGCCCCGTACAGGTGTTGAAGGATTGGGGATACGAGTAGGGCGGGACACGTGAAATCCTGTCTGAACATGGGGGGACCACCCTCCAAGCCTAAGTACTCCTGCGCGACCGATAGTGCACAAGTACCGTGAGGGAAAGGTGAAAAGCACCCCGACTAGGGGAGTGAAACAGTTCCTGAAACCGGATACCTACAAACAGCTAGAGCCCGCAAGGGTGATAGCGTACCTTTTGTATAATGGGTCAGCGACTTAATCTGGCGAGCAAGCTTAAACCGATAGGTGTAGGCGCAGCGAAAGCGAGTCTGAATAGGGCATTCAGTTCGTCGGATTAGACCCGAAACCACGTGATCTAGCCATGAGCAGGCTGAAGGTGAGGTAACACTTACTGGAGGGCCGAACCCACGTCTGTTGAAAAAGCCGGGGATGACTTGTGGCTAGGGGTGAAAGGCCAATCAAACGTGGAAATAGCTGGTTCTCCGCGAAATCTATTTAGGTAGAGCGTCGAGTGAATACTCCAGGGGGTAGAGCACTGGATGGGCTAGGGGTCCTTACCGGATTACCAAACCTAACCAAACTCCGAATACCTGGAAGTACTGCTCGGCAGACACACTATGGGTGCTAACGTCCGTGGTGGAGAGGGAAAAAACCCTGACCGCCAGCTAAGGTCCCAAAGTTATGGCTAAGTGGGAAAGGATGTGGAGACCCCAAAACAACCAGGATGTTGGCTTAGAAGCAGCCATCATTTAAAGAAAGCGTAACAGCTCACTGGTCTAAATAAGGGTCTCTGCGCCGAAAATGTACCGGGGCTAAAGCCATACACCGAAGCTGCGGGTGCATCGCAAGATGCGCGGTAGCGGAGCGTTCCGTAAGCCTGTGAAGGTGGACCCGTGAGGGCCGCTGGAGGTATCGGAAGTGAGAATGCTGACATGAGTAACGACAAACAGTGTGAGAGACACTGTCGCCGAAAGTCCAAGGGTTCCTACGTAAAGTTAATCTGCGTAGGGTTAGCCGGCCCCTAAGGTGAGGGCGAAAGCCGTAATCGATGGGAACCACGTTAATATTCGTGGGCCAGTGGGTGGTGACGAACGCCGAAAGCAGTGAGGACTTATTGGATTGTTCTTGCTGCCTGGGAGTTCCAGGAAATAGCCCCCACATCAGACCGTACCCTAAACCGACACAGGTGGACTGGTAGAGTATACCAAGGCGCTTGAGAGAATGGTGCTGAAGGAACTCGGCAAATTGCCTCCGTAACTTCGGGAGAAGGAGGCCCTCGTCTTGGGCAACCAGGGCGAGGGGGCACAGACCAGGGGGTGGCAACTGTTTATCAAAAACACAGGGCTCTGCGAAATCGCAAGATGACGTATAGGGTCTGACGCCTGCCCGGTGCCGGAAGGTTAAGAGGAGAGGTGCAAGCCTTGAATTGAAGCCCCGGTAAACGGCGGCCGTAAATATAACGGTCCTAAGGTAGCGAAATTCCTTGTCGGGTAAGTTCCGACCTGCACGAATGGCGTAATGACTTCCCCGCTGTCTCCAACATAGACTCAGTGAAATTGAATTCCCCGTGAAGATGCGGGGTTCCTGCGGTCAGACGGAAAGACCCCGTGCACCTTTACTGTAACTTTGCATTGGCATTCGTGTCGGCATGTGTAGGATAGGTGGTAGGCTTTGAAGCGTGGGCGCCAGCTCGCGTGGAGCCACCCTTGAAATACCACCCTTATCGTCATGGATGTCTAACCGCGCTCCGTCATCCGGAGCCGGGACAGCGCATGGTGGGCAGTTTGACTGGGGCGGTCGCCTCCCAAAGAGTAACGGAGGCGCGCGATGGTGGGCTCAGAGCGGTCGGAAATCGCTCGACGAGTGCAATGGCATAAGCCCGCTTGACTGCGAGACTGACAAGTCGAGCAGAGACGAAAGTCGGCCATAGTGATCCGGTGGTCCCGCGTGGAAGGGCCATCGCTCAACGAATAAAAGGTACGCCGGGGATAACAGGCTGATACTGCCCAAGAGTCCATATCGACGGCAGTGTTTGGCACCTCGATGTCGGCTCATCACATCCTGGGG
>NZ_JBDKSS010000002.1:0-1734 GCF_039680535.1 Parvibaculum sp. | reverse complement strand
TCTTCGAGCGCATCCGGGCCGATGCAGCGGCCGGCATCCTTGGCGTCGAGGTTCGCACCGTGCAAGCCTTGGCGGCGCGCGGCGAAGTGCCAGGGGCCGCCAAGATCGGCGGGCTCTGGACCTTCGAAGAATCCGCGCTGCGATCATTCCGGCTGGAGCTTGACGAGACCAAAACTCAGGCCAAGTCGAAGGCACAGCCAGTTCCGCCCGAAGACACCGTCTACGTGATCCGCTGCGATTATAAGGTCAAGATCGGCTATACCCGCAACCTCGCACAGCGTCTCCATTCGCTCCGCACGTCGAACCCGAGGCCAATCGACCTACTCGTGAGCTTCCCCGGCACCCGCGCCGACGAGAAGCGATTGCACCAGAAGTTCAGCGACCTGCGGTTCAGCGGCGAGTGGTTTCGGCTCCGCAAGCCGATCAAGGAATGGCTGCGCGAAGAGCATGGGGTGTTCCAGATATGAGCCTGGGCAAGATCCACACCATGGACGAGGCTGCGGCCACCCTGCGCATCAGCCGCCGTGCGCTGCACGAGATCGTCAAACGGTATCCGTTCTATTTCCTCAATGGCGCGAGGAAGCTGTTCACCGACGCCGATCTGGTTAAGCTAACCGAAGCCCTGCGCCCGGACCCGACGCCATGCCGCTCAAGCTCGTCCCGCCCCGTGCGGGCAAATCGCCGAACTACCGCATCCGCGGAACCTACCTTGGCGAGTACGTGGATGAGAGCACAGGAAGCTCTGTCGAAGCCGTCGCGCGCAAGCTCCTCGCCGCGCGCAAGGCAGAAATCGAACGTGGTAAGTCTGCCCCCGCGATAGCTGCGACGAAGGCCGGGAAGCCGTTCATCGAAGCGGCCATGGACTATATGGACGCCGGTGGCGACATGCGGTTCGTCGGCAGCTTCGACAAGGCCACGAAACAATGGTCCAAGGGACTGATCAAGCATTTCGGCGAGACGCCCCTAACCGACATTGATCAGGCGGCCATCGACCGGGCCGCCGTGGCGCTCTATCCAGAAGCGACGCCCGCCACACGGAACCGGCAGGTGCATACGCCGATAAGCGCCATCCTGAAACGATCCGGGATCGAGATGGCAATCCGTCGGCCGAAGGGCTGGCGCGGGCGCAAGCGGGTGGACTGGCTCCAGCCTGAGCAGGCGTTCCGGCTGTTTGACGCGGCAGGCACGATCGATGCCGAGTTCAGGGTGCTGCTGGTCTTCCTCTGCTACACTGGGTGCCGGCTGGGGGATGCCCTGAATCTGACCTGCCGGCAGATCACGCTTGCCGAATCGTTCGCCTATTTCGCCGTCACGAAGAACGATGATCCACGGGCCGTCCACCTGCCGCCGTTCCTGGTGGCAGAACTGGGGAATCATCCGCGCGGGCTAGACCGAGACAAGCAGAAGGCTTTTCGCTTCCGCAAATGCGGGCGGCTCTACACGCTGATGAGGAAGGCAAAGGAAGCGGCCGGCGCCGACATCGAGCATGTGACCTTTCACACCCTCTGCCACACCTGGGCGACGTGGATGCGCCGCTATGCGGGTCTCGACACGCGCGGGCTGGTGGGTACGGGCCGCTGGCGGGATGAGAAATCAGCGGCGCGCTATGAGCACGTCGTGGCCTCGGAGGAGAGCCGGAAGGCCGATCTTCTGCCCGTCCCGCATCGCGGCAAGAAACGCAAAACGGTGGAAAATCCGTGGACTGAGGCTTCAACATCGCGCAAAAGGTTGGTA
>NZ_JBDKSS010000001.1:0-171653 GCF_039680535.1 Parvibaculum sp. | reverse complement strand
GTCGTTCGGCCATTTGAGCTTGAGGTCCGGCCTCAGCGCAGGCGACAGCAACCCGTCGACAGCGTCATGCACCGCGAGCGCCGCGACAAAGGAAAGCTCCGCCGCCTTGCGCGGATTTGCCTGCGGACGCAGCAGGAGCGTTCCCATGAAATTGCCGCTGGGTGACACCCATTCGCGGCCGCGCCGTCCGCGGCCCGCCGTCTGACGCTCTGCCGTGATCCAGATAGGACCGGGCTCACCCGCCTCGCCGAGGCGCTTCGCTTCCTCATTGGTGCTGTCGATTTCCGCGAAGGCGCGGAGCGAAATGCCCGTTGGAAGCAAGGGGGCCATGGATCAGGGCAGCAGCGCGGCGGCGGCGGCTTCCGCGCTTGCGATCAGCGGCGCGGGGTAGACGAAGAAGAAAAGCGTGAAGAGGCCGGACAGGCCGAGCACGATGCTCAGCTCGCGCGACATGGGCGCATCGAGAGCCTGCGCCGGTTCGTCGAAATACATCACCTTGACGATGCGCAGATAGTAATACGCACCCACCACGCTCGACAGAACGCCGATGACGGACAACAGGTAGAGGTTCGCCTTGATCGCCGCCATGAAGACGTAGAACTTTGCGAAGAAGCCGGCGAGCGGCGGAATACCCGCCAGCGAGAACATCAGCATGGCGAGCAGGAAGGCAACCATGGGGCGGCTGCGCGACAGGCCCGCAAGATCCTCGATATTCTCGACCTGCTCGCCGCTGCGGCGCATGCCCAGAATGACGCAGAACACGCCCGCATTCATCACGACATAGATCGTGAGATAGATCAGCACGCCGCGAAGACCTTCCACCGTTCCCGCGGCGACACCCACAAGCACGTAACCCATATGGCCGATGGAGCTATAGGCCATCAGCCGCTTGATGTTGCGCTGGCCGATGGCGGCGAAGGCGCCGAGCACCATCGAGGCGATCGAGACGAAGACGATGATCTGCTTCCACTCCGGCGCGATACCCGGGAAGGCCGTGAAGAGCACGCGAATGATGAGCGCCATGGCGGCGACCTTCGGCGCACTGGCCATGAGTGCCGTCACGGGCGTCGGCGCGCCTTCATAAACGTCCGGCGTCCACATGTGGAAAGGCACCGCCGAAATCTTGAAGGCGAGCGCTGCCAGAATGAATACGAGGCCGAAGATCAGGCCGATAGACGCATGGCCCGTGTTGAGAGCCGCGGCAATCGTCTGGTAGTCCACACTGCCCGTGAAGCCATAGACCAGCGAGCTGCCATAAAGGAGAAGGCCGGACGAAAGAGCTCCGAGCACGAAATATTTGAGGCCTGCCTCGCTCGAACGCGCGCTGTCGCGGTTGAACGCCGCGATCACGTAGATGCTCAGACTCTGAAGTTCGAGGCCGAGGTAAAGCGCGATCAGGCTGTTCGACGAGACCATCATGATCATGCCGAGAGCCGCCAGCGCAATCAGCACCGGAAACTCGAAACGATCCATGTTCTCGCGACGAATAAAGGTCACCGACATGATGACCGAGAGCGCTGCCGCCAGCAGGACCAGCAGCTTGATGAAGCGCGTGAACGGGTCGATCATGAACATGCCGCCGAAGGTGGCAGCATGAATGTCGCCCTGCCCCGCCACCAGCACCGCGACCAGCACGAAGAGAGCCACGACCGCCCAGGAAATGCCGCGCGTCGGGCTCACCTTCCGGAAGGCACCAACGAGAAGCAGGAACAGGGCGCCGACTGCGAGAACGATCTCTGGCAGAGCGGGAGCGAAAGCCGGAATTGACGAAGCGGCGGTTTCCATCGAAGTGATCCCGTTCTAGCGAGCAGCGATAAGGTGCAGGGCGTCGAGTGCCGTTCGGCCCGCTTCAGCCACCCGATGCGCCTCGACGGCGGCGGTGTAGTTGGCAATGAGGTGCTCGACGGAGACCGCCGTCACATCGAAGACGGGCGACGGATATACGCCGAAGAAGATCGTCGCTGCGATGAGCGGCAACAGCGTCACGATCTCGCGCATGTTGAGGTCGAGAATGTTCTTGAGCGAGTCCTTCTCGAGCGCACCGAAGACCACGCGGCGATAGAGAAAGAGCGCATAGGCCGCCGAAAGGATCACGCCCGTCGCGGCGATGAACGCCACCCAGGTGTTGACCTTGAACGTGCCGATGAGCGTGAGGAACTCGCCGACAAAACCGCTGGTTCCCGGCAGCCCCACATTCGCCATGGTGAAGATCATGAAGGCCACGGCATAAAGCGGCATGCGGTTCACGAGGCCACCATAGGCCGCGATCTCGCGCGTGTGCAGGCGATCGTAGATCACACCGACGCAGAGGAAGAGCGCGCCCGAAACCCAGCCATGCGACAGCATCTGGAAGATGCCGCCCTGCACGCCCTGCTGCGTCGCCGCGAAGATGCCCATGGTGACGAAGCCCATGTGTGCGATCGACGAATAGGCAATGAGCTTCTTGATGTCTTCCTGCACCAGCGCCACGAGCGAGGTGTAGACCACCGCGATGACGCTCATCGCGAAGATCAGCGGCGCGAAATCGGCAGAAGCCACAGGGAACATCGGCAGCGAGAAGCGCAGGAAGCCGTAACCGCCCATCTTCAGCATGATGCCGGCGAGGATAACCGAGCCCGCCGTCGGCGCTTCGACATGCGCGTCGGGAAGCCAGGTGTGAACCGGCCACATCGGCATCTTCACCGCGAAGGATGCGAAGAAGGCAAGCCACAGCCATGTCTGCATGCGCGACGAGAAGTCATGCGCCATGAGCGTCGGAATGTCGGTCGTGCCTGCGTCCCAATACATCGCCATGATGGCAAGCAGCATCAGCACGGAGCCGAGCAGCGTGTAGAGGAAGAACTTGAAGCTCGCATAGATGCGGCGCTTGCCGCCCCAGACGCCGATGATGAGGAACATCGGGATGAGGCCGCCCTCGAAGAAGAGATAGAAGAGCACGAGATCGAGCGCGCAGAAGACGCCGATCATCAGTGTTTCAAGAATGAGGAACGCGATCATGTATTCGCGCACGCGCGTCTCGATCGAGTTCCAGCTCGCCAGGATGCAGGCGGGCATCAGGAAGGTCGTCAGGATGACGAACAGCATCGAGATGCCGTCGACGCCCATGTGGTAGCTGATCGCGCCACCGAGCCAGTCGAACTTCTGCACGAACTGGAAGGACGCGGTCGACGCATCGAAGTGCCACCAGATGTAGAGCGACAGCACGAAGGTGATGAGCGTCGTCCACAGCGCCGCATAACGCGCATTGCGCGCGACAGTCGCCTCGTCGCCCCGGAAAGTGAGGATGAGCAGCGCGCCCACCACCGGCAGGAACGTTACGAGCGACAGGATGTTTCCATCGTTGATAATCGACATCAGTGGACGCCCCCGAGCATGAAGTAGGTCGCCAACGCCGCGACGCCGAGCAGCATTGCGAAGGCGTAGTGATAGACGTAGCCGGTCTGGAGCCGCATGACGCCGCGCGTCACATCGACAACGCGGGCTGCAACGCCGTCAGGCCCGATGCCGTCGATGATGCGGCCGTCGCCCACCTTCCAGAAGGTGCCCCCGATCCAGAAAGCCGGCTTCACGAAGATCCAGTCGTACAACTCGTCGATGTACCACTTGTTCAGCAGGAACTTGTAGAGCGGCGCCTGTGTACGCGCGAGTTCGACCGGGAGATCCGGACGCGCGATGTAGAAGTACCAGGACAGGGCGAAGCCGAGCGCCATCATCACGGTCGGCATGCGCGCGGCCCATTCCGGAACCTCGTGCATGGCATGCATGATGTGGTTGGCCGTGCCGCGATAGATCGCTTCGAGCCAGAAGGCTTCGTGCCCTTCGCCGATGAAGTAATGCTTGAACACGGCGCCTGCGCCGAGAGCGCCAATGGCGAGCACGATAAGCGGCACCAGCATGACGAGCGGCGATTCATGCGCATGTTCCAGCGTATGATGATCGGCGCGCGACGTTCCGTGGAAGGTCATGAAGACGAGACGCCACGAATAGAAGGACGTGAGGAAGGCCGCGAAGACGGTCATGCCGAAGGCATACATATGCACCGGGTTGTGCCCGGCAAACGTCGCCTCGATGATCGCGTCCTTCGAGAAGTAGCCCGCCGTCAGCGGGAAGCCCGTCAGCGCCAGCGTGCCGATGAGCATCATCGCGTAGGTCGCCGGAATGAGCTTGTAGAGCCCGCCCATCTTGCGCATGTCCTGCTCGCCGTCCATCGCGTGAATGACGGAGCCCGAGCCGAGGAACAGCAGCGCCTTGAAGAAGGCATGCGTGAAGAGATGGAACACGGCCACTTCATATGCGCCGACGCCAAGCGCCGCGAACATGTATCCGAGCTGCGAACAGGTCGAGTAGGCGATAACGCGCTTGATGTCGTTCTGGACGAGACCAACCGTCGCCGCGAAGAAAGCGGTCGTCGCACCGACAAAGGTGACGACAGTGAGCGCGGTCTCCGAGAACTCGAAGATCGGCGAGCAGCGCGCAACGAGGAACACGCCCGCGGTCACCATGGTTGCGGCGTGGATGAGCGCGGAAACCGGCGTCGGGCCTTCCATGGCATCCGGCAGCCAGGTGTGGAGCAGGAACTGCGCCGACTTGCCCATGGCGCCCATGAAGAGCAGCAGGCAGATCGTCGTCACGACCGGCACTTCATGGCCGAGGAAGAGGAAGCTCTTGTTCGCGAGCCCCGGAATCGCCTTGAACACCGTGTCGAACTCGACCGAGCCGACCATCATGAAGATCGTGGCGATACCGATGATGAGGCCGAAATCGCCCACGCGGTTGACGACGAAGGCCTTGATCGCCGCCGCATTGGCGCTCGGCTTCTGGTACCAGAAGCCGATGAGCAGATAGGAGGCGAGGCCCACGCCTTCCCAGCCGAAGAAGAGCTGGATGAAATTGTCAGCCGTCACCAGCGCGAGCATCGCGAAGGTGAAGAGCGACAGATAGGCAAAGAACCGCGGCTGCTGCGGATCGTGGCTCATATATCCGATCGAATAGATGTGAACGAGCGCCGAGACCGAGGTCACGACGACGAGCATCACCGAGGTCAGCGTGTCGATCCTGAGGCGCCAGTCGGATTCGAACGAACCGCTGTCGATCCAGGTCAGGACCTGAACGTGTTCGGTGACGCCGCCGAGCGCGACATTGACGAAGGCAGCGACCGACAAGGCGGCCGAGACGACGAGCAGGCCGGACGTCACGAGCTGCGAAGCGCGAACGCCGATCCAGCGGCCGAAAATGCCGGCGGTCAGAAAGCCGACGAGCGGCAGGAAGACAACGGCGGAGTACATGTCCCCTACCCCTTCATCAGATTGACATCCTCAACCGCGATGGAGCCGCGGTTGCGGAAGTAGGTCACAAGAATGGCAAGGCCGATGGCCGCTTCGGCCGCGGCAACCGTCAGCACGAAGATCGCGAAGACCTGACCGGTCAGGTCGTGCAGGAAGACGGAGAAGGCGACCAGATTGACGTTCACCGCGAGCAACATCAACTCAATCGACATGAGAATGATGATCACGTTCTTCCGGTTGAGGAAGATGCCGAACACGCCGATCGTGAAGAGGATCGCCGCGACGGTGAGATAATGTCCGAGCCCGATTTCCATTGTTACGTTCCGCTTCCCTTAAATTCCCTGGCCCGGCTTGACGTCCTTGAGCTCGACGCCTTCGTGCCGCTTGCGGCCCACCTGATGCGCGATCACCTGCCGCTTGATGTCCGGGCGGTGGCGCAGCGTCAGAACGATGGCGCCGATCATGGCGACGAGGAGAACGAGCCCCGAGGCCTGGAAGAGATAGGCATATTGCGTATAGAGGATCTGGCCGAGCGCGCGGGTGTTGGCGACCTGCTCGAGCGCCGGCGCGGGCGAAGCCGCAACCTGTGCCGCCTCCGGCGTGATGACCCAGGCGCCTGCGACGAGCAGCAGCTCGACGAGCAGGATGAAGCCGACAAGCCCGCCGACGGGCAGATATTGCAGGAAGCCCTGGCGAAGCTGCGCGAAGTCGATGTCGAGCATCATGACGACGAAGAGGAAGAGCACGGCCACAGCGCCGACATAGACAATGACGAGGATGAGCGCGATGAACTCCGCTCCCATCAGCACGAAAAGCGCCGCTGCATTGAAGAAGGTCAGGATCAGGAACAGCACAGAATGCACGGGGTTCCGCGCCGCGATCACCATGAACCCCGCCGCCACGGCCATGGCCGCGAAGACGTAAAATGCGATGGCGGAAACAATCATCTGGACCCCTCGTCCTTCATTCCTTGCCGGACCTCAGGTCCGGAATGCTGTCAGTCCTTCGGTCAGCGATAAGGCGCGTCGAGCGCGATGTTCTTCGCGATCTCACGCTCCCAGCGATCGCCATTCGCGAGCAACCGTTCCTTGTCGTACATGAGCTCTTCGCGGGTCTCCACGGAGAACTCGAAATTCGGGCCTTCGACGATGGCATCCACCGGGCAGGCTTCCTGGCAGAAGCCGCAATAGATGCACTTCGTCATGTCGATGTCGTAGCGCGTCGTCCGGCGCGTACCGTCATTGCGGCGCGGCCCCGCCTCGATGGTGATCGCCTGAGCCGGGCAGATCGCTTCGCAGAGCTTGCAGGCGATGCAACGCTCTTCGCCGTTCGGATAGCGGCGCAGCGCATGTTCGCCACGGAAGCGCGGAGAGAGCGGTCCCTTCTCGAAGGGATAGTTCACCGTCGCCTTGGGCTTGAAGAAGTAGCGCATGGCGAGGAAGAAGCTCGTCACGAACTCCGTCAGAAAGAGCGACCGGGCTACTTGATTGACCGAAGCCATTTGTCAGTCCTTTCCGATCAACCGTGATGCGGCACGAGGCCGAAGCCGACGAGCACGCCTGCCGTGAGCACGACCCAGAAGAGCGAGATCGGAAGGAAGACCTTCCAGCCCAGACGCATCAGCTGGTCGTAGCGGTAGCGCGGCACGAATGCCTTCACCATGGCGAACATGAAGAAGACAAGGCAAAGCTTGACGAGGAACCAGATGACGCCCGGCACCAGCGTGAAGGGCAGCGCGTTCACCGGCGGCAGCCAGCCGCCGAGGAAAAGGATCGTCGTCATGGCGCACATGAGGATGATCGACACATATTCGCCGAGCATGAACATCATGTAGGGGGTCGAGGAATACTCGACCATGAAGCCGGCAACGAGTTCCGATTCCGCTTCGACGAGGTCGAAAGGCGGACGGTTGGTTTCAGCCAGCGCCGAGATGAAGAAGATCACGAACATCGGCAGATGCGGCAGCCAGAACCAGTTGAGAAGGCCGTAATGGCCCTCCTGCGCGCGCACGATGTCCGACAGGTTGAGCGACCCGGCCGTCATCAGCACCGTGATGAGCACGAAACCGATCGAGACTTCGTAGGATACCATCTGCGCGGCCGAACGAAGCGCCGACAGGAACGGATATTTCGAGTTCGACGCCCAGCCCGCCATGATGACGCCGTAAACGCCGAGCGACGAGATCGCGAGGATGTAAAGGATGCCGATATTGATGTTCGAAACGACCCAGCCATCGGCGAGCGGCACCACCGCCCACGCCGAAAGCGCCAGCGTCACGGTAACGAGCGGCGCGAGAAGGAATACGCCCTTGTTCGCGCCCGCCGGGATCACGACTTCCTTGAAGACGAATTTCAGCAGGTCCGCGAAGGACTGGAACAGGCCGAAGGCGCCGACGACGTTCGGGCCGCGGCGCAGCTGCACCGCCGCCCAGATCTTGCGGTCGGCAAGCAGGATATAGGCGGTGAAGAGCAGCAACGCGACCAGCAGGCCGAGGCTCTGCGCCGCGATGATCGCGAGGGGAATGCCGTAAGTGGTCAGAATATCAGCCATGTGCCCTTACTCCGCCGCCTGAACACGTTTCGTCGCGGCGACACGTGCCGAGCATTCGGCCATGACCTTGCTCGCCCTTGCGATCGGGTTCGTCAGATAGAAGTCCTTCACCGGCGTCTCGAAAGGCGCGGCGTCAAGTTCGCCCACGGGAAGCTCCGGCAACTCACCGGCGGGAACCACATTGTCGATCTCCGCAAAGTGCGGCGCGTCGGCGACGATCGCCGCGCGGAGCTGATCGATATTGTCATAAGGCAGCGTCGCGCCGAGAGCGTCCGACAGCGCGCGCAGGATCGTCCAGTCCTCACGGGCCTCGCCCGGCGGGAAGGCGGCGCGCTGGCCGCGCTGCACGCGGCCTTCGGTGTTCACGTAGAGACCGGGCTTTTCCGTATAGGCCGCGCCCGGCAGGATCACGTCTGCCCGATGCGCGCCCGCGTCGCCATGCGTGCCCTGATAGATCACGAAGGCATTCCCGAGCTTCGACATGTCGATTTCGTCGGCGCCGAGGAGATAGACGACATCCAGCTCGCCCTTCGAGGCGCCATCGAGAATGCCCGCCACGTCGCGGCCGCCCGCGCCCGGCACGAGGCCGAGGTCGAGGCCGCCGACGCGTGCCGCCGCGGTGTGCAGCACGTTGAATGCGGCACCCGTCGTCTTCGCCAGCGCGATGGAGGCGGCGAGAACGGCAGCACCGTCCTTCCGCGTCAGCGCGCCCTGCCCGACAATGATCAGGGCGTTCTGCGCGCTCTTCAGCGCCTCGGCAAAGCCCTTGCCCGCAGCAAGCTCGGCGAGCGTCTGCGTGCCGGCGCCGAGATGGTCGTAGGGGTAAGTCAGGTCGTGGCGCGGACCGATGACGCCAACCTTGAGCCCGCCCGCGCGGAAGCGCTTGCGGATACGCGCATTGAGCACCGGCGCTTCGCGGCGCGGATCGGAACCGATGATGAGAATGACGTCCGCCTGCTCGATGCCGGCAATCGTCGAATTGAAGATGTAGCTCGAACGGGCGCCGCCGAGCTTCGCACCGTCCTGACGGCAATCGATATTGGTCGAGCCGAGCTTCGCCCAGAGATCCTTCAGCGCCTTCATCTCTTCGGCGGCGGCAAGGTCGCCGATAATGGCGCCGATGCGTTCGCCCTTCGCGCCCTTGAGCTTCGCGGCGATGGCGGCGAAAGCCTCATCCCAGCTCGCCTCGCGGAGCTTGCCGTTCTCGCGAATGTAAGGCCGGTCGAGACGCTGCGTCTTGAGACCGTCCCAGATGAAGCGGGTCTTGTCCGAAATCCACTCCTCGTTCACGTCCTCGTTGAGACGCGGAAGAATGCGCATCACTTCGCGGCCGCGCGTGTCGACGCGGATGTTCGAGCCGACGGCATCCATCACGTCGACGGACTCGGTCTTGCGCAGTTCCCAGGGCCGCGCAGTGAAGGCGAAGGGCCGGAAGGTCAGCGCGCCGACCGGGCAGAGATCGACCACATTGGCCGAAAGCTCCGACGTCAGCGTGTGCTCGAGATAGGTCGTGATCTCCATGTCCTCGCCGCGGCCGATGGCGCCGATCTCCGGCGTGCCAGCAACTTCGGTGGCGAAGCGGACGCAGCGCGTGCACTGGATGCAGCGCGTCATCACGGTCTTGACCAGCGGGCCCATATACTTCTCTTCGACGGCGCGCTTGTTCTCGTGATAGCGCGAACCATCGGTGCCATAGGCAACGGCCTGATCCTGCAAGTCGCACTCGCCGCCCTGATCGCAGATCGGGCAATCGAGCGGATGATTGATGAGCAGGAATTCCATCACGCCTTCGCGGGCGCGCTTCACGACTTCCGTCGTGGTGTGGACGACCGCGCCATCGGCGGCCGGCATGGCGCAGCTCGCCACGGGCTTCGGCGATTTCTCGACCTCGACCAGGCACATGCGGCAATTGCCGGCGATGGACAGACGCTCGTGATAGCAGAAGCGCGGAATTTCGACGCCCGCCGCCTCGCAGGCCTGCAACAGCGTTGCGCCCGCTTCGACCTCGACCTCGATGCCGTCGACTGTAACCTTGGGCATGCCTCTACTCCGCCGCCACTTGAGCGCCGCCCTTACCGGACGTGAGCCGCTCTTCAACCACATGCCGGAAATGGCGCATCAGCCCCTGGATCGGCCAGGCCGCCGCGTCGCCAAGCGCGCAGATCGTGTGTCCTTCGACACGCTTCGTCACATCGAGAAGCATGTCGATTTCCGACACCTGCGCCTCGCCCGAAGCCATGCGCTCCATCATGCGCCACATCCAGCCCGTACCTTCGCGGCACGGCGTGCACTGGCCGCAGCTCTCATGCTTGTAGAAGGCCGAGATGCGCGCGATCGCCTTGATGAGATCCGTCGACTTGTCCATGACGATGACAGCCGCCGTGCCGAGACCGGTCTGCGCCGCCTTGAGCGAGTCGAAATCCATCAGGATGTCGTCGCAAACGGCCTTCGGGATCATCGGGACCGATGAACCGCCGGGAATGATCGCCAGCAGATTGTCCCATCCGCCGCGCACGCCGCCGGCATGCTTCTCGATAAGCTCGCGAAGCGGAATGCCCATCTCTTCCTCGACGTTGCAGGGCCTGTTCACATGCCCCGAGATCGAGAAGATTTTCGTGCCGGTATTGTTGGGACGGCCGAGGCCAGCGAACCAGCCCGACCCGCGACGCAGGATCGTCGGCGCAACGGCGATGGATTCCACGTTGTTCACGGTGGTCGGCGCGCCATAGAGGCCCATATTGGCCGGGAACGGCGGCTTCAGCCGCGGCATGCCCTTCTTGCCTTCGAGGCTTTCGAGCAGCGCCGTTTCTTCGCCGCAGATATAGGCGCCGGCGCCGTGATGGACATAGAGATCGAAATCCCAGCCCGAGCCCGCCGCGTTCTTGCCGATCAGACCGGCCGCATAGGCTTCGTCGACGGCCGCCTGCAGCGCCTCGCGCTCGCGGATGAACTCGCCGCGTACATAGATGTAGCAAACATGCGCGCCCATCGCGAAGCTGGCGATAAGGCAGCCCTCGATCAGCTTCTGCGGATCGTGGCGCATGATTTCGCGGTCTTTGCACGTGCCGGGCTCGGACTCGTCGGCATTGACGACGAGGTAGTGAGGACGTCCGCCCGAGTCCTTCGGCATGAAGGACCATTTGAGACCGGTCGGGAAGCCGGCGCCGCCGCGGCCGCGCAGACCCGACTTCTTCATCTCGTCGATGATCCAGTCGCGGCCCTTGGCGATGATGTCGGCCGTGCCGTCCCAGTCGCCACGCTTCTGCGCGCCTTTGAGGCCCGGTTCACCAAGACCGTAGAGATTGGTGAAGATGCGATCCTTGTCCTGAAGCATCACTTGGTCTCCGTGAATGACGTCAGGGTCGTCGGGCCGCCAAGCGGCTCCGACGAGTGCCGGCCGTTCTGCGGGCCCGGCTTCACCGCACGGCCCGCGCGCAGCGACTCCAGAATTTCGCCGAGCTTCTCCGCGTCGAGATCCTCGAAGAAGTCGTCATTGATCTGAACCATCGGCGCATTGGCGCAGGCGCCCAGGCACTCGACCTCAAGCCAGGAGAGCTTGCCATCCGCGCTCACCTGCCCCTCGGGGCCGATATGCTTGCGGCAGGCGTCTTTCAGTTCGTCCGCGCCGCGCAGCCAGCAGGGCGTCGTGCCGCAGAGCTGCACGAAATGCTCGCCGACCGGCGCGAGGTTGAACATGGTGTAGAAGGTCGCGACTTCGAGGGCGCGGATATAGTCCATGCCCAGCAGATCGGCGACGTGCCGGATTGCCGGTTCGGGGAGCCAGCCGCCCGCCTGCTTCTGGGCACGCCAGAAAAGCGGGATGATCGCCGAGGCCTGACGGCCAGACGGATATTTCGCGATCTGCGCATTCGCCCATTCGAGATTCTCGGGCGTGAAGGCAAAGCTTTCAGGCTGGCTTGCAGCCAGACGACGCACGCTCATCGATCAACCTCGCCGAACACGATGTCGAGCGAGCCCAGCACGGCGGAAACGTCCGCAAGCATGTGGCCGCGACAGAGATAATCCATGGCCTGCAGATGCGCGAAACCCGGCGCGCGGATCTTGCACTTGTAAGGCCGGTTGGTGCCGTCCGAAACGAGGTAGACGCCGAATTCGCCCTTGGGGGCTTCGACGGCGGCGTAAACCTCGCCAGCGGGAACGTGATAGCCCTCGGTATAGAGCTTGAAGTGATGGATGAGCGCTTCCATCGTGCGCTTCATCTCGGCGCGCGAGGGCGGAAACATCTTGCCGTCGGTCGTATGCACCGGCCCCTCAGGCATCTTCTCGATCGCCTGCTTGATGATGCGGAGCGACTGGCGCATCTCGTCCATACGGACAAGGTAGCGGTCGTAGCAGTCGCCGTTCTTGCCAACGGGAATGTCGAAATCGAGTTCCGAATAGACTTCATAGGGCTGCGAGCGGCGAAGGTCCCAGGCCATGCCCGAGCCGCGCACCATCACGCCGGAGAAGCCCCAGGCCAGCGCGTCTTCCTTCGACACGATGCCGATATCGGCATTGCGCTGCATGAAGATGCGGTTGCCGGTGAGCAGCGTCTCGAGATCGTCGAGCACCTTCTCGCAAGGATCGCAGAAGTCGTAGATGTCCTGCACGAGCTTCGGCGGCAGGTCCTGATGCACGCCGCCCGGCCGGAAATAGGCCGCATGCATGCGCGCGCCGGAAGCACGCTCGTAGAAGATCATCATCTTCTCGCGCTCCTCGAAGCCCCAGAGCGGCGGCGTCAGCGCGCCGACGTCCATGGCCTGCGTGGTGACGTTGAGGAGATGGGAAAGAAGACGGCCGATCTCGGAGTAGATGACGCGGATGAACTGGCCGCGACGCGGAACCTCGATGCCGAGGAGCTTTTCCACGGCGAGCGAGTACGCATGTTCCTGGTTCATCGGCGCAACGTAATCGAGCCGGTCGAAATAGGGCAGCGCCTGCAGATAGGTCTTGGCCTCGATCAGCTTCTCGGTGCCGCGATGCAGAAGACCGATATGGGGATCGACGCGCTCGACGATTTCGCCCTCGAGCTCGAGGACGAGGCGAAGCACGCCATGGGCCGCAGGATGCTGCGGGCCGAAGTTCAGATTGAAATTGCGAAGCTGCTGTTCGGTCATGACTTCGTCTCCGCCTTCTCGTCGCCCGGCAGCACGTAATCGGTGCCTTCCCACGGGCTCAGGAAGTCGAAGCTGCGGAATTCCTGAACGAGTTTCACCGGCTCATAGACGACTCGTTTCTGGTCGTCGTCATAGCGCACCTCGACATAGCCCGTAAGCGGGAAATCCTTGCGCAGCGGATAACCGGCAAAGCCGTAGTCGGTGAGAATGCGACGCAAATCCGGATGATCCGAGAAGAGCACGCCATACATGTCGAAGGCTTCGCGTTCGAACCAGTTCGACGCCGGGAAGACGCCAACCGTGGTCGGCACGGCCGTCTCTTCATCGGTCTCGACCTTGACGCGGATGCGCGCGTTCTTCTGCATCGACAGCAGGTGGTAGACCACATCGAAGCGCCGTTCGCGCTGCGGGTAGTCGACCGCCGTAATGTCGATCAGCGTCGTGAAGGCGCATGCCGGATCGTCGCGCAAAAAAGTGAGCACATCGACGATCCGCGCGGCTTGCGCGGCCACCGTGAGCTCACCATATGCGGTGCTGGCATCAAGGACCGCACCCGCGAGTTTCGCGCGGATGTGATCGCCGAGGTCTGTCAGACTTCCATCCATCGAAGCAGTCTCGAAACTCGTGCACGGCTCCCGCTTCATTGCTGAAGCAGGAAGGCCGCCAGGTTCACGAAAATCACCGGTCTATCGTTCCAGTCCGGCGGATTTTCTTCTGAAGCGCGAGGATGCCATACAGCAGCGCCTCGGCGGTGGGAGGGCATCCGGGAACGTAGATGTCGACCGGAACGATCCGGTCGCAGCCGCGCACCACGGAGTAGGAGTAGTGATAATAGCCGCCGCCATTCGCGCATGATCCCATCGAGATCACGTAACGCGGCTCCGGCATCTGGTCGTAGACCTTGCGGAGCGCGGGCGCCATCTTGTTGGTCAGCGTGCCGGCGACAATCATCACGTCGGACTGGCGCGGGCTCGCGCGGGGCGCGAAGCCGAATCGCTCGCTGTCATAGCGCGGCATCGAGGTATGCATCATCTCGACGGCGCAGCAGGCAAGACCGAAGGTCATCCACATCAGCGAACCGGTCCGCGACCAGTTGATGAGGTCGTCCACGGTCGTGAGCACGAAACCCTTGTCGGCCAACTGGTCCGACATCTGGGTGAAGACCGGATCGTTGATCGCGGGAACGGCGCCGGCGATTGCGGTCGCCGCCTGTGCCTCGGTTCCTACTCCCATTCGAGAGCTCCCCTCTTCCACTCATAGGTGAAGCCGATGGTGAGAACGCCGAGAAAGACGATCATCGACCAGAAGCCGAACATGCCGACATCTCCGAGAGCCACCGCCCACGGGAAAAGGAAGGCGACTTCGAGATCGAAGATGATGAACAGGATGGCGACGAGATAATATTTCACGTCGAATTTCATGCGCGCGTCGTCGAAGGCGTCGAAGCCGCATTCATAAGCGGAAAGCTTTTCCGAGTCGGGCTTGCTCGGCGCGATGAAAAACGGCGCGATGAGCAGAGCGAGACCGAGCACGAGAGACAAGCCCATAAAGATCAGGATGGGCAGGTACTCGCGAAGCAGGTCTTCCATGGGTCGTCCTCACAAATCGCCCTGCCCGGCACAAAAGGCCGCAAACGAGCTGAAGCACAGCCGACTCGTTTGATGCCGAACAGCAGTCGAAATCCGCGCGCAGTATATCCCTCGCAACCGCAGAATCAAACCCCACGTTGAACATGTTCAACGTGAAAAACCGTTATGCCATTTGAAGTTGCGGGATATTTGACGCATTGCAGCGATGAAGGTGCAATGCGGAAACGCCATGCGCCAGGCGATCCGTTTTCTCTGTAAAAGTGGCGGGAGTGACGGGGCTCGAACCCGCGACCTCCGGCGTGACAGGCCGGCGCTCTAACCAACTGAGCTACACCCCCGACGCGAACGGCTGAACCGTTCGGAGAGTGCGCGGTTGGTACGTCAAGGCCCCGCCCCTGTCAAGAATGGTTTGGGAAGTTTTCCGCTTTATCCACTGTCGCGGGCCCAATGGCAGGCCGCAGCAGCGCTCCCGCCCGCCCGGCCAGTCCATCACACTATTTTGGCGCCTTCCCGGACAGCCTTGGCCCGCCGCCCCATCACAGTCAAAAACGAACAGGTTTTTGAACCGAAAACACGTTGGGCGGAGCCGGAATCGGGGCTTACCCTATCCGCATAGCACCCTGCATTTTCCCCCGCCTGTTACCCACACATCTTCAGATCACCTTTTTTCATTCCAGATCTTCAGACGAACGCTCTTCATGGCCGATCCGAGAATACTTCTGACCTTTGCGGGCTCTCTCGATTTTCAGTGCAAACACACGACCGTCGGCGACGTCATGGCGCTCTACAACGTCGCGACGAGGCTTGTTCAGCACGGCCTCCAGCCACGCATCGCCTGGGGCGGAAATCTCTTCGAGCTGGACCCGCTGCGCGTGGACATCAGGGCGGTTCCACCCGACTCGGTCGATTGCCTGGTCTTCGTCTGCGGCCCGTTGGCTGAATTCGTCAGGGTGATCTGCAACCGGTTCGAAAAGGCCAGAAAGGTGGCCGTTGGCGTCAGCCTGATCGATCAGTTGGGAACGGAGAAACTCTTCGACGCCGTGGTTCCCCGCGACAGCACCGCCCTTTCGACATTCGATCTCGCGGTCGCCGATGTCGGCTGGCCGCACCTCTATATCGATCAGCGCCATCAGGCGCCCGGCCTCGGCATATGCCTGGTGGGGCGGCAGGCCGAATACCTCGCCGACGACAAGAGCAACACCATCGCCGTGATGATCGAGCGCCTGAAGTCGGAGTTTCGGCTGCAGACGACAGAACTCAATACGCTGATCTACCCCGCGCGCCCGAACATCTATTGCGCCGAGATGGAACTTCAGAGCCGCCAGATTCTGGTGACGACCAGAATGCATGCGACGCTGCTTTCGGTCTTTCATCGCCTGCCGGTGATTTCCATCGATCAGATCGCGGGCGGCGCCAAGGTCACCCGCCTCAATTCCAAGGTCGGCATCGATACGATCCAGGTATCCAACGACATGGGAGGGCAATTGCTGGACGCCTTGCGCAGCGCCCTTGCCACACGCGGAGAAAGCATCCGTCCCTCAGTCGCGCAGCGCGAGAAGCTGATCAAACTCTCAAGAAACGCTCTGGAAATGAGCGTGAGCAAAATTCTGGAATATGCATAAGGGCCAAAGGCGCCGGATCTACGGCAAACAGATTAATTCGCACACATCGTTATTTCGGAAACGTGACCTTGCAGGATAAGGTCCTCTGGACGATCGGCGTCCTTTTGCCGAGGGTCGGTCTTTGAAAATCGATGCTGGGCAAATCGATGGTAATGCTTTCGGCGACGCGACCATCCGCCACCAGCCGATCCAATGCCGAGGTAACGCGGGCGCGAACCTCTTTCCGCTCCTGCTTGTCGAGCACACGCCCCATGAGCCGCGTCAGGTCCCGCCGGACGATTTCGTATATATGCGACAATTGCTTTGTGCGGTCGAGGTTCTTCTCGGATCCGAATTTCACCCGTTCGTCATCGCCGTGCTCGATACCCCGCATATCCGGAGCGTCATAGGACACAACGCGATACCCGAGGAAACCCAGATCGTTGTACAGGGCGATATCCTCCCCACCCCAATGCGCGATGGCCTCGTCATATCCTCCAACCTTGATGAACGCCTCGCGCTCCAGGATAACGGAGCCCCACAAATTGGGTGAATCGCTCTTGGGAAGAAAAAAAATACCGGGCTTCAGAATGCCGGAAATTCGATTGAAGAAACCGTCGCCGACAACCACATCGGCATCGAAAAATGCCAACCAGGGCGTGCTCGCCGCCGCCGCGCCGACATTGCGCGCATGCGATAGCTGAAAGAACGGAGCGTTCGCGACCTTGACGACTTCGACCGACGGAAAATTTGCCTTTACCCACTCTCCCGTGCCGTCCGGGCAGTCGTAATCGACCACGATCACTTTAAGGTCTGGCTGCCTGGCAACGACAGGCAGCGATTGCTTGAGATGATGCAACCGTCCCTTGCACGTCGTGATGTAGGTAATTTGACTGGTGCTCAAAGCGCGCCTCGAAAATCGATAATTTCTGTAATATCAGATCAAAATTTGCATGAAGCATAATCAGGTATCTGAGCATCGGAACAAGATGCACCGACCAGAAGCCTGTTTCATTCTGGAAAGATCCCGCATCCCTCGCACGCCAAACCGATCCGCACGAGGCGCATTCCCGCGAAAAACCGCCCGCCATCCGAATCCCGACCTTTTCTCAGCCCGCGAGCTTGCGCTCCCTGGCGAATGGGCTGAGGCCGAGCCACAACTGCATGTCGGCTGCGAGCTGGCGATTTCCGGTCAGCATCATGCGCTCCCCGTTCAGAGCATTTCGGACACTGTCCAGACCCATCCAGATCGCGGTCATCGTGCGCAGATCGGTGGAGACATAGAGGTCGACCTCGAATCCGGGGTCGACTGAACAAAGATCGACGCTTTCATTCGGCTCGACCAGTAGCCACCACGAGCGCTGCACAGACGGCAGCTCGGGATACTGGAACTCGATCACGCTGCGCCGCTTCGGCATCGGAACCGGATCAAGGTTGCGGCGCATGTCCCACATGAGCAGCGACACGTCGAGATGCTTCAGCGAAAGTTCGGTCTCGACCCAACGCTGGCCCCAAACTCCGAAAGCCTCGACCAGGGGTTCAAGCTCCTGCCCCGCGGCGGTAAGATGATACTCGAATACGCCGGCTTCGGTCGGCGACGGCGTGCGCTCGATGACGCCCGCGAGTTCGAGCTCCTTCAGCCGCTGCGAGAGAAGCGCAGGCGACATGCGCGGGACTCCGCGCCGCAGATCGTTGAACCGTATCGAACCGGCGATGAGTTCGCGCAGAAGCACGACCGTCCACCGCGTGCACAAGACCTCCGCGGCCATCGCCACCGGACAGAATTGCTTGTAACTGCCCTGCGTCATGAAAGCCTCCAAGGAAAGCGTCCCTGAAGATTTAGTCACAAGGGCGAGCGTTAGCCTAGTTCAGTTTTTGTATCTGGTGGATTCAGTTTCTGAACTATCGACGCCGCCTCCGTCTTGAGAGGGTTCCTCACCACAACCCGATACGGAGGATTGAAAAATGACAGTGCTTGCAGATTCCAGGACTAAAACGGATACACGCGAGACCGACTGGCTCGCCCGTGCCGATCATGTCGCCGTCGAAATCGCCCGGCAGGCGGGCCGGCACGATGCCGATGAAAGCTTCGTGGCCGACGCCTATCGGCTGCTCAAGGACGAGGATTTCTTCAAGGCGCTGGTGCCCGCCGAACTTGGCGGAGGCGGCGCAGAGCTGACAGAGATCTGCCACGCCATTCGCCGCCTCGGCGCAAGCTGCGGTTCGACGGCGCTTGCCTTCTCGATGCACACGCATCTTGTGGCGGCCGCCGCCTGGCGCTGGCGCAACCAGAACGCGCCGACCGACGGACTCCTGAAGCGCGTCGCCGCTGAAAATCTCGTCCTGGTCTCAAGCGGCGGCTCCGACTGGCTGAAGAGTGCGGGCGATGCGGTAAAGACCGAGGGCGGCTTTCTGATCACCGCGCGCAAGATCTTCTCCAGCGGTTGCCCGGCGGGCGACCTGCTGATGACGAGCGCGGTCTATGACGACCCCGACGCGGGCCCGACCGTGCTGCATTTCGCGGTTTCGCTCAAAGCCGAGGGTGTCAGGATCCTCGACACCTGGCACGTCATGGGCATGCGCGGAACAGGTTCGCATGACATCGAACTGAAGCAGGTGTTCGTGCCCGACGCGGCGGTCTCTGGCCGTCGCCCGCAGGGCAAATGGCATCCGCTGTTTCACATCATCAGCATGATCGCATTTCCGCTGATCTATTCGGCCTATGTCGGCGTCGCCGAAGGTGCGCGCGCCAGGGCTTTGGAAATCGCGCGAAAGAAGCCGGAGGATGGGCACCTGCCCTATCTCGTGGGCGAAATGGAAAACGCATTTGCGAGTGCCACGATGGCGCTGGATCAAATGATCCATATCGCCGAAACCGAAATGCCCGGCGCGGAGACGACGAGCCGCGCCATGATCGGGCGCACGCTTGCGGGCCAGGGCGCGATCAGAACCGTGGAACGCGCGATGGAGGTCGCGGGCGGCGCTTCGTTCTACCGCGATGTCGGACTCGAACGCGCATTTCGTGACATTCAGGGCGCGCGCTTCCATCCGCTTCAGGAAAAGCCGCAACTGCGCTATGCGGGCCGTCTTGCGCTCGGACTGGATATCGACGGCTGAAGGAACAAGGGCGCCGCCAAGTGCATCGGATATTCCTCCGGCATTCGCGGCGCCGATGGCCAAGAAATCAAGCACGCCCCGTGTCCAGAAGGACGAGCGGCCAATCACCGTGGACCATTCTGCCCCAGCTGAAAGACAGCGGACGGCAAAGGGATCTTCGAATTGCAATTAGTGGGGAAACCCGGTGGGCGGTGAGAGACTCGAACTCCCGACATCCTCGGTGTAAACGAGGCGCTCTACCAACTGAGCTAACCGCCCTGTCCGGCTCGCGCGAAGTCCTATCGGATGGGTAAGCTTATTTCAATCCCTGCCACACGAAAGCCGGGCCCCGTGCGTTGCTTTCCGCATGGCGAGGCCCGATTGTTGAGATACCCGCCCGACCTTCAGGGCGCCAAACGCCGCCCCCCTGGTGCAAAATTGAGCCGGACCCTCGCCCCCGTATTCTCCCTGCTTCTCGCCACCTCGATCCTTCTTATCGGAAATGGGCTCCTGGGGACGCTCATACCCATCCGCGCCAATATCGAGCATTTCGCGACCACAACGGTCGGCTTCATCGGCAGCGTCTATTTCGCGGGCTTCATGGCGGGCTGTGTGCTCGGGCCATTCATCGTGCGCCGCGCCGGACATATCCGCAGCTTCGCGGCCCTGGGCGCGCTTGCGGCCATTGCGCCGCTGGTTCACGCGCTGACGGTCAATCCCGTCGCCTGGGCGCTCATGCGCGGCCTGACGGGCTTCTGCTTCGCCGGCCTATACATGGTCATCGAAAGCTGGATCAACGAGCGGGCGACCAATGCGACCCGCGGCCGCCTGTTCGCGGTCTATCTGGTCGTCAACTTCACCTCGCTGACGCTCGGCCAGCTGATGCTCAACACGGCCGATCCCGCGGAATTCACGCTTTTCGTCCTCTGCTCGATCCTCACCTCGCTGGCGCTCGTTCCGATTTCCATGACGACCTCGGACCAGCCCGCGCCCATCGCCTCGACGCGCGTCGACATCCCTGCCGTCTTCCGGCTTTCGCCGGTCGGCTTTCTCGGCTGTCTCGTCGTCGGGCTCACCAATTCACCCTTCTGGACCCTCGGCCCTGTGTTTGCCCATGACAGCGGCCTCGACGTCGCCGGCGTCTCGCTCTTCATGACCGCGGCAATTCTGGGTGGGGCGGCCGCGCAGATTCCCATCGGCCGCTATTCCGACAGAATGGACCGGCGGCGAATCATCCTTGGCCTGAGCCTTGGCTCCGCCCTCGCCGAGGGCGGGCTCATCGCCGCCCGCGGTATCGGCGCAGAATGGCTGCTGCTGGCTGCGGGCTTCGTCTTTGGCTGCTTCGCGCTGACGCTCTATTCGGTCTGCGTCGCCCATACGAACGACCATGCGGGTCAGGAAAGCTTCGTCGGCGTCTCCAGCGCCCTGCTGCTGGCTTATGCGGTCGGCGCCGTTGTCGGCCCGTTCGCGGCCTCCATGGGCACTGAGCGCCTGGGCATGTCCTTCATCTTCATGTTCGCAGCCGCCGTCCATGTCGTCTTTGCGGCCTTCACGGCGATTCGCATGGCGACCGCATCGCATGGCGGCGCCCGGCGCGGCGATTTCGTCGCCATGCCCTTCCCTTCGACGACGACCGAACCCGCCAAGCTCGATCCTCGCCAGGGCGAGTGAGCCTCGCGAAATGAAAGAGGCCAGCCACCCTTACGGGCGACTGGCCTCGAAACTCGCTACAAGCTTCCCGGCAGGTTGCCGATCAGGCGTTCACGGCGTCCTTGAGCCCCTTGCCCGCCTTGAACTTGGGCTGCTTGGAGGCCGGGATCTTGATCGTTTCGCCGGTGCGCGGGTTGCGGCCTTCGGTGGCGGCGCGAGCCGACACGGTGAAGGTGCCGAATCCGACCAGGCGCACTTCGTCGCCCTTTTTCAGCGCGTCCGTAATCGTGTCGAAAACGTAATCGACGGCCTTGGTCGCATCGGCCCTGGAGAGACCGGTCCGGTCCGCCACTTCTGCAATGAGATCGTTCTTATTCACGTCAGGCCCCTTTGGATGCGATCGCGCGGAAATGCTCCAGCGCGATATTCGCGACTTTACCCGCCGCCCAAAGACGGGGTCAAAGCAAAAACTGCGGAAATCTGCGATATTTTAGACATGCTCGATACGAAAACGGGGGCCCGAAGGCCCCCGTTCCATAGCGTTGCTCCCTTGCGGAGCAGGTCAGTGCGCCACGACGGGCTCGCTGGTCTCGCCGCGCCGCTCCGCCGCCTGCTGGGCGGCATAGGCTGCCTCGTCCCATTCGATGGGCTCCGGCATGCGCGTCAGCGCGTTCCGCAGCACCTCGCCGGCGGTCGAGACCGGCACGATCTCGAGCGCGTTCTTCACGTTGTCCGGGATGTCGGCCAGATCCTTGGCATTGTCCTGCGGGATCAGCACCTTCTTGATGCCGCCGCGAAGCGCCGCCAGGAGCTTCTCCTTCAACCCGCCGATCGGGAGGACCCGACCGCGCAGCGTGATCTCGCCCGTCATCGCCACATCCTTACGGACCGGGATGCCGGTCATGACCGAGACGATAGCCGTCGTCATGGCGACGCCGGCCGACGGACCGTCCTTGGGCGTCGCGCCTTCCGGCACGTGCACATGGATGTCCTTGCGCTCGAACATGGGCGGCTCGATGCCGAAATGCGTCGCCCGCGAGCGAACATAGGAGTTCGCGGCAGAGATCGATTCCTTCATCACGTCGCGCAGGTTGCCCGTAACCGTCATGCGGCCCTTGCCGGGCATCATGACGCCTTCGATCGTCAGCAATTCGCCGCCGACCTCGGTCCAGGCAAGACCCGTGACCACGCCGACCTGATCTTCGCCTTCCGCCTCGCCATAGCGATACTTCGGAACGCCGGCATACTGCTCGATGTTGTCGAGCGTGACGGTGATCGACTTCTTGTCCGAAGTCAGGATCTCCTTCACCGCCTTGCGGGCGAGATTGCTGATCTCGCGCTCAAGGCTGCGGACGCCCGCTTCCCGCGTATAGACGCGGATCAACTGACGCAGCGCCGCATCGTCGATCGACCACTCGCCGCTGCGCAGCCCATGGGCTTCGAGCGCCTTCGAGATCAGGTGACGACGCGAAATCTCGACCTTCTCATCCTCGGTGTAACCGGCGATACGGATGATCTCCATACGGTCCATCAGCGGACCGGGGATGTTCAGCGTATTCGCGGTCGTCACGAACATCACATCCGAAAGGTCGTAATCGACCTCCAGGTAGTGGTCCGCAAAAGCGTTGTTCTGCTCTGGATCGAGCACCTCGAGCAAGGCCGCCGAAGGATCGCCACGGAAGTCCGCGCCCATCTTGTCGATCTCGTCGAGCAGGAAGAGCGGGTTCGTGTGCTTCACCTTCTTCATTGACTGGATGACCTTGCCGGGCATCGAGCCGATATAGGTGCGGCGGTGACCGCGGATCTCGGCCTCGTCACGCACGCCGCCCAGCGACATGCGCACGAAGTCGCGGCCGGTCGCCTTGGCGATCGACTTGCCGAGCGAGGTCTTGCCGACGCCGGGCGGGCCGACGAGGCAGAGGATCGGCCCCTTCAGCTTGTTCGCGCGGCTCTGCACGGCGAGGTACTCGACGATGCGCTCCTTGACCTTGTCGAGGCCGAAGTGATCAGCGTCGAGGATCTCCTGCGCGTTGACGAGGTCCTTCTTGACGCGGCTCTTCTTGTTCCACGGAACCGAAAGCAGCCAGTCGAGATAGTTGCGCACGACGGTGGCTTCCGCCGACATCGGGCTCATCTGCTTCAGCTTCTTCAGCTCGGCCAGCGCCTTCTCGCGCGCATCCTTCGACAGCTTCGTCTTCTGGATGCGTTCGTCGAGTTCGCGCAGATCGTCCTTGCCGTCCTCGCCGTCGCCGAGTTCCTTCTGAATGGCCTTCAGCTGCTCGTTCAGATAGTACTCGCGCTGCGTCTTCTCCATCTGGCGCTTCACGCGCGAGCGGATGCGCTTCTCCACCTGCAGCACGCTGATCTCGCCTTCCATCAGCGAGTAGACGCGCTCCAGCCGGTCGGCGACCGACGGCAGTTCGAGAAGCTCCTGCTTCTCGGCGATCTTGATGTTGATGTGGCTCGCAATCGTATCGGCGAGCTTTGCCGGCTCATCGATCTGGCTGACCGAACCGAGCACCTCGGGCGGCACCTTCTTGTTGAGCTTCACATAGCCTTCGAACTGCGAGACGACGGAACGCGACAGCGCCTCGAGCTGCTCGCTGTCGGTCTCGGCTTCCTCGATCGGCTCGACATTGGCTTCGAAGAACTGGTCATTGTCCGTGTAGTTCGACACGCGGGCGCGCCGCACGCCTTCCACGAGAACCTTCACCGTTCCATCCGGCAGCTTCAGAAGCTGCAGCACGGAGCCGATGGTGCCCACTTCGTAGATGTCGGCGATTTCCGGATTGTCGTCGGCGGCGTTCTTCTGGGCGACGAGCAGAATCTGCTTGTCGTCCTGCATGACGTTCTCGAGCGCACGCACCGACTTCTCGCGTCCAACAAAGAGCGGAACGATCATGTGCGGGAAAACGACGATATCGCGCAGCGGCAACACCGGCAGCACGAGCGGTCCGCCCTGCTCCTCGGTCTTGTTTTTCTGCTCGGTCTTATCGGTCATTCGCGGTACCTGCTTTCACAAAACGCCCGTGGCGACGCTCGACCCTAGCATTCGAAACTGAACGAATGCTGAGCGACGGGACCATATCCAACATAACCAGATTCGGGTTTGAAGCGCCTGCTATCACTGCGGCGAGGCCTTGACCGGTTTCACTGGAAGGCCTGGCCCCGGCACCACATGGCGCGGCCGGAATTGGCCTTGTTGAAAGGAAAATGGCCCTGAAAGCTTCCGCTTTCAAGGCCACCCCAATTCGCTTTTTGAACGGCTCCAAAGGGACTGTTCAATTGTGGCGCACGCAACGGAGCGAAGCGTCAGGCGCTTGTCCCAACGTCACCCTTGCGTTCCGCGTAGATGTAGAGCGGACGGGCCTTGCCCTCGACCACTTCGGCACTGATGACGACCTCGCCCACGCCTTCCAGCGTCGGCAGTTCGAACATCGTGTCGAGCAGGATCGCCTCCATGATGGATCGAAGGCCGCGGGCGCCAGTCTTGCGCTCGATGGCCTTGCGGGAGATGGAGCGAAGCGCTTCCTCGGAGAAGGTGAGCTTCACGTTCTCCATCTCGAAGAGCCGCTCATACTGCTTCACGAGCGCGTTCTTCGGCTCGATCAGGATCTGCATGAGCGCCGCTTCGTCGAGGTCCTCGAGCGTGGCGAGCACCGGCATGCGGCCCACGAATTCCGGGATCAGGCCGAACTTCAGCAGATCCTCGGGTTCGAGTTCCTTGAGCACATCGCCGGTGCGGCGATCCTCGACGGTGCGGACAGTGGCGCCGAACCCGATGCCCTGGCCCTTGCCACGACCGGCGATGATCTTCTCCAGCCCGGCGAAAGCGCCGCCGCAGATGAAGAGGATGTTCGTCGTATCGACCTGCAGGAATTCCTGCTGCGGATGCTTGCGCCCACCCTGCGGCGGCACGGAGGCAACCGTGCCTTCCATGATCTTCAGAAGGGCCTGCTGCACGCCTTCGCCCGACACGTCGCGCGTGATCGACGGGTTGTCGGACTTGCGGCTGATCTTGTCGACCTCGTCGATATAGACGATGCCGCGCTGCGCCCGTTCGACATTGTAGTCGGCCGACTGGAGCAGCTTCAGAATGATGTTTTCGACGTCCTCACCGACATAGCCTGCTTCCGTGAGCGTGGTCGCGTCGGCCATGGTGAACGGCACGTCGAGGATGCGGGCGAGCGTCTGCGCGAGCAGGGTCTTGCCGCAGCCCGTCGGGCCGATGAGAAGGATGTTGGACTTCGCCAGTTCGACGTCGTTGTTCTTCGCCGCGTGGTTCAGGCGCTTGTAGTGGTTGTGCACCGCCACCGCCAGCACGCGCTTGGCGTGGGACTGCCCGATCACATAGTCGTCGAGAACCTTGCAGATCTCCTGCGGCGTCGGAACGCCATCGCGCGACTTCACCAGCGAGGATTTGTTCTCCTCGCGAATGATGTCCATGCACAGTTCGACGCACTCGTCGCAGATAAAAACGGTCGGCCCCGCAATAAGCTTCCGGACCTCATGCTGGCTCTTGCCGCAGAAGGAACAGTAAAGCGTATTCTTGGAGTCGCCGCCGCTCACCTTGCTCATTGGAACTCCTTAGGCTTCTGCCGGCAGTCGACCGGATCGCCGCGATCCCTGCATCGTTCATGCCTGCCGGCGGCGCCGGATCTTAAACCCTTGTCTCTCATTACGTTTGAGAGACTCAACCGGATCCAGGACCCGTCACCTCGTCGACATACGAACATGTTATTCGTCGAGGGATCAAGATTTCATTACAATTTACAGGACGCGAAAGCACCAAACTGCCCGCAAAACAGGCAGTTAGCGGCGATTTGCAGCTACCTGCGGGAGACACCGGCCGACCGGGCGTTGCGGCAAAAGAGCCCGCATTGCCCGGCCCGCTTCGCTTCGGTGTTATTTCGGGGCTTCGTCGCTGCGCGGCACGCCGACATGATCGACGATGCCGAATTCCTGCGCCCGCTCCGGGCTCATGAAATTGTCGCGTTCCAGCGCGTCCTGAACTTCCTTCAGGCTCCGGCCCGTGTGCTTCACATAGATGTTGTTCAGCTTTTCACGGATCGCGAGGGTCTCGCGGGCGTGGATTTCGATGTCCGTCGCCTGCCCCTGGAAACCGCCGGAAGGCTGGTGAACCATGATGCGCGAATGCGGCAGCGCATAGCGCATGTCCTTCGCGCCAGCGGCGAGGATCAGCGAACCCATCGATGCCGCTTGGCCAAGGCAGACCGTCGCCACGGGCGGGCGGATATGCTGGATGGTATCGTAGATCGCCAGGCCGGAGGTCACGATGCCCCCCGGCGAGTTGATGTACATCCAGATTTCCTTCTTCGGATTCTCGGCTTCGAGGAAGAGAAGCTGCGCCGTCACGAGCGTCGCCATGCCGTCCTCGAACGGGCCGGCGATGAAGACGATGCGCTCTTTCAGCAGGCGCGAGAAGATGTCGTAAGCGCGCTCACCCCTGTTGGTCTGCTCGACCACCATCGGCACGAGATTCATGTAGGTATCGAGGGGATCTCTCATTCTCTCTCCTGAAGGTCAGCGGACCGGTCGAAGCCACGTCTTTGCCTTCGCCGGCGGGGTCAGTAACCGCCATATTGCTCATAAGGGCATAACGGGATTCGGTAAATGGCTGGTGCATTCATAATAGCGTAGAGCCCATATAAGGCGAGCCTCTCCGCATTTCATCCCCCACAAGCCGCCTAGGGGCCGCCATAACGGCCTGGCCGGCAAGCGGAACCCCCCGCCTCGGCGCGCCCGATTCCTGCTTTTGCGGAGTTCAAGAGGTGCGCGGGGAAGGATTTCAGCCCATTCCCCGCGCACGCTCGGCAGATCCGCCACGCCGGGGCCTTTGGGCCTCCGGGGCGGATGCTGCAACGTCAGGCGGCCATCAGGTCCGCCGCTTCGCCAGGGCGACCGATCATGCCGCCGACACCTCGCATGGCTCCTGCGACCAGTTCCCGCGCGAGGAAGCGCTTCCTGTCCACCCAGCCGGGCAGCTTGAGCCGCCGGGCAAGCGCCCGGGTGAAGCCGAAGCGGGCGTAGTAAGGCTCGTCGCCGACCAGAACGACGATGCGGTGGCCCTCGGCCTCGGCGCGGGCAAGACCCGCCTCCATCAACTTGCTGCCGATGCCCTGCCCCTGCCGGTCGGCGGCGGCGACGAGCGGCCCGAGCAGAAGCGCGGGCGTCGCACCGCCGATTGCGACCGGCCAGAAGCGCAGCGTACCGACCACTTCCTCGCCATCCAGCATGACAAGCGAGAGCGAGGGGATCGGCGCCACACCATCGCGCAGCCGGTAAACCGTCTTCGCAAAACGGTCCGGGCCAAAGGCATCGGCGACCATCTTTTCCACTGCCGCCTCATGGGCGGGAGTTTCGACGACGATATTCATGGACGACTCCATCCGGGCGGGCGGCGCGGCTTTCCGCGCGCCCTGCCCCTCAAGTCCGATTGCTGTGATGAAGCCCGTCGCTCAGATGCAGATGCTGGCGAGCGGCGGGAAGCCGTTGAACGCGACGGCCGAATAGGTCGTCGTGTAAGCGCCCGTGGCGAGGATGCAGACCTTGTCACCCGCCTTCAGTGCCGTCGGAAGGCGATAGTCCGCCTTCTCGTAGAGAATGTCGGCGCTGTCGCAGGTCGGTCCGGCGAGAACCACCGGCGCCGTCTCGCCGCCATCATGCGGCGTGAGGAGCCGATACTTGATCGCCTCGTCCATCGTCTCGGCGAGACCGTGGAACTTGCCCACGTCGAGATACACCCATCGTCGCTGGTCGCTGCCGCCCTTCTCGGAGACGAGCACGACTTCCGACTGGATGACGCCCGCGTCGCCCACGATGCCACGGCCCGGCTCGACGATGACGTCCGGCTGGCGATCACCGAAGCGGCGCGTCAGCGCCTCGCGGATCGCGGCGCCATAGGCCTCGATCGAGGGCACATCGGTGCGATAGCGCGACGGGAAGCCGCCGCCCATGTTGACAAGCTTGAGCTCGATGCCGCGCTCGGCCAGCGCGTCGAAAAGCGCGGAGGCCTGCACCAGCGCCTTGTCGTACTGGGTCAGGTCCGTCTGCTGCGAACCCACATGGAACGACACGCCATAGGCGTCGAGGCCGAGTTCGCGGGCGCGCACCAGCAGGTCGGCGGCCATCTCGGGCTCGCAACCGAACTTGCGCGACAGCGGCCATTCGGCGCCTTCGCATTCCATCAGTACACGGCAATAGACCTTCGAGCCGGGCGCCGAACGGGCGATCTTCTCGAGTTCCGATTCCGAGTCGAAGGCATAGAGGCGCACGCCCTTCGCGAAGGCGGCCGCGATGTCGCGCTCCTTCTTGATGGTGTTGCCGAATGAGATGCGGTCCGGCGAAACGCGGTGGCGCAGGCAGAGATCGATCTCGCCCATGCTGGCCGTGTCGAAGCAGGAGCCGAGGCGCGCCAGGCGCGAGACGATCTCGTTCGCCGGGTTGGCCTTCACAGCATAGAAGATGCGCGCCTTGGGCAGCGAGCGCGAAAGCTCCAGCCAGTTATGCGCGACGATGTCGACGTCGACCACGAGGCAGGGCGAGGGAAGCTCGGCAGTCTCGAGGAAGCGCGCGATCTTGGGCGGCATGCCGCCGCGCTCTGCCGGCATTTCGGCATCGCGGGGAACGAGCGCAAGCTTCGCCTTGCGGCGAGGCGCGGGCTTCGTCGTGGCATGCGAGGCCTCGCCGATCGGCTTGGTCGCAATTTCGGATTTCGTGGAGAGGCGCGAACGGGCACGGCGGCCCGGCTCGGAAGCGAACATCGTCAACACCCTTTAAGACCCGGCAGTGCCGGAGTGATCAAAAAGGACGCTTCCGTCGTTGCATAAACCAACTATGGGCCAGCGGCACGTGCGTGTGCGTCATGTGGGCGCACACATAGGGACATCGCCGAGTCCGTGCAATAGTTTTTTGCAGGCTGCCTAAAGTTTTTTCGCGCTGTGGCGTCAGGGCCTCCGCCACCCTTTCGTCACAATCCGGAAAGGATCGATCTCCAGGTGCGCCGGAGCCGTCCGGCATGCGCGGAGCGGCATCCTCCGGCCAAAGAAAAAGGCCCGGAGGTGATCCGGGCCTTTCATCCGAAAACCGAGCCTCGGCTCAGTCTTCCTTTTTCTTCTTGGGCGCTGCCTTCTTGGCGGCGGGCTTCTTCTCTTCGCCCTCGGCCTTGGCTGCGGCCTTCTTCTTGGCCGGCTTCGCCTCGCCGTGATCATGGTCGTGATCGTGATCATGGTCGTGGTGATGATGACCATGGTCGTGATCGTGATCATGATCGTGATCATGATGGTGATGCTCGTGCTCGTCGGCATCCGGGTCGGCGAACAGATCGTCACGCGACACGACCTTGTCGGTCACCTTCGCCAGTTCGGTGATGAAATCGATCACCTTCTCTTCGAAGATCGGCGCGCGCAGCTCGGCGATCGCCTGCGGGTTGCGCTGGTAGAACTCGTAGACCTGACGCTCCTGGCCGGGGAACTGGCGGGCGCGCTCGGCGAGCGACTGGCCCAGCTCCTGCTCGGTGACGGTGATCTTGTTCCGCTCGCCGACTTCCGCGAGCACGAGGCCGAGGCGGACGCGGCGCTCGGCGATCTTGCGATACTCGTCGCGGACCTTTTCTTCCGGCTCTTCCAGATCGGCGGCCGTCTTGCCCTGGTGCTGCAGCTCGTGCTCGAACTGCGACCAGATCTGGTTGAACTCCTGCTCGACCATGGAGGGCGGCAGCTCGAAGCTGTGGGCTGCGTCCAGCGCGTCGAGAAGCGACCGCTTCAGATGCATGCGCGACATGTTCGCGAAGTCGGCCTTGATCTGCTGCTGCATGGCTTCACGCAGCTTGTCCAGCGCGTCGAAGCCGAAACGCTTGGCGAACTCGTCATCGACCTTGGCTTCCGCCGGGGCCTCGATGCCCTTCACCGTGACGTCGAACACGGCGTCCTTGCCGGCGAGGTTCTCCGCGCCGTAATCGGCCGGGAAGGCGACCTTCACCTCAACCTTGTCGCCCGCCTTGGCGCCCTTGAGCTGGTCTTCGAAGCCGGGGATGAAACGGCCCGAACCGATTTCAAGCTTGGCGTCCGCCGCCGTGCCGCCCTCGAAGGCGACGCCGTCGATGCGGCCAAGGAAGTCGATGGTCAGGAGATCGCCCTCGTCCGCGGCGGCGCCTTCGGCCTTCGGCGCAAAGTTCTTCTGGTTCTCGGCTAGGCGCTGCAGAGCCTCATCGACATCCGCATCGCTCACTTCGGCGACCGGACGCTCGACTTCGAGCTTCGCGAAGTCGGTCATCTCGAAGGGCGGGATGATCTCGAAGGTCATCTTGTAGGCGAGATCGGCCTTGCCTTCGACCACCGGAGCGATCTCGCCCTCGAGGTTGATCTCAGGCTGCTGGGCCGGACGCAGCGACTGCTCTTCGAGCGCCTTCTGGCTGGTTTCGCCGACGGCCTCCTGAATCACTTCGCTCATGACCTGCTTGCCGAAGGTCTTGCGAAGATGGGCGACCGGAACCTTGCCGGGGCGGAAGCCCTTGAGGCGGACCGAATTTTTCATCTCATCGAGCTTCGCGTTCACACGCGCCTCGAGATCGCTCGCCGGAACCTGAACCGAGAGTTCGCGCTTCAGACCGTCCGCGCTCGTTACCGTAACCTGCATCTTGCAATCCGTTCTTTCAGCTTGGCCGTTTAGTCGTCCCGGCCATTGTAATTGCTGGCTTTTCGGCCTGGTGCGGGCGGAGGGACTCGAACCCCCACGGTTGCCCGCCAGAACCTAAATCTGGTGCGTCTACCAATTCCGCCACGCCCGCAAGGCCGCTCCTAGGGTTTTTCGCCTGATCGGAGCCCACATACCCCACGGTGGGGGACGGTGCAAGATGTCTCACTTGTACTACATCCTGGTGGGACACTTTTTGAACGGTTCTAAGTGCGTCCGAAAGCATCGTATCGTTGACGTGGGCATAGCGTAGGGTCGTCTCGATCCGCTTATGCCCCATCCACCTTTGGATGATCCTCAGGTTGACGTTGGCTTGGACCATGGGGGTAGCACAGGTATGACGGCAGGCATGGAAGACGAACTCCTTGTCTTCCTTTAGGCCCATCGTCTCCTTGGCCTTGTCCCATGCGTAACGGATTTCATGGGGTGTCGGCAGGCCGACCTTAAGTAGCCACCTGAGGGCTTCCGCCGTCTCAGGTTGCAAGGGGACCGACCTAGGGCTCTTGGTCTTGGTCCTCCACAGGCGAAGCCAGTCGTCCTCGACTTGCTCAAGGGCGACATTAAGAAGCTCCCCTCGCCTGCACCCCGTTCGGATAGCCACCCCTACGAGCGTAGAGATGTCAGCCGGGAGGAGCCTGTACAGGGTGGCTTCCTCATCAGGGGTTATCCACCGGATGCGTCCTTCGTCCTCGTCCCGCCACTGGAAGGTAGGCAGGGAGGTGGTCCGGTAGTTGCGCTCTCTGCCCCACGCAAGGAGCTTATGGAAGTGGCTGAGGTAACGGTTGATGGTCCCGTCAGCCAATCCCTCCATGCGAAGGGCATCAATAAGGTCGTCAATGGTTTCGGTCGAGACGGCATCCACCGAGGTAGACTTTCCTATGATCGAGACCACTTTCTCACAACGGGCAATGCACTGGACTTCTGACGCCTTGCCCACCCAAAGGCGTCCCTTGGCCTTCTCAACGAGTGCTGAGAGGGTCCTAGGGGCCGACTTCTGGTCATCCCTTACCTTCGCCTTTTCGGCAGGGAATTGGGCGGCCCAAGTGGCTTCGGCCTGCTTGGCTTCGGCTAGGGTGTTGAAGCGTCCGCGAGCCCTCTGCCCGTCCTTCTGGACTTCGACACGCCACCTTCCGGTTAGCTTGCCGTCCTTCTTGTCCGGGTAGATAGCCATTGGGTCAGTCCTTCTCGATCAGCTTTAGGACCTTCCTGAGGAGGGTCCGGCCCTTTGGGGTAAGCGTGTACTGGTTCTTGCGAAGCTCCATCGGGTCCTGTCGGCAGTCGATGAGGCCCAACCCCTCGGTCATCTTTCGGTTACGAACTCCGAGGTCGAGGAGATGACGGGAAAGGGTCGAGGTCTTTAGGTCCAAATGCCTGTTAAGGTCCGTCAGACTGGAATGCTCGTTCATCGCCACCGTAAGGAAAGTGGTAGCGAGGCTGATCGGCATTGTCGGGGAGATTTCCCTGAACGCCGTGAGCAGCTTGAAGGCGGTTCGTATGGACTTCATATCGTCGTCATTAGGGTACTCAGCCATGATAGGTCTCCTTGTTTAATCCAGGCAGTAGAACCAAGATAGACATTATTCCCACTTTGTCAATATTACTTATTTGTCACCAGTTCCCTATGGTGTTGTAAAGAAGTGGTGTTAGCCCCCTGCCAAGCGGATTAGCTCGACCACGGTGCAAGAGCGCTTTCACCGAACTCTCTTGGTCGACTAGAAACGGGATTGCACGATCCGCCCTTCAGGATAGGCAATGGGGCAACAAAAACACCAAAGGCTGATCACCCTGAACCTCCGAAAGTCCAAACGGCTCGCCATTTCCGAATGCCCCCGCACGTTCAAAAAACTCTCCACACTTTGTGTGGCTCAGTTGGAAAGTTGCACACCTTGCCAAAATGTCTGCTCAGTGACTTAATTTGCTTGAATTGTTGCGAGACGATCATCGAATATCTAATGGACGCGACTTCTGTGGCAACGCCACCATTGGTGCGATTACCAGCAAATACACAATCGTAGTCGCTTACTGTGCGCTTATTCTTCGAAGTTCGACCCTGGGGTTTATGTGCTTCTGAAGCATCAAAGCTGAGCCTCCATCGCCCCAAGAACGCCCTTCGTCTAAAGCAAGGCAGGAAAGTGCCTCATATTTTTGGGGGGACTATGTCGATCACCAAATACCTGATTATCGCGGCGCTAGTTTTGTTCACGACATCAGAAGCCCGCGCAAACTCAATTGAGAGTTGGCAGGACGCGGGTTGGTATATGGGTGCGTATACCGACGATAAGACCGGACAATTCAGTCACTGTGCGATGTCTGCCAATTACGAGAACGGCGTGACCTTATTGTTTGCGGTCGACCGGCAATTTGGCTGGCGTATGGGCCTCAACTCTTCAACGTGGCTACTAAATGCCGGAGCTCAGTATGATATCGGCTATCAGGTCGATAGAGGTCCATCGGGAACAGCGAAGGCTATCGCAATAAACCCTAACCAAGTGACTATTGAACTTCAGCCAACCAGCGCCTTGTTTCGCCAGTTTCAGAGCGGGCGATTGCTAACGCTATTGACCAGCGGTCAGACCCTATATTTCCAGCTTAAAGGGACCAGAGCAGCATTAGCAGAAATCCTACAATGCACCCAACGACATGTGACCCAAGCATCAATCCCGGCTCCTAACACAAATCCGTTTGCGCCGGCTGTTCCTGACACGAACGCAGCCACCGCTTCCTCCGATGCTTATCGCGCAGAGGCAGCTACATTGGCAGCAAACGTACTATCTCAAGCTGGCGTTGCTGGCTTTCAATTGGTAAGCGAAACGAATGTTCCACCCGAGTTGAAGGGCGTGGACGCGGTATGGGTTGCGCCAGGATTACTTGGAACCATTAAGGTCTACAGCGACCCCAAGTTCTCTGTGCAAGACCTGCAAGCATCCATACTGGCGAGCGATGCCAGATCTTGCCAAGGAAAGTTTGCTTCGGGTGTCACTCCCTCAGACAATTCCAAGGGAACCGCGATACAGCTTTTTACGGTTTGCAATGCTGGTGGAACTCCCACTCCAATTAATTACACCGTTATGCGGCGACCGAGCGGCGGAGCTTACGTTTTTGCGGTAGCTGGCATCTCAAAGGATGCCAATAGTGATCAACCCGACAATTCTGCCCGCGAAGTAAACGATGGCATTCGCAACGCAAGCCATGAGATTCTGGGCAACTGATAGACCATCATTCGCTTCAGAAAGGAAGCCCAAGGGAATCTGATTTCAACCAAGTCAATCTTCCCATCAAGGTCGAACATAAACAACAACGCCAAAATCAACTTTAGGATTTCTTTTTTGAAGCGCCCTTAGCAGGGATACCCCGCCTACCGCCCTTTCCGGAGCGTAGGAGGCTCATCTACTGAAGGGGACCCGACGGGCCATTGAGTTAGCCCCCCAAGACTCGTCAGTACACGTGACACCTGCACAGGCGTCCAGTTGCAGCCATTGCCTCTAGCCGTCGAGATGCCCCGCTCGGTCAACTCTCGGGCAATGCCACGAAGTGAGGTGACGCCTGCGTCTCGTAGCTCAGCAATCAGCGGCGCGAGGTCCTGAGCGCGAGACTTGGCCTTGTCGGCCTGAGCCTGCCTACCAGCCTGCCTAATGGCGTCTGTAAGCTCTACTCCCCGATTACCGCCTAGCCTCTTTCCCCGCGCCTTGGCAGCGGCCAGAGCAGCCTTGGTGCGAGCGGAGATAAGGTCAGCTTCCAACTCAGCTACAGCGGCCATCTGTGAAAGGATGAACTTGCCATAGGCCCCCTCAATCTGAGGAAGATCACAGAAGCGGACCTCTACGCCACTCTCTAGGAGCAATGACAAGAAGGCTGAGGAGCGGGTCAGGCGGTCCACCTTGGCGACAACCAAGGGCACCCTGTGGAGACGAGCAGCGGCTAAGGCTCGCTGAAGCTCTGGCCTGTCTCTGCGTCGTCCGCTCTCCACTTCCACAAACTCAGCTATGAGCTTCCATCGCCCGCCATTGAGATACCTGGCTACGGCTTCTTTTTGAGCCTCAAGGCCAAGGCCGGATTGGCCCTGCTTTGTGGTGGAGACCCGGTAGTAAGCGACGAAGGAGCCGTTTGCCATTATGTAACATTCCAATCAATGAGCGTTGACTATAATGTTACAACCGATGACGCGGGTCAATACCGACTTTGGGTGGGCGTCGCGGAGTGACCTGCGTGTCTTTGAGTGGCCAAAATCAGCGCCTTTGAATGTGGTCTAAACTGATTTCCGGGCCTGGATGGCCTTGAGAGCCGTGTCGGAGAGCGAATGATCTATGTAAAGCAGTGGCTTAGGTTTATTTTTGGGGCCATCTGGTAGACCTACACAAGAACGTAAATCTCGGATTGTTAATCAGAGCCGAGGAGAATGGCCGTTGAGCTATGGCAAAGTTAGAACGGCTACAGTTCGCAATTCGTACCATGTTTCACTATCCACAATATCAAGTTGTGGAAATAATTGAACCTAGCTGACCCGATTGCCCGCAACAGACACGCTGAAAGCTAGCCGTTCAACAGAAGTTCTTTGCGTTGGCTGAAGGCCGCGAAACCGACTTTATGAAAATCGTAAGTCGGTCAAAAAATATCATTATCATCAATGAGTTGAGCCGCCGTTCCTTAAGAGAGGATAGCTAAATTCTGATCTTATCGGCTGTGGCTCAGCGGCTCGGCTAAGGGCGACCTCTGCCGCCGGATATCAACGACGAAAATAAGAGGTGGTCTAGTCGGGCAAAGCCAAGCCTAGGCTGCCTTGGGCCCCTTTAGGCCTAATCTCAAACAGACACCGAAACCGGTCTTCACAAGGGTCTTCTTCGGCCCGTGATCCCGCATGTTCGTGTCTGCTCCAACCCAACCATAAGGATAAATAGATACGTATGAAGACGAATGTGATCGTCCTAGACGCCCTAATGGGCAGTGGTAAGACCACCTTCATCACGAGTTACATGAACGCGAGTTATCTCACGCAAGCTTCAGCCACATTTGACGACCCTTCGTTCAGCCCCGAGCCCTTTATCTATATCGGCGTCTATTTGGACGAGGCTCAGCGCATCAAGGAGGCTTGTCCTCATCTGGAGTTTGCTGAGCCGCAGCCTATAGGAGGAAAAAAGCTCCGACACCTGAATGACCTCATTAGAGATCGTCGAAACATAGCTTCCACCCATGCTCTCTTTAAATTGATCAATGACGAGACCTTCGATGCCCTGAAAGAGGGTAACTACACGCTGGTAGTGGACGAGTGCCTTGAATGCGTCATGCCTTTCGAGGATGTGAGCCCAGCAGATTGGAAGACCCTGTTTGAGGGGGGACATGTCTACATCGATGGAAGGAAGCGGGTCAGGTGGAACCACAAGGATTGGCCAGATTACAAAGGTCGTTTCGAGACGATCCGAAACCTCTGCGATTCAGGGAACATCGTCCAACTCGATGAGGGCGTCTTTTTCTGGGAGCTGCCTGCTGAGTTACTGTCGCTCTTCAAGGAGGTCTACATTTGCACCTACCTCTTCGAGGGCTCCCCTATGGCGAGTTACCTTAAGGCTCACGGCGTGGACTATAAGCTCATGTCAATCGGTCGTGGCGGGGCGCTAGTAGAACCTGACGACGTTGATACTGGACAGCAAAAGGCAAAGCTGCGGGAATTGATCACGATTGTTCAAGACCCTGGTCTGAACTCCATCGGAGCCGCGTGTGGACGAGCGAATCCCTTGTCTGCTACTTGGCTGGATAGAGAGGCCTCCTCGCTCCGGCGCACCGGTCAAAGCAAGCTGGAACAACTCAAGCGGTCACTCTACCGGTATTTCAAGTACGGGACGAAAGTACCTGTCTCTGAGCGTATGTGGACGAGCTTTAAGGATCAGAAAAGGCATCTAAAGGGGGATGGGTATACGAAAGGATTTGTTCCGTGCAACGCCAGAGCGATGAATAAATATCGTCACAAGTCCGCTCTGGCTTATGCGGTCAACATCTTCATGCATCCGATGCTTAAGCGGTACTTTCAGGAAAGAGGTGTTCAGCCGAACGAGGACCTCTATGCACTCTCCGAAATGCTTCAGTGGATATGGCGGTCTAGGATTCGGGATGGACTGCCGATTACGATTTATGTTCCGTCAGAGCGGATGAGGCGGCTGCTCGAACGTTGGCTACGCAATGAAGCATTTGTGGTTGTCGAGTCCAACGCCTCATTGGCTGCCTAGGGTCGAACGTTTCGAGAGCTTTTGTGCCACGTCCTCAGCCTTGTGACGAGCGTAGTGGATGAGCATTCGCCAATCTCTGTGACCAGTGATCGAGGCCAATTGGGGGACGCCTCGGCCATCGCTCAACGTAAGCAGTTGGTCGCTTCGTATCGCAATTCGCGAAATGGAGGATCACTGGCTCCCGCCTTGGCAGATATCCTCATCGGGGCCCACTTCCTGAATTAGAGCCCTGAGAGGCAATGCGCGTGTCTGTTTCAGGAACCGGCGTCAACGAGATGTAGAAGCGATATCGGCTACATCAATTCAGAATTGCTCGACACAGCCCTGCTGTCTCAGAGACGGTCTTAACGTGATCCTAGATAAGTTGGAAAGTTCCGCCCTTGGGCCGATCGACACCCGTAAGGGGCTTTTCGATTGCGAGAGACCCAACAATAAGAAGGGGGTCAGAATTGCTCTAACCCCCTGAGGTATTTCATGTTTTAGGATTTCAAGCTGTGCCGCCTGCCCCACCGGACAGACCCGCACCAGACCTAAGCGGTTGATCCGACTTAAGATTCAACAGAACCTAAATCTGGTGCGTCTACCAATTCCGCCACGCCCGCAAGGCCGCGCAGGCACGCCGCGGAAGGCAGGCCCACGTCCAAATCGGGGCCTTCTATAGCAAGCGTCCCCCCGGAATACCAGCGAAAGAGCGGCTTCTTTCAGGAGAAGTCAAGGCCCGACGGGGCCCTCAGCCAAGCTTCGGCAGGAGGTCGCGGTAAACCGCCGGCAGCATCTCGGGCAAGTCCTCGGAAATGAGGCCGATGCCATAGTACTGCCCGGCCTCTCCATGGAGCCAGACGCCCATGGAAGCCGCCTCGAAAGCAGGCACCCCCTGCGCCATGAGGCCGAGAATGATCCCGCCGAGAACGTCTCCGCTCCCCGCCGTGGCCAGCTCGGGCCCGGCATTGGTATTGACCACGGCCCGGCCATCCGGCGCCGCAATCACGGTATCGGGCCCTTTGAAGACCACCACGGCGCCCGATTCCGCCGCCGCGGCCCGCGACCGGGCGAGCTTGCCCCCGGCGAGATTGTTCGGAAACAGCCGCCGGAACTCGCCCTCATGCGGGGTCAGCACGGTCGGCCCGGCGAAATAGCCCTTGATGGCGACGAAGAGGTCGCGGGGGATTTCCATGAAGGAGGTCAGCGCGTCGGCGTCGAGCACCATCGACGCGCCCGAGAGCAGCGCGGCCAGCACATTTTCGCGGGTCGAGGGGCCGATCCCGCAGCCCGGGCCGATGAGGCAGGCGTTCAGGCGCTTGTCCTCGAGAAGCCGGGCGAGAGAGTCCGCCCCGGCGACGGGCTTCAGCATGATGGATGTCAGCTGCGCCGCATTGATGGCGACCGCATTGGGCGGCGAAGCGACGGTGACGAGGCCCGCCCCCGCCCGTAGCGCACCGCGAGCGGCGAGCCGCGCAGCGCCGGTCGTGGATGGCCCGCCGGAGACGACGACCACATGGCCGCGCGAATATTTGTGCCCTTCGACCTGGGGCCGCGGGAATGCCTCGCGCCATATCTCCGGCGCGTTCTCGAATGTCGTCGGCTTGATCTCGTCGAGCACGCCTTCCGCCGTTCCGATATCGCCCACGACAAGCTCGCCGCAAAGCCGGCGTCCCGGAAAGACCACATGGCCGGGCTTCTTGCGGAAGAAGGTGACCGTGAGCTTTGCTTCGAAAGCGGCTCCGCGCACCTCGCCCGTCTCGCCGTCGAGACCCGTCGGCACGTCGATGGCCGCGACCGGCAGCTTCGCTTCGTTGACGCGGCCGATCAGGTCGGCGACGACGCCGGTGACTTCGCGCGAAAGCCCGGCGCCGAAAATCCCGTCCAGAATGAGGCTCGCGCCCTCCGCCGCATCTGCGGTCAGTGGATGGACCGGCCCCGCCCAACGATGCGCCGCTTCGGCGGCATCGCCCGTCAATCGCTCGCGCTCGCCCAGCAGAAAGAGCGTGACGGTCCAGCCCGCATCACGCAGCAGCCGAGCGGCGATGAAAGCGTCGCCGCCATTGTTCCCGGGCCCGCAGAGCACCGACACCGGCCCGCACGGAAACCGCGCCGCCACGGCGTCGGCAACCAGCCGCCCGGTATTTTCCATAAGTTCAATGCCGGGCTTGCCGCGCTCGATCGTCAACCGATCGGAGCGCGTCATTTCCTCGACGGAGAGAAGTGCAAAACGAGTGTCGAACATGCGGGCCACTATAGCCGCCACGCGCGAGTCGCCAATGAGGCAAATCAAGCAGAGGGCCACGCCGCCTCATTGCTGCGCCTCCGCCGCTCTCACGATCGCCTTGGCCTCGCCGCGGAGTTCAAGCGGCGGGATGTCGAAGGTGACGGTGTGAATCCTTCCGCCATATTCGAAGGGCTCGGCATAGTCGTCGTTCACGGGCGCGACGCTGCGGCCGATATCCATGCCGAGGCTCGAGATGAGGAAGAGGAGCCTCGGGATGCTGCCATGCGCCACTTCCGCGCCATCGACAAGCAGCGACACGTCGCCTCCGCCATCCTGCCGCCGCGCGACATGCAACTCGATCTTGCGTGGGCCTGGGCGAAGCGCCTCCCTGCCGACGAGCAGCGTATGCTCATGGAAAGCGTTGTAGTCGAAATGCGGCCGACCGTTCTTGATGTAGAGAACGAAGCCGCTGTTGATGCTGCCGCGCGAAACGAGCGCGCCGTCGCCGCCGCTCGCCGGATGGTCGATATTGGCCGCCATCTTCCAGCCGCGCGCCACCGGCGGGCAGGCATCGCTTACGATGTGCGAAACGGGCGGGTAGTAGACGAAATGCCCTCGCGAGGTCGGCATGCCCGGTCGGCGCGACGCGGCGAAGAGCGCGAAGGCGCCGCGATCGTCGAGCGGCAACGCGCCGTGGCGCTCCGCCTCCGCCCACCAAAGATCGATCATCTCCTTCAGGCGTTCGGGCTCCCGCTCCGCAAGGTCGTCATATTCCGAGAAATCCTCGCTGAGCTTGTAAAGCTCCCACTTGTCCTCGTCGAACGGCTTGCCGTTCTCGTGATGCGTGACGGCCTTCCAGCCATCCTTCCAGATGCCGCGATGGCCGAGCATCTCGAACATCTGGGCACCGCGCGGGATTTCCGCTTTCGGATCGGCAAGCGCGGGCTTGAGGCTGACGCCATGCACAGGCATCTGCGGCACGCCAGCAACCACGTCGGGCACCGGAATGCCGATGATGTCGAGCACAGTCGGCGCAATGTCGATGGCGTGGCAGAACTGCGCGCGGATCGCGCCCGGCGCTTCCAGCCCCTTCGGGAAATGCATGACCAGCGGATCGCGCACGCCGCCGCCATGCGTATTCTGCTTGTACCATTTGAGCGGCGTGTTGCCGACCTGCGCCCAGCCCCAAGGAATGTTGCAATGGCTGTTCGGCCCGCCGATGTCGTCAAGGCGCTCGACGGCGGCATTGACATCCTCCTGCATGAGATTGAACCATTTCATTTCGTCGAGAACGCCGGTCTGTCCGCCTTCCTGGCTCGCGCCATTGTCGGAGAGCACCATGAAGACCGTGTTCTCCCACTGGCCTATGCCCTTGAGAAAATCGATGAGCCGCCCGATCTGCGCGTCGGTGTGTTCGAGCATGGCCGCAAAGGCTTCCTGAAGGCGGCAGGCAAAAGCCTTTTCATTCGCCGTCAGTTCCTCCCAGGGCTTCACGCCCGGATTGCGCGGCGCGAGCTTCGTCTGGGGCGGGATGACGCCGAGTGCCTTCTGCCACTCGAACCATTCGGCGCGAACCGCGTCCCAGCCTGCGTCGAACTTTCCGCGATACTTGTCGAGATAGGATTGCGGCGCCTGATGTGGCGCATGCATGGCGCCGAAGGCGAGATAAAGGAAGAAGGGCTTTTCAGGAACCAGCGAGGTCAGGTCGCGCACCATGCCCGATGCGCGGTCCACCACATCTTCCGAGAAGTGGTAGCCCTCCTCCACGCCTTTCGGCACATCGACAAAGTGGTTGTCATGCGTGAGTTCGGGGTGGAACTGGTCGGTCTCGCCCTGAAGAAAGCCGTAATAGCGGTCGAAGCCTTTCTGCAGCGGCCAGTTTGTGAACGGTCCGGCTGCGGAGCATTCCGACATGGGCGCGAGGTGCCACTTTCCGGCGGCGAAGGTCGCGTAGCCCTGATCGCGCAGGATCTCGGCAAGCGTCGCGGCGCTTTTCGGGATCGAACCGCGCATGTTCGGAAAGCCGGTGTCGAAGTTGGAAATGCCGCGCATTCCCACCGCATGGTGATTGCGGCCCGTGAGCAGGCAGGCCCGTGTCGGCGAGCAGAGCGCGGTGGTGTGGAACCCCGTGAAGCGGGCGCCCTTCTCCGCCAGCGCGTCGATATTCGGTGTGGCGATCGAGGAGCCATAACAGCCGAAATGCGAAAAGCCGGTGTCGTCGAGGACGACCATGACCACATTGGGCGAGCCGGGCTTCAGTTTCTGTTCCGGCCACCAGGGCGTCGACTCATAGACGGTACGGCCGATCACGCCGTGAAATTCTTCACCCGACGGATGCTTGTAAGTCATGTCTCTCTCCCTGAGGCGCCCTGCTCTAATGATTTACATTAAAGCAGGCTGGAGCGAGCGCAACAGGGAGAGTGTCAGAATTCCGCCTGGCGGAATGCCAATCAGTTCACCTTCGTGTCGCCCTCGCGGCCCATTTCGACCAGAGAAAGTCCGCCGTCCCGCGCTTCGAAGACGGTGACCGAACAATTGTCCGGCCTGAACAGAATGACCCGATCGTCCGATAGCGCCGCGCCCGCCGCCGCATTGATGGCCACGAAATGGCTGAAGATGACTGTATCCTCCGTGAGACCCGCCAGCGCCTCGGCCACTCCCCGCCGCCACGCCCGAAAGTCGATGCCCCCCTGCGGAGCGGCGTCGGACCACGAACCCGCCATGAAGCCGCGCAGCCATTCGCCCCGTGTCTTGAGGTCGTGAACCGGCGACGGGATTTCGCCCACGCGCTCATCTATCCGCGGCGCCTGCGCCCAGGTCCTGGCAAGGGGTTCGCCCGTTTCGCGGCAGCGGCGCAGCGGCGAGGAGATCAGGGGCAACTTCTTGCCGACCCGCGCCTCGATTTCCCGCGCCACGGCTTCGGACTGGGCGCGACCCTTTTCACTCAGGCCGGGGTCCATATCGGCATCCCAGCCAGAGGCCGCCTCGCCGTGGCGGATCATGTAGATCAGGGGCATGACATTTCTCTCACATTCGATTTTCCGGATGAGTTCTTGTCGGCGAGGTGGACGTTATTTGCAAGACGGATAGTCAGACCGCGCCTGAACCGCTAGCGTTTTCCATTATGATTCACGCGATGGGATTTTCAGCATGACCGATACTTCGATCCAGCCCGCGCCTCAGCCTGCTGCCGGCGACCTCGATGGCGTAAAGCTTGTCTATATTCTTTATTTTGTGAGCTTCGTTCTCGCCATCACCGCCATTGGCGGCCTGATATACGCCTATCTCAAGCGCGGCACCGCGAGCGCCGTCGCCGCATCCCATTACACATGGCAGATCCGCACATTCTGGATCGGCCTGCTCTACTCGGTTCTGGGCGCGCTCTCGCTGTTCTTCGTCATCGGCTTGTTCATTCTGCTCGCCACCGCGATCTGGTTTCTCGTGCGCTCGATCAAGGGTTTCATCGCCGCCGGCGAAGGGCGCCCGATCCAGAACGTCGATACCTGGTTCTGGTGAACCCAGAGAAAACATGCCCGTCCAACAAAAAGGCCCGGATTCGATCCGGGCCTTTCGCTTTATGCCAGCAGAAAGAAGCTGCGGCTCATTCCGGCGTGAAGATATTGACACTGCCATCGGCCGCCGATTGCACCTTGCCCGAACGGCCAAGCTGCTCGCGTTCCATCATGTCGTTGAGCGTCACCGGATCATTCGGCGTATGGGCGACGAAGCGCGCGCCATCGGCGTCGAGACGGCCGAAAACGATGGCAAAGTCCGGACCGTTGCGGCCGTTGACCACCGTATAGGTCTCTATCTTCGCCGCGCCGTTCGGCTTTTCCTCGACGCGCGGATGGGCCTCGTTGTCGATCTCGCCCTGATAGGAGGAAGGCTTCTCGCGATTCCACGAGCCCGCCACCGGATCGGTCGAATAAAGACCGATGCCATGCTTCGTCACATACCAGCCATTCGAGGTGCAAAGACCCTTGCTGCCCGGCTTCGCGCGCAGCTTGTCCATGATCGTGGCGATCGAATGCATGACGTAGTTGTTGCCCGCGCCGCCGAAGTAAGGAAGGCCGCCCGTGACGGTGAGCGGACGCGGATCGTCTTCCGCGATGCCCAGTTCGTTACGGCCGATCTGTACCGCCGAGGGGAAGCAGGAATAAAGGTCGATGAAGTCGATATCGCCGATCTTCCAGCCTGCCATATCGAGCGCCTTGCGGCCGATGAGGCGGATGGCGGGCGAGGAGTGAAAATTCACGCGCTCAGTCGGATACCAGAGGTCGTTCGCGTCGCCGCAACCATGCAGATAAACCCACTTCGCTTCGGGAATGCCGAGTTCGCGCGCCTTCTTCACCGACATCATGACAACGGCAGCCGCCTGATCGACCTGCATGATGGCGTTCATGTACTTCGTGTACGGAAAGCCGACATAGCGGTTGTCGTCGGTGGGCGTGGCGATTTCTTCCGCCGTACGCTCGACCGGGAACCAGGCCTGCGGGTGCTTCGCGGCGACCTGCGTGAAGGGCGCCATGAGCTTGCCGACGGCGAGCTGGTGCTCACGCACTGAACGGCCCTTCTGCCCGCGGATCGCGTTTTCGAACATCGGATAGATGTTGACGGGGAATTGCAGCTTGTGTCGCTTCTCGACCTCGGTGACGCCAAGCTTCTCGACGCCGATGTCGATGCGCTCGCCGCCCGGCTCGTCATGCCAGGGGAGCATCTTGCCCTGCCCCAGAGCGCGCATCATCGTGCCGAAACATTCGGAGCCCGCGACCAGCGCGATGTCCGTCTGGCCCTCGGCGATCAGTTCTGCCGTATGGTTGACGAGATATTGCGGCGTGTTGCCGCCGGTCGGGCCGTAGCAGTTCTTCGAGGCATTGGCGCCGACGAGATTGCCGAGCGTCTTGGGCGCATTCGGATATCGGCCGAAGGGCAGCTTGCCCGAATCCGGGCTGTCGGTGATGAAGCGAACGACGGTGATGTTGTCGACGATGGGCCAGAGCTTGTCGCCGAGGCCGGTATCGGCCGCCGCCAGACGCGCCGCATCCGCCATCAGATGCATCGGCGACTTCGCCTTCTCGACGTCCTTCTCCTTCTGGACGAGCTGGCCGCAGCCAACGAGGATCGGTGTGCGGTCTTCCGGTTGGACGTTCGCCATCATTCACTCCCTGCAGAACGAGCCTGCTCTTCGGCCGGCCATCAGTTTGCGCGGGAGAATAAGGCCTCGCCTCCCGTTGTCCAGCGGGAGGCGGCACGCCGCGACTGACGCGACGTCAACTCTGATTTACTTCACCACATTCCATCCGCTAGGCTTTTGCCATAACGATTGGAGGGCGGAAGGATGAGCTACCGGTTCACGGGCGTTTCACTTGCGTTGCTGACGCTGGCGGCTGCGCCAGCTCGGGCGGAGAGCGTCGACATGGACGCACTGACCCGCTGGAGCCAGGCCAAGGTCGTGCATTATCATGGCGAAGGCGTCTATCAGGCGCAGACCGTCATCGCCTATCACGACAGCAGCGGACAGGCCACGGTCACCGATCACGTCACCATCGACTTCGACTGGGACATCAACAAGGAACATCTCGTCGGCGCCGTGAAGATCGGCAATGCGAAGTCCACTCTCAAAGATCTGCGCAACGTCGAAACTTCCTGCCCGCCGCCCAAGCCCGCAGGCGAGTTCGAATATATCGACGCCACCGGCGGCGAGCAGACGGCCAGGGGCCGCCTGGATCTGAAAGGAACGACCACCTATCCGACGATAGAGGTCACAGCCTATTGCCGCGGAAGCTGGCAGAAGAAGACGGTGCAGGCGAACAAGGAGGCGATCACGGTCTATGCCCCTGTGCTCAACCCCATGGTTCTCGCAATTCCGATGGGCACTCAGGACAAGGTCGTCATTGCTCCCGACGGAAAGTCCTTCTCGATAACGACCGAGGCATGGACCTGGACCTACACGCCGACGGTTGTATCGCAGTAAGGCGCCCGGGCGATGCGGCGTCCAGAGGGATGCCTCCGCTGCAACTCAAACGAAAAGGGCTGGCCTCGAAGATGAGGTCAGCCCTTCGCATTTCAACTCGGACACGATCTTTCTATTTTCCAATACGGTTCAGCATGACCTCGGTATCGCGCGCATGCTTCTGCGCCTTGGCGAGATCGGCTTCGGCAACGCCCGCCAGAGCTTCCTTCGCCGCAGCCTCCAGCTCCGTCTTGACTTTCATGTCCGTGGAATCGGGTATGGCGCCATCGCCCATGCCCTTGCATGGATTCATCTGCTTCGGATCGAAGTTGGCACCCTTGGGCCCTTCGATACAGTTGAGTGTGTGCTGCAGGTGAACATGCACAGCGTCGACATTCTCGGAATTGCCGGCCAACTGGGCATGTTTGGCCGCCGTCGCGATCTCCTGACTGACGTCAGCCGCTGCGGCGGACGCGGGAGTCTGACCTAACGCAGCGAGCCCGGCGATCCCCAGACCCGCCAACATAACAATTGTGTAATGTTTGAGCATGTTTCCATCCCTTCCATTTTGTGGATGTGTCGATAACGACGTGAACAAGCCCGCTCAGCTTCCTCCCTTCGGATGGTCTTTGCAAAGACTACCGGACCTCAACTCATGAAATGCGCAGCACAACGGCCCCGGCATATCCCGAACACACCGGGGCCATTGTTCGGCAATTATGCCGGCACTGAGACCTTCACGAGCCTCTCCGCGATCTGCACGGCATTGAGCGCCGCGCCCTTGAGAAGCTGATCGCCCGCCGAGAACAGCGTCACCGACCTTCCGCTCGGATCGCTCAGATCCTGGCGGATACGGCCGACGAGGATGTCGTCCTGCCCGGAGGCGTCCTTCGGCATGGGAAAATAGTTGTTCGCCCAGTCGTCGACGAGCTTCACGCCCGGCGCAGTCTTCATCAGCTCGCGCACTTCCGACGCCGCAATCGGCCGCTCGCATTCGAACGTGACTGCCACGGAATGCGCGCGCAGAACCGGCACACGCACGCAGGTCGCCGAAACGCGAATATCCGGATCGCCGAAAATCTTCTTCGTCTCTTCGATCACCTTCATCTCTTCGTCATTATAGCCGGTCACGGGGTCGATCTTCGTGTTGTGGCTGAAGAGATTGAATGCGTAGGGATGCGGCAGCACGGTGTTCTTGTATTCGCGGCCCTGCAGATAGGCCTCTGTGGAAGCGCGCAGCTCCTCCATCGCCGCAGCACCCGCGCCCGACGCCGCCTGATAGGTCGCGACGATGAGGCGCTTGATCGGATTGCGCTGGTGCACCGGCCAGAGCGGCGTGATGGAGATGATCGCCGCGCAATTCGGATTGGCGATGATGCCCCTGTGCCGCGCGATCTCGCCCGCATTGATCTCCGGCACGACGAGCGGCGTGTTGGCATCCATGCGGAAGGCGGAGGAATTGTCGACCACGATGGCGCCTTCGCTCACCGCAATCGGCGCAAACTGGCGCGAGACGGTTCCGCTCGCCGAAAAGAGCGCGATGCCCACGCCCTTGAAGCTCCGCTCGGTCAGCGGCTCAACCTCGATCTCCTGATCGCGGAACTTGAGCTTGCGGCCGGCGGAACGGGGCGAGGCGAGAAGGCGCAGGCCCGAAAGCGGGAAGTTGCGCTCTTCGAGGCAGCGGATCATCTCGACGCCGACAGCGCCGGTCGCGCCGACGATGGCGACGAGAGGGGAAGAAGGATTGGAACCCATTTTTATCTCCGTGATGCCGGAGAACGGGGCCCTGAAACAACAAAGCCCCGTCCTGACCGGCGGGGCTTCAAGGATCGCTCTGATGCTTCGTTCAGATGCGCGCCCTCGCCCGCCCGAGGACGGTCGTGGTGGCTTTCTGTTTTTTCTGCATCAGCGGCATGTTCATGATGGCCCGGAACATAGCCGAGCCCATTGCGCCAGTCAAAGCCTCACGGCTCGAAGGGCACCGATATCGGCGCAACGATATAGACCAGGTTCGCATAATTGTTCGGAAGCGGGTCGAACGGCACCGAGCGCTCGATGGCCTTGAGCGCCGCGTAGTCGAGATCGGCATGGCCGGACGAACGCATGAGCTTCATGCCCTTCACGTTCCCGGCATGGCTGATCGCTATCTGCCAGACCGCCGTCCCGCGCCGTCCGCCGCCGGTGCTCGGATAGACGACATTTCGACCGATGCGCGCCCGCAGCGCATTCAGATAGGGGTCTCCCCCGCCCTCACCCAGAAGAACGCTGTTGATGAGTTTCGATGGCGCTCCGCTGTCCTGCGAGCTGGTCTTGCCCTTGTCGGGCTTCGGCACGTCGCCGTCCGGCGGCAAGGCCCAGTCCGGGAGCGCGATCTTGGGCGGCTCCTTCGACTTCTCCCGAGCTTCGGGCTTCGGCGCCTTGTCGGGCGCCCGCTCCTGCTTCGGGGCGCGGCCCATCTTCAACTCGGGACTGCCGCCCGATTCGAGATAGTTCTGCTTCTCCTGCTTTTTCTGCTCCTGCGGCTTTTGCTCCTCCGCCTTCTTCTGCTCGGGTTGAGGCTGGGGTTTTGGCTGCGGCGGCTGCTGCCTGACGAGATCGACGGAAATGGCCTCCGGCTCGGCGGGCCGTGGCTTCGGCCTGTCGGGCAGGCGCAGGAACAGCCCAACGAGAACGAGGACATTGATGAGGAGTCCAAGCGCCACGGTGGCCGACATATTCCACCGGTTGCGTGGCGAAGGCGGCGGCGGCGCGAGCGGATCGGTCGGGTCCAGACGAATGGTCCCGGCCGCGGCCAAAGCATGTCCCTCCTCATTCGACAATATTAGCGACACGTCATCTCCAGCCCGGCGCAGTCAGGTCCGGCCATCACGGCACAAGGCCGGCTCCGCCACGGCGGACGTTACCCGGGCGGAGGTCATACGGCCAGCCCCGGAAAGCCCGTCGGCCGTCCGAAATTCCGGAAATTGAAGTCAGGCGGCCGCGCCGGCTTCGCTCATGAGCCGCAGGTAATGTTCGGCGTGCTGGTAATAGTTTTCGCGCGCGACCCGATCCTGCCCCTCGGCCTCGGCCAATGTGCAGTAGCGTTCGAAGCTCCGGCGCCACGCCGCGACGTTGACCGGCTGTGCGGACTTCGCGGCCATCGCCGGACCGGGCGACCGATATGACGGATTGTTCATGTTGGTTCTGATTGTCATGCAATGCGCCGCTTCGCGCGGCATCCAGTTCAACGAGGCATAAGACCTTCGTTGTTATTTCCGTGAAGGGATTAAGCGCAGCGGCAGCGCGGCTGTTTTCAGCCTGCAGTGCCCACGTTCCCGATCAGGTCAGACATCGAAGTCGACGCGCGGAACGGGCGCTTTCGTATAGATGGTGCGGCGCCTCGAAATTACAAGCGCATCGCTTCGATACGGCCCACGCCTCCTCGCGCGCGGCGGCGCCTTGCGGGAAATGAAATCACATACAGGTTGGGGTTTGCGCGTCAGGCCGTGACCGGCGCCGGCACCGGGACGACGTAGCTCAAGCGCCGAGAGGCCTTGGAGTAGACATTGCGCCCGGCCTGAATTGGCAGATCGACGTTGATGTAGAAGACATTCTTGCCGCTGTCTCTCGCCTCGCCGTGAGTTGCCAGAATCTGCGCAAAGAGTTTCTTGCGGACCTCAAGCGACAGTTCCGCGCCCAGAAGTCTCATGGCGTCGATCTTGATGAGGCGGTAGGCCTCGCCAAGCACGACCGCCTCGGTCCGCGACCGGTATCCGCCCGGATCGTTCTTGCCGAACTGCCGCTCCTCGTTTCCGTGCCGGATGACATCGAGCGCGTTCGCGGGAAGGTCGCTGCGGCCGACCCCGATCATGCCGAGACGTTCGTAGAAGTCCGTGTCTTCGTGCCCCCAGCCCCGAATGGCTTCGTCGTAGCCGCCGACCCTCTGAAAATTCGCCTTGCTGCAAATCGAGAAGCCGACAAGCTCGTCTATCTTGTCTCCGCAACGATAGATCGTGTTCTCCCGCGCCGTGCGCTCGAACCACCCGCCGACATCGCCCTTGAAGATCGTGTCTGCGTCGGCGAAGCAAATGTACGGATGCGATGCCTGCGCCGCGCCGATGTTCCGTGCCCGGGCGAGGCAGAAGATGGGATCGTCATCGACCTTCACCACCTTCGCCGCAGGATGATTTTGCGCCACCCAGGCTGCCGTGCCCTGCTCGCACCCATAATCGACGACGATGACCTCGGCGCAGGTCTGCTGGAGCATCCACGGCAAGGTATGTTGCAAGTGATGCAGGCGATTTTTGCAGGTCGTTACGATCGAGAGCATGTCTTCGAAGACCGTGCCATGAACCGGAGTGTGCGGGAAGTATATAGCTTCGCCCGCTCGTCACAATGATCCGTTACGGGACAAATCCCGCTCAGTCCTTCGCGGCATATGCCTTCAGCCGGGCGCTCGCCTCGATCAGCATGGAATCCTGTTTGCAGAAGCAGAAGCGCACGAGGTGGCGCGGCGCGTGAGGTGCATGCGGCGGATAGAATGCCGATAGCGGAATGGCGGCAACCTTCGCCTTCACCGTGATATCGCGGCAGAACTCCTCGTCCGTGCCGTTGAAGCCGAGCGGACGAAAATCCACGGTGATGAAGTAGGTGCCGTCCGTTGGCAGGATATCGAAACCCGCCTCGCGCAGCCCCTTGGCCATCAGATCGCGCTTGGCTTCGAGCGACGCCGCGAGCCCGTCGAAATAGCCGTCATCCTTGCCGAGCCCGAAAGCGATGCCGGTCTGCAGCGCGGGCGGCGTCGTAAAGGTGACGAACTGGTGCGCCTTCATGATCGGCGTCATCAGTTGCTCGGGGCCCGTGATGTAGCCGATCTTCCAGCCCGTGAGCGAGAAGGTCTTACCCGCCGAACCGATACGCACGCAGCGCTCGCGCATGCCCGGCAGCGTCATCAGCGGAATGTGCCGGTGGCCGGAGAAGACGAGATGCTCGTACACCTCGTCGCAAACCGCATAGGCGTCATGCTTCACCACCAGATCGGCAATCGCCTGCAACTCATCGCGGGTGAAGACCTTGCCGGTCGGGTTCATCGGGCTGTTGAGCAGGATGAGCTTCGTCTTGTCTGAAAAGGCGGCGGCCAGTTTGTCGGGCGGAAGCGACCAGAAAGGCGGCTCCAGCGCGACGGAGACGACCTTCGCCCCCATCGCCTCGATGATCGGCTTGTAACTGTCATAGGCCGGCTCAAGGATGATTGCCTCGTCGCCGGGATTAAGGAGCCCCATGAGACAGTCGCCCAATGCCTCGGTCGCGCCCGAGGTGACCAGCACTTCCTTCTGCCAGTCGACGTCGAGCCCGTAGAAGCGCTTGTTGGCAGCCGCGACGGCCTGACGAAGCGCGGGCACACCCGGCATCGGCGGGTATTGGTTCGGGCCGTCGATGAGGGCCTTCGCGGCGGCGGCCCTGACGTCGTCCGGCCCCTCGTCATCAGGGAACCCCTGTCCGAGGTTGATCGCACCATGCTCACTCGCGAGGGCCGACATGACCGTGAAGATCGTGGTCCCGAGATTACCGAAAACGCTATTAGCCGGCCGCATTCCGCCACTCACTCCGCTTCCTCGGCCCACCGGCAAATCCGGGGGCTGAGCCTGTCCGATCGCCCCGTCGCGCCGGAGGCATGTTGCCGCAGCGCGACCGTGGCGGAGCATGTCAAAGGTGGCTTGAGGGCGCAAATATTCTCAAAGCCGATCGACGGCAGCACCTTTTGTGTGCACATTGCACATTATCGCGCCATTCGTGCTGCTCGCATTTTGGGCATATGTTATCCGCGAATAGGCAACACGTTGATTTAACGTGATATTCGCTTCTCGGCGGAGTGGCACGACCCATGCTATTAGCCATGCAGAAGCCGGCGGACGCTGCGACCAAAGTTTAAAGGGATTCAGGTATGAAGAAGATCGAGGCGATCATCAAACCGTTCAAGCTCGACGAAGTGAAGGAGGCCCTCCAGGAAGTCGGCCTTCAGGGCATCACTGTCACCGAGGCCAAGGGTTTCGGTCGCCAGAAAGGCCACACCGAACTTTACCGCGGCGCCGAATACGTCGTCGATTTTCTCCCCAAGGTGAAAATCGAGGTTGTGCTCGATGACGCGCTGGTGGCAAAAGCCGTCGAGGCGATCCAGCAGGCCGCGCGGACAGGCCGCATCGGCGACGGCAAGATCTTCATCTCGACTGTTGAGGAAGCAATCCGCATCCGCACGGGCGAGACCGGCACTGAAGCTATCTAAGGCGCAGAGACGCACTACTTCGAAACCAATTCCCTCCCACGACAAATCACCAACCTACGGGACAGACGAAATGGCTGATTACAGCTCCATTCAGCAGCTCATCAAGGATAAGGACGTCAAATACATTGACCTGCGCTTCACGGATCCTCGTGGCAAGATGCAGCATGTGACGTTCGACATCGGCTTCTGCGACGAAGACTTCTTCGCCCAGGGCACGATGTTCGACGGCTCGTCGATTGCGGGCTGGAAGGCGATCAACGAGTCGGACATGGTTCTGCTGCCGGATATCAGCACGGCCGTGATGGACCCGTTCTACGCCCAGAACACGCTCGCCATCATGTGCGACATCGTCGAGCCTTCGACCGGCGAACTCTACGGCCGCGACCCGCGTTCGACGGCGAAGCGCGCCGAAGCCTATGTGCGCTCCGGCGGTTTCGGCGACACGGTCGTTTTCGGCCCGGAAGCTGAATTCTTCATCTTCGACGACGTGAAGTTCTCGGCCACGCCGTACAAGACGGGCTTCGAGCTCGACTCGGTCGAACTGCCGACCAACTCCGACACGCATTACGAGTCGGGCAACCTCGGCCACCGCGTCCGCACGAAGGGCGGCTACTTCCCGGTGAACCCGATCGACAGCGCGCAGGATCTCCGCGGTGAGATGCTCACCGTCATGGAAGAGATGGGCGTCGTCATCGAAAAGCACCATCACGAAGTCGCCTCGGCGCAGCACGAACTCGGCACCAAGTTCCAGACGCTGACCACCGCCGCCGACCACATGCAGATCTACAAGTATGTGATCCACAACGTCGCTCAGGCCTACGGCAAGACCGCGACCTTCATGCCGAAGCCGGTCTTCGGCGACAACGGCTCTGGCATGCACTGCCACCAGTCGATCTGGAAGGACGGCAAGCCGCTCTTCGCCGGCAACAAGTATGCCGACCTCAGCCAGGAATGCCTCTGGTACATCGGCGGCATCCTGAAGCATGCCAAGGCGCTCAACGCCTTCACGAACCCGTCGACGAACAGCTACAAGCGCCTCGTCCCGGGCTATGAAGCCCCCGTTCTGCTCGCCTACTCGGCGCGCAACCGCTCGGCCTCCTGCCGTATTCCGCACGGCACCTCGCCGAAGTCGAAGCGCATCGAAATCCGCTTCCCCGATCCGACGGCGAACCCCTACCTCGCCTTCGCGGCCATGCTCATGGCCGGTCTCGACGGCATCGAGAACAAGATCGATCCGGGCCAGCCGATGGACAAGGACCTCTACCACCTGCCGCCGGAAGAGCTAAAGCAGATCCCGACGGTTTGCGGCTCGCTCCGCGAAGCCCTGCTCTCGCTCGAAGCCGACCACGACTTCCTGCTCAAGGGTGGCGTGTTCACGAAGGAGCAGATCGAGGCCTATACGGACCTGAAGTGGGAAGAGTGCCTGCGTTACGAAATGACGCCGCACCCGGTCGAGTTCGACATGTACTACAGCGTCTAAGTCTCTTCACGGTGGACTTGGGCAGAGGGCCGGGGCGCAAGCTCCGGCCCTTTTCTTTATGCGCGCGTGAGTTCAAAGGAAGTGCCGCAGATGCGCACCGCGTTGCCCTCGACAGGCAGCCCCGCCCCGCGCGCCCGGTCGAGACAGGCGGCCGGATCGGCGACCGCGACCTCCACGCCGACAAGGCCCGTTCCATCCGCATCCACCGGCTCGACAAAATCGACATAGCCACGCGCCAGCGTGAGGCGCGGTCCGCGCGGCCCTTCCTTCAACGGCTGGACAAGCAACTCGGACCAGCGGCGCGCCATCGCCGCGGGAGATTTGCCCTGAACTGTTGCGCCAAGAATTGCCGTCGATTGTTCATTGCGCGCCGCACGCCAGTTGCGGCCCGCATAGAACCAGTCGCTATCGCGATCGAACCAGTTGGCAACCCCAGGCAGCGAGTCGACGGACGTCAGAACGCCGCCGAAATCAGCCGGATGAAAATGCGTGAAAATTGCCTCGCCTTCATGCTCGGCAATCTTGCGGGCACCGAGCTTCAAGATGCGCTCCCGCTCGGCGCGCGCATCGGCCACCTGGAAGATCAGCATGTAGCCCGCGTCGCCGCCACGGCGATGGAGATATCGCAACGCCGAAGCGTCTTCCCTTACCGGCTGCACAACTTCAAGAAACTCGCTCCCAACAGTCATGACGGCATTGACGAGCCCGAACGTCGCAACCGCAGGATCGTTGAATGCGACCTTGAGTCCGAGCACGTGGCCGAGCTGATCGACAACCGGCTTTAGATCATGCGCGACGAGCGCCACCTGACGAAGCCACATGCATCCCCCTATGCGTCATGTTTTGGCGCAGCGTGACGGCGGAAGACGCGCGCGTCAAGGCAACGCCGCCATCCGCCTTACTCTGTATACGGTATATTTAAGTCAACCTGACTGCCCCAATTTTGTCGCGGGCACGCGATCCAATTCTTGTTGACGCTTCCGTGACATCGGGCCTAGCATTTCTCCATCAGATGACTCCAACGGGAGGAGGTTTTGAAGATGACCCCACCGACGCAGGCAAGATCCTGACACATCTGGATCTTGCATTTCATCGCAACCCTGACGCGTTCTTCATGGGTGGTCGGTCAGCCAACCATTTATGCCAGAGAGCGCATCGTAAACCTGACGCCCGGGCTACTCACATTGAGTGCGCAGGCGAGAGCAATGGAACAGGCCCTGCTATAAAGCCGGGGCGAGTGCGAACAGCACATCCATAAGCAACCCCGCGAGGAACGCCCGACAGGATGACCGGGGCTTCCGCTGAGCGGGGTTGCGTGCGTTGAAAACAACGCCGCTCCCATTCACTTCTCGTCGCCCCCTCCCTATTTCAATCTCACCGCCGCAAATTGCCGTCTCGCTGTCGACGTGCAACACGGCTAATGTCGGTCATCGAAGACTGGAACAACGAGGAATGAGATGTCGAACGGCCGCGTCGCACTTTGGGGAATTCTCGCCGTCATCCTGCTGGTGGGGGGCTGGATATTTTCCAATATCAACATCATCCCGCGCCAGGACGAGGCCGCGAATGCGGCCTGGAGCCAGGTTCTGAACCAGTATCAGCGGCGCGCAGACCTCGTGCCGAACCTTGTGGCGACCGTAAAGGGCTACGCCGCGCATGAGGAGAAGGTCCTTACAGAGGTGACGAATGCGCGCGCCCGCGTCGGCCAGCTCACCGCGCCCGACCCGACGGACGAAAAGGCCGTCGCGAACTATCAGGCCGCGCAACGCGAACTCGGCGGCGCGCTCTCGCGGCTTCTCGTCGTGTCGGAGCAGTACCCGCAGCTGAAGGCGAATGAAAATTTCCTGACGCTACAATCGCAACTCGAAGGAACGGAAAATCGCATCTCCGTCGCACGCCGCGACTACATCGCCGCCGTGCAGACCTATAATACGACGCTCCGCACCTTCCCCGGACGTCTCGTCGCCGCCATCTTCTATGGCGACGCCAAGCCGAAGGCGAACTTTGCCGCCGAGCCCGGCGCGGAGAAGGCCCCGCAGGTCCAGTTCTGATGACGCGCATCGTCGCCCTTCTTTCGCTTCTCTTCGCCTTCAGCGTCGCCGGTGCGGCGACGGCGGCCATCAATCCGCCGCCGCTCACCGGACGCGTCGTCGATGCGGCGCATGTTCTGCCGATGGAGAAGGTGCGCGAGATCGATGCGGCGCTCGCCGCGCATGAGGCGAAGACGACGGAGCAAGTCGTCGTCGCCACAGTGCCGTCGCTCGACGGCAACGACATCGAGACCTATGCCAATGAAACCTTCCGCATCTGGAAGCTCGGCCAGAAGGACAAGAACAACGGCGTCCTCTTTCTCGTCGCGCCGAATGAACGCGAATTGCGGATCGAGGTCGGCTACGGCCTCGAAGGAACCCTGACCGATGCCCTGTCCTCGCAGATCATTCGCGATATCGTCACGCCGCGCTTCAAGGCGGGCGATCTGCCGGGCGGCATCGAGGACGGCACCGCCGCGATCCTGAAAGTGCTCGGCGGCGGCACGCTGCCGGCACCGCGTCAGGATCAGAACGACTGGCAGAACGCCATACCCTTCATCATCTTCTTCCTGATCTGGATTTTCGTCGTCGGCAATGCGCGCCGCCGTGGCGGGCGTGGGCCCGGCATCTGGTGGGGCGGCGGCGGATTTGGCGGAGGCGGCGGTGGGGGCGGTGGCGGCTTCGGCGGTGGAGGCGGAAGCTCCGGCGGTGGCGGCGCGTCGGGACGCTGGTGAACCAGCGCCCCTCCACACATCTGTGCTTCAGCGAACCAGCGCTGCCGCAGCCTTCGCTTCGTTCTTCGTGTAGTCGCGGAAGGCCTTGAAGACACCGAGTTTCGCATCGGGATCGAGGCCCGCGCCCATGCGCAGTATCTGCAGGCAGAACCAGGCCTGCTGTCCCCAGCCGTTCAATCCGCGCACAAGCGCGATGGAGCTCGAAGGACCGAGCAGACCAGGCCCGATACGCAGTGTCTTTTCGTAAGCGGGAATGTCGCGCGTCTCCCCGCAAAGAAGATGCGCCGCAGCGGAAGGATCGACACAGAGCGGACGGCCCAGGCCGATAATGTCGGTAGCGCCGGACTCAAGCGCCGCATTCATGCCTTCAAGCGTACGGAAGCCGCCTGTCACCATCAGCGGCAGCGAGACGACCTTGCGAATGTCGGCTGCATATTCGAGGAAGTAGGCTTCACGGGCGACGGTGCTCTGCCGGCGCTTCTCGGTGCGCTCGGGATGAAGCGTCATGTCCTCGCGGCCCGTGAGCGCGGGCTGCTCATAAGTCCCGCCGGAAATCTCCAGCAGATCGATGCGCTCGTCATTGAGCCATGACGCGACTTTCAGCGAGTCCTCATGGCTGAATCCGCCGCGCTGGAAATCGGCGGAGTTGAGCTTCACCGATACCGGGAAATCCGCGCCCACCGCCCTGCGCGTCGCACGGACGACTTCAAGCAGGAGGCGCGCACGGTTCTCGAGGCTGCCGCCCCATTCATCCGTGCGATTGTTCACGTCGGGCGAAAGGAATTCCGAAATCAGATAGCCATGGGCGCCGTGAATCTGCACACCAGTGAAGCCCGTCTCGCGCGCAATGGTCGCGGCATGGGCGAAGCGGCGGATGACATCCTCGATCTCCGTGCCGGTCAGCGCGCGCGGCTTGCCGAACTGCGCGCCCGGCATGTCGAGCGCCTTGTCCGAGGGGCCGACAGGTTCCTTGCTGACGGAGGCAGGCGTCTGACGTCCCGCATGGTTGATCTGCATCCAGAGATGCGTGTTGTTGACCGTGCCCGCCGCCGCATAGGCGCGCAGCGCCGCGAGAGCCTCGGCCGATTGCGGCCCGTCGATGGCGACATTGCCCGGACGCTCCAGATAGCGCCGGTCGACATGCACATTGCCGGTGAGCAGCATGCCCGCCCCGCCCTCCGCCCAGCGGCGATAAAGCTTCACATGGCCCTCGGTCGCGCGGTTCTGCCCGTCGCCGAGCCCCTCGGTCATGGCGGCCTTGGACAGGCGGTTCTTCAGCACCGCGCCGCATGGCAGCGTGAACGGCGTGGTAATATTGATCTTCTCCGACATCAAACTCCCCCTGAATTGCGTGGTGACTGAATGTGACAGATCAGTCGGAGCGATCAAGCGCGGTCCATATGGCCATTGCGACGCAAGGCGGACCCCACGTAAGCTGACCCCCGTCCGGTTGCGGAGGGGGGAACTCACCATGCAGGGCGTAAAAATACGCACGGCGAAGCCGAAGCTGCCGCCAGCGGCGATCGTGAACTTTCTCGGCCAGATCAGGAGCGGGCTCGTCGCGCTGACCCGCAAGATGGTGCCGCCGCCTGTCGCGGTTCTGGAAATGCTGACGGGCTTCTGGGCGTCGCAATGCATATCCCTGATCGCGAAGCTCGGCCTCGCCGATCTGATGAGCGAAAAGGAAGCGATCTCTTGCCGGACGTTGGCGGAGAAAAGCGGCTCCAACGCGGATGCGCTTTATCGCGTCATGCGCGCGCTCTCGACTGTCGGGATTTTTGCCGAGGACAGCATCGGCCATTTCCGCCTGACGCCAATGGGCGCAACGCTGAGGACGGACCATCCGCAGTCGATGCGCTATTTCTCGATTTATCAGGGGAGCCTCAACTGGGACAATTGGGGCGCGCTCAGCCATTGCGTGGCGACGGGCCGCAACGCCATCGAGCATCTGCACGGCATGAAGTCCTTTGAATATATTTCGGGCGATCCGGCGCGCGCCGATATTTTCGACAAGGGCATGGTCAATGTCTCGGAGATGGAGCTCGATCCGGTTCTGGCTGCCTATGACTTCTCGCCTTTCAGGACGGTTGCCGACATAGGCGGTGGATATGGCGCCGTTCTCGGCTCCATCCTGATGCTCAATCCGGGCATGAAGGGCATCCTCTTCGATCTGCCGCACACAGCCGAGGGCGCGCGGCGCTATTTCGACGAGGCGGGACTTGGGCCACGCGTCGAGACGCATGGCGGCAGCTTCTTCGATTCCGTACCGGGCGGCGCCGACGCCTATGTGATGAAGCACATCATCCATGACTGGTCCGACGAAGAGTCGATCCTCATCATGAAAAACATCCGCGCGAAGATTCCGGCAACCGGCAAGCTGCTGTTGATCGAGCACGTGATCCCCGCGCCGGGCGTGGCGCATTTCTCGAAGTTCCTCGATCTCGAAATGCTGGTGGCGACGACGGGCCGCGAACGCACGGAGCCGGAATATGCCGCGCTGATGGCCAAGGCCGGCTTCCGGCTGGAGCGCATCGTACCGACCATCGGGCTTGCGAGCGTGATCGAGGCAAGTCCGGTGTAATTCTCCGCCCATTCCATCGTCATGGCCCGATTTATTCGGGCCATCCACGTCTTCATCGTCGCAGGACGAAGACGTGGATGCCCCGGACGAGCCGGGGCATGACGGCTGAGGGGGGATTCCCCGTCATTTGCCCCTGTCGCCTCCCCGGCCCTACAATCGGCCTCGATTCGTTCCCCCAGATTGAAGTTTGAGTTTTCATGGCCGCCCGCAAGACGTCCAATTCCGACGACACCAGCGATCTCTTTGCCGCCGCGCCCAAGGCGCAGAAGCCCGTCAAATCCGCGCCCAAAGCCGCGGCGAAGGACGACGACAGCTATTCGGCCAAGGACATCGAGGTTCTGGAAGGTCTGGAGCCTGTGCGGCGCCGTCCGGGCATGTATATCGGCGGCACCGACGAGAAGGCGCTGCATCACCTCTTCGCCGAAGTCCTCGACAATTCGATGGACGAGGCGGTCGCAGGCCACGCGAACTGGATCGACGTATCGTTCCATGCCGACGGCAGCCTGACGGTGGCCGACAATGGCCGTGGCATCCCCGTCGACCCGCATCCGAAATTCAAGAACAAGTCGGCGCTGGAAGTCATCCTCACGACGCTCCATTCGGGTGGCAAGTTCGGCGGCAAGGCCTATGAGACCTCGGGCGGCCTGCACGGCGTCGGCGTCTCGGTGGTGAACGCGCTTTCCGACCGGCTCGAAGTCGAGGTCGCGCGCGAGCAGAAGCTCTATCGCCAGATTTATGCGCGCGGCGCCCCGCAGACGAAGCTCATCGAGGAAGGCCGGGTTCAGAACCGCCGCGGCACGCGCATCACCTTCCACCCCGACGCCGACATCTTCGGCAAGGGCGCGGCCTTCAAGCCGGGTCGCCTCTACCGCATGGCGCGGTCCAAGGCCTATCTCTTCGGCGGCGTCGAAATCCGCTGGCATTGCGCGCCGGAACTCATCAAGGACGAGACGCCCGCCGAGGACGTGCTGCATTTCCCGGCCGGTCTGGTCGACTTCCTCCGCGCCGAAATCGGCGAGAAGGATTGGGTGACGGCCGAACCCTTCTCGGGCAAGGTCTCGCGCGCGGGCGCGCACGGCGCGGCCGAATGGGCCATCGCCTGGCATGGTGGCGAGGAAGGCTTCGTCCATTCCTATTGCAACACAGTGCCGACGCCCGAAGGCGGCACGCACGAAGCGGGTCTCCGCACTGCGCTCACCAGGGGCCTGAAGAACTATGCCGACATGGTCGGCAACAAGAAGGCCGCGCAGATTCAGGCCGAAGACGTGCTGGGCACGGCGACGGTGCTGCTCTCCGTCTTCATACGCGAGCCGGAGTTTCAGGGCCAGACCAAGGAGAAGCTCGCCAGCAGCGAGGCCCAGCGCCTCGTCGAGAAGGCCATCGGCGACCATTTCGACCATTGGCTGACCAACTCGCCGCAACAGGCGAACAAGCTTCTCGACTGGGTGATCGACCGCTCGGAAGACCGGCTGCGTCGGCGGCAGGAAAAGGACGTGGCGCGCAAGACCGCGACGCGGAAGCTCCGCCTGCCCGGCAAGCTCGCGGACTGCGCGCAGGCGGGCGCGGCGGGCTCGGAACTCTTCATCGTCGAAGGCGACAGCGCCGGCGGCTCCGCGAAGCAGGCCCGCGACCGCGCCACGCAGGCGATCCTGCCCTTGCGCGGCAAGATCCTGAACGTCGCCTCGGCCAGCGGCGCGAAGCTGCAGCAGAACCAGCAGATCAGCGACCTCGTTCAGGCGCTTGGCGTCCGCACCGGCTCGCATTACCGCGACGAGGACCTGCGCTACGACAAGGTCATCATCATGACCGACGCCGACGTGGACGGCGCCCACATCGCCTCGCTGCTCATCACCTTCTTCTATCAGGAAACGCCGGAGCTGATCCGCCGCGGGCATCTCTATCTGGCCGTGCCGCCGCTCTACAAACTGACGCAGGGCGGCAAGACCGCCTATGCGCGCGACGACGCGCACAAGGACGAACTCCTCAAGAAGGAGTTCAAGAGCAATGGCAAGGTAGAAATCAGCCGTTTCAAGGGCTTGGGCGAAATGCTTCCCGCACAGCTCAAGGAAACGACGATGGTCCGCTCCAGGCGCACGCTGCTGCGCGTCATGGTGCCGGAAGACGAAGCGAAGGAAACCAGAGGCGCCATCGACCGCCTGATGGGCAACAAGCCGGAGCTGAGATTCCAGTTCATCCAGGAACGCGCCGCCTTCGCGACCGATCTGGATATTTGAGCCCGGGAGCAAACGAGCTTACCCTTCATGCTCAGCTTCACGCGGGGCATGACGGAGGAGTTAAGGACATGAAGAAAGTCGTTTTGGCCCTTGCTGCCGCTTCGCTTTATGCGACTACGACTCTCGCGCTGCCCGTCGTCACCTACGTCCAGCAGACATCGCTCTACAAGCCCTCGACCGTTCATGCGGCGGGCTTCAACGTCGAGCTTTACGGATCGCCCGCGCCGGGCATGAGCGGCGAAGCGGCGATTGCCGGGCTGCATGGTCCCGCATGGGCGGGTGGCGCTCCGCTGCGCCTTCTGCCGGAGGGTGCGAAGCCGGGTCAGGGAACGCGGCTCGTGCTCGTGTTCAATGGGGCGAGCGTCCCAAGCGAGACGGCATGCGAAGAGCCCGGCGCGCTCGGCGGCGGCCAGGGCGTTGCGGGCGGTTCGCTCAGAGTCGTCGCCATCTATTGCTCGGCCGACCGTATGCTGGCGCGCGGCGCGCTCTCGGCCGATGCCGTGACAGGGCCCGGGGATCGCGCTTACCAGTCGGCCATGCAGTCGCTTCTGGCTGCGATGTTTCCGCCACAGAACACCAATATCTCGCCTTTTGGACCCGGCATTTAGCCCCCTGAGAGGCTGCGGGCCGGCCTCGCGATTGACAAAAGCCTGTTAATCCCTATGTATTGCGTGGAATTGCGGACCGCGCGGCCGCGGAACGACGCGCAAGACGCTGCCCCCCCTCACGACAAAGCGTCCACGGGCCCTCGAAGTGGGCCACCATCGGGCAGCATGTAAATGGTAGAACAGGCCTCAATATATGACATTTGACGAACTCGGCCTCGGGGCCGAAGTGCTTAAAGCGGTAGCCGAAACCGGTTATACCGAACCGACCCCCATTCAGGCGCAGGCCATTCCCTCCGTGCTTGCAGGCCGGGACGTGCTCGGCATCGCCCAGACGGGCACGGGCAAGACGGCATCCTTCACGCTGCCGATGATCGATAAGCTGGCCCGCGGACGCGCCAGGGCGCGTATGCCGCGCTCTCTCATTCTCGAGCCGACGCGCGAACTCGCTGCCCAGGTCGCCGAGAACTTCGAGAAATACGGCAAGTACCACAAGCTCTCGATGGCGCTGCTCATCGGCGGCGTCTCCTTCGGCGATCAGGAAAAGAAGCTCGACCGTGGCGTCGATGTTCTGATCGCGACGCCGGGCCGCCTGCTCGATCACTGTGGCCGCGGTAAGGTCCTGCTCACCGGCGTCCAGATCCTCGTTATCGATGAAGCCGACCGCATGCTGGACATGGGTTTCATCCCGGACATCGAGGAGATCTGCAAGAAGATCCCATTTACGCGGCAGACCCTCTTCTTCTCTGCCACCATGCCGCCCGAAATCCAGCGGCTCACCGACACCTTCCTCCAGAATCCCGAACGCATCGAAGTCGCCCGCCACTCCTCGGCCAATGCGACCATCACGCAGGCCATCGTCAAGACGACCCGTGAAGGCAAGCGCGAGATGCTGCGCGGCCTGATCCGCGACGAGAACTGCAAGAACGCCATCATCTTCTGCAACCGCAAGCGTGACGTCTCGATCGTCGCGAAGTCGCTGGAGCGCCATGGCTTCTCGGTCGGCGCGCTGCATGGCGACCTCGACCAGTCGACGCGCACGAAGACGCTGGACGGCTTCCGCGCCGGCACCATCCGCCTTCTCGTGGCGAGCGACGTTGCCGCCCGTGGCCTCGACATCCCGGATGTGAGCCACGTCTTCAATTTCGACATTCCGACCCATTCCGAAGACTATGTTCACCGCATCGGCCGCACGGGCCGCGCGGGCAAGTCCGGCATCGCCTATACGCTGGTGACGCGCGAGGACGGCAAATATCTCGCCCAGATCGAGAAGATGCTCGGCAATGCGATCCCGGTGCATGAGTTGACGACCGCCCACCCTGCCCCCGCCGGCGAAGTCGCCGTCGAGGCCGAAACCGCCGCCGAACCTTCAACTGCGCCGGAGCGCAAGTCGCGCCGCTCGCGCGCCAAGCCCCGCAAAGCTGAGCCCATTCTCGATTCGGAAGTCCTGCCGCCCGCGGATCCCGTTGCGGAGCTTGTGACCCAGGCGTCGGAGCATGCCGAACGCCCTGAGCCCGCGCGCCGCCATGAGCAGCCCCGCGCCGAGCAGCGCAATGAACGCGGCCGCGGACGCGGCCGTCGCGACGACGATGACGGCCCGAAGGTTCTGAGCTTCGGCGACCATATTCCCGCCTTCATGCTCAATGTCGTGAAGCTGCCTAAAAAGGGCGCGAAGGAGATCGAGGACGAGTTGCCCGAGGAACTCGACAATGTCGAGGAAATCGACGAGATCATCGAAGCCGAGGCTCAGGAGGCCTGAGTCTTCCCCGGAGCGTAGATCAAAAGGCGGCCTGCAAGAGAGGCCGCCTTTTTCTTTTTCTACTTCGCTGCAGGCGTCACGCGCCAGATGACATTGCCGACATCGTCGGCAACGAGCAGCGCGCCCGCCCTGTCCTCGACAACGCCGACCGGACGGCCCATGGCATCGCCATCCTCGTTCAGGAAGCCCGTCAGCACATCTTCCGGCATGCCGGAGGGCTTGCCGGCCGCGAAGGGCACGAAGATCACCTTGTAGCCGCTGCGGGGCTTGCGGTTCCACGAGCCATGCTGGCCGATGAACACGCCGCCCCGGTAATGCGGGGGAAGCATGTTCCCGCGATAGAAGTGGAGCCCTAGCGAAGCCGTATGGCTCCCGAGCGCATAGTCGGGCGCGATGGCCTTCGCCACCAGTTCCGTGTTCTGAGGCGTCACGCGGGCATCGATATGCTCGCCGTAATAGACATAGGGCCAGCCGTAAAAGGCCCCGTCCTTCACCGAGGTCATGTAGTCGGGAACGAGATCATTGCCGATTTCGTCGCGCTCGTTGACCGCCGTCCAGAGCGCGCCGGAGACGGGTTCCCAATCCATGCCATTCGGATTGCGCAGACCCGATGCGAAGATGCGCAACTTTCCTGTCGCGATATCGACCTCGTAAATGGCCGCGCGCCCATCTTCCTTGTCGAGCCCGTTTTCGCCAACATTGCTGTTCGAGCCCACGGTGACATAGAGGCGCTTGCCGTCCGGACTCGCGACGACATTCTTCGTCCAGTGGTGGTTGATCGATCCCGCCGGAAGGTCGATGACCTTCGTGCCTGCCTCTGCGATTTCGGTCGCGCCGTCCTTGTAGGGAAAGCGCAGCAATGCGTCGGTGTCGGCGACATAGAGGTCATGCCCCACCAGCGCCATGCCGAACGGTGAATTGAGGTCCTTCAGGAAAACGCTGCGGACATCGGCCACGCCGTCGCCGTTGGTGTCGCGCAGCAGCGTGATGCGGTTGGCGCTCGGCGTATCGGCGCCCGCCATCTTCATGACGACGCGGGCGACCCAACCGGTGACCCCCGTGCTGTCGTCCGGCCTCTTCGGCGCATTCGTCTCGGCAACCAGCACATCGCCATTGGGCAGCACGAAAAGCCAGCGGGGATGATCGAGGCCGCTCGCAAACGCGTTCACGCTGAGCCCCGCGGCGGGCTTAGGCGCGCCGCCATCGGGCCAGCCGATCGCGGTCGCAATATTCACGGTCGGCACTGTGCCCGATTGCGGCTGCGGCAAGGTCGGCTTCGGGCCGTAGCCGGCAGAAGCGGGCAAGGTCGATTCATCGCCGCCGCACGATGCAAGACCCATCAGAGCGATGACGGTAGCCAGCCGGATGACGACATGTTTCACGGGGTTAGCCTCTCTAAGGTCGGAGGTGAAAAAGGGCGGCACAGCGGCCGCCCTTTGACATTCATGTTTCCGGTTCGCGCCCGATCTTACTTCTTGATCTGGGAGGCGAGCATCTTGCGCACCTTGGGGCCGTAGGGCGCGCGGAACATTTCCACGACCATCTTGGCCTTGGACTGCGTATAGATCGCCTTCCTGTGGCTGAAGGTACGGAAGCCGTCGACACCGTGATAGGAGCCCATGCCGCTCGGGCCGACGCCGCCGAAAGGCAGGTCTTCCATCGAAACATGCATGATGACGTCGTTCACAGTCACGCCGCCCGAGGTCGTGTGGTCGAGCACACGGCGCTCTTCATTCGCGTCCTCGCCGAAGTAGTAGAGGCCGAGCGGCCGGTCGTGGCCGTTGATATAGCCGATCACTTCCGACACATCGCGATAGGACTTCACCGGCAGCACGGGGCCGAAGATCTCGTCCTGCATGACCTTCATGTCGTCGGTCGCGTTCAGCACGATCGTCGGCGGAATCTTGTGCGCCTGCTGCTGGCTGAAATCCTCATTGGCCGGATTGATCTCGACGATCGTCGCGCCCTTGGCCTTCGCGTCGGCGAGGTAGCCATTGATGCGGTCGTAATGACGCTGGTTGATGATCGAGGTGTAGTCCGGATTGTCCTTGATGGTCGGGAACATCTTGGTGACTGACTTCGTCGCTTCCGAGACGAATTCATTCACCTTGCCCTCCGGCACGAAGACATAGTCCGGCGCAAGGCAGATCTGGCCCGCATTGAGCGTCTTGCCGGTCAGAATCTTGGCTGCCGCCTCGTCGATCTTCGCGCTGTTGGACACGATGACCGGCGACTTGCCGCCGAGTTCCAGCGTCAGCGGAACGAGATGTTCAGCCGCCGCACGCATGACGTGATAGGCGATCGAGGTCGCGCCCGTGAAGATCAGGTGATCGAAGGGCTGGCCGCTGAACGCCTGGCCGACAGCCGGGCCGCCGGTGATGACGGCCACTTCCGTCTCGTCGAAGGCGGAGCGGAACATGCGCGCCATCAGTTCCGACGTCGCCGGCGTGAACTCCGACGGCTTGATCATCGCGCGGTTGCCCGCGGCGAAGATGCCCGCGAGCGGCGCGAAGGTGAGATTGATCGGGAAGTTCCACGGGCTGATGACACCGACCGTGCCAAGCGGCTGATACTCGACCCGCGCCTTGGCGCCGAGAAGGCCGAGCGGGAACTGCACCTTGCGCTTCTCCGGCTTCATCCAGTCGCGCAGATGCTTCTTGGCGTGCTTCAGCGGCCCAAGCGTGCCCATGACGTCCGTGAGCAGCGTCTGCTCATGGCTGCGATGCCCGAAATCGGAGGCCAGCGCCTCGCAGATTTCCTTCTGGTTGTCGACGACGAGTGCAATCGAGCGGTCGAGCCATTCGATGCGACGTTCCGCGCTGAGCGGACCGTCCTTGATATGCGCAGCTTTCTGACGGTCCAGAATGTTGCGGATCGAGGCCGAAATGGCCCCGACATCGGCCTCCTGGGCCTGAGATTCGGCCAAGCTCATGAATTCCTCCTGTTGCGTGCCTCCTGCGCCTTCCGACCGCCCCTGACGGGCCGGCGACAGGCTGGTTTGGGTAAAATATACATGACATCCGGCAAAGCTCGTAGCCCCCTTTGCCCCCGGCTGCCGCAACGTCAAGTTGATGACGAGCCATCCTCTTCAAGGGCTGGTTTACTCCCGTGTAACGAAGATGGCCTACCCTGCCCCACGCTATGGATTTGGGCCGCGCTTCGACGAAGGCGGCCGGACGAGGGCTTTGCGGTGACTTATACGGACGACATCGGCGTAGCGACCGAATTGAGCATGAAGGCCCTGGGGCTCATGGCCCGGCATGGCATTGCGCCTCTTCCGCAGAATTACGATCTCTGGTTCCGCTACGCGTCCGGCCACAATTCCGATCTCAACGAGGCGATCGACAGCGCCCTGAGGCAGGGCTTGAAGATCGACGACAAGCTTTCCGCCGACCTGCATCAGCGTTTCGTCACACACGCGGCCCTGGCTGATGCGACGATCGACGCCGGCGACAAGCTGAACCTCGAAGTCAACAATATCCTGAAACTTGTCGCAGAAGCGGCGGGCGACTCGAGCACACTCGCCACCTCGGTCCGGAAGGCCAGTGCGGAACTTTCGAACAAGTCGACGGCCAATGACGTGCGCCGCGTGGTCGATGTGATCGTCGCCGCGACGCGTCACATGGAGACGCGCAGCAAGGAACTTGAGCTTCGCCTGAACGAGACCAAGAGCGAACTCAACACGCTGCAATCGAGCCTCACAAAGGCGCGCAACGAAGCCCGCACCGACGGCCTCACCGGCGTCGCGAACCGCAAGGCATTCGACGAGGCCTTGGCACAGGCGATCTCTCAGGCATCGATCGACCGCTCGCCGCTCTGCCTCGTCATCGGCGACATCGACCACTTCAAGAAGTTCAACGACACCTGGGGCCATCGCACCGGCGACCAGGTCCTGCGCCTCGTCGCAAGCTGCCTCAAGGCGGGCGCGCGCGAGAGCGACACCGTCGCCCGCTATGGCGGCGAGGAATTCGCGCTGATCCTGCCCGGCATCACGACCGAGAACGCCGAGATACTCGCCAACGGTATCCGCGAAACCGTGCAATCGCGCGAACTGGTAAAGCGCTCGACCGGCGAGACGCTCGGCCGCGTAACCATGTCGCTCGGCATCTCGACCCTGCGTCCCGGCGAAGGCTCCTCCTCCCTCATCGAGCGGGCAGATGCCTGCCTCTATGCAGCCAAGCGCGGCGGCCGTAACCGCGTCGTTTCCGAAATGCCGGACCTCGCGCCGCATGCCAAGGCAAGCTGAGCCTCCCACACCGCCCCAGGCTTGACGTAGCGGAACTCCCGCGCAGCCTTTCCGTTCACTGTCGAACAGGCAGTCGCCGTCTTCACTCCCTTCCGTCTCGCCATGGTCGCGTCTATGCTCGCCCGCAAATCACGCAAGGGGCGAGGCTTTTCCCATGACCGAACGGACAACAATCAAACTCGAAACAAAGGACGGCATCGCCCTCCTCACGCTGAACCGTCCGGAGGTGCTGAACAGCATCAACACGGCGCTGATCGCCGATGTGCGCGAGGCTGTGGCGGAAATCGCCGCCAATGATGAAGCGCGCGTCCTCGTCATCACGGGCGCCGGCCGCGGCTTCTGCGCCGGCGCCGACCTCGCGGCTCAGGCCGCGCGGCCCGAAGGCATGAGCGTCGGTCAGGGCGTCGCCCATGGCATGGAGATCGGCTTCAACCCGATGATGCGCGAGCTTCATGAACTGAAGAAGCCGATCATTTGCGCGGTCAACGGCACCACGGCCGGCGGCGGCGTCGGCCTCGCTCTCGTGGCCGACATCGTCATCGCCGCGAAGTCCGCGAGCTTCATTCAGGTCTTCGGGCCGAAGCTCGGTCTCATTCCCGATCTCGGCACGACATGGACGCTGCCGCGCCTCGTCGGCCGCGCCCGCGCGCTGGCGCTGACGCTCACAGGCGACAAGCTCTCCGCCGAGACTGCCGCCGAATGGGGCATGATCTGGAAATGCGTCGAAGACGAAAAGCTCATGGAAGAGGTGATGGCGCTCGCCGGAAAGCTCGCCAAAGGGCCGACCGGCGCATTTGCCGAGATCCGCAAGGCCATCGACGTTTCCGGCCACAACACATTCGCCGCGCAGCTCGACTATGAGCGCATCACGCAAGGTCAGATGGGCGATCATCCGAACTTCGTAGAGGGCGTCACAGCCTTCCTGCAGAAGCGCGAAGCCAAATTCAAGCCATAAGAAAACAGCCGCAAAAACAGGAGGAACAGATGGAATTCGAACGCGTCAGACTCGACATAGACGGGCCGGTGGCAACGCTCACGCTGAACCACCCGGAAGTCATGAACGCCGTCTCGCCGGAAATGCTCGGTGGACTGATGAAGGCGATGGACGAAGTCGAGAACCCGAAGAACGGCGTTCGCTGCCTCGTCATGACGGGTGAAGGTCGGGGCTTCTGCACCGGCGCCAACCTTCAGGGTCGTGGCGACAACAATGGCGGCCGTCCCGATGCGGGCTCGGCGCTTGAGACGATGTACCACCCCTTCCTGCGCCGCCTGCGCAACCTGCCCATGCCCTTCGTCACCTCGGTGAATGGCCCGGCGGCAGGCGTCGGCATGAGCTTCGCGATGATGGGCGATCTCATCCTCTGCGCGAAGTCCTCCTACTTCCTTCAGGCTTTCCGCCGCATCGGCCTGGTGCCGGATGGCGGCTCGACCTGGCTCCTGCCGCGCCTCGTCGGCAAGGCCCGCGCCATGGAACTCTCGCTGCTCGGCGAAAAGCTTCCCGCTGAAACGGCGCTTGCCTGGGGTCTCGTCAACCGCGTGTTCGACGATGCGGAGCTTGCCGCCGAGACGAAGAAGCTCGCGCTCGACCTCGCCAATGGCCCGACGGTGTCGCTGAGCCTCATCCGTCGCCTCTATTGGGAAAGCACGGACAACACTTACGAAGAGCAGCTCAATCTCGAGCGTCAGCTCCAGCGTACCGCCGGCAATTCCGGCGACTTCAAGGAAGGCGTCCGCGCGTTCCTCGAAAAGCGCCCCGCGCAGTTCAAGGGCGAGTAAGGGCCCGCTTCAGGCCTTGGGCTTCTTTGAGGCTTTTTTGGAGGGCGACGCCTTTGCGGGCGTCGCCTTCCGCTTTTTTGCCGCCGCCTTTTTGCGCTCTGCGGCACGCGCTGCGCGCGCGAGCTTTTCAGCCCTTGCCGCCCGCATCACCTCCATCGCCTTGCGCGCCCATTGCACGAGCTCGTCCGGATCGTCGTAAAGCCGCTCGGGCACTTCGTAATAATGAAGCGCGCCGGTGCTGCCATCCGTCATCTCATAGGTGAAGGGGCCCTTCTCCTCGGCTTCGTAATCGGCGCGATTGCGATCATCGACCTTGAAGTAAAGCGTCTCGTCGAAGATCAGACCGAACATGAGGTCGTCGAGATAGACGCCGGCGCCGCCGAACATGCCGCGAAAGCGCACCGGCCCCAGCCGCTCAAGCTGCTCGGCGAGAAACTCCTTGTATTCGGTGCTGACAGCCATGCCGCCTCAGAGATGCGCAGGCTCGATGGTGACGCTCTCGCCGCAGCCGCAGGCGTCGGTCACGTTCGGATTGTTGAACTTGAAACCCGCCGAGAACTTCTCGGTCTCGTAGTCCATTTCCGTGCCGATGAGAAAGAGGATGGCCTTCGGATCGATCAGGATTTTTACGCCCTTGTCCTCGATCACCTCGTCGAGAGGGTTCGCGGCTTCGGCGTATTCCATGGTGTATTCCATGCCCGCGCAGCCGCCATTCTTCACGCCGACGCGAAGGCCGATATATTTGCCTTCCGACCGGGCCATGATGGCCTGAAGATGCTCGGCCGCCCTGTCGGTCAGCCGGATTGCCTTGGGACGTTCTCTCGCCATGTTCCTACCTCGGACTTTAGATGGAGCCCGGTCCTTCCAAGTTCAATACATGTTGAGCGCGACGCGCGCTTCGTCCGACATGCGGCTCGGATCCCAGGGCGGATCGAAGGTCATGTTCACCTTCACGTCGCCCACGCCGTCCACCGAGCGCACCGCATCCGCAACCATTTCCGGCATGGTGCCCGCGACCGGACAACCCGGTGCGGTCAGCGTCATGTCGATCAGCACATCGCGGTCGTCCGACACGTCTACCTTGTAGATGAGGCCGAGTTCGTAAATATCGACCGGTATTTCCGGATCGTAGACGCTCTTCAACGCGGAGATGATGTCGTCGGTGAGACGGTCCAGCTCTTCCTGCGGGAGCGCCGACGGCGCGGGCGTCTCGCCGCCTCTCTCGTCTGGCATCTCGGCCTCGGTCATGTTCGCATCGTCCGACATACTGAGATCCTCAACTGAAGAACTTCTTCGCATCGACGAGCGCAGCCGCTAGGCGGTCAATCTCTTCATGCGTCGTATACATGGCGAAAGAGGCGCGCGCCGTCGCCGTCACGCCGAACCGCTCCATCAGCGGCTGTGCGCAATGATGGCCTGCGCGCACCGCGACGCCTGCGCGGTCAATGATGGTCGCGATGTCGTGAGCATGGGCGTCCGCCATGGTGAAGGACACGATACCGCCCTTGCTCTTCGACGTGCCGATGATGCGGAGCCCGTCGATCGCCGACAACTTCTCCGTCGCGTAAGCCAGCACGCTTGCCTCATGCGCGGCTATGCGCGCGCGGCCAACGCCATGCACATAGTCGAGCGCCGCGCCGAGGCCGATCGCTTCGACGATTGCAGGCGTTCCCGCCTCGAAACGGTGAGGCGGCGCGGCATAGGTCACGGTAACCATCGAGACCTCGCGGATCATTTCTCCGCCGCCGCGATAGGGCCGCATCTTCGCCAGCAGTTCCTTCTTGCCATAGAGAAGGCCAATTCCCGTGGGCCCGTAAATCTTGTGGCCCGTCACCGCGTAAAAATCGGCATCGAGATCGCGAACGTCGATTTCGAGATGAACGGCGCTCTGCGATCCATCCACGACGACCGGAATGCCCTTCTCATGCGCGAGACGGATGATTTCCTTCATCGGCGTCACAGTGCCGAGCACGTTCGACATATGCGTCAGCGCGACGATCTTGACCTTGGGCCCCAGCAACTTCTTGTAGGCGTCCATGTCGAGGTCACCCTCGTCTGTCACCGGCACCCATTTCAGCACGGCGCCCTGCCGCTCGCGCAGGAAATGCCAGGGCACGATATTCGAGTGATGCTCCATCACCGACAGAACGATCTCGTCGCCCGGCTGGATCAGCGGCGCCGCATAGCTCGCAGCCGCGAGGTTCAGCGCGTCCGTCGAACCACTGGTGAAGACGATCTCGTCCGTCGATGCGGCATTGAGAAAGGCGCGCGCCTTTTCGCGCGCATCCTCGAAGGCCTGCGTCGCCGCGTTGGAGAGGTAGTGAAGCCCGCGATGGACATTCGCATATTCATGCTCCATCACGTGCCGCATGGCGTCGATGACGGCGCGTGGCTTCTGCGCGGAAGCGCCATTGTCGAGATAGACAAGCGGCTTGCCATAGACCTCGCGCGACAGGATCGGGAAATCCGCTCGCACCCGCGCGACATCGTAAGGCGCCTCGGCAATGTTGAGCTTCATTTCAGTCATGACGTCTTTTCCTGATGGCGCTCGAACCAGCCAGCGGCCAGCGCGCGCAAATCTTCTCGCGCAGCCTCATGCGGCACCGTCTCGAATGATTCATCGAGGAAGGCCGAGATGAGCAATTGCCGCGCCGTGTGCTCGTCGATGCCGCGCGCGCGAAGGAAGAAAATCGCATCGCGGTTCAGTTCGCCGATGGTCGAGCCATGGGCGCATTGCACATCGTCGGCATAGATTTCGAGTTCGGGCTTGGCATTCATCGACGCATCGCGCGACAGAAGCAGCGCGTTGGACATCTGCCGCCCATCGGCCTTCTGCGCGTCGGGACGCACCATGACATTGCCCTGGAAGACACCGGTCGACGCGCCGTCGAGCACCGTCTTGAAGAGCGTCGAACTCGCGCATTGGGGCACTGCATGATCCATCATGCAGAAATGGTCGCCATGCTGCGATCCCGCAAGGGCCGTCGCGCCGTTCACATGCGCCTCACCGCCCTCGCCCTTGAAGGTGACAAAGCTCTGGCTACGCGAGAGCTTCGCGCCGAGCGTGAGCGAGAAGCTCGAAAGCTTCGCCGCCGCGCCGAGCACCGCCGTCAGGCTTGCAAGGTGAATGGCCTCGGCGCCTTCGTCCTGGATTTTCACATGGGCAAGCGTCGCGCCCTCGGCCAGCGAAACATCGGTCACCTGGTCGACGAAATAGCTCCTTGCGCCCGCGTCCACATGCGTCTCGAAGATCGTCGCCTCAGCGCCCTCTTCCAGCCGCACGAGCACGCGCACATGCGACGCGCCGTCATCCGTGGCGAGAAAGATCAGATGCAGCGGCTTGTCGAGCTTGACGCCTCGCGCAACATGAAGGCCGAGCCCGTCGCGCATCAGCGCCGTGTTGAGCGCAATGACATTGCCCGCCTGCGTGGCGACCTTCGTCTCCACCAGCTGCCGCACCCAAGGCTCACCTAAAGCCTCGGCAAGTGGAACGAGCGTCACGCCGTGGGGCAGCTCCAAAGCGAGATCGCTTTGCAGCCTGCCATTGACGAAGACGGCGACATGCCGGTCGATGCCGTGAAAGGCGGCGATGCTGGGACGCGCCGCGGCATCGGGCAGCGCCACGGCGCCTTGCGGCTGAGGCGCGGGAGAGAGGGTCGCCTTTTCAAGCGCGCGCGCGAGGTCCGTATAGCGCCAGTCTTCGAGGCGGCGATGGGGAAGGCCCGCTTCCGCGAAGGCCTTCAACGCGTCGGCCCGGCATGCGGCAAGCCATGCGAGACCCGCGCCCGGAAGCGCCGCGCGCTCCCGCTCATAGGTCTCAATGAAGTTGCGAGCTGCGTCTGTCATCTCGCTTCCTTACGCCGCGAATTCGGCATAGCCGGTGCGCTCAAGCTCACCGGCGAGTTCCTTGCCGCCCGTCCGCACGATCCTGCCCTTCGACAGGACATGCACGACGTCAGGCACGATATGGTCGAGAAGACGCTGGTAATGCGTGATGACGATCATGGCGCGCTCCGGCGAACGCAGGCTGTTGACGCCCTCCGCCACAACCTTCAGCGCGTCGATGTCGAGGCCGGAGTCCGTCTCGTCAAGGATCGCGAGCGAGGGTTCGAGCAGCGCCATCTGAAGGATTTCGGCGCGCTTCTTCTCGCCGCCGGAAAAGCCGACATTGAGCGCGCGCTTCAGCATGTCGTCGGACACGTTGAGCGGCTTTGACTTCTCGCGCACGAGCTTCAGGAAGCGCGGCGCGTCAAGTTCATCCTCGCCGCGCGCCTTGCGCTGCGCGTTGAGCGCCGTCTTGAGGAAGGTCATCGTCGTGACGCCCGGAATCTCGATCGGATACTGGAAGGCGAGGAAGACGCCCGCCGCCGCGCGCTCATCGACGTTCATGGCAAGCAGATCGCGGCCCTTGTAAGTCACGGAGCCTTGCGTCACCTCATAGCCTTCGCGACCCGCCAGCACATAGGACAGCGTCGACTTGCCCGAGCCGTTCGGCCCCATGATGGCATGAACGGTCCCCGCTTCGACCGTGAGGTCGATGCCTTTGAGGATTTCCTTGCCATTCACGTTGGCATGCAGGTTCTTGATCTCAAGCATTCTCAAACGCCTTCTCGATTCTTCAATTCGTCACCGCGGCAGGACCGCAGGCGACGCCGCAATTTCGGGGTGGAAACGCCTAACCGACGCTTCCTTCCAGACTGATGCCGACGAGCTTCTGCGCCTCAACGGCGAATTCCATGGGCAATTGCTGCAACACGTCGCGGCAGAACCCGTTGACGATGAGCGCCACCGCCTCTTCTTCAGGTACGCCGCGCTGACGGCAATAAAACATCTGCTCCTCGCTGATCTTCGATGTCGTCGCTTCATGCTCCAGAATCGCGGTCGGATTTTTCGACTCGATATAGGGAACCGTATGCGCCGAGCATTTCGAGCCGATCAGCAAGCTGTCGCATTGCGTGAAGTTGCGGACGTTTTCCGCCTTCTTGTGCACGCTGACGAGACCGCGATAGGCATTGGACGAGAAGCCCGCCGCGATGCCCTTGGAGATGATGCGGCTCGACGTATTGCGGCCGAGATGGATCATCTTCGTGCCGCTATCGACCTGCTGGTAATTGTTCGAAATCGCGATCGAGTAGAACTCGCCGCGTGAATCGTCGCCGCGCAGGATGCAGCTCGGATATTTCCAGGTGACGGCGGAGCCCGTCTCGACCTGCGTCCAGGAAATCTTCGAGCGCGCGCCACGGCAATCGCCGCGCTTCGTCACGAAGTTGTAGATGCCGCCCTTGCCGTTCTCGTCGCCGGGGAACCAGTTCTGCACCGTCGAATATTTGATCTCGGCATCGTCGAGCGCTATGAGCTCGACCACGGCCGCGTGAAGCTGGTTCTCGTCGCGCTGCGGCGCGGTGCAGCCCTCGAGATAGGACACATAGGCGCCCTTGTCGGCGATGATAAGCGTGCGCTCGAACTGGCCCGTCTGCTTTTCGTTGATGCGGAAATAGGTCGAAAGCTCCATCGGGCAACGAACGCCCGGCGGGATATAGACGAAGGAACCGTCGGAAAAGACCGCCGAATTGAGCGTCGCGTAGAAATTATCCGACGACGGAACGACCGACCCCAGATACTTCTTCACCAGTTCCGGATGCTCGCGCACCGCCTCCGAGAAGGGGCAGAAGATCACGCCCACTTCGGCGAGCTTCGTCTTGAAGGTCGTGGCGACCGACACGCTGTCGAACACGGCATCGACCGCGACACCGGCAAGAATCTGCTGCTCGACAAGCGGAATGCCGAGCTTCTTGTAGGTTTCAAGAAGCTTCGGATCGACCTCATCGAGGCTTTCCAGCTTCGCCTTCTGCTTGGGCGCTGCGTAGTAATAGGCGTCCTGGAAGTCGATCGGCGGATAGGAGACCTTCGCCCATTTCGGCTCTTCCATGGTGAGCCAGCGGCGATAGGCTTCGAGGCGCCACTGGAGCATCCAGTCCGGCTCTTCTTTCTTCGCGGAGATGAAGCGGATCGTATCTTCGCTCAGGCCGATAGGCGCGCGCTCGGACTCGATGTCCGTCGTGAAGCCGTACTTGTATTTCTCGCCTGCGACCTGATCGACGGATTCAACCGTCTCGCGAACCGCTGCCATATCAACTCTCCACTTCTTCGAGCGCGGAAACAGCCGCGCTCGAATTCGAACTTCTTGTCTTGTCGCGCGCGCGCTTCGCCGCGCGGGACCAGCACAGAGCAAAGCGCTCGATCTCTTCCGCCGTATTGCCGAGCCCAAGGCTCACGCGGATTGCACCCTTTGCCAGCGTATCTTCAACACCCATGGCGGCGAGCACATGCGAGCGCGCAACCTTGCCCGATGAGCAGGCGGAGCCCGCGCTGACGGCAAAGCCATCGAGGTCGAGCGCCATCAGAAGCGTTTCCGCGTCGAGACCCAGCGCGGAAAAGAGGCTCGTATTGGCAAGCCTCTCCGCGCCCTCGCCGAAAACACGAAGCTCCGGCACGGCCGCGCGCAAAAGGTCTTCAAGCCGGTCGCGCAGCGCGGCCACGCGCGGCATTTCGGCGATCTCCTGCGCGGCCAGCCGCGCTGCGGCACCGAACCCGGCGATGCCCGGCACATTCTCCGTGCCCGAACGGCGGCGCAACTCCTGCCCGCCGCCGCGGATCAGCGCATCGAAGGGCAAACCTTCGCGAATGACCAGTGCGCCCGCGCCCTGCGGCCCGCCCAGCTTGTGTGCGGAGACCGTCATCAGGTCCGCGCCCAGCGCATGAAAATCGACCGGCAGCCGGCCCCAGGCCTGAATGGTGTCGGTGAGCACCAAAGCGCCTGCGTCTTTCGCCAGCGCGACGGCTTCCGCGACAGGCTGAATGACGCCCGTCTCGTTATTCGCATACATCAAGGCCACAAGGGCCTTGCCCGGTTCCGCCAGACGCCGCGCCAGTTTGCCGAGATCGGCGACGCCATTCGCATCGACGGAAAGCACCTCGACCGGAATGCCGAGACCGTTCGCCGCCACCCGCACGCAATCATGCTCGATGGCCGAAACGATCACGCGCTCGACGCCCAGCGCCGTCGAGGCCACATGAAGCGCGAGGTTTGCCGCCTCGGTGCCGCCGCTGGTGAAGACCACCTCGGCAGGCTTCGCATGGACGAGCGCTGCGACCGAGGCCCGCGCCTCTTCGAGCAGCTTTCGCGCCGCTCGGCCTTCGGCATGAACCGAGGAAGGATTGCCGGTGATCGAAAGCGCGCGCAGGACCGCATCGGCCGCCTCGGCTCGCACCGGGGCAGTCGCATTATGGTCCAAATAGGCGCGTTTCTTCGTCATTCGCTCGAACCCTCGGGCGTCGGCGCAAAAATCGGTTCAGTCGGCGGCGTTGGAAATCGCCTGCTGCTCGCTCGCGCGGGCGCCCGGATGCGTCGTTGCCACCCGGCCATTTATCACGTCGCCGAGCGATACGGAGCCCAGAAACAGATGAATCTGGTGGCTTAGTTCCGCCCAGAGGTCGTGGGTAATGCAGCGGCTGGACGAATTGCCCATGCAGCCCTTGGGAGAACCCACCTCGCAACGGGTAGCGTTGATCGGCTCGTCGACCGCCAGAATGACGTCGGAGATGCGGATATCGTCGGCGTCCCGCGACAGCAGATAGCCGCCGCCGGGGCCGCGTACGCTCTTCACGAGATCCCCACGGCGGAGCTTGGCGAAAAGCTGCTCCAGATAGGAAAGGGAGATTTCCTGGCGTTCCGCGATATCGGCCAGAGCCACCGGCCTGCCGGTGCCGAACCGGGCCAGATCAGCCATCGCCATCACGGCATAACGACCCTTTGTGGTGAGCTTCACGGCCCTTCTCCTTTCGAAACCGCCCGGGAACCAGAGCCCGAGGCCTAAAACCCTTGCGCAACCGGCACTTGCCTGTGTTAAAGAACGAGCGCCTTTCAGCCTGAACGGGAAGCCGATGCGCCGTAGCTGGCGGCATCCGCGACGCCAGACGGTAAAAGGCGCGCGACTGGGCTTCGGCTTCTCCGAGTGCCACAGTCAACTAATTAGCCATCTCTGGGTCTGATTTCCAGAGGAAACCGCCCCTATTGCTGGAAAACTTTTCCGAGATGGGCGGTAGGTTAATGGCCCGGAGCACCGGCGCCTTGTAAAAAAGAGACGAGAGGGCAATGCCAGAAGTCATTTTCAATGGTCCCGCCGGCCGCATCGAGGGGCGTTACCACCACAGCCGCAAGGCGAATTCGCCAATTGCGCTGGTGCTGCACCCCCATCCGCAGTTCGGCGGCACCATGAACAACCCGGTCACCTACACCCTGTTTCAGGGCTTCGTGAACCGCGGCTTCTCCGTCCTCCGCTTCAATTTCCGCGGCGTGGGCCGCAGCCAGGGCTCGTTCGACGCCGGAATCGGCGAACTTTCCGACGCGGCGTCCGCGCTCGACTGGCTTCAGGCCCAGAATGCCGACGCCTCCCAGTGCTGGATCGCGGGTTTCTCCTTCGGCGCCTGGATCGCCATGCAGGTCCTGATGCGCCGTCCCGAGATCGAGGGCTTCATCTCGGTCGCCCCGCCCGCCAACATGTATGACTTCACCTTCCTCGCGCCCTGCCCGTCGTCGGGCCTCATCGTCAACGGCAGCGCCGACCAGGTCGCCCCTGCCGCCGATGTGCAGAAGCTCGTCGACCGCCTGAAGACGCAGAAGGGCATCGTCATCGAGCATTCGACGATCGACGGCGCGAACCACTTCTTCGATCAGCATCTCGAACCGCTGGCCGCGGTTTCCGGTGCCTATCTCGACAAGCGCCTCGCGGCCTTCAAGCGGCGCGACTGACGAACCGCCGGGGAGGACGCCAATGCTTTACGCTATCGTTAAGGCGCTCCTCTCCGGCATCATCATCATGGCAGTGTCGGAGATTGCGAAGCGCAACCCTTCGCTCGGCGCGCTGGTCGTCTCGCTCCCCCTCGTCTCCATCCTTGCGATCATCTGGCTGTGGAACGACACCGGCGACAGCGAGCGCATCGCCGCCCATGCGGAAGCGACCTTCTGGTATGTGCTGCCGACGCTGCCGATGTTTCTGGTGATGCCTGCGCTTTTGCGCGGCGGCACGGGCTTCTGGCTTTCGCTCGGCCTCTCCTGCCTGCTCACCTTCGCCCTTTATCTCGCGACCGTCTGGATCGCGGCGAAATTCGGCGTCAGGCTCTGACTACCGCGCAGCCCTGTGCAAACGGCCGCCCTTCATGGGCTCGGGCACACCGGTCGTCGTTGGAAGACTGAGCGGCAAGCCGCGCAACGAACGCGCGGCAAGATAGGCGAAGGCCTCAGCCTCCACATCGTCGCCACGCCAGCCGAGATCCTCGGCGGGCAGGACGCCGCCCTGCAGGCGCTTCGACAGCATCGACATCAGCACAGGATTGCGCCTCCCGCCGCCGCAGACGACGAAGCGCGTCGGCATGCCGGGAATATGGGCGAGGCCGCGCGCTATGGCCTCGACGGTGAAGGCGGTAAGCGTCGCCGCGCCGTCTTCGGGCGAGAGATGCTCGACCGCCTCGGCGGCGCGGGCAAAGGAAAAGCGATCCAGCGATTTCGGCGGCGGCAGTTCGAAAAACGGATGTTCCATCAGCCGCGCCAGAACATCGACATCGACCTCGCCCGCCTCAGCCAGCGCGCCATCCTTGTCGACCGGCTCGCCTGTGTGGCGCATCGCCCAGTCGTCGATCAGCGCGTTTCCGGGCCCCGTGTCGAAGGCGATGAGCCGCCCGTCGAGGCCCACATAGGTGACATTGCCGACGCCGCCGATATTGACGATGGCAACGGGCTCGTTGATCCCGGCGCTGCGGGCCAGCGCCTGATGGTAGAGCGGCACCAGCGGCGCGCCATGGCCACCCGCGGCAACGTCCGCCGAGCGGAAATCATTGATGACGTCGATCCCGGTGAGCGACGCCAGCACGTCGCCCATACCGATCTGGACCGTGCGCCGCGCCTCCGGCTGGTGCAGCACGGTCTGGCCGTGAAAGCCGATGAGGTCGATATCGGCGGGCTTGAAGCCCGACTTTTCGAGCAGAACCCGGACGGCCTGGGCATGGGCCAGCGTCAGCAGGCGTTCGGCCTCGGCCACCGCCTCGGGCATGGGCTCGCCCGCCGGCCAGTCCTTCGCCGCCTCCAGCGCGGCGCGGAGCACCGCCCGCTCCTCCAGCGTATAGGGCACCCCAAGGCTCGGCCCCGGACGCACGATATGCTCGCCATCCGTTTCCAGAATGGCGGCGTCTATACCGTCGAGCGAAGTGCCGCTCATGAGGCCGATGGCTCGGATCATGCGAATTGGTCCGTTTTTCCTGCTCCCAAAGCGTGATACACCACCGGCTCCCCAATGCCTATGGCAAGCCCCCAATCGAGCCGATCATGAGCAATTTCAAGTCCGACTTCCTGCGCGAAATCGAAGCCCGTGGCTTCATCCACCAGATCTCCGACCCGGAGGCCCTGGACGCCTATGCCGCGAAGGAAACCGTGACCGCCTATATCGGCTTCGACTGCACGGGGCCAAGCCTCCATGTCGGCCACCTCATGGGCATCATGATGCTGCGCCGCCTCCAGCAGGCGGGCCACAAGCCCATCGTCCTCATGGGCGGCGGCACGACCAAGGTCGGCGACCCCTCCGGCAAGGACGAGCAGCGCCAGCTGCTCACCGACGCGCAGATCGCCGCCAACATGGCCTCGATCAAGACCGCCTTCACGAGCTTCCTCACCTTCGGCGACGGGCCGACGGATGCGGTGATGGTCAATAATGCCGAGTGGCTGGAGAAGCTCGAATACATCTCCTTCCTGCGCGACTATGGCCGCCATTTCTCGGTCAATCGCATGCTCTCCTTCGACAGCGTGAAGCTGCGCCTCGACCGCGAGCAGCCGCTCTCCTTCCTCGAATTCAACTACATGATCCTGCAAGCCTATGACTTCGTGGAGCTGGGCAAGCGCTACGGATGCAGGCTGCAGATGGGCGGTTCGGACCAGTGGGGCAATATCGTCAACGGGCTGGAGCTGGGACGCCGCGCGGCGAACCTCGATCTCTTCGCCGTCACCTGCCCGCTCATCACCACAGCCTCGGGCGCGAAGATGGGCAAGACCGCCGCCGGCGCCGTCTGGCTCAATGCCGACATGCGCTCGCCCTTCGACTACTGGCAGTTCTGGCGCAACACCGAAGACGCCGATGTCGAGCGCTTCCTGAAGCTCTTCACCGAATTGCCGCTCGATGAGATCGCCCGCCTCGGCAAGCTCGAGGGCGCGGAACTCAACGAGGCGAAGAAGATTCTCGCCACCGAAGCGACCGCCATGCTGCATGGCCGCGAGGAAGCGGAAAAGGCGGCGAACGCCGCGCGCACGGCTTTCGAGCAGGGCGGCATCAGCGCCGACATGCCGACCGTCGAAGTCGAATTCGGCGATGGCATCGGTGTTCTGAGCGCCGTCGTCGCAGCAGGGCTTGCGGCGTCAAACGGCGAAGTGCGTCGTCTCATCAAGGGCGGCGGCGTGAAGATCAACGACAAGCCTGTGAGCGACGAGCGGGCGATGGTCACCATCGCCGATCTCACCGAGCAGAAAGTCGTGAAGGTTTCCGTCGGCCAGAAGAAGCACGTTCTGCTGAAGCCGACCGCCTGACAATCAGCACAAGAAAAAGCCCTCCCCCGGTCAGGGGAGAGGGCTTATTCGCGCCTCGTGGGGGCTCAAGGCGCGCAAGGTAGGCCGCGGTTTTCCCGCTGTTAATTATTCTTCTCGGCGCCGCCGTTCGGGCGGGCAATTGCCGGACAAGTGTATATGCGGAGTAGAACGCCGCAATCCAAATCCGACGACGGCGTCGAATATTATGGCTTCGCCGCGCCGTCCGCGGGTTTTGCCCCGCCACCATCGACAGGTTTGTCAGTAGACGGCTGTTCCGGCGGAAGCGAACTCGAAAACTCGAAAATTCTCCGCAGGAATCCCGGCGCAATTGCGGAGAGCGGATTCACGACCACGCTGGGATCGTCGATGTCGCCCTTCACCGCATAGGTGAAACCGAAAATTCCCTCGCCTTCGCGGCCCACGATCAACGGCCCAAGCAGAGGCACTTTGCCGAGAACCGAATTCAACGTGTAGGCCGGCACGAGCGTACCTTCCATCTGCGCGACATTGGCGGAGCGGTCCACCTGGCCGTTCATGGTCAGGCCGATGGCCGGACCCGACATGCGCGCATCCTCGACATGGATGCGATGCCCGGTAACGCGGAAAGGAAGCTTGAGCATATCGAAGTAGATGCCCTCGCCTGTCAGCGTGTCGCCAATGCCCGTCAGTGAACCGAGCGTCAGTATCTTGGCGAGAACAGGCGCATTGACGATGCGGAATTTCGACGCCGAAATCTCGCCCGCGAGCGGCGAGCCCGGCTTCGTATCGTCGAAGGAGGCGTCGGCGCTCAGCTCGCCTCCCTGAACGCTGGTATAGAGATCGAGCGCGCGAAAGATGAGACCGGCGTCGCTTGAATGAAGCGAAAAGGTCCGTGTACGGCTTGGCGCCTGCTTGATCGAAACCGAGATCTGATTGCGCCCCTTGTCCAGAGCGAGCAGGTCCATCAGGTAGACATCGCCCTCGATCAGCGCAAGCCGCGCATCGAGGTCCGTGATCTTCTCGTCGTTCTGCGCCATCACCTCGCCGATGCGGGCGCGGATGGCGGTGCGCAATGTCGGGTCCTGCTCCATCTCCGGCGTGAGGAGCCGCGTCGCCGCCCTTTCGGCCTCCGCCTTGTCGCCGGTGCCGGAGATGAAAGAGTGAAGCACGCCTCGCGCATCGCCCTTCGGCCCGTCGATATCGACGATGAGCTGGCCGCGTTCGTCGCGCCGCGCCTTGAGCGCAAGGTCATTGGTCGGGCCAAGCTTAACCGTCGGCACGTTCGCGGAGAGAATGCGGTTCTTCTTGTCGATGGCGAAGGCGCCGCGCACATTCATGCCCTGACCGGCAAGAACAAAATCCGTGAAGTTGAAGGCCTCCGGCGAGAAGCCGATCTTCATGTCCACGGTCGCGGGCTCGCCCTTCGGCTTCTGCCAGCCGAGCTGATCGACCTTGGCGACCGCGTTGGTCAGTTCGGCATGAACCACCGCGTTCTGAATATCCGCGCCGGAGCCCGTGAGTTTTGCATGAATGTCTGGCGAGCCGGAAATCCAGTCGGTAAGGCCGAGCCCAATCGCCTGCCGCTCCTCGTCATTGAGTTTGCCCGACAGGTCGAAGATGGAGCCGGGCCCCTTGCTGCGAACGAAGCTTTCCGACCACACGATCTGCAGCGGCGAAGTTCCGTTGAGGCTGACATTGCCCTTCGCCTTGAGCCCCGAACGCTGCACGTCGATATCGAGCGTACCGTCGGTGATCGAGAGGTCTTTCTGGATATTGGGAATACCGACCTTGTCGGCATGCGCCATACCGGAAAACTGGACGTCATCCATCTTGACGTTCTTGGACAGCGGCAAGCGGAGCTTTGCATTGATCTTGCCCGTCCCGGCGATTGTCGAAGGATCGAGCCCGAAGCCTCGAATGAGCTTCAACGGCTCATGGTCCAGCAAGGCCAGCAGGTCGGCGGTCGCGGCATCCACCGTGAATTCGATGTCGCCGATACTGTGCTTGTCGCTCAACCTGCCATCCGCGAAATGGCCATTGGAGACGGCAATGGTGCGGTTGGGCGCGACCGTGACGGTTGCTGCCGAGACCCAGGCGTCGAAGCGGTCGCCCTGCAAGGTGCCGCGCGCAGACACGCCGGTCATGTGCGGCATGGCGTCGAGATAGGCCACGTCCGTGCCGCTGACATTGAAATTGAATTTGATGCGTTCATTCGGGATCGCCATGCCCGCGTCGGCATCAGCGAACATGTCGGCGGGCACATCGACGGAGAAGTCGCCCTTCTCGACCATCCCGCCGCGCAGGTTCTTCTCCACCCATTCGCGCGCATTCGGCGAGAGGGGCAAGGGCCAGATCGTCCGCACGGTGTCGACGGGAATGGAGGCGATCTCACCCTTCATCCGCACGGCAGGCGAGCGCGGGCCGTTTTCGATCGTGCCCGCAGCGGCAATCTTGCCGCCCGCGATGCCGAGCGTGATGTCCTCGACCGAAATCGATTGCTTGTCGAAGTCGAGCATCGCCGCGACATGCGCATTGTCGAGTTCGAAATGGCCCTCGAAGAAACCGGGAACGTCGGTGGTCGTCTTGCCCGCCGTCAGATCGACCCTGGCGGACGACAAGTGGAGACCGCTGCCCAGCGTATATTCTGCGTGCCCGGTAAGCGCGGCACTATGAGGGCCCGCCTGAAGTTCGAGTTGATGCACTTCGATCCGCCGCGCCAGAGCATCGAGCGACAGCTCGGCCTTCGCACGCTCCAGCGCGACCGGCGCCTGCTGGAGTCCAGGGAGAACGAAGTTGCCCTTCCCGGCTTCGATGGAGAGCTTTGCTGAAATGACGTCGCCGTTCGGCTTCATGTCGAGCGTGCCGTTCGCATTGAACGGCGCGTCGAAGAGCATGTAATCGGCTAGATCGGGCATGGCCCGGGCGAGCGCCGAGGGCACGATGTTAGTTGCCTGCATATCGACCTGCACCGACTTGCCGTCGACAGGCACCGCTCCCTTGATTTCGAGATGCCCTGTCGTATCTGCGAGCCGCACATCCGCGGAGAGGCGGCCAGCAAGGCCCCCGCTGCCCCGGTAGAGGAGCAGATTGGCGTTCGGCGCCTCCAAGGTCGCGCCGTTCACCTCGTCCACGAAACGCAGGGTGGCATTTTCAATGCCCACATGCCGAAGATGCGCGAGCATGGGGATGCTCTTGTCGTCCGTCGCCAGCGCCGCAAAGAGCGGCCCCACAAAACCTGCGGCGCCCTTCGTCCCGGCCGGTGCTTCGGGCGCGGCGCCCGCGGCGGCAAGGCCCAGCGAAATGCCCTCCGGCCGGCGCACAATCGCCAGGCTGGTGCCGTAGAAGTCGATATAGGTGGGTGAAATCTGCCCCAGCAGCAGGGCCGGCATGCTGAGCCGGAACGACATTTCCGGCGCAGCCGCGACCTCGTTCTTGTCCGCGCCCGTCAGTCGGACATTGAGAAGGCGGAGACCGAGTTGCCGTCTCTCCGGTATCCAGCGCAAAACGGTGTCGCCGATGGTCAGCTGCCCGCCGCCAAGCTCGCTTCGGGCGCTGTCCTGAATGATCTGGGTCAGTATCGGGAGCGAGATCGGCCCTGAGGACAGACGCCAGGCGAGCACGCCAAGCAGCACCGCCGTCGCCGCCACGGCAACGCCCACGATCTCCAATGCGATCTTGCTCGTCCGGCGTATCAAGAAAGGACTGGTCCCGTTCGCTCGTCTTGCATCGCCCGAATCATTCCCGATTGGCAGGCTTCCGATGAGATCCGGGCACGGGCCGAGTGCCGCGACGAGGTCTCTCCCGTTCTTTTACCCGCAGCCTCGCGCGAAGTCTCCCAAATTGGCGACAGCTTTGCGACAAGTTCGGCCGACCGGTTTACGAGGCTGCCTTTTTAGCCCCAAATGACGGCGGCGAAGGACGGCAAGCGCCGTGCAAACGACAGAAACATCCGACTGGAGGCGAGTTAATGGCGAAAGCGATTTCTGCTAAAAAGTCCGGCGTAAAGACGACCACCAGGAAGGCGGCTGCGAAGGCAAAGGCCCCTGCGGCCAGGAAGAAGCCGGCCGCAAAGGCCAAAGAGGCCGTAGCCAAGGTCAAGAAGCCTGCCGCCGGCACGAAGAAGGCTGCGGCGAAAAAGCCCGCTGCAAAGCCTGCGGCAAAAAAGCCGGCCGCGAAAAAGCCCGTCGCAAAGAAAACGACTGTGAAGAAAGCCGCTCCCACCGCTAAAACAGCCGCCCGAACCCCGGCCGCCACCGCCCGAGCGGCGACGAAGCCCAAAGCCGCCCCAAAGGCACAAGCCATGACCGCTTCCGCACTGCCTGCCGTCGACCAGAAGGCGCCCGCATTCTCGCTGCCCGCCGATGACGGCAGCACCATTTCGCTGGCAAGCCTCGCCGGGAAGAAGGTTGTCCTCTATTTCTACCCCAAGGACGACACGCCGGGCTGCACGGTTGAGGCCATCGCCTTCACGGCACAGAAGGCGGCGTTCGATGCAGCCAACACCGTCGTCCTCGGCGTATCGAAAGATTCGATCAAGGCGCACTGCAAGTTCAGGGACAAGCACAACCTGACTGTCCGGCTTCTCTCGGACGAAACAGGTGAAATGCTCGAGACCTATGGTGTCTGGGTCGAAAAAAAGCAGTATGGCCGCACCTATATGGGCATCGCCCGCACGACCTTCCTGATCGACGAGAAGGGCACCGTTGCGAAGGTCTGGCCGAAGGTGAAGGTCGACGGCCATGCCGACGAAGTTCTTGCGGCGGCAAAATCCCTCTGAAAGACGGATCTGCACCAAATGAGTGAAGCACCGACTGCGCCCTTCATCGCCGAAGGTGTTTCGCTCGCCGACGCCGCCCGTGCAGTTCTCGAATGTCCGGATGCGGATGAAAAGGCGCGCCGCGCGCATGAAGCGGCAAAGCTCTGGCGCGCCGGCGCTCTCACGCTGCTGCCGGGAGACATGCCGGCAAGGCCGCACCGACCGGCCCGGCCGGAGCTTCTCGCGCCCAATCAGATGCCGCGCCGGACCTTCAAGGGGCCGCGCGGCCGCTTCGCGCTTCTTCACGCGCTCGCCCATATCGAACTCAACGCAATCGACCTCGCCTTCGACATGGCGGGCCGCTTCGCCGGTCACGCCATCGGAGGGGCGATGCTTCCCCGCGCCTTCTTCGACGACTGGGTTGAAGTGGGCGACGACGAGGCCCGCCACTTCGCGGCCATACAGGCACGGCTCCGGGCAATGGGCGGCGGCTATGGCGACCTCCCCGCCCATGATGGCCTCTGGCAGGCGGCGGAGGAAACAAGGCACGACGCCCTGGCGCGGCTCGCCGTCGTGCCTCTCGTCCTCGAGGCGCGCGGCCTCGACGTCACGCCCCCAATGATCGAAAGGTTAATGGATGCGGGCGACCGGGACAGCGCCGACGTCCTGCGGATGATCTACCGCGAAGAACAGCAACATGTTGTGGCAGGCGCACGCTGGTTCAACTATCTGTGCGAAAAAGGCGGACTCGCCCCTCAAGCCACGTTTCAAGCGCTTGTACGCAAGCATTTCCGCGGCCTGCTGAAACCGCCATTCAACACCGACGCCCGCGATGCGGCCGGCCTTGACCGGTCGTTCTACGAGCCCCTCGCGTCGCGTTGAGCGCCGGCGGATTAAGGGCTTTTCTTTCCTGTCCCATTCAGCGACAGTATTCGCCATCGTCGGGGGCGACGATTGCCACATCAATGGAATGTTAATCATGGCGGTAAAGACTGCCGACTGTGATGTAACCGTCACGTAAATCCATTGATATGCGCGCGGTTCGAATTTGGTTGGGGGTATGGCGCATGAGGGGCGTGCACCATAGAAACTCTGGTTTTGGCGAAGCGCTGCGCAGGTTCCTGCGCCATCACTACGTCGAGCGCCAGATCTACCTGCGCAGTCATGGGCAGGTTCAATTCATCTCGCTGTCGCCTTTCACGCAAGCCGTTTTCCTTGCGATCGCTTTCGTATTCTTCAGCTGGATCGCGTTCACTTCCGTCAACGTCATCTTCAAGCAGCAGATCATCGCTTCGAAGGAGCAGCGCTATCTGAGGATGCAAAGCGCTTATGAAGAGCGGGTCGCGCAGCTTCAGGCTGCCTATGACCAACTCAATGGCCAACTCGTCATCTCGCAGGAGCGCTTTCTTGCCACCACGCGCGAACTGGAAGACCGGCACCGCCAGTTGACCACATTGATGAGCCAGAGCCAGTCCGCCAGCTCCGAGCTAGAGGCCATGCGCCGCCGCTACGCCGCGACCACCCGCCCGTCACCTTCGGAAGCCCGCGAGAACACCATTCTCATGTCGGTCGACCACGACACCGAACTGGCGGCGTCTGGCGCGTCCCTTGGCCAGACGACAACGCGGCCCCAGAAAAACGCGGATGCCGAGACCTATGTCGTGGATGGCGCCCCGAGCGGCTCGGTCGACATGTCCGGACTGGCTGGCAACGCCCCCCAGAACGGCACAGCGTCCCAAATTGACGCAAGACTCGCGCAGCTCGATCGCGGTCAGCAGGGCTTCATCAATTCGATCGAGGAGACTACGGACCGCAAGATCAAGGAACTCCGGTCGATCATCGCCATGACTGACGTTGCGGCAGGAGGCGACCTTTCCAAGGGTTCCGCCATGCATGCGGCGGAGGCTGAGGGCGGTCCCTTCCTGGGGCTGGCCGAAGGCGAGGCGCTGGCGGGCGCCGGCGAGGACCAGGCCTTTGCAAAGCAGCTTCACCGGGTAAGCCAGAACCTCAATACGGTGGCCGATCTCGAGAGTTTCATTGCGAAAATTCCGCTCGCGGAGCCGGTCGCCGGCTACCACGAGACGAGCGGCTTCGGGCCGCGTGTCGATCCTTTCAACGGCAGAATGGCCTTCCACGCCGGCGAAGATCTGGCCACGGATTATGGCGCACCCGTCTACGCAACGACGGCAGGCACGGTCACCTTCGCCGACTGGCGAGGCGCCTATGGCCGCTTGGTCGAGCTTGATCTCGGCAACGGCTTCCGCACCCGCTACGGCCATCTCAGCCGCATCGACGTCAGGGTTGGCCAGAAAATTGCTTTCAGGGATCGTATTGGCCGCGTGGGGTCCTCAGGGCGCAGCAGCGGGCCGCATCTTCACTATGAGGTCTGGTTCGACGGAATAGTCCGTGATCCATCCAAATTCATCGAGGCAGGGCACTATGTTTTCGAGAAACAAGGCTAAGGATATCGAGAAGCCAGCCGCCCCGGTTGTGGCGCCGGCCCCGAACGCGCCGCTGGTGAAGCGCACCGCCGCCCGCACGGCACCGTCCATCATTTCGACCGACCTCGTGGTCCATGGCAACCTGACCGCCACGGGTGACATTCAGATCGACGGCACCGTGGAAGGCGACATCCGCAGCCAGTCGCTGACCATCGGCGAGAAAGCTTCGATCACCGGCGAAATCGTCGCCGAGGACATCGTGATCCGCGGCCGCGTCATCGGCACCATTCGCGGCCGTCGCGTCCAGCTCTCCTCGACCTGCCATGTCGAGGGCGACATCCTGCATGAAGCGCTGGCCGTCGAGACGGGTGCCTTCTTCGAAGGCAACTGCCGCCATTCGGACGATCCGATCGGCCAGGCTTCGGCCTCCCGCGCGCCCGCCGCGCCGCGTCCGGGCGCCGGTCCAGCGCCCCGCCCCGCCGCTGCGATGGCTCCGGCTCCGGCGGCACGCCCCGTCGAGCCGGTGGCGGCAAGCCCGGTAATCGTGGGCGACGCCGGCGTCGTCGTGAAGCGCCCCGCCGCGCAGTAAGTGCGGCACGGCCGCAGGCCGTCCCAAAGATTTCAGTTCCCCATCGACGCCACGGCTGACCCCAGCCGTGGCGGATTATTTTGGCAGATAGCCGAAGCGCTCCATTTGCGGCCCCAGCGCATCGACGACCCGCTGCACCTGCGCCTGAGACAGAACATCCTTCCATTGCCCAGCCCGCCCCTCGCGGAAAAAGCGCTCCGCTGTATCCGGGCGTTCGACGAAGCCGTGCTCTTCCTCCTCCTGCCTGAGCCGGTCGAATGAAGAGGCATCAATGGCGGCCTGCAGGCGCTCGCGCGAAGGCGACAACATCAGGAACCTTGCCAGCGCGCCGAAGGTCTCCATCGGCCGTTCCAGCATATCCTCGTAGCGCATGACGTGAAGCTGGCGCATGGGGCGCCGCGTCCAGCTCTCGACATGCTCCGCCCACGAACCGAAATACTGATAGACGAAGCGGTCGCTGGTCGGCCCAAGGGCTCCTCTTCGCGTAAGCTCGTCGATCGCGGTATCGATGGACACCGCCTGAAAACTTGCGAGAGAGACGGCCACGTCGAGGGGATTGCGCAGAATGTAGATCGCGCCTGCTGTCACCGATCCCTCGATCATCGGAGCGCCCAGATGGGCGACGAGCGCGTTATGCGTCTTGACGAAGACCAGGCCCGGCGTTTGCAGCGCGATCGAACGAAGAGCCTCCGGCCTCACACGCGCGATCTCCTCGTCGCTGCATCGGCCAAGCGGCTTTCCGAGCAAAGGCTCATACCACTTCGCCGCGGCGTCGCCGACCGTCAGCGTATCCATGCGGTTGATGCCATGCCGCTCGCCGCCAATGACCGTGTGCAGAAGATGGCGAACCCATGTGTTCCCCGACTTGGGAAAGGACGCCAGCCAGACTATGCCGCCCATTTTATTGCGTCGTCCCGTCATTACCAGAACGCGGCCGGCACGCCAGCCGCATCCGACAGTCTACATCATTGTAGGCGCACAATATTGTGGCCAAAATATATTGTCGAAATTAGTGTTGTACTGATATTGAGCGCCATCGATTGATTTGCACAACGCTTATCGTGGTATTTTGACAATGACCAAAAGCTCTCGCGCATTGCTCCTGTGTGGCGTTGCGGCGGCCGCGCTCTCGGCTGCGGCAGGTTCTGCCAGCGCCTCGGGTGGCAAGGAAACCAACTGGGCAACCGTCGACAACTACGGATTTCTCGGGCTCGACCTGACCGTTGAAGGTGGATATCTCTTCGGTTCTGGAGACCTTCCGTACGCGCAGTATTACGACGGGGCGAAGGACTACTCCTTCGATACCGGACCCGGCGACGGATGGACCGGCAAAGTAGGACTGACCGGACGGTTCGAAGGCGGCTGGGACGTCAACCTCTTCTATAGCCGCCTCAAATCCTCTGAATCCACTGGCACGGCCTCCTACGACGCCTCGAACACGCCCGTGGACTGGCCGGTCTGGAACATCCTCGGCTGGCAGAGCCACTCGACCCCCTCCGGGGCGACGAGCTACAACAGCGCGACGGTCACCACCGATCTAACCGCCGATATTGTCGATCTCAACGTGGGATACGACGTCGGCCTCGGCAGCGGCAGCGACGGCAAGCTCAAGCTGATCGGTGGCCTGCGCTATGCGGCGTATACGCAGACGACATCGATGAACCTCTTCTGCTCGGCCTCTGTCTTTATCCCGCAGAACGATTGCATCCCGGCGCGACTGGAAGTCGCGCAGCACCGTGAATCGCGGTACCGCGGATTTGGCCCCCAGTTCGGCGCGAATTATAGCGCTCCCCTGTCCGACAATGGGCTTGGCGTGTTCGGCTCTCTGGTCGGAAGCCTTCTCTACGGAAATCAGAGCACGAACACCTATTCCGAGTGGAAGGAGGGCGATCCCTACTCCACGCGCACGTCCTATAACGACAACCACTTCGCCTATACGATCGATACACAGGCTGGCCTGTCCTACAAGCTGCCCGATCAACCGCTCGAAGTGGCTGCGGGGTATCAGCTTTCCTGGGCCTCCGGCGTCAGGGACTCAAAGAACGAAGCGATCGCCACTGGATCGAACAACAGCTTCGGCAGCCGTCGTGACGACCTGCTCTATCATGGGCCGTTCGTGCGCCTGACCGTCAGCCTGCCCTGACGGCGCGGCAGAAAAACAAAAAGGCCGGCTGCGGGTCCGCAGCCGGCCTTTTTTATTCAACAACCATGGAGCCGAGGCTAGTCGATGTCCTCGACGGGCGCATCTGCGCCGCCCTTCACGCGGGCGGCGAGTGCGGCGGCCATGAACTCGTCGAGATCACCGTCCAGCACCTCGGAGGGCGTCGGGCTTTCCACGCCGGTTCGGAGGTCCTTGACCATCTGATAGGGCTGCAGGACATAGGAACGGATCTGGTGGCCCCAGCCGATATCGGTCTTGCCTGCGGCCTCGGCCTGCGCCGCTGCTTCGCGCTTTTCCAGCTCGGCCTCATAAAGGCGCGCGCGCAGCATGTTCCATGCGGTTGCGCGGTTCTTGTGCTGCGAGCGTTCGTTCTGGCAGGCGACAACGATACCTGTCGGAACGTGGGTGATGCGCACGGCGCTGTCTGTCGTGTTGACGTGCTGGCCGCCCGCGCCCGACGAACGATAGGTGTCGATGCGGCAGTCGCTTTCATTGACGTCGATATTGATGGAGTCATCCACCACCGGATAGACCCAGACACTCGAGAAGCTCGTATGGCGTCGCGCATTGGAGTCGTAGGGCGAGATGCGGACGAGACGATGCACACCCGACTCCGTCTTCAGCCATCCGAAGGCATTGTGTCCCTTGACCTGGATCGTCGCCGACTTGATGCCGGCTTCTTCGCCGTCATGCCGCTCCACGAGATCGACCTTGTAGCCCTTGCGCTCCGCCCAGCGCGTATACATGCGCAGCAGCATCTGGGCCCAGTCCTGGCTCTCCGTGCCGCCGGCGCCCGCATGGACTTCGAGGAAGGCGTCGTTGCCGTCGGCTTCGCCGGACAGCAACGTTTCGATCTCCGCCTTGCGCGCATCTTCGCGCACGGCCTTGAGCGACGCTTCGGCTTCCTTGACGATGCCGTCGTCGCCCTCGGCCTCGCCGAGTTCAATCAGTTCGATATTGTCGTTGAGGCCCGACTCGAGGCGCAGATAGGCGGTGATCGCCTCATCCAGCCGCGTGCGCTCCGCCATGAGCGAGCGGGCCTTCGTGGGGTCGTTCCAGAGATTGGGATCTTCGGAGCGGGCGTTCAGTTCATCGAGGCGTTTGCGGGCTGAATCCCAGTCAAAGATGCCTCCTCAGCAGTCCCAGGGACTGCTTGATTTCATCGGCTATCGCCTGGGTCTCGGTACGCATCGCTATCGGTCTCCGTCAAATCGGGAGCGGAAAATAGGCCGAACATGCCCGGGTGTAAACCCGCCCATTCGACCGCACCACAATTCAGTAGAGACCGCCCGTGCCGGAATCGACAGCCCCGCCGGTCGAGCTTGCGGGCGCGCCAAGCGTACCGCCATCGGCGCCCGTCACCGGCGTTCCAGTGACCACGTTGACCGACGAAGAGGACGACACCTGCGGCTCGGTCCCTTCCTTGAAGGCTTCGAGGATGACGTCGGGGTCGCTCGACGTGGCGAGCTGGCCCGTCTTGTGATCGACCTTCACAAGGCTGATGCCCGGCGGGATACGGAACGGGATCGCGGGATCGCCGCCAATCTCGGCCTGCATGATGTCGCGGAAGACCGGCGCGGCGGTGCGCCCGCCCGTTTCCGCACGTCCGAGCGGCGTCGGATTGTCGTAGCCGACAAAGACGCCAACGACGAGATTGGGCGAATAGCCGACGAACCACGCATCGCGTTCGTCGCTCGACGTACCCGTCTTGCCCGCGAGCGGAACGCCAACGGCCTTGGCCGCCGAACCCGTGCCACGCTGCACGACGCCTTCGAGCATCGACGTGATCTGATAGGCGGTCTGCGCGCTCTCGATCTGCTCGCGATCGTCGGGCAGCTCCGGCGGCGCCTGGTTTGCCCAATCCGCGTTGCAATCCTGGCAAGCCCGGTTGTCCGACTTGTAGATCGTGCGGCCCCAGCGGTCCTGCACGCGGTCGATCAGCGTGGGCTTCACCTTCTTGCCGCCATTGTCGAAAGCGGAATAGGCCGCCGCGAGGCGGATCAGCGTCGTCTCGCCGGCGCCGAGCGACATGGCGAGCATGGGCTGCATATTGTCGATGACACCGAAGCGGCGCGCATACTCGGCCACCTTGTCCATGCCGATCGCCTGCGCGAGGCGCACCGTCATGACGTTGCGCGAATGCTCGAGACCGAAGCGCAACGTGGACGGACCGAAGAAGTCCTTCTCGTAGTTCTCCGGCTTCCAGAGACCGAGCCCCGGCCCCTGATCCATGACGAAGGGAGCATCGAGAACGAGGCTCGACGGCGTGAAGCCGCTGTCCAGCGCCGCCGCATAGACGAAAGGCTTGAAGGACGAGCCCGGCTGACGCAAAGCCTGGGTCGCGCGATTGAATTCGCTCTGGTCGAAGCTGAAGCCGCCCTGCATGGCCAGTACGCGGCCCGTATGCGGGTCCATCGCGATCACGGAACCGTTGACCGCCGGCAGCTGACGCAGCGCATAGCTCGCCGCTCCCTTCGAGGTTAGTTGCTCGACATAGATCACGTCTCCGACAGACAACACGTCGGAAGGTTGCTTCAGGACGGGCCCGAGGTAGATGTCCTTGATCGACTTCCGCGCCCAGCTCATATCGGCAAAGGCGATGGTGCCGGTCTTCACCTCGGTCGAGAACTTGCCGTTCGGCAGCTTCAAGGGACGCAGACCGATCTTCACGCTCGCCGGCGTGAGATCGAGCACAACGCCCAGCGTCCAAGGCGCGACGTCGTCGGCGAATTTCTGCTTCTGCAGCGCCTCCTGCCAGTTCTCACCCGCCTTCAAGCTGGCGACAGGCCCGCGGAAACCGTGGCGCTGGTCGTAGTCGACGAGGCCCTTGCGCAGCGAGCGGCGGACGATTGCCTGGAGATGCGTGTCGATGGTGGTACGAACGGAGAGGCCGCCCTCATAGAGCTTCTGCTCGCCGAACTGCGAATAGAGTTCGCGACGCACTTCCTCGACGAAATAGGAGGCATCGACGAGTTGAACGCCGACCGGCCGCTGCACCGTCTTGAAAGGGTCCGCCTGCGCGGTCTTCGCTTCTTCCGGCGTGACGAAGCCATCCTCTTCCATCCGGCCAACCACCCAGTTGCGGCGCGCGATCGCGCGGTCGCGATGGGTATAGGGATTGTAGTTTTCCGGGCCTTTGGGCAGCGAAGCGAGATAGGCGACCTCCGAGATCGAGAGCTGATCGAGCGGCTTGCCGAAATAGTTGAGCGCCGCCGCAGCGATGCCGTAGCTGCCCGTGCCGAGATAGATTTCGTTGAGATAGAGTTCGAGAATCTTCTCCTTCGAGTAAGCCTTTTCCATCCGCAGCGAGAGCAGGATTTCCGTGATCTTGCGCTGCGCGTTGCGATCGCGCGTCAGCAGGAAGTTGCGCGCAACCTGCTGAGTGATGGTCGATGCGCCGACGAGACGCCGGTCGTTCAGCACATTGAAGACGTTATCGACCATCGCGCGCGCGATGCCCATCGGATCGACGCCGCTATGCGTATAGAAATTCTTGTCTTCGGCTGCGAGGAAGGCCTGGATCACACGCTTGGGGATCGCGTTGATCGGCACATAGATGCGCCGCTCGCGGGCATATTCCGCGATGAGTTCACCGTCGCCCGCATGCACGCGCGTCATCACCGGCGGCTCGTAATTGGCGAGCTTGGAGTAGTCGGGCAGCTCGATGTTCATCTGCCAGAGCACGTAACCGGCGACGAGAGCCACGCCCGTCACGGCGAGCAGAACGAGCGCGGATAGGACTTTGAGAACTCTCAGCATCGGGCTCAACTGCCCCCATCTTTCTCTATTGGTGCCGCCTGGGCATCAAAACCGGGCAAATTCGGCGCCACACATAGCACGGGCCCATTCCGGGAAACTACCTGCCAATGGATGCTGCATGGTTAACCGGCGGCTTACCGGCCCCGACGTCTAGGGCGCAATTGTGGCAGGCTCGCGACGCGAACCGGCCTAATTTGGCCCTTCGGCCAGCCTTTCACCGAAATAACGGTCCACGGCGCGGACGAAAGCGTTGGACACCGTCGTCCGCCATTTTGGCGAGGTTAGGCGTTTTTCTTCCGTCGCATTGGTCAGGAAACCCAGCTCCACCAGCACCGAGGGCACGTCCGGCGCCTTCAGCACGACGAAGCCCGCAAAGCGGTGGGTAGGCTCCAGGAGGTAGGTCGCCTTCCCTGCATAATCCACCACCGATTTGGCGAAACGCACCGAATAGTTCTTGGTTTCGCGCTGGGCGAGATCGATCAGGATGCCGGTCACTTCGGGTGACTCGCCCTTGAAGTCGATACCCGCGATCGCATCGGAAAGGTTTTCCTTCCGCGCAAGTTCGGCCGCCTCCTTGTCCGAAGCGGTTTCAGAGAGCGTATAGACCGACATGCCCTTCACATCGGCCTTGGCGATCGAGTCCGCATGAATCGATATGAAGAGGTCGGCCTTGTATCGACGTCCGATCTGCACACGCTCGCGCAAGGGAATGAAAATGTCCCTGTCGCGCGTCAAATGGACATCGTAGCGCCCGGTTGCGCGCAAGCGCCGCGCCAGCTCCTTGGCAAAGGCCAGCACCACATTCTTCTCGACGATGCCGCTCTTCGTGCCATGCGTACCCGGATCGACGCCGCCATGGCCCGGGTCGATCACAATGACGCGGCGGCGATCATGCCGCGCAGGCGGCGCGGCAGGCACGACAACGGAGGAACCGGCCCGCGATGCGTCAAGCGCCGCGCTGCCAGACGCTCCCGAAGACACGGGGCTCGAGGCCGGACTTGCCGAGGCAGAGGCAGCGGCCGAAACCGGCTCCCCGCCGCTGTCGGGCTTCTCGGCGGTCTTGAGAAAGCCGGCCCGGTCGGTGGCGCCGAGATCGATGACGATCCGCCGCCCGAAGCCGCCCTGGGGCTCCAGAACGAAATTGCGCGCGACGGTCACCGGCCCGGCCGCGTCGATGACGACCCGGAACCGGTCGCCCTGAAACCTGCCCAGGCGATAACCGGCGATGAGGCCGCGCCCCTTCTTTTCCGCGTCGGCGGGAAGCGTTGAGCGCAGCTTCGGAAAATCGACGATGACGCGATAGGGGTCGGCAAGCGTGAAGACCCTGTAGGCGACCTGCTGCGGCCCGCCCAGTTCGATCACGAAGCGGGTTTCCGCGCCCCGATCGCCGATGCGGATATTGGCGAGCGATGCATCGCCCGGAGCAGAGGAGGATGGCGCGCTTTCGGCATCAAGCGCCGCGCGGTCGTCATCGGGGAGAGAAGAGGTCGGCGCGGGGAGTGCCGTTTCGCTTATGCCCTTTCCGGCATTCGCCGGGCCGGCGGCGAGGGCGGCGGCAAGGATCAGCGAGCAAAGGGCAAGCGCGGAACCGGACACCTTTGGCGCCCTTTCCCACCCGAGCCGCCAGAATGCGGCGACATGCCCCTTATTTAACATAACACATACAACCGCACGATGAGCGGCCCATTCCATCAGCATGGCGCGCCCTCGGCGCCGATCCAGAATCAATCGCTGACCTAATCTATTCTGTCGAAAATACTTTATAAACCATTACCAGCTTGGAAAACTTCACGATTTCTCAACGATCGGCATGGTTAATGAAGCGTAGCGGGCCGGTGCGGTCTGGCTCCGCCGAAGCCACGCTTGCCAAATCAGGACCGCGCAAAGTACAAGACAAAGGCTAGCCGGTTTGGCTTTCCCCTTGGGTGTCCGGTTTTTATCGATACCGGCTCCACCTGGTCCGATGAGCCTCGAGATACGGCGGACCTTCTGCCCCCGCAACAAGGCGGTGCGGCATTTTCAGGTTCGTGACGCTTCGAGCCTCTTCGCTGACCATGGTACCAGACCGCCCGAGCGAGTTTAACGCTCGTCCCGCCTCTCGCATTCCATCGGAATCGAGACGGTCAAGACGATTTCCGCCCGCCCCCGGCGCATAAGGGGGTACCGAAGGTTGAGATGCACGACGCAATCACGCAGATGGAAGACATACAGGCCGGAAAGGTTCGCTTCTCAAGCGAATTTACTGCGCCCCGTCATACTGCGACGGCCGTGCTCGCCACCTCATCACAGTACAAAACCGGCCTTCTCGCCGCGCCCATGATTCATGCGGTCGTGGCCAGCCGGATTCACACAATCGACGCCCGCCCGCGCCCGCTTGGCCGCATGAAGTTGCGCCTTGCTCTGCGTGGCGGCCGGCGTCCCGGAGATTTGCTCAATGGCAAACAAGATGCTTATCGACGCGACCCACCCCGAGGAAACTCGGGTGGTGGTCGTGGGCGGCCAACGTGTTGAAGAATTCGATTTCGAGTCTGAAAGCCGGAAGCAGCTTCGCGGCAATATCTATCTCGCGAAGATCACGCGCGTAGAGCCGTCGCTTCAGGCGGCCTTCGTCGAATATGGCGGCAATCGCCACGGGTTTCTCGCCTTCAGCGAAATCCATCCCGACTACTACCAGATCCCCGTCGCGGATCGCGAAGCTCTGTTGAAGAGCCAGGCCGCCGCTGCCCGCCGCGAGGCCGAGGAAGAGGACCGCGCCGGCGACGGCGAGGCGAGCGGCTCGGCAGAGTACGCATCTGCCCCCGAAGAGGCCGCTTCAAATGAGGAGGCCGCTCCGGCCGAGCACGGAGAGGCCATCGCCGCCGAGGCGCACAACGTCGAAACGCTCTCCGTCGGCGAGCCTCACGACGATGCCCACCACGCCGAGGAGGAATCCTCCGAGGCGCCGGTCGAGCGCGGCGAGATGGAAATCGTTCATTCCGACGAGACCGTCGAATCGCTCGGCGCGGGAGACGTTCTCGATGAGGCGCATGAGGAGGCGCAGCCCCGCAAGCAGCGCCACAACTTCCGCAACTACAAGATTCAGGAAGTCGTGAAGCGCCGCCAGATCATGCTGGTGCAGGTCGTCAAGGAAGAGCGCGGCAACAAGGGCGCGGCGCTGACCACCTTTCTGTCGCTCGCCGGCCGCTATTGCGTGCTGATGCCCAACACGGCTCGCGGCGGCGGCATTTCGCGCAAGATCACTCAGGCTGCGGACCGCAAGAAGCTCAAGACAATCGCGGAGTCGCTCGATGTGCCGGAAGGCATGGGCCTCATCATCCGCACGGCAGGCGCCAAGCGCACCAAGGCGGAAATCAAGCGCGACTATGAATATCTGCTGCGCATGTGGGAAAGCGTCCGCGAGCTGACGCTCCGCTCCACGGCCCCTGCCCTCGTCTACGAGGAAGGCAGCCTCATCAAGAGATCGATCCGCGATCTCTATGACAAGGATATCGATGCCGTCTTCGTCGAAGGCGATGAAGGCTACAAGGAAGCGAAGAACTTCATGCGCATGCTCATGCCGAGCCATGCCAAGAATGTTCAGCAGTACAAGGAGAAAATTCCGCTCCTTCAGAAGTATCAGGTCGAGCAGCAACTCGACTCGATGCTCAACCCGGTCGTGACGCTGAAGTCCGGCGGCTATGTCGTCATCAACCCGACGGAAGCCCTCGTCTCCATCGACGTCAACTCGGGCCGCTCGACGAAAGAGCGCAACATCGAGCAGACGGCGCTCAGGACCAATCTCGAAGCGGCGGAAGAAATCGCGCGCCAGATGCGTCTGCGCGACCTTGCGGGCCTCATCGTCATCGACTTCATCGACATGGACGAGAACCGCAACAACCGTGCGGTCGAACGCAAGCTCAAGGACTGCCTGAAGACCGATCGCGCCCGCATCCAGGTGGGCCGCATCAGCCATTTCGGCCTGCTCGAAATGTCGCGCCAGCGCATGCGCTCGGGCGTCCTCGAAGGTTCGACCGTGCAGTGCCAGCATTGCCATGGCACCGGCCTCGTCCGCTCGGTCGAGTCGATGGCGCTCCACGTGCTGCGCGGCGTCGAAGCCGAGGCCGCCAAGGGCCGCGCCGCCGCCTTCACGCTGAAGGTGCCGGTTGAAGTCGCCGTCTACATCCTCAACCAGAAGCGCGCCAACCTGCTCGACATCGAGGAGCGTTACGGCACCTCCGTCTATGTCGAGGCGGACACGTCGCTGAAGGGTTCCGAGCATCGTGTCGAACATGCCGAGGCCCGCGCCCTGACGCGGACGCGGCCTGCCATCGGTGCGATCAATATCGAGACGGCCTACACGGAAGAACCGGAGCCCGTCGAAGAACCCGTCGTCGAGGAAGACGAAGAGGAAGAAGAGGAAGCCTCCGCCCAGCCGCGCGAACGCCGCGGCGAGGAAACCGAGGACGAAGGCCAGCGCCGCAAGCGTCGCCGTCGCAGGCGCCGTGGTGGCGGCCGCCGTGAAGACGAAGGCACGGAAGCGCAGGCCGGTCAGGCTCCGCGCGAGGCCTCAGCCGAAGGCGAAGCCCCCGAGGGCGAGGAAGGCGACGAGGACGAGGATCGTTCCGCGGAAGCCGGCGATGAAACTGCCGAAGGCCAGGAGCGTCAGCGCAGGCGCCGGCGTCGTGGCCGCCGTGGCGGTCGCCGCAATCGTGGCCGCGAGGAAGGTGACGTCGAAGGCGCTGCCGAGGGCGATGGCGAGGGCGAGAGCGACACCGGCGGCGAGCCTGCCGAGGAAGCGCCGATCCTGCTCTCCTATTCGCGCGATGATCTCGTTCGCGATGAAACCGAGCATGTGGCGACCGAGGAAGTCGTTCAGTCCGAAACTGAAGCGGAGCCCGTGCCGGTGGAAATCGCCCGCGCCGAGGAAGCTCAGCCCGTGACCGAAAGCATGGAAGCTGCGATCCCGGTCGAATACGCGGAAGCTCCGGTCGTTGAAGCGCCGATGGTTGCCGAGGAAGCCGCCGCCGTCGAAGAGGCACCCGCTGCCGAAGAAGCGCAGCCGGTTGCCGAAGCGCCCGCACCTGCTGAGACGCCAAAGGCTCACGAGCCTGAAAAGCCGCAGGCCCCTGCCCGTCGCGGCTGGTGGCAGCGCCGCACGACATCCGCCGATTGATCGGCTGCGATTGATTGAAAATGACGAAGCGCTGGTGGGCTCAGGCCAACCAGCGCTTCAGTCGTTCTACGGCCTCTTGCATATCGGCCGTCGATCCCGCGAATGACATACGGATGCTCTGCCTGCCCCGCTCGGGATCGAAATCGAGACCCGGCGTCGCCGCCACGCCCACCTCATGCAGCATCCGATGGCAGAATTCGGCGCTGTCATTGGTGAGCTTGCGAACATCCGCATAGAGATAAAAGGCGCCGTCCGCAGGTGCGAAACTGTCGAATCCGGCCTTGGGCAATTCGGTCAGCAGAAGTTCGCGGTTTGCCGCATAGCGCGCGACATTGGCGTCGAGTTCCTGCGTCGCGTCGAAAGCCGCCGCGCCAGCCGCCTGCGCGACCGATGACGGCGCGATAAAGAGATTCTGCGCGAGCCTCTCCAGCGGTCGCATCAGACGCTCCGGCACGACGAGCCAGCCGAGACGCCATCCCGTCATGCAGTAATATTTCGAGAAGCTGTTGACGACGATAGCGTCCGCCGAAGACGAAAGCGCCGTCGCCGTCTCCGCGCCGAAAACGATGCCGTGATAGATCTCGTCCGAGATGAACCAGCGCCGCTGGGCCGCACAGGCGCTTGAAAGCTCCGCAAGCGCGGCAGGCGTCATCATCGTGCCCGTCGGATTGGCGGGGCTCGCCACCAATACTCCATCTATGCGGCCGTGGCGTCTCTCCGCCTCGTCGATCAGTTCCGGCGTCAGCGACCAGCGGGTTTCGGGCCCCACCGGAATGCCAACCGGCGTAAGGCCCAACGCCAGGAGGATATTTCGATAGGCCGGATAGCCGGGCTCCGAAATCGCCACCCGCGCGCCGGCATCGAAACAGGCAAGCAATGCGAGGATGAACCCGCCGGACGATCCCGCCGTCACGACGACACGTTCGGGCGCGATGTCGAGCCCATGCCGCTCGCCATAGTGCCGCGCGATACGCTGACGAAGCGACAGAAGGCCCAGGGCGTCCGTATATCCCAGACGGTCCACTTCGAGCGCTCGCGCCGCCGCGTCGCGTACCGCCTGCGGCGCCTGCGTCGAGGGCTGCCCCACTTCGAGATGCATGATGCGCTGTCCGCCCGCGCCTTCAAGCGCGGTCGCATCGCGCATCACGTCCATCGCAATGAATGGCGCGACGCCGCTCCGCCTGGAAACTTCCGGCGCGTCGGCCATCGGCTGAGGTCAGGACCCCGAGCGCACGGCGCCGAAGCCGACGCCATCGCTCTTGGGGCCCACTCCCATCGTGCAGACGCCCGACGGCAGGCCCGTGGGACAAATGATCGCCGAAGCGGGCGAACGCGCATCCGCGGGGCTCGCCTGCAAGGCTGACAATGCCGCGTTTCCATCCGCCAGCGCGGCCTGCGCCACATGAAGGATTGCCGCCGCGCCCTTCGGCGCGCCGCCGCCCGCACCCGCGAAGTAGAGGTTCTTGTTATGCGGATTGACGATCATCACCGGCGTCAGCAGGTTCGAGGCAACGCCGCGCGGCACCATGGGCGAGGACGCAAGAACGACGCCCGCCGCGGGCGCCGCCCGGCCGGAACCGAACGCGCCGTTCAGCGTAACGGAGCAAGCGACCGCGCCGCCCTTGGAGTCTACGACTGCGAAGGAGGTCGTACCGAAATCGCGGTCAACCGACAGGCCCGGCGAGCCGAGCGAAAGCGCCGTCTTGTTCGCGGCGTCCTCGAGCTCGGCGGCGCTCGAACGTCCCATCAGGGCATTCCATGCGGCGCCCGAGAAGACGCCGGCCCCGGTCGACTGCGACGGCAGCGCGACGAACACATCGCCCGACTGGATCTGCTGCGCGGGCCCGACATCGGCGCGATAGCCGCTCAGGTCTGCCAGCGTGATCATGCCCCCCTTGGAGCGTGCCTGATCGACGAGCTGGCGTGCAGTCTCGCCGGCATAGAAACCGGGAGCGCCCTTGCTGCGAACATGCGCCAGCGTCGTGGCCAGGTTCACCTGCGCGAAATTGTCCAGTTCGCGATAGCTCCGCTCCCCGTCCGCCGTGAACAGGCTGCGCAGATCGGCGGAGTTGGCAAAGGCCAGTCCGCCATCGGTCAGCTGCCTGCCCGTGGCGCGCGATACCGGGAAGCCCGTCGCCGCGATGCGTTCAGCGGGCGAAATGAGTTCGCTCCAGGACTTCGAGCCGTACTTGCCCTGCAGCAGCGCGAAGCCGCGCACATTGCCCGGAACGGCCACCGGTCCGCCCGCAGCAGGCTGACGCGGCAGGAAGGAGATGGATTCGACTGTCTCCTTGTCGGCCGCCCGCGCCAGGCAGACGCCGCCGCCGCCCAGCCCGGCCGCCGCCGGATAGGTCACGGAAAGCGCGAAATAGAGCGCCGTCGCCGCATCGGCGGCGTTACCGCCCTTTTCGAGCGCGTTACGCCCGATGAGCGCCGCCGTCGGCTCATCGGCGACCACGGCGCCGGCAAAGGTGGAATCGGACGTATCCATGGCGAGCTTCTTGCCGGCCACGTCGTCGCGCTGATACTTGGTCTCGATGCTGCCATTGGTCACCGTCGCCCCGAGCGGCGCATCGCCGCTCAGGCCCGACGAACAGCCCGCAAGCGAGACTGCGAGGACGGCATGTCCAAGGAACGGAAGCACTCGGGCTTTCATTCGGCTCCGGCTCGACCGAACCTTGTTTGACCAGTTATGGCGCACGCTGTCCTCCCCATTTGGCCGTCTCCGGCCTGTTCACAATTTGGCCTCAATCCCGGCTTTTCTTGCTGTCGCAAAGCGCAGGAAACGGCATGTTCGGAGCGTTAAAGAAGATAGTCTGGAGCTTGATTGACGGGTCTATCACACACACCTACCGTTTAGTCGTACCGCGTAAGGGTTTCAACGCCGATTTCCGGCCCGAAACCTTAAATCGGGGAGCCTGCCGGAGAACCGAGCCAAAGCTCCGAGCGCGGTTTCGGCGAATTTTCGAAGCGGCCGACAACATGCCGCAGACGATGGAAAAGCCAGTAATGTCGATAAGATACGCGGCCAAAGCAGCAGGTGCCTTCTGCCTTTCGACTCTGCTCGCATTCTCGGGAATCTCGCCGGCCCTGGCCGAGGGAATTTCTCTCGTGCGCGACGCCGAGACGGAAAGCATGGTGCGCGAATATGCGCTGCCGATCTGGCGCGCCGCAGGCCTGACGCCATCCTCGGTTCGCGTCTATCTGGTGCAGGACGACACCATCAACGCCTTCGTCGCGGCCGGGCAGCGACTGTTCCTCAATACCGGCCTGATTACTCAGGTCGACACGCCTCTCGAATTGACGGGCGTCATCGCCCACGAAACAGGCCATATGGCCGGCGGGCATCTCGTTCGCGGTACCGAGGCCATGGACAAGCTCAGCATGCCCATGATTGCCTCCATGATCCTGGGCGTGGGCGCGATGGCGGCCGGCGCAGGCGACGCGGGCATGGCGGTCATCGCAGGCGGCGCCACGATATCGCAGCGCTCGGTCCTCGCTTACAGCCGCCAGCAGGAAGCCAGCGCCGACCAGGCGGGCGCAACCTATCTCCAGAGGGCTGGCATCTCCGGCGAGGGCATGCTCGACCTCTTCGCGAAGTTCCGCGATCAGGAAGCGCTGTCCACGACGCAGCAGGATCCATTCGTCCGTAGTCACCCCATCTCGGAAGACCGTCTCTCCGCACTTGAAGAGCGGGTGAAAGCCTCCCCCTTCCTTTCCCGCAAGGACTCGCCGGAACGCGTGCACCAGTTGAAGATGATTCAGGCCAAGCTCAACGGCTTTGTCGACGATCCGTCGGTGACCTTCCGCCGCTATCCCGATTCCGATCAGAGCGACTATGCGCGTTACGCGCGTTCGATCGCCTATCACAAGAACGGCGACAACGAGAAATCGCTGGCGGAACTTGCGCCGCTGATCGAGAAGAACCCGGGCAATCCCTACCTCTGGGAACTCAAGGGTCAGGTCCTGTTCGAGGGCGGCAAGGTGGCCGACTCGATCGAGCCCTATCGCAAGGCGATGTCGCTCAAGCCGGACGAACCCCAGCTCCAGCTCGAACTTGGTCAGGCGCTTCTCGCGGCAGAAAAAGGCGCCTATGACGCGGAAGCACTCGGCTACCTGCAGGATTCCGTCAAACGCGACCCTGAAAATCCGACGACCTTCTTCCAGCTCGCCATTGCCTATGGCCGTCTGAACAATATAGGCATGGCGGAACTTTCCACCGCCGAATACTACGAGTCGATCGGCGAGATGCGCGACGCGCGCGGCCATGCCGCAATCGCGCAGAAACATCTGAAACAAGGTTCGCCCGAATGGCTCAGGGCGCAGGATCTCATGCAGGAAGAAGGTTGAGTATGCGTCGCTCCGTTTTCACGACCCTGGCCGCGACAGTCGCGCTCGGCCTTGCCGCCCTTGGCGTTGTTGGCACCGCAACGGCCGGAAACCCCTCGACGCAGGCCCGCGGCTTCAACGCGGAACAGACGGGCGAGATTGAAAAGATCATGCATGATTACCTCGTCAAGCACCCCGAGGTGCTCGTCGAGGCGATGCAGGAGCTCGACAGGAAGCAGGCCGCGTCCGAACGCGAAAAACAGAACAGCGCCATTGCGGAAAATCGCGCGGCGATCTTCAACGATGCCGACAGCTACGTGGCGGGAAATCCGAAGGGCGACATCACCATCGTCGAGTTCTTCGACTACCAGTGCGGCTACTGCAAGCGCAGCTTCGGCCCGCTGATGGACGCGGTTCAGAAAGACGGAAATATCCGTCTGGTTCTGAAGGAGTTCCCGATCCTCGGCGAAGAATCCGTCGCCGCCACGCGCGCCGCCGTCGCTTCAAAGAAACAGGGCAAGTATTTCGAATTCCATCAGGCCCTGTTCCGCCACAAGGGCCAGCTCACGGATGAAGCCATCATGCAGGCCGCCACCGATGTCGGCCTCGACACGGCGCGCCTCAAGCGCGACATGAACGATCCGAAGATCAAGACGCTGATCAAACGGAATTACGACCTTGCCGATGCGCTCGCCATCAAGGGGACGCCGGGCTTCATCATCGGCGGCAGGCTCATCCCCGGCGCGCTCGACAAGGATGAACTCGTCGCCGCGATCAAGGATGCGCGCGAGACCTGCGGCGCGAACTGCTGAGGCTCCCCGACGATCCGGGGCGGCACCCCGGATCGTCCTTCTTCAGATAAGGCCTGAAAGCGGCGAGGACGGATCGGCGTATTTCTTCTTGGGCATGCGCCCGGCGAGATAGGCGAGACGTCCCGCCTCCACGGCGAGCTTCATCGCGCGCGCCATGCGGATGGGGTCCTTCGCTTCCGCGATCGCCGTATTCATCAACACGCCGTCGCAGCCGAGTTCCATCGCAATCGCTGCGTCGGAGGCCGTGCCGACACCGGCATCGACGAGCACCGGCACTTTCGCCTGCTCGATGATGAGGCGGATATTGATAGGGTTCTGGATGCCGAGGCCCGAACCGATGGGGGCCGCGAGCGGCATGATCGCGCAGCAGCCAAGATCTTCCAGCTTCCTCGCCATGATCGGATCGTCGGTGCAATAGACCATCACCTCGAAGCCGTCCTTGATGAGCGCTTCGGCCGCGCGCAGCGTCTCGATCATGTCGGGATAGAGCGTCTTCTGGTCGCCCAGCACTTCGAGCTTCACGAGATTCCACCCGCCCGCCTCGCGCGCGAGGCGCAGCGTACGCACGGCGTCCTCCGCCGTGTAGCAACCGGCCGTATTCGGGAGGTAGGTCACCTTCTTCGGATCGATATAATCCACCAGCATCGGCTCCTTGGGATTCGACACGTTCACACGCCGCACAGCGACGGTGACGATCTCCGCGCCCGCCGCTTCGACGGCGGCAGCGTTCTGCGCCAGGTCCTTGTATTTGCCCGTACCCACGATAAGCCGCGACCTGTAGCTGCGGCCTGCGATGGTGATGCTGTCGTCGCCGGCCGCATTCGCCTGCGCCGTGTCGATCTTCGCCGTTCCGGTCACCTGATATCTCCTCGCGAGCGGATCAACCGCCGCCGACAAAATGAACGATCTCCAGCCGGTCGCCATCCGCGAGCTGCGTCTCGCCATAGACCGAACGCGGCACGATTTCGAGGTTGCGCTCGATGGCGACCTTGCGCGGATCGAGCCCGAAGCTCTCGATCAGCCCCAGCACCGTTAACGGCGCCTTGGCCTCGTGAATATCACCATTGACGGTCAACTGCATGCCGGTCTCGCCACGTCCCTGTCCGGAGACGTTTTAGGGGTTCCGCAGGGGCATCCGGGCCTCTTGCTGGCCGGGATAATGGGTGAGCGGTCCTTGCAATTCAAGCCGCGCGGCAAAGCCGGTTAAAGCCTTTCGCCCATTCCGGGACTTGCGTATAACTGGACCGCCTCGAATCGGGGATAGGGGTGCCATGGGGTTGAGACGGACACAATCCCGCCCCTTTCCCCCAGATAATCTCCCCAGCCGGGACCCGGGATGAAAATGGCCAAACGGGCTACAAAATCTGCCGCAAAGCCGATCGCGACCAAACCGGTCTACGTGCTGAACGGCCCCAATCTCAACCTGCTCGGACAGCGGGAACCGGAGATTTATGGCCGCGCCACGCTCGCCGACGTGGAAAAGTCGCTTGCAGCCCGCGCCAAGGCGCTGGGCGCGTCGGTGCTTTGCCTGCAAAGCAATCATGAAGGCGACCTCGTCACCTGGATACAGGAAGCGCGGACGATGGCGGGCGGCGTCATCATCAACGCGGGCGCCTATTCGCACACTTCGATCGCCATCCACGATGCGTTGGCGATGCTCGATATCCCCGTGGTCGAGGTTCACATCTCGAACATCTACAAGCGCGAGAGCTTCCGGCACCATTCGCATATTTCCTCCGTCGCCACGGGCCTCATCTGCGGCCTTGGCGTGAAGGGATATGAGCTTGCCCTGGAAGCGATCCTCGCCGACATTTCAAAATAGGATTCCGACATTGGCCGCACCTCGCCAACCGGCACCCAAAGCAGCCCAGTCTTCAGCCAAAGCACCAGAGAGTAATGCAAGCGAGATGAGCAAAGCAGGCGTCGATCAGGAGTTGATCCGGCAGCTGGCGGCCCTCCTGAAGGAGACCGACCTCAGCGAAATCGAAATCGAAACCGGCTCGCTGAAGCTGCGCGTCGCGCGGCAGGTGGGCCAGGTGACGGTCCCCGTCGCGCATCACGCGGCCCCCGCTCCGGCAGCGGCGCCCGTTGCCGCCGCCCCGGCGAGCGACGCCACGCATCCGGGCGCTCTCACCTCGCCCATGGTCGGCACGGCCTATCTCGCCCCGGAACCCGGTGCGGCGCCCTTCGTGACCGTCGGCTCGAAAGTCACCGCCGGTCAGACGGTTCTCATCATCGAGGCGATGAAGACCATGAACCACATCCCGGCGCAACGCGGCGGCACGGTGACCAAGATCCTCGTCGACGACGGCCAGCCGGTCGAGTTCGGCGAAGCTCTCGTCATCATCGAATAGGCCGGAATGGCGATGTTCGAAAAAGTCCTCATCGCGAACCGTGGCGAGATCGCGCTCCGCATCCACCGCGCCTGTCGCGAAATGGGTATCAAGACGGTCGCCGTGCATTCGACGGCGGATGCCGACGCGATGCATGTGCGCCTCGCCAATGAAAGCGTCTGCATCGGCCCCGCGCCCGCGAGCGAGAGCTATCTGAACATCCCGGCGATCATCTCGGCCTGCGAGATCACGGGCGCCGACGCGGTGCATCCGGGCTATGGCTTCCTCTCCGAGAATGCGCGCTTCGCCGACATTCTCTCCGCCCACGGCATCACCTTCATCGGCCCCACCGCGGACCATATCCGCCTGATGGGCGACAAGATCCAGGCCAAGGTCACCGCGCGTTCGCTCGGCATCCCCTGCGTGCCCGGTTCCGACGGCGCCATCACGACCGATGAAGAGGCCTACAAGGTCGCGGAGGAGACGGGTTATCCCGTGCTCGTCAAGGCGGCGGCCGGCGGCGGCGGTCGCGGCATGAAGGTCGCCCGCTCGCGCGACGAGCTTTCCGGGGCGCTCTCGACCGCGCGCGCGGAAGCGAAAGCCGCGTTCGGCGACGACGCCCTCTACATGGAAAAATATCTCGGCCAGCCGCGCCACATCGAGATGCAGATCATTGCCGACGCGCATGGCAATGTCGCCCATCTCGGCGAGCGCGACTGCTCGCTTCAGCGCCGCCACCAGAAGGTGCTGGAGGAGTGCCCTTCGCCCGCTCTCAACGCGGAGCAGCGCGAGAAGATCGGCAACATCGTCCGCAATGCGATCTCGAAGCTTGGCTATCTCGGCGTCGGCACGATCGAGTTCCTCTACGAGAATGGCGAGTTCTATTTCATCGAGATGAACACGCGCCTTCAGGTCGAACATCCGATCACCGAAGCCATTACCGGCATCGACATCGTGCGCGAGCAGATCCGCATCGCCGCCGGCCTCGAAATGAGCTTCACGCAGGATGACGTGACCTTCTCGGGCCACGCCATCGAATGCCGCATCAATGCCGAAGACCCGCAAACCTTCACGCCCTCTCCGGGACGCATCACCGGCTTCCACACGCCGGGCGGCCTCGGCGTGCGCGTCGACTCGGCAGCCTATGCCGGCTATCGCATTCCGCCCTATTACGACAGCCTCATCGGCAAGCTCGTCGTGCATGGGCGCAACCGCAATGAATGCCTGATGCGTCTGCGCCGCTCGCTGCATGAATTCGTGATCGACGGGATCAAGACGACCATCCCGCTCTTCCAGGATCTCGTGAACGAGCCGGACTTCATGAACGGCGACTATCACATCCACTGGCTTGAGAATTACCTCAAAGCGAAGTCCTGACGTCTTGCGCGCGTCCATGCGGGCGCGCGCAAGCGGAAAGCCGGCATGAGCAATATCGATGCTGATGTGCTTTTGCGTGCCTATGCCTATGGGGTATTCCCCATGGCCGAGTCACGCGACGATCCGGAGCTGTTCTGGATCGACCCGGACCGCCGCGGCATCCTCCCCCTCGATGGCTTTCACCTGCCCCGGCGCCTGAAGCGCACCGTCCGCTCCGAACCTTTCGAAGTCCGCATCGACACGGCATTCCGCGAAGTCATGCAGGCCTGCGCGGAGGAGACGCCGGACCGCGAGGGAACCTGGATCAACGATCGCATTCTCGATCTCTATTGCGACCTCTTCGCGCGCGGGAACGCGCACTCCGTCGAATGCTGGGAGAGCGGCCAGCTTGTCGGCGGCCTCTATGGAGTCTCGCTGGGTGCGGCCTTTTTCGGCGAAAGCATGTTCAGCAGAAGGACGGATGCGAGCAAGATAGCCCTCGTCTATCTCGTCGCGCGCCTCATCGCAGGCGGCTACATGCTTCTCGACACGCAGTTCGTGACGGAACATCTCAGGCAGTTCGGGACGATCGAAATTCCGCGAGATACTTACCGCGCCCGGCTTCATCTGGCGACGCTGGAAGGGGCAGACTTCTACCGGTTGCCGCTCGATGCGGGCGCGGACGACGTCTTGCAGGTGTTGAGCCACACGTCATAGACAGGGTGCTCAAGCGCATTGAGGCCCGGGCTTTCGGCGAACATCCAGCCCTTGAAGATCGGCGCTGGAACGACCTCGTTCTTCTCTTCGTCGATCTGCCGGATCTCGACATAAGCCGCCGTGCTCGGCTTCTCCTCGGGGGGCTTCTTGTCGCAAGCCCGAACCGTAATTTCGAGCGCGCCAAAGCGCGTCGGCTTGCCGACTGCCGCGCTGAACTTCGTCACCCGCGCCGTTGTCTTATCGAGGCCGCTGAACACGGCGACGGCATAAGGATCGGCAAGCGCGGCCCCGGCAGAACCGGCGACGAGCAAAGCCGCGACGATGAGGCGAATGAAGCTGCGCAAGACGATCCCTATTTCGATGGCGCGGAGTCGGACGACTTCTTGTCGCCGCTCTTGCCGCTCGATGTCGAAAAGATCGCCTGGCTGATGAGGCCCATCAGATCGACCGAGCCCTGCGTGAACTGAATCTCGCTGCCGTCCTTGAGATAGTCCGGGCTGCCGCCGGGCGTGACCGCAATGTAGTTCGAGCCGAGCAGGCCCTCGCTGGTGATCTTCGCGCTCGAGTCGTCCGGAATCTTCACGTCCGGCACAAGGCTCAGCGTCACGATGGCCTGATAGTTCGAGGGGTCGATCTTCTGGCCTACGACGGTGCCGATCTTGATGCCCGACAGGCGAACGTCGCTGCCATTGGCGAGACCGTCCACGCGGTCGAACTCGGCCTTGACGTGGTAGCCGGCCGTGCTGCGCATGCCGGAGCTTGTATAGCCGTAGAACAGAAAGACGCCGGCGATGACGACCACGATGGCGCCGATCAGCGTCTCGACGAGATTGCTTTGCATGCCGTCCTCTAATCCCGTCCGGGGGTCAGTTCACGAAAAATGGGGAACCAGCTCGACGCAACCGATCACTCCGGGCGCCAGGCTTCGTAATCGCCCGTCGCCTTGGGACGTTGACCGCCCCTTACGATGCTGCCCTTCGGCCGATAGGCCAGAGGCGTGCCCGTCATGTTCGGCCGGTGCGGCTGCTGCCAGGGCCGGGGCGCATATTCTTCGGCGGTGGGCGGCACGTCGACCGTGTTGTGCAGCCAGCCATGCCATTCCGCCGGTACGCGGGAGGCTTCGGCGAGCCCATTGTAGAGCACCCAGCGGCGCGGATAGCCGCCGACACGGGCGCCGTCCTTGGCCTCGAAATAGCGGTTGCCTTGACTGTCGGTCCCGACCAGGCGGCCCTTCTTCCAGGTGTAGAAGCGCGTGCCCATCGTCTGGCCTTGCCACCAGATGAAGATTTCGGAGAAGAGACCCATGAGATCACCGTCACAGGACCGCGGCGACCGCGGTCAACCATAATTGTCAGCCCGCCGGAGGCCGGCGATTCCGCCCAAGCGGAAAGCGGGCCGAATATGGCACCCGCCCGCGCGATGGTCCAGCCTTGTCACGGATTTGCGGGGAATTTGCAGGCGTTATGGCCAGCGGGCCTCAGTCAAGCGTCCAGACCGGCGGGTCAAGCCGGGCCGGGGCGGGTTTCGACCGGTCAACCCCACCCAGCCTCATTTCCTGCCGCCAGATGCCTCCCACCGGCTCGAAGGGCCGCTCATCCTCCAGCACCCAGTTGATCCGCTGCAGAAGGTTTGCGGGCGTCACCGGCTTCACCAGAAGCTGCGTCGCGCCCTGATTGAAAGCCTCCTCGATGATGTCGCGCGAGGCATGGGCCGTCAGTACGATCACGGGAACGAAGCAGGCGGGTTCGCCCCCTACCCGCCTCAGATGGCGCAGGAACTCGCCGCCGTTCATGGGCGCCATTTCCCAGTCTGAAATGATGAGCGTCGGCGCCCTCAGCGCGATCTCGGCCAGGGCCGCCGTCCCGTCCCGCGCCTGCCTCATCTCGGCAACGCCGAAGCCGCGCAGAATCGTCCGCAGCAGGCTCTGCATCTGGGCGCTATCGTCGACGATCAGGATATCGAGCCTTCGCAGCGGAACGCCGAAGGCCGTGCTGATATGTGATGTCATGACGCCCGCCAGATCCCGCCGATTCAGCTCGATGTTTTAAACGCCGGTCATTACCAGCCGGATAACGGGCCGCGTCTACTCCACCAGCTTGCTCGAGGACACGCCGATCGGCTTGACCCCCGTCCCGTCGCAGGTGCTGTTGAGCGTCGCGCCGCCCTGGAATTCGAGACGCCACGCCACGAGCTGCATGCAGGTGGAGGACGTCTTCGCTCCGTTGTCCATAATGAGCTTTTGTGACGGAAAATAGAGCGCGCCGGTCAAAGTCATGGCGGCGCCGCCCTGAAGGTGGTTGACGCCCGAATTGGGCGCGTTGCGATCCTGATAGAAAAGGAGCCCCGCCATGTCGCCCGTGGTCGGCGCGCTCAGCGTCACCGTGACGCCATTGCCGATATTCGCGGTGGCGTAGTTGCTGCCGCTTCCGGTCAGCACGATCGTGACGCCGCTGCCCGTGATCTTGATGCCGCCGCCAAGTGTGAAGGTGCCCCCCTTGATGATGTACACGCCCGGGGTCATCACCACATTCGGAATGCCGTTGGCGATGTACATTCCGCCGCAATAGACGCCGGGATTGAGCGTCAGGCTGTGCGTCCAGCCGGGCTGATACAACGTCGGATATTTGCATCCGGAATAGGTCGGCACATCGACATCGGCATATGGGTCTGCCATTGCGGGCTGGCCCGTGCTGGTGGTTCCGCTGATGCTGACGTGGCCGCCATTATTGACCGTTGTGGTGCCGCTCACTGACAGCGTCGTCGCCGTGAGCTTCGCGCCGCCATTGACCGTCACGGCGGAGCTGCCGGTGGCGTTCGCGCCCAGCCCGCATCCATTCATATTGACGTTGGCGCCATTGCTCAGCAGCACGCCCGTCGTGGAACTCGTGTCGAGCTGCAGCGCGCAATAGCTCGCGCTGCTGCCGGAAAGAGCGACCGCGCGCGCCCCGGGCCTCCATGTCCCCTCATAGATGAGCGACGACAGCGGCAGAACCACCGGCTGCCTGATGACAACCTCCACGGCACTGTCGTTATTCGCATAGGCGCCGGTCAGCGGCGGATTGTTGACCGTGACCGTGACGCCGGCCTCGCCATTCGTAAATCCGTTCGCGATCGCGACGGCATTCGCTTCCTGCAACACGCTGGAGCTGCCCGAGGTCGCAAGCGCGGTTGCGCCAGCGACGGCAGCCGCGTCTGCCGCAGTCTGCATGCGCGCCTTCTTCAGGTAGACGGAAGTCACCTCCATACCGAGGGAAACCACGCCGAGAACGACCACCAGTATCAGTGCGACGTAGACCGCAATGCTTCCCCGCTCATCCTGTGACGCCAGCATCTTCCGCAGAAAAGCTCTCATGAACTGCATAGCCGATGGCTCCCCCTCCCGCTATCGCGATTGACCTCCACTCAAACCCGAGCCTGAAAGCCATCGTTCACGCGGCGGCACGGGATGTCCAGAACGCTGGCTCACACAGAAAGATACAGATTTAGGAAAATCGATAGCGCCGATTCGGTGATGGCCCCGGCTCCGGCCGCAGGGGTCCATGGGCTATATGTCGCGTCATATAAGGCTTTCCCTACTATGCCTTGACGCCGGGTTTGACTGGGCTAGGATTTCAAAAGGTTGAGGGGCGGCAAGCGAGGCCGAGGCAAGTTCACGAGCAAGCGTAGAATCCGGACGTTCGAAAGCTTTTGAAATCAGGCAGTTAGGGGGCCCGATCGAAAGGCTGTTGAACGTGACGGCGGAGCTTTGCCCGATGAATGCCGGTCCGCTGGGTCCCCCGACCTGAAAACAGCCAAGCCGCGCCCAGGCCACGGGGCGCGCATATGAGATCCGGGGGTCAGATGCGTATCCAGCGTTGCTTCACCGTCGAGGGCCAATCGCCCTATGCAGGACTTTCCTTCCGCTCGGCCACGAGCGAGATTCGAAATCCCGACGGCTCGCTGGTCTTCCAGCTCGACGATATCGACGTCCCCGCCGACTGGAGCCAGGTCGCCTGCGATATCCTCGCGCAGAAATATTTCCGTAAAGCAGGCGTCGCAGCCGTGCTTCGCCCGGTTCCCGAGGAGGGCGTGCCCGAATTCCTCTGGCGCCATGAGCCGGACACCGAGGCGCTGGAAGTGCTGCGCCCGGACGATCGCTTCGGCCCGGAGCGCGACGCGCGGCAGGTCTTCGACCGCCTCGCCGGCACTTGGACCTATTGGGGCTGGAAGGGCGGCTATTTCGACACGGAAGAAGACGCCGCCGCCTTCCGCGACGAGCTTGCCTACATGCTCGCCGCGCAGATTTCGGCGCCGAACTCCCCGCAATGGTTCAACACCGGCCTCCACTGGGCCTATGGCATCGACGGCCCCGCGCAGGGCCACTACTACGTCGATTACCGCACGGGCGAGACGGTCGGCGCGACCAGTGCCTATGAACGGCCGCAGCCCCATGCCTGCTTCATCCAGAGCGTGAATGACGATCTCGTCAACGAGAACGGCATCATGGACCTCTGGGTGCGCGAGGCGCGCCTCTTCAAATACGGTTCGGGCACGGGCTCGAACTTCTCGAGCCTGCGCGGCGAGGACGAGAAGCTTTCGGGCGGCGGCAAGTCGTCCGGCCTGATGAGCTTCCTCAAGATTGGCGACCGCGCGGCGGGCGCGATCAAATCCGGCGGCACCACGCGCCGCGCCGCCAAGATGGTCATCGTCGATGTCGACCATCCCGACATCGAGAACTTCATCAACTGGAAGGTCATCGAGGAGCAGAAGGTCGCCGCCCTCGTCACCGGCTCCAAGATCAACCAGAAGCACCTCAACGCGATCATGCGCGCCTGCGTGAATTGCGAAGGCCACAATGACGACTGCTACGATCCGAAGAAGAACCCTGCGCTGAAGCGCGAGATCGTCGCCGCGCGCCGCATGCAGGTGCCGGAAAATTACATCCAGCGCGTCATCCAGTTCGCGCGTCAGGGCTATACGGATATCGACTTCCGCACCTATGACACGGACTGGGACTCCGAAGCCTATCTGACTGTTTCCGGCCAGAACTCGAACAACACCGTCCGCGTCGAGGATGGTTTCCTCCGCGCCGTCGAGAATGACGGCGACTGGAACCTCGTCCGCCGCACCGATGGCCGCATCTCGAAGACGCTGAAGGCGCGCGAGCTCTGGGAGCAGATCGCGCATGCCGCCTGGGCGTCTGCCGATCCGGGCATCCAGTTCCACACGACGATCAACGACTGGCACACCTGCCCCGCCAATGGCGAGATCCGCGCCAGCAATCCGTGCTCGGAATATATGTTCCTCGACGACACGGCCTGCAACCTCGCCTCGCTGAACCTCATGACGTTCCGCGAGCAGGAAGGCCGCTTCGACGTCGAAGCCTTCGAACATGCGGTCAAGCTCTGGACCATCGTGCTCGAAATCTCGGTGCTGATGGCCCAGTTCCCGAGCCGCGAGATCGCCGAACGCTCCTTCAAGTTCCGCACGCTCGGCCTCGGCTTCGCCAATATCGGCGGCCTGCTGATGTCGCTCGGCCTCGGCTACGATTCGAAGGAGGCCCGCGCGCTTACCGGCGCGATCAGCGCCATCATGACCGGCGTCGCCTATGCGACCTCCGCCCAGATGGCCCGCGAACTCGGCGCCTTCCTCGGCTACCCGGAAAACCGCGAGCACATGCTGCGCGTCATGCGCAACCATGCCCGCGCCGCGCATGGCGCCGTGGACGGCTATGAGGGCCTCAGCATCGCGCCAGTGCCGCTCGACCACGAGAACTGCCCGCAGCGCGACCTGATCGACCATGCCCGCGCCGCCTGGGACCTCGCCGTCACCATGGGCGAGCGCTTCGGCTACCGCAACGCGCAGGCAACCGTCATCGCGCCCACGGGCACGATCGGCCTCGTCATGGATTGCGACACCACCGGCATCGAGCCCGACTTCGCGCTTGTGAAGTTCAAGAAGCTCGCGGGCGGCGGCTATTTCAAGATCATCAACCGCGCCGTGCCGCAGGCCCTTCGCACGCTCGGCTATACCGAACCCCAGATCGAGGAGATCGTGAACTACGCCGTTGGTCTCGGCACGCTTGAGCGTGCGCCCGGCGTCAACCATGCGACGCTCGCCGCCAAGGGCTTCACCGAAGACAAGATCGCCGCCATCGAAACGGCGGTCGCCACGGCCTTCGACATCCGCTTCGCCTTCAATAAATGGTCGCTCGGCGAAGACTTCTGCACCGAAGTCCTCGGCCTCGATTCAGACGCGATGGACGATCTCGACTTCGACCTCCTCGCCGCCATCGGCTTCACCAAGGCCGAGATCGACGCCGCGAACCTTCACGTCTGCGGCACCATGACGCTCGAAGGCGCGCCGCATCTGAAAGACGAGCACCTACCGGTCTTCGATTGCGCCAATCCCTGCGGTCGCACCGGCACGCGCTTCCTTTCGGTCGAAAGCCACATCCACATGATGGCCGCCGCCCAGCCCTTCATTTCGGGCGCGATCTCCAAGACGATCAACATGCCGAATGCGGCGAGTGTCGAGGATTGCAAGGCGAGCTACATGCTCTCCTGGAAACTCGCGCTGAAGGCCAACGCCCTTTATCGCGACGGCTCGAAGCTCTCCCAGCCGCTCAACTCCCAGATCCTCGAAGACGAGATTCTGGAAGAAGACGAGCCCATCGCCGAGCGCCTCGCGCAAGCGCCTCAGCAGGAACGCGCCCGCGTCGTCGCCGAGAAGATCGTCGAGCGCGTGGTGGAGCGCGCCAAGGAACGCGCCAAGCTTCCCGACCGCCGCAAGGGTTACACGCAGAAAGCCCTCGTCGGCGGCCACAAGGTCTATCTCCGCACCGGCGAATATGAAGACGGCACGATCGGCGAGATCTTCATCGACATGCACAAGGAAGGCGCCGCCTTCCGCTCACTGATGAACAATTTCGCCATCGCCATCTCGCTCGGCCTGCAATATGGCGTGCCGCTTGAGGAATATGTGGAGGCCTTCACCTTCACGCGCTTCGAGCCCGCGGGCCTCGTCCAGGGCAATGACCGCATCAAGAACGCGACCTCGATCCTCGACTATGTGTTCCGTGAACTCGCCGTCTCCTATCTTGGCCGTTCCGATCTTGGCCATGTCGATCCGAAGGATATCGGCTTCGACGCCATGGGCACCGGCAATGACGAGGGCAAGCTCCCGGCGTCGGCTGTCGTAAGCCCCGGCTTCACCCGCAATCCGCAAATGGCGAACCTCTATATCGTGCGCGGCGGCGCCGCCACGATGCGCGCACAGGTCGCGGGCGCGACGGCCACGGCAGCGATCCTCGACGCAGCCGAACACGCCGAGGAAATGGCCGTGCAGGCAACGCTCCGCACGGAAAGCACCACCGTCTCCTTCTCCCGCGTCGCCGAAGCCCGCATGAAAGGCTATGAAGGCGAGGCCTGCGGCGAATGCGGCAACTTCACCATGGTCCGTAATGGCACGTGTCTGAAGTGCGATACCTGCGGCTCGACGAGCGGCTGCAGCTGAGCCATCATTCTCCGACGTCATGGCCCGGCTTGACCGGGCCATCAAAGTTCGCTCTGCGACCATGCATGTCGCGTGCGCCTGCATCTGTCAGATCGTCACCAATGGAACAAATCGCCGGTGCCTAAATATAAAGAGAGGATCGTGTGAAGCGCTGAGGTGAGGACCATGCCGTTAATCGCATGCTTAGGTTGGGGATCTCTGATTTGGGATCCGCAGGACTTACCCATTCAACGTCATTGGTTTGAAGACGGCCCGTTCGCCAAGGTTGAGTTTGCGCGCCAGTCTCAAAATGACAGGATCACCTTGGTGATCGAAGAGACCGCCGCGCAGGTGCGAACCCTTTGGGCCGTGATGATTGGAACCGATGTCGAGTACGCCAAAAAAGCGTTGAGACAAAGGGAAGGCTGCAAATCGGAGCATATTGGGAGTTGGGCGCCCGGAACGCCTTCTCCCGCGACGATCCCAAATCTAGCGGAATGGGCTGCGGCCCATGAGATAGATCATGTGATCTGGACTGCCCTGCCTCCCAAATTTGACGGCACTGATGGCAAAACCCCAAGTATCGAGGAAGTACTCAGTCACCTTCGCAAACTAGAGGGCCCCAAACGGGATAATGCCGAAAAGTATATTCGCCTAGCCCCCCGTCAAGTCGACACCGCGTATCGACGGAAAATTGAGGCCGAGCTTGGTTGGACAGCGTCCGATCAGATCGACATTTAGGCGGCGGTCAGGCGTCGCCTCCCAGCGCGAAGCCCAGCTCCTCGCGCGCGTAGCGCTCCACGAAGCTTCCCTTTTCCACGAAGAGCCTGCCTGTCGGGTTATCGGGCCGCAGGTGAGACGGCCGCCGGAGAGCCTCGTTCCACAGGTGGATCGCGAGCGTCGTGCTCTCCAGGCATCTTTCAATGTCTGCGTCTGCCATGAAGAGCGAATGCGCGTCGGTATAGGGCACGGGATAGAAGACGTCCCGGCCTACCGCCTCGCCGGTCAATCCGTGTTTCCCGATGAAATGCGTCAGCGCCATCGGACCGAAAACGCCCCATGTCATCCGGGAAACATGCCTGGGCCGCCCCGTCCATTTGCGAAGCGCCAACCGCAGCCTTTCCTTCATCGGAAGGAATGGAGGAATGGCGAAGTCGTCACCAATGAAGGCGATCAGATCTTCCAGGACCGGCGAGGCGGCGGGAAGAAAGAGCGCGGCGCCGTTGACGAAGGTCTCATCCTGCCTGCCGAACAGATGGCCGTCGCGTTTGAGGATCGGCTTCAGCAGCAGCATGTCGGCGTCGAGCCACAGGCCGAGCCCCATGCGCATGAGCCGGTAGCGAAACCGGTTCGAACCGAGCGCCGGCGATCCCGTCCGCCGGTTGAATATCATCCGCTTCCAGGGCAGAACCTCGTTGGCGTCTGCAACTTCAACGCCGTCGGGGACATTGGTCACCGCGCCATAGGTGAAAAGCCTGACCGCGTGCCCCTGCTTCTGCATCGACAGAAGCGATACCTGCTCAAGCGGACGCAACTCGCCCCCGACCCAGAGACAGTTCACCTGAAAAAGGCCGGACCGGCCGTCAACGTTGGAACAGGCAGTGTTCAAGGCAGCCCCCTGCAGAAATCAGCCAGCTCGCTATCAGCCCGTGTTACCTTTTTTCGGCAAAACTTCAACCCGAAGAAAGTCTTCCTACTCCGCAGGAGTCATCATGCACGAACTCGTCACCCACGAAGATATCCCCCTGCCCGCCGACGCCGTCTGGTCGGTGATAGGCGACTTCGTGCGGATCGACAAATGGGCGAAGCTCGTGATCGATGCCAGACTTGAAGAGACACCGGAGGGGAAATTCCGCCTGCTGACGCTCAAGGACGGGCAGACGTTCCGGGAGCGTCTCGTCGAACAGGGGCCGCTCCATTACACCTACACGCTGCCACGCGCCGGGCTGAAGACCTATCTCTCGACCGTCTCGGTCAAGCCGGTTACGGATGCGTCCTCACGTATCGAACTCATCATCCGCTTCGAGATGGACGATGACGCCTCGCTCGACGAGCAAAACGCGCAGATGAGCGCCTTCTGTCGTGGTAACCTCAAGGCCATGAAGCGCGCATTGGGCGTCGCCTGACAGGAACAAACCGCTCGGCTCGAACTTCGCATCATGGCCTACGGCACGCTCATCCTCATACTGACGCTCGCGGCGGCGCTTCACCTGCTGCGGGTCGCGCGCCGCCAGAAAAGCCGCTTCCGGGTCGAGGCCATTGCCTGGCCGGTGACGGTTGCCAGTCTTTCCATCCTAACGCTCGAAGCCTGTGCCTCCCTTCGGCAACCCGCCTTCGTGCTTCCCGCCGCTGCGACCGGCATCACGGTGCTGAGTCTTTCAGCAACTTTCGACCTCTTGTGCCGGCACTATTTCGCGGCCTCGCCACTCAAGGTCTATCGCCACCTGCCCGTCAGCGGCTTCGGTGCAGGCACGCGCTCCATGGCGCGCGCCTATATCGCCCAGCTTCTCCCCGTTGGCTTTCTGGCAAGCCTTGCCGCCATGCTCGGCATCGTCTTCGCCGTCATCGAATGGACGGGCGCGGGTGGAATGCCCTCCATGCTCACCGCTCTTGGCGTCTGCCTGCTTTCCCTCGGCATCTGGTCGCTTCTCGATCGCCTCAGGTCTCCCGGCCTTTTCTCGCCCATCGAACAGACCTTTCTGCGCATCGAACCGACGATGCGGGCAACGCCCCTCCGCGCCGCCGATCGCAGCGGTCATTTCTCGCTCACGGGCGAACCTCCGGCCCGCCCGCGTACGATCCTCCTCATCGTCAACGAATCCACCAGCCACGACCTCCCTTCAAGCGCCGACCCGGATTTGCGCCTGCACGAGAAGTTGCGCGAGCTGAGCGGCACACCCGAGGAATGGTTCGTACCGTCCAATGCCGTCACCAATTCCTCCTGCACAGATGTCAGCCTGCCTTCGCTGCTCACCGGCACCGGCTCTCATGAAAGCGCCGACAAGCTTCACCGCATGCCCTTCCTCTTCGACTTCGCGAGAGCGCAGGGCTACCGCACGGCATTTGTCACCTCGACAACTCTCGACTGGGCATATTTCGACCGGTTCTTCGCCGGCGCGAAGATAGACGAGCTGTTTTGCGCCGACACGACCGAAAGCCCCATCGTCAACGACATCTCGATAGACGATGCCGAGCCGATCATGAGGCTCGCCTATCTCATCGAAGAGGCGCAGGAACCCCTGTTCGCGGTTCTCTACACCAACGCCCTCCACGTCCCCTTCCAGTCGGAGAGCCGCATCCCCATCCCGCCAGCGCTCAAGGACCGCCGCTCGCGCGCGCTCCATATCGTCGAGGCCGGCCACAAGCACATCTTCGATGCGCTCAGGCGGTCGGGACGATATGACGACGCCCTGATCCTCTCGGTCGCGGATCACGGCGAGCGGCTCGAAGACCCGCTGTCGCACAAATGGATCGTCCCGCGGCTCGAAAACTACAGCGAACCCATATTGCGGCCGCTCTTCATGCTGAAGCCGCCGCGCGATCTTCCGCCCGCCATGCTTCGCGCCTTGCACCGGAACGCCGACGCGCTGATCGCCAATATCGACATCGCGCCGACGCTTGCCCACCTTCTTGGGGTGTCGCTGGGGGAAGACCTCGCCTATGCGGGTCATAGCCTTTTCGAGGAAATCCCGGCCGACCGGCTGGCCATCGCCACCAGCACCAATGCGTGGCGCTCCTGGCACCGCACGGGCGTCGCCCTCATGCGCGGCCGCGAGCGCCTCGTCTGCGACAGCTACGGGCTCTGCGAATATTATCGAATAGATGATATCGCAGAATCCCCGGGGGATGCGTCCGCCCGGGAAAGACGCGACAGCATGATGATGGAGGCATTCGGTATACCGACACTCCGCGAGAACATCGCCCGCATCTACCGCAAGCGTATCTGAACGGCATGACCGCCATCGCGCCATTGTCTCATTTTGGCCGAATTGCGCCGCCATCGTGAAAGGCGTTTAATCGTACAGGGCAATCTCTTTCCCGCCCGCACTGCCATTGTCCAGGTTCAACACGCACCTGAAACCAGACCCCGAGGCAAAAGAAAAATGTCCGCAAAATTCAAGACGTTCCTTGCCGCAACCGCCTTTCTTGCCGCCGGTGCCATGCCCGCCTTCGCCGGCACGATCTATGACGCGCTGAAGGCCGATCCGCAGTTCTCGACGCTGGTACAGATCATCGACGCCAATGGTGTCAAATATCAGTATACGGCGCAGAGCCCCCGCACCGTATTCGCGCCCACCAACGCCGCCTTCGACGCGATCAAGGGCGGTTATGACGACCTCATCCATCCGGCTGCGAACGACCGCAACAATGTTCAGGCGCTGATGCTCTATGAGATCGTGCCCGGCCGCATCACGCCGGCGAGCGTCGGCAGCGGCGTGACGATCAACACCTTCCAGAAGGACCCGGTGACCATCACGTCGAGCGCCAGCGGCCTGCATTTCGGCGGTGAGTTCGGCGCCAACCAGTCCGGCCCCGCCATCGAGGCATCGAACGGCATCATCGTGCCGGTCAGCACCTTGCCGACGCCGGTCTTCTCGCAGAGTGACGATTCCAGCGCGCTTCCGCCCTCGGGCGAGACGCCGCCTTCCGGTGGCACGCTGAAGGCTCCCGGCCAGTAAATCCCGCGCGCTCCGCCCGTTCACCGAGAATGGGCGGGGCGGCCCCGCCGCCCTTCGCCCGGAGCATCCCTTGTCCGAAAAAGATTTCGAGTCAGCTCCCTGGTTTCATTACCGGCGCGAAGGCGACGTCACCCTTATCGAACTGAAGCTCCTCCGCGTCGAACAGCTTTTCAACTCGCTCGACCCCTCGCCCTTTCATGAAAAAGACCTCGACCGGGAAGCCGAGGCCTATATCGTCGACTCGCTGCGCGATCTCCAGCCACGGACGCCGGTGAAGCTCGTCGTCTATCTGCCCGCCGAGTCCATGATCGAGCCCGAGGCCAAGGCGGCGCCGGACGCCATCCGCCACTATTTCGCCTATTGCCATGCGGCGACCGTGAGGCGGCTCCGGTTGTTGCTGCGCGAAGGCCGCACCACGCTCCTGCTCGGCCTTGTCTTCCTCTTTTCCTGCATCGCGCTTCGGCAAATCTTTCTGCGCCAGCCGCTGACCACCTTCGGCGGCATCCTGAACGAGGGCCTGCTGATCCTCGGCTGGGTGGCGATGTGGAGGCCGGTCGAAACGCTGCTTTACGACTGGTGGCCGGTGCGGCGTCTCGCGCACATCTACCGGCAGCTTGCCACCATCGACGTCGAGCTACGCTCGCGCGAACAAATGCCCGCCGCAAGAAATCAGCGCCAGAGTTCCACCGTCAGATAGGCGTGCAGCTCCGCCGGCGAGAGCTTGGTCAGATCCTTGTGAAGCTCGGCCTTCACCAGTGCCCGCGTCTTGTCGTCCAGCGCATCGCGCAGATCGCCAAGCATCTTTGGCGGCGCGGCGAGGATCAATTCGTCGAAGGCTCTCTCCCGCGTCTTCCCGTGCAGAAGTTCCGCAATCTCCTCTGCGAATGTCCGCTTTGCCTCGCGGTGCGGATCGACGCGCGGCTGCACACCATGCCGCAACTGCCCGACACTTTCATGGCCGCGACCGGGCCTCTCCGTTCCCTGCTCACGGGAGGGTGGATTGACCATCCTCAGCTCGTAGGGAATGGCAGGTTCGAGTTTTGCCGTTCGTCCGTGAGCCGAGAAAATACGCGCGGTCTCGCCGTCAGCGACAACAATCCAGATATGCGGAGGCTTCATTGCATCACCCTGTGCAGGAGCACCCAGTATCCGAAGGGGCGATAGCTCCCCCGGTCATTTCCCGTCGAGGAGAAAGGAGATTTTCGCGTTGATGCGATAGGACACGATCTTGTTGTCCTTCACCGACGCTTCCATGTCCTGGATATAGATGGACTTGATGCCGTGAACGGTCTTCGCAGCCTTCTTCACAGCGCTCGCGGCTGCGTCTTCCCAGCTCTTGTCTGACTCAGCAAGAATTTCGATAACCTTGAGCATGGCCGGCTCCTTGTTTCCACTCAGTTCGAGAAAACAGATGCCGCCTGGTCATGGCGACCGGGAAAGGCTTGCACGCTTTTCCGGCTGAAAACTTGATCGGAATCAAACAAGCCCGGTCAATCGGCCCCGCGCTGTCGAACGGGTCTCGCCCAGTCATACACAAGGTAGAAGACGTAGGTGTAGACGAAATAGACCGCCGTGAAGGCGAGGTCCGCCAGAAAGGCGACGAGCCAACCCTTGCCACTCATGAAGGCGATGATGGGCACCGCGAAAATCGTGATCGTGACCTCGTAGAGCGAGGCGTGAAGAAGGCGCAGCGGAAGCGTTTTCTGATGCGCGGCAAGCCCGGTCCATTTGAGCAGCAGCCGGTCGAAGACCGTGTTGTAGACCGCGGACCAGACGACGACGACCGCCGAAATCCACGCCATCGTCACGAAGGAATTGTCGAGCGGCAGGCCCAGGGCGAAGCTGTAGGCAGGCGTCAGGATCGCGAGCCCTATGACCTCGTAAAGCGCGGCCTGGAAGAACCGCTCCTTCGTGCTTCGCAGCATTGCATCCCCCTCAAGAAAAAGGCCGGAGCTTGCGGCTCCGGCCCCTGTTCTTTTCCGTGAAGCGCTCAGCCCTTTTTCTCGAGCGGCGGCACCACGCGGATGGAAAGTTCCTTGAGCTGTTTCGGCGTCACTTCCGAAGGCGCCTGCATCAGCAGATCCTGCGCCTGCTGGTTCATCGGGAACATGGTCACTTCGCGTAGGTTCTCGACGCCCGCGAGCAGCATGACCATGCGGTCGATGCCCGGCGCGAGGCCACCGTGGGGCGGCGCGCCATACTTGAATGCGTTGAGCATGCCGCCGAACTTCGTCTCCACCGTTTCCTTCTCGTAACCGGCAATGGCGAAGGCCTTGTACATGATCTCCGGCTTGTGGTTCCGGATGGCACCCGAGGAAAGCTCCACGCCATTGCAGACGATGTCGTACTGATAGGCGTTGATCGTCAGCGGGTCCTGATTTTCCAGCGCCTCGAGGCCACCCTGCGGCATCGAGAACGGGTTGTGCGAGAAGTCGACGCGCTTCTCGTCCTCGTTCCATTCGAACATCGGGAAGTCGACGATCCAGCAGAACTTGAAGATGCCCTCTTCGATGAGGTTCAGTTCCTTGCCGATGCGCGTGCGCGCCGCGCCCGCAAAAGCCGTGAAGTTCTTCGGCAGACCGGCGACGAAGAAGACGGCGTCGCCTTCCTTCAGGCCGAGATCGACACGAAGCTGTTCCGTTCTCTCAGGACCGATGTTTTTCGCAAGCGGGCCAGCACCTTCCAGCGTTCCGTTCTCGGAACGGTAGAAGATGTAGCCGAGGCCCGGCTGGCCTTCGCCCTGCGCCCAGCCGTTCATGCGGTCGCAGAAGGCGCGGTTGCCGCCGCCCGGCGCCGGGATCGCCCAGACCTCGACCTTCGGGTCCTTCTCGATCATTCCGGCAAAGACCTTGAAGCCCGAGCCGCGGAAGATATGCGTCGCATCCGACATCTCGATCGGGTTGCGAAGGTCCGGCTTGTCCGAACCATATTTCCGCATCGAGGTCGCATAAGGAATGCGCGGGAACGGATAAGGCGTCACCACCTTGCCCTCGGCGAACTCTTCAAACAATCCATGAAGAATAGGCTCGATCGCAGCAAAAACATCATCTTGGCTGACGAAGCTCATCTCGACATCGAGCTGATAGAACTCGCCCGGCGAGCGGTCGGCGCGGCCGTCCTCGTCGCGGAAGCAGGGCGCGATCTGGAAGTAGCGGTCGAAGCCCGCCACCATGATGAGCTGCTTGAACTGCTGCGGCGCCTGCGGAAGCGCATAGAACTTGCCGGGATGGATGCGGCTCGGCACGAGGAAGTCGCGCGCGCCTTCCGGGCTCGACGCCGTCAGGATCGGCGTCTGGAACTCATTGAAGCCCGCTTCCGTCATGCGGCGACGCGCCGAGGCGATGATCTTGGAACGCAGCAGAATGTTCTTGTGCAGCGTCTCGCGGCGCAGATCGAGGAAGCGGTAGGTCAGGCGGATGTCTTCCGGGTAGTCTGGCTCGCCAAAGATCGGCAGCGGCAACTCCAGCGCTTCGGAGAGCACTTCGAGCGAGGTCACCTGAACCTCGATCTCGCCTGTCGCAAGCCCGGTATTCACCGTCTCGTCCGACCGGGCGACGACCTTGCCCTCGACCTTGATCACATATTCCGCGCGAACCTTCTCGGCCATGGCGAAGGCCGCCGCATGGTCGGGGTCGAAGACGAGCTGGGTCAGCCCGAAATTGTCGCGCAGATCGATGAAAAGCAGCCCGCCATGGTCGCGCTTTCGGTGGACCCAGCCGGAGAGCCGGACGCTCTCGCCGACATGAGACTTACGGAGCTCGCCAGCGGTATGGCTGCGGTAGAGGTTCATAGCTGCAAGGCCTTGATAATCCAGAACGAATCGCCGCAACGTAGCACAGTGCAACGCCCGGACGGGCGAAAAGCGCATGGAAGGGCACGGCTTGTCAAGAGTCGGGCGCTTTTGTTGGGTTTTCATGCGCATGGCGCCCGTCCCGGGGCGCTCTTTCATGGCTCGATGGAAGCGCCGCTCTCGCGCCGCGACATGGCCGTGGCGATGGTTTATAGAGGCGTCCATGAGCACCATTACCGATAGCGATACTCTTGCAGCCGTCTGCGCCGGCCTCTCCACCGCCGGATACGTCACGGTCGACACCGAATTCATGCGCGACTCGACCTTCTGGTCGAAGCTCTGCCTGATCCAGCTTGCCGGCCCCCAGGACGATTACATCATCGACCCCCTCGCTCCGGGCATCGACCTCACGCCCTTCTACGAGCTGATGCGGAACAAGAAGGTGGTGAAGGTCTTCCACGCCGCGCGGCAGGATATCGAAATCTTCTGGCACGAAGCGCAGACGATCCCCGACCCGCTGTTCGACACTCAGGTCGCGGCCATGGTCTGCGGCTTCGGCGACAGCGTCGGCTACGAAACGCTGGTGAAGCGCCTTTCCGGCGGCAGCGTGGACAAGTCCTCGCGCTTCACCGACTGGGCGCGCCGCCCGCTTTCGGACAAGCAGCTTCAATACGCCTCGGGCGACGTCACGCATCTGCGCAAGATCTATGAGGTTCTGGCCCGCCGCCTGACCCAGACCGGCCGCGCCCGCTGGGTGGCCGAGGAAATGGCGATCCTTCAGGACCCCGAGACCTATACGACCCGCCCCGAAGACGCATGGAAGCGGCTCAAGGTTCGTTTCAAGGGCAGCAAGGGCCTTGCCGTGCTGGTGGAGGTCGCCGCTTGGCGCGAGCGTCAGGCGCAGGACCGCGACCTGCCCCGCTCCCGGGTCCTCAAGGACGACGCGCTGGCCGAGATCGCGACCCAGATTCCCCGCTCACTCGAAGAGCTGGACCGCCTCCGCGCCGTCCCCAAGGGCCTCTCGAACAGCCGCTCCGCCGCCGCCCTGATGGAGGCGATCGAGCGCGGCCTCAACATGCCGGAACACCTGATTCCGGTGGTGAAGGACGCGGAACCTCTGCCGCCGGGTATCGGGCCGCTGGTCGAACTTTTGAAAGTGCTGCTCGCCATGCGTTGCGAGGAGCATGAAGTCGCCCAGAAGCTCATCGCCAAGGTTTCCGACCTCGAACTCATCGCCGCTCACGAGGAAGCCGAGGTCCCTGCCCTCAACGGCTGGCGGCGTGAAGTCTTCGGCAACGACGCACTTCGCCTCAAGCGCGGCGAACTCGCCATCGGCGCCAAGGGCAAGCGCATCATCCTGATTGAGCCGGGTAAGAGCGCAAAATAGAAAGATCAGCGCCTACCGGACCAGAGCCGAGCGAAGATACGTCTTGGCCTCAGCGGGCGACGATGTAGTCATCCATAACCCGCGATGGGTAGAGGACAGCCCATCCCTTTCGCAAAGCCGCCTCGATTTGAGGCCGGTAAGGACTGTCCTTGCGAATTGCAATGCCATACCTAAATGCGCCATCAACAACAACATAACGATCCAGGAGACGGGGCTCGGCGAACATCCTTCGACGCATTCCTGTATAGTCAGTATGCGGAAACCAGATCAGATCCGGCGCACGCAGCAACAGATCATCCATCGAAAAGCCATGCGTTCCGATGTGGGTATCGTTTAACCCCACCAGATCGATAATCGGTATGTGCGGTGCGCTGCTCCCGATATAGCCGACCTCGGACGCTGCAACAGAGACACCCTGTGGCAACTGGGCCAAGACGACGCCCATAGTTTCGATTACCTGTTGGTAGGAGGCATGGTCGGCCAGTTTATCACGTGTATCGGGGGTAAACGCAGGAACGAGAATTGGGGCGGACCGGACCGAACGAATATACGCGTCGGACGCGCTGGTCCGCAGTGGGCGCGCGCCCACATAGAGCAGAACGACAGCAAGAATCGCAATCGAAGTCCGTGCCAGCGCCCGCCTTGCATCGTGCATTAATGCCATATCGGCCGAAAGTAGCGCCGGTACAACGAGAAACGGTAAGAAGGGCACATAAAAACGCCCCCGCGTTCCCATTATCTGCCGCGCAGTCAGTAGATAGAGAAACGTCACCGCTGCCGGGAGCAGAAACGCGGCAACTTTCAATATCTCGGAACGCCTAAGATTGGCGCAGAGGATACCGACAAACGGGAGAGTGAGGATCACAAAATAAAAGAAATATTCAACCGCGTTTTCCGAACTTTGGAAGCCCTCATAAGTACGTACTAACTTGGCATAAAAACTCAGCGGAAGCGCCACCCCGAAGTACCATCGACAAACCATAAGCTCGATGCCGATCAGGCCGAGAGGGAGCACGACAAGGTGGAATAGGTCGCCCCAGCGTTTCGTTCCGGGCAAAGTGGCCCAGATAAAAAAGGGCGTAGCCAGCGCGCAAACTGCATTGTCGGGCCGCGCAAGAACCGCGACAAATGCCAGCAGGCCGACCACGAAAGCCTGCCTGCTACGAGGCCGTTCCGAATACTCAAGTATGCCAAAGACGAGCGCCGCATTCGTCAAAAGCGAGAGCATGGTGTCCATGCCGGTTATCATATGGAAGGCAAATTGCGGCGCCGCCAGAAGCGGGAGGCTGACCGTCAATAATGAGATCGGAAAAAAGCGCAGGACCGCTGAGTGTGCATACCTCCAGAGCGTGAAGCTCATGACGGCGAGCGCACCGAGCCCAGTCAATGAGGACGCTAGTCGCAGCGCATCGCCGGCACTCAGTGGAAGGAAAGTGAATGGTAGGACGAAAAATACCCAAAGTTGGCTCGTCATCCCATAAGTCGGCAATCCATCCGGGTTCCAGGCGACGCCCAGTCCTTCGCGTATATGCAGGGCGTAGCGGTAAAACATGTAGGCATCATCAAACCTGAGTGGACCCCGCCAAGCCCGGTACTGCCAGTAAACCGAACACACGAGAAGGGCTGTTGCGACCGATACGCCGACGATCGGAAAAGATGGTCAAAGCCAGTTCTTCCCGTGCGACCGGGAAAGTACTTGTCCACCGCTCCTTCAGCCTGACGAATATATTGCCCCACTTTGCGCAGGATCGCGTGCGACGCAGTGTACATCCCTATCCCCCACCAGAGGTCATGACCGCTGCGCATGAAGAGTAGGGAGTAGGTGCTGCGGGTGCAACGCCGCCCATGATGAAGCGGACGTTGCCGCCCTCAACCGCTTGGCGGCGTGAAGTCTTCGGCAACGACGCGCTTCGCCTCAAGCGCGGCGAACTCGCCATCGGCGCCAAAGGCAAGCGCATCATCCTGATCGAGCCGGGTAAGGCGCAGGCGCGTTAACGCGCTTCAAGACGCGACCGGCATAGCCCCGAACGCCGCTACCGCCCCACGCGCATCTCGCCCTTGCGGTCCACCGCGCGGGCAAGCGCCGCGAGGCGGCGCTGCACCACTTCGCCGAGCAGCGACTCATAGCGCCGCGGCACGACGAGCGTGACCGTGGTTTTCGTCACTTCGAGTCGGGTCTTGGGCAGCATCCCGGTCGTCGCCGCGCATAGCGTGAAGGCAAGCCGAAGCGCAAGGCCGAGCACCATGGCGCGGTAATTCTCCGTCTCCGTCAGAATGCCCGCGAGATTGCCGATGAGTTCCGGCTCGCCCCTGCCCTCATGGCGGTGATAGCCGACCCGCGCAAGGAACAAACGGCCCGAGTGATCGACGCCCGAAAACGGCGCCAGCAGAATCTGCGTCAGCGAATGATGCGCCCGATAGTCGGGATGCACATACCAGCCGATATCGGCGAGGATGCAGGCCGCATGGCGAAGACGCGCCTGATTCAGCGTCTCGCCCAACACTTCGTCGCGGAAGAGCGGCGCAGTCCAGGGCGTGAGTTCGTCTCCATGCTCGGGAAAGCGCGACAGCCGCGAAGCGAGATCGCGGCAGCCCTCGATCAGCGGGTCCTTGGCCTGCGTTCGCTTGTCGAGCCGGTCGAAAAGAATGCCCTCGCGCAGGCCATAAGCCGAGACGACAACCTCCTTCGCCCTCATCGCGGCGATCACGCGTTCCAGCACCAGCGCGCCGAAGGGCAGCGTATCGATGCGGCGTTCGGAAATGTCGGGGATCTGCGCCAGCGTCTTGGGTCCGAGCTTTTCGATGAGCTTCGCGAGGTCCGCCGCGTCGCGCGCGGGGATCACATATTCGTGGAGAACATGGATCGGGTAGTGGCGCTGCGCCATGTGAATGCGCGCGAGGTTCCGCCAGGCGCCGCCCACGACATAGAGCCGCTTGCCCTGGTTCTCCTTGAGAACGTCGAGCCCCTTGAGCGCCTTGTCAACGATGGCTTCCGCCGCCACGAGATTGTTCTTCGACTGATCGATGATGCGCAGCGGCCCGATCGGCAGCGTCGAGCCGATGCCAAGCCGCTTGCCGCCCGACACGCCGACAAGTTCGAGGCTCGCCCCGCCCAGATCGCCCACGACGCCATCGGCGTCCGGAATGCCGGAGAGCACCCCCTGCGCCGAAAGCCGCGCCTCCTCCTCGCCGGAGATGAGGTTGATCTTGAAGCCGCAGATCTTCTCGATGCGGGCGATGAACTCGGGCCCATCCTCCGCGTCGCGCACGGCCGCCGTGGCCGCGATGATCAGCGTCTTGATACCGATCTGCTCGCGCAGCGCGACGAAGCGTTTTATCGCGTCAATCGCGCGGTCTATGCCCTTGGGGTCCAGCCTGCCGGTGCTGGACAGCGTGCGCCCAAGGCCGCACAGGACCTTCTCGTTGAAGACGAGCACGGGACTGCGCGCGGCCGCCGCATAAACGACGAGACGCACGGAATTGGAACCGAGATCGACAATGCCGAACCGTCCGGTCGACTTCCTGCCGCCGTTCAAGATAACCCCACAGCTATTTGGCCTCTAAGGGGGGAAACTAAAGCTTGTTCGACCCGCCGTCACCAGTCTTGACCGGAAAAGTCGGGGGAAGATTGTCGCGCAGCGACTTTCCGCGGCCGGAAAGGCTGGCATTATTCATGAAATAGGTATGTGCATTGAAGGGTTCGCCCCCTTCCGGCACGGTGATGCGCTCGTATGACCCATCCGCCTTCAACTCCCAGCTCTGCTGATTGTCGCGCAGATTCGCGACCATGATCTGGTCGAGCACCTGATCGTGGACGGTCGGGTTGAGAATCGGCACCAGCACCTCGACGCGGCGGTCGAGGTTGCGCGGCATCCAGTCGGCCGAGGAGATATAGACCTTCGCCTTGTCGGACGGGAGCCCATGCCCCTTGCCGAAGCAGATGATGCGCGAATGTTCGAGGAAGCGCCCCACGATGCTCTTGACACGGATGTTTTCCGAAAGCCCCGGAACGCCCGGACGCAGGCAGCAGATGCCGCGAATGACGAGATCGATCTTCACGCCGGCGCAGCTCGCCTCGTAAAGCGCGTCGATGATCTCCGGATCGACCAGCGAGTTGAGCTTCACCCAGATGGCGCCGGGCCGGCCCGCCTTGGCATGATCCATCTCGTTCCGGATATGGCCGAGCAGCCGCGCGCGCAGGTTGATCGGCGAGACGGCAAGCAGGTTCAGGTGCTTCGGCTCCGCATAGCCGGTGATGAAGTTGAAGATCTGCGACACATCCGCCGCGAGCAGCGGATCGCATGTGAACATGGAAAGGTCGGTATAGATCTTCGCCGTGACCGGGTGATAGTTGCCGGTGCCGAAATGGACGTAGGAGCGCAGCGCGCCCGCCTCGCGGCGCACGACCAGAGACAGCTTGGCGTGGGTCTTGAGTTCGATGAAGCCGAAAACGACCTGCACGCCAGCGCGTTCGAGGTTCCGCGCCCAGACGATATTGGCCGCCTCGTCGAAACGCGCCTTGAGTTCCACGAGCGCCGTGACCGACTTACCCGCCTCCGCCGCCTCGATCAGCGCCTGCACGATGGGGCTGTCCTTCGACGTGCGGTAAAGCGTCTGCTTGATCGCGACGACATCGGGGTCTGCCGCCGCCTGCCGCAGGAACTGCACGACCACGTCGAACGATTCATAGGGATGATGGACGATGATGTCCTTCGAGCGGATGGCCGCCAGACAGTCGCCGCCATGATCGCGGATGCGTTCCGGGAAACGCGCATCATAGGGCGGGAACTTCAGGTCGGGCCGGTCGTCGACGATGAGCTGGTTCGTCTGCGCGAGGCCGAGCAGCCCGTCGACAATGACCAGTTCCTTCTCGGTGACGCCGAGTTCGCTCACCACGAGATTGCGCAGCTTTTCAGGCGTCGATGCCTGAATCTTCAGCCGGATGACGCTGCCGCGGCGGCGGCGCTTCAGCGCGGATTCGAAATAGCGCACCAGATCTTCGGCTTCTTCCTCGATTTCGATGTCGCTGTCGCGCAGCAGGCGGAAGGCGCCCTGCCCGATCACCTTGTAGCCGGGGAAAAGCCTGTCGAGGAAAAGCCCGATCATGTCTTCGAGCGTGACGAAGTGAATCTGTCCGTGTCCCTCGCCATTCTCGCGGCCCGGCAGGCGGATGAAGCGCTCGACCTGTGTCGGGATCGGCAGCAGCGCGTCCATGAGCTTGCCGTCGGTCTCGCGCTGAAGACGGAGCGCCAGCGCAAAGCCGAGATTGGGAATGAAGGGGAACGGATGCGCCGGGTCGATGGCGAGCGGCGTCAGAACCGGGAAGACCTGTTCAAGAAAGCGGTTCTCGAGCCAGGAGAATTCTTCCGGCGTCACTTCATTCGGCGCCAGCACGAAGATGCCTGCGACCTCGCGCATCTCCTTGCTGATGCGTGACCATTGCCGCTGCTGCTCCTGCATCAGCTTGTTCGCCGCCTCGTTGACGAGGTCGAGCTGTTGCGCCGCCGTCAGACCGTCCTGGCTCAGCGTTTCGACGCCCGCGCGCACCTGCCCGCGCAGACCCGCCACGCGGACCATGTAGAACTCGTCGAGGTTCGAGGCCGAGATCGAAAGAAAGCGCAACCGCTCCAGCATCGGGTGGTTGGTGTTCGCCGTCTCTTCCAGCACGCGCATGTTGAAGGCGAGCCAGGAAAGTTCGCGATTGATGAAGCGTTCCGGCCGGCTGAAATCAAGCCCCTGGGCCGTCCGCACCTTCTCGACAGACTCCCCCGCCGCAGCCGCCTCGCCCTTGGTGCTCAAGGACGGCAGAGGCGTCACACCGGTCGGCTCGTTGTCGTCAGTCGCTAGGTGGCGCGGCGTCGTGGTCATGGGGCGCTCGGTGTTATGGCCGGAAAAGCCTTTTCTCTCCGAAGATTACGTCAAACATGTGACTGTGCCATGCAAGATAAAAAACGATTTTTACAAAAAATGCATGAATTTCAATATGTTACAATATTATCATCGGCGATGATATTGAATTTGCTGGCGGTATTGCTGGTGGTTTCCCCAAACATTCCCGCATATTCCCGCGCATTCCCTATTTTTCACCCCTTCGAAGGTCTGTGGTTAGCAGAGCGCCCGGCTATACGTGCCGCTGGATCCGCCCTGTCAGCGGTGAAGAGAGCGAGATGATCCTAACCAGATGATCGTTGGCGTTGAACTGTGTCGCTCGCGACTTGTCGTGGCCATCTCCGCCGTGGTTGGGCCGGTGGCCCTTCGTGCTGGCTTGGCTCGACGAGGATGGCCTGCCCCCAAAGAATTGGCTCTCCGTGAAGTAGGGGTTTGACCATGAAGGAGCAGGTCGAGGGCAAGGAAGAGATACACGGCTGAGGGGATGGTGACGGAGTTTCGGCAGGTCGATTTGGGCGGCGAGAAGCATGCCCCAATCATTGACTACAACAGCATGCTCAAGAGCCCATGCAAGACTCTTATCACCGTTGCACAGGGTGACCGCGCTGGGCGACACTGGGTTAAGAGCCATCAGATTTCAAACTGAGGCAGTACCCACTGACGGGCTCCGCGATGCAATTTATCAAGAACGGCCCTGACATTCCTGAACGCCTATTGCAGGCGCATGAGGATGGTCGCGTTGTGTTTTTCTGCGGCGCGGGCATCTCCTACCCGGCGCGCCTGCCGGGATTTTCAGGGCTGGTGGAAAAACTCTATGCAAACTTGGCAGCGACACCCAATGCCGTGCAGCAGGCGGCCATCAATGCGGGGCAGTTCGACACCGCCATAGGGTTGCTGGAAGCCGACATCATCGGAGGCCGCGAGACCGTTCGCCGGGCACTGGCGGGCGTCCTGACGCCCGACCTTAGTGAGCCGAACGCGACGGTGACCCACGAAGCCCTGCTGACGCTAGGCAAGAGCCGGGAGGGCCGCACGCGGCTTATCACCACCAACTTTGATCGCCTGTTCGAGGAAGTGATGGCCGCGAGGGCGCTGTCCATCGAGCGCTTTCAGGCTCCATTGCTCCCGGTGCCGAAAAACCGTTGGGACGGGTTGGTATACCTGCATGGCCTCCTCCCGGCCGCACCGAGGGCGGGGGAACTGGATCGGCTGGTCGTCTCCAGCGGAGATTTCGGCCTAGCCTACCTCACCGAGCGCTGGGCGGCGCGTTTTGTCAGCGAGCTGTTTCGCAATTACACCGTGTGTTTCGTCGGCTACAGCATCAACGATCCGGTTCTGCGCTACATGATGGACGCACTGGCCGCCGACCGTCTGCTCGGTGAGTCGCCGCCGGAGATGTTCGCGTTCGGCAGCTACTCCAAAGGCAAGGAAGAACAGCGCGCCAACGAATGGCGGGCCAAGAACGTCACACCCATCCTCTACCGTGAACACAACCGTCACGCCTACCTGCACAAGACGCTGCGTGCCTGGGCCGAGACCTACCGCGACGGCGTGCGCGGCAAGGAACGCATCGTCGTCGAGTGCGCCATCGCGCGCCCCCTGGCGAGCACCCGTCAGGACGATTTCGTCGGCCGCCTGCTGTGGGCGCTGAGCGATCCGGGTGGCTTGCCTGCCAGGCGATTTGCCGAACTGGACCCGGTGCCGTCGCTGGATTGGCTGGAGCCCTTGAGCGAGGAACGCTACCGGCACGCCGACCTAGAGCGCTTCGGCATCCGACCCAAAGCGGCTTTGGATGACAAGCTTGCCTTCAGCCTGACCCGCAGGCCGTCGCCTTATCCGCTGGCGCCATGGATGTGTTTCGTCGATGCCGGCGCGCGTAGCAGCCATTGGGACGAAGTGATGCAGCAACTCGCGCGCTGGCTGATCCGTCATCTCGATGACACAGCCCTGTTGCTGTGGCTGGTCAAACGCGGCGCTCAACTGCATAACAATCTGGTCTGGGGGATAGAACATCGCCTTGGTGAGCTGGCCAAACTCGAACACGAGGGCAACACGGCTGAATTGGTGCGGATTCGCGCCAACGCACCGAAGGCGATCCCCGGCGCGCTGATGCGCACGCTGTGGCAACTGGTGCTCACCGGGCGCGTGAAATCCGGGCTACACGACTTCAACCTTTATCGCTGGCGCGATCGCTTCAAGCGCGATGGGCTCACCACTTCCTTGCGCTTGGAACTGCGCGAGACGCTGACGCCGCTCGTGTCGCTGCGCGAGCCTTTCCACTGGCCAACCGAGGAAGGAGAAGGCCGCGAGCCAGAGCGCATCAGGGAACTGGTCGAATGGGAGCTCGTGCTATCGACGGATCACGTACATTCCAGCCTACGCGACCTGCTCAAGGATGAACGCTGGACGGCTGCGCTACCGGAACTGCTGGATGATTTTAGCACCTTGTTGCGCGACGCGCTCGGTCTGATGCGCGAGCTCGGCGACGCCGAGGACCGGAGCGATCTGTCCTATATGCATCAACCCTCGATCAGTAATCACCCACAGAACAAGGACTTTCACGACTGGACGGCATTGATCGACCTGACGCGGGACGCCTGGCTCGCCACGGTGGCGCAATCGCCGCGGCGGGCAGCGCTCGTGGCCGAGTCTTGGTGGCACACGCCCTACCCGCTGTTCCGACGCCTCGCCTTCTTCGCGGCCGCACAGGATGGGGTGATAGCCCATCGCCGCGCGCTCGACTGGCTGCTGGCGGATACACACTGGTGGCTGTGGTCAGTGGAAACCGAACGGGAAACCATGCGCTTGCTGGTAGCCCTAACGCCGCAACTCGATAAGGCGATGCTCCAGGAGCTGGAACGGGCTCTGCTCGCGGGGCCTCCCCGCGAAATGTTCAAGGACGACATCGAGTCCGAGCGTTGGACCCGGATCGTGGACCGGGAAATCTGGCTGCGGCTGGCTAAGATCGATGAGACCGGCGCAGCCTTGAGTGCGGCAGGCAAGGAACGGTTGGAGGCACTTTCAGCTCGATATCCCGAATGGACGTTGGCGTCGGATCAGCGCGATGAGTTTCCTTACTGGACGGGAGATGGCGACGAGTGGCGCAAGTTCGTTGCCACGCCGCGTCGTCGCCGTGATCTAATCGAATGGCTCAATCAGCAACCCAGAGGAGATCACTGGCAGGACGACGACTGGCGGCAGCGCTGTCGCGATAACTTTGCTACTACCGCTTGTGCCTTATGCGCCTTGGCCAAGGATGGAATCTGGCCGACGGAGCGCTGGCGCGAGGCGCTGCAGGCCTGGTCGGAGGAAAAACTCGTCAAGCGCTCCTGGCACTACATGGCGCCGATCCTGACCACTGCGCCTGACGACGTGCAACAAGGCCTCGCCAACAGTGTCAGTCGCTGGCTGCAAGCCATTGCTAAGACCTTCGAAGGTCACCAAACACACTTTTTTACCCTCGTGCGCCGTGTCTTGGCAGTGGATCATCAGGACGGCGTCGACACTGACGACCCCGTCATGCGCGCCATCAATCACCCGGTGGGCCACGTGACGGAAGCACTTCTGCGCTGGTGTTATCGGCGCTCGCTGGAGGATGGACAAGGCTTGCCTGAGGAGATCAAGCCCACATTCACCGAACTTTGCGATACCCGAATCGATAAATTTCGGCACGGCCGCGTCGTGCTGGCGGCCCATGTCATCACCCTGTTCCGCGTGGACCGGGAATGGGCGACGCAACATCTTCTGCCGCTCTTCGACTGGCACGGTTCCGAAGCGGAAGCGCGCGCGGCTTGGGAAGGTTTCCTGTGGTCGCCACGCCTGTATCGCCCCTTGATGGAAGTGCTCAAGCCAGCCTTCCTCGACACCGCGCGCCACTATGCGGCTTTAGGCAAGCACGACGGGCAATACGCATCGCTGCTGACATTCGCGGCCCTCGACCCGAGTGACATCTTCACCATCGCCGAACTGGCGGGCGCCACCCGTGCACTTCCCCCGGACGGTCTGCACGAAACAGCACAGGCATTGGTGAGAGCGCTTGACGGCGCAGGCGATCAGCGTGCCGACTACTGGTCAAACCGGGTGAAGCCCTATCTGCACGGCATCTGGCCGAAGACCCGAGATAACATTTCACCTGCCATCGCCGAAAGCCTCGGTCTCCTGTGTGTCGCCGCACAGGATGCGTTCCCGGATGCACTGACGCAGCTCCGCGTCTGGCTGCAACCACCCGCCTATCCTGACTACCTAGTGCATCGTCTTCATGAAGCCGATCTTTGCGTCAGATTCCCGGGACAGGCCCTAGACTTTCTGAGCTTGGTCATCGGCTATCAAACCCAATGGACACCGAGTGACCTTGGCGCCTGTTTAGAAGCAATTCGGGCAGCGGCGCCGGCGCTGGAAAGCGACCAGCGTTTCGAACAACTGATGTCGTATTTGCGCCAGCACCAACAAGGATGAGATCCGATTGTTTGTAGATTCCCGCAGTGGCCCGCGTCGGTGCTCCTAAGCTTGGGAGGCCGGTCAGCAGATGGTCAACCATCCACCAGAAGAGAACACAGGAACAAATTCTTCTCGGAAGCACTTCCTCGCCTCTGCCGGTCCCTTCACCGGGAGCGACCTAATCTTGGTCATTCGCGTGCGCCCTGCGCAGAAGTAGATGGCATCCCATTTAGATGCCTCCGGAATAGCAAATAGCCGAGCTTGGGATGATAGGCACCCAGCACCACACTCGCGGCCGCCCTTCAGTTCAACCATCCCGTCCAGATTTTTTAGCCTTTCGGATTTCTACCTTGATCATCGAATCTGTGAGCATTTTTTCGCCCCGTGCTGGCGGTACTGCTGGCGGTTTGCATGTCTCAACAATCCGGCGGAACTGCGCCACTGCATGCCTTCCAAAGAAGAAAAATGCTCAAAAACGCTGACTTTCCAGGAACGGCAGGGAACATGCGGGAACTTCGGGGAAGTTCGACAGTATGAGACTGTGTCATGAACTGCCCGACCGGCGCGTCAGGCAAGCCCCTTGTCGCGCAGAACTTCGGCAGCCAGCGGCACCGAAATCGGCCGCTTGCCGGAGAGGGACGCGCGGTCCAGCGCCTCGACCACATCACGCGCCACCGCGATGGAGCGTTCGATGCGGGCCGCGAGATAGGTGATGACAGGTTCGCCGACACGCAACTGCCGGTCGTCAAAGAGCTTCACCAGCACGCCGGCGAGCAGCGCGTCGTCGGGCGCGCCAAGTTCGGCATGCGGCAGCGCCCTGAGCCGCGACGCGAGATCGGGGAGCCGCGTGGGCATCCGCGCCGGTGCCTCCCGCCCGGTGAGCAGCAAAAAGGCCTTATCTTCCTTGGCGAGGTTGAGCAGGTGAAACAGCGCCCGCTCACCCGCATCCGAAAGCGCCCCGACATCCTCGACGATGACCGCCCGCGAGGCGATGAGGCCCGGCAGATCGGCCGTCGCAAGGTCGCCTGCGTCGATCCGCGCCGCGCCGCTCGCCGCCCGCCAGACTTCGGCGAGATGCGTCTTGCCGCTGCCCGAGGGGCCGGACAGCGCGATGCCATGCGAGGGCCAGTCCGGCCACGCATCGACCAGCGCCACCGCCGCCTCGTTCGACGGCGCGACGAGGAAATCCTCCCGGCCCAGAGCCGTGCGATGGCCAAGTTCAAAGGCGAGCTGACGCGTCATCTAGTCCTCGGTGGGCGCATTGCCCGCCGCATCGGCAACCACAGGCTGCGCGGCGACCGGATGCGGCGCGTTGCCCCAATAGAGTTTGCTCTGCTCGTATTGCGCGACGCTGAAACGCGCCAGCACGCCGATGGCCGCCGCGACCGGCAGCGCAAGGAGCGCGCCGACAAAGCCGAACAGCGAGCCGAACGCGAACAGCGCGAACATCACCCAGAGTGGATGAAGCCGCACTTTCCGGCCCACCACTCTCGGCTGAAGGAAGTTGCCTTCGATGAATTGTCCGAGAACAAAGATTCCGACGACAAGGCCGATCGACATGTAATCCGGCCAGAACTGGAAGAAGGCGAGCGACACCGACACGACGAAGCCCGTGATGGTGCCGAGATAGGGAATGAAGCTCAGAATGCCCGTCATGATGCCGACGACGAGGCCGAAGGTGAGGCCCGCCGCCGACAGGCCCAGCGCGTAGAACGTGCCGAGGAAAACGCACACCAGCCCCTGCCCGCGCAGGAACCCCGCGAGCACCTCATCCATTTCCCGCGCAAGGCCGCGAATGGTTTCGGCATGTTCGCGCGGTAAAAGCGCATCGACGCGGGCCACCATGCGGTCCCAGTCGAGCAGCATGTAGAAGGTGACGACCGGCGTTACCACGACGAGCGAGATGAACTGGACGAGCGCCACCCCCTGCGAGCCGATAGAGGGCAGCAGGCTCAGCGCCCATGAAAGCCCGCCGCTCGCCACTTCGCGCACCGCCTTCTGCACATCGGAATTGTTGCCGAGCAGATGGGCGAGCTTGCCATGGCTGATCTCGTTGAGCGCGCTGCGCGCACCGCTCACGATATTCGGCAGCACATCAATGAAGGCGACCGTCTGCTGATAGAGAAGCGGCAGGAAGAGGATCGCCACCGCGACGACAATGAATGTGAAGATGATCGAGATGACGATCGTCGCCGCCATGCGCGACAGGCCCTTTGCCTCCAGCCTGTCAGCAAAGGGATCGAGGAAATAGGAGATTGCGAGGCCCGCCACGAAGGGCAGCAGAATGCCCTTCAGCAGCCACAGCATCAGCGCAAAAACGACGATGCCGCCAACCCAGATGGCCGTCTGGCGCTGCAAGTTCATCGGACGAACCTCTCTACTTCAGCCGCATCTATTTCAGACGGAGCGACCATCCATCGGCTTCCTGCGTGAGGGCGATGTTCGCCTGCGCCAGCGATAGCGCCAGCTTGTCCGGCGTGCCGTGATACCTGATGTCCACCTCGGCGCCACTGGCGGCGATGCCGTTGATCTGCATGCTGTCCACCAGCGGCGCATTGCCCAGCGCCTTGCGGATCGCTTCCCACTGATCGAGCGTCGAATAATAGACCGAGGCCGTAAGCTGCGCCTGCTCGCCGGCGCGCACCACAACCTCGCGCTTCCACGGTTCGCCGAGCGCCAGCAGCATCTGCGAAGCGGCCCCCTTGGCGAGTGTCATGAAGGCATCGTCGGTCTGCGCACCGGCCACCCCCTGAAACGTCTGGTGGAGCGGCGTTCCAGAACCCGCGGGATCGTAGCGCGTGACCGTCACATCGAGCTTCGATCCCGTGGCGTCGGTCACGCCATGAGCGACCACCACGGCATCTGCGCCATAACGCGTGGCAAGCGCGGCGAGCGCCGTCTTGTCGCCCGCGATGGCCTGTGCGCCGGTCACCATGGTGAATTCCTGCACGTCGCCCATCGGCATCACGAGCGGCGTCATGGCATCGGCGATGTCAGCGGCTGCCCATGCGTCGCGCCAGGGGTTCTGGTCTTCCCAGAGAATGCGCGTGCCCGCCTTGTCGAGAACCGCCAGCAGCACGGCGGGCTTCGCCTGCGTCTCGCCGAAGGGAATGTTCCGCGCCTGCAGCATGCGACGCACGGTTTCCGGCTGGAAGCTCACATTGAGGTCGGCGATATAGCGGGTGGAACTGGTCTTCTCGCTCGCCACGGCGAAGCCGCGCACGGCGTCGGATGCCGTCCGCGCGTCCACCTGCGGCAACGACGGCCAGTCCTCGGGCAGCGTCAAACGCTTCAGCAATTCGCTCAGTGCGAGGCTCTGGGCGGCGCCTTGCGCGATGGTGCGGGCTTCGGCCGAGCTTTTGGCCGTTTGATCCACATGAACGCCCTTCACAGTGTAAAGATCGGCGGCCCCGGCGGGCCCCCCCGCGAAAAGCGCCATCGCAATGGTCGCCGCCATCGCCAGCCCGAAAGCCGTCCTCATAGCCTAGCCCCTTGATTCAAAACAGTTTTATTGCGCAAATCGCCGCCCGGTCGCGTCGCAGACTATAGTATCGCATGGCGCGAGCGAAGCGGAGATAGGCGCTTTTTCGCCGTTGGCCTTTTTGTTGCCTGATCCCTTGCTTATAGGGGCGTTTTCGGGTGTTTTGTGCCCCATAGATTCCCCCCGAACGGACCCGCTCGCAATGTCTCAAAGCTCCGACAAGGACCGCCCGAACAGCTACACCTATGCGCAGGCGGGCGTAGACATCGACGCGGGCAACGCCCTGGTCCGCGCCATCGCGCCCTTGGCGAAGTCCACGCGCCGCCCCGGCGCTGACGCCGAGCTTGGCGGTTTCGGCGGGCTTTTCGACCTCAAGGCCACCGGCATGAAGGACCCCGTCCTCGTTGCCGCAAATGACGGCGTGGGCACGAAGCTCAAGGTTGCCATCGAAGCCGGTATCCACGACACGGTGGGCATCGATCTCGTCGCCATGTCGGTGAACGATCTCGTCGTGCAGGGTGCGGAGCCGCTCTTCTTCCTCGACTATTTCGCCACGGGCAAGCTCAACGTCGAGGAAGCGACCGCCGTCGTCTCCGGCATCGCCGAAGGTTGCCGTCAGGCCAATTGCGCGCTCATCGGCGGCGAAACGGCCGAAATGCCGGGCATGTATGCGGCGGGCGATTACGACCTCGCGGGCTTCTCGGTCGGCGCCGTCGAGCGCGACCAGATCCTGCCGCGCCGCGATGTCGGCGCGGGCGATGTGCTCATCGGCCTCGGCTCCACGGGCTTCCATTCCAACGGCTATTCGCTCGTCCGCCGCATCATCGCGGATCATGGACTGAGCTATGACGCGCCCTTCCCCCATGTGGAAGACGGCAGCGTCACCATCGGCGAGGCCCTGCTCGCGCCGACGCGCATCTATGTCCGAAGCGTGCTCCGCGCCATCCGCGAAACCGGCGCCGTGAAGGCGCTGGCGCACATCACCGGCGGCGGCTTCGTCGAAAACATTCCCCGCGTCCTGCCTGACGGCATCGTCGCGGAAATCGACGGCGCCTCCTGGCGCATGCCCGAGGTCTTCCGCTGGATCATGAAGCTCGGCGGCATCGAGGAAGCCGAGATGGGCCGCACCTTCAATTGCGGCATCGGCATGGTCGTCGTCGTGGACGCGGAACATGCGGTTGAAGCCGCGCGCATCTTCGCCGAAGCCGGTGAAACGGTCTATCGCATCGGCCATCTGCGCGCGCGCCATGGCGACGAACCCCGCGTCGAGATCAAGGGCGCGCTCGGCAGCCTCGCATGAAGGTCGGCGTCCTCATCTCCGGCCGCGGCTCGAACCTCCGCTCGCTGATTGCGGCGACGAAGGAGCCCGGCTTTCCCGCCGAGATCGTTATCGTCATTTCGAACAGGCCCGACGCGCCGGGCCTCGACGTCGCCCGCGCCGCCGGCATTCCGACCGAAGTGGTGAACCACAAGGACTATCCGACCCGCGAAGCTTTCGACGCCGAACTCGACGCGGCGCTCCGCCGCGCGGGCGTCGAGCTCATTTGCAGCGCCGGTTTCATGCGCATCCTGTCCGATGGCTTCGTGGAAAGCTGGCGCGACCGGCAGTTGAACATCCACCCCTCGCTCCTTCCCGCCTTCAAGGGGCTCCGCGTCCATGAGCGTGTGATCGAAACCGGCTGCCGCATCACCGGCTGCACGGTGCATTTCGTCCGCGCCGCCATGGATGAGGGGCCCATCGTCGCGCAGGTCGCCGTGCCCGTGCTCGAAGGCGATACGCCGGAAGTCCTTGCCGACCGCGTGCTCGAAGCCGAGCACAAGCTTTACCCGCTGGCGCTCAAGCTCGTTGCCTCGGGCCGCGCCCGCGTCGTCAACGAGCGCGTGGAAATCGACGGGCCGCGCGGCGAAGCGCAAGCCCCCCTCTTCGTGCCGCCGGTCGCCTGAGCGGATCGCTCAGCCTTCGCCTTCCCTGTGAATATGGAGGAGCGCGCCGCAATGCTTGCAGTGGATGGCGTCCGGCTCATGGCGCATCAGGCCGCATTTCGAGCACTCGTAATGAATCTTGTTCGGGCGAAACAGCACCTGCGCCAGACGTAGGAAAAGTGTCACGCCGAAGATCATGATGGTGACGGAAAGCAGCCTGCCGGTGGTTCCCGGCAGCGTAATGTCGCCAAAGCCCGTCGTGGTGAGCGTCGTCACCGTGAAATAAAGCGCATCGGCATAATTGCCGATGGTCGGATTTGAATAGTGCTGCGTCTCGTAGACGAGACCCGTCATCACGAAGATGAAGACGAAGAGGTGGATGGCGGCGATGATGACGTCTTCGTGACGGCGGAAGAACGGGAAATCCCGCCTCAGCCGCGCAATCGTCCGGTAGGCGCGCAGCAGCCGCAGGGTGCGCACCACGCGCAGAAACCCCAGCCCCTCGCCCACGACCGGCGCCAGAAAAGAGAGGATCACCACGATATCGGCGATACTGGTCGGGCGCAGAAGAGTGGCGAGGCGCTCGCGGCTGATGAGGAGCCGCGCCGCAAAATCGGCAAGAACGAAAAGGCCGATAATTTCATCGGCGATCTCGACGAAAATCGTTCGCGGCAGGAACGAGGACACGACGATGAACAGGATCGTTGCAACGTCGACGCCGAGCAGGACATAGCGAAACCGCTGCGCCTCGTCCGACGAGCCTTCATAATACCAGCGAATGCGGTCCACGAGCCCGGACGGTCTCATTCTCCCCCCTTTGCCACCTGGGCATGCGCAAACCTTATACGCCCTGCCAAAACGCAGAAAGCCCCGCCGTTGCCGGCGGGGCTTTCAATATCCAGCGTCGGGCCGAATTAGCCGACGATCTCGATACCGGCGAAGAAATAGGCGATTTCCTGCGCGGCGGTTTCCGGCGCGTCGGAGCCGTGGACCGAATTGGCTTCGATCGACTCGGCAAAATCCTTGCGGATCGTGCCTTCCGCGGCGTTGGCCGGGTTGGTCGCGCCCATGATTTCGCGGTTCTTGGCGATGGCGTTCTCGCCTTCGAGGACCTGCAGGACCACGGGGCCCGAGATCATGAAGTTCACGAGATCGTTGAAGAAGGGGCGCTCGCGGTGAACGGCATAGAAGCCTTCCGCCTGGGCCTTGGAGAGCCAGACGCGCTTCGAGGCGACGACGCGGAGGCCGGCGCTTTCGAACCGGTCGACGATCTTGCCGGTGAGGTTCCGGCGCGTCGCGTCCGGCTTAATGATCGAGAAGGTCCGTTCGAGGGCCATGCTCAGAGTTCCTAAAATAAGGGTCAGGGATTTGGCGCGGGTTATAGCCGGGCTTAATGACTACGGCAACCTTCCGTGCTAAAGAGCCGCCCATGCTTCACATAAACGACCTGACTTTCCGCATGGAGGGGCGCCTCCTCCTCGATCATGTCACCGCGGCTGTGCCCCCGGGGCAGCGGGTGGGCTTTGTCGGCCGCAACGGCACCGGCAAATCCACCCTGCTCAAGATCATCACCGGCGAATACCAGACCGAAACGGGCGGCATCAGCTACCCGAAGAACTGGCGCGTCGGCATGGTCCGCCAGGAGGTTCTGGCCGGGCCGACCACGCTGCTGGACACGGTGCTTGCCGCCGATACCGAGCGCGCCGCCCTGCTGGACGAGGCCGAGCACGCCACCGACCCGCACCGTATCGCCGAAATCCATACCCGCCTCGCGGACATGGGCGCTCATGCCGCCCCCTCCCGCGCCGCCGCGATCCTCGCGGGCCTCGGCTTCGACGAGGCGGCACAGGCCCGCCCCTGCTCCGATTTCTCGGGCGGCTGGCGCATGCGCGTCGCGCTGGCGGCCGTGCTCTTTTCAGAGCCGGACCTGCTGCTACTCGACGAACCGACCAACTATCTCGACCTCGAAGGCACGATCTGGCTCGAGGACTATCTGCGCTCCTACCCCTACACCGTGCTCATCGTCAGCCATGACCGCGACCTGCTGAACAATGTCGCGGAGGGCATCCTGCATCTCGAGCACAAGAAGCTCACCTACTACGCCGGCAATTACGACCGCTTCGACCGTACGCGCCGCGAGAAGCTGCTGCTTCAGATGTCGATGAAGAAGAAGCAGGAAGACGCGCGCCGCCACATGGAGGAATTCGTCGAGCGCTTCAAGGCGAAAGCCTCGAAGGCCCGTCAGGCGCAGAGCCGCATGAAAGCGCTGGCCAAGATGGAGCCCATCGCCGACATTCTGAGCGAGCGCGTGATGCCGTTCCGTTTCCCCGCGCCGGAAAAGCCGCTGGCCTCGCCCATCATTCGCCTCGAACATGCGTCGGTCGGCTATTCGCCCGACAAGCCCGTGCTCAAGGATCTCGACCTTCGCATCGACCATGACGACCGCATCGCGCTTCTCGGCGCGAACGGCAACGGCAAGTCGACCTTCGCCAAACTGCTCTGCGACCGTCTGCAGGTCACGGGCGGCCATAAATACGACTCCAAGAAGCTCCGCATCGCCTATTTCGCCCAGCACCAGCTCGACGAACTCAACATGGGCGAAACGCCCTATGAGCATTTCCGTGAACTGATGCCGACGGCGACGCAGGCGCAGGTCCGCGCCACGGCGGGTTCCTATGGCTTCGGCGCCGACAAGGCGGATACCAGCGTCGAAAAACTCTCCGGCGGCGAGAAGGCGCGCCTGCTCTTCGCCGTCCAGACCTTCAGCAAGCCGCACCTCATCATTCTCGACGAACCGACGAACCATCTGGACGTCGACAGCCGCGAGGCGCTGGTCATGGCGATCAACGAATATGATGGCGCCATCATCCTCATCAGCCATGACCGCCATCTGGTCGAGACCTGCGCCGATCGCCTCTGGCTGGTCGCCGACGGGACAGTGAAGCCTTATGACGGCGACCTCGACGATTATCGCAAGTGGCTGCTCGATCCGGCGCGCCGCATAAAGCCGCTGACGGCCGAGGAACAGGCGGAAGCAGAAGCCCGCCCCGCTCCGAAGCCCCAGATCGACAGGAAGGAAGCCCGCCGCATCGCCGCCCAGAAGCGCGAGCAATTCGCGCCGCTGAAGAAAAAGGCGCAGGCCGCCGAAAAGGAAGTCGAACGTCTTCAGGCCGAAGTGGCGAAGCACGACGCGGACCTCGTCGCCAAGCCCGAGGACGCCGCCCGCATCGCCAAGCTCCGCGCCGACACGCTCAAGGCGCTCGCCAAGGCCGAAGAAGACTGGCTCCACGCCTCCGCGGCTTACGACGAAGCGATGGCGGATTAAAGCAGGGCGCTAACTTCTCTCTCGTCACCCCGGACTTGATCCGGGGTCCATCGTGACCGGCGCACTGAAGAAAAGATGGATGCCGGATCAAGTCCGGCATGACGCATCTGGGTAATGAGAGTCTCCCCTCAACAACATCCGTCACCCCGGCATCGAGCCGGGGTCCACCTTCTCCCACCATCAAGCCTGAAGCGTCTCGTACAAATCGTCCCACCCCGGATTAACGGACAGGATCAGATCAATCTTCCACGCGCGCGGCCAGTTCTTGATCTTCTTTTCCCGGTCGATGGCCGCCTCGATCTCCTCGTGCCTCTCGACATAGACAAGCCTCTTCAGGCCGTAGCGCTTCGTGAATCCGTCGATCAAGCCCTCGCGGTGCTCATGTGCTCGCCGTCCGATATCCGCCGTCACACCGACATAGAGCGTGCCGCGTGGCTTGTTGGTCATGATGTAAACCCACCCGCCCTTCATCGACGCTCCCCTAAAAAGATGGACCCCTCAGAATCCCGTCTTGAGCACACCCGCCTGCTCGAGCGCAGTTACCGTGGCCCCGTCATGGCCCGGCACGATGCTGAGCTTCGGCTCCGCCGCGTGAAGCCGGTGCAACTCGCGTAGTTGCGCGAAGACCTCGCCGCGATCTTCCTTGAGCATGAACTGGGTCATGAGGCGGGGGCGCTCGCGCACCAGGTCAATGTTGCGGAACTGCCAGGCGACATCGCCAATGAAGAGCACCTCGGTTCCGTCAGCCTTCTGCACATAGACCATCTGGCTTCCCGGCGAATGGCCCGGCGCCTTGATCAGCACCATGCCCGGCGCGATGGCGACATAATGGTCGTAGACGAGCGGCTTGTAGCCATCGAGCGTGCCGGCCGGAAAGGCGGCGGGTGCGGAACGTTCCGGATGATCGACCTGCTCCTGCGTCAGCTTCGTTGACGGCAAAATACGCCGCACATCGGGGTGCTCGGTCAGTCCGCCGATGTGATCCATATGCTCATGCGTAATGACGATGAGCGACGCCTTGTCGAGCGCGGCGCTCATGCGGTCATAGGCGGCCTTGTCGAAAGAAACGAGGTTCGATCCACCGAGCTTGTCGTCGAGCGCTGTGTCGATGATCGCGCTCGCGCCGCCGGGAAAGACGACCCGATAGGAAAAGACCGGCACGTCGACCTTCTCCCAGCCGTCGCCTGCAACCACAGCGGCTTTCGGGAACGAAAAGGCAGCCACCTTCTCGGCGTCGATCTCGACGGGCTTCGCGCCCGGCAATGCGTCGGCCTGACGGCGGACTTCCTCCATATCGAGCGCAAAATGCCGCTCGCCGGCATCATGGCTCTCGACGACCAGCCAATAATAGGCGCCGCCGCCGATCAGAACGACCACCCCAAGCGCGATCAACGCAATACGCTTCCAACCCATCGAAATCAGCCCTCCTCGCTGGCTTTGTTTCCGGTCGAGACGATATGGCGCGGATCGTGGACGGATCAATCGCGAAAATTTACTGGCCGATATACGAAATTTAATCCCGCCCCTCAGGCCTTCTTCTCCCAGCGCCCGTCCTCGTTCTGCTGCCAGTAGGTCGCGTCGTGCCCCTCCGCCTTCAGCCGTTTCCAGTTTTCCCGCGCACGGGACAGCGCCTGCTCATCCCGCCCGTCGAACATCAGCACGCAGCGTTCATAGCCCGAGACGTCGCCCGGCTCCGCGCCGTCGACAAGGAAGACGACCTGCGCGCCGTTCGGGTTCTCATCTTCCGTGGTCATGAAGATCGGCTGCGCCTCGGCAGGCCCGTCTTCTTTCGTGCCATGCGGCAGGAAACTGTCCTCGCGCCAGGTCCAGAGCGCGTTCACCAGCGCGTCGAGCCGTTCGGCATTTCCCACCTTCACCACGCAGCGCCATGGCCGCGCCAGCGAGCGCTCGAGCAGTTGCGGCAACACCTGCTCGAGCGGCGCGTTCTGGAGGTGATAGAAGAGAACTTCCGTCATGCCTCGTAATAATCTTCAACGAGGCGGTTGAGGACGCGCACGCCCCAGCCCGAACCCCAGCTCTGATTGATCGAGGTCGGCGGCGAGGCCATGGCCGTTCCCGCGACATCGAGATGCGCCCAGGGCACGTCATTGACGAAGCGCTTGAGGAACTGCGCGGCGCTGATCGAGCCGCCGTCGCGCCCGCCCGTGTTCTTCATGTCGGCCTTGCGGGACTCGATCATCTTGTCATAGGCCGGGCCCATCGGCATGCGCCACACCTTCTCGCCCTCGGCCTCGCCCGCCTCGATGAGCTGCGAGGCAAGCTTGTCATCGCTCGCGAAGAGGCCCGCATATTCCTTGCCCAGCGCGACCATGATCGCACCGGTCAAGGTCGCAAGATCGACCATGAACTTCGGCTTGAAGCGCTTCTGCGTGTACCAGAGCGCGTCGGCGAGCACGAGGCGGCCTTCCGCGTCGGTGTTGATGACTTCGATCGTCTGTCCCGACATCGAGGTGACGATGTCGCCGGGCCGCTGCGCATTGCCGTCGGGCATGTTCTCGACAAGGCCGAGAACGCCGATCGCATTGACCTTCGCCTTGCGCGCCGCGAGCGTGTAGAGGAGACCGGCGACAGCGGCCGCGCCGCCCATATCGCCCTTCATGTCTTCCATGCCCGCTGCCGGCTTGAGCGAAATGCCGCCGGTATCGAAGCAGACGCCCTTGCCGACAAAGGCGATGGGCTTCTCCGCCGCCTTGCCGCCGTTCCAGCGCATGATGACGAGCTGGCTTTCCTGCACGCTGCCCTGACCGACGCCGAGCAGCGAGCCCATGCCAAGCTTGCGCATCTGCGCTTCGCCGAGCACCTCGATCTTGAGGCCGAGTTTCGAAAGCCCGCGAACGCGCTTTGCAAACTCGCCGGGCGTCAGAACATTGGCAGGCTCGTTGACGAGATCGCGCGCGAAGTAGATCGCCTCCGTCATCTTGGCGAGCGGCGCATAGGCCTTGCGAGCGGCCGCGGCCGCCTTCGTCATGATGGTCAGGCTCTTCAGCGCCGCGTCGGCCGCGTCCTTGTCCTTGGTGCTGGTCTTGTACTTGTCGAACTTGTAGCTGCGGAGCGCCGCGCCGAAGGCGACGCGGGCTGCGGCCTCGCCCGGCTCGATCTTCGCCGAATGGGCGCCATCGACGATGATCGCGACCTGCTCCTTCGCCTTGCCGATGCGGCCATGCAGGTCACCGCCCGCATGTTCCAGGATCGTGGTCGTGAGATCCGCCCGCTTGCCGATGCCGATCAGAATGGTCCGGTGCGCGGTGATCCCGTGCAGCGCGACGAGTTCGAGGATGCCGCCGGCTTTGCCGGTGAAGCTCGCTGCCTTGATCGCCCGCTTGATCGCCCCATCGGCCTTGCGGTCGAGGTCGGCGGCAAAGCCGGACAGGATATGGTCCTCGCATACGAGCAGCGCGAGAACGCCGGGCTTCGTCAGCGAAACATCGGCAAAGGAGATATTCATGAAGTTAACCTTTCCAGCTCTCAAGGCAGGCCCGCGCCCGGGGCAAAACGAATCGTCGGAGCGGCCGTTGGCGCCGTCACCCCTCGCTCCCCCCAGAAAGGGCTTGCGTCAGAGGCGTTCCAGCGCCCGGCTTTTCCGGTCGGACAAAATGGGATAACCATTCATCTCGGCCAAGCGCGTATCCTAGCGGAAACCCTTGAGAGGAAAAGCTATTCGTCGATCCCCGGATCGCACGCCCGGATCACGCACCACGCCACAAACAAGCCCCTGAAAGCCGGGACGGATGCCCTTAGCACTGACGAGATATATTTTCTGGCAGTCCGCCGGCCCCTTCGCCATAGCGACCTTCGTGCTGTCAGGCATCATCTGGCTGACGCAGGCGCTGAAGATGCTCGACGTGCTCATCATGCAGGGGCAGACGGTTTCGGCCTTCTTCGAACTGAGCCTGCTCGCCCTGCCGACGGCCGTGAACTCGGTCCTGCCCATCGCGCTCTTTCTCGCCCTCGTCTACGCGCTGAACAAGCTGATCACCGACAGCGAGCTCGTGGTGATGTTCTCGGCCGGTGTCAGCCGGTGGACGGTTGCCATCCCGGTGATGATGCTGACCGCCATCACCGTAGCCCTCGTCATCGTGCTCAATCTCTGGCTCATGCCTGCCGGCATGCGGACGCTGCGGGTCAAGCTCTTCGAAATTCGCGGCGACGTGGCGACGTCGCTCATCCGCGAGGGCGCCTTCACCAATCCTGTATCCGGCCTCACCGTCTATGTCAGATCGCGCACGCCGGAAGGCGGCATTCGCGGCATTCTGGTGCATGACGGGCGCAACCCCGACGAGCCGGTGACCTATATGGCCGAGACCGGCGAAATGGTCCGCACGCCGGAGGGCCCGCGCCTCGTCATGTATAATGGCAATATCGAGCGCGTTACCCGCAAGGCGACCAAGACCGAAAGCCCGGTCACGCTGCTCTTCTTCGACAAATATACCTACGACCTGTCGCAATATGCGTCGACCGAGCAGATCTCCCCCTGGGAAGTGCGCGAACGCTATCTGGATGAATTGTTCAATCCCGCGAGCAACGATCTCTACGGACAGCGCATGAAGGCGCGGCTGCGGGCGGAAGGGCATGACCGCATCGTGGCGGCCATCTATCCGATCATGTTCGCATGCATCGCGCTCGCGGCCCTGCTGCCCGCCCCGTTCAACCGGCGCGGCTATGCACTGCGCATCGGCATTGCGGCGCTCGCCACCATCGTCGCGCGCGTGGTCGGCTTCGGCCTCGTCAACGCCGCTGTCAACCAGCCTCTTCTCATTCCCGTGATCTACCTGACGCCTCTTCTCGTCTGCGCCGCCTCATGCGCGCTCATCGCCGGGTTTCGCTTCGATCAGGTCCGGCGCAGAATTGAGGCGTGGACCGCATGAATATTTCCTGGACCCTGTCGCGCTATCTCGGACGCCAGTTCCTCGGCACGGTGCTCATCACCTTCGCGATCGTGCTCTGCCTGATCTACATGATCAGCATCGTCGAGCTGATGCGTAAGGCTGCCGAACACAGCGAGATCACCTTCGGCACCATTGCGTCGATGGCATTCCTCAACCTGCCGACGCTCGGCTCCGACACGCTGCCCTTCGCCGTGCTTTTCGGCGGCATGGCCTCCTTCCTCCGGCTGACGCGCAATCACGAACTCGTCGTCGCGCGCGCCGCCGGCATCTCCGTCTGGCAGTTTCTCGCCCCTGCCCTCGCTGCCGCACTGGCCCTCGGGCTCGTGGTCATCACGGTCTACAACCCGGTCGCGTCCGCCATGTCGGCGCGCTACACGCAGCTCGAAGCGAAATATCTGCGCGGCAGGCCGAGCCTCATCGCCGTTTCGTCGAACGGGCTGTGGCTCCGGCAAGCGGACACCGGCGGCCAATCGGTCGTCCACGCGCTTCGCGTCAGCGAGCGCGGTTTGCGGCTCGAAGACGTCATCATCTTCCTTTATGGCCAGAGCGATAATTTCACCGGCCGCATCGACGCGGCCAGCGCCGTGCTGGAAGATGGCTATTGGGACATGAAGGACGCCTGGGTCACGTCCACGGCGGACCAGCCCAAGCATTATGACACCTATCGCCAGCCCACGACCCTGACGCTGACGCAGGTGCAGGAGAGTTTCGCCGATCCCGACACCATCTCCTTCTGGGATCTGCCTCATTTCATCGACATGGCCGAGGCCGCAGGCTTTTCCGCCCAGCGCTACCGGCTTCACCTCTACGACATCCTGTCGACGCCCGTCCTGCTATGCACCATGGTCTTTCTTGGGGCCGTGTTCTCGCTCCGGGCTTCGCGCCTCGGGGGCCTCTTCCAGCTCGTCGTCGGAGGCATTTTCGCAGGGTTCCTGCTCTATTTCCTGAGCGATCTGTCGCTCGCACTCGGACTTTCGGGGGTCCTTCCGCCCTTCCTGGCTGCATGGGCGCCGGTTATCGTTGCCTTGCTTTTGGGGGTTGCGGTTCTCTTTCACCTCGAAGACGGTTAAACAACAAGCGAATCCTAGGTTGCAGGGGGTCATTTTGAGTGGATCGAGGATGGGGTCGGCCGGTCGACGGTCCGTGGCATTTGCTGCGGTAGCCGCATTGTGGGCCGTTGCGGCTTGGCCCATCGCCGCCTCCGCTCAGGACGCGCCGGCCGGCGAGCGCAAGTCGATAGCCCTGGACAATGGCACGAAGCCTTTCCCCGAGTCGGGAGAGGTCCTCATGCAGTCCGACGACCTCAGCTATGACCGTGACGCCCAGATCGTGACCGCTACGGGCCACGTCGAGATCGCCTATGGCCAGCGGGTCCTGATGGCCGACAAGGTCACCTACAACCAGAAGACCGGCGTGGTTACGGCCGACGGCCACGTCTCGCTGCTGGAGCCGCAGGGCGATGTCGCCTTCGCCGACCATGTGGTGCTCCGCAACGAGATGAAGGACGGCGTCATTCAGACGCTGCAGGTCCTCCTCACCGACAAATCGCGCCTTGCCGGCAGCGACGCGGTGCGCACCAACGGCGACGTGACCACCGTTCATCGCGGCGTCTACAGCCCTTGCGAGATCTGCGAGAAGCAGGGACAGCACACGCCGGTCTGGCAGATCAAGGCCTTCCGCGTCGTTCATAACAAGTCGGAAAAGCGGATCATCTACGAAGACGCCTACATGGAAATGTTCGGCGTCCCCGTTTTCTACGTTCCGTTCTTCTCGCATCCTGATCCGACGGTGAAGCGCCAGTCGGGGTTCCTGACGCCGAGCGTGGCAAGCTCCACCGATCTGGGCCAGGAAATCACGCTCCCCTATTACTGGGCGATCCAGCCGAACCTCGACGTGACGCTGGCGCCACGCTTCACGACCAAGGCAGGCATCGTCTATCAGGGCGAATTCCGTCATCGCCTCGAGTCGGGCTCCTATCAGTTCTTCGGCACCGGCACCTGGCCCGACAGCCGCACCGCAGGCACGCCCGCCGATGCGGCCTTCCGCGGCAGCCTGTTCGGCAATGGCGAATTCAACCTCGCACCGAAATGGAGCTGGGGCTTCCAGACGCAGCTCGTCACCGACAACACCTATCTGCGCAAATACGGCCTGTCAGACGCGACCGACCTCACGACCAATATTCACCTGAACAATATCGACGGACGCGACAGCTTCTCGGCCAACGCCTACTACTTCCGAAACCTGCTCGCAGGCACCAATCGCGATAACACGCCCTGGGTCGCACCGACGGTGGATTACGAGAAATATCTGGGCGATCTGCTCGGTCTCGGCCGGCTGAAGTTCAGCAGCAACGCGATGGTTCTGGGCACGCCCGCAGGTCTGGACTCCCGCCGCCTCACGGCCGCCTTCGACTGGGACAAGCCCTATACGTCGCGCGGCGGCGAGGTCTATCGCATCTTCGCGAACCTGCGCGCCGACGCCTATTCGACAGACAAGGCGCCGAACCCCGCCGCTGCCGGCACCTACTTCGGACAGGAAACCATCATTCGCGCCCTGCCGACCGTGGGCGCGGAGGCGAGCTATCCCTTCGTCCGGCCCGATCCCGGCCTCAAGCAGGTGATCGAGCCCATCGTTCAGGTGATCTACGCGCCCAGCATCGGCAACAGCGATCGCATTCCGAACATGGACTCGATCAACGTCGAGTTCGACGACACGAACCTGTTCTCGGAGAACCGCTTCCCGGGCCTCGATCGCTGGGAAACCGGCGGCCGCGCCAATGTCGGCATGCGCTATTCGATCTATGGCGCAGGCGGCGGACAGGCCAGCGTCCTTCTCGGTCAGAGCTACCGGTTGAAGGACGACAACAGCTTCTCGGACGCGACCGGCCTGCGCGATCAGCTTTCCGATTACGTGGGCGCGATCCAGGTCGCACCGAACGACAATCTCGTCGCGGTTCACCGGTTCCGCATCAACGAGAACAACTTCAAGTTCAGCCGCAACGAATTTGACGTCCTGGCCCGCACCGGCCCGCTCACGACCTCGCTGGGTTATGCATATTTTGCGGCGGATCAGGCCGTGACAACGGCCATCGGCGCCCGTGAGGAACTCTCGCTCGGCGCAACGCTGAAGCTCAGCCGCTACTGGCGCCTGTTCGGCAGCACGGTGCAGGATCTCGCCAATAGCGGCTCGATCTCGAACCAGATCGGCGTCGGTTACCAGGATGACTGCTTCGGCCTGGCGCTTGGCTTCTACCAGTCGAACATCAGCTATCAGGACATCCAGAGGTCCAACACCTTCCTGCTGCAGATCACCTTCAAGAATCTGGGCTCCACAGGTGTAGGCAGCCAGTCGAACCTGTCCGCCCGGACGGATTCGATGGGCATCGTGAACCCGGGGACCACCCTCTTCGGCGACCCCGACACCTCCCTCTTTGGCGACCCTGCCGGCGTCATGATCAACGACAGCCGCCGCCCGGGTATCGGCACCAACAGATAAACCCCGCCCGAGGCGTAAAACCGCGGAAACTTGCGGCTTTTCGCCCGTGCTCCTCGGTTGATTAGGGCACCGATTGCAGTATTCTGTCCGCCTCAGGCCAGGGGCGTCCAGGCTAACACGGGAGGGGCTCCGGCCCCGTTTGAAAAAATCATGAAGTCAATGAAGCTCGCGTGCTCATTCACGCCTGCCGTAGCTACTGTGTCCCGGTTCCTCTCAACGCTCGCAATGGTGTCGTGCGTGAGCCTGGCCTACCCCATTTCGACCCATGCGGAAGAAGGACTTGGCGCACCGACGCCGGACAGCCTCGGTCTCGACGGCGCCCCGGCGGCGTCCGAACCCGACGATAGCCAGGGCATCGTCGCGACGGTCAACGACAAGATCATCTCGAAATACGACCTCGACCAGCGCGTCCGCCTTGTCATGGTGACCTCCGGCATTCCGAATTCGCCGGAAATGGTCAGCCGCATCCAGCGTCAGGTTCTCCGCAGCCTGATCGATGAGCGCCTCGAGCTGCAGGAAGCCGTGCGCCTCGAACTGAAGGTCGAAGAGAAGGAAATCGACCAGCAGCTCGCCCAGATCGCCGCGCGCGCCAACATGACGCCAAAGGAGATCGAGGACTATCTGAAGGAAAACGGCGTCTCCAGGGACACGCTCGTCTCCCAGCTCTATGCGGACATCGCCTGGAACAAGGTGATCGAGCAGCAGTTTGCCCCGCTTGTCTCCGTCGGCGCGGACGAGGTCGACGAGGCGCTCAAGCAGCTTGAGGCCCAGGCCGATCAGCCGCGCTATCAGCTGTCGGAAATCGTGCTCACCTATGACAATCCGGAGCAGGAAGCCGAAGCCATGTCGGGCGCGCAGCGCCTGGTCGAGCAGATGCGTCAGGGGGCGCCCTTCGCCTCCGTTGCGCGGCAGTTCAGCCAGTCGGCAAGCTCCGCAAACGGCGGCGATATCGGCTGGGAACATGCGAGCCAGATGCCGAGCGATGTCGCCCCGATCGTCGAGCAGATGAACATTGGCGCCATCTCGGATCCGATCAAGACGCTGAACGGCGTCTACATCGTCCAGCTCCGCAACAAGCAAACCGGTCTCGGTGCGGACCCGCTGCAGGATCGCTGGACGCTTGCCCATGTTCTCCTGCCGCTGGCTCCCGATGCGCCGCAAACCATGGTCTCGCGCCGCGTCGGCGAAGCGCAGAAGCTCATGGCCGAGTTCAAATCCTGCGACGCACTCTCCGATCAGGTGAAGGAATTCGTTGGCGCCGCCGCACAGCCGCCCCGCGCCGTCGTCTTCGGTCAGCTCGACCAGCGGCTTCGCGATGCGCTGTCCGGAGCCAAGCCGGGCACGATCCTGAAGCCTATCCGCAGCCAGCAGGGCATCGAAATGATCGCCGTCTGCGGCTATCAGGCGGACACGGGCGGCGCACCGACCCGCGACCAGCTCGAGAACAACATCTTCGGCCAGCGGCTGGACATGATGGCGCGCCGGCATCTGCGCGATCTGCGGCGCGACGCCGTCGTCGATATCAGGTGATATGATCCGGCGGCAGGAACATGCCGCCGGACGAGGATCTGTCATGACGAATGCGGAGAGGCCGCCGCTTGCCCTTACGATGGGCGAGCCGGCGGGCATCGGCCCCGAGATCACATTGAAGGCCTGGGCGGCGCGAACGGGCGGGGATCTCCCTGCCTTTTTCGTCATCGGCGCACCGTCGCTCTACCGCGAGGAAGCGGTACGGCTCGGCCTCGATGTGACCGTCAGGGAGATCGCGACACCGGACGAGGCCAACCGCTTCTTCGATGCCGCCCTTCCCGTTCTGCCGGTGACGCTCGACGCATCCGTCCGGCCCGGTCACCTCGCCCCCGCCAATGCCCACGCCGTCATCCGGTCGATCGACATGGCCTGCGACTTCGCACTGGCGGGCGAGGCCGCTGGCATCGTCACCAATCCGATCCACAAGCGCGCCCTCTATGAGGCCGGCCTCAAGGTTCCGGGGCATACGGAATATCTGGCGGAGCGCACGGGCGGCGCAACGCCGGTGATGATGCTGTCCTGCCCCGGGCTTCGGGTGGTTCCCGTCACCGTGCATCAATCGCTGGCGAGCGTGGCAACTTCGCTCACCACGGCGATGATCGCTGAAAAGGGCGTGATCCTCGCCCACGCGCTGCGGCGCGACCTCGGCATCGCGCATCCCCGCATCGCCGTCGCCGGTCTCAACCCCCATGCGGGCGAGGAAGGGCATATCGGCCGCGAGGAACTCGACGTCATCATTCCCGCCCTCGCTGCGATCCGCGAGGCCGGCGCGGATGTCTCGGGCCCGCTTCCGCCGGACACCATGTTCCACACCGCCGCCCGCGCGCGCTACGACGCGGCGCTCTGCATGTACCACGATCAAGCTCTCATCCCGCTGAAGACCATCGACTTCGAGCGCGGCGTCAACACAACGCTCGGCCTGCCGATCGTGCGCACCTCTCCCGACCACGGCACCGCGCTCGACATCGCCGGACAGGGCTTTGCCCATCCCGGCAGCCTGATCGAGGCCGTTCGTCTTGCGGCGGAGATCGCCCGAAACCGGGCCGCCTCATGACGACCGACAATCTTCCACCGCTACGCGAAGTCATTTCGAAGCACGGGCTGGGCGCGCTCAAGGCGCTCGGCCAGAACTTCCTGCTCGACCTCAACCTCACGGGCCGCATCGCCCGCGCCGCGGGTCCGCTCGAAGGCTATGAGGTGATCGAGGTCGGCCCGGGTCCGGGCGGTCTGACGCGCGCGCTGCTCGCTGAAGGCGCGACCCGCGTCGTCGCCATCGAGCGCGATCGCCGCTGCCTTCCCGCCCTGCAGGAAATCGCGGCGGCCTATCCAGGGCGCCTCACCATCGTCGAAGGCGATGCGCTCGCAACCGACATGGCAAGCCTCGTCAACGGCCCTGCCCGCATCGTCGCGAACCTGCCCTATAACATCGCGACGCCGCTTCTCGTCGGCTGGCTCCAGACGGAGCCCTGGCCGCCGTTTTTCGCGAGCCTCACGCTGATGTTTCAGAAAGAGGTGGCGGAGCGCATCGTCGCTCCTCCGGGCGGCAAGGCCTATGGGCGCCTTGGCGTGCTTGCGCAGTGGCGGACAAAAGCCCGCATGCTGTTCGACGTCAACCGCAGCGCCTTCACGCCGCCGCCTGCGGTCACATCGACCGTGGTCGAGCTCATTCCCCGGTCCGAGCCCCTCGCGCCCGCCGATCCCAAGGCGCTGGAGCGGGTTGTCGCCGCAGCCTTCGGCCAGCGCCGCAAGATGCTGCGCTCCAGCCTCAAATCGCTGATGCCCGATCCTGCCGCCATCATCGAGCAGGCAGGAATCAACCCGACCCAGCGCGCCGAGGAGCTTTCGGTGGAGGAATTCTGCGCGCTTGCCCGCGCCTTTGCGGAGCGGCGCTGACAAGGTTGTGGGGCGCCGCCCCGCGTGCCAAATTGCCGGAAACGGGCGGCGAAGACCGCCTTATGTAGAGAGGACAGGAGCACGCCATGAAATCTGAAGCCATTGTCGACTACGGCCAGCCGCTCAAGGAAATCGTCAGCGAAACGCCGCAGCCCAAGGGCACCGAAGTGCTCCTCAAGGTGACGCATTGCGGCGTCTGCCATTCCGACGTCCATCTCCATGACGGCTATTTCGACCTTGGCGGCGGCAACAAGCTCGACGTGCGCGGCGGACGCAAGCTGCCCTTCACGCTCGGCCATGAAATCGAGGGCGAAGTGATTGCCATCGGCGAGGATGCCGAAGGCGTTACCGTCGGCCAGCGCCGCGTCGCCTTCCCCTGGATCGGCTGCGGCCAGTGCCCCACCTGCAAGCGCGGCGAAGAGCACCTCTGCAACAAGCCGGTCAATCTGGGCATTCAGGTCGCCGGCGGCTATGCGACGCATGTGATCGTGCCGCATCCGCGCTATCTCATCGACTACACGGGCGTGCCGCAGGGCCTCGCCGCGACCTACATGTGCTCGGGCCTCACCGCCTTCAGCGCGATGAAGAAGCTCGGCGACATCAGTCCCGAGGAGCGCGTCCTCGTCGTCGGCCTCGGTGGCGTCGGCATGATGGGTCTGCAGTTCGCCAAGGCCTTGTTCGAGAACGCCCCGCTCGGTGCCGATGTCGACGAGCAGAAGCTCCAGGCCGCAAAGGGCGCCGGCGCCTATGAGGTTTACAACCCGAAGGATCCGGAATCGCTGAAGAAGCTCCTCGCCGACACCAATGGCGGCGTGCCTGCGGCTGTCGATTTCGTCGGCTCGGAAGCCTCGCTCAAATTCGCGACGGGCGCCGTACGCAAGGGCGGACAGGTCATTGTCGTCGGCCTCTTCGGCGGCGGCTTCTCCATGCCGATCCCGATGTTCCCGATGCGCGCGATCTCGATCGGCGGTTCCTATGTGGGCTCGCTCGCCGAGACGCTCGACATGATGGAACTCGTGAAGGCCGGCAAGATCGACCCGATCCCCGTGCAGGAGCGGCCGCTCTCCGAGGCCTCGAAGACGCTCGACGATCTCCGCGCCGGCCATGTGCTCGGCCGCGTCGTGCTCAAACCCTGACTCTCGTGACGCCGGCCGGGTTCCTGCCCGGCCGGCCTCCGCCGCCAGAAGAGGCCCATCCATGACCTCGCGTCCGGAGCTCTCCGTCAGCTTTCATAATTTCTGGCCTGGCTTCGATCCGAAGAGATTCTTTCTGACGCGCGAATTGATGCGTCGCTTCGACATTCGCTTCGATCTCTTCGGCCGCGACCTGCAATTCTTCAGCGTTTTCGGCAAGGAACTTGTGCCCGCAAAAGGCCGGGAGCGCGCGCTGCGCGTCTGGTTCAGCGGCGAGGCCGCCGAGCCTTCCCGAATGATCTACGATCTGCATTTCGGCTCTCTGCCGGAATCCCTCCTCGGCAGGCGCTGGGTTCGCTGTCCGGTCTGGTCGTCGAGCGTCGACTGGTGGGACGCGACGTCGCCCTATTCGCCCGAGAAACTGCTGGGCGACCGCCGCTTCGAGCAGCGCGACAAGTTCTGCAACTTCATCTACTCGAACCGCACTTCGTTCCGCACCGAGTTTTTCGATATGCTCGGCAGGCGCCGCCGCGTCGACAGCTGCGGACGTGTACTGAACAATATCGGCGCCCCCTGCGCCGACAAGTTCGAAACAGTGAGCGCGTATCAGTTCACCATCGCCTTCGAGAATGCGCTCTCGCCCGGATACGTCACCGAAAAGCTGATCGACCCCCTCGCCGCGCGCTCGATCCCGATCTACTGGGGCGCCTCCGAAGGCCGGAGCGATTTCAATCCCGAGGCCTTCATTTTTGCGCGCGACTTCGAGACTTTCGACGATCTCGCCGATCACGTCGTCCGGCTAAGCGAAAGCCGCGAAGAAATGGAACGCATCGTCACCGCGCCGGTCTTCCGCGATAACAGGTTTCCCGATCAATTCGCGACATCTCACTATGTCGATCTCATCGTCGAAGCGCTTTCCGCGCCTCAGACCACGATCGAACGTCATTTGTTGAATGACACGCTGATCGCCGACCAGCCAGGCTATGCACGCAAGGGCAAGAGGCTCGAACGGTTTGGAAAGCGCGTCAGAAAGCGCCTCGCAAGGCTCTCCGGCCTCGGGTCTCGCTGATATCCGGTCACACATTCTTGATCGGCCTCAATGCCGCCCATGGCGGACAATCCCACGATTGTCCATGCCTTTGGGAGGAGGCGCCCATGATGCCGCGTATATTTCCAGTCGTCGGCCTGCTCGCGCTTTGCGGTTCGAGCCTTGCCTTCGCGCAAGAGCCGCCGAACGCCGATACCGCCGTCACCGGACATCAAGCCGGACGCAGCTATGGCTATGACCCCGGCATGATGACAGGCGACGGTTGGGGCTCAGGCCTATTGGGAACTGCGACCTCGGCGCATCCTCCGCCAGCAATGACGTTTACTCCGCCAACCGCCTCGCATCGATCAAGAGCGAACTCAAGATCACCGGCAATCAGGAGAAGGCCTGGAACGCCTACGCGAATGCATTGCAGGCAACGTCACAGGTCATGGCCAGCATCCATCGGCAGATGATCGGCGCATCGGCACAGAGCACTCATTCATCCTTGACCGTCGTCGATCTCGACATCGATGCAACGCAGTCGAAGCTCCCGGCCGTCGAAGCGCTGAAGCCCGCCGCCATCGCACTCTACCAATCGCTATCGGAAGAACAGAAGAAAACCGCCGACGCGCGGCTCCCCGCCGCCGGCTGCATATAGCCGGGAAGACTCACCCGCATTTTATCGGCAAGACCCCGTCACGCGTTTTTGATCGGTCTCAATGCAAGTCGACATCGGCCAGGAGCAGATTGACCATCGCTCTCAACAAAGGAGGCCACCATGAATCTCCGTACATTCGCTCTCATCGGGCTGCTCGCGCTTTCAGGGGCATCTCTGGCCTTGGCGCAGGAGACAGCGGCGCCTCAACCGGGAAGCGGGCAGCCGGCCCCGGGTTATGGCTGGGGCTCCGGAATGATGGGTGGCGGCTGGGGCGGCCACGGCATGATGGGCTACGGCGCCGGGCGCGGCTACGGGCCGGGCATGATGATGGGTTATGGCGGCGGCCCCGGAATGATGGGCGGCGGCTGGGGCATGATGGGTTACGGCGCGGGTGGCGACTTCGACAGCTACATCGAAGGCCGAATTGCCTTCCTCAAGGCCGAACTCAAGATCACGAAGGATCAGGAATCCGTCTGGCAGGCCTATGCGGATGCGTTGACGTCCAACGCTGAGGTCATGGCCAGCATGCATAAGCAGATGGCCGCAGCCTTCCAGAAAGGGGCCAGTTCGCCGACGCAGCTCTTCGATCTTCACATCAATGCCATGAAGTCGAGGCTTGCCGCACTCGAAGCGCTGAAGCCCGCAACCGAAGCGCTTTACAAGGCGCTCTCCGCCGATCAGCGCAAGAAGGCAGATGAGTTGATGCCCATGATGGGCTGCTGCATGTAACGCGTCACAGCGTATCGCGCAGCCGCTTCACGAAATCCGACAGGCCGGTCAGGCGCCGGCGGCGCAGGCGCTCGGCCTGAAGGATGGCACGGAGTTCACCATAGGCCCGCTCCACATCGTCGTTGATGATGATGTAGTCGTATTCCTGATAGTGGCTGATTTCATCCGAGGCCTTGGCCATGCGGGCGGCGACGACTTCGGCCGAGTCCTGCGCGCGCGCATTGAGGCGCCGTTCCAGATCCTGCGCCGAGGGCGGCAGCACGAAAACCTTCACGAGGTCCTCATGCGCGACCTCTTCGATCTGCTGCGTGCCCTGCCAGTCGATGTCGAAGAGAACGTCGCGTCCGAACGACAAGGCCTGTTCAACCGGCGCGCGCGGCGTTCCGTAGTAATTGTCGAAGACCTTCGCGCTTTCCAGAAACTCGCGCCGATTGCGCATCAGCCCGAACTCTTCGGTACTGACGAAGAAATAGTCAAGACCATCGATCTCACCTGGGCGCGGGCGTCGTGTTGTAGCTGACACTGACATGGTGATCTGCGGGTCGCTCTCGAGAAGCTTGCGCGACAGCGTCGTCTTGCCCGCGCCGGAAGGCGAGGACAGAACGAGCATCAGGCCCCTGCGGCCGACAAGTTCCTTATTCGACATTCTGGATCTGCTCGCGCAACTGATCGATCACAGCCTTCAGCTCCAGCCCGACGCGTGTGAGGCTGACATCGGCGGCCTTGGAGCAAAGCGTATTCGCCTCGCGGTTGAATTCCTGCGTCAGGAAATCGAGCCTGCGGCCTGCAGGATCAACCCCCGCGAAAAGCTCGCGCGCCTGCGCCACATGTGCGATCAGCCTGTCGATCTCCTCGCGGATGTCGGCCTTGGTGGCAAGCAGCGCCGCCTCCTGCGCCAGCCTTTCCTCGGACAGCGCAGGCGAGGCCCCGAGAAGTTCCGCCACCTGCGCCCTGAGGCGCGCACGGAGAGCCTCGACACCGGCGGCAGGCGATGCGGACGCCTGCTGCGTCAGCCTTTCGATCTCGTCTACCTGATCACGCAGAATGCGCTCAAGCTTCGCCCCCTCCTCGCCGCGCGCGCGCGCAAGCGAAGCCGCAGCTTCGGAGAATGAGCCAAGGACGAGCTTCTCGAGCGCCGCGTGATCTTCGTCGCTCTCCTCGACCTCGCTCGTTTCGAGAACGCCCTTGAGTGCGAGGATGCCTTCCGGCCGCGGCGGCATGACCTCGATGCGCTGCTGGAGCGTGGCGAGCGCCGCAAGGACAGCGTCAAGCGCCTCCTGATTGATGCGCAGCGGCGCGGGCCCGCGCACGCGATCGATCGTCAGCGTTGCCTGAATGTTGCCGCGCTTCATGTGCCGCGCCAGTTCCTCGCGCAGACGCGCCTCGAGCCCTTCGAAGCCTGACGGCAACCGGAAGCGAACATCGAGGCCCTTGCCATTGACGCTGCGAAGCTCCCAATGCCAGCGCACGAGGCCAGCCTCATTGCCGCTCTCGCCATCGGCGCGTGCGAAGCCTGTCATGCTGGTCAGCGGCATAGGGCGGACTTTCCTGGAATCACTGTGAAACGCTTTCAACTATAGCAGCGGCGGGGCCGGTGACCGACTCACCCGCCCGTCGGCCGCGCCGGGGCCTTGAGCGGCACCACGGGCTTGGCTCCTGCCGGCTTTTGCTCCGCGGCATTCACCGCCGCCTTGGCGGCCTTCCGCTCGACCTGACGCCAATGCGAGACATTGCGGTCATGTTCTGAAAGAGAGCCGGCAAAGGCGTGCCCGCCCGTTCCGTCGGCAACGAAATAGAGGTCGCTGGTCTGCGGCGGGTTCAGCACCGCGTCGATCGACGCGCGCCCCGGATTGCAGATCGGCGTCGGCGGCAGGCCGTCCACCTGATAGGTGTTATAGGGCGTCACGCGGTCGAGTTCGCTCTGGCGGATCGGGCGTCCGAGCGGCCCCTTTCCGCCTGTGATGCCATAGATGATCGTCGGATCGGACTGGAGGCGCATCGGCTTGCGCAGCCTGTTCACGAAAACGGCGGCGACCTTCGGCCGCTCGGCGGCGAGCCCCGTTTCCTTCTCGACGATGGAGGCAAGGATGATCGCTTCCCTCTGGGTCTTGTAGGGAAGGTTCGCGGCGCGATGCGGCCATGCCTCATTGACGAGCTGGGACGCCGCCTTCTGCATGCGCTGCACGACCTGCACGCGCGTGGTGCCGCGCGTGAAATTGTAGGTCTCGGGCAACAGCGACCCTTCCGCCGGCGCCGGCGGCGCGTCGCCCGTGAGCACGGGGTCAGCCCTTACGATCTCCATGACCTCCTGGCTGGTCAGCCCTTCAGGCACAGTGATCTGGTGGACGATCGACTTGCCTTCCCTCAGGATACGGACGATCTCGGCCATGCTCGCATGGGCAGGGATTTCATATTCACCCGCCTTGAGCGTTCCCGCCGCCTTGTTAAGCCGCACGGCCAGCCGAAAGATATTCGGCTCGTTGAGTACGTGCGCTTCATGCAGGCGTTCGGCGATGGCCGAAAGCCCCAGTCCCGGCGCGAGCCAGACGACTGTCGGCGCCGCTGCGGGCCCGGGCGCTTCGAACATCCGCTTGCCATAAAGGAAAGCACCGCCCGCGATCAGGGCGGCGCTCATGGGAAGGACAACGAGGATCGTCAGAAGGAAGCGCCGGACGCGCCCCGGTCGAGCATCAGCGCGAGGCTCGACCGTGCCTTCGTTATCGGTCCCGTCGGACAATCAATCGACCTTCTTCAGCACCAGCGAAGCGTTGGTTCCGCCGAACCCGAAGGAGTTCGACAGCGCGTAATTGACTTCGCGCTGGCGCGCCTTGAGCGGCACGAGATCGAGCTCGGTCTCGCTTTCCGGATTCTCAAGGTTGAGCGTCGGCGGCACGATCTGGTCGCGAATGGCGAGCGTGCAGAAGATCGCTTCGACAGCACCGGCAGCGCCGAGCAGATGGCCGATCGACGATTTCGTCGAGGACATCGAAACCTTGCTGACCGCATTGCCGAGAAGACGCGACACGGCGCCAAGCTCGATCGTATCGGCCATCGTGGACGTGCCATGCGCGTTCACATAGTCGATATCGGACGCCGTAATGCCAGCGCGCTTCAGCGCGGCCTGCATGGAGCGGAAACCGCCATTGCCGTCTTCCGGCGGCGCGGTGATGTGGTGCGCATCGCCGGAGAGACCATAGCCGACAACCTCGGCATAGATCTTCGCGCCGCGGGCCTTGGCGTGCTCATATTCCTCAAGCACGACGACGCCGGCGCCCTCGCCCATGACGAAACCATCGCGGTCCTTGTCATAGGGGCGCGAGGCGCGGGTCGGCTCATCGTTGAAGCCGGTCGAGAGCGCGCGGCAGGCGGCGAAGCCGGCAATGCCGATGCGGCTGATAGCGGACTCGGTGCCGCCCGCGACCATGACGTCGGCATCGTCGAGCGCGATCAAACGCGCCGCGTCGCCGATCGCATGCGCGCCGGTCGAACAGGCCGTCACGACCGAATGGTTCGGTCCCTTGAGGCCATGCTGAATGGAGACATAACCCGACGCGAGATTGATCAGGCGTCCGGTGATGAAGAACGGGCTCACGCGGCGCGGGCCCTTTTCCTGAAGAATGAGCGCCGTCTCGGCAATGCCCTGAAGGCCGCCGATGCCCGAGCCGATCAACGTTCCCGAGCGCCACTGTTCTTCGTCGGTCTTGGGATGCCAGTTTGCATCGTCCAGCGCCTGCGTTGCAGCGGCGACGGCGAAGACGATGAAATCGTCGACGCGCTTCGATTCCTTCGCATCCATCCAGTTGTCCTGAATGAATGCGCCCTCGCCTTCGCGGGGAACAGGCATCGCAATTTTGCAAGGAAGGTCGGAGACGTCGAAATTCTCGATCCGGCGAGCCGCAGACTGGCCATCGAGAAGACGCTTCCAGGTTACGTCGACGCCGCAGCCAAGCGGCGACACCATGCCCAGTCCGGTAATGACGACCCGTCTCATATCGGTCCCTACTCCCCCATCGCCCACTGCGATCGAGCGCGGGGCTGCCCTACTTGATACTCAAAGCAAGAGCCGGCGAGACCTGACCGGGCGCGCCGGACCCTAAGACGCTGCAGAGCGCGGGGACTTCAGCCCCGCGCTCCACAAGACCGAAATCAGGACTTCGCGTTCGCCTTGACGAACTCGATCGCGTCTTTGACGGTCAGGATCTTCTCGGCCGCATCGTCCGGAATCTCGACGCCGAATTCTTCTTCGAACGCCATGACCAGCTCGACGTTGTCGAGGCTGTCCGCGCCGAGATCATCGATGAAGCTCGCGTTCTCAGTCACCTTGTCGGCGTCGACGCCGAGGTGCTCGACCACGATCTTCTTCAAGCGTTCCGCGATATCACTCATTTTAAGTCCTCAGATTCCCTGTTTTGACCGGCTTCACGCCCCGTCCCCATTGCCTCAGGCTTCAGGGAGACAACGCGATTGAATTCGGCGGAAAGACTGCACCTCTTCTGGCCCATTTCAAGCCTAGACCGCAAGCCAAATCGAGGGGCCTAGGTAACACACTTTTCACTATGGTGCCAGCCAGCGCGCACCACTGATGCACACAACTACCGCGCTGATTTCGTTTACCTTTTAGGGCCCGCCCCCGTCAGATCATCGCCATGCCGCCGTTAACATGGATGGTCTGGCCGGTCACATAGGCCGCCTCGTCGCTGGCGAGATAGACCGCCGCTGCGGCAATCTCCGCCCCTTCGCCGAGGCGTCCGGCGGGAATCGTTCCAAGGATCTTGGACTTCTGATCGTCGTTCAAGGCGTCCGTCATGGCGCTGCGGATGAAGCCCGGCGCGATGCAGTTCGCCGTGATGTTGCGGCTGGCCACTTCCTGAGCCAATGCCTTGGTCATGCCGATCATGCCGGCCTTCGAAGCGGCATAATTGCCCTGCCCCGGATTGCCGGTGACGCCGACGACCGAGGTGATTCCGATGATGCGGCCAAAGCGGCGCTTCATCATGCCGCGCAGGCTCGCGCGCGACAGGCGGAAGGCCGCCGTGAGGTTGACGCGGATAACCTCGTCCCACTCCTCGTCCTTCATGCGCATGAAGAGATTGTCACGCGTGAGGCCGGCATTGTTGACGAGAATGTCGAGCGAGCCCATCGCCTCTTCGGCCTGCTTGGGCAGCGCGTCGACGGCAGCGCTATCCGAAAGATTGCAGGGGAGCACAAAGGTACGGGCCCCGAGTTCCGCAGCCAGCGCGTCGAGCGCGTCCTTGCGCGTGCCCGAGAGCGCGACGGCCGCACCCTGCTTGTGAAGGGCGCGGGCGATGTCGGAGCCGATGCCGCCCGAAGCGCCCGTGACCAGCGCGGATTTACCTGTGAGGTCGAACATAGCGTCTCTCCGGATCAGATGGTTTTCAGGAAGGCTTCGACATCGGCGGGCGTGCCGACCGAAACGGTCTCGGGCTCCTGCGCGATGCGCTTGATCATACCGGCAAGCGCCTTGCCCGCGCCGACTTCGACGTAACGCGAGACGCCCTGCGATTCCATATAGAGAACGCTTTCACGCCAGCGAACCATGCCGGTGACCTGCTTTACCAGCAAGTCGCGAATGGTCGCGGGGTCGGCAACGCGCGAAGCGGTGACGTTGGCAACGAGCGGAACGGAGGGCGTCCTGATCTCGACCTCTGCCAGCGCTTCGGCCATTTCGTCGGCAGCAGGCTGCATCAGCACGCAATGGAAAGGGGCACTCACCGGCAGAGCCATGCTGCGCTTGGCGCCCTTGGTCTTGGCGATCTCGATGGCGCGTTCGACGGCGGCCTTGTGGCCGGAGACGACGACCTGACCGCCGCCATTGTCGTTGGCCGCTTCGCAAACTTCTCCCTGCGCCGCTTCCTTGGCGATTTCGGAGGCCGCGTCGAAATCGAGGCCGAGCAGAACGGCCATCGCGCCGACGCCCACGGGCACCGCGCGCTGCATCGCCTGGCCACGGCGCTTCAGCAGCCTGGCCGTGTCGGCAATGGTGAAGCTGCCGGCGGCGGCGAGCGCCGAATATTCGCCGAGCGAATGGCCCGCAACAAAGGCCGCCTTGTCGGCAAGCTTGAAGCCGCCCTCTCTTTCAAGAGTACGCACGACGGCGAGACTCACCGCCATGATCGCGGGCTGGGCATTCTCGGTCAGCGTCAGGTCTTCCTGCGGACCTTCCCACATCAGTTTGGAAAGCTTCTGGCCGAGCGCCTCGTCGACTTCCTCGAAAACCTCGCGGGCCGAAGCAAAAGCCTCGCCCAGTTCCCGGCCCATGCCGACCGCCTGCGATCCCTGCCCCGGAAAGGTGAAAGCCCTGCTCATCGACGCTCCCTGCATATCCAGCAATATCCGGACTGCTCGCGGCCCGGCTGATCCACAGAGATACAGGCTCAAAAAGGGGTGTCAAGACAAGGGCCCGCGGCGGCGGGGACGCAGAGGCAATGTCGGCACCTTTCAGACCGGAACATTCTCCTCCCGCCCGCGCTTGCCCGATTCACATTGCCAATGCTGAAGTCCGAATGAAAATGAGCCACATGGGGGAGGCAATTTGCGCATGGACGATGCCCTCGCTTCGCCACCCGCTCCAACCGACCGGGCGCGCCGGCTTACGGTCGAGGCTCTCGCCACTCGCGTTCTTCCCATTGCCGTCTGCCTCTATGCCGTCATCAGGGCAATCAGGGCCTTCGGCGAATATAATCACAACGACCATATGTATGTCGCCGCGGCGTCGCTGTTTCCGCATCTCGCGCTCTACCGGGACATCGCCTATGTGCAGACGCCGCTCAGCATCTTCCTTTACGCCGCGCTGAACGCGCTGTTCGGCCCATCCTGGCTCTATCTCTCGGCAAGACTCACATCAGTCCTGTTCGTGCTCGGCGCAGCCCTACTTGCGGCGAAGACCGCAGAAAGACTCGCGCAACGCACCTATGTGTTCTGGATCTCCTTCGCGCTCATCCTCTTCAACCACGGCACCTTTTCCAACATGGCGCAGACAGGCAATTACGCTCTGCCGCTATTGCTCTTTGCCTTTGCGTGCTTCCGGTATTTCGGACGAACGGTCGAGAAGTTCGATGCGCTGCTGATCGGCCTTTGCCTCGGTCTCGCTTCATCGAGCAAGGTGAGCTTCATCGCACCCATGTCGGCTTTCGCGCTCATCTTCGTCGTCGACCGCCAATCGCGAATGTTCGCGCTCCAATACGTCCTCGGCTGCGTCCTCGGTCTTTTGCCCATTCTCTACTACCTGATCGCCGACTGGCCGGACTTTCTCTTTCTCAACTTTGAATTTCATCTGCTTACAAACGATTTTCGCGGCCTGACTATTCATACGTCGATAATCCAGGTCGTTCGCGGCTTCGCGTATTTCCTCAAAGGCGTCACCCCGGTCTGGCTGATCCTCGCAATGGCGGCGCCGATCCTCGCGACCTGGACGAGTCACCAAAGCCTGCGAAACCGGGTTGCGGCGGCAGCAGCGGTCATTTTCGCGTCCACCGTCGCCTCGGCGATCATGCCCATGACCTACCAGTTGCCCTATTGGGGCCCTGCCGCGCTCGCATTCACCATGTTCGCGGTTCCTGCGGCAGCCGTGGTCGCAGACCGATCGCCTGTTTTCAGGACCGCCGCGATGCTCATCGCACTTGGGCTCGCCGGCCTTTCCTCGGCGGCCGACATCTGGCTCCTCACCCGGGACGGCGCGGACAAATACCCTCCCGTCCTCGTCATGCGCGCGCAGGCAGCGATCGCCCGATCCGTCGGCGCGGCGCTGCGGGATCATCCCGGCTGCGTCACCGAAATTCTGAGCGCCAGCGCCATTCCGGCGCTGGGAAGCGGGGTGCCGCTGTCGCCGGGAAGCGCGGGCGGCGAGTTCCTGTTCCGAATTGACGGCCTGCTTCGGCACAGGCACCCCGAATTTCGCAAATATTCCGACGTGACCCGGTATATGGGGCCAACAACCGGCCTGCTGGTTGGATATTATGGAGAGCGGGGATTCGATGGCCAGATGCTGGGCTATGCGCTCACGCATGACTTTGGCCGCGCAGGCACCTTTAACTATCCCAAATCGCCGCTTTCGCTCTATCTGCCGCCTGAATGCCAGACGCCGGCCCCATCTCCCCTTGCTTTCGACCCCGCTTTCCCTATATTGCGCGGCTTCTGAAGGTCTCGGCTGGAGGCTGAACGGCGCACCGCGCCCTTTCGAGGGGGCGGCAGGGAGAAATCCCGGGCTCCGGTGTCTCCGCTTCTTTGGTGGTCCTTTCGAGCCTTTTGGGGCTCAAAGGGGGCTTTGCGTCGGGACCGGATACATATGGGAAAAGGCTCAATGGCTCTTTACGAGCATATTTTCATTGCGCGTCAGGACGTGACGCAGCAGCAGGTCGAGGCGCTCGTCGAGCAGTTCTCGAACATCCTCAAGGAAAACGGCGGTTCCGTCGCGAAGACCGAATACTGGGGTCTGCGCAACCTTGCCTACAAGGTGAAGAAGAACCGCAAGGGCCACTACGCCCTCCTCAACATCGACGCGCCGGCCGCTGCCGTCGCCGAAATGGAACGCCAGCAGGGCATCAACGAAGACGTTCTGCGCTTCATGACGACCCGCGTCGAAGAGCATGAAGCCGGTCCGTCGGCCATGCTGCAGAACCGTGGCAGCCGCGACGAGCGCGGCGGTGGCCGTGGCGACCGCTTCGACCGTGGCGACCGTCCCCGTGGCGGCGACCGTGGCGACCGTCCCCGTTTCTCGCGCGACCGTGAAGAAGCCGCTTCGGAAGGGATTGAAGAATAATGAGCACCTCAGCAGCCCCCGCGCGCCGGCCCTTCTTCCGCCGCCGCAAGACCTGCCCGTTCTCCGGCGCCAACGCTCCGAAGATCGACCACAAGGACGTGAAGCTCCTGCAGCGCTATGTTTCGGAGCGCGGCAAGATCGTTCCGAGCCGCATCACGGCGGTTTCCGCCAAGAAGCAGCGTGAACTCGCCCGCGCCATCAAGCGCGCGCGCTTCCTCGCCCTTCTGCCCTACGTCATCGGCTGAGCCCGGAAAAGGAGACAGACATGCAAGTCGTACTTCTCGAACGGGTCGAAAAACTCGGCCAGATGGGCGATGTGGTCAAGGTGAAGGACGGCTTTGCCCGTAACTTCCTCCTGCCCCGCAAGAAGGCGCTCCGCGCCACCAAAGAAAACCTTGTGCGTTTCGAAGCGCAGCGCGCGCAGCTCGAAGCCCGCAACCTCGAACTCAAGTCGGAAGCCGAGCAGGTCAAGACGAAGCTCGACGGCCAGACCTTCACGGTCCTGCGTCAGGCTGGCGAAACCGGCCACCTTTACGGCTCGGTGAACGGCCGCGACATCGCCGATGCGGCGACCGCCGGCGGTTTCTCGACCAACCGCAACCAGATCGCGCTCGATCACCCGATCAAGACGATCGGTCTGCATCAGGTGCGCGTCGTCCTCCACCCCGAAGTGTCCGCGACCGTTTCGATCAACGTCGCCCGCTCCGAGGAAGAGGCCAAGCGCCAGGCCGCCGGTGAAGACCTCACCCGCCGGACCGAGGAAGAAGACGAGATCGAAGCCGCCGAGTTCTTCGAATCCGAAGAACTGGCTCCGACCGAAGAAGAGACGGCAGCCGAAGAGGCCTGATCGTCTCCGATACGACCGGACGAAACACGAAACGCCGCCCTTCGGGGCGGCGTTTTTCGTTGGCACCTCCCTCTTCCGTGTAGCCCCCGCTCACTTTTTTATTGATTCTAATCTGGCTTTCTTTTTTCATGGTCAAACAAGGCAAGTACGAACCTCGATCGGTCGCGTACTGACGGGACCCGATCCTGCGTCAACTCCTGATAATGGAGGCTGTATGCTGTTCGGTGTGCTTCTGAAGCAGGTCGTCAAGCGCGGCTCGCTCCGCCTGATTGACCATGACGGCAAGGTCGGCACCTATGGTGACGGCACAGGCCGCCTCATAACCATACGGTTGCGGGACAAGGGCGCGCAATTCGCGCTGGCCACCAATCCCTATCTCAAGCTCGGCGAAGCCTATATGGACGGCATACTGACCGTCGACCAGCCGGCCACCATCTACGACCTCCTCGACCTCATCCTCGGCAATCTCGGCGCGAGCTATCCGAGCCGCGCCTTCAAGGCATATGCCGCGCTCCGGCGCATGAAGCGGCGTATCGATCAGCACAATCCGATCGGCAAGGCGCAAGAGAACGTCGCCCATCATTACGATCTCGACGGCGGCATCTACGATCTCTTTCTCGATGCGGACAAACAATATTCCTGTGCCTATTTCGCCAATCCCTCGATGAGCCTCGAAGAGGCGCAACTCGCGAAGAAGCGCCATATCGCTGCGAAACTGCAGATCGAGCCGGGCATGAAACTGCTCGATATCGGCTGCGGTTGGGGCGGTCTGGCGCTAACGCTCGCCGAGGAAACGGGCGCACTCGTCACCGGCGTCACCCTGAGCGTCGAACAGCACAAGGTAGCGTGCCAGCGCGCGGCTGAAAGGGGCCTGGCCGACCGCGTGCAGTTTCACCTGCGGGACTACCGGACGCTCACCGACAGGTTCGACCGCATCGTCTCTGTCGGCATGTTCGAGCATGTCGGCATCGGTCACTACACGGAATATTTCAACGGCGTAAAGCGCCTGCTCGCGGATGATGGCGTTGCCCTCATCCACACCATCGGGCGGCTCGATCCGCCCGGCGCGACCAATCCCTGGATCGCGAAATACATCTTCCCCGGCGGCTATATTCCAGCGCTCAGCGAGATGTCGGCGGCGGTCGAAAAGACCGGCCTCTTCATGACCGACCTCGAAGTGCTCCGGCTCCATTATGCCGAAACGCTGAAGGAGTGGCGCCGCCGCTTCATGGCGAAGCGCGACATCGCCGCCAGGATCTATGACGAACGCTTCTGCCGCATGTGGGAGTTCTATCTGGCGGGTTCGGAAACCTCGTTCCGCCACGAGGGAATGGTCAACTTCCAGCTTCAGTTGACGAAGAAGATCGATGCCCTGCCCCTCACCCGCGACTATATCGGCAAGCGGGAGCGCATGCTCTCAGCCGTCCCGGTACAGCAGCGGCTTCGCGCGGGCGACTGATCGCCCGCGCCAGTCTGCAATCAGGCATTGCCGCGATTGTCGATGCTGTACGCACCTGCGCCATGGGCGACGAGCTGCAGGAAGCCGCCCGCCATGGCGAGGTTCTTCAT